>JAUJNO010000009.1:91877-162844 GCA_030448125.1 Rubrobacteraceae bacterium | reverse complement strand
TACGGTCGCCCGACGGTCCCCGAGTGGCGAGAAAGCTTCCCCCAAAGAAAGGAGGCAGGGCATGCGTCTTGTTAGACGCCGCGAAGTACGGCCTTGGCAATAGTATCTTGCCCTCTCCCGAATTCCCGGATAGGGTCGTACCGTACCCGGCAAGAGAACGTCTCCTCGATGGGGCGCTCGAAAAAGGAGGTAATCCATTGAGGCGCATCATCTCGATCCTGACGGTGGCCGCGGTCTTGGCGGCGCTTACGGCGGCAGCCGCGCTGCCGGCGTTGGCCCAGCAGCCGGGGCCAACGACGCTCACCGCGACCGGCGTGCTCGGGCAGCCCTTCTTTCAAGGCCAAGACCCCGAGCCTCTCTATCCTTTGACCGACGAAGCGACCGGTACTACCTACACACTGATAAGCGGCTTCGTGGACCTGGGGGCCTTCGCGGGCCAAAGGGTAACCATCGAAGGCGTACGGGTACCCGGGATAGACCCCCTCGCCTTCAACGTGACCAGCATACAACCGGCCCCCGTGAGCGGGGGTACCACCACTGCTCCGGGTGGAGGTCAGCTGCCCGCCACCGGCGGGACCCCGCTCTTGCTGCCGATCGTCACCCTAATCGTAGGCAGTGGCATCCTTGGGGCCGCGGTGCTGCGACGCGGCCGGTAAAAACCCTAGACCCTCATACCTACCTAGAGGCCCGGGAAACCCTGGGCCTCTTCCATTCCCTCGAAACCCGCGGATTTTCGCTAAAGAAAGGCATGGGGGAGATCCTCCTGCACTTTGCCTTGGCCTGCTAAGCTTGACCGGCTTAGAGCCGGTCGCGCAGGTTCGTGAGGGCCTGCTCCCTTTTCCAGAACACGGCCCAAGCCGTGTGGGGGGCGCTGATGCCGTGCAGGTCCATGGCAGCGCTTAGACTGGCCGAGTAGTCGAAGGGGACCGCGCGGTCGAGGTTTTCGTCGAAGTCCTCGACCAGCTCGGCTATCTTCCCGCCCCTGGCCTTACCCCTTCAATGCGGCTAAAACTTCCTTCAAACCAACGCGGTGTTTTACGTGGCCCTATCCCTACCCGGTGATCCTCGCGGCGCTTAGAATCACTTTACGCAAGTCAGAGTAGCAGTGGCCACAGCACCCTTCTGGGGCGGTCGGGGAGACCCCCGACAGCGCTTAGGCCGGGGATCGCCGTTCGCCCATCGGCGGAACTTTTGTTCCCGACCGGATGAGGGTATGTCAGAGTCGGGGCGTGGCTGCCCCTGTGTGTACACATGCCACCGGTCACCGGCACGAAGGAGTACGTATGCCTACCCGCAAGCGCGTCACCCCCTGGCGCACCCTCTCCGTCGCCCAGGGCAATGCCTTACAGATCGTCGGGCTGCTCGGCGCGGCCGCGCTCGCTTGGTACGCCGGCCGGGAAGGGGCCCGCGGCACACGCTGGATGGTCGCCAGCCGGCTGCTGGCGTACTTCTCTGAGCACGCCTTCTCCCACTGGCTCGTCGGGCGCGCTTTGGGCATCCGCTTCACCGGGTACGGCCTGCACGGCACGAGCCACCCGCGGCTCTACCCGCCGGGGGCGCGCTTCTTTTTCTCTCACCTCCCTCTCCTTAGCGCCCGCGTCGACCCCGCCTCGCTTAGGGCGGCTTCGCCCGCGGCGCGCGCGGCGATGTACGCCGCCGGGACGATCGGGACTGTGCTAGTCGGCCTCGCGATCCCGGCCTACGCGAGATGGCGCGGTGTCGCGGGAGCGCGGCGCATGCTCGTCGCCTCCGGCGGCGCGACGAACGCGTTCGTGGTCCTCAGCGAGGCGTTGCGTCCCGGCGGGGACCTGAGCCGAGCGTGGCGGGCGCTGCGGGAGCGCGCGGAGTAGGCATGGGTGTGTAGGTCCGTCGCGTCCCCCGACCTCTCCGACGGCGGGAGGGTAGCGAAATAGGCGTGCGCGCCTTCGCAATGATCCATGGCCCCTGCACGCACTCACTCTTTCTACCCTGGTACTGCCCGCCCATGGGGAGTACCGGGGGTAGATTCGTGTGCTACGAGGTAGTGCGGGTGCTTGTACGGACCCTCCGGTCTCTTAGAAGAAGCGTTCATGACTTCCTCGGTCTGCTGTGCTCATGAGCCTCGGAGTTCACGGAGCGCAGGGATGCCCCCAGCACCCTCGGCCAGGAGCACCGCCCGCCGCACCGCCTCGGCCACGGCGTCGGCCGCCCAAGCCCCCACGATCGAGGGTTCTGCTTCCACCTGGCCGGAGGCCAGGGCGAACACCGAATCCCCGTCGAAGAGGGTGTGCATCGGGAAGATCGAGCGAGCCAGCCCGTCCTGGGCCATCATCGCCACCCGCTTTACCTGGGCTTTGGTCAGCCTGGCATTGGTCCCCACCACGGCCAGCGATGTGTTCTCGATGGGCCTTGCCTCTGGCGGAGAGGCCCGGAGGACTTCCCGCACGTCGAGCCACCCGCCTCCCGAGCTCCGGGCGCCGGCCAGCACGCTCCCGTCTTCGTCTACCACCTGCCCGTAGGCGTTTACCGCGGCCAGGGCCTCCACCACCAGGTCCCCGACTCTTACGGAGGCCGTCCCGACCCCCGACTTGGTGGCCAGCTCCAGCCCGGCGAACTTCCCTACCGTCGCCCCCATCCCGGCCCCCACTGACCCCTCCTCGAAGTCCGTCGCCGCTTCCTCGGCCGCTTCTCGGCCCATGGCGGGGGTCGGGTACGCATCGGATCGCCCTATCGGGAGGTCGAACATCACCGCCGCGGGCACTATAGGCACCCGCGCCACGTGCGTGTCGATACCCACTCCCCGGTCCCGCAGGTGGGCCATCACGCCCTCGGCGGCGGCCAGCCCGAAGGCGCTTCCCCCGCCGAGCAGGACGGCGTGGGCCTCCTGGACCAGGACGTCCGGGTGCAAGAGGTCGGTCTCTCGGGTGCCCGGCCCCCCGCCCCGGACGTCCCCCGCAGCGGTGAACCCGCCCTCGCAGAGCACCACCGTGCAGCCGGTAATCCCCTCGGGGTCTTGCGCGTGGCCGACCCTGAGGCCGGGAACGTCCGTCAACCGCCCCGCTCCCCTAAGCGCCGCTTCGGATGCCAAGATGATCTCCTCTCCTCGGGATCGTCGCCCTGCAGCAGGGGTACACCCTACCAAGATCGCTCAGGGATAGTTCGTCGGTTGCCGCACGATGTGTTCGGGGCATTCCCAGAGCCCCTCGCAGTCGTCCTTCAAAGACGACTGAATGTCCTTCATAACAACGCGGTCCCCTCCGCCTCCCCTTCCCCGTAGCATTACGCTTCCCCAGAAGGCCATAGACGCCCTCAGAAGCCACCGTAAGCGCCAGTTGGGGGAGACGGCGGAAGGGAACGGGACGCAGGGGCTCGTGTTCGCCTCCGAGACCGGCGAGCCCTTGGATCGCTACCGCGTGGGGCGTCGGTTCAAGCTGCTACTGAAACGCGCCGGGCTGCCGGAGGTAAGGTTTCACGACCTACGCCACACGTGCGCCACGGTGCTCCTGTCCAAGAACGTGAACCCTAAGATAGTGTCCGAGATGCTGGGGCACGCTACTATTGCGATTACCCTCGACACCTACTCGCACGTGCTCCCCAACATGGGCGATGCTGCCGCCGGTGCAATGGATGATGCCTTATCCTAAGCTACTGCTGCCCTACTGCTGCCATTGGCCCCGATCCTCGCGTCGGGGCCTCCCTTCTTGGGGCAGATTTTATTGTATTTTGCAGGTATTTTAGCTTATGCCGGAGGTGGGACTCGAACCCACACGAGGTTGCCCTCACCGGATTTTGAGTCCGGCGCGTCTACCGATTCCGCCACTCCGGCGCAAGAGACCCGGAATTATACCATGGCTATACTTGCGCCTGTTCTGTTGGCAGGGAGAAGCGGGCGCGACAATAACCGGGATTTAGCAGTGGTTTGGGAGAGCGAGGTCGTTACGCTCATCGGCCCGGATGGGGCTGGGAAAAAGACCACTCTGCGCTCCATACACGGGATATTGCCCCCGAGGGGGGAGGATAGTCTTCCGGAACGAGGAGATACAGGGCGTCCCGGCTCACGGCATGATCAAAAAAGCCTGGAGATAGCTACCCATGGCTACGTCTTGGAGACCGGGGCGATCGTCAACGCCGCTCCGGCAGAGAAGCTCCGGCAGAACCCGAAGGTACGCGAGGCTTATCTGGGCGAGATTCAACCCGGTTTCCAAAACCTGTTACAGTTTTCTTCGCTGCGGGAGAATCGGTGAGAAGCTGGCTCTCTTTGCCTGAAACCTCACGCGGGAGCGACTTTAGTGGCTACGGATCGAGATAGAGAAGAAGCGGAGACGCGGCAGGACGGGGGGGAGTTGCAACGGCGAGACCGTGAGGTCGTACCCGACGAGGGTTATCAGGTCTATCCTGGGGTGAACCTTCTCGAGGAGCGGGACCGGCAGCGGCGGCAGCTCGGGGAGGAGCTGCGTAAGATAGAGCGCGAGATCGAGGCAAGCGAGGGTTACCGGCTCCACAGCAGGATGAACCTCCTCGAGAAGAGCTACTTCGTCTTCGACGCCAACTACCTGAACTTGAAGCACATACTCGACGAGTTCGAGCAGCCGATGGTCTTTCTGAAGCTGTGGGAGGAGAGGACTCGCGACAGGTTCGACCTGTTCATCGACGACGTCATCCGCCTCTTCCACAACTACCTCGCGGGGGCGACGACACTGCTGGACCACATCGACACCTTGCGGGACGGTCTGTACGAGGATACGGGTTTCTCCGAGGAGTATCAGGCCCGGTGGGAAAAGGAGGTTGGAGCTCCGGCTCTTCCGCGTTTTATAGAGGATCTGCTCGTCTACATGCTCCACAAAGGGC
Source organism: Rubrobacteraceae bacterium (assembly GCA_030448125.1). GTDB lineage: Bacteria > Actinomycetota > Rubrobacteria > Rubrobacterales > Rubrobacteraceae > Rubrobacter_F. The sequence goes on along the minus strand of JAUJNO010000009.1, from coordinate 158,017 downwards.
TCCCGTTCGCCCTGGCCGAGTTGAACTTCGGCAGGATAGGGAGCGGGGTGGAGGTCGAGAGCGCCATCAGGCTCGACGTAGCGAAGCTCGAAGAGTGGGAGCACTGGTCCGAGAAGGGGCGCGAGTACCTCGATACGTTGGAGGGCAAGGTGAAGCTCGACGACGTCGTCGGGGAGCATACGGCTATCGTCGCCGGGTTCTACCAGTGGTTCGTACTGCGGCAGTCGGAGCTGCACCGGGAGGCCCTCCAAGAGCTAGAAGAGCTGGAGGGCAAAAGGCGGGATCACCGGCAGAAGATCCGGGGCATCGAAGACCTCCTGGAGAGTGCGGAGAGGACCGCGATCGGCGCGCGCGAGGATCGGGAGAGGCTGTCGAAGGAGCTTGAGGAGGAGAGGGAGCGCCGCGAGACGGAGAGAGCGCGAGCCCAAGAGCTCGAAGCGGACCTCGAACGTGAGCGCAACAAGGGTTTCTGGCGCAGGCTGTTCGGCCGGTAAGGGCCGTCGCCCGTCTCGGGGGCGTTGCCCGTGGCTGGAGGCTACGGTCTCGGACCGCCCGAGGAGGTGAGCCGTTCTACGTTCGGCTTGATCAAGAACCCGTCGAGATCTCGGCTGCCCAGGAGCACGTCCTTGGAGAGCTCGCCGCGGTCGGTCACCGTGACGCGGGTGTTCAAGGTTTCTCCCGCGATCCGGATGCGGACTCGAACTAGCGAGCGTTCCTCCTCGCCGTTGGCCGGCTCGATCTCTACCTCGTCTTCCGGATCGTCGAGGTCTATGCCAAGGTCCTCCGCTGCCGGTCCTCGTCTATCGAAGAGTAGCCCGCGCCCGTGTCGACCTTGGCGGGCACCTCGATCGCCTCTCCACCCTCCCGGGTACTCAACTCGATCAACTCCTCTTCTCCGAGTATTACCTGATCCTCGGCCTGCATCTCCGCGGGCCTCTCCGGATACATAACCCACGCGAGGCCACCGAGAGAAAGAGCAAGAGAAAGACGTACAGAGGAAGCCACGGTCCCCGGCTTCGGAAACCTCACGAACTCTTGTCCGGATGGTTCTCACGGGAAATCTATTCTATCTTCTCCGGCCTCGTCCGGTACGCGCGACCGGACGCTACCGTTACGGAGACCGCCGAACGGCGACCGCGAGAACGATCACCCACGCGGCCCCTACGATCGCCAGCACGGGACCGATCAGGACCAGGAGTGGAGGTCCGCCGGTGCCGGGCATCTCGGTCGGGGAGGGTGAAAGGGCGCCGGTGCGCACGATTATCGCCTCGGTGTCGTCGGGCTGGTCGGGGTTGCGGCCCGCGCTCAAGGGGTAGTTGTTGTCGTTCAGCAAGAGCAACCGCCCGTCCCCGAGCGGCAGAACGCTCTCGATGGTCTGGAAGGGGAAAGAGAAGGGGTCGCCGAGGCCGATATCGCCCTCGCGGCCCGGCTCGGAGATGCGGTACGGGTCCCGGATCGAGAGCAGGTCGAGCACTTCCCGTTTTGCGAGGAACCCGCCGGTATTGGTGCTCCCAAGATCCACCTCGTAGACCTTCTTGAAGCCTGCCTCCTCTCCCTGCTCGTTGTCACGTTCGATCACGAGGAAGCGACTGCCGCCGAGCGCCGTGAAGTCCCCGATGGAGTTGTCGGGAGCCTCGACGCGATACTGCCACCGCTCCCCGGTGTAGCTCTTGCTCCCCAGGTCGAACTCGTAGACGTAGCGCCTGCTCGCTTCCTGGTCGTCCTCCAGAGCCCCTTCGAGCATCGGGTAGAGGGTGGTGCCGTCCTCGGAGATCGCCATCCCCTCGAAGCCCTTGCTGGTCGCCAGGTTCGGCTCCTCCCCGGTCTCGAGGGTCGGGTTCTCGGGTGACTTCACGTTGGGCAGCGGTATCGGGGCTTCCAGCACGCGGCCCGTCGCGTCGGTGTGCAGCAGGAACGGACCGAACTCTTCGCCGAACCAGAGGTCGCCCCGGGGGTCCCGGCGCACCGCCTCGACGTCGAAGTCGGCGCCGGTCAGGAGCCGGTCTTCCGAGTCCTCGTTCGTGATCTCGAAGGGGACGTAACCGTTCGGGTCGCGCAGTTGCACGAACTCCCCGACCGAGATCTCCCCGCTTCCCCCGTTGGCGGTCTCGAAGTCTGGGCTGATGCGGTAGGTGCGCAGCTGGAAGTCCGAGGAGTTGCCCTTCTTGCCGAAGCCGTTGTCAGGCATCGCCTGGAACTCTCCGTTTCCGGCTTCCAGCACCGCCGAGATACCGCCGACCGGCTGACTCTCGAAGGGCGGCGTGCGACCGCCCTTGGTCTCTTCTTCGAGCTTGGTGCCTGATGGTGGCCCTTCGGCGAACGTGTCCGCGGGCAGCACCGCCCGGCCTTCGAGCGTCGCCTCCGGTTGCTGCGCTAGCGCGACGGAGGCTGGTAGGGCAGCCACTGCGGCGATGAGCAATACGACGACTATCCGCGCGTGCCCTCTCACGGGCATCTCCTTCTCGTTTGTGCCTCTAAGCGAAGCCGGTTATGGCGACGACGGCGGGGCGGGGGATGTCGCCGTCGGGCCAGGTGCTGGTCGGCTCGTTCGTGTCTTTGGTCTCCTCGCCGGGGTGCTGGACGGCGAGGAAGAGGGTACTGCCGTCGGGGGTAAAGAAGGGGCCGGTGAGCTCGCTCTGGACGGGGCCACTGGCAAACTGGAAGACATCCCCTCCAATTCCCGCGGTTCCCGCGGGCATGAAGAACGCCCCGTTATTTTTGAAGGTCTCGTAGATACCCTCGTTTAGCTTGTCCGAGGACATGTCGGTGACGATCCAGAGGTTGTCGTTGCGGTCGAAGGCGAGGTTGTCGGGGCTGGCGAAGCCGGTCTGAGGGCCGCCGGCGGCGAAGACTTCGAAGGCGAACTCCTCGGCAGTGGGGTCGTTGCCGGCTTCGGTAATCCGGAGTATTTGCCCGTAGAAGTTGCCGTGCTTCGCGTTGTTGGTGAGGGCGGCGTAGACGGTGCCGTCGCTGGCGACCTCTATGTCCTCGCAGCGGTCAAGCGGTGTTCCGATGACGTCTTCCTCATCCTCGCCTTCCTGGATGGCGACTGCCTCGGGGGCGCGTACCAGGACGTCGGCCTGGCTGGTGAAACCGTTGTCGCTAAAGATGGGGTTGTTCTCATAGTCGAGGGCGACCCAGCGGCCGTTGGAGAAGTTGGCGACGTAGAGCATCCCGTCGGTTAGCAGATCTAAGTTCGCCTCACGATTGCCGGGGTCGTAGGTGCCCGTGGAGACGAACTTGTAGATGCGCTGGTCCTCCTGATCGTGCCCCGTGTACACGACGACCTTTCCAGACTCGGAGAGGGTGACGGCGGCGTTCTCGTGCCGGAGCCTGCCGAGCCAGGTGTGCTTGCGGGGCTTTGACTCGGGATCGAAGGGGTCTATCTCCGCGATCCACCCGTAGTGCTCGGGGGGCTGGGCGTTGTCGGAGTCATCGTTCCAGCGGTACCTGGAGGTCTCGGTGGCGTCCGAGCTCGCGCCATAGTAATCCTGAAAGTTCTCCTCGCAGGTGAGGACGGTGTTCCAGGGGGTTACCCCCCCGCCGCAGTTGGCGAGCGTGCCTATGACCTCGTCCGCCCCCTCCATCTCTTCCGAACCCGCCGCCGGGCCGGTGAGGTCCATGGGGGTCGTCGCGTCTATCCGGCGGTTGTACTGGTCGTCCTCGACGAACTCCCAGTTGTCGCCACTCTTTTGGATCCGGAAGACCGAGCCTCCCACCGCTGCCTTCTCCTCGGCGATCTGCTCGGGGGTCTTTTCCCCGTCCTGGTATTCCGAGACCCACTTGGGGTCCGCGTACTCGTGGTTGACCCACAGAATGCCGTCCTGGCTGCTCTGGCCGCCGTTGAGAGCGTCTATGGGGAAGTAGGCTACGTAGTCGTTGTTGTAGCCGTAGGGGGCGTCTTCGGTGATCTGGTCGCCCCACTTGCGTACGACGTCGTACCTGAAGCCCTCGGGCAGGATCAGGTCGTCCTCGTCGGTTGGTTCTATCGGCGTGAAGAAGGCCTCTGCCCCGCCGCCAGACGTCTGGGCGGCCGCAGCAGCCGCGCTTCTTACCCCGCCTCCTTCCTGGCCCGTGCTAAGGACGCCGGTGCTCCCGGCGGTCAGGGCCGCGGAGCCGGCCCCGAGGAAGGTCAGAAAGCGCCTCCTCGTCATGCCGGCCGGGGCTGGATCCACCCGCCGTTCACGCTTTTCCCTCTTGATCCGCACCACGTCCGGCTCTTTCGCCACGTGCTCTCCCTTCTCGCCTCTCGTAACCGCACCCATGTTAAGCATCGCTTCGCCCTTTGAGGTTTCACTCGCGTAAACTCCTCATTAAATCCGGGTGTAATGGCGTTCGAGTGGACGCGGGGCCAATCCTCGCGGCGGATGGCTCTCCGGGGTTTTTGTGCGCGAGTGTCCGGTATACTAGGTACGAATGCGTGTCTACCTCATCGATGGTTTCTCTCTGCTCTACCGGGCGTTCTACGCGCTGCCGCAGAGCATCGCGACGACGAGTGGTCTGCCGACCAACGCTCTTTACGGCTTCACGAGCATGGTCTTGAAGCTGCTCGGCGAGAACGACGAAGAGGTCGGGCTCGGGGTGGTGTGGGACAGTGGGAAGCCCGCGTTCCGGATGGAGATCTACCCGGAGTACAAGGCGCAGCGCACCGCGATGCCCGAGGAGCTCAAGGTGCAGCTCGACCACCTCGACCAGATCCTAGAGGCCATGAATATACCGGCGATGAGGGCCGAGGGCTTCGAGGCCGATGACGTGCTCGCGACTCTTAGCAAGCGCATCCCCGAGGACGTGCAGCTCAAGATCGTGACCGGCGACCAGGACGCGATGCAGCTCGTGGACGGTGAGGTGAAGGTCTTGAGGACGACGCGCGGCGTCTCGGAGACGAAGGAGTACGGGCGCGAGGAGGTCATCGAGGAGTACGGCGTGACGCCGGAGCAGATTCCCGACTACAAGGCCCTGGTCGGCGATCCCTCGGATAACATCCCCGGCGTAAAGGGCATCGGCCCCAAGGGCGCCGCGAACCTCCTCAAAGAGTTCGGTACCGTCGAGAACCTGTACGAGAACCTGGAAAAGGTCAAGGCGAAGGGGACGCGCAAGAAGCTCGAGGAGGACCGGGAGAACGCGTTTCTGTCCCTGGAGTTGGCGAGGATGCGCTTCGACGCTCCGGTGGAGTTCGACGCGGAGGCGTTGAGGTTCGAGGGGATAGCGCCGGAGAGCCGTGAGATCCTGCGTCGTTACGAGTTCCGGAGCCTGGAGCCTCGCTTCGCCGAGCTGCCGGTCGTAGGCGGCGAGCAGCTCCCGCCCCTGGAGAGGCTGGAGGTGCGCGTCTCCGGAGAGCCCGTCGAGCTCTCCTTCGAGCCGGTTGCCGCGGCCCCGGTCGGAGACGGGCGCTGGTGCGTCGCCGTTGCCGAAGACGAGGTGCGGCTTGCGGACGGGGTTTCCGAGCATCCCCTCAAGGTACACGACGCCAAGAAGCTCGGGGTGCGGGGGGCGAGCTTCGACACGTACCTCGCGGGGTACCTCATAAAGCCGGGGCTGGGGAGTTACGAGCTCGAAGCTCTGGCCGGGGAGCCTCAGCGGGGGATGGCGGAGGTCGAGGTCCGGCACGACGATCTCGGCGTCCGGGAGGCGGCCCGGCGGGCCGCTTTGATCCACGCGCTCTCGCCGAAGCTCAACGAGGAGCTGGAGGAGATGGGTCTCGCAAGGCTCTACTACGACGTGGAACTGCCGCTCGCGGACGTGTTGGGGGAGATAGAGGGGATCGGGATGCCGGTCGACGTCTCGACGCTCGAAGAGGTCGGAGGGGAGATAGAGGGGCGGATCGAGGAGTTGGAGGCCCGTATCTTCGAGGAGGTCGGACATCCCTTCAACATCGGCTCCCCCAAGCAGCTCGGAGAGGTCCTCTTCGAGGAGATGAGCATCCCGCCGGTCCGCAAGACCAAGACCGGCTACTCGACCGACGCCAAGGTCTTGCAGCAGCTCGCCATCGAGCACCCGATAGCGGATAGGATCACCGCCTACCGCGAGCTGGCGAAGCTCAAGGGCACGTACATAGACGGCCTGGTCAAGCTGATCGGGGAAGACGGCCGCATCCACAGCACGCTCAACCAGACGACGACCGCGACGGGACGCCTCTCCAGCGACTCGCCGAACTTGCAGAACATCCCGATCCGCACCGAGATGGGCGCCCGCATCCGGGACGCCTTCACCGCCTCGCCGGGCCGCAGGCTCGTGGTCGCCGACTACTCGCAGATAGAGCTGAGGATACTCGCGCACATGACCGGGGAGCCGGCGCTCGTGGAGGCGTTCACGGGAGGTGAGGACGTCCACACCCGCACGGCCGCGGAGGTCTTCGACGTCAGGCCGGAGAGCGTGACGCCAGAACTCCGGCGCCGGGCGAAGATGGTCAACTTCGGCATCCTGTACGGCATCTCGGGCTTCGGGCTGGCGACGCGGTTGGGGAACGTGCATCCGGCGGAGGCGGAGCGGTACATCAAGCGCTACCTGGAGCGCTACCCGAAGGTGACGCAGTTCATGCAGAGCACGCTGGAGGAGGCGGAGGAGCTCGGGTATGCGACGACGCTCTTCGGACGGCGCAGGTACGTGCCGGAGCTGAGGAATTCGAACAAGAACGTCCGCAAGCTTGGGGAGCGTATCGCGTTCAACGCGCGGGTGCAGGGGACGGCGGCGGACATCATCAAGGTGGCGATGGTCGATCTCCAGCCGCGGCTCCGCTCTCTCGGCACGGACATGCTGATGCAGGTACACGACGAACTCGTCTTCGACGTCGACGAGGAGCGCGTGGACGAGGTGGCTGAGCTCGCGGCGGAGAGGATGGTGGCGGCCTACGATCTGCATCCTCCTCTGGAGGTCGAAGTAAAGGTCGGAGAGAGGTGGGGGCGCGTGCGCCCGTGGTCGGCTAGATGAGGTAGAATTAGCATCAAAGACCTGCGAGGATTTTTGTCCTCGCGTTTCTTGTATAATCTTTCTGACAAGCAACGAAGAGAAGGAAAGCAACTGCTACATGGCGAATACCACTGAGAGCGCGTCTCGTGCGCTAACGATGAGGGACTTTTTCAAAGAGGAGAATGGGGAGATCGTCCCCATAGACGAATCAGTCCTCATCGACTTCAAGGACGGCGACATCGTCGAGGGTGACGTCGTTCGCATCGACAAGGACGAGGTCCTCGTCGACATAGGTTACAAATCCGAGGGGCTCATCCCCTCCAACGAGCTCTCCATCCGTAAGGGCGCGGACCCGCACGAGATCGTGGAGCTCGGGCAGCACATAGAGGCCCTGGTCCTGCAGAAGGAGGACGCCGACGGGCGTCTGATCCTCTCGGCCAAGCGGGCGGCCTTCGAGAAGGCGTGGAACCGCATCGAGGAGGCCCATCAGGATCAGCGCACGGTCGAGGGCCCGATCATCGAGGTGGTCAAGGGCGGCCTCATCCTGGACATCGGTCTCAGGGGATTCTTGCCGGCGAGCCTGGTCGACATCCGGCGCGTCAGGAACCTCGACTCGTTCATGGGCCAGAGGTTGGAGTGCAAGGTGATCGAGCTAAACCGGAGCCGGAACAACGTGGTGCTCTCCAGGCGGGCGGTCCTCGAGGAGGAGCGCAAGGAAGAGCGGCACCGCATCCTCACGACGCTCCAGGAGGGTGACATCGTCTCGGGCACCATCTCGAACCTGGTCGACTTCGGGGCGTTCGTGGATCTGGAGGGGATAGACGGGCTCATTCACATAAGCGAGCTCTCGTGGAACCACGTCGATCATCCGAGCGAGGTCGTCGAGGTCGGCGAGGAGGTTAGCGTCAAGGTGCTGGAGGTGGATCGGGACCGGGAGCGGATCTCGCTCGGCCTCAAGCAGACCCGGAAGGACCCGTGGCAGGAGATCGTCGAGCGGGTCAACGTCGGGGAGCAGATCCAGGGCCGCGTGACGAAGCTTGTCTCCTTCGGCGCGTTCGTCGAGGTAGCGGAGGGCGTCGAGGGCCTTATCCACATCTCCGAGCTGGCCGAGCATCACGTCGAGACGCCGGACGAGATCGTGCGCTCCGGCGACGAGGTGGACGCCCGCATAATAGACGTGGACGCCAAGCGCCGCCGCCTCTCCCTCTCGCTCAGGCCGAAGAAGGAGGAGCGCGAGGATCGGGGTGACCGTGACGACACAGAAGACAGCGGCGCCCGTGAGGACCAGGGCGACCGCGGCGACCGCGGCGACCGGCCGCGCCGTGAGGACCGGTTCCGCCGCGACTTCGAGCCGCGCGGCTCGGGCTCGCGTGACAGGGATCGGGACCGCGACCGTGATCGCGGTGGCCGCGACCGGGACCGCGGGGACCGGGTCGGCGATGGCCTTCGGACCGGGGCCTTCGACAAGCTCAAGGACCTGGACCTGGGGGACGGATAGGCTCGACCTCTCCGCATAGGGGAGGCCAAAGGGGGCCGGTGGCGATCGCCGTCACCGGCCCTTTGGCCTCTGGCAAGAGCACCTTCGTGCAGGCTCTGGGCGATCTGGGCGCCGAGACCGTCTCCGCCGACGAGGTCGTCCACGACCTCCTGGCCGGCGACGAGGAGACTATAGACGCGGTCACGCGGCGCTTCGGGGAAGGGGTGCGCGGCGAGAGCGGTATAGACCGCAAGGCCCTGGGCCGGGAGGTCTTCGGCGACGCGAAGGCGCTCGGGGACCTCGAGGAGATACTGCACCCGCGGGTGCGCGAGGAGACGGAGCGGCGCGCCGCTGCCTCTGAGGCTCATCTCTTCGTGGCCGAGATACCGCTCCTCTTCGAGGGCGGGCGCGGCGAGCAGTTCGACCTGACCGTCGCGGTTACGACGCCCGACGAGAGGCGCCGGGCGTGGGCGGAGGAGCGGGGCATGGGGGAGGAGCAGCGCCGCGCGATAGAGGATCGCCAGCTCTCTGGCGAGGAGAAGGCCCGGCGGGCCGACGTTGTGGTAGAAAACGACGGGGAGCTAGATAAACTCAGGGAGCAGGCAAGGGCGCTCGTGAACCGGGCGCTGGGTGAGAGGGGTTCCGGCGGCGGAGAGGTGGATAAAGAGCCGTAGGTATGGGCGTTCGCGGAGGTTTCGCAAACGGTTGACGGTCGTGCTCGTCGCCCTGGCCCTCATCCTCCTCGGGCTGCCGTTGCTGCTGGAGGCGCCAGATCTCGCGCGGCGGTTGACGCATCCTCTGGAGTACGAGGAGACCATCCGGGACGCGGCGGCGGAGCACGAGGTCGAGCCGGCGCTGGTCGCGGCGGTGATCCGGACGGAGAGCGGCTTCGACCCGGAGGTTGAGTCCTCCCAGGGGGCGTACGGGCTCATGCAGATCCAACCAGAGACCGCCCGCTTCATCTCGGAGCGTGGCGGCATAGCGGGAGACTACCAGGGCCCGAAAACGAACATCAGGATGGGGACCTGGTATTTAAATTATCTGCAGGACCGGTACAACGGCGATGAGAGGCTGGTACTCGCGGCGTATAATTCTGGGGAGGGGCAGGTGGACGCCTGGATCTCCGAAGAGGGCTTCGAGGTGGGACGCGACATCCCCTTCGAAGAGACCAGCCAGTACGTCGAGGACGTCTCCGAGGCCCGCGACATCTACCAAGAGCTGTACGGGAGTGATCTAGATAGACGTTCAGAAGAATAACTTCAGGGTAAACAGCGAGTACCAACCGACCGGCGACCAGCCGCGGGCGATAGAGAGCCTCGTCTCCGGCCTCGAGGCCGGTATGCGGACCCAGACCTTGCTCGGGGTTACCGGGAGCGGCAAGACCTACACGATGGCGAAGGCCATCGAGGAGGTCGGGCGTCCTGCGCTCGTCATCGCGCATAACAAGACGCTCGCCGCGCAGCTCGCCAACGAGTTCGCCGAGTTCTTTCCGAACAACGCCGTCGAGTACTTCGTCTCGTACTACGACTACTACCAGCCCGAGGCGTACGTCCCCCGTACAGACACGTTCATCGAGAAGGACGCCCAGATCAACGAAGACATAGACCGTCTCAGGCACTCCACCACGAGCGCCCTCTTCACGCGGCGTGACGTCATTGTGGTCGCGAGCGTCTCGGCTATCTACGGCCTCGGTAGCCCGGAAGAGTACCGCTCGAAGATGGTGCTCTTGGAGAAGGGCGGCTTCTACGACCTGGACGACGTCTTGCGGGACCTGGTACGCATCCAGTACGCGAGGAACGACTACCAGCTCAATCGGGGTACCTTCCGCGTCAGGGGCGACGTTCTGGAGGTACACCCAGCTTACCAGGACACCGTCTACCGGGTCTCCTTCTTCGGGGACGAAGTCGAGGGGATGACGGAGGTGGACTCCCTGACCGGGGAGGTCCTACGGGAGCTCGACGTGCTCACCGTATATCCGGCCACCCACTTCGTCACGGACGAGGACAGGCTCACAGCCGCGATCACGAACATCGAGGCGGAGATGGAGGAGCGCGTCGGCGAGCTTCAGGAAGAGGGCAAGGTTCTGGAGGCGTACCGGCTGCGGCAGCGGACTATGTACGACCTGGAGATGATGCGGGAGCTCGGGTTTACCTCCGGCATCGAGAACTACTCGCGTCATCTCGACGGGCGTCCGCCGGGTTCGACACCGTACACGCTGCTCGACTACTTCCCGGACGACTACGTGACCTTTATCGACGAGTCGCACATTACGCTCTCCCAGATCACGGGCATGTACAAGGGTGACCGCTCGCGCAAGACGACGCTCGTGGAGTTTGGCTTCCGGCTGCCTTCAGCCCTGGACAATCGGCCCCTCAAGTGGGAGGAGTTTCTGCTCAAAACGAACCAGATGATCTGCGTCTCGGCGACGCCGGGTCCGTGGGAGCTTGAGAACTCCGGGCAGATAGTAGAGCAGATCATCCGCCCCACCGGCCTCGTCGACCCGGAGGTCGAGGTGCGTCCGACGAAGAACCAGATAGACGACCTCCTCAACGAGGTCGCCAAGCGCGTCGAGCACGGTGAGCGGGTCCTCGTCACCACGCTGACCATCAAGATGGCCGAGGACCTGACGGATTACTTGTTGGAGCACAACGTCAAGGCGCGCTACATGCACGCCAACATAGAGACGCTGGACCGCATCCAGATCATCCGGGGATTGAGGACCGGCGAGTTCGACGTGCTCGTCGGCATCAACCTGCTGCGCGAGGGCCTCGACCTCCCCGAGGTCACCCTCGTCGCCATCCTCGACGCCGACAAGGAAGGCTTCCTGCGCGGCGAGCGGGCCCTGATCCAGACGATAGGACGGGCGGCGCGTAACGTCAAAGGGCGGGTCATCATGTACGCCGACAAGGAGACGGACGCGATGAAGGCCGCCCTGGGGGAGACGGAGCGGCGGCGCGAGATCCAGGTAGCCTACAACCAGCGCAACGGCATCGAGCCGCGCACCATCAAAAAGGGCGTCTCGGACATCCTCATCGCGGCCGAGGCGAAGGGTCTCTACAGGACCGACAAAAAGGGCGCCGCCCGCGAGGCCCCACGCGACCCGGAGGAACTGCGGAACCTCATCGCCGATCTCGAGGCCGAGATGCTCGTTGCCGCCGAGGAGCTAAAGTTCGAGTACGCGGCGAAGCTGCGGGATGAGATCAAGGACCTTGAGAGGCAGCTGCAGGAGGTCGCACCGGACAAGCTCGGCGTCCCGTTCGCCTCTCCGAACTGGAACTACGACGAAGAGGCGGATGTGCTCTATCTATCCGTAGGCGAGCCTGGACCCGCTGTGGGCGTAGACATTGCTGTCGCGACGCGCCGGGAACGGTTGATCCAGAACCGTTGACGAGTCTCTCGGAAGGCTGCGTCTGGGCAAGGCGTTCCCCTGTTTACTCGTCTCCGAGGAGCGCCTGGCGGCTGGATCGTTGATCGACATCCCGAAATGGGTTCCGACGCAGAAGTGTGGCGACGTTGGCCGTCCGGATATGATCCAGAAAGGCGACTTCGGAGAGCTGGCGGTCGAAGATCGACGCGGTTGGGAAGGGTCAGAGCAACTGAGAAGGTACGCCGAACACCTGGATGGATGACCGACGTCACCCGTGCCTACGATCCAAAAGACGAGAAGAAGGGCGCGTGAGAATGTCTGCTTTGAACAAATGCGGCCGACTTTTATCGGTTCCTTCAAACCGGGAGGTAAGTGCGTTTATGAGACGGCTTTGTTTCTCGACGTATCTTATGGCGCTGGCCGAAGGGCCTACAACGAAGCTTGGCGGGGAGGTAATAAAGATTCTGGAGAAGCCAACGGAGGTCGACTGGGACCATCAAAAGGAAGGGCGTGTCTCGGATACCTCTCCGTGGGTTACGAGCCCAGACCCGCCGTAGGCGTAGACATCGGCGAAGGTGTGGTTGTCGCGATACGACGGGAACCCACAAAGAGGGCAGGGTATAACCCCGCGGGCTCCGCACGCGACCCCTCAAGGAACTGGAGGAAGATAGCCGCCGATCTACGAGGCCGAGATGCTCGCCGCCGCCGAGGAGTTCGTAGGCGCCCAAGCTCTTGAAGATCGAGGACGCGCTGGCGAAGCTGTCGCCCTTTTCAAGGATGAGATCAAGGACTTGGAGAGGCAGCTGCAGGAAGCGGCCTCGTAAGCTCGCAGGCTAGAGAGCGAACGGCCGCGGACTGGGTGTTAACAACTGCTAACAACTACTCGTAGAGCCCGGCCTTCTGTTTTTGGGCTTCGATCGCGGCCTTGACCTGCCGGGCGTCGGGGAGGGCCATGCGCTCGACGTTGAGGCGGCGGCCATCGTTGACCTCGATGGTTAGGGTGCAGTTGACCAGGCCCCGGATGGAGACGTTCGCGATCTGCTTTAGTCCCAGGGAGTTGGCGTTCTCGTTGTCCCATCCGGTCCTGATCTCCACCCGGTCGGGGTATACGTTGATGGTGTTATTCGTGCCGGTGCCCTGCGCCAAAAGTCTCTGTTCCATACTCGCTCTCTAGCTCCGGAAAATCCGCATTGTACAAGACGCGCCGGGAGCCCCGGAGGCAACTCCGGGGCTCGGTAGGGGAGCCCGGCCGGGGATGAGGCCGGCCGGGCGGTTTTGCGCCGACTCTCTCTAGGAGGCCGTTCCCTGGGTGGTGCGTCCTTCCGGTATCGGCATGCTGCTGCCGCTGCCGTTCTGGTAGTCGGTGGCGATTAGCTGCTCGGAGTAGCCGTAGACCCCGTGCTCGGAGATGTCCAGGCCGTCGAGCTCGTGCTCGGGCTTGACCCTGAGGCCGATGGTTGCCTTGAGCACGGCGAAGACCGCGTAGGAGGTTACGAACACGAACCCGCCGCAGGCGACTATCCCGAGGGCCTGCACGCCGAGCTGGCCGAAGCCGCCGCCGTAGAGGAGGCCGGGCTGGCCGAAGCCGGTCGCCTCTACCAGTTCGGGCGTGGCGAAGAGGCCGGTCGAGAGCGTGCCCCAGATGCCGCCCATGCCGTGCGCCGCGATGGCGCCCAGAGGGTCGTCTACCCCGATCTTGTCGACGAGGAGGAGGACCGTATACATGATGACGCCGGCTATAAAGCCGATGACTATGGCGGCCCAGGGGGCGACGAAGGCGCAAGCGGCGGTGATGGCGACGAGCGCGGCGATCGCGCCGTTGCCGGCCATCCCGACGTCTATGTTGCGCTTGACCAGGTAGCTCATGATCATGGCCCCGAGGACGCCCGCGCCCGCCGCCAGGTTAGTGGTCAGGGCTATGTCGCCGATGCTCTGGCCCACGGCGGCCATCGTCGAGCCGGGGTTGAAGCCCCACCAGCCGACCCAGAGGATGATGACGCCGAGGACCGCGAGCGGCATGTTATGGCCGGGGATGGTCTGGGGGTTGCCGGCGTCGTCATACTTGCCGATGCGGGGACCGAGCAGAAGCGTGCCGGCGAGCGCCGCCATCGCGCCCGAGAGGTGGACGACCGTCGAGCCGGCGAAGTCTTGCATACCGAACTCAGAGAGCCAGCCGCCGCCCCAGATCCAGTGCCCAACTATCGGGTAGATGAGGCCGGCGAAGACCACGGCGAAGATGCAGTAGACCGCGAACTTGGTCCGCTCGAGCATGGTGCCCCACACGATCGCGAGCGAGACGAGCGCGAAGGCCACCTGGAAGAGGAACTTGGCCGAGACCGGCACCGCCGTCCACGAGAGCCCGGCGTAGGTCGCTTCGTCCCCGCTCAGGAAGAAGCCTTGCGTCCCGATGATGGCGTTGCCCGCCCCGAAGGTGAACGCGAAGCCCACGGCCCAGAAGACCACGATCCCTATGCCCATCATCGCCAGGATCTTGGCGACCACGCTACCCACGTTCTTCATCCGCGAGAAGCCGACCTCCAGCATGGCGAAGCCCGCCTGCATAAAGAGCACCAGGAGTGCCGCCACGATCACCCACATGGTGTCCACGGCGAGCGCCACGTCCGCCAGCGTCTCCGTGCCCTGTACTACCGGTGTCTCCTGAGCGAACGCCGCGGCCGGTAGCGCCGCGATCATCAGCAGCGCCGTCATAACCAATAACAAGAACCTGCGCAAAGGATTCCTCCTTCTGACCTCGTATGTACGCAACGCACGTAGTCTACGTTCGGCGCTCCCAAAGGGTCTTTGGCCCGATGTACAAACCTGACCTCCGAGAAACGCCGTGAGCTTATCCTTCTGGTGAGGCAGATACGGGTCGCGGGATTCGAGCTCCTGCTCGGAGCTACTCTATAAAGGCTGCTTCAGCGGTCAGAGAAGCTGGAGGGCTTCTCCGGGACGCGGCCGAGGAGCTGCATGGCTTTGATCCCCAAGGTCAGGCGTTCGCGGTCTTCGCTCTTGTCCACGTCGAGGCGGGTGAGCTCCTCGACGCGGTCGAGCCGGTAGCGGATGGTGTGGCGGTGGGCGAAGAGCCCGGCGGCGGTCTTTGCCGTGGAGGCGTCGTTGCCGAGGTAGGTGGTGAGGGTGGAGACGAGCTCCGTGCCGTAGCGCGAGTCGTAGGCGACCACCGGGGCGAGGGTCTCGGCGTAAAAAGACTCCAGCTCCTCGGGCTCCTCTTGAAGTACGCGGAAGAGGAGCTTGTAGGTCCCCGTCTGCTCGAAGGTCGAGACTGAGGAGGGGCCATTTATGCGGTGCCCAATCTCCAGGGCCACCTCGGCCTCCGAGTAGGCGTCCGAGAGAGCGGCCGGGTCGTTCTTGAACCGTCCGATGCCGATCGAGACCGTGAGATCCGGTAGGAGCCCCTTGACGTAGCGCTGGACGCGAGCTGCTAATTCCAGGGCCGTAAGCGTGAGCTGCTCGGGCGGGTCGTCGCCGGACGGCCCCAGGAACACGATGACGTTATCCGAGCGCGGGCCGAGCAGGAAGTTCGAGAAGAGTCCGCGGGCCTGGAGGCGCACCGCGTCGGCCAGGCGCCTCTTGAGCTCCTGGATTGCCGACTCCTTCAACCTCCGCCGCCTCAGGTAGCCGGCGAAGTCGTCTATGTCCACGACGAGCGTGAGGGCTCCCGAGGAGAGATCCGCGCCCAGGTACCGGGCGCGCTGGAGCAGGAGGTCGACCGAGCCGTGGTGACCGTTCACGACGTCGTCCACGAAGTCTCCCCGGACGCCAAGCTCCGTCTCCAGGCGGACCCGCTCCTTGCCAAGCTCGGCCTCCAGAGCGCGCGCGGCCCAGTACAGGACCACCACGTCTTCGGGGCGCAGTGGGCTATCCTTCAGGTCCATCCAGAGGTAGCCTGCGGGCGCGCCTCCTATGCCTATGGGCATCCAGAAGAGCTCCGTATCCTCGACCCGCCAACGCTCGACGGGTACCGATAGAAAGCCGTTCGGCAGGCGGGCGTAGCGGTCGCGCCGGTCGCGCCGGGTCTCCTCTACGCTGGAGCCCCTGGAAGCCCGCAGCTCGTACGCCTCGAGGACGGAGATCAGGGCCCGCGACCCGCCGCGGTCCCCCGCGGCTCCCGCGTTCGTGGGATCCCCGCCTGCGATGAGGCGTCCGACCGGGTCTTCGACGACCACGGAGCGGTCGAGGAGGCTCGCGAGCCTGGCGGCTAGCTTCGCAACAGAGGCCTCGCTGCCCGCGCTCTCGAGCAGGGCCCGCGCCGCGCCGTGGGAGTGTTGCAAGAGCCTTTCTCCCTCGGTGTCCCGCATGAAGAGCGAGAGAAGCTCGCGCAGCGGCACTCTCGGGGGCAGCACCAGAAGCCCCAGGCCCAGCTCCTCGGCGTGCCTTACCGCCTCCGCCGGAGGTTCGTTCCCGGTACGCCAGACGACCGCGGGCGCGCCTCCCTTCACAGCGGCGGCGAGGAACCGGGGGTCGAGCTTCTCGCGGCCGGTCACGACGATCTCGTCGGGACAGAGCCAGTTCTCCGCATCCTCGTCCAGCGCCAGGCCCTTTACGGGACGGCCCGGTTCCCCAGGCGCCAGGCGCCGGCCGCCGAACTCCTCCATCAAGGTGTTTAACAGCTCTTTGAGGATCATCCGTCTCCAAACGCGGCCCGCCACGGCCTCCGGTGCGCTCCAGCCTTAATATATACGACCGGCGGACGGATATGAAATCCCGGAAGGGCCACCGCGTACCGTAGCCTCCCGAGAAGAGCGCTTACCGGTACCCGGAAGGTGAAGCGCCTTTTCTATGGCCGGAGCCTCGAAAAACCGTTCCGTTACCGGACCTCCGTTATGGGCGCCACCGGTAGGGTGTGCAGCGGCAGGTCGTGAGTAGCCCTTACCTCGTACAGTGGCCACCCGTGATTTGCGAGTAGCTCCGCGACCTTCTCCGGCGCCGGTATGTTCTCGGCGCCGCGCACGTACACCACCCTGCGCCGGGCCTTGTCGTGCAGCTCGAACCAGCACTCGTTCGTGCCCGGGTCCCTCTCGAAGAACGCTATGCAATGGCCGTTCGACTCCGCCAGGAGCGGCACCACCTCGTTGTCGTCGCGCCTGAGGAACCCGGTCTCCCAGCCCTTCTCCTCGAAGGTCTCCTTGATGTGATCAAAGCACCGCCACGCCTCCCATTCCCACGCCACCGTGCGCCTCCTTTTCTGCTTGTCGAGAGCTTGAGCCCCATGCCTTACACGAGCACTAATTCTAGGCTCGAACAGGACGCGAATGCCTTAGACGGAGGGCCAAAAATGCCGTCCCCGTCTCGGAGAGTAGTGGGCCGGGTAGCCCATGGAGCGGGCGGTGGATGGTAAAATCTCGGGAAAGCAATTTCGTACTTGGCCTCCCGAGCGGGGGCCGTATACTTTCGCGGAAGCAAACCTCGAAAAAGGGGTAACGGGAGATCGCCGAGAACCGGATAGTCGTGCGGGGGGCGCGCGAGCACAACCTGAAGAACGTGAACGTCTCCCTGCCGCGCGACATGATGGTCGTCGTAACCGGGCTCTCGGGGAGCGGCAAGAGTTCGCTCGCCTTCGACACCATCTACGCCGAGGGGCAGAGGCGCTACGTCGAGAGCCTCTCGGCCTACGCGCGGCAGTTCCTGGGCCAGATGGACAAGCCGGACGTGGACCACATAGATGGTCTCTCCCCGGCAGTCTCCATAGACCAGAAGACCACCTCCAACAACCCCCGCTCCACGGTCGCGACGGTCACGGAGGTCTACGACTACTTGCGCCTCCTCTACGCCCGCGCCGGACGTCCCCACTGCCACGTCTGCGGCTTCCCCGTGGCCTCCTCCTCGCCGCAGCAGATGGTCGAGAAGGTACTAGAGCTCCCGGAGAAGACCCGCTTCATGGTGTTAGCACCCGTGGTCCGGGGTCGCAAGGGCGAGTATGGCAAGCTCTTCAAGGATTTCGCTGAGAGCGGATACGCGAGGGTGCGCGTCGACGGCGAGCTGCACGAGCTGCCGGTGGATCTCAACCTCGACAAGAACTACAAGCACGACGTCGACGTCGTCGTGGACCGGCTCGTGGTGCGTGAGGGCATAGAGCGCCGGCTGACGGACTCCATAGAGACCGCTCTCGAGCTGGCCGAAGGGCTGATGCTCGTGGAGACGGTCGAGAGAGACGGTGTGCCTGGCGAGTCGATGCTCTTCTCGGAGAATTTCACGTGTACCAACTGCGGGGCGTCCATCGCGGAGATACAACCGCGGACGTTCTCGTTCAACAGCCCGCACGGGGCATGCTCGCGGTGCGACGGGCTCGGGAGCAGGCTGGAGATAGACCCGGAGCTCGCCGTCCCGAACGAGGACCTGAGCGTGAACGAGGGCGCCCTCGTGCCGTGGGCCAACTCTCAGACGGAGTACCATGGGAGCGTCCTGCAGGGGCTCTCCGAGAAGTACGGTATAGACCTCGACGCGCGGTGGTGCGATCTCCCCGACGAGCATAAAAAGCTCATCCTCTACGGGACGCAAGGGGAGAGGATCTACGTCTCTTACCGGAACCGCTACGGGCGGCGCCGGCAGTACATGAGCCAGTTCGACGGGGTGGTCGGGAACCTGGAGCGGCGCTACGCGGAGACGGACTCCGAGTACCGGCGCGAAAAGATCGAGGAGTTCATGAGCCACGTCCCCTGCCCGAAGTGCGGCGGCGCGAGGCTTCGTCCCGAGGCCCTCGCCGTTACGGTGGGGGAGAAAAACGTCCACGAGTTCACGCAACTAAGCGTCACGGACGCCCAGCGGTTCTTCGACGATGTCGAGTTCACGCCGCGCGAGTGGTTGATCGCCGAGCGGGTCGTCAAGGAGATACGCGAGCGCCTCGGCTTCCTCGTGGACGTGGGCCTGGGCTACCTTACCCTGAGCCGTTCGGCGGGTACCCTCTCGGGCGGGGAGGCCCAGCGCATAAGGCTCGCCTCGCAGGTCGGGAGCGGTTTGGTGGGCGTGCTTTACGTGCTCGACGAGCCGTCCATCGGCCTCCACCAGCGGGATAACCGGCGTCTTCTGGCCACCCTGCTCAAGCTCCGGGACCTCGGGAACACCCTTTTAGTTGTCGAGCACGACGAGGAGACCATACGGGCGGCGGACTACATTCTGGACGTCGGGCCAGGGGCGGGAATTCATGGCGGCGAGATCGTGGCCGAGGGGAGCATCGAGGATATAGAGGCCGAGGAGCGCTCCGTGACCGGGGACTTCCTCGCGAGGCGCCGGCGCATCGAGCCGCCCGAGGAGCGGCGCGAGCCGGCCGGGGCCATACAGCTGCTCGGGGCTTTCGAGCACAACCTCAAGGGCGTGGACGTGGAGTTCCCGCTCGGGGTCTTTACGAGCATCACGGGCGTGTCGGGCTCGGGGAAGAGCACGCTGGTGAACGAGATCCTCTACAAGGCCCTCGCCAACGCCGTCAGCCGCGGCAAGCATCGGCCCGGTCGACACACAGGTATTAGAGGCGTGGAGGAGATAGACAAGGTCATAGACATAGACCAGAGCCCTATCGGGCGCACCCCGCGCTCGAACCCGGCGACCTATACCAAAGTTTTCGACCACATCCGCCAGCTCTTCGCGGCGACGCCCGAGGCGAAGATAAGGGGATACAAGCCGGGACGGTTCTCGTTCAACGTCAAGGGTGGCAGGTGCGAGGCGTGCCGGGGGGACGGCCAGATCCGGATAGAGATGCATTTCCTCCCCGACGTCTACGTCCCCTGCGAGGTCTGCAAGGGCCGCCGCTACAACGCCGAGACCCTGCGTGTTACCTACAAGGGCAAGAGCATCTCCGACGTACTCGAGATGACCGTCGACGAGGCGTGCGAGTTCTTCGCGCCGGTCCCCGCCATAGCCCGCCGCATGGTTACGTTGCGCGACGTGGGCCTCGGTTACGTCAGGCTCGGCCAGCCCGCCACCACCCTCTCCGGCGGCGAGGCCCAGAGGGTGAAGCTCGCCAGTGAGCTCGGCAAGCGGTCCACCGGCAAGACCGTCTACATCCTCGACGAGCCCACCACGGGTCTGCACTTCGCCGATGTCGAGAAGCTCTTGAACATACTGCACCGGCTCGTGGACGCGGGGAACACCGTCATCGTAATCGAGCACAACCTGGACGTCGTCCGATCTGCCGACCATGTCATAGATCTTGGCCCCGAAGGTGGGGACGCCGGAGGCGAGATCGTGGCGACCGGCACCCCGGAGGAGGTGGCCCGCGTCGAGGACTCGTACACGGGTCGCTTTCTGCGCGACCTCTTGCGCGAGGTTGCGGCGGCCAGCTAGGGCCTCGAACCCGTTTCGGTTACAATCAGCGAGCATTGCAAGACACCGACCCAAACCAAAAGAACGGCTCCATGCCCAAGCCCGTGCTGCTCGTGGTGCTCGACGGCATCCGGCCGGACGTGCTGCGGGCGGCGATCCGGGACGGGGACGCGCCGGCCCTCGGTTTCCTGGCCGAGAGAGGGGAGGCGGTCTGGGACGCGGTCTCGGTCTTCCCGAGCATCACGCCGGCGGCGACGGCGGCGATAGCCACGGGGGCGCCGCCGGCGGAGAGCGGCATCCTGGGCCACGCCTGGTACGACCGCGAGGAGGGGCGGGTCGTCGTCTACGGGGCGATGAGGGAGACGGTGATCTCGACCGGACCGGTGAAGGTCTTCCACAACAACGTCTGGCGGATGAACCGGGACGACCTCAGCGCGCCGACCCTCTTCGAGAAGCTGGACGAGCGCGGTATCGACGGCGCCTGCGTGAACTTTCCGGTGCGGCGTGGTCCGCACGAGCACCCGGTCCGCGTGAGGACCGTCAAGCGCTATAAGAGGTTCGCGAACCGGAGCGAGCTTCTGGGCGCCTCGGTCGGCGGGCCGAAGGAGTACTACATGGGAGACCTGTTCTACAGCCGTGACACGGGCTTGCACGGTAGGTCCGGCGTCGGGGGCTTGAGGCGCTCGGTGGGGATCAACGACGCGTACGCGGCCGGGGTCGGCGCCATGCTCCTCGAAGAGAAGGCCGCGCCCTTCACGCTGGTGTACTTCTTCAAGGGCGACTCCATCGCCCACCATAAGGGCCTGGCGGCGCAGCGGAGGCACGTCGCCGTCCTCGACCAATACGTGGAGGATATGTTCGACGCCGCCGGCGGCCCGGAGAAGGCGCTCGAGGATTACGCGGTCCTGGCGCTCTCGGATCACGGACACACACCCCTCTTGCCGAACAGGCGCCGCTTCGTATGGCTCGACCGTATCCTCGGCGATGGGGCGTCCGCCGGGCCGCGGGTCAGATTCGGGCCGGGGTTGGAGATCGTGGTGGTCCCCAATGGCCGCTCGGCATTCCTGTATTTCGAGGAGGGCGTGGAACGCGAGAAGGTCGTCACCAACGTTCTCTCCCGCCGCGGCGTCGACCTCGCCGCCTGGCGGGAGGACGGCTGGGGAGTCGTCCGCAGGCTCGGCCGGGAGCTCCGGTTCCGTCCGATGCCTCCCGCCGGGAATGGGCCTCGAGACACCGCCGGACGGGCCTGGGAGCTCTTCGGCGATCCGCGCGCCCTCGAACTCGAGATCTCGGACGGTATTGTCCGGTACGGCGAGTACCCGGACGCCCTGGAGCGTCTGTGGGGATGCCTGCGGTCGCCCCGATGTGGGGACGTGGTGCTCTCGGCTACCCCAGGCTACACCTTCGGCGAGGTCTCCGGCAACTTCCACGAGCAGAGCGACCACGGCTCGCTCCACGCCAGCGACTCCAACGTCTTCGTGCTCGCCAGCGACGTTCCGGCCCCGCGCAGGCTCACCGATGTAGTACCGACCCTGCTGGACCACTTTGGAACCGCCGCCGCCGCCGCCACGGCGGTGGACACTGGGACGTAAGGCTTGAGCGGCGCCGGCATCGGGGCGACGGAGCGCGGTGTCCGGTAGGGACCCCGGCAGAGACCCCGGACGCTCCGAACGCCCGGCGGAGGATGCGGAGCGTGGCGCGCTGCAGCCTAAATACCGGCGGGCTTTCGGTTGCGTGACGTGGGTGAACATGGCGGTCCTGGTATTTCTGGCGGCGGCCTTCCTCCTGCCGCTGCCGTTCCGGTACATCGGTAACGGCGAGATCTTCTCGGAGATACAGATCCGGCTCGCATTTGTGGGGCTCGTCCTGATCGTGCCCGGCATGGCGCTCGGGGCGGCCCTGGGCGCCCGCACCTACCGCGTCGAACGCGCCTTGGGCACCCGGGCCGGCGCCGGCGTTGGGGCTACCGCCGGGCTGGCGAGCTACCTCCTCCTCTTCGCGCTCGTCGAGGGGCTATACCTCTTCGCCGTGCCGCTCGTCGTCTCGGCGTTCCTCCTCCTCTACGCTCTCTTCGCGACGAGCTGGGGCTTCGAACGCCGCCGCCTGATGGTCCTCTTCGCCGCGGCCCTCTCCGCTCTCTCCGGCGTCGTTGCCCTTCTCTTGAACTTCGATCTACTCGGGCTCATGGGCGCCCTGTTCGCGGCGGTGTCCGCCGCCGTGGGCGGGTACGTCGGCGGGGCCGGTTACGCGAGGGCCGGCGGGGATGCCATGATTCCGCCGGGCGCCACGATCCGGCGCAGGGAGCCGCGGCGGAAACCGCGGTAGCTGCGGGTGATACAGCGCCGCGCGATATAATCCATTAGATGTCCCAGAACGGTTATCCGGATCGCACGCGCCTCCCAGCTTCGCCCGGCGTCTACATCTTCAAGGACGCGAAGGACGGCGTGATCTACGTCGGAAAGGCGAAGAATATCCGCGCGCGTGTCGCCAACTACTTCACGAAGTCCGGCGACGGCCGCCCGAAGATAGCGGAGCTCAGGGAGAGGGTCCGGCGCGTAGACTTCATCGTGACGAAGTCCGAGACCGAGGCGCTCGTCCTCGAATCCAACTTGATAAAGCGCCACCGGCCGCGTTTCAACGCCTCTTTGAGGGACGATAAGAGCTACCCGTACATCGTCGTCACGACCGGCGACGAGTACCCGCGAGTCTACGCCACGCGAGGGGCCCACGACCCGCGCCACCGCTACTTCGGTCCTTTTCCGAGCTCGGGCTCGGTCCACTCGACCATAGACGTCCTGAACAAGACGTTCCGGTTCAGAAAGTGCCGCGGTCCCGAACCGGGCCGGAGGAGCGGGGTGCCGTGTCTGAACTACCATATCGGGCGGTCCGCGGCGCCGTGTGTCGGGGCGGTCTCCAAAGAAGACTACGACAAGATAATCGCCGACGTCATCGCCTTTCTGGAGGGAAGTGTGGATCACCTGATCCGGGGACGCGAAGCCGGCATGCGCGAGGCCGCGCGGGAGATGGACTTCGAGAAGGCGGCGAAGCTGCGGGACGAGCTTTCGGCGCTCACCCACGTCCGCGACCGCCAGCAGGCGACCATCGCGACCGAGGACTCCTTCGACGCCTTCGGGGCGTACGCCGAGGGTGAGTCGGCCTGCGTGCAGGTCTTCGCGGTGCGGGAGGGCCAGATCGTCAACCGCGACTCGTTCCTCCTGGATAACTACGCCGAGGCTCCGGCCGCCGCCGTCGCCCTGTCCTTCGTCCCCCAGTACTACGGCTACGGCAACGCCGTGCCTCGCGAGGTTCTAGTAAACATGGACGAACCGGACGAGGCTCTGACCCCGCTGGAGGCGCACCTCTCGGAGCTCAGGGGTACCCGGGTCGAGGTACATCGTCCGCGGCGCGGCGACAAGCGGCGCATCTTTGAGATGGCCGAGAAGAACGCCAGGCTGGGCCTAGAGCACGAGAAGCTGATCGAGGAGTCGCAACGCAATCGGGTCGCATCGACCCTGGATGCTCTGCGCGAGGAGTTGGCGCTGCCGAGGCTGCCGGTGCGGATAGAGTGCTACGACATCTCGAACACTATGGGGACGAACTCGGTCGCCTCGATGGTGGTGTTCCAGGGCGGGAGGCCCGCGAAAGACCAGTACCGGAGGTTCAAGATCAAGACCGTGGAAGGCGCCGACGACTTCGCGAGCATGGCCGAGGTGATACGTCGAAGGCTCCAGCGCCTGGCGGAAGGTGACGAGAAGTTCGCCCAGGCGCCGGACCTCATCCTGCTCGACGGCGGCAAGGGCCAGCTCTCGGCGGTCGTCCCGGTCTTCGAGGAGCTCGGAGTGGGCGCGGATCTGCCCGACGTGCCCTTGCGCTCGCTCGCAAAGCGTGACGAGGAGGTCTTCGAACCGGGCCGTCCCGAGCCGGTCGTCCTGCGCCGCGAATCCCCGGAACTGCACCTGATCCAACGCGTCCGCGATGAGGCTCACCGCTTCGCCAATACCTACCACCGCAAGCTGCGGGGCCAGGCCATGACCGCCTCCGTCCTCGACGAGCTGCCCGGCGTGGGGCCTACCCGCAAAAAGAAGATTCTGGAACACTTCGGCACCCCGGAGGCTTTTCTCGAAGCCTCCCTCGAAGAGCTCGAAGCCGTGCCGGGGCTGCCGGGGAGGGTCGCCCGTGAGGTGCATGCCCGGCTGCACCGGTAGATGACGAGCTCTTTGTTGCCTGTTCTACAATGCCTTGAGTACTACAGCGGTTTTCGTACTGATTGGACCGTATTCGGTAGCGTGGTGTCAACGGTCTTCTCGCGCGGGTCCTGTGAGTGTTGATCTTTTCAGCCGCGCAGACCAGCACTATCGCAACGCACTACAAACGGTAGCATGTTGTTCGCAGAACACACACGCCCCGGTACTATGCTTCCGCGCCTTGCTGAGCTAGTGAGCACCGAGGTGGAGTTGGTGTTAGCCCAGGCGATAGCCTCTTCGCGCTCCGCCTTGTACCGCGAAAGATTGGGTAAACGGCAACCTGCTCCTTGGCACAAATTTTTCAGCCAAGTTCGTCGCGCTAAGTGTTACGTTTTCCTCGGGTTAGGGATATAGTGGAAGTGTAAGGACCCGTAGGGAAGGCGAGGGAAAGGGGCACGAAGCGGGGCGGTTTGTGAGGAGATCGAGGAAGATTTGGCGCCAGTTCGAGAGACCGGACGGATCCGAGGGACCATGCGAGATGGTCGTGGCGGTGGGCGTTAAATAGGGGCGGCCCAGGGAAAGGAGAACCATGACCATGCAGGAATTCGACCAGACAAAAGCCGAAGAGTTTGCCGGGCGGATGGTCGGCATCCTGAATGGAGGGGCGCTCGCGCTCATGGTGAGCGTGGGCTACAGGACCGGACTGTTCGACGTCATGGCGGGGCTGCCTCCCTCCACTACAGAGCAGATCACCGCGGCGGCGGGCCTGAACGAGCGCTACGTTCGCGAGTGGCTCGGCGCGATGGTCACCGGCGGAATCGTCGAGCACGAGCCGGAGGGTGGTACCTACCGTTTGCTCCCGGAACACGCCGCCTTTCTCACGAGGGCGGCCGCGCCGGACAACATCGCCGCCTTCGCCCAGTACGTCGCGGTTCTGGGATCGGTCGAGGATAAGATAGTGGAGTGCTTCGAGAAGGGTGGTGGCGTGCCGTATTCCGCCTACCCGCGCTTCCACGAGGTGATGGCCGAGGACAGCGCCCAGACCGTCGTTGCGGCGCTCTTGGATTCGATCCTGCCCCTCGTGCCCGGGCTTACCGAACGCCTTACGGCCGGTATCGACGTGCTGGACGTCGGATGCGGCAGCGGGCGCGCCCTCAACCTCTTGGCCCGCACGTTCCCGAACAGCCGCTTCGTCGGCTACGACCTCTCGGAGGAGGCGATCTCCAGAGCCCG
Organism: Rubrobacteraceae bacterium; assembly: GCA_030448125.1. Taxonomy (GTDB): domain Bacteria; phylum Actinomycetota; class Rubrobacteria; order Rubrobacterales; family Rubrobacteraceae; genus Rubrobacter_F. The sequence continues at coordinate 132,573 of JAUJNO010000009.1, read as the reverse complement.
AGCCGAGGCCGAAGAGCGCGGCACCGCCAACGTCCGCTTCGAGGTCAAGGATGCGACGACCCTCGAGGAGAGGGAAAGCTACGACCTCATCACCACCTTCGACGCGGTGCACGACCAGGCCGAACCGGCTGCGGTGCTGAAAGGGATCGCAGACGCGCTCCGGCCGGACGGCGTCTACCTGATGCAGGACATCGCGGGCTCGAGCCACGTCCACAACAATCTCGACCATCCCATAGGACCTTTCCTCTACACCATCTCGTGCATGCACTGCATGACGGTCTCGCTCGCGCAGGATGGCGTGGGTTTGGGCGCGATGTGGGGCGAGGAGAAAGCCAGAGAGATGCTGCGGGAAGCGGGATTTACCGGGGTGGAGGTCAAGCAGCTCCCGCACGACTTCCAGAACAGCTACTACATCGCAACCAAGAGCTAGGCGACCGGCGCGCACGGCCACACCGTTAAATCCCCTTTACATATGGCTCTGCGCGCGTTCGCTTATTGCCGTCTCGCGCTCGCGGTGTTAGTCTCGTCTTGCGTAATGAGTTTCACATGCCAGAAGAACGGGGGGATCTCCGAGTGAGCGAGCAATTTCCGCTCGCACGCGGGAGCGAGCCTCCGAGCAAGCGCAGGATCGTGATCATCACCGGGCTCTCCGGGGCTGGGAAGACCAACGCCCTGAAGGCGTTCGAGGACGCCGGTTACTACTGCATAGACAACCTGCCTCCGAAGATGATCCCGAACGTCCTCGCCCTCGCCCCCGCGGACCCTGTGGACTCCGCGGAGAAGAATGGTCCCGCGGGCGTGGTGATCGTCGTGGATATCCGGGGCAGCAGGTACTTCGGCGAGGAGATAGGGGAGGGTCTGGACTTCGTCAGGGGCGAGAGCGACTGGGAGCCCCAGATCATCTTCCTCGAGGCCGACGACCCGACGCTCGTGAGGCGCTACAAGGAGAGCCGTCGTCCGCACCCGGCGGCCACGAACGGGGACGTCCTGGCCGCCATCCGGGCCGAGCGGCGCGACCTGTCGGTCCTGCGGGAGGTCGCCGACGTAGTCGTGGACACCTCCTCGCTCTCGGCGGCCGAGTCCAAGCGGCGCTTCGCTCGTCTCGTCGAGTCACACGCGAACCGGCTCTCGGTCAGCCTGATCTCCTTCGGTTTCAAGTACGGGACGCCTCTGGACGTGGACATGCTCCTCGACGTCCGCTTTCTCCCCAACCCGCATTACGACCCCGAGCTCAGACCCCTCACCGGCCACCACGAACGCGTCAGGGATGCCGTGCTTGGCCAGCACGATACCAAAGAGTTCCTCGTCCGCCTCCACGACCTCCTGGCCTTTCTCGTCCCCCGCTACGCCGCTGAGGGCAAGACGTACTTTACTTTAGGAATAGGCTGTACCGGCGGCCGGCACCGCTCCGTGGCGATCGTCGAAGACCTCGCCCGGTATCTCAAGGAGGAGGGTGTCGACGGTCCCGAGATAGACCTCTTCGTCCGCCACCGCGACCTCGAGGCGGGCGGCTAGACCCTTACGAGCTCCCCTGTGTTAACCTCGTAACCGGACCTTGAGCGGTGACGAAGGAGGTGCGCGTGGCGTCGGGCATGCTGATCGAGGGTAAGTGGAAGACCGACCGGCAGCGGCAGGATGAGGAGGGCCGCTTCGTCCGCTCCGAGACGTCCTTCCGCGACTCTGTGACGGCGGACGGTTCGAGCGGGTACGAAGCGAAGGCGGGCCGCTACCACCTGTACATCTCCTGGGCCTGCCCGTGGGCGCACCGGACCGCCATCTTGCGCAAGCTCAAGGGCCTGGAGGACGCCATCGGCCTCTCGGCCGTCGGCTCGTTCATGGGCGACGACGGCTGGGCTTTCTACGATGAGCCGGGCGTGATCCCCGACACCGTCAACGGCGCGCACTACCTGCGCGAGGTCTACATCACGGCCGCTCCCGACTACACGGGCCGGGTCACAACCCCCGTCCTCTGGGACAAAGAGACGGGAACGATAGTCAACAACGAATCACGCGACATCATCCGCATGTTCGACCACGAGTTCGACGCCGTTCCCGGCGCGAAGACGGACGTAAACTTCTGCCCGGAGGACCTGCGCGAAGAGGTGGACCGGACGCTGGACGAGCTCTACGAGCCGGTCAACAACGGCGTCTACAAGACGGGCTTCGCCGCGACCCAGGAAGCCTACGAAGAAGCCGTTACGGGGCTCTTCGACGCGCTGGACCATTGGGAAGGGGTACTAGGCGAGAGGCGCTACCTCTGCGGCGATCGCATCACCGAGGCCGACTGGGCCTTCTTCGCGACCCTCGTGCGCTTCGACCCCGTCTATTACGGCCACTTCAAGTGCAACCTTCGGCGCGTCGTGGACTACCCGAACCTCTGGGGCTACCTCAAGGACCTCTACCAGCAGCCCGGCGTCGCCGGGACGGTGGATTTCGGACACATAAAGCGCCACTACTACCGCAGCCACGAGAGCATCAACCCGACCAGGATAGTACCGAAGGGTCCGATCCTGAATCTCGACGAGCCGCACGGCCGGGAGCGCCTCTCGGATCTGTAAGATCTCACCCGGCGGTTCCGGTTCGCCTCCGACCGGACGAATACCTCCTCGTCGATCTCGCCTCGACCAGGATCACTGGAGCATTCGCAGGGGGAGCTAGTACGCGCGACGCGCGGGCCGCGGACGGTAACACCCAGACTGGGGGCCTGGAGGTACGGGCCCGAGCGATATTGCGTTCTTCACGGGTAGCTAGACTCATTGAGCCTCTGTTTACCATGCACCGGGGCTCTGGAAGCCGGTGGGTATAATGGATCGCCATGGACAGGAACCAAGACTTGCGGGTGGTGGCGTTCGGTGGGGGGACCGGGCTGCCGGTGTTGTTGAGGGGACTCCGGGACCGGGTCGGGGACCTGGTGGCGGTCGTCACCGTGGCGGATGACGGTGGGTCGAGCGGTCGGCTCAGGCAGGAGCTAGGGGTGGCTCCTCCGGGCGACGTGAGGAACTGCCTGATAGCGCTCGCCGAACGTAAGCAGCTCGCCAAGGTCTTTAACTACCGCTTCGAGGGTGGGGGCGGGGAGCTCTCGGATCATTCCGTAGGCAACATCATCATCGCGGCGCTCGCGGACATGGCCGGAGGGTTCGCGTCGGGGGTCGAGCAGGCGGGCCGGTTCTTGCGTGTTAAGGGACGGGTCTTCCCAGCGGCCGAGGAGAGTCTGACGCTCCTCGCCCACTACGCCGACGGCGCCGTTGCCCGCGGCGAGTCGGCGGTACACGCGGCGGGGAAGCCTATACAGAAAATTACCGTCGAGCCCGACGGCGCGCCGGCGCCGCCCGGCGTGATCGAGGCGGTCGAGAGCTCGGACGTGGTGGTCTTGAGCTCGGGCAGCCTCTTCACGAGCACCATCCCCGCGCTCCTGGGCGGCGGGGTGAGGGAGGCCCTGGCCGCCTTCTCCGGGCCGGTGGTGTACGTGGCGAACGTGATGACCCAGCCGGGGGAGACGGACGGCTTCTCGGTCTCGGACCACCTGAGCGCGATAGCGAAGCACGCCGGTCCGGTCGTGACGGACGTGCTCGTCCACTCGGGTGAGCTCCCGAGGGAGCTTATCGAACGCTACAGGGCCGAAGGCGCGTCGCCCGTAGCTATAGATCGCGATGAGGTCAGGGCCCTGGAGGTCAGGCTGCGCGAAACGGACCTGATCTCTCACACAGATAGCAGCCGCGGGGTGCGCCACGATGCCCAACGCCTCGCCGAGGAGGTGCGCGAGGTTGCCCTCGTTCGCCTCTGAGCTGCGGCGCCAGCTCGCCGCCCGGACGGGGAGCGCGAACGCGGGCGGTACCCACCGGAGGGTCGAACTCGCCGGCCTCGCGGACGCCGCCGGTACCCGTGACGATTTCGGGGTGACCTTCCGCACCCCCAGCGCCGCCGTCGCCCGCTCGGTGGTCAGGCTCTGGCGCTCGGAGTTCGGGCTCGAGCCCCGCCTCGACGTGTCCGGGCCGGACCCTTTCGGGCGGTCCCGCTACGCGGTGCGCGTCGAGGGCAACCGGGCCGTCCAGGCCGCCGAGGAGCTCCGCATCGAGCGGGAACGAGCCCTGCGCGAGGCCGGTTCGAGGCCCGGGTCCCCGGCGGGCGCCGCCTACCTCCGGGGCGCCTTCCAGGGCGCGGGCTCCGTGACCCCCCCTGGCTACCGTCGCGGCCACCACCTGGAGTTCGTCCACTCGGATGAAGAGTTCGTGAGGCGCGTCGCTGCTATCTCGCGGACGCCCCTCAAGACCGTCAGACGCAGGGGCCGGTGGGTGGCGTACGCCAAGGGCGCCGACGGGGTGACCACGCTCCTCGCCCAGATGGGCCTGCACGAGGCCGTCCTCGAGTACGAGGCCCGGGCGGTCCTTGGTGAGGCAAAGGCGAACGCCAACCGGGTGACTAACTTCGACGCGGCGAACGCGGCCCGCACCGCCGTCGCCGCCGCTCGCCAGCAGGAGGCCCTGCAAAGCCTCGACCCCGAAGGGCTGCCCGAGGCGCTCGGCGAGATGCTCGCGCTCCGGCTCGAGCACCCCGACGCCTCGCTCGCCGAGCTAGCCAGGCTCGGCGGCATCTCCAAGAGCGCCGCCAACCACCGCCTACGCAGGCTCGCTGCGAGAGCCCCGGCGAGGACCGGATAGAGGTGGAGGCGGTGTGCGTGTTCTGCGGTTCCAGGGAGGGTTCGCGCCCGGCTTACGTGGAGGCCGCCAGGAGTATGGGAAAGGAGATCTCGCGCCGGGGCCTCGGGCTGGTCTACGGCGGCGGCCGGGTCGGGCTGATGGGAGCCGTGGCCGACGCGGTGCTCGATGGGGGCGGCGAGGTCGTCGGCGTAATCCCCGAGGCGCTCGTCGCCAAGGAGATCGCCCACGCGGGCCTGACCGAGCTTCACGTCGTCGGCTCGATGCACGAGCGCAAAAAGCTGATGGCCGACCTCTCCGACGGCTTCGTCACGCTGCCGGGCGGCTACGGGACGATGGAGGAGTTCCTCGAGGTGCTCTCCTGGGCGCAGTTGAGCATACACGAGAAGCCGTGCGGTCTTTTGGACGTGGATGGTTTCTGGAAGCCCCTCTCCACGCTCTTCGATCAGGTGGTAGCCGAGGGCTTCGTCCACCCGGACCATCGTTCCCTCGTCCTTACGGAGGGGGACCCGTGCGTCCTGCTGGAACGGATGGAGCGCTACACACCGCCGGAGACGAAGAAGTGGATAGGCCCGCGGGAGCTTTGAGGTAGCTCGGACGCTGCCGGTCGAATGAGAGAGCCGGTGGCTGGTAAGATGATCGGATAAAGGGCCGGCGCCCCGTTGAACGCGGGCGGTCGGGGAACGATAGAGGAAGTAGCAAGCGACGGCGAATGGAGGAAACGGTGGCCGTACGCGTAGGGATAAACGGTTTCGGTCGGATCGGGATGCTGGTCGCGAGGGCCGGGATACAGAACGGCGGCATCGAGGTCGTGGCGGTGAATGACACGAGGCCCAGGCAGAGCCTGACGTTCTTCAAACGCGACTCCATTCACGGGATGTGGCCGGAGGACGTGGGCGTGGACGACAGCATCTTGCGCATCGGGGAGCGTGAGATAAAGGCGTTCTCCGAACGTGACCCGGCCCAGATACCCTGGGGCGACGTTGGGGCCGATATAGTCGTCGAGTCGACCGGTGTCTTCACCGACCGCGAAGGCGCCGCGGGGCACCTCGAGGGCGGCGCCAAGAAGGTCGTTATAAGCGCCCCCGCCAAGGACGCCGATGCCACCTTTATCTACAAGGTAAACCACGAGTCCTACGATCCGGACAGCCACCAGATCGTCTCCAACGCCAGCTGCACGACCAACTGCATCATCCCATTGGTCAAGGTGCTGCAAGAGAGCTTCGGAATAGAGTCGGGGTACATGACCACCTGCCACGCCTATACCAATGACCAGAGCCTTTTGGACGCGGCGCACAAAGACCCCAGGCGCGCTCGTGCCGCCGCCCAGAACATTGTCCCGACCTCCACGGGGGCCGCGAGGACGGCGGCGGTGATCTACCCAGAGCTCGAGGGCAAGATCGACGGGATGGCCCTCCGCGTCCCCGTCCCCGATGGCTCGATCACGGACTTCGTGGCGCGCTGCTCCCGGGAGACCTCCGTCGAGGAGGTCAACGCCGCCTTCAAGGAGGCCGCCGAGGGGGAGCTCGCGGAGATCCTCGAATACTCCGAGGCTCCCCTGGTCAGCAGCGACATCATCGGCAACCCGGCTTCCTGCGTCTTCGACTCGCAGCTGACTATGTCCACCGGCCAGAACGTCAAGGTTCTGGGCTGGTACGACAACGAGTGGGGCTACTCGAACCGCACCGTGGACCTCGTCCGCTACATCGGCGAGAGGCTGTAGGGTAGTCTTCGGGGGCGAGGCTACGCGCCTCGCCGGAGGAGATCGACGGGACGAACGCTACTCGTACCGTGGGTGAGGCTGGTCGCGGGAATCATACCGGCCGTGGTAGCTTACTATCAAGACAACCCGGCACACTCTTAGGCGGTTGTCCTCGCTAGGAGAGGCGCTATGAACAAACGCAGCGTACGAGATCTTGACGTGCAGGGTAAGAGGGTGCTCGTGCGGGTGGACTTCAACGTACCCGTCAAGAACGGCGAGGTTACGGACGACACCCGCATCCAGAGGGCGCTCCCCACCATCCGGCACCTCCTCGAAAGGGGAGCGCGACCGATCCTGATCTCTCACCTCGGCAGACCCAAAGGCGAGCCGGACCCGGAGTACGCGATGGATGCAGTAGCAGAGAAGCTCGAAGAGCTCCTCGGGGTCCCAGTCAAGAAACTCGACACAGCCGCCGGCCCGGAGGCCGAGAGGACGTTGAACGACTGGGACGGCGAGGGCGTCGTGCTCCTCGAAAACTCCCGTTTCTACCCCGGCGAGACGAAGAACGACCCCGAGTTTTCCGAGCAGCTCGCAACGCTTGCCGACCTGTACGTCGACGATGCCTTCGGGGCGGCCCACCGGGCGCACGCCACGACCGTCGGGGTCGCGGAGCTCCTGCCCGCCGCGGCCGGGCTCCTCATGGAGGAGGAGATCGACAACCTCGACAAGGTCCTGCGCGTCCCGGAGCGGCCCTTCGTCGCCATCATCGGCGGGGCAAAGGTCTCCGACAAGGTCGACGTGATAGAGAGCCTGCTCGAGGTCGCGGATACCCTGCTCGTCGGCGGCGCCATGTGCTTCACGTTCTTCAAGGCGCGGGGCTACGAGACCGGTAGCTCCCTCGTCGAGGACGAGTACCTCGAAGAGGCGAAGCGCCTCATGGGTGAGGCCGGCGAGAGGCTCGTCCTGCCGGTGGACGTGGTGGTGGCCGAGGAGATGGAGGAGGACGCGCGGGCCAGTGTCGTGAGGATCGAGGAGATGCCGGAGAACATGATGGGTCTGGACGTCGGTCCGGAGACGGTCGAGAAGTTCGGGGGATACGTAACGGAGGCGAAGACCATCTTCTGGAACGGGCCGATGGGCGTCTTCGAGATGGACGCCTTCGCCAAAGGCACGGAGGGCGTCGCCAGAGCCGTGGCGGAGAGCGAGGCCATAAGCATCGTCGGCGGCGGTGACTCGGTCGCGGCGGTGAGGAAGCTCGGGCTAGAGGACGAGATGGGCTTCATCTCGACCGGAGGTGGGGCATCGCTCGAGTACGTGGAGGGTAAAGAGCTGCCGGGCGTCGCGGTACTACCGAACAGGGAGGATGCTTAGATGGCCCGCAGGCCGATGATGGCGGCGAACTGGAAGATGAACAAGCTCATCGAGGAGGCCAGGGACTACGTGGAGCAGCTCTTACCCCGCATAGAGGGCGCGAGAGGGGTGGACGTGGCGATCTTCGCCCCGTTCACCTGCCTGCCGGAGGTCGTCCGGAGGACGCAGGATGCGCCGGTCGTCGCCGGGGCGCAGAACTTCTACCACGAGGACTCGGGGGCGTTTACGGGCGAGGTCTCGGCGCCGATGCTACGGGACGCCGGAGCTGTAACGGTCATCGTGGGGCACTCGGAGCGGCGTGAGATCTTCGGAGAGACCGATGAAACGGTGGCCCACAAAGCCGCCCGGGCGGTCTCCGCCGGGCTCCTTCCAGTCGTCTGTGTCGGCGAGACCAAGGAAGAGCGCGACGCGGGATCGATGTGGGACAAGGTCTCGGGACAGGTCCGGGCGGTCTTCGAGCAGCTCGACGCGGGCCAGATCGGCGGTGAGGCCCTCGTCTTTGCCTACGAACCCATCTGGGCCATCGGGACCGGCGAGACCGCCACCCCGGAAGACGCGCAGGACGCCATCGGGCGCATCCGCGCCCTTTTGGGGGAGCTCGGCGGCGAAGGCTTCGCCGGAGAGGTCCGTATCCTGTATGGCGGCTCGATCAAGCCGGGGAACGTAGACGACATCATGGCGCAAGAGGACGTGGACGGCGGCCTGGTGGGCGGCGCGAGCCTCGAGGCCGAGTCCTTCGCCGAGCTGGTGAACGCCGCCGCGAAGCACGGCTGAGCCTCTTCTTTCGCGGAAATTGTGGTAGAGTAGCCGGCATGATTTACGTACTTGCATTGCTGCACACGATCTTCAGCGTGGGCCTCGTGGGCCTGATCCTGCTGCACTCCGGCAAGGGTGGGGGGCTCTCCTCCTCCCTGGGCGGCGGCGCGGGGAGCACCTTCTCCGGCACAACCATCATGGAGAAGAACCTTACGCGGCTAACCGTAATTGTGGTCGCGCTCTTCTCCCTTACCACCGTCGTGCTCATCTTCCTGGGCTGATCTATAGCTGTCAGCGGTTAGCTGTCAGTCGTTAGTTCATCCTCAGCTACTCCTTCTCGCCAGCGCAGGGCGCAGCGACGGGCTCACCCGGAGAGCTTTTGCGCATGGTTCTTGGCCACAACTGCCAACGGAAGTTGCGCTGTCCGTCTCTTTAGCCGACTGCTGAAGGCCGACTGCTGGCGGCACAAGAAAGGACTCGCCCGGGGAGGATGGGGAGAACAGGCGAGTCCTAGTCTGATTATATACCCGTGCGCATATTCACAAGTGTAAATGGTCACAGGACCCGAGGAAAAACCCTCGCGGTTAGAGTGTCGGAGGGGGGACTCGAACCCCCACGCCCTTATCGGGCACTAGGCCCTCAACCTAGCGCGTCTACCAATTCCGCCACCCCGACAGAGTAGCCCGCAGAGTATATGCGCCGCTCCCCTACGGGTCAACCAGGACCGGTTTTGTAAACCCGATGTAAACTCTTGCGCGGTGCGCGACGCGGATCTCGAAACACGCTCTACCGGGCCCGGGGGCTTCTTCGGCTACCTCGGGCTCGCGCTGGTCCGCGCGCGCTGGTTGGTGGTGCTCTTCTGGGCGGCCGTCGCGGTCTGGGCGTATGTGTACCTGCCCCCTTTAGACGAAGAGACGACGGGTAGGATCTCGGACCTCGTCCCCGAAGACGCCCCAGCGGCCCAGGCCCGCGCCCAGGCGGAGAGCCAGCTCGAGGGACCGATAGAAGCGCCGGTTGTCCTGGTCTACTCGAACCCGGAGGGTTTGGGCGCCGCGGACGTGGAGCGGATCGCCGCTGGGGTCGAGTACCTGAACGGTTCACAGAGGCCGTACCGGCTCGACCGGGCGGTCCCGCTCGTGGTGGGCGACCCGGCGGACCCGGAGACGGACTCGGGAAGGTCCTACGCGGGCGTGGTCGGGCAGAAGGCGTTGCCGGTGCTGCTCTTCTTCGACCGGGGGGCGTACTCCTTCGAGATAGACGAGGGGGTCGCCGAGGTCCGGGACTCTTTAGGGGACCAGCCTGGCTCGTTGCGGGCCGAGGTCACGGGGGCGCAGCCGGTCCAGCAGGACAACACGGACGCCATAAAACAGAACCTGTGGCTCGTCACGGTTGCGACGGGAGCGGCGATTTTCTTGATCGTCGCGTTCGCGTACCGCTCGCCGGTCGCCCCGCTAGTACCGCTCGCGAGCATCTCGCTGGCCATCTTTTTGACCCTGCGCGTCCTGGCTCGGATCGCCTCCGAGCAGGGGACGGAGCTCCCCTCGCAGGTCGAGCCCGTGATCGTGGTCTTGCTCTTCGGCGTCGGCACCGACTACGCCCTTTTCCTCCTCAGCCGGACCCGGAGGGCCCTGCGCGAGGGCGCGAGGCGCCCCGAAGCGGCCCGCCTCGGCGTGGAGAAAGTCGGGGGCGTCTTGCTCTCCTCGGCGACGGTCCTTATCGCCGCCTTCGCCCTCCTGGTCTTCGCGGAGCTCGGGCTTTACACGGCTCTGGGGCCGGGACTCGCCATTGCTCTAACAATCGTCTTCGTCGTCACCCTGACGCTCGTGCCGGCGCTCCTGGCGATCCTGGGCCGCGTGGCTTTCGGGGGGCTCGGTGGCGGGCGACCGGGCGCGGAGGAGGAGGCCCGTACGGGGCCGCTCTTGCGGTGGCCGGGGCTTGCGGCGCTCTCCATCGGGGCAGCGCTCGTCTTGCTCTCGGCGGGGGCGTTGGGCTTGAGGGTCGGCTTCGACCAGGTCGAGAACCTGCCCTCGGACGCGCCGAGCGTGCCGGGCTACGAGGCCCTGGCGGACGGTTTCCCGCAGGGGGTCCTGGCGCCGGTGAACCTTCTCGTGCGTGGCGAGGACCTTGGCGAGAAGGAGACCGAGATGCGGCGCTTGAGAAGCGAGCTTCTGGGCGCGGGTGGGTATGCGGCGGCGATCGGGCCCCAGGAGAGCTACCTGGTCCCCGGAGTTGACTTCGTCTCCGGCGACGGCTCGGCGGCGCGCTTCCTCTTGATCTTTTACGGCCCACCTTACTCTCCCGAGGCTATAGACCAGATCCACCGCCTCCAGGAGGAGCTGCCCGAACTGCTCGACCGCTCCGGCCTCGAAGAGGCCAGCGCCACCGTTGGCGGACAGACCGCCCTTGCCACCGCGGCCCGCGACACCTCCGCCACGGACCTGCGGGACTTAGCGCCCCTTGTCTTTCTGGTCTCCTACCTAGTGCTCGCCCTGCTCTTGCGCACTCCTGTGGCGCCCCTGTACCTGCTCCTCTCCACGGTCCTCTCCTTCATCGCGACCATCGGCGCAACGACCGTGCTCTTCCAGGATGTCCTGGGCCACGGCGGCGTCGTCTACTATGTGCCCTTCTGCCTCTTCTTGCTCCTCGTGGCTCTGGGCAGCGACTACAACATCTTCATCATGGCTGCCGTCCGCGAAGAGGCAAAGGAACGACCCCTCTCCGAGGCCGTGCCCCTCGCCCTACGACGCACCGGCCCCACCATCAACGCCGCCGGGCTCGCACTCGCCGCCTCCTTCGCCCTGCTCGTGCTCATACCACTGCAGGACTTCTTCCAGGTCGGCGTCGCCGTCGCTCTAGGCATACTCCTCGATGCCTTCGTCATACGGACGCTGCTCGTACCGGCGCTCGTGCTCCTCGTCGGCAGGGCCGGCTTCTGGCCCGCGAAGGTGCGCCCTTAGTCGCAGAGAGAAGGTTCCCCTAGCTCCTCGAGCCGGGTGTGTTGCTAGACGGCGTCCGCCGCTTCGGCGAAGGCGCGGGCGAGCGCCTCGTAGCCTGCGTCGGTCGGATGGATGTCCCACGGGTAGCGGGCTTGTTGGGCGTACTCCTCTTCGTTGCTCCGGAACGCCTCGTCCGCGGCGGCGACGGGGACCCCGTTCTCTGCGGCTACCCTCCGGATCTCGCCGTTAAGCCTCCCGGTCCACTCGTCGGTAAAGCCGCCGGGGGACGGGTTATAGAGCGCGAGCACGGAGACCTGGGGCGCTGGGTCCGAGGCACCTTCGAGGGTCCGTAGTACGTACCCGAGGTTTTGGGCGTAGCGGACCAGGGCTTCTTCACGCTCGGCGTCGGTGCCGCCCTGGACGGAGCGTAGGTCGTTGCCGCCCAGGGAGAGGGTCACGACCGCGCCGGGATTCTCCGCTAGCGCCTCCCGGGCCCTGAGGAGCTGGGGGTCCGGGCCGTTCACGAAGCTCTCGCTGGTCTCGCCCGCCACCCCGAGCCCTATGAGCGTCACCTCGCGGCCCGTCTCCTTTTCGAGGAGGTCGCGGTAGAGGGGGGCGTAGCCGCGCTCGCGGGGGTCGGAGGCGCCGACGCCGACGGCCAGGGAGTCGCCCAAAGAGACGTAGGTCAGGGGCGGTTCCCCCGCGCAGGAGGAGGCGAAAAGCAGGACGGAGGCGGCGAGGAGGGCGCGGGCCGCGTATCTGATCCCGGAGGTCATTCTCCGAGTGTACCAAGGAGAATCGGGGCGACGTGTGCTAAGTTCTGCGGGTGAGCAGGAAGTGGATACTCGCGGCGCTCGTTGTCGGTCTCGCGGGCACCCTCGCGGTGGCCGTCGTCCGCAAGGGGGAGGCGCGCGGCCCTGGCGGGGACCCGAGCGGGGGCTGGCCGACGAACTTCGCCCACCGGGGAGCGTCCTTGGGGGCGCCGGAGAACACCCTGGAAGCCTTCCGCCTGGCCGCCGGAGACGGGGCTGAGGGGCTGGAGCTCGACGTACACATGACCTCGGACGGGCGCGTCGTCGTGATCCACGACGACACCGTGGACCGCACGACGGACGGCTCGGGCCTCGTGCGTAGCATGACGCTCCGCGAGCTGCAGAGCCTCGACGCGGGGTACCGTTTCACCCCCGATAGAGAGGCCGACCACCCCTACCGGGGCCGGGGCGTACGGGTGCCAGAGCTCGGGGAAGTCTTGCGCGAGTTCCCGGATCACAAAGTGAACGTGGACATCAAAGAGGCCCAACCCGGCGTCGAGGCGGCCCTGCTCGGGACCATCGCCGACGCGGGCGCCGGGGATCGGACCCTCGTCGTCTCCGAGATGCCGGACGTCCTGGAGCGCTTCCGCGAGCTCTCTGGGGGCGTGATCTCGACGGGCGCGTCGCGGCGCGAGATCGAGGTCTTCTACCGGTTGAGCCTGTTGCGCCTGGAGGGCTTCCTGCGTCCTCACTACGACGCCCTGCAGGTCCCGACCGAGTATGCGGGCCGCGAGCTGGTCACGCCGCGCTTCGTCGAGGCGGCCCACAACCGGGGCGTACGGGTGGACGTCTGGACGATAGACGATCCGCAAGAGATGCAACGCCTCCTCGACCTCGGCGCCGATGTCATAATGACCAACCGCCCGGAGGTGCTTTCGGGCTTGATCGGGGAGCGGCGGTAGACCGACCGGAATCCCATCCTGGCGGCTATAAACCGGGCGCGAAGAACGAGCAGTGGAGCTATTATGATCCAGGAATCCGTAATAAAAGACCCCGCCCTCGCCCCCGAGGGGCGCCGTAAGATCGACTGGGTCGCCCAGCACTCGCCCGTCCTGAACACCATCTCCGAAAACCGGCTCACCGACGGGGCGCTCCGGGGGTACAGGGTAGCGATGACCATACACCTGGAGGCGAAAACGGCGTACCTGGCGCTGCTCTTGGCGAAGGCCGGGGCGGAGGTGACGGTTGCCGGGAGCAACCCGCTATCGACCCAGGACGACGTCTGCGCGGCTTTGGCCGAACGGGGAGTGCGGGTCTTCGCCACCCACGACCCGACCGATGAGGAGTTCGAGCGGTACCTGCACCAGACCCTCGAGACCGGACCCGAGATCATCATCGACGATGGGGCGGAGTTGGTGGGCCGGCTCGTAGAGCACCACCCGCAGCTCGTCGGAAACGTGCTGGGAGCCTCGGAGGAGACGACCACCGGAATCCTCAAGCTCAAGGCGATGGAGGAGGAGGGCTTTCTACCGTTTCCGGTCCTCGCGGCCAATGACGCCCGCATGAAGCACCTCTTCGACAACCGCTACGGCACCGGGCACTCCTCGCTCGTCGCCCTGCTCTCCAATACGAACCTCTTCATCAGCGGCAAGGCGGTCGTGGTGATGGGTTTTGGCTGGGTCTCTCGCGGCCTCGCCAAGTACGCCGACGGCCTGGGCGCCCGCGTCATCGTCTGCGAGCCTGACCCGGTCAAGCTCTTGGAGGCTTACGCCGAGGGCTACGAGGTGATGAACTCGGTGAGGGCCGCGGAGATCGGCGACGTTTTTCTGACCGGCACGGGGAACTTGAAGGTCCTCTCCCGCGAGCACTTCGAGAGGATGAAGGATGGCGTTCTGCTCGCCAACGCAGGCCACTACGACCACGAGTTCGACCTGGCGGCCTTGAAGGAGATGGCTGCTTCTTCGCGCGAGGTGCGTAAGAATGTTACCGAGTATGAGCTCCCCGACGGCCGGCGGCTGCACGTTTTGGCGCGTGGGAGGCTCGTCAACATCGCGGCCGGAGATGGGCATCCGGTCGAGATCATGGACCTGACGTTCGCCGTACAGGCGCTCGCCGCGCACCACCTGGCGAAGAACGCCGCCGGGATGCGGCCCGGCCTGCACACCATACCGCCCGAGATCGACGAGCTCGTCGCCCGCGCCAAGCTCGCTTCTTTAGACGTCGAGCCCGAAGAACTTACCGAAGAGCAGATCTCCTACCAGAAGAGCTGGCGGTGGGAGCCGTCAGCGGTCAACTCTCGGCCAACGTCGACAGACGAGAAGATCCAACCCGATGGCTAGGACGATAACCATCCGTTACACGAGCTTTCGGGAGTGTCCGAACTGTGGGGGCCGCGGGGACGACGGGGCGGCGTGGCGGCCTTTACCTTGCAAGCGGTGCGAGGGGCGGGGGAGGCTGGTCGCGGACGTCGAGGTCGAGGACTCGGTGCGGGGGAAGCTGCCCCGGTCGGCCTATGACTTCAACACGAAGGGCGAGGTCTTTCTGATGGACTTCGACGAGGACGAGGAGATCGAGGTCATTCGCCCCGAGCACCCCTGGGGCTGACACCGGCCATGAGCCGGAGGCCCTGGGCGAGGGCCGAGCCGCCACCCACGAAGACGACGTCGAACACGGCCCACTCTGAGTAAGAGGGACGGGGGAAGCTCGCGAATCTCTCGGCGTAGCCCTCCGGATCTCCGATACCGGCCAGACCGAAGGAGAGCGGGAAGAGCGACCACGAGATCGTGGTGGCCCCGACCACCATGAAGAGCGCCGCCAGAACACCTCTCCAGCCGTCCTTGAAGACCAGGATCAGGGCGAGCCCCAGATGAGCGACCTGGCGTCTTTGCTCATCCGCCTACTGTAGTGCCGGCGGCATTTTGCGCCCGCAGCGCCGCGAGGACGGATTTCGCGTCCAGGCGTGTCTTGAAGGGGATGACTTCGCCTCGCGTCGCGGCGGAGAGGGTTTCGGGCGAAGCGCCGAGAGACTCGGGGGCGGCGATCAGGACGCGGTGCCCGCGCTGGGCGGCCTCCCGCAAGAGCGCGACCCGCTCCACCAGGTGCCGCTCGGACCAGAAGCCCAGGATCTCCAGGTGGACCTTCTCACCGGTGGCGGCGTTCCGGAGCGCGAAGTCCGGGACGAGCGCGGTCTTGAGCTGGGGGATGGGGAGTATCCCCGTCCCCGGTTCGAGCTCCCATCCCCCTTTGTTCTTCGTCCGGTCCCACGCTTTTGAGAACGCCTCGCGCACATCGCCCTCGCCCGTATCCGCCGGACCCTTGTAATGGCTCGTGAGTCCGGGGGCTTCGGAGTCGAGCTCCAGGATGGCTTCGCGGCCCTTCCAGGAGACGCTCGCGTGGAGCTGCCAGGGTTCGGTGAGGAGGAGACCGGGGAGAAGTTTGGCGAGCCTGAGGCCGTACTTGCGTGTCGAGCCGAAGAGGGAGAGCGGGCCGTCGAGGCGGAGCCTGTAGCCGCGCGCGGTGGGTTCGAGGTTGTAGATCAGGCCGAGCAGCTTCACGTAGTGGAAGACGAGCCGCGCGTCGGCCCCTTCCCCGAGGTCCACGGTCAGGCCCTGCGCCGAGTAGAGGACGCCCTGTATCTGGGCGACGTTGTAGCGCGTGATCAGGGCCTCCGGCGATGGAGCCTCGAACTCCGCGAGGAGCTGCGCCCCCTGCCGGTCGGCGTACATCAGGGCGGCGGGATGCTCGACGCCCGTCTCTCCGGCCACCTGCGCGAGCACGTCTTCGCGGGTATTGGTTTCGAGTAGGGTGCCCGTCGTCGTGGGCAGCTCGGGCAGGGCGGCGGCGAGCTCGAAGAGGCGGGTCCTCAAGGTGTACGGGTCGGCCTGCGTCGGGGGCGCCCACGTCGCTTTCTCTTCGAGGAGCTTCGCGAGAGCGCGCAGGATCTTGAACCCCCGCCGGGTATCCAGACGCGGTCCGAGCTCCTCTTCGAGAAGGGACAGCTCCGCCTCCAGTCGCGCCCTGGGTTTCCCCATATGGGCGGTGTAGAGGGCTACCAGGGCTTCGGACACCTCCCTCGCCCGTTCGTCGTCCGGCGAGAGCCGGTGGGGGACGAGCCTCCCGCGAACGAGGCGGGCCATGACGTGCTCGCCGCGGAGCATCAGGGGTACGCTCCCGCGACAGGCTCCCGGCGGCGGCGCGAGGCGGCCTCGTCGCCGGTGCCTTCGGTGACGAGCTCGTAGAGGACGGCCCTCTTGCCCTCGCGCGGGCGAAGGACGCGGCCGAGGCGCTGGACGTACTCGCGGCGGGAGGCGCTGCCCGCGAGGATCACGGCGACGTTCGCCTCCGGTACGTCCACGCCCTCGTTGAGGACGTCGGAGGCGATGATAGCCCGGTAGCGCCCGATCCGGAAGCGGTCCAGGATCTCCTTGCGCTCCCGGGCCGGCGTCTCGTAGGTGATGCCGGGCACGAGGAGCCGGGACGAGAGCGCGTAGACTTCCTCGACGCTCTTGGTGAACACGATGGTCCGGTCCTCCCAGTGCCTCTTGAGGAGGCTCTCCAGCGTCGCCCCCTTGCGCTCGGCGGAGGCCCGGATCTCACGCCGTCGCCGGGCCGCCAAAAGCGCCTCCCGTCCCCCCGAATGGCTCGTGGACGCTACCATGATGAACCGCTGCCAGTCCTCGGGAGAACGTATCGAGAGGCGATGCTTCTTCAGAAAGTCCCGGTACACCGCGTCGGCCACTTCGTACTCGACCCGCTCGGCCGCGGTAAGCTCGACGGGGATGGAGACCGTCTCGTAAGGCGCCAGGTACGTGCCGGCCAGCTCCTCCGGCGACCGGCGATACACTACGGGGCCGACGAGCTCGGGCAGGAGCTCGTGCCCGCCGTCGGGGCGCTCGGGGGTCGCGGTGAGGCCCAGAGAGTAGGGGGCGAGGAGCATCTTCGGGATCACCGCGTACTTCTCCGCGGGCAGGTGGTGTACCTCGTCGTAGACCACGAGCGCGAATCGGTCCCCGTAGCGCTCGGCGTGGATGTACGCCGAGTCGTAGGTCGTCACCGTAAGTGGCGTCACCTCGTGGTAACCTCCGCCCAATAGTCCGGTCGTAACCGACGCGCCGAAAGAATCCGAGAGGACCGAGTACCATTGCTTGAGGAGGGCGAGGGTCGGAACCACGACGAGTGTGCTCCTCCCCGCCCGTTCGATCGCCCTCACCGCGACGGCTGTCTTCCCGGCCCCGGTGGGCAAGACCACGGTACCCCGCAACCCCTCCCGGCGCCAGGCATTCAGGGCCTCTCTCTGGTACGGGCGTGGCTCCATCGCCACGCGCGACTCCAGGGAGAGCTTCTCGAAGGCGGCGGCGCGATCCTGGTAGGGTGTGCCCGACTCGCGCAGAGCCAGCATGGTCTCGCGGTAAGCGCCCGCCGGAGCGCGCCACTGCTCGGTGCGCTTGTCCCAGACAAAGGGTTCCGGGGGCCTGCCGTTGGCGGCGAGCAGGGTGCCGGATTCGTAGGAGAGCTCGATCATGCACGGAAAGGATACCCGAGACCGCGACGGCTCTCATCGTTAAACTGTCCCCTCGCCCACGATCCCGAGAGAGAGGCTTGGACACGAGAACACCGACGAGACGCTCATCCCTTTCGATCCCCGGCGCCCTCTGCGCGCTCGTGGTCCTCGTCGCGCTCGCCGGGTGTGGGGGAGAGATGTCTCGGTCTTTCGGAGAGGCGGCGGAGGAGACCCGGGCGGGGATGGGAGAGACGACGGAGGAGGTGGAGACCCGGTTGAGTGTGCGGGACGCGGTGGGGCAGATGTTTATGGTAGGCATGGACGGCACGGAGCCGAACTACTACATCGCGAGAAGATGGTCCGGGAACGGAACGCCGGCGGCGTCCTCCTTTTGGGTCACAACATGGAGTCGAAGGAGCAGACGAAGGGGCTCACCGACTCCCTGCAACGCCTCTCGATGGAGACGGAGCCCGCCATCCCGCTGTTCGTCGCGGTGGACTACGAGGGCGGGGAGGTAGGGAGCGCCCCCTGGGTACCGGTGCAGCCTTCGGCGGCGGAGGTCGGGGGCAGGGGGGACCCGGAGGAGGCGCGCCGGATCTCGGAGATCATAGGGCGCGAGCTCGGGCGCGGGGGCGTGAACACCGACCTGGCGCCTGTGGTGGACACGGGATCGGGGACCGCGATCGGGAGCCGCTCCTACGGAGACGACCCGGCTCTCGTCGCCCGAATGGGCGCCGCCTCCGTCGCGGGCTTCGAGCGCGCGAGCATCGTCTCCTCGGCGAAACACTTCCCCAACCACGGCCCCGCCTCCGAAGATTCGCACGTCGCCCGACCCGTCGTGGACCACGATGTGCAGACCGTGTTGCGGAGCGACCTCGCGCCCTTCCGAGCGACGGTCGAGGCCGGGGTACCGATGGTGATGGTCGGTCACCTCGTCTACCCGGCTCTAGACCCCGGTAGACCCGCCAGCCTCTCGCCGGCGGCGATAGGGCTGCTGCGCGACGAGCTTGGCTTCGACGGCGTCGTCGTTACGGACGACCTGATCATGGAGGGCGCACGGCGCGGAGGGACGACCGCCGATGCGGCTCTCCGGGCGGTCGGGGCCGGCGTGGATCTGCTAGTAGTCTCCGGCCCGCCTGAGGAGCAGGCCGCGGCCTACGACGCCGTGGTGGCCGCTGTGGAGTCCGGGGAGATACCGCGCGAGCGAGTAGATGCCTCCGTCGAGCGTATCGAGCGTGTCAAGGAGCGCTACCCGCTCTACAGCGGAGGTTAGCGTTCGGGTAGAATGGGCGCCGCACAGGGAACGGGAAGGGCTTCCGGAGACAATTCACGATCAAATACCGCACCCAGAGGCCCGAGTAAGAGGAGTAGGAGGTTCCGAGGTGGCGGAAGTCACGATGGAGGACGTCAGCAAGGTCTACGGCGAGAACTTGGTCGCCGTCCGGGACATGAGCCTGGACATCCAGGGCGGGGAGTTCGTCGTCTTCGTGGGGCCTTCCGGGTGCGGCAAATCGACGGCGCTACGCGTGATCTTGGGCTTGCAAACCATCCCCCTGGATCTCTACGAGGTCGCCAGAGTTGACGGGGCGACGACCGTCCAGGCCTTCAGGATGGTTATAGTGCCGCTCGCCGCGCCCGGCGTCTTCACCGCAGCGCTCCTGACCTTTATCCACGCCTGGAACGAGTTCCTCTTCGCCGACACCTTCCTCTTCGACGAGAGGACCCGGCTGGTGACTGCCGTCATCCCCAACTTCGCGACCGTTTATACGGTAGATTACGGGGCTCAAGCGGCGGTGGTGGCGGTGACGATACCGCTGGTGATACTGGTCCTGATCTTCCAGCGCGGGATCTTCTCCGGGCTGTACACCGGGGCTGTAAAGGGATGACTCCCCGGGGGATTCCGGGGCTAGAAAGGGTACGGGAAGCCCTGAGCCCGAAGACGAAAGAGAAGTTCTGGGCGCGAGACCTGCGGCCGGGCGTGAACCTGCGCTCGACGTTCCTCGCCACCGACTCGACGGTGCGCACCGATAGCCGCGGGACGCCGTACCTCTCGCTGAAGCTCGTGGACAAGACGGGCGCCGTGGACGCCAGGATGTGGCGGCTCCCCAGCGAGCTCCTCAAAGGTCTCGACGGTCCCGAGTACGTCTACGTCGAGGGCAACGCCCACGAGTACCGTGGGATGCTCCAGGTAAAGGTCGAACGCCTCAGGGTGCTACCCAAGACGGAGGTCGAGGAAGAAGACTACCTGCCGTCCACCGAGAAGGATCGCGGTGTTCTAGCCGCCGAGGTCATAGAGGCCGGGCAAGGTTTCGAGGACGCGTACCTGAAGGAGCTCTTCGAGCGCATGGTCGCCGACGAGGATCTCTGGGAGGCGTTCTGCTCGGCGCCAGCGGCCAAGGGGATGCACCACGCCCGCATCGGCGGGCTCCTGGAGCACTCGGTCAGCTGCCTGAGAGTGGCAAGGACGCTCGCCGAGATCTACCCGGTCAACAGGGATCTCCTCCTCTTCGGCGTCATCTTCCACGACGTTGGCAAGACCCAAGAGCTCTCCTGGGAGGGTGGGTCCTTCTCCTACACCACGCCGGGCCGCCTCCAGGGCCACGTCGTCCTCGGCGACCGCATAGTCGCCGCCAAAACATCGCAGATTCCCGGCTTCCCCGAGGAGCTGGCCCTCCAGCTCTCGCACGTCATGCTCTCCCACCAGGGCGAGCTGGAGTATGGCTCCCCCGAGCAGCCCAAGACCCTGGAAGCCCTGCTCGTGAACCTCGTGGACAACCTCGACGCCCGGGCCGCCATGTTCCTCGAGACCATCCGCAACGTCTCTCCCGGCGGCTGGAGCCACCACGAGAACCCCCTGAAACGAGCCCTCTACGTCCCGGACCCGTCGCGGAGTTCCGGGGTAAGCCGCGACGTGGACCCCGAGTAGAGAGCTGCCGCCGGCGCCGGTTACTGGCGCACGACCTTTATCGCGTCGGCGATTACGTAGCCCGTGCCGGAGCTCTGGTTCGATACCTCCACGTTCCAGTCGTCCAGGGCGTCCATCTGGTAGGCGCCCAGGTACACCCACTTTCCGCCGTTCGTTCTCTGGCTCACGGTCTTGCTGGCCCAGCCGTTGGTGGTCCAGATCCAGAACACCGTCCGGTCGTTGTACCCTGAGTTGGCCGGCCACCAGCCGTAGACGGCGTAGCTGCCCCTGGTCGGCGTTTTCACCTTGTACTTCGCGCCTTTGTAGGTCGCGCCTGGCCTGGCGAACTTGTAGTTCGACCCGTAACGCTGCGAGCTGTAGGAGCTCGTGCCCCAGTTGCTCGCCGCGTAGAAACGGTTCGAGTTGGTGTTGTCGACTACCTGCGAGTAGGCGGTGGTCGACGTGTCGCCGGCGTACTGGCGGACGAGGCTCATGTACTTGTTCCAGTCCCAGTAGCTTCCCGGGTCGTAGTGGGTGTTCGGGTAGGGAACCTCGACGTGCCCGATTATGTGGCTGCGGTCGATGGGGATACCGTACTTCTTCGCCAGGTGTGCCGAGAGTTTGGCTGACGAGCGGTACATGGAGTCGGTGAACCACTTTGGATCCGAGACGTAGCCCTCGTGCTCGATGCCTATGCTCGTCTGGTTGTAAGGCCAGTTCCCCGCGTGCCAGGCGATGTCCTTCTCCCGGACCGACTGGCCGACGAAGCCGTCCGAGGAGCGGACGGTGTAGTGAGCCGAGGCCTGGTGGCTGGAGTTTTGGAAGGCGTTGATGGCGCTCGACCAGGACCCCTGGGTGACGTGTACGATGATCTTATCGATCCGGTTGGAGCTCGGGCGGCTAGCAGCCGTGTAGTTGTAGGAGGAGGCTCCGTACCACGTGGCCCCCGAGTAGTCGGCGGCCTGGGTCGCCTGGGTGGTGAGCATCTGCTGCGGCTCGACACCTTCCTGAGCCTCCAGCGTAAGCTTCTCTCCGGCGGAAGTCTCTGCCGAAGCGCCCTTCTCCAGCACCTCGTAGACCTGCTCGGCGTAGAGGGGGCCGCTCCCGTACTCCGCCACCGCCTCGTACCATTCGTTCAGGTCTTCGGGCTTCGTCTCCCCCTGTATCTCCGCGAGGAGCGCCGCCCCGCCGCGGATGTTCCGCGCGCGATCCTTCTTCAGCCGCTCCTCGGAGATCCCGGTCAGCGTGGCCGCTTCGCCCAAAGTGTCCTCGGAGGGGTTCTGGACCAGCTGCATGACCCCGTAACTCCCCCGGGCCTCGGGCGCCCCTTCTCCGGGCTCTACCTCTTCGTAAGCACTCGCCTCCGGCGGCGGCATCTCCCAGCGGGTATTGACGTAGCCCATCGCCAGGAGCAGTTCTTTCGGGACCTCGTACTTTCTAGCCGCCGCCCCGAACTCCGCGTCCAGCGAGCCTGTCCTCGCCTCCACGTTCGTGCCGGGGCCCACGGTTCCCGCAACGACGAACGCGCAGAAGGTCAGCAAGACCAACACCCTGTAGTTCATATCTTCACACCTTCGAGGTCGCGGTATTTGTTCAAGACAGCTGTCTCGTGTCGAGGCGCAGGTCCGTAAAGACCGGCTCCTTCTCTCGAACAGATCGACAGGATGCACTCTCTCACGGCGGTATCGGCACCGCACCCTACTAAAGGAGGATTTTCGCCGACCGAAAGTATGATAAAGAACGTGCCAGGGCTTCCCGGTTTTGATTTCTCGGGGTTATGAGGAACTCAGGCGCGGGATGTTACGCTGGTTGGGCACGCCGATGCTACCGCTTGCGCTTCGGGCGCGGGTCCTCGTCTTCGTCTTCGCTGGAGACCAACTCGGACTTGAACTCGTCCATCGAGCGGCGCGCGTCGTTGACGAACCGGCCGAGATCACGGGCCATCTGCGGGAGCTTGCTGGGGCCGAAGACCACCAGGAAGATCAGGCCGATGATGATTATCTCTTGCCCGCCGATACCGAACATGAGCCAAATATAACCCGGGGACCGGCGGGTTACAACGCGAGAGTTTGCGAGCCTCCGGACGGCCCTATCGGCGGCCGAACGTATATACTCTTTTGCGTGAAGAGGCTTGGCGCGAATCCGGTTTCGAAGAGCTCTCCGGGGGGCTGGCCGTGATCTCCTGGGGCGTGGCCCGGACCATCGCCGTGGCGCTCGCCACGCGAACGGAGAGCGTACCCAACGCGGTCAAACCTTTCGGCTATTCGGCCGCGGTCGGGGAGGCGTTCGGGCCGCTCGCGGAGTTCACGGGCATACGATTGCCCTCCGCGGAACGCCCGGTTCGGGTAGCGAACCGGGCCGAGTGGATCGACTTCAACATCGAGGGCTTCGGGGTGCTCCTGGAGCCGCTCCTCCGGCGCGCATCAACGGGCGCGAACGAACTGACGTGGGTCTTCGGGGCGGCGACGCTCACGGCCCAGGTAGGGCTGCTCCTCGGCTTCCTCTCCGCCCGCGTCCTCGGCCAGTACGACGCCGGTCCCCTCGTTGCCGGCAAGCCAAATCCGAGAAAGCCCGGGGAGCCCGGCGAGATCTTCTTCCTCGACGGCAACATCGTTTCGGCGGCGGGCAGGCTCGGCGTTCCGGTGGATAGGCTACGGCTCTGGATCGTGCTGCACGAGACGACCCACGCCCTCCAGTTCGAGGGCCATCCCTGGCTGCGC
The DNA here is from genome assembly GCA_030448125.1 of Rubrobacteraceae bacterium. GTDB lineage: Bacteria > Actinomycetota > Rubrobacteria > Rubrobacterales > Rubrobacteraceae > Rubrobacter_F. Next base: position 109,276 of record JAUJNO010000009.1, on the reverse strand, counting down.
GACCACCTGAGCGGGCTCGTCGAAAACCTGACGGAGCCACTGGCCGAGCGGCTCGGGGCACGCGAGACCGTGCGGCGCATCACCGAGAACCTCCGGACCGGTGGCCGCTCCGTAGAGCTCGTCATGACGAAGAACCAGCGCGAGGCCTTCGACGAGATGCAGGCCACCATGAGCGTCATAGAGGGTTACTCAGACTACGTCATGCACCACGTCGGTAGGCGCATCGTCCCCGGCTACGAGCACATCAAGGAGCGCATGGCGAGGAGCCGGTTACACCGGCCTCCTTTAGAGACCGCCATCTTCCGCATAACCGGCCTCGACATGAAACTCGAGCAGTACCGGCAAGGCGAGAGATTCGCCGACGCCGTCGCGAGGAGAGTAGGCATGAACGGCCTCAACCGCGTGTGGGAGGGACCCGAGTACATGCCCACGCTCCAGGAGATCCGGGACCCCGGCCTCTGGATAGACCGGATGGAGGCCGCTTGAGATGCCGGACTTGCCGGAACCGGGGCGGCGGACCAAACCCTCCTTAGGCTACGAGTTCGCCCGCGAGGGCGAGGCCCAGAACCACGCGACCGAGCTCGATCGGCGCTTTACCGGAGAAGAGCTACTCGGCCTGCGCGTCTACCGCATCCGGTGGAACGGCAACTACCTCGTCGAAGCCACCTTCGCCGAGGGTATCCCCGACTCCCGCCTGAACGACGCCCGAGCCCTCCTCGGCGAGTCTGGCGTCGCCGTCCACCCCGACGACCTTGTCGACTACAAGCGCGCCACCGAGGGTGGCGGGTTGCCGGGCTGGATGAGGCGCTTCTTCGGCGGAGGTTAGATGAGGGCAGGCCGTATTGAGCAAGTGTAGAAAAGGTGATTAACCGAGCGTGCCCACAACGCCGTCGAGGCGGACCAAGACGGACTGCTGGAGTAGGTCAGGGAGACAGAAGCCGCCCTAGAAGCGTGCGACGCCCTGAGACGGCCACGAAAGGCACGGGTGGTTAGAGGTTAATACCTCCAGAATATCAGGAGCCTGCATAACGCCGCTCGTGGCTCTATAGATTCTTCTTCGGGCCGCGATGAGCTAGGGGCCGCATGAGGTTAGGGGTCTTTAGGAGGCTGTTCAGCAGCCGATGGCAAGGACGAGCGTACAGTGTAGAGAGTAGGGAAGGGAGAGGAGAAGCAAACGTGACTGAGTCAGCCAATGAACGCCCCCTCAAGGATCTGAGCACCGACGATCCGGGCACATACCTTGACGATATCGACGCCATGAGCCTCGAAGAGCTTGAGCATAGACTTCCCGAAGCTCAAGAAGCTCTAGACTCTATAGAGTCGAAACTTGAAGAGCTTATGGGCCTCAGGGACGCTGCTCTCGTCTGTGCAGCGGCTATGGCGGCACGACTCGCCGCCTTGAAGCAAGCTGGAGGTCGAGCGGGGTAACAGCTTCTGGCGCAGGTTGTTCGGAGGACAAGCCGAGGGGCAAAGACTCGTGCATATGAACATTGGGATGCTGGCGACGACGATTCCATGGGCGGCCCTAATCACCGCCATCAGCACTCTCGTAGCGGGCCTCGGAGCGGTGTGGATCACCAACCACCACAACGACCAAAGGGAAGCCCGGCGCTTAGACCACGAGCGGAAGATGAAGCTTAGGGATGATCGGCAGAAAGCTTACGCGACCATGGCAAGAATAACGAAGCATATGGAGGTGCCCGAACCATATGAGATCGGAGATCTCGCCGATACACACTCGGAAATAGAAATATTGACAGAAGACCCCCGGGTCTTGGAAGCCGCAGAGCAGTTACTTCATGCGGCTTCCGAGGCGAGGCAAAGCGAGGGCTCACCGAAACGAAAGGGAAAACGTACTCACAAAGCGTTGGTTCGAGGAAGCTAAGGAGAAGTTGGACCAACGCAGGAACGAGTTCATCAACTTGGCTAGAAAAGAGCTCGGGCAAGGGCCGAAGCCCTCGATGAATGGAGAAGAGCTAGAGCAGGGGCAAAAGCCGCCAACAAAAGCAGACTAGCCTCCCGCCTAGTCGAGTAAGCTCTTGAGTTCTCGAAAAGACCTCTTAGCGGCAGTCCGCTTTTCGAGGTTTGTGGGGATTAGTCTTTGAGAACACGCTTCTTCGGCAACTACAGCGTTTATTGAAACAACTGAGCTAGCATCTAACACCAGTGGGGTTTGGAAAGAGCCTATTGCGTAAGGTCTCTCTGCTTAACGAGTTGCCCCGCCTTGACCAGGACAGGATCAGTTGAACTGCACAACGCTGTAGGCGTCTTGCGATACGTTTCTTCGAAAGGACAGGGATGTTTGCTACCACTTGCTATGTAGAAGCTCTCGGAAGTTGGAAACGAAGAGGCTGGCTTGCGTAGGAAGATCCAGGAGGCCGGTAGCTCTGGGGCAGATGCGAAGCCGGCAGGTTAGTCGATGCGCTGCTCGAGGCGCGCGATCTGCTCGCGCAGCTCCTCTATCTCCTGTTCGAGGTACTTCTCCCGGCCGCGTACCCACGTATAGCCGGATTCGAGGACGAGGCCGAGGCCGTCGACGGCACGGATGGCGGTCTGGCCGACGAAGCGGGCCGCGTCGCCGAGACCACCCAAGGTGGATTTACCGGCGAAACGGGCGGTGGGGGTAGCGGCGAAGAAGCCGATGGCGAAGCCCGTAGTGGCTCCTACGGCCGCCCCGGCAAGAAACCTCGTCGAACCTTCGCCCACTCGCAAGCACTCCCCTCGGCACACATGACCTGACCGCGCCAGTGTAGCATAGGGGCTCGACGCTCCGCCTTCGTACGATACCCCCGAGTTATACTTATAGGATATGCTAGAGACGGAGAAGAGGGAGCTTTTGAGGGGCCTGCCGGCCGTGGACGCCGTACTGCGGGCGCCAGCCGCGGATGCACTCGTCTCGCACCACGGCACGAAGGCGACCACCGCCGCCGTGCGGGAGGCGTTGGGGGGGGCGCGGCGGGAGATCCTGGCCGGAGGGGAGCCCGAGGTCACGGAGGAGACCGTGCTCGCCGTAGCCGCGAAGCTTCTTGCGGGACGGGGCCTCCGGCGTGTAGTGAACGCGACGGGAGTCGTGCTGCACACCAACCTAGGCCGCTCGGTGCTCTCCGGGCGGGCGGTCGAGGCGGTGGTCGAGGTGGCGACCTCCTACTCGAACCTGGAGTACGATCTCACCGCCGGCAAACGGGGCTCGCGCTACGACCACGCGGTGCCGCTTCTCAAGGAGATTACGGGCGCCGAGGATGCCTTAGTGGTGAACAACTGCGCCGGCGCCACCCTGCTCGCCCTCTCGGCGGTGGTAGCTGGGACATCCGCCGGAGAGATCGCTGAAGCGTCCGGCGAGCCGGAGGTGATCGTCTCGCGCGGCCAGCTCATAGAGATCGGGGGCGGCTTCCGCATCCCGGAGGTGCTGGAGCTCTCCGGCGCCCGCCTGCGGGAGGTCGGCACCACGAACCGCACCCGCCTCTCCGACTACGAGAGGGCGATAAACGAGAACACCCGCGCCATCCTGTGGGTTCACCCGAGCAACTTCGAGATAGGGGGCTTCACCGAATCGGTCGGGGTCATGGAGCTTGCGACCCTGGGCTTGCCGGTCGTGGCCGACGTGGGGAGTGGGGCCTTGCTGCCGATAAGTGACGAGCCCAGAGTGGAGGCGGCGGTCCGGGGCGGGGCGGCGATCACGATCTTCTCGGGAGACAAGCTCCTTGGAGGGCCGCAGGCCGGTATCGCCGTCGGCTTATCCCGCTGGATCTCCGCGATGCGCCGCCATCCCCTTGCCCGCGCCCTGCGCGCCGACAAGCTCTGCCTGGCCGCCCTCGAAGCTACCCTGGCCGCTTACCTTGAGGGAACGGCAAGGGAAGAGCTCCCGACCGTGAGGATGCTCCACGCCCCGGCGGAGGAGATGAAAGAGAAGGCCGACCAACTGGCGGAGAAGCTTGCACGGGTCGCGCCTAACCTCTCGATAGACGTCGCCCCTTCGGTCGCCAGGAGCGGCGGAGGAACGCTCCCTCTCTACGAGATACCGTCCTACGCCGTGCGCCTGAAAGACGAAGAGGGCGACGCCGACGCCGTGGCCGAAAAGTTGCGCTCGGCGGACCCGCCGGTGATCGGCCGCGTGGGCGAAGAGAGGATCTGGCTCGACGTACGCACGCTCCTCGACGGGGACGAGGAGACGATACTAGAGGCGGTCGAGAACCTCGATGGATGACCGGCCGATAGCGTTCACCATCGGGACGGCCGGGCACGTGGACCACGGCAAGACCACGCTCGTGCGGCGAATGACCGGCACGGATACCGACCGTCTCGAGGAGGAGCACCGGCGCGGCATCTCCATCGTGCCGGGCTACGCGGAGCTGGATCTGCCCGGCGGCCGGCGGGCGAGCCTCGTGGACGTGCCGGGCCACGAGCGCTTCGTCAAAAACATGGTCGCGGGCGCAACCGGCGTCGACGCCTTCCTGCTCGTCGTAGCCGCCGACGACGGGGTGATGCCCCAGACCAGGGAGCACCTCGACGTGCTCCGCGTCCTGGGCGTCCGCCGCGGGGTCGTGGCGCTCACCAAGATAGACGCCGTCGACGGAGAGATGATCGAGCTGGCGGAGCTCGACGCGGCCGAGCTGCTCGAATCAGTGGGCTTCGAGGCCCCGATAGTCCCGGTGAGCGGCGTGACGGGCGCGGGCGTGGACGGGCTTCTCGAGGCGCTCGACGAGCTGGCCGGTGGATCGGAGAATGGTCGCGTGGGGACTCTGGCACGGCTGCCGGTGGACCGGGCGTTCGTGTTGAAGGGGATAGGGCTCGTGGCGACGGGGACGTTGTGGTCCGGTGAGATCCGTCCTGGCGATACGCTCTATACCGCCGCCGGACGCCGTCCCCGGGTGCGCGGCGTCCAGAACCACGGTCGCCCCGCCGAGGTCGCCCGCGCGGGCGCCCGGACGGCCCTGGACCTCGTCGGGATCGAGGCAGCCGAGCTGGAACCGGGGGATGTACTGCTCTCCAGCCCCGTCCCGGTGACGCGCGCCCTCGACGCGCGCCTCCAACTCCTCGAGAGCGCGCCCCCCCTCGAGCACGGGACCCGCCTCAGGCTCTATCACGGCACCCGGGCGACGAACGCCCGCGTGCGTCTCTTCGACCGCGAGGAGCTGGCGCCGGGGGAGAGCGCGCTCGCCCGGCTCGTGCTGCAAGAAGCTCTCGTCGTGCTGCCGGGCGACCGGTTCGTGCTGCGCTCCTCGAGCCCGCAGGTTACCGTCGGGGGCGGCGCCGTCCTGGACCCGGCCCCGACCGGCCGCAGGCCCGAACCGGGGTGGCTCGACGCCCTGGAGAGTGGGGATTGGGCGCGCGTCGTGCTGCTCGCCCTCGCCCGCGCCCCCAGAAAGGGCATGACCGCCGAAGCACTGGCCCTCGTCGTGCCCGCGACGTCCCGGCAGATAGCTAGTGTAGCCGAGGGCAACCCGGAGGTCGCGATGCTCGGTGGCCTCTACGCTTTGGCCGGAGAGGTGGAAGCGGCGCGCGCCCGGCTCCTCGGGACGCTAAAGGAGAGGGCGGAGGACAGGCCCGAGAGCCCGGAGCTCTCCGTGGCTGAGGCCCGAACCGCCACGGGGCTCGACGCCCGGCTAGCCGACGCCCTGCTCGCGGAACTGGCCGAAGGGGACGAGCCGGAGGTACGGGTCGCCGAGGCCGGGGTAAGCCTGCCGGACGCGGAGGAGGTGCCCCCGGAGCTGGAGAAGGAGGCCGAAGGGCTACTGGAAGCCTTGCGGCGCGCCGGGGCGGAACCGCCCGCGGCGGAGGCGACGCCCGCCGCGCGCCTCTTGCTCAAGCGCGGAGAGGCCGTAAGGCTCGACGGAGGTCTCTTTGCCGCCTCCGAAGCGGCCGAGGCGGTCCTGGAGGAGATAAAGTCCGCGTGTCGGGAGGAAGGTGAGATCTCGCTCGCCGGCTTCCGCGATCGCCTGGGCACCAGCCGCAAGTACGCCCAGGCCTGGCTCGAGTACGCCGACGGCGTGGGCGTAACGCGACGGGTAGGCGACGCTCGCGTCCTCACCCGCCGCTACCGGTGAGCGGTGTATTAGAATCTTACGCACCCTGGAATGCGTGGGCCTGGTGGCCCGGCCGGTCTTCAAAACCGGTTTGCGGCCGTAAGACGGCCGTGGCGGTTCGATTCCCCCGCATTCCGCTTTTTAGTCGTCAGTTATTAGTTTTCAGTAAGGACAGGGTTGGCGTCGCGGTTTCTTTGACAGCTTACCGCGCGCTGGCACCGGTACGCCCAGAGTGACCAGGAGCGACATCGAAGCCAGGCTGAAAGCTGATCACTGACGGCTGAGAGCTATGAAGCCGAAGGCTTTGTAACCAGCTTACCGTAGGTCTTGCGGGTTGCCAGGAGCTCTAGCTTCTGCGGCACCTCTTCGAAGGGGACCGTCTCGAAGATGAGCGGTTCGATCTTGCCTTCCTCGTAGAGCCGAATGAGGGCGTCGTGGGTCTCGGGGATGAGCTCGGGCATGTTCTTGTTGTAGAGGCCCCAGTGGAGGCCAACGACCGAGTAGTTCTTTACGAGGGCGTGGTTGGTGGGGGCGTCGGCTATCCTGCCGCCCGCGAATCCCACGACGACGATGCGCCCCTCGAAGGCGACGCACTTCCGCGAGAGGTCGAAGATGTCGCCGCCAACGGGGTCGAAGACGACGTCCGCCCCGCGGCCCCCGGTCGCCTCCTTGACCACGTTCACGAAGTTCTCCTCCCCATAGTCCACGGCGATATCGGCCCCGAGCTCGCGGCAGATCTCGACCTTCTCGGCACCGCCGGCCGTGGAGATCACGCGCGCTCCGGCCGCTCTTGCGATCTGAATGGCAGCCGAGCCTACGCCGCCGGCGCCCGCGTGTACGAGGACCGTTTCGTCCTCTTTGAGGTTCGCGCGACGGTGCAGGGCGAAGAATGCGCTCTGGTAGGCGACGTGCAGTGCCGCGGCGGCTTCGGGAGGCATGGCGCTGGGGATGGGGAAGACGCCGCCCTGGGCCGGGACGGTGACCTTCTCGGCGTAGCCGCCGCTCGGGAAGGGCGTGGCGATCACGCGCAGGCCCTTCTCCAGGTCCACACCCTCCCCGACCGCCGTTACGGTCCCCGCTGCCTCTCCGCCCGGCGTGAAGGGTGGCTCCGGTCTCTCCTGGTACTCGCCGCGGCAGAGGAGGACATCGAAGAAGTTTAGGGCCGCCGCCTCGACCTCGACGATTACTTCGCCCGGGCCTGGCTCCGGTTCTTCCACCTCCTCGAGCTGTAGAACTTCCCAGGGATCTCCGAGTTCGTGCACCTGCCAGGCACGCATCGTGGGGCCTCCTTCCGCTCTCCCTACCGGGCCCGAGCTTACCAACTTCCGCCTGGCGAGGCCAGCCGCCGGCGTCCGCTGGTGTCCGCTGGCGCGAGCCCCGGACCGCTGGTAAGCTCCCGGTGGACCCCGGAAGTAGGCGTTACGTGGGAGGAAGAGCGATGCTGCGGGTACGGGATGCTATGACGCGGGACGTGGTGACGGTCGGGCCGGAGGAGAGCGCGGCCCGGGCCTGGGGGCTGTGCAGGGAGAGGAACATCCGGCATCTGCCCGTGGTGGAGGGTGGGCGCCTGATCGGCATAGTCTCCGACCGGGACTTGAGGGACCTGAGCCCGCCGAGGGACACGACCGACCAGGAGAACACTTTAGGGTGGGTGAGCATACGGGACATGATGACCCCCGACGTCTTCACGGCCCATCCTCTGGATACCATAGATCACGCGGCGCGTGTGATCTACGAGCACAAGTTCAACTGCCTCCCCGTCGTCGCCGAGGGCGAGCTGGCCGGCATCATCACCTCCTCGGACCTCGTACGTACCCTCGTGGAGCTCATCGGGGCGCATGGGGCGGGAAGCTGGATCGAGGTCGAGGTCCCCAACGAGCCAGGTACCCTCGCGGGTGTCACCGACGTTATCCGCGAGCGGCACGTCAACATAGCCGGCATCTTTCTGGGGCCCGCGAGCAGGGCCGCCAACCGCGCCATAGTGCTCCGCCTCGAGACCACCGACCCCACGAGCGTCGCCGAGAGCCTCACCACCGCCGGCTACGTCGTCACCTCCACCGAGTCCACCGCCCCCTCCGAACGTTACCTCGAACGCAGGTAGGCAAGTCTGATCCTAAAGGGTGAAGTACGACCGGATCCGGTACCACCTGCACGCCCGAAAACGGATGCGTCGGCGCAAGATCAGCCGGGCTCAGGTGGAGCGGACCCTGCAGAACCCCGACCGTACCTACGAGAGCTGGGGTAAACTTGCGGTCGAAGGTGTCACCGCCGAGGGCGAGGCGTTGGTCCTCTCGGTGAAGCGTCGTAGGGGCACCTCTGAAGGAGAAAGGAGAGAGCCGTGAGGATCGAGTTGGACAAGGAGTACGACATCCTCTACGTCGAGCTGCGCCCCAACGACGTGAACGACACTGTGGACCTGGCCGACGGGGTGCACCTGGACCTCGATGCTGAGGATCTGGTGGTGGGATTGGAGTTCCTCTCCCTCGATGCCTACGAGGACTTCGTAAAGCACCATGACCTGCCAAAGAACCCCATTGAATGGCTACGGTTTGAGGCCGATCTGCGACAGATGCTGCTCGGTTCCCGCTCCAGGCCGGAGGCGTAGCGTGGAGTTCAGCCCGCCGTACTGCTCGTCCTGCGGCCACGTCTTCGTCGAGCCCGAGCCTCGGGTGCCCTGCCCGAGCTGCAGCGACACGCGCCACACCCGCGACGGGGTAGGTGTGGTAGAGACAAACGCCTCTGTGGCAGAAGTCCGGGCCCGGCAGAAGCGCCCTGGGTTCGGAGGATGGGTGAGGGACTGGAGATCTCGCGACAAGCTCTCTCTACGTGGTATTCCGGCCCGAGAGGTCCTGGACTTGGACCGGTCCCACCCGCAGAAGACCGTCAAGCGCCATCACGTCGAGGAACTCCGGCCCGACGGGACGTGGGAGACCGTCCACGAAGAGGAGATAGAGTACGAGGCGAAGCGGCGCTCCACCGAACAAGGGAGCGGCTCGCAGTCCGATCGCTCGTAGTAGTTGCTAGCGGCGGTAAGCGCCTGCAGCTTGCTCGGAGAAGCATGTAGCAAGATACCCGGTGGGTAGGTGTGAGGCAGCCATGCCGAGGATTCGGTTTAGGTGGACCAAATCAGGCGATAGCTGTCGAGAAGTGGCCCTTCTCGACAGCTCGTGACCCTGGCGCTAGCCTGCGCCAAAGATGCCTTCGCCTGCTCCGGGCTTCGTCTTGCCGTTCTCGTCCAGGTAGTCGCTCCAGGAGCGCTTCGGGCTGTAGCCGAGCATGTTTTCTGCCTTTGCGATGGAGATACCGGAGGCATCCTCGCGCGGGAGGGGCTGCTTTATCTCGACCTGATCTCCGTAGTACTCCCGGACGATCTTCTCGAACGGGCGGTTGCCGACGTTGTCGGGGGAGGCGATGTAGAAGACTTCGTGGTCCGGCAGGTCGGACTCCGTGGCGAGCACGATCGCGTCCGCCAGATCGTAGACGTCTATGTAGCTCCAGAAGTTCGGGGAGAGCTTCGAGGCGTCGCGCACTTGTGGCCCTAAGTTTCGCTCGTAGTTGCCCTCGTGCTGCACCCAGGAGGGCCGGATGGAGATGCACCGGATGTCGCTCCTGCGGATCGCGCCGTCCATCAACAGCTCGCCGAAGTACTTTGCGCTCGCGTAAGGGTCTTGGGGCCGTATCGGGTGCTCCTCGTCGACGGGCACGTAGTCCGGCAAGAAGTCGCGCTCGGGGAAGAAGAAGCCGGGGACGGTCTCGCTCGAGATGTTCACGAAACGCCGCACACCGAACCGGATCGCCGCCTCCAATACGTTGAAGACGCCCATGAGGTTGTTCTGGAAGACGATGTGCGGCGGGTTGTGGGTGGGTTCGGGGAGCGCCGCAGCGTGTACCACGGCCTCCGCGCCCCGCACCACCGCGAACGCCTCGCCGGCGTCGGTCACGTCGGCCTGGAAGTAGTCGGGCTCGCCTTCGAGCGGACGCTCGAAGACGGGCGGCGCCAGGTCCGTTGCCCTGACGTCGTGGCCCGCCTGTATCAGCGCCGCCACCGCCGCCTTGCCGACCTTGCCCCGCGCCCCGGTAACCAGCACCCGCATAACGCCCTCCTATCCGCCGCTAACTACCACGGAAGATGGTACAGGAGACCGTCGCCCACGGCGAGAGCGGTTTCCTCGGGGCGCACCCGGGGTAAAGGTACCATCATGCGAGTTGTCGTCGTCGGCGCTACCGGTAACGTGGGGACGAGCGTCCTGCGCTCCCTGGAGAACGAAGACCGGGTCGAGTCTGTCCTGGGGGTGGCTCGTCGCCTGCCCGGCCTGCGGATGGAGAAGGTCGAGTGGGCCGCGGCGGACATCGTCGAGGACGACCTCGTGCCGCTCTTTCGGGGAGCGGACGCGGTAGTCCTGCTCGCCTGGCTGATACAGCCCTCCCGCGACCTGAACAAGCTGTGGATGGTGAACGTGGAGGGGAGCATGCGGGCGGCGCGGGCCGTCGCCGAGGCCGGGGTGCCCGCGCTCCTGTATGCCTCGTCGGTCGGCGCGTACTCACCGGGGCCGAAGGACCGGGCGGTGGACGAGAGCTGGCCCACGGGTGGCGTGCCGACCTCTTACTACGCGCGGCAGAAGGCGGAGGTCGAACGGAGGCTGGACCGCTTCGAGAGCGAGAACCCGGAGGTCCGGGTCGTCAGGATGCGCCAGGGGCTCACCTTTAAAAAGGAAGCCGCGGAAGGAGTGCGGCGGCTCTTTGGGGGGCCCTTGTTCCCGGGCACTTTAGCCCGTCCGGGGTTCATCAACTTCGTACCGGAGATAAGAGGCCTGAGGTCTCAGGTGGTCCACTCCCTCGACGTGGGGGAGGCCTACCGGCTCGCCCTGCTCAACGAAGTTCGCGGTGCATTCAACCTTGCTACCGATCCCGTACTGGATGCCCAGGAGATAGGAAGAATACTGGACGCTCGTCCGGTGCAGGTTCCCGTGCAACTTGCCCGCGCGGGCGCCAGGCTCTCCTGGCAGCTCAGGTTGCAGCCCGTGCCTGAGGGATGGCTCGACCTAGCACTGAACGTGCCCGTGATGGATACGGCGCGAGCTCGGCAAGAGCTCGGCTGGGCCCCTCGTTATGGTGCCGGGGAAACCCTGCTCGACGTGCTGGAGGGGCTGCGTACCGGCGCCGGACTCGACACCCCGCCGCTCTCGAAACAGACTAGCGGGCCGTTTCGCATACGCGAGTTTATAACCGGCGTCGGGAGGAGGGAGCCTTGAAGGCCGTAGTGTGGCATGGCAAAGAGGACGTGCGGGTCGACAACGTGCCCGACCCGATCATCCAGGAGCCGACGGACGCCATCGTTCGCATAACCTCGACTGCGATCTGCGGCTCGGACCTCCACCTCTACAGCAAGCTCTTCCCCATCATGCGTGAGGGCGACATCATCGGGCACGAGCCGATAGGCATCGTCGAGGAGGTCGGCCGCAACGTCGAACACATCTCCCCCGGAGACCGGGTCGTGATACCGTTCAACATCTCGTGCGGGCACTGCTACTTCTGCGAGCAGCAACTCTACTCCCAGTGTGAGACGACGCGCGACCGGGGTAAGCTCGCCGAGGCCGCGAGCCTGCTGGGCCGGGGCAAGGGCGCGAGCCTGTTCGGCTACACCCACGTCTACGGTGCGGTCCCCGGCGGCCAGGCTGAGTACCTGCGCGTGCCCCAGGCACACTTCGGCCCCATAAAGGTGCCCGAGGGTCCCCCGGACGAGCGTTTCCTCTACCTCTCCGACGTCCTGCCTACCTCCTGGCAGGCCGTTGATTACGCGGGCGTGCCGCAGGGCGGTACTCTAGGCGTCTGGGGTCTGGGACCGATCGGGCAGATGTGCGCCCGGATCGCTTACCACCTCGGCGCGGGCCGCGTCATCGGGGTGGACAACGTCCCCGAACGCCTCTCGCTCGCCGCGAAGTACGGCGTCGAGACCGTGGACTTCTCGGCGGTCGACGACGTGAAGGAGCTCGTGCTGGACCTGACTGACGGCCGGGGTGTGGACTCGGCCATAGACGCGGTCGGGATGGAGGCGTCCGGGTCGCTTATAGAATCAGTCCTCCAGACGACGAAGTTCCAGCTCGATAAGGCGCTCGCCCTGCGCCAGTGCATCGCCTCGATCCGGCGCGGCGGGACCCTCTCTATTAGCGGCGTCTACACCGGCCCGATACAGATGTTCCCGCTCGGGGACCTCTTCGACATGCAGATACAGGTGCGCATGGGCCAGGCCAACGTCCGCAGCTACGTGGACGACATCATGCCGCTTTTGAACGAAGACGACCCCCTGGGTACCGGGGACCTCAAGACCCACGAGATGCCCCTCGAAGACGCTCCTTTAGGTTACGAGATCTTCCAGAAAAAGCAGGACGGCGCCATCAAGTGCGTCCTCAAACCGTAACCGCATCTCCCTGATCTCTACCCTCGTGGCCGTGCTCGCCGGATTCCGGGTGCCGGTTTGTAACGATCGCGGGGCTATAAAGGTTCTCTTCTGTAAGCGGATAGTCAGGGCAAACGCAGCACCGGGTAGGCGTTTGGCCGGATGCGGCCCCAGGCGAAGCAGGTCATTTACCGGGGGCTTGGGAGGACTCCAGTAGGATCTTGAGGTCGTCGAGGTTGGTCTTTAGCTGCGCGTCGATCTCGCCGTTCACGGCCGGTTCGAACAGGGCCAAGAGGCCGTTAATGCGTCCCTCGCCCCGGGCAGTGAGCCTCGTACCGTCACTCGAGGGTTTGAATACGAAATGGACGTCGAGCAAGAGTTGATTCCAGGAGTACTCGAACGAGAGTTTCTCGTTCTCTTCGATCTCGATGACCTTGCAGAGAAGCTCTACGCGCTGGCCCGGGACATCGAGGGTCTGCCGGAACGTATCTCCTACTCGCATCAGGCCGCGCGAGGTCTCTTGTTCGCTCTCCCGCAGAGCCGGCTGTAACCGTGTCCAGTTCTCGGTATCGGCCAGGAAGGCGAAGACCTCTTCGATGGGGCGATGGATCTCCACGCTCTGCTCTACCTTTATGATGTCATCTCTCCTTACGACCTCTCTACGTCGTGCGGCTCGCTATGCTAGCGCAGCTTCCGGAGCTACGGTCCTACTCTCGAACAACTCGTGGCCGCGGTGCCGAAGGGACGGGCAGCCGCGGGGGCCGGAGAATGCAAAGCTGCGGCACCCCAAGGCAGTCAAAGGTCTCGTTGCCTGTGCCACGCTTCTCGAGAACGCTTCGCAGTCCCTCTTCGGCGTGACTTTGCGACTTCCCGGTGGTCCTGGGGGCGGGGCCTGGCTTGCCTACCAACCGTGGATGGTCCTCGCCGTTTCGCGCCAGAAGTCGTCCCTCTCACCAGGCACGAACGGCACGTAGAGGGCTACCCGATCTATGAGGCCCTCGTAGCGCTCCTTGAGGGCGGGCCCGACCTCGTCCGGCGCGGCTTCGATGGCGAAGGCGTGGAGCATCTCGTCGGTTATGAGGTTCGGCATCTCGTCCCACTTCTTGTTCCTCGCGAGACCCCCGAGCCTCTCCCCGATCTCTCCCCAACCGTGTACCTCCAGAACGGTGCGGTAGGTGGGGGTCGAGGCGTAGAAGGCGGCCTGAGCGCGTATCTCCGCGCGGCGTTCTTCGATCTCTGCCTCGTTATCCCCTGTCACGACGAAGACGCTGGTGGCGAGCACGACGTCTTCTTCGCTACGACCTTTCTTCCCGGCGCCTTCGGCGATGGCGGGTTTGACGACCTGTTCCACGTACTCCGGGGTATGAAAGGGGTGGACGTGGAAGCCGTCGCAGAGCTCGCCGGCCAGGGTCGCCAGGCGGGTGTTGACGCCGGCTATGTAGATCGGGATTTCGGGGTGCTCTATCGGGCCGGGGTTGAAGAACGGCGTCATGAGGGTGTGCCGGTAGAACTCGCCCTCGTAGTTTAGAGAGCCTTCCGTCTGGAAGGACTCCCAGATGGCGCGCACCGCGAGGACGTAATCCTTGAGGCGGGAGGCGGGTTTGTCCCAAGGCATGCCGAAGCGGCGCGTGACGTGTGCCTTTACCTGCGTGCCCAGGCCGAGGATAAAGCGCCCGCCGGAGAGGTCCTGAAGGTCCCAGGAGATCTGGGCCGTCGTCATCGGCGAGCGGGAGAAGGCGATGGCGATGGAGGTACCCAAAGAGAGCCTGCGCGTGCCGCCCGCGGCGACCGCCAGCGGGAGGAACGAGTCGTGCTTGGTCTCGCTGGTCCATAGCCCGGCGAATCCCAAATCTTCGGCTGCGCGGCCGACCTCGTCGATGCCGGGGAGGTGCTTGCCCTCGACGGCGAGCCCCGCGTCGAGTTTCATCTGCGCCTCCTCCTACGGGATGAGGATGAGCTTGCCGGTGGTCTTGCGGCCTTCGAGGTCCCGGTGTGCCTGGTCGGCCTCGGAGAGCCTGTAGGAGCCGCCGATGCGGACGTCGAGGTTGTTCTGGCCGATCCAGGTAAAGAGGCTCTGCGCCCGCCAGAGGAGCTCCTCGCGGGTCGCCATGTAGTCGTTTAGCTTGGGACGGGTGACGAAAAGGGAGCCTTTCTGGTTGAGGACTTGCAGATCGAAGGGTGGCACCTGACCGCTGGAGCCGCCGAAGAGGACCATGTAACCGCGAGGCCGCAGGCTGTCGAGGCCGCCGTCGAAGGTATCCTTGCCGACGGAGTCGTAGACGACGTGGACGCCCTCGCCGCCGGTGATGCGCTTCGTCTCCTCGACGAAGTCTTGCTCGGTGTACAGGATCACCTCATCCGCCCCCGCGCTCCTGGCGAGCTTCGCCTTCTCCTCGGTCCCGGCGGTGCCGATGACGGTCGCGCCGCGCATCTTGGCGAGCTGGCAGAGGAGGAGCCCCACGCCGCCCGCCGCCGCGTGTACGAGCACGGTCTGGCCCTCCTGGACGGGGAAGGTGCTGTGGGTCAGGTAGTGGGCCGTCATGCCCTGGAGCATCACTGCCGCCGCCATCCTGGCCTCGACGTAGGTGACGTTGAAGGGTACGAGCCTCTCGGCGGGGGCTACCACGTACTCCGCGTAGGCGCCCGGTACCCCCGCGAACGCCACGTAGTCGCCGGGTGAGATCTCCTCGACCCCCCCGCCGACAGCTTCGACCTCGCCGGCGCCCTCCTGGCCCGCGATGAAGGGTAGATCCATCGGATAGACGCCGGTTCGCTGGTAGACGTCTATGAAGTTGACCCCGGATGCCGCCAGCCGGACGCGCGCCTCGCCCTGACCCGGCTCGGGGACGGACGCGTCCTCGTAGCTCAAGACCTCTGGCCCGCCGTACTCGTTTACCCTGATGGCCTTCATCTTGCTCCTTCCGCTCGAAGAGCCGCCCCCAGACTTCGTGGTCATTGTACGGGGGGTGGTGAGCAGGCGCAGGGCAGGTAGAATTGAAGGATGAAAGATCCGGTCGGGGAGCAGTAGCTTCGTAGTGGAGCCGGTGTTCGTGGTCCCGTACGATCCCCGTTGGCCCTCCCTCTTCGCTCTCGAATGCTCGCGCGTCGAAGCCGTTCTCGGGTCGTGGGCGGAGACTGTAGAACACATAGGCAGCACCGCGGTTCCGGGGTTGGACGCGAAGCCGGTAATAGACCTCATGGCGGGGGTGCGAGATATCCGGAGCGCCGGCCGCTGCATCCGGCCCCTGGAGAGCATCGGGTACTCTTACTGGGCGGAGAACCCGGACCCCGACCGGATGCTCTTTGTCAAGTTCGTCGAGCGTACCTCGCGTACCCACAATTTGCACCTCATGGAGGTGGGCGGAGCTCTCTGGAACGACAGGCTCGTCTTTCGAGACCATCTCCGCTCGCATCCCAAAGCGGCCGGCGAATACGCGCGTTTCAAACACGTCCTAGCCGGGCGCTTCCGCGACGACCGCGAGGCGTACACCGGGGCTAAAACGAACTTCATCTGCGCGATGGTAGAGTGGGCGAGAGCTTCGCGAGCGTAGGAACGCGGAGCGGCTAGTACCGGCCGCGAAGCGGACGTATCTTTCCGGACGGTACTATCGAGGGTATCATTCGTTCGTGCAACGTACCGTCATGGACAATCGTTATACGCTGATCGAACCTCTGGGCAGCGGTGGCATGGCGGAGGTATACCTGGCCCACGACGAGGTCCTGGACCGGGACGTGGCGCTCAAGATCTTACGCGACCAGTACGCCGGCGACGAGGAGTTCGTCGAGCGATTCAGGCGCGAGGCGCAGAGCGCCGCCAGGCTCTCCCACCCGAACATCGTCTCCATCTACGATCGGGGCCGCTCCGAGGACGGCGCCTACTACATCGCCATGGAGTACGTCCCGCGCGGGACGCTGAAGGACCGGATCAAGCGGGACGGGGCGCTCGAACCGGGCGTCGCCATCGGGGCGGCCCTCCAGATTGCCGACGCCCTCTCGGCGGCCCACGAGAACGGCGTGGTCCATCGCGACATAAAGCCTCAGAACGTCCTCGTGACCAAGACGGGCGACGTGAAGGTGACGGACTTCGGCATCGCCCGGGCCGCCTCCTCGCCCCTCACGCAGACCAGCGCCGTCCTCGGCACCGCGGGCTACATGTCCCCCGAGCAGGCGATGGGCGAACCGGTCGGGCAAGGGAGCGACCTGTACTCTTTGGGTGTCGTCCTCTTCGAGATGCTAACCGGCACGCTCCCCTACAGCGCCGAGAGCCCGATCGCCCTGGCCATGATGCACGTGAACGAGCCTCCACGCTCGCCCCGGGAGGTCAGCCCCAACGTCCCGGAACCCCTGGACGCCATAACTCTGAAACTTCTCGCCAAGAGTCCCGAGGACCGCTACGCGAGCGCGGAGGAGCTGGCGGGCGACCTCGAACGGGTAGGCTCCGGGCTCCCTCCGGCCGCCGTGGACGCGGAGAAGACGACCGCGCAGATGGCCGCTCCGGTACCGCCGCTCCCCACGACCTCAGGGGAGCGGACGGCGAAAACGGCCGTCCGGCCGCCCGTCGCGCCTCCCCTCAGAGCCCCCGGACACGGAAGACGCCCGGGCATGTTTCCCCGCGCCCTGGCCATGCTGCTCTTCGGCCTGGTCCTGCTCGCCGGCCTCGCCTGGGCCCTGACGAACTTCTTGTCGGAACCGGACGACTCCGGGAGCGAATCCGAAGACCGGTCCGGCGCGAACCAGTACGAAACCCCGGTCGCGGAGGCGCCTGCCAACGTTACGGTTCCCAACCTCGTCGGCGTCTTTAACCGCCAGGGGGCGGCGGACGCGCTCGCCGCCGAGGGCCTTGTGCTTGGGGATGTTGGTGAAGCACCCAACGACACGATATTCGCGGGCGTAGTAAGCGAACAGAACCCCGCGGCAGGGGAAGAGGTCGAACCGGATACCCCGGTGGACATAACCGTCAGCACGGGACCGGCGCAGCC
>JAUJNO010000009.1:68329-91777 GCA_030448125.1 Rubrobacteraceae bacterium | reverse complement strand
TCAGCCGCCCGCCGTTCAGCAGCCCGATCCCGAGGAGGCGGAGGAGGCCGCTGAGGATAGAGAGGAAGCTAAGGAGGATCGGAAAGAGGATCGGAAAGAGGCTCAGGAAAAGAAGAAGGGCGGAAAAAACAAGAAGAAAGACCGCTAGGTCCGCCGGTGCGGGTAAAGCCAGGTCTTGCACCGTACTAGCTCGGGCGCTTTCCGGGTATAGTACAACCCTACAGGGGTAGAGTTTTCGGGAAGGGGTAGGACGATATGGCAACGGTGCGTGAGGTGACCTTCGATCTGCTGCGAGATCTGGGGATGACGACGGTGTTCGGAAACCCGGGCTCGACGGAGTTACCGTTTTTGCGGGACTTCCCGGACGACTTTACTTACGTGCTCGGGTTGCAGGAGGCGACGGTTCTCGGGATGGCCGACGGGTACGCCCAGGGAACCGGGCAGGCCGCTTTCGTCAACCTTCACACGGGGCCCGGCCTCGGGAACGCGATGGGGGCGATGGTGACGGCGTGGCACAACAAGACGCCACTCGTCGTCACGGCCGGGCAGCAAGACCGGCGGCACCTGGTTCTTGACCCCATGTTGAGCGGGAGCCTGGTACATCTTGCCGAGCCGTACGTAAAACGCAGCCACGAACCGGAACGAGCCGAGGATGTGCCGAGGGAGATCTTGCGGGCCTACCACACCGCCATGCAGGCCCCGAAAGGACCGGTCTTCGTCTCGATCCCGATGAACGACTGGGACGTCGAGACCGAGTCGCCCCCGAGTCACAAGGTCTACCATGAGCCTGCGCCTGACCCGAAGGGGCTCGAAGAGTTCGCCGAGGTGCTCGCGGGAGCTGAAAGGCCGGCGATCGTGGCCGGCGCGTGGGTCGACCGGAAGGGGGCTTTCTACGACACGGTGGCGCTCGCCGAGAAGCTAAAGGCGGCGGTGTGGGAGGCCCCGCTCGCCTCCAGGGCCGGCTTCCCACAGAATCACCCCCTCTTTCAGGGTAGCCTCGCCCCGGCCCAGAAGCAGGTTTCCGAACAGCTTGCTGACTACGATGTCGTCCTCGTCCTCGGTGCTCCGGTCTTCTTGTACTACCCTTACGTCCCCGGTCCCGTCGTCAAAGAGGGCACGCAGGTTCTCCAGATCACCGGTGACCCAGAAAAGGCCGTCAAGGCCGCCCTCGGCACTAGCCTCTTCGGAAACGTCGCGTTCTCCGTGCGCCAGCTCATAGAGTTGCTGCCCGACAATCCTAACCGTCCCGCGCCGCCCGAGCGGGATGCCCCCCCTGCTACCGAGGCCCAGACGCCGATACCGCCCGCGTACCTGATGCACATCCTGGCGGAGGTCTTGCCGGACGATACGTCAATCTTCGAGGAGTCTGGCTCCATAAGGGGGACGTTCCACGAGTACGTAAGACCAAGTTGGCCGGGGGCGTACTTCAACGCTGCCTCGGGAGCTCTGGGGTACGCGATGCCAGCCTCCGTCGGGTACAAGCTCGCCATGCCCGAGAGGCCGGTGGTGTGCCTGATCGGGGACGGTTCAAGCATGTACTCGAACCAGGCTCTCTGGACAGCCGCCAGGTACGGCGCGAACGTCCTCTTCATCGTCGTGGACAACAAGGGCTACTACATCCTCAAGGGTTTCCGCGACTCCCTGGGCCTCGGCGAGACTGTCCCCGGCCTCGACGTCCCCGATAAGGACCTTGTCAAGGTGGCCGAGGGCATGGGCGTCCGCGGCGAAACAGTCGAGAAACCGGACGCCCTGGTAGACGCCCTCGAGCGCGGCCTCGCCGCGAAATGGCCGTACCTCATCAACGTGATGGTCGAGCCCGAGGTCCCCGAGCTACCGAGCCGGGGCGAATAGGTTTCGTAGCCGTCCTCCCGGCGCTCACCCGAGTGTCCCGACGAGCGTGTGGAGGGCCCTCTGGTATATTCCTCGCAGGGTTAGGGGTCTCGACAAGGGGGTAGGACGTTATGGCGACGGTCCGCGAAGTCACCTTCGATCTGCTGCGAGATCTGGGGATGACGACCGTTTTCGGCAACCCGGGCTCGACCGAGTTGCCGTTCTTAAAGGAGTTCCCGGAGGACTTCCGCTACGTCCTGGGACTGCAGGAGGCGACGGTGCTTGGGATGGCCGACGGGTACGCGCAGAGGACGGGGCAGGCGGCTCTGGTGAACCTGCACACGGGGCCGGGGTTGGGGAACGCGATGGGGGCGATGGTGACGGCGTGGCACAACAGGACGCCTCTGGTCGTCACCGCTGGCCAGCAGGACCGGCGGCACATCGCGCTCGAGCCGCTGCTGACGGGGGACCTGGTGGACCTCGCGAAGCCTTACGTAAAGCGCAGCCACGAGCCGTACCGGGCCGAGGACGTGCCGCGGGAGATACACCGGGCCTACCACACCGCGATGCAGAATCCCCGGGGGCCGGTCTTCGTCTCGATCCCAATGAACGACTGGGACGCCAACGCCGGGCCTTTCGCGGCGCGTGAGATCTCGCACCGCTCCGCACCCGACCCCGAGGCTTTGGGCGGGGTCGCGGAGCTGCTCGCGGAAGCGCAAAGACCCGCGGTCGTGGCCGGTCCCGGGGTCGCCCGGGCGGGGGCTTTCTACGACGCGGTTACGCTCGCGGAGAAGACGCGGGCGGAGGTGTGGTCCGCCCCGAACTCTCCCCTGGCCGGCTTCCCCGAGGACCACCCGCTCTTCAGGGGACATCTGGTCCTGGCCCAGAAAGGTCTCGCCGAACAGCTATCACCCTACGACGTGGTGCTGGTCTTGGGCGCCCAGGTCTTCCAGTACTATCCCTACGTACCCGGACCCGTGGTCGAGGAGGGGACGCGGCTGGTCCAGATCACCGAAGACCCCGAGGAGGCCGGCAGGGCCGCGACCGGAACCAGCCTGGTCGGAGACGTGGGCGTCGCGATCCGCCAACTTATCGGACTCTTGCCAAAGACCGACCGCCAGACGCCACCCGCGCCGGAACCGCCCTCTCTTCCCGAGGCTTCCTCGCCGCCGTCCGTCGAGTACGTCATGTACGTCCTCTCGGAGATCCTGCCGGACGAGGCGATAGTCGCCGACGAGTCGGCCTCCAGCAAGGCCAAGCTCCACCGGTACATTCGGGCGAGCAGGCCCGGCGGTTATCTTACCTCCGCCGCCGGGGGCCTGGGGTACTGTCTGCCCGCCGCCGTCGGGCTCAAGCTCGCCCAGCCGGAGCGCCCGGTGGTCTGCGTGATCGGGGACGGTTCCGTCTCGTACTCGGTACAGGCGCTCTGGACCGCCGCCCGCTATGGGGCGAACGTGTTGGTCGTCGTGATCAACAACAAAGGCTATTCGATCCTCAAGGGCTTCCGCGACGCTATCGGTATAGACGACACCGTCCCCGGCCTGGATGTCCACGGGATAGATTTCGTGGGCATAGCTAGAGGTTTCGGCGTGGATGGCGAGACGGTCGAGGAGGCCGAGGCCCTCCCTGACGCCTTGAAGCGTGCCCTCGCCGCCGGACAGCCCTACCTGCTAGACGTGATCGTCGATCCCGCGGTCCCGAAGCTCCTGAGTTGATCGCTCTCAGCTTTTAGTCATCCGGTATCCAGAGGGACTGGTCAGAAGATTACCGGGTACGAAAGTCTGTCGCCAGCGGAGCACGCAGAAAGCTGACCGTTAACAGCTATCTACGAGCCGTCTCTCAGTTCCCTGGTCTCGTTGATCGCGCCCGCGTACTCCTTGGCCATCTGCTGGTAGACCTGAACTTCCTTGAAGGCGGCCCGATCCTTGAGCTCGCCGAACCGCCTCTTCAGGGCTACGGTGGTGAAGAACACGCCCCGATAGTAGGGAACGAGTTGTTCGAGGGTGATCGGCGGCCTGTTAGGGCGGACCGTGGAGGTCGCGGCTTCTTCGGCGGAGACCCGGATCTCTATCGCCCCGCCACCCTCTCCGGCGCTCGCGTTGGGTAGCTCGTCGAGGGCGCCGAGCACCTCGTCGTCGCCGGGCCTGTCGGCGAAGTCGTGCCCCGCGTAGAGGTAGCGGATTACGCCCCCGCGGTCGACGATCACGATGGCCGGCACCGCCACGCCCTCCTCGTCGTTCCACAGGTCGCAGCGTTTGGCGAGCTCACCTCTAGGATCGCTTAGGAGCGGGAAGGGAAGGTCGAGCTTCTCGACCATCGTCTTGTTATGAGCCGGCGGGTCCACGCTTACGCCCACGACCCTCGTCCCGCGCTTCTCGAACTCCTCGTACTTCCTGGCGTAGCTGACCAGCTGCCCGTTGCAGTACGGTCACCAGTCGCCCCGGTAGAAGACGAGGACCACCGGTCCCTCCCGGAGTTGCTCGGGTAGATTGAAGGGGCTACCTTGATCGTTGGGCAGCTCGAAGGCCGGCATCCCCTGTCCGACCTCTATCCCGGTGCTCGTCTCGGTCACGTTCTCCTCCGTGTATGACGGCGTTGTTTCCTTCTTCGTACCCGGATAGGTGCGCAGGTATTCGGGAGAGCGTTTATGTGCTACGCAAGAGGCGCAAAACCTGCCCGGGTGGGAGGCCCCTCAGGTTCCGCTGCCCCCGCCGCCGTCCCCACCCCCGCCGCTACCCGTGGCAGCGTCTATGGCCGAGAAAGCGCCGTCCAGTCCGTCGAGCGCGTCGAGGTCGAGTGCGCCGAGATCGAGGTCACCGAGCATGTCTCCCCATCCGGCTTCGGGGTCGTTGCCCTCTATGCCTCCCTCTACGCCGAGGTACGCACCGCCGCCTTCGCCCTGACGCCGCTCGCGGAGGCGCCGGAGGTCGGGGTGGAGCTCTTTCGTGAGCAGGGAAGAGGAACCGGCAAATCCCAGAAAGGCGAGGGCTTGTGCGGGATCATCGTCGACCCATAAGCTGAGCCGCTCCCTCCCGAGCGTCGCAAGGTTGCGTTCGAGCGCGGTCCGCGCGGCCTTCCCGGCGCGGGTAATCTTCCAGAGCCCGAGCTGCTCCCGGCGCTCGTAGAACCCGCGGCTCGCGAGGCCCGGCATCACCTCCGTCTCCGCGTAGCCGCCCAGCCATCCGTACTTGCGCCGTGCCTTCCGCGCGAACCCGGCGACGGGGACCCCAATATTTCCGTCCCGCGTCGTGCGAGGCGTCATCTCGCCGAGCAGGTCCAGCAAGGCAGATAGCGATCGGCTACCCGGCGATCGAGACTCGGCACCGGGCGCGAGTAGGGCGACGTTCCTCTTCCACAAACCGAAAAGGACGCTATCTTCGGCGTCCGTCAAGGTCAGACACTTACCGGCGACCAACTCCATCAGGGCGAGCTTGAAGGGCCGGCTCCCGCCAGCTTTCGGTCCATACACCAGTACGTATGATTCAGGCGCTGTCAACTCCCAGTGACTCTCTCGCCACCCCTTCTCCTCCAGCCTCACCCTGATACTCCTCGAACAATGGGCGTTTGGTCTTGGCGCGACTCTATCCGGCTCCGCACCCGAAGGCAACTAGAAGTCGAAGGCGTAAGCAGCGTTCGGTCGCGGCTAGCGCCGGGTGGCGCCGGCGAAAAAGACGACGTTGTAGGTTCGTAGCGGGTCCGGCTCCAGACCCGCGTGGTCGAGGAGGCTCAGGACTTCTTCGGGCTCGAAGAAGCGGACGCCGCCCGTCGAGAGAAAACTTTGCAGGCGCCGGCCTCGCGAGGTCTTCGCCTTGAGGATGCCCATGATCGCCACCCGTCCGCTGGGCTCGAGCACCCGCCTCCTCTCGCGCAGGGTGCGTGCCGGGTCTCCGAACTCGTTTAGAGAACCGCCGCAGACGGCCCCGGCGAAGGAGGCGTCCGCGAACGGCAGGTTCTCGGCGTCGGCCCGGGTGAAGGAGGGAGTGGCTTCGAGCTTGCGGGCGCGACGGACGGCTTCTTTGAGCATGGAGGGTGAGATGTCTATGCCGACGACGTCGCCCCGGTCGCCGAGTGTGGCCGCGAGGCTCCTCGTATAGAGGCCGGCCGAGCAGCCGAGGTCGAGGTAACGGCCGCCGCGATCCAGCCGGACGAGGTCGGAGATAATCTCCAGCTCGCGTTCGTTCGGGAAGGGCTTGCCGGTAAGCAGCGTGAGGGAGCGCACCCGCCAAAGGGGCTCGTAAAGGGGACCCGCTCCGGGCAGGAAGTTGGTGAGGTTAGCCACGTTGTCCGCGCTGGCGCGGCTCCCGAGGAGGTCCAGATAGCCGTTCTTTACCGGATAGACCTTCCCGGTTGCGGGATCGACGGCACGGCCGGAGGTAATGTCCCCGTTCTCCTCGATCCCTTCCACAAGTTCGAGGCCCCCGCTGCTCGCCGGGTTGGAACGGACGATGGAGAGTAGCTCCCGCCGGAACAACTAGCGGGGCCTACGACGGTTGGCGACACGGCTCGTGCGAGCGTCGAAGCCCCGGACTGAGTCCACGAAGGCGCCGGAGCCACCGGGCTGGGGGGTGGAGACGAGGGTCGGGTAGGAGCCTTCGTGGAAGACCAGCGGCCCCTTACGCGCATCGCCCATGTGGACGGCGACGACCCGCCCGAGAAAGAGGTCGTGGTCTCCGGCGGGGTAGGCGCTCTCGAGCTCGCACTCTATCGCCGCCAGAGAGCCCTCCGCGAGCGGGGCGCCCGTCTTGCCGTACCCCCCGCCCAAAGAGCTGAGGGCGGAGGGGCCGCTGGAGCGCTCGGGGGAGGCGAAGAGCCGGCTCAGGCCCTCCTGGTCGGCGGCCAGGAGGTTTACGGCGTAGTAGCCCTCTTCCCTTATGCGCCGGTTGAGCCGGGCATCCTTGTGGACGCTGACGAGAAAGAGCAACGGGTCCAGGGAGACGGAGAGCACCGCGTTCGCCGTCATACACTCGGTCCCCTCGCCGTGCCCGGTAGTGACGACCGTGACCCCAGTCGGGAAGAGGCTCATCGCCTCGCGCAGAGCTTCGGGTCCAGCCTCGCGGGCCTCCCAGCCGTGCTTTTTCAGGTCCTGCTCTCCGTCAGCCGGCAATTCCGTCTCTTTCGTGGAGGTGGGCGCGCACGAGAGTGGCTAGTACGCTACTACGCGCGGGGTTTTTCCACAAGGCGTTCCCTCACGCGAAGCTCTTCGGGCCACCAGCGTTCGACCGTCTCCCGGTCGGAGCCGTACCAGCGGCTCCCGACTCCGCCGTAGAGACGGCCGTGGTAGACGCCGTCGAGGACGAGGGACTCGGCTCCAGGGAGCAGGGCAGACTGTACGGGAACCTTCCCGTCTCCCCTGACCCGCCCGTCGCCGGCGAAGCGCTCGTAGCGGTTGCGGGTCCTGCCGGAGGAGGCCCCGTCGGCGTCGTCGCCGGCGTCGCCGGCCAGATAACGGATGTAACGGATGGGGATGAAGGGCGCCGGGGAAGAGCTCGTTGACCTCGGCGATCGAGGCGAGGACTCCCCTGTTCGGGACGTTGTGAGGGGTGCCCAAAGTGATGAGGTGGGAGACGCGGCGGTGCCCCGAGTAGCGGCGTCCGCCGTAGGGAGGATCCCCGCCGACGTAAACTCGGGCCAGAATGCCGCCCGCCGAGTAGCCGACGAGCACGGCTTTCTCCGAGTCGCTTTCGAGCAGCGCCCTGTCCACCGTGCTCGCGACCTCGAAGACGAGCTGGCCGTACCCCCTGAGGCGCCCCAGAGCCCAGTCGAACGGCGTGATCGGCGCCACGTACACCTCCGAGCCGGAGACGTCTGCCAGGGTCTTCGCCAACCTCCGGTAACCTACCGGCCAGCTCATGCGCCCGCCAACGATGACTATGGGACCGCGCGCGTCCTTGTCCTGATCCATCTCGCGAAGTATATATGGGGCCGTTCGGCTACAACGAAAAGCTCACCCGGACGCCGTCTGGAATGAACCGGGCCGCGAGGATGATGCCGAGGACGCGGGCGAGTACGTTCGCGCTCCGGTCTTGCCAAAGATGCTCGTGCAGCCAGATGGCCAGGAGCACTTCCATGACTGCGGCCACGGTTAGGAAGTCGCCGCTATCGGTTTAGAGAAGCACGGACGAGCTCGGGCTCGGCTCCGCTCTATTCCGGATCACAGGTTGCTGGAGACCGGCCCGGAGGGGCCGGGCGTCGCACGCCATCTTTCGTGCAGGGAGCTCGCTCTACGCAGTGTCTTTTCGCCAATCTCCGTCTCTCTCGCCCCGTAGCGTCTCCGCGCCGCGTCGGCGAGTGCTCGGATCGCCTGTGGTACGTCCGCTCCGGGGAGGTCGGCGACGCTCTCCGGGCGGAAGGGCAGACCCAGGGCGCCGTAGAAGAGTTCGAGTACCTTTCTAAGCTCCGCGGTCTTTGTGACCAGGACGAGGGCCTCCACCCGGGCGGCCCGGCGCGTCACCCGTTGCGCCAGACCGGCGATCTTGATGCCCGAGTACCCGCCCGAGCGCAGCGAGTAAGCTCCCGGGCAGAACTCGCCCTCGACCTCCCCGGCCTCCGCCGTCACGCCGAGCCTGCCCAGGGCCTCCACGACGAGGTCTACGCCCTCTGTATACCGGTCGTACAACCCGCGGCGCAGGTCCTCGACCGGAGAGGTTACGGAGAAAGAGATGCTCCCTTCGTTCGCCGCCACCGCGCCCCCGCCCGAGTTCCGGACCAGAACGGGGACGCCGGCCTCTTCGGCCAACCGCGTCGCCTCGCCGAAGCCGGGGAGGCGCGTCTCGGGGTGGGTAGCCCCGACGTAGCGGGAGGAGGTCCAGAGGAGTGTCGTGGAGTCGCGGGAGCCGGCGGCCACCTCCTCGAGGACGGCTTGCTGCAGGCCGAAGCCGTCCTCGGGGCGAGCGAGGTTCTGGGCGATCAGGATCTCCACGGTGCTAAGATAGCAGCTTCGATGATCCCATCACGGAACATCCGCGGAGTTACCCTTTGAAGGAGAGCCGTCTTTGAAGGCCGCTACCCCGGCCGGCGCCCGTTGCGTCCGCCCCGGCGCTCTCCGGTTGGCTAGATCCAGGTCCGGAGGACGCCTGTCGACTCTACGCTCGGAAGTGAGTGCTCGCGTGCGGTACAAGCCATGAAGCCGGACGAAACGGAGAGCCCGTGGCGGACCATCTCGTCGGAGCAGGTCTACGACAACCCGTGGATAACCGTGCGCGAGGACCAGGTCGTCCGTCCCGACGGCGAGCCGGGCATCTACGGGGTCGTACACTTCAAGAACGTCGCCGTCGGTATACTCCCGATCGAGGAGGATCACATCTACCTCGTCGGACAGTACCGGTATCCGCTGGACCTGTACTCGTGGGAGATACCGGAGGGGGGTTGTCCGGAGGGCGAAGAACCGTTGCGCGCCGCCCGGCGCGAGTTGAGGGAGGAGACCGGACTGGAAGCCAGGCATTGGCGGAGGCTCGGAGAAGCTTACCTGTCCAACTCCGTCGCGGACGAATACGCGGTCTGGTTTCTCGCCACCGGACTAATTCCCGGTGAGCAAGGCTCCGAGGGTACGGAAGCTCTCGATGTCCGCCGCGTTCCGCTTCGCGAGGCCCTGGGCATGGCGCTCTCCGGGCGGATCACGGACGCGCTCAGCCTCGTTGCTATCATGAGCTACGTGCTCGAACGTTCTACGGATGGGTAGTTGACTTTACGACGGGTGACAGATCTTGCCGGGCCGGGGGAAAAGTGAGGGTGTGTGCTCTCGCCGGCGGCGTCGGCGGCGCGAAGCTCGCGGCGGGTCTGCAGGCGGTACTCTCCCCCGGCGACCTCTCGGTGGTCGTCAACACCGCCGACGACTTCGATCTGTGGGGCCTGCGCGTCTGCCCCGACCTCGACACGGTGATGTACACCCTCGCCGGGCTCGCCAACAAGGAGACCGGCTGGGGCGTCGCGGACGAGTCGTTCGGCGCTTTGGGCATGATCTCCGCCTACGGCGAGGACGCCTGGTTCAAGCTCGGCGACAGGGACCTCGCGACCCACGTCCTGCGCACGCAGCGGCTCCACGCCGGGACGCGCCTTACTACGGTCACCGCCGGGCTCGCCGCCGCGCTCGGGGTACGGAGCACCCTCCTGCCGATGTGCGACGAGCCCGTAGCCACCGTTCTCAAGACCCCGGAGGGCCCCCTGGAGTTCCAGGAGTACTTCGTCCGCCGGCAGCAGAGGGAAGAGGTCCTGGGCGTGGAGTTGCGCGGGATAGAGAGCGCTCGCGTCCCGGTCGAGGTTGCGCGATCGCTCTTCGAGACGGAAGCGATAATCCTTTGTCCCTCGAACCCGGTCGTGAGTATCGCTCCCATCCTCGCCGTGCCCGGTATGCGCGAGCTTCTGGCGGGCCGCTCCGTGCCCACGGTCGCGGTCAGCCCTATCGTGGGCGGACGGGCGCTCAAGGGTCCGGCGGACAGGATGCTTCGTTCTCTGGGGCACGAGGTCTCGGCCGCGGGTGTCGCCCGGATGTACGAGGGGCTCGTCGACGGGTTCGTGCTGGATCGGGCTGATAGGGGAGAGGAGGCAGGCGTCTCGGGTCTCGGGATGCGCGTACGGGCGACGGACGCGGTGATGCGCGACGAGCCCGACCGGGAACGCCTGGCGCGGGAGGTTCTCTCTCTCTGTTCGGAGTTGGGGGCCGGATGACGGTCTTCGCGATCGTGCCGGTCAAGGACCTCGGAGAGACCAAGAGCCGGCTCTCTGCCTTTCTCAGCCCCACGGAGCGGGCCGTGCTGACCCTCTGGATGCTGGATCACGTGCTGGCGACGCTCCGGGAGGTCTATGCCGTGCAGCGGGTCGGCGTCGTGAGCCCAAGCCCGCGGGTGCTCTTTCTGGCGGAGGATGTCGACGCTACGGCGCTGCGGCAGGAGAGCCGGGGCCTCAACGACGCGCTGGAGGAAGGCCGGAGATGGGCCGTCTCCGAGGGCGCGTCGTCCCTCCTCGTCCTGCCCGCCGATCTGCCATACCTCTCCACCTTCGACGTGCGGATGTTGCTGGACCTGATGAAAGGATATGAGCGCACGGCCGCAATCTCCCCGGACAAGGCCCGGGAGGGGACCAACGCGCTCTGGATCCGGCCCGTGGACGCCATGCCGTTCGCCTTTGGCCCCGGTAGCTACGAGATCCACTTGCGCATGGCCAGGGAACAAGGGCTCAAGGTAGGGGTCTACGAGCACTCCGGCGTCACCTCCGACGTGGACACGTTCGAAGACCTGCAAGCCCTGATCGACTCGGGGTTGTTGCCTTCGTGAAGGGCCTGGAGATTCTACCCGTCGGGGGCATCCCCGAGGTTCACCCCGGCGACGACCCGGCGTCCCTCATAGCTCGAGCCGCGGGGGAGAACTTTCTCATGACCGGCGATGTCGTGGTGGTGACGCACAAGGTCGTAAGCAAGGCCGAGGGGCGTCTCGTGGACCTGGCTACCGTCGAGCCGTCCACCCTGGCCAAGGGCTTCGCCGCCCGCCACGACAAGGACCCGAGGCAGATCGAGGTCGTCCTCCGTGAGAGCAAGCGCATAGTGAGGATGGACCGCGGCATCATCATCTCCGAGACGCACCACGGCTTCGTCTGCGCGAACGCCGGCGTCGACGCCTCGAACGTCCCCGGCGACGAGACGGTCTGCCTCCTGCCCCTCGACCCGGACGCCTCCGCTCGCCGCCTGCGTGATACCCTGGCCTCCAAAGTAGGAGGCGACCTCGCGGTTGTCATCTCGGACTCCTTCGGACGGGCGTGGCGGTACGGCATCACGAACGTCGCCATAGGCGTGGCCGGCATGGAGCCTCTGGCGGACTACCGGGGCGAGAGGGACGAACACGGCTACCCACTCACCGCCAGCGTACTCGCGGTGGCCGACGAACTCGCCGCGGCCGCCGAGCTGGTCATGGGCAAGACAATGGGTATCCCCGTCGCCGTCGTGCGCAACTACCCCTACGAAAAGGGGCCGGGGACGGGCCGGGACCTGCTCATGGAGCCCGGGAGGGATCTGTTCCGGTAGGGACCGCCTCGGTCTTGAGAATGATCGAGGTTACTTTAAGAAAAATTGACTAAGAGCTTGCGCCACTAGGGGTGCGCCCGGATGTAGAACGGGCACGGATACTCGATCATTCGGGGAGTTCTCGAAGCTGCCCTGTGAAGGAGCCAATCCGTGCCCGCACTCTCACCATACATCATCGAGCCCATCTGGGAACACAGTTCGCTGCGCTGTTGCCCGAGAGAAAAGCCGATCATCCGCTGGGCTGCCACCGGCCTCGCGTGCCGGACGGAGTGGTCTTTGAGAAGCTGGTGGTGCAGGTTTTGGTATTCGGCTGCGCCTACTGGAGGATAGCCGATGGCTCGTGCTCCTCGGCTACCACGCTGCCTGCCGTAGTAGGCGCGAGGAGTGGTGGATAGAGGCCGGGGCGATGGACGCGCTCGAAGAGATGGTGAGGGAAGCCTACGAGCGGACCATTGGGCTGGAGCTTTCGGACCTAGCCGTAGATTGGGACATAGCCGTAGATTGCTGCATCACCAAGGCCCCTTGCGGCGGCGGCGGCGAGTCGTGGCGGGTAAAAGCCCGGTGGAGCGGGGAAAGAGGGGCATCAAACGCTCTCGGTGGCCGTCGATGCCGATGGGGCATCCCGCTTGGTTACATTACCGCCCCGGTACCGCCCCCCGGCCAACCGCCACGACTCGCCGCTCTTGTGCGAGACCCTGGACACCGCGTGAAGGCATCGGGGTCTCTGCCCGAACCGGCGAGAACGTGCATCTGGACCGCGGCTACGACTCGGACCTCACCCGCAAGCGGCTGGAGGAGGAACGCAGCCTGATCGGGGTGATCTCAGAAAAGGGAAAGCCTGCGCCACTACAAGCTACGAAGCGCTGGGTTGCGTGGAGCGCACGAACTCCTCCTGGAATAACGCTCACAAGAAGAAGCTGGTGTGGTGTACCGAGCGGCGAGGAGAGTGGTCATCGACTTCTGGGTGGCCTTCTCGAAGGCGATCATCATCGTGGGCCGGCTCATCCGAAAAGCCTGGACTCGCTACCGTTGGGAGAGCCGCCCTTCTCGCAGACCGTGACCTATTGGCGCGACCTCTAAGAAAAGTCGGTGCCGCAACTATCGTACGTGGACGCGTCGTGAGGAGGGGCTGGTATCCTGGTTAGGTTCTTGGCCGTCGTGGCGCGAGAAGGAATGGAAGTGCAACCGAACTGAAAACTGAAAGCTGATGACTAATAACTTGAGCGTAGCGGTAATAGACTACGACGCGGGCAACACGCTCTCGGTGACGCGCGCATTAAAGAAGGTGGGAGCACAAGTGAACCTTACGCCGGACCCGGAGAGGGTCGCGGCAGCGGACGCGGTGGTCCTGCCGGGGGTGGGAGCGTTCGGGGACTGCATGCGCAAGCTTAGAGAGAGGGGGATGGACGAGGCCTGCCTCGAAGCTTATCGTACCGGCAAGCCGTTTCTCGGGGTGTGCGTGGCTCTGCAGGTCTTCTTCGAGGCTTCGGAGGAGACTCCGGGCGTGGAGGGGTTGGGTATCTTCCCCGGCAAGGTGGTCAGGTTCGACGTTGGGGACTTCAAGGTGCCCCACATGGGCTGGAATGACCTGGAACTCGTCCGCCCCCACCCGGTCCTCGACGGGCTGAGCGGCGAGGCGTTCTACTTCGTCCACTCCTACTACCCGGAGCCCGCGGAGCCCGCGGACCTACTCGGGGTCTCGGACTACGGCGGAGCCTTCTGCGCGGCGGCCGGCCGGGAGAACCTGGCGGCCGTCCAGTTCCACCCCGAAAAGAGCAGCCTGGCCGGCCTCAAGCTCTACGAGAACTTCCTCGGGTGGGCGCGAAGTCTTTGACGGGCTTCACCGTTTACCCGGCGATAGACCTGCGCGAAGGCCGGTGTGTCCGTCTCAAGCAGGGTGATTTCGGCCGCCTTATGGAGTACGACGCGAACCCGGTCGGGCGCGCCCGGGAGTGGGAGCGCCGGGGAGCCCGCGCCATCCACGTCGTCGACCTCGACGGCGCGAAAGAAGGTCACCCCGTACAGCTCGACCTCGTCCGAGAGATCGCCGGCTCCGTCGGAGTGCCCCTGCAGGTCGGAGGCGGCGTCCGTACGCTCGAAGACTTGCGGGCCCTGCGGGAGGCCGGGGCCGCTCGCATAGTAATGGGCACGGCGGCGGTCCTCGACCGCGAGTTGCGTTTACGGGCGGTAGACGAGGCGGGGGATGCCCTGGTAGTGGCCGTGGACGCGCGCGACGGCGTCGTGGCGACACACGGCTGGCAACAGAAGAGCGGGCGGGGCGTCCTGGACCTCGCCCGGGAGCTGGCCGGAGAAGGCGTGGGCTCCGTCCTCTACACCGACGTCGCCCGCGACGGCATGGACGCGGGTGCGGCCCTCGAAGGAACCGCAGCCGTGGCCCAGTTGCTGCCCACCATCGCCAGCGGCGGCGTGCGGGGAGCGCGGGACGTCGCCGCACTCTCGAACATACCCGGCGTCGCGGGAGCCGTCGTGGGCACCGCGCTCTACGAGGGCCGGGTAACGCTCGAAGAGCTTCTGCAAGCCGTACAAAGCTAGCCGTCACTCGCGGGGTGATCAGACACGAGGAAGACACCCGATTCGCATACCATAAGACGTATATTGTTAAATTTATGCTAAAGGGTTTAGTATGCATTCACTTCGGGTATTTAGTCTAATGTGAACGGTTCCCACAAAGGAGGACGAACAAGAGATGAGTTTAGGGGCTATATTGATCTGGATCGTGATCGGGCTTATCGCCGGGGCGTTAGGCAAGTTGATTATGCCGGGTGACGATCCTGGCGGCATTATAGTGACGATCCTGCTCGGGATAGCCGGCGCTTTCGTCGGAGGATTCATAATGCAGGCCCTCTTCGGCGCCGGCAGCGGGGGCTTTATATGGTCCATCATCGTGGCTACGATCGGCGCGATCATCTTACTCGCTATCTACCGCGCGATCGTAGGTAGTAGGACCACCTGACGCTTGGTACGGAGGCCGGGGCCTCGATGGCCCTGGCCCTCCGCGTGCGTCGTCCGGTTTAGAGCGGCGTAGCGCCGGCGTCTCTACAGCTCGAGGGTGCGGGTCTTCGGGGCGCCCTCTTCGTACTTGGCCGACTGCAGGGTCTTCCAGGAGAGCTGGAAGAGCGACTCTTCGGTGGGCTTACCCGCCAGGTCCGGGTTCACTTCGGCGATGGCGGCGCGGGCGGCTTCGACGCATCGGTCGAGGGCGGCGTTGATCTCGTAGGCTCGGGCCGCCTGGTACTTTATCCGCAGACCCTTCGGCGGAGCTTCGCCGAGGGCGAAGGCGAGCTCGTACTCCTCGGTGCGGCTCTCGTAGTCGCCGATGCGCCGGGCGGTGCAGAAGAGATCAGGCATGGGGCCATCGTAGCAGCCCCTTCCGGTGCTTTCACAGACGAGCTCTGGGCCGTTGCGGTATCGTTATCACGCAGCGAATACAAACGGAAACGGTGATGCTTCATGACCGATCGCACACAAGATGTCCCAACGCGCACCATCCGGGTCGCCCACAGCCCGGACTCCGACGACGCGTTCATGTTCTACGCCCTCTCTCAAGACAAGTTCGACACGGGTAACCTGCGCTTCGAGCACGAGCTCTCGGACATCGAGAGCCTGAACCGCCGGGCGCTCACGGGCGAGCTCGAGGTTTCGGCCGTCTCCATTCACGCCTACGCGTACATCTCGGACAGGTACGCGCTGCTCTCCAGCGGGTCCTCGATGGGGGACAAATACGGGCCGCGGCTCGTGGCTAAAGAGAAGATGGGGCGCGAGGACTTGAAGGGGAAGACGGTCGCGGTTCCGGGGGAGTGGACCACGGCCTTTCTCGCCCTGAAGCTCTACGAGCCCGAAGCCGAGCACATCGTGGTGCCGTTCGACGAGATCATGGGCTTCGTCGCGCGCGGGGAGGCGGACGTGGGGCTCCTCATCCACGAAGGCCAGCTCTATCACGAGAGCGAGGGATTGCACCTGATCGAGGACTTAGGCGAGTGGTGGTACGGGGAGACGAACCTGCCGCTGCCTCTGGGCGGCAACGTCGTCCGCCGCGATCTCGGCGAGGAGACCATCCGCGAGGTGGCGCGTCTAATAAAGACGAGCATCCAGTACGCCCTCGACAACCGCGAGGAGGCCCTGACCTACGCCCTGGGCTACGCCCGTGACCTCCCACCGGAGCTCGCGGACGAATTCGTCTCCATGTACGTGAACGAGTGGACCGTCGACTATGGCGAGACCGGACGCGAGGCCGTGCGAACCCTGCTCTCGCGGGGCTACGAGGCGGGCGTCATACCGCATGAGGTGGAGGTCGAGTTCGTAGGGTAGCCCATGTCGTAGATTGCGTCGAGAGGCGCGTCTCCCTGTTAAACTGGCTGGAAGTTCGTGGAAAAACTGTTCGAAACGGGCAAGAAGGCGTCCCGGAGGCCTCTGGGCGGGAGCAGGAAGATGCCCAGGAAGCGCTCGGGCTGGGCTTTGCGCTTTTTGCGGCTCCTCTTCAACCTCGCCCTGATCCTCGTGGCCGTCGCGCTCACCGTCGTCTCGGGGCTCTACCTTTACGTGATCTACACGTACGACGACCAGCTCGATAGCAGGTACCCGGACCTCGTCCAGAACTCTTCAGTCTACGACGCGGACGGCAACCAGATAAGCGAGTTCAAGGCGCAAGAGAACCGCCGGACGGTCGGCGAGGACGAGCTCGGCGAGTACCTCCCGCGGGCGGTGATCGCCGTAGAGGACAGACGTTTCCAAGAACACTACGGCGCGGACTTCGCCGGTATCGGGCGCGCGGCGTGGGAGGACTTGCAGACGCTCACCGTCAGCCAGGGCGGTTCTACCATTACCGAGCAGCTCATGAAGAACCTGTACATCTCCGAGGAGCGGCGCGGCAACGTCTCGCTCTGGCGGCGCCTGGAGCAGGCCGCGCTCTCCTTCGCCTACGAACGGCGCCACACCAAAGAGGAGATCCTCACCACCTACCTGAACACCGTGTACTTCGGCGACGGTGCCTATGGAGCCGAAGAGGCCGCCGAGACCTACTTCGGCAAGAGCGCCGCGGACCTCAACCTCGACGAAGCCGCCGCGCTCGCGGGTTTCTTGCACTCCCCCTCGACCTACCTCCCCGAGGAAAGCGGGGAAGGCTCCGAGCTCGCCACCGAGCGGCGCAACGAGGTCCTGGAGATGATGGCCGAGCAGGCCATCATCTCCTCCGAGGAGCTGGACGAGGCCGAAGACGTCACTCTAGAGTTCGCCCCCGACCAGCCGCCCGACGACCCGGCCTACGGACAGTTCGTGGAGGCGGTGCGCCGGGAGGTCGAGAGGGAGGTCGGGCCCGAGGCCTTCGAGCGCGGCGGCCTTACGATCTATACTACCCTGGATCCCACCCTCCAGCAGGAGGCCGCGGACTCGGTGGAGGAAGCCCTGGACGAGTCCGGCGACCCCTCCGGCGCCGTCGCGAGCGTCGAGCCCCAGAACGGGGCTATAAGGGCCCTGGCCGGGCAGAAGGACGACTTCAACCTGGCACTCGACGCCCGCCGCCAGCCGGGGAGCGCCTTCAAGCCGTTCGTGCTCGCTACCGCCCTTAAAGAGTTCGTCTCGCCGGACGCCACCTACTACACCTCGCGCAACCTGAGCATCGATTACGAGGGGGAGGTGTACGAGGTCCAGAACTACGACGGCCTGGAGCGGGGCAGGATCCCGCTCAGCCAGGCCATGGCCGAGTCTGACAACTCGGTCCACGTCCAGCTTGCCCTGGACCTCGGACTCGAGAA
This sequence comes from Rubrobacteraceae bacterium, assembly GCA_030448125.1. Lineage (GTDB taxonomy): Bacteria > Actinomycetota > Rubrobacteria > Rubrobacterales > Rubrobacteraceae > Rubrobacter_F. Next base: position 74,164 of record JAUJNO010000009.1, on the reverse strand, counting down.
CGTGACCGAGACCGCCGCGGCCATGGGTTTAACCACCCCGGTAGATCCGTACCCCGCGACGGCCATCGGAGGCCTGGGCACGGGTGTCTCCACGCTCGAGATGGCCTCCGCCTACGCGACCTTTGCCGCCAGCGGCATCCACCGCGAGCCCTATGCCGTCGAGTTGGTAGAGAAGTCCAGCTTCGGCGAGAGCGAGTCCGTCTACGACCACAAGCTCGAAGGGAGGCGCGTCCTCTCCGGCAACCAGGCCGCCGTCGCCACGGAGGTACTGAGGAGGGTCGTTCAGAGTGGCACGGCCAGCTTCTACCACGACCTGGATTCCGAGATAGGACGGCCCTCCGCCGGCAAGACCGGCACGACCGACGACTTCGCGGACGCCTGGTACGTCGGCTACACCCCGCGGCTCTCGACCGCCGTCTGGGTCGGCTACCCGGAGGGCCACAAGCCCATGCTCGACATCCACGACGAGTCGGTGGTCAACGGCGAGACCCTGCCCATGGATATCTGGTCCACTTACATGGCCGAGGCCGCCGGGGGGGACCCGGTCGTCGACTTCCCGCGCCCCGACCGGCGCGAGTTCGTCCCCCTCCTCCGCGGTTACGCGTCGAGTCCGGCTCCCGCCCTGGGGGGCGGGGCTACCATCCGGATCACCCCGCCCCCCCGCGAGAAGTTGGCCGGGCCCAGCTAACACCGGCCTCCCCCATGGATGGTATAAAGCTCGCGTGGACCTCGAAGGGCTCTACGGCGCATCTTTTATAGACTGGGAAGCGGTCGCCGCCTCCTGGTCGAAGCGTACCGTCTCCAGCAGGCTCCTCCTCTTCGCCGCCCGCCGCTACCTCGAAGTCGAACCTGGCGAGAAGAGGGCGGAGCGCGCCGAGGTTGTAGAACCCGCCACGCTCCCCGAAGAGATCAAAGCCGCCTTCGCCACTCCCCCCGACCCCGAGAGCACCGCATCGCGGCCATGGGGCGAGTTCGTCGACGCCGCCCTCGCCGCCGAGCTGGAGATGGTCCCCTACGGAGAACGCCCCATCTTGTTAGGTGAGTTGCGCGCGGGACTCACCAAAGCCGCCGAAGAAGCCGAGCCGGGATCTCCTCTAGGTCGCTGGTTTCTGACCCGTCGCGACGCCCTCCCCGGCGAAGACCTCCCCGAGAACCCCGAGTATTTGCCGGTGTAGTGGATGCCGGCAGTTGGTTTGGTAGAGAAAGTCTATTGCGGGTTCTGCCTCTTCCGCAAACTTCGGTGCGGACGACAAGCCGAAGTGCTGACAACCCGGTGGATACTGGAATAGAATCGGTACTGCGGACGAGCGACGGCCCTGAGGGGAAGGTTTTTACACGTGGAAGCGATACCCAGCGCTAGCTATAGCATGACTTTGCGGGTGGAGTTCCCGCACCGGGGCGGAACGCTGGGCGCCATTCTGACGACCGTCGGCGAGGCCGGGGGCATGGTCGGGGCGGTGGACATCGTCAGGATGCAGAACGACCGGAGCATCCGGGACATTACGGTGAACGCCCGCGACTCCAAGCACGGGCGAAGGATCGTCGATGCCGTCGAGGGGCTGCCGGAGACGCACGTCATAAACATCTCGGACCGCACGTTCTTGATGCACCTCGGCGGCAAAATCGAGGTTCGCTCCAAGATGCCGATCCGGACTCGCGACGACCTCTCGATGGCCTACACCCCCGGCGTGGCGCGGGTCTGTCGCGCGATCGCCGAGGAGCCCGAGCGGGCCTTCAACCTGACGATCAAACGGAACACCGTCGCGGTCGTCTCCGACGGGACGGCGGTTCTGGGGCTCGGGGACATAGGGCCCGAGGCGGCGATGCCGGTGATGGAGGGCAAGGCGATGCTCTTCAAGCAGTTCGCGGATGTCGACGCCTTTCCCCTGTGCCTCGACACCAAGGATCCGGACGAGATCGTGGAGACCGTCAAGCGCCTGGCGCCGGGCTTCGGCGGGATCAACCTCGAAGACATCTCCGCTCCGCGGTGCTTCGAGATCGAGGAGCGCCTGAAAAGGGAGCTCGATATACCCGTCTTCCACGATGACCAGCACGGCACGGCGGTCGTGGTGCTCGCGGCGCTCATCAACTCCCTGAAGATCATCGGTAAGGGGATGAAGGACCTCAAGGTCGTGATCAACGGCGTCGGGGCGTCGGGGGTGGCGTGCGCCAAGATCATGCTCGCCGCCGGCGTGGAGAACATCGTCGGCTGCGACAGCAGGGGAATCGTCCACGAGGCGCGCGAGGGCTTGAACTCCTCCAAAGAGTGGTTCGCCGGGCACACGAACCCCGAGAACCGCGCCGGCGGCCTCGCCGAGGCGGTGAGGGGCGCGGACCTCTTCCTGGGGCTCTCCGCGCCCAAAGTCCTCACGCCAGAGCACCTGGAGTCGATGGCCGGGGACCCGATAATCTTCGCGATGGCCAACCCGGAGCCGGAGATCATGCCGGAGCTCGCTATGGGCCACGCCCGGATCATCGCGACTGGCCGCAGCGATTACCCGAACCAGATCAACAACGTCCTCTGCTTCCCGGGCATCTTCCGGGGCGCCCTGGACGTCAGGGCCCGCGAGATCAGCGAAGACATGAAGCTCGCGGCCGCCGAAGCTATAGCCGGGGTGATCTCCGAAGAGAGCCTGGCCGAGGACTACATCATCCCGAGCGTCTTCGACGAGCGCGTCGCCCCCGCCGTCGCCGAAACGGTCGCCGAAGCGGCGAGAAAGAACGGCACGGCCCGCCGCGAGAGCAAGCAGGAGCAGGAGACCGGCGTCTCGGCACCGCTGTTGTTTTAGCTAGCGGGCTTTTGTCCCGGGACGTAGCTGGATAAAAGGCTCCCGCAGCATAGAATACTCTGGTGGGAATGCCGCGACAGATCTTCGTCTGCGCCACGCCCGGGGAGGGCAGGTGCGGGGCCAAGGGCGGCGGCGAGCTCTTCGAGCGGTTCCGGGAAGAGGTCGTCCGTCTGGGCCTGTCGCCGTCGGCCGTACTCCGTAACGCCTGCACCCGCCGCCACGAGGAGGGGCCAGTCGTCTTCGTCTTTCCGGACGACGTCTGGTACACCCGCGTAACCCCCGAAGACGTGCCGGGGATAGTCGAGAAGCACCTCGCCCGGCAGACGCGGGTAGAGAGTTAGCGAGCTCCTTGCTGGCTTCGGGCAGCGGAGGGCTGCTGGCCGTTGTCGAACCCGACGCGCCCCAAAGTTCGCTCCATCGCCCAGTCCGCCCCCATTAAGAGGCGCCCGCGGCTGCTCTTCATATAGTAGAGAAAGACGCTCCTGTAGAGAGCCTGGGCGGCGCGGCCCTTGAGCTTTACGCCCACGGGGTCCGCCACGGCGCTCTCGGGCCCGAGGCTCACCACGTAGCCCCGGTCGAAGAACTCAAAGGGCCGACGCCTCTCGTCGGGCACGCCTCGCAGCCTCTGCTCGACGTCGCGCGCGACGTAAGGACCCTGCTGAACCGCGACGGACGCGGTGGGGGGCAGAGGACCGAGCCGGGGATGCTCGTAGACCCCACCGTCCCCGAGAACGTAGACCTCCGGGTGTTCGGGGAGCGCCAGATGCTCGTCCACCGAAACCCGCCCCGCCTCGTCGTGCTCCCCGGGCAGGTCCCTCACGAGGGGGTTGGCCCGAATGCCCGTGGCCCACACGCGCATCGCCGCCGGCAGCCATTCACCGCCGGCCTCGACACCCTCCTCGTTCGCCCCCGCCACCGGTGCGTTCAGCCTGACCTCGACCCCGAGGCGGGTAAGCTCTTCGACGGCCACCTCGTGGAAGTATGGGTCGAGCCAGCCCATGAGCCGGTCCGTCGCCTCCAGCAATACGATCCGCGGCTCCCCGGCGGGGACCCGCGCGGTTCGTTTTCCGAGGTAATCGAAGAGGACGGCGACCTCGGCGGCGAGCTCGACCCCCGTCGCCCCGCCGCCCACGATGGCCACCGTCAGCCCGCCTGATGGAATGGCCTCTCTACGCAGGGCCGCACGCCAGGCTTCGTTCAGCGTGCTCCGCAGTTCGAGGGCGTCCGCGAGGCTCCAGAAGGTCTGGAAGTGTTCGGAGAGCTCTTCGGGGGGAGGAGTGGCGACGCTTCCGGGCGCCAGGACGAGGTAATGGTACTCTATGGCTCCGGAGGAGGTGAGGAGGGTGTTGTTCCGGAGGTCGACGCCGGTCGCTTCGGCCCGCAAGACGTTGTAGGAAGCGTCGGGGGCTATTGGGGTGCGAACGCTGTCCGGATGCACCCGGCCAACGGCGACCTCGTGGATGAGGGGGATGAAAGCGTACTCGTCCCCGCGGTCCACGAGGAGCGTCTCGCCCGGCCGCCGCAGCGCAGGCGGAAGGTTCCGCAAGAACGAGCCCCCCGCGAACCCGGCCCCCACGGCCACCAACCTCGCGCCGGCCGGTGGTGTTGCGTTTGGGCGAGGCCCGTTCTCCATCACGCCGTCGTACCCTCCTACTGCTCGGGGAGCCGAGTATAACCTCCGGGTCGACCAATATTAATGTGATGCTTTACAAAATGGCTTAAGCTACGTACACTCCACGCTACGAACCGGCTTAGGGGTTGCCGGACGAGGTAAACAGGGGAATAGCAGGGAACAACTCGTCTTTAGGGGCTAGAAAGGGACCGTATTGGCGAAGGAGGAGTTGAGCGTCGAGGAGATCATCCCGGGGCTCATAGTAAGGCACACCAACCGCCGGTTGGGGAAGCTCGAGGTCCCGGAGGCCTGCGAGCGTTTGATCTCGGGCAAGATCTCGTTTTCGGAGTTCGTGGATCAGGTCGGTGAAAGCTTCCGGGAGCTTCTGGACTTTATGATGGAGTACGACCTTCACCCGGGACGCCCCGACGAGGTACTCTACTGCGTGGACTGCTACGCCGAACTCTGCCGCCGCGCCGTGCTGCGTACCCAGCTTAGTAGGCTTTACCGTTTGGGCAGCGTCGCGCACGACCGGAAGGTGGGTTAGAGAGGGCTCGCTCTCTCCCGGCCGGGGCTGTTTAGCGGTAGAATCCTCCCGAGAGGCGGACCGTCGGCGGCGCGAGGCGCTACCCGGAGTACGAGACGGGGTCCGCCCGGGCGTATGAACCGGAGAGCAGGGAGGATGCGGGCATGGACGACGAGGCACAGAAAAGAGCGATCACGATACTTTCGACCGGGATCGCGTACCTCTTGGCGAGCCGCTTTGCCGACAAGTTTCTCGACGAGCCCGAGGAGCGCGGCGTGGCCGACGACATCAAGGAGGCGCTCGTGAAGGCGAGCTTCTCGATCGCCTCGACGGTCATAGCCTCGATGATTATCCGGCGGGTCGTGAGCAGCCGCTGGGGCGCCTAGAGGGCGCTCCAGGGGTCGGGTACCCCGCGTGACATCACCGGCAGGTCCGAGCCTCTTTCAGTCGGCGCGGTTCGCGCTCGTCCTCGGGCTCCTCGTGGCCGGGGGGCTCTTGCTCTACGAGCTCGTCAGCGTCATCGAGGTCCTGGCGCTGGCGCTGCTCCTGGCCCTGATCCTGGCTCCGGCCGTGAACTTCCTCGTACGCTTGAGGTTCCCGCGCTTTCTGGCGCTGCTCGTGGTGCTGGGCGGCGTGGTCGTGGGGTTCGGGCTCCTGGGCTATATCGTCCTGCCGCTCCTCTCGGACCAGGGCAACGACTTCCTGACACGGGCCCCCGGAGTGGTCCGCAGCGTCCAGGATCACTTCCAGGACCTCGCCGAAAGCTATCCGGCCCTGGGAGGGGGCGTTGGCGGGGGCGAGGTCGCGAGCCTGAACCTCACCGACGCCATCCAGGAGGTTATACAGAGAGCCGGGGAGCTCTACACCATAACCACCCGCGGGGCGGGCCTGCTCTTGCAGGCCGTGGG
>JAUJNO010000009.1:49217-68229 GCA_030448125.1 Rubrobacteraceae bacterium | reverse complement strand
GGGAGCTCTACACCATAACCACCCGCGGGGCGGGCCTGCTCTTGCAGGCCGTGGGGGCCGTGGTGATGGCTGTCTATATGGTCTCCAACCCACGACCGCTCGTAAACGGGGTGCTCGCGCTCTTTCCGATCGAGAGGCGGGGGAGGGTCGAGGAGATCCTCACGCTCATCAGGGAGCGGGTCTCCGGTTGGATCATCGGCCAGATCGCGGCGATGGTCCTGATGTTTATACTCACCTGGGTCGGCCTCGCGGCCCTCGACGTCGAGTACGCCTTCACCTTCGCCGTCCTCACCGGCTCTTTGCAGATAGTGCCTTTCTTCGGCCCGATCCTGTCCTCCGTGCCCCCGACCCTGGCCGCCTTCGCCGACTCCCCGACCAAGGCTCTCGTCGTCGTCGTCGTCTACGTGGCGATACACCAGATAGAGGCGCACGTCATCTCCCCGATGGTTATGGCCCGCAGCGTGCAGCTCCACCCGGTCATGGTCATCCTGGCCGTCCTGACGATGGGAGATCTCCTGGGGTTCGCTGGCGTCGTCCTCGCCGTCCCGACCGCGGCCGTCCTCACCGTCCTGCTCGACGAACTCTACGTCAAGCCTCTGGGCACCGCCCCCTCCCCCAGGGCCGCCCAACTGCCCGAACGGGAAGACGAACGCGAGGGCGAGCACGAGGAGTCGGCGACGACCCCTCGCTCCTGAGTATCGCTCCGGTCCCTCTTCCGGGGCGCTTCTCGTCCGTGGTCCGGTGTGTCCCGGTGGGCGGGTTGGGTTATTATTTCGCCCATGAGTAGCGTTTTAATCGTGATCCTGTTGCTCGTCGTCATCCTGGTCGTGGCGTCGGTCGTGCTCTCGCGCACGACGTACCAGGTCCAGAGCATCCAGGACACCGAGTACCTGGAGCTGGAGGGGAACTGGATCCGCTACCGCGTCGCCGGCGGGGGGCCGGCGGTCGTGCTCGTGCATGGATGGCTCTCTTCGGGAGAAATCTGGGAGCGTCTCGCGGATCGCCTCGCCCAGCGCTTCACCGTCTATACGCTGGACCTTTCGGGTTTCGGAGAGTCGGACAAGCCCGTCTCGGGCTACGGCGTCCGCTACGGCAGCCGGCTCTTGTACGCCTTCTGCGCCCACTTCGGCCTCACGCGGGCCGCGGTCGTCGGTCACAACATCGGGGGGGCGATGGCCGTCAAGCTCGCCGCGGATCACCCGGACGTGGTCGGCCGGATCGTCCTCGTCGCCACGCCGGCGGCCGACGAGAACCAGATCGACCTGCCCATGCTGCTTTGGCTTGCCACCCTGCCCGTCGTAGGTCCCGTCTTCTACGCTCTGGGCCGCTTTTTGCGGCCCCTGCGCCGGCTCTGGATGCGTCCGTTCGTCCTCGACCGTGAAGACCTCACGGAGGAGGTAGTCGACGACGCGGGCAAATCCACCCCAGCGGCGGTCAGCAAGACCCTGGGCATGATGCGTCGCGAGATCGCGCGCGGCAGGCTGGCCCGTCAGGCCGGCATTATAAAGGTGCCCGTACTCGCCATCACCGGCGAGGAGGACCAGATCGTGGACCCGCGGGCGACGGACGACTGGGCTCGGACCGTCTCGGCCGAGGTCGTCCTCCTGCAGCAGTGTGGGCACCTGCCGATGCTCGAGCGCACCGGCGAGTTCAACGCGCGAGTCCTGACCTTCCTGACCGGCGACCAACGCTACCTCGACGCGATCACCGAATGGCCGGAGGGGAGAGCCGGGGAAGAGGAAGAAGACGCTGTCGACGCGGAGATGCCCGAAGAACCACCCTTCCCCGCGCACACAGAACCTGGCGTCCCCGAACCCGGCGTTCCCGAATCCGACGTCGCGCCCCCCGGCGACCGCCCGAACGTCATCCGCAAGCAGGACGGCCGCTACCCGCCGCGCGACCGGGAGCCCGACGAGGCCGAGGATCGCGACGACGCCTCCCCCGATCCAGGCATCGAGCAGCATCCCGACTCGACCGCGGGCAACGGCGTCGAAGGGGAGACCCCCAGGCGTCCGCGCCGTACGCGAGGCGAGGCTGGGCCCCTGCCCGAGATACCGGAGAACCTGTTCGAGTGGCCCGACTCCTTGAAGGAGACACGCTCCTGGGACCGCTCCCGTGAGGAGACGGAACGGACGGCCAGGGAGGAGCGCGGCGAGGACGCAGACCCCGACGAGCACGCGAATCCCGACGAGGATACGGAACCCGAAGGCCCGAAGGAGGGACCGCGCCCCTGATCTTGTGAGGGTACGACCGGCCCGTCTACGCGAGGCGGTTCTACCGGACGTTCACCTACCATTACCCCTCGTCACCAGTTACCACCGGGCCGTACAGAAAGTTTCTCGACGCGAGGGGCGGTAACTGCGCCGGTAAGCCATAGAAAAACACGAGGAACGAGCTCGCGGCCTCTCTAGCCGATTTAGTATGCACGCGAGGCTCCGAAAAGGCCGGTGGATAAGTTGGCGTTCCGTATGATTCCGAATGCCGAGGAGGTTAACGTGCCGTCGTCAACGATGTGGGGTTAGATGGTAAAGTAGCGCGAATGCTTGATCGAAGGTTGCCGGGCTAGAGGGTTGAGGAGAAGCTTGGTAAATAGAACTCTGGTCGTGATCGTTCTGGTTGTACTCGGTCTGGGCGGCCTGTTCTTCGCGTTGCGCCCCGATTCCACCGCCTCTGGCGACGAGCCGCGAGAGAGCGACTACGACGTGGCGATCGAGGGTGGCTCCATGAACCCTGCCGAGATCAGCGTCGAGGAGGGGGATCAGGTAACGCTCCGTTTGACCTCGGATACTCCGGTCGAGGTTCACTTGCATGGTTACGACCTGGAGGAGGAGGTCTCGCCGGGCGAAGAGACTGAGCTCTCGTTCGAGGCGGATCTGGCCGGGCGGTTCGAGATCGAAGACCACGAGACGGAGACCCCACTGGGCACGCTCCTCGTGCAGCCGGGCTAGAGGAGCAGGTCGATGCGTCGCGCTCTCGTCCTCACCCTCGCGCTGCTTCTACTTTTGCCGCTCGTTCCCCAGCCGGCCTCTGCCCACGGGTTCGGGCAGAGCTACGACCTCCCGCTCCCGCTCTGGTTGTATCTCTACGGCGCGGGCGCGGTGGTACTGGCTTCTTTCGTCCCGATCAGCCTGTTCGCCGGCAAACGAAAGGCCGGAGAGGACACGCCGTACCTCTACCCACGCTTTGATCTCCTGCGGGTCGGGGTTTTAAGGGCGGTGCTCACCAACCGGGCGTTGCTGCTCGGGTTGCGGCTGCTCTCGGTCGGACTCTTTCTTCTCGTCATACTCACCGGTCTCCTCGGGCGACAGAATGCCGACGCCAACTTCGCCCCGACTTTCGTCTGGATCGTCTGGTGGGTGGGCCTGGGCTTCTTCACGGCCTTTGTGGGAAACATCTGGCCGCTCGTGAACCCCTGGAAGATCCTCTTCGAGTGGCCCGAAGCGCTCGTCCGCCGGCTCGGGCTGGGCAACGGCCTCGAGCTTGACGAACCCTACCCGGCCTCCTGGGGCCTCTGGCCGGCGGTTGCGCTCTACGGAGTCTTCGTGTGGGTGGAGAACCTCTTCCCGGGCTCGTCTACGCCGGTCTATATAGCCGTCCTCACCCTGACTTACTCGGTCCTCGTTTGGGGCGGCATGGCCGTCTACGGCAAGGAGACCTGGCTGCGAAGGGGCGAGGTGTTCTCGGTCTTTTTTGGTCTTCTGGCGAGGTTCGCGCCGACCGAGGTGCGGGTCGGGGATACGAAGCTTTGCCGGGACTGCTCCGACGACTGCGGGACCGCCGAGAAGGATTGCGTGAATTGCTACGAGTGCTTCGCGAGAGCCGCGCCGAGGGACCGCAAGCTCGACCTGCGTCCCCCCGCCGTCGGTTTGGGCCGTTCCGAGCCGGTGCCTTCGGGCGGCGTGTTCTTCGTGATCCTGGTGCTGGCGGGGGTAACCTTCGACGGTTTGCTCGAGACCCCGCTGTGGAACGAGCTGCGGAGGGCCCTCTCCGTGCCCCAGACGGCGGGGCTGGTGGCGCTGCCGCTGGTCTTCCTTGCTGCGTACCTGGGATTCGTCAGGCTCAGCCAGCTCTTCGGCGGGGGAACGGGTGGGCTTCGGCGGTTCGCGGCGGCTTACGTTTACTCGCTCGTGCCTATCGCCATCGCCTACCAGGTCGCCCACTACTACACGCTCTTGCTCGTTCAGGGCCAGGGGATCATCCGCCAGGTTTCGGACCCGTTTGGGTGGGGCTGGAACCTCTTCGGAACCGCTGATTATGCCATCGACCCCGGCGTCGTGGGCGCGGCGTTTGTCTGGTACTCGCAAGTCATTCTGATAGTCGCCGGGCACGTCGTCGCCGTGTATCTCGCGCACCTGGTCGCGCTGCGGCTGTTCGGGGACCCGGGGCGGGCTTTGCGGAGCCAGCTCCCCATGCTCGCGCTAATGATCCTCTACACTATCTTTAGCCTCTGGATCCTCTCCCAGCCCATCGTCATAGAGGACCAAGCACCCGCGACCGGGACCGCGCCCCAGGAAGACACGCCCCAGTCCGCCCCGCTAGAGAAACTGCGCGAACCACCAATGCCGAAGGCCCCGTAGAGGGACCGGACGGATCAGAGTTCTTTTTGCAGGTACAGCCAATCCCGGATGCCGAGGAAGTAGCCGGTGAGGAGCGAATGCTGGCGGGAGCTCTCCTCGTAGCTGTAGGACTCGTAGAGCTTGAGAGCGGCGGCGTTGCCGCCGCTGACGTGTAGCCCCACGGTTCGCTTGCCGGACTCGCGCGCCAGGGCCTCCGCCGCGTCCAGCAGGGCGCGCGCCATGCCCCGATTGCGGTGCTCCCCGGAGACGACGAGACGTTCTACGTAAGCCTCGGAGGAGTTGGCGACGTAGCGGGGATAGGAGAGCAGGGTAGCCGCCCAACCGGCGCGCACGAAGCCCAGGTGCCGGCGCAGGGCTCTCCAGAGGCCCCGCGCGAGGGCGTCGTCGTCCGAGCTGCCGATCCGGATACCGACGCTCGCCAGGATCTCCTCCGGGCCGGAACCTTCGATCACGAGGGAGGAGACGCCGCCCAGAGAATGCTCCAGGCGCACCCACTTCTCCATGATCTTCACCGTTCGGTCCATCCGGCTCCCGAAGACCGGGCGGAACTTGTCTAGAAACCCCTCGACCACGAGGCCGGCGATCGCCGCGTCGTCCCGGGACTCCGCGGCGCGCACGACAAAAAGGTTCTCCACCATCCGGCAATTGTAAGCAGTCAGCCGCCGGCTTTCAGCAGCCGGCGAGAACGGCGCGGAATGATGCCGCGACGCCAGCTAGCTAATAAGCCTCTTACGCATAAAGCGGATCGGGAGTAGCGAAAGCGCCGCGGTGAAGACCAGAATCCAGGCGATGTCCACGAGCACGCCCAAGGAAGGACCGGTCGCCAGGGCCCGGCAGACGTTCACCGCGTGGTACAGGGGGGTGAACCAGGCTATCTCGGGCACGGGGGACGGGAAGTCCTCGATGGGGAAGAAGATGCCCGAGAAGAGGAACAGGGGCGTGACCACGAGCGTGAAGTAGTAGGCGTAGAAGTCGATGCTCGAGATCAGGCTGGTAAACAAGGTTCCCATGACGCTGAACATGATCCCGACTACCAGTAACACCGGCGGTATGAGGAGCGCCCAGGGAGAGGAGATGAGCGGCGCCTCCGAGACGAGCCCCAGAGCCGTGAGCACCCCGAGAAAAGCCGTCCCGTACAGCGCCGCGCGGGTCCCCGCCCACAGGTACTCCCCGGCGACGACATCCTCGGCGTTGACCGGGGTCGAGACGATGGCGTCGTAGATTCGCCCGATCTTCAACCGGATGAACGTGTTGAAGGTGCTCTCGAAGGAGGCCGCGAACATGGCGTTGCTCGCCAGGAGCCCCGGCGCTATGTACTGGGTGTACGTCAGCCCGTTTATCCCGCCCTCCCGGATGAACGCTCCCAGACCCAGACCCAGAGCCACCAGGTACAGCAAGGGCTCGAAGAGGTTAGGGAGCAGGATGGTCTTCCAGTACTTGCGGAAGATGGTCGCGTTGCGCTGCCAGACCCGGAACGCCCCGCGCGGCGATGGAAGCCTGACCCCGCCCATCAGTCCACCAGCCTTCGGCCCGTGAGCTTGAGGAACACATCCTCGAGGCTCGCCTGCCGGTGCAGGGTGTTGCGGACCTCGACGCCGGACTCCCTGACCTTGCGCGTCACCGCCTCCGAGTCCGAGGTGTACACGAGGAGCGCCTCGCCGATGCGGTCGACGTCGTCGGCTACGTCCTCGACTATCGAGGGAAGCTTCTCCAGGGCTTCGGGGGCCGCCCGGAACTCCAGGACTTCGGGGCTTACGTGCTCGGAGATCAGGGCTCGCGGGGCGTCTTCGGCGATGATCCGGCCATTCTCCATGATGCACAGCCGGTCGCACAGCTGCGCCGCCTCATCCATATAGTGCGTGGTGAGTATGAGGGTCTTCCCCTCGCCGGTGAGCTGGCGCAGCTTGTCCCATACCAGGTGGCGGGCCTGCGGGTCGAGGCCGGTCGTCGGCTCGTCGAGGACGACGAGGTCGGGGTCGTTGATGAGGGCGCGCGCGATGAGGAGCCTGCGCTTCATGCCTCCCGAGAGTTGCTCGACCTTGGCGCCGGCCTTGTCGGAGAGCTGGACGAACTCCAGAAGCTCCTCCGCCCGTTGCCGCACCAGCTTGCGGGGCAGGTCGAAGTAGCGTCCGTAGACGAGGAGGTTCTCCTTTACCTTGAGGTCCTCGTCGAGGTTGTTCTCCTGGGGGACGACGCCGATGCGCCGCTTGACCTCCCTCTCGGCGCTCCTCACGTCGAGGCCCGCGACCTCCAGCTCACCGCTCGTGGGCACGGCGGCGGCGTAGATCATCTTCATCGTCGTGGTCTTGCCGGCCCCGTTTGGCCCCAGAAACCCGAAGCACTCCCCCCGGTGCACCTCGAAGTCCACGCCCTTTACCGCCTCGAAGTCCGCGTAACTCTTCTTCAGACCGCGGGCGACTAGCGTGGTCTGCCCGGTGCCGGCGCCCGTTCTCTTCTCCGTCTGCGTGTTCAAGCTCAAAGCTCCCGTTCTCGGTCCGGCCTCCATGCGACTGCTTGTTCTTTGAGCGCCGCGAGCGCTCGGTCTAGGCGCTTCTTGTTCTCCGGGGTGTTGAGCCACGTGGAGGCACCCGAAGGATGAGGCAAGGGCACATATACTAACCCATCGCGCTTTACCGTCTCGCCGACCGCCTCCGAGAGGCGCGTTATCCCCAGGAGTTCCTTTATCGCAAGCCCGCCGACCGGCGCCACGACCTTCGGCCGTAGCAGATCGAGCTCTCGCAGCAGGTGCGGTCGGCAGTTGCGCATCATGGCCCGCGACGGGACTAAATCTCCGCCGCCCTTTGCTTTCCCGGGGAAGCACCGGCACAGTGCAGAGAGATAAATCTCCTCGCGCGAGAGGCCGGCCTTCTCGAACCAGCGCATGAGCCTCTTGCCGGCAGGTCCGGTGAACGGCAGCCGGGTCGTCACCTCCGTCGATCCCGGCGCCTGGCCTACGAGGAGTAGCCTGGTACGCTTCGGCACGTCCACGACCGGCGCGTTATCGCCCGAGGGGAAGCAGCGCGAGCAGGCTCTCACAGTGTTTCGGTGTTCTTCGAGCAGGTCCACGAACGCCATGGTAACGCCCTTTGGAGAGGCAGCCTGTGCGGAATCCCACGAAGATTCCGCGGGCAGGCTTTTACAAAACTTAAAAAACAATAGAAAAAAAGTTGTTGTATTCGATCCGGTACTGCTACAATCGGACGCATGGCTCTCATGGATAGAAAACGGTATGGGGAACGAAGGGTAGTACGCAAGCGGACGTTCAAGAAGCGTCGGCAGACGGGACTCTTCGTGTTCCTCGGGTTGGTCATTCTTACCCTTGGAGTGTTGATCTTCTTCGGCACGGATCTCCTGTCGTCCCGGACGGACAGTGAGAGCGTAGGTCAGGTCGCGGACCCGACGGTAGACGGGGCGCCGGAGATAGTCTCCGAAGACGCATCGGAGGAGGATTCGGCGACCGAGGAAGAGACCGCAGATGAGACCGCAGATGAGGAAGAGGCTGTGGACGACGCCGCGGATGAGGAGTCGATGAGCGACGAGGACGAGCCCACGCCCGTCGCGCCGGACGATCCGACGATGTCCCTGAGCGTTCCGAAGCTCGGCATAAATGGTGCCGTGGTGGCCGGAGGCGAGGCGGGTCTGGAGTTGGGGGCGCAGCTTGTGGGAGGAGCCCCCTGGCAGCCCGGTTCCAACACTTACATCGCGGGGCACCGCGTCGGGTTCCCGGGGACCGGCAGCGACCACATCTTCTACAGCTTGCCCTCCATGGGGCAGGGAGACGAGATCACCCTTACCGACTCCCTCGGGCAGGTGTACACTTATCAGGTTAGCGAGGTCTTTGCCGTCACGCCCTACGACACCTGGGTCATGGATCCGACCGGCGACGATATGATTTCGCTGCAGGTCTGCACCGAGACCCCCGACGATTGGTGGACTATAGGTCCCCGGCTTATGAGCTCGGGTCCGGAGTCGGGACGCCTGATCGTCCGGGCCCAAAAGGTCTAGGCGGCCGCAAAAAGATCGAAGTAGGGGCGTCCCCGAGGGGGCGCCTTTTTCTTTGCCTCACGCGAGGAGAGACAATTCGCGTGGTGCGGTGGCTGGCGGAGATGCGTACGTCTTCGAAGTAGAGCAACCGTATTCGTGGTCGATCGACGCGTGGAAACGGAAGTGGTGGGTGCCCAAAGCGCGCATCCTCGGGTTATAATCAAGGGAGTGTCCGAGGGCGAAAGGAGGGGCGAGGCTTGAAGAGGTCGCTGCTGACTGCGGCGCTGTCTGCGCTCTTGCTGTCTCTCTTCGCTCTCCCTCTGGCAGCGGATACCGTCGTTCCCCCCGAAGGCGAGGCTACACCCGTGCCTGCTGAGGGGGAGATCCCGCCTCCCGAGACCCCCACAACCGCGTACGAGGCCTGCCTCGCTGGAGTGTTGGATCCCGCGACTTGCGAGGGCGTGCCCGACACCCCGCCCCTCGAGGGCTGCCCTCCCGGCGGGGAGAACTGCGAATTAGTCGGTGCCGTGCCGGGGGAGCCGCAGGTCAACCAGGCTGCCTTGATGGCCGCCGAAGAGGCCGCCGCCGATGCCATTGGCGATGCCGTCGCCGAGGAGGGCCCCGGCGCGGTGGAGAGCGCCGCCGCTTACATAGCAGCCCTCGGCGCCGCCAGAGAGGCCGCCAGGGAGGTCGGAGCCGATGAAGCGACCGCCGATGCCGTCGCCGAGACTGCCGCCATAGGCGCCGTCGCCAGAGAAGCCGCCTCCAACGTCGCTGCCGGGAACGAAGGAGCCGGAGCCGTAGACGGAACCGCCGCTTACCTCGCCGCCCTCGGCGCCGCCAGAGAGGCCGGAGCCTCCGAGCAGAGCGCCCCCATCGCCGCCGGCCGGGCCGTCGCCACCCGCGCCGACGAAGTCCTCGAAAGCGAAGAAGCCGAAGCCTCCGGACGTGGAACCGGCGCTTCTAAGAGCAAAGCGGCTGATAAAGCCAATGAAGAGGCTAAGGACGAAACGCCCGATGCCGGGAGCTCGGCCCTTGCCGAAGACGAAGCACCCGCCGCCGAAAGTGCAGCTCCCACCGAAGGTGAAGATGCGTCGTCTACCGGGGAAGAAGGGCCTATCGAAGCCGTGACGACCGTTCTCCCTACCGCGGAGGGTGCCTCGCCTCTGGTGCTCGGCGCGGGCGCTCTGCTGGTGGTCGCCGGAATCGTTGGTCTTCTGATCCGCCGGAGGCTCACTCTACAAAGGTCGCACGAGCCGGAGCAGGCCGGAGAAGAGGATACTTTCGAAGAAGCCGCGCCCGAACGGCGACTCCCCCAACGGTCTATACGGTAACCGTTTCCCCTTGGGCGCGAACGCAGCGCTCAAACCTGGAGTAGTCGGTAAACTCGTTGCGGCGGGAATCGGTGCTTTTAGCCAAAAGCTTCCGGTATTGTTCGCTTCGTGGTAGGACACTGTTGAACGGACGCCTACACATCGAAGAATCCGGGTGGCTTAGAGATGGATAGCAACAGAGACGTTGTTCGAGGCCAACACCTTTGTTGCCTGCTTTGCGCGAAGATTCCGGACACCCGGGCGCGGGGGCTGTTACGGCGCCGATCAGGGGCCGTGTCCTCCTGCTCACGAGGCTTCTTCTACCGCTGCTGCTCCGTGGCTCCGTTTATCCGGCGGGACCTGCCGTGCCGGCTCGCCCGCGGCCACCGGCAGTTCGACGGCCAGTGTGGTGCCTTCTCCGGGCGCGCTCTCTATCGAGAGCGTTCCGCCCAACTGCTCGACCCGCTCACGCATGCTTCCGAGCCCGAACCCGCCTTCACGAGCCGGGTCGACGGCGTTGCCGACTCCGTCCGGGTCGAAGCCCGCGCCGTCGTCCCGCGCGTCCAGCGCGACGCAGTCGTTCATGTAGGAGAGGGTCAACGCCGTCCGGTGAGCCCGGGCGTGTTTGCCGACGTTGGTCAACGCCTCCTGCGCCACCCGAAAGAGCGTAGCTTCGACCTCGGGCGGGAGTGGCCGCGGGGCGCCGGTGACGGCAGTATGGGCGGGTATGCTGCTCGCCTCCGACCAACGCTCGGCGAGGCGGGCCAGGGCCTCGGGCAACGGCGCTTCCTCTAGTAGCTTCGGCCGGAGCGCCCACACCAGGCGCCGCGCCTCCGCCAGGCTCTCCCGGGCGGTGAGGCGTGCCTGGTCGAGGTGCCAGTGGGCCTGGGGAGAGTGTTCGGCGGGCAGGATCGCATCCGCCGCCTCCAGGTTCATCACGATGCTGGCAAAGCCCTGTGCCAGAGTGTCGTGGATCTCATGCGCGAGGCGCTGGCGCTCGCCGATGAGCCCCGCCCGTCGGGCCTGCTCGACCAGCCGCAAGTTCTCCAGGGCCAGCGCGACCGGCGCGGTCACCGTCAGGTACGCGCGCCGGGCACCCCTCGAGAAGCCACGCTTTCTGCGCGAGGTAACCGTGAGCAGTCCCGCCCAGGACCCGTCGGCCGGGATCAGGGGGAGCAGTAGCGCGGAGCCGTACCGGGCCCCCAGCGCCGCGCGCTCGGCGGCTGGCAACTCTCCCACGCGCAGCGTCGACCACGAATGCCCGCGGCGCAGGCGGTCCAGCGCCGGGATGCGAGCCGCCTCCAGGCGCGCGCCGGGCGAAGGAGACCGCGTCGCCGGGGACGCCCAGGAACCCAGGAGTACGAACCCTGCCGGAACGCCCTCCCGTGACATGCCGTCCGGCCACGTCGCTTCCCACAGGGCGACGTTGCTTACCTCCGAGCCGGCCAGGTTCTCGCCTATCGCGGCGGCGACGGCTTGCGGGGTACGGGCCGCGCCGACGTCCTGGCTCGCCTTGTAGAGTACCTCCCGCCCCGCCAGCACGTTCCAGCCCCGCAGTCCGCCCGCCAGTCCGCCCCCTATTGCCAGGACCGGGTAGAGCACCAGCTCGATCGGGTCCAGCCCGCCCCCGAAGTACAGTGCGCCGATCGCCTGGCTGAGGATCGCCGATACCACGCCCGAGACTACGCCGGTCAGCACCCCGTGCAAGGGTCCCGTCGCCCGGACCCTGCGCGCCACCCAGGAGGCGGCCAGCACGGTCAGCACCAGGTACAGGGCGGGCATCCCGTAACGCCCGATAAAGTACCCGAACTCCTGGGTGTCGACGCCCAAGATGGAGCTCTCGCTTATAACGGAGCCCTGTTGCAAGAGGAAGACGACGGTAGCGTAGTGGTTGATCAGGAAGACCGGCAGGTAGTAGAAGAGGGCCGTTACCAACACGCCGACCCCCACGCCCGCCGAGAGGATCAGGCGCCACTGCAGGCCGTCCGGCGCGCCATCCTCCAACGAGCCACGCGTCCGGGACGCGAAGAGGGATCTCAGCCTACCGGCTCCTGTTCTCTCTAAAGGCCCCATCGTGGCGTCACCCGCCCGGAGCGACCACCCGGTTCGGCGATACCGCCCGGATCGAACCGTCGCGCCGACTCCATCTGGTCTTACCCCCTTACTGGGAACCGGGCCTCAAATACCTCATCGGTGAATAATTAACAAAACCTATACTACTCTACAACCCCTTTCGGCGGCGTTCATACTTTTGGGCGGCAAAAATCATCCTTTTGGAGGATGCGGTCTCGGGGCTGGGGTGGCAAACTTTCTTCAGTTTTGTTAAGCGGTAATGAAGGAGGAATGGCATGAGGAAGTTGATGTTGTTGGCGGCGCTGCTGGCGATGCTGGTCGTCGCGGCGATCCCAGCCATAGCGCAGGTCAGCCAAGAGACCGAGCAGGAAGGCGAGAGCGGCGAGGTCAGCCAGTCGTTCAAGGTTTCTCAGACGGGCGACAACTCCAACCAGTGTGTGGGCATTCAGGGCGTCGCGAACACCGGCAACGCGCAGAGCAATATCAACATCCTCCAGTACGCCTCCGAGGCGGACGACTTCGAGTTCGAGGAGGTCGGTGGCACGATTACCGTGAGCCCCGAGAACTCGACTTCGTGCGAGCAGCAGGTCAACCAGGCGGCGGCCGCGTCGAGCGGCAAGTAAGATCTAGCTCCTAGCTAGAGCGGCGTCGTCACGGCGCCACGGGACCGGGGCTCCCTTCGGGGGCCCCGGTCTTTTTCGTGCTTTGGCGGCGGGTGGGGTTTCCCCCTAACCTACCTCGGTTCGTAGACATCGTAGAGGATGGGCTCGATGCCTTCATCGCCCACCCCGGAGCGGTACTGGATGTAGTAGGCGCGCTGGAGGTAGGCGAGCGCGGTCTTTACGCGGCCTTCTAGGGCGGGGACTTCGGCCTCTATCTCCTCGAGCTTTGCGGAGTCGAGGACGACGTCCTCTTCGTCGTTGTTCTGCCACATGAGCCAGAGCCTGCGCCACAGGGCGTCGAGTTCCGGGGAGAGGGGTTCGCGCTCCATCTAAAGGACCTCCGTGCGGTGCTTTCGGAGCTCGAAGACGACGTGCGGGATCTCGGGCACGAGCAGCTTCTCCATCGCGAGGCGTACCGCGTTCGTCGAGCCGGGCAGGCAGGCGACGAACTTCGAGCCGGAGGCTCCGGCTACCGCGCGGCTCAAGATCGCGGCGGCGCCTATCTCCTCGTAAGAGAGCATCCTAAAAAGTTCGCCGAACCCGTCGAGCTTCTTGTCGATCAGACGGCTCACGACCTCGTAGGTGGTGTCGCGGGCCGAGATACCCGTCCCGCCGGTCGTGATGACGGCGTCCACGTCCGCGTCGGCGAGGAGCCCCTGGAGGGCCACCTCTATCCGCGGCGCGTCGTCTTTTACGATCTCGCGGTGTGAAACTTCGTGTCCGGCCTCGCGCATGAGCTCGACGATGGCGTTGCCGCCGGTGTCGGTCTCGGGGGTGCGGGTGTCGCTTATAGTCAGGACGGCGACCCGCACCCGCTCCGGCGAGGCCTCCCGGTGCTTCTCGACGCTCTCGCTCACAGCATTCCTCCCCCGCCCAGAAATGGGTTGGTCATACGCTCCCGGCCGATGGTCGTCTCGGGGCCGTGTCCGGAGAGGACGCGCGTGGCGTCCGGGAGGGTCAGGAGCCGCTCGGAGATGCTCCGCATGAGGACCTCCATGCTCCCGCCCGGCAGGTCCGTCCTGCCCACGCTCCCCGCGAAGAGCGCGTCCCCCGAGAAGATAATCTCCTGCTCTTCGGCGTAGAAGGCGAGGTGGCCCGGCGCGTGTCCCGGCGTGTACAGGGAGCGGAGCCGCAAGCTACCGACCTCCAGCACCTCGTCGTCGGCGACGTGTCGGTCGACCTTCGGCACCTTGCCGAACCTCATGCCCATCATCATTGCCTGCTGGGGCATGGTTCTCAGCATCGCCCCGGCCTCCTCGTGCATCACAACCGGGCAAAGGAACTCGTCCGTCAGAGGGGCGATGGCGCCGACATGGTCGATGTGGGCGTGGGTGATAATGATCTGGCTTATCGAGAGCCCCATCCGCTCGACCGCGAACACGATGCGGGCTGCCTCGTCGCCCGGGTCGATGAGGGCGCCCGTCCCGGACTCCTCGTCGCCGACCACGTAGCAGTTCTCCTGAAATGGTCCGACGATGAGCGTCTCCACTATCATCTACGCCTCCTCTCCGATCAAGTTTCCTACCTGGCTGTTTCGAGACCGTCCGCGCAGGAACTCGACGAGCAGGCGCGCGGGCGCGCCCGATGCTCCTCTCGGAGTGTAGGCGTTCTTTTGCTTGCCGTAGTAAGCGGTGCCGGCGATGTCCAGGTGTACCCAGGGGTAGTCGGTGAACTCTTTTAGAAAGGCTCCGGCGGTCAGGGCGCCTCCGTAACGGCCGCCGGAGTTCTTCAGGTCGGCGGTGTTGCCCTTTATCTGCTCGGTATACTCCTCGAAGAGCGGGAGGCGCCAGGCGCGCTCGCCCGATGCCTCGCCGGCGGTCTGGATCTCGGAGATCAGGCCCTCGTCGTTACCCATGAGACCGGAGGCGTGATCTCCGAGAGCCACGTAGCATGCTCCGGTCAGGGTGGCGCAGTCGACGACGGCGGCGGGCTCGTAGCGCCTGGCGTAGGAGAGGGCGTCCGCGAGAATTAGACGCCCCTCGGCGTCGGTCGTGACGATCTCGACGGTCTTGCCGGAGTGCAACTCGAGCACGTCCCCGGGCTTGAAGGCGTTCCCCCCGGGCAGGTTCTCGGTCGCGGGAACGAGGGCTACGACGTTTATCGGCAGCTCCAGAGAACCCACGGCCTCCATCGCGCCCAGAACGGCGGCGCCCCCGCTCATGTCGTACTTCATGTCCTCCATGCCCGTCGTGGGCTTTATGGAGATGCCGCCCGAGTCGAAGGTCACCGCCTTGCCGACGAGGACGACGGGGGGAGCCCCATCTTCGCCCCCGTGGTGCTCCAGCACCATAAAGCGCGGCTCGTTCGTGGCCGACCTGCCGACCGTCGCGAGGCCGTTAAGGCCTTCGGCCTCGATCCCGGCCCGGTCCAAAATGGTCGCCTGCATCCCGTACCGCTCGGCTATCTGGCGTGCCTTTTCGGCCAGGTACTCCGGGGTCGCCGTGTTCGAGGGCTCGTTGGCGAGGTCTCGCGCGAGGAGGGCCGCCGCGGCGAGCTTCAACCCGGTTCCGGCGCCGCCGGCGACCTTGTCTTCGTCGTCGTGGACGAGCGTGAAGGTCCCGAGCTCGCGGCTCTGCGCGTTCGTCTTGTAGCGGTCGAAGCGGTACAGGCCCAGGGCCGCGCCCTCGGCTGCCGCTTCGGCTGCGGCGACGCGGGCAGCCGAGCCTCCGGAGACGGGCAGGACGAAGGCCGCGTCGTCGAGCTTCAGGGTTCGGGCGCGCTTCGCGGCGATAGCGGAGGCTCGCCGGAGCGTGTCCAAAGTAAAAGAGGTGCGCTCGCCCAAACCCACGAGCAAGAGCCGGGGGGAAGCC
Source organism: Rubrobacteraceae bacterium (assembly GCA_030448125.1). Classification (GTDB taxonomy): domain Bacteria; phylum Actinomycetota; class Rubrobacteria; order Rubrobacterales; family Rubrobacteraceae; genus Rubrobacter_F. The sequence continues at coordinate 52,810 of JAUJNO010000009.1, read as the reverse complement.
ATGCCGTCCGGGGCGTAAATAAGGGCCGTCTCGCCCTCCTTGCCGGAGAAGTCCCCGTTCGAGAGGACGGGGCCGGTGGCTCCGGCCAGCTCTTGTGGGGCGCTCTCACCCTTGTGGAGGCCGATCGCCAGTAACTCCGACGACACCTCCCCAAGCGTGCCACCTGTGGCGTCGATCCGAACCAAGCCCGCTCCCTTCTCTACGTTGGCCGTCGCTCCAAACCGCGTAGATTATAGGGCAAAGGCCCTCATGATCCGCGTGCGGTGTTCTCGTCCCGCCCGGTGCGCCCGCGCCGGCACGAGATATCCTATACTCGTTGCTCGATGAAGCTCTCGGTGGTGATCCCCACCCTCAACGAGGCCGCCAACGTAGGCGCCCTGCTCGAACGCCTCCTCTCTACGCCGGGCGTCGCCGAAGTCGTCGTCGCCGACGGCGGCTCGACGGACGGCACCGTAGATTTCGTCCGGCCGCCGGTACGGCTCGTGCTCTCGGGGACGGGCCGGGGCGTCCAGCTCAACGCCGGGGCGAAGGCGGCATCGGGAGACGTCCTTCTCTTTCTGCACGCCGACGTCGTGCCCCCGCCGGACGTTGCGTCCCAGGTAGAGGACGCCGTCGAGAGGGGACACGTCGGCGGCAACTTCCGGCTGAGGTACCCCGGAGGCGGCCTGCTCGGGTGGTGGCTGGAGATGCTAGCTCCCTTCTACCGCACCCTGGGCCGCTACTATGGGGATTCGGGAATCTTTGTCAGGCGTGAGGTGTACGAGTGGGTAGGCGGGTTCCCGGAACTCCCCGTCATGGAGGACGTCGTCTTTGTCCACGCGCTGGAGCGTGCCGGCAAGACCGCCTACCTGCCCGGCCCGATAGTAAGCTCGCCGCGCCGCTGGGAGGGACGGCCTCTGCGCACCCTCCTGCTCTGGGGTTTCATGCAAATAGCCTTCGCCCTCGGCGCGAGCCCCCAACGGCTCGTCCGTTTCTACAGGGCTCACGAGCCCGCACGAGCCCGCAAAGATACCCCAAAGGATGCACCGTAACCCGCCTCCTGGTCATGGCTAAAGCCCCGGTGCCCGGCGCGACGAAGACTCGTCTGCGTCTTCCGCCCGAAAAGGCTGCTGGCCTCCAGGCTGCCCTGATCCGTGACACGGTCGCAAAGGCCGGCCTTCTCGGCCCCGTGACCGTCGCCGGCACCCCGCCTGAGAGCCTGCACCTCATAGAAACGCTCCTTCCCGGAGATGTGCGGCTTATCGCGCAGAGTGGAGAAGAGCTCGGCGAGAGGATGTTCACCGCTGCCCGGAGGCTCTTCTAAGAGGACCCCGAACCCGTCCTCATCCTCGGTACCGACTCCCCGACCCTGCCGCCCGGCAGCCTCCGGCGCGCCGGGCGCGCTCGAAGGCGAACGTCCAGACGAACACCCCTACGACGCCTCCACCATCGGCAGCACCGACGGCGGCTACGTCCTACTCGGCATGGGAGGACCACACGAAGAGCTCTTCCGCGACGTACCGTGGTCCACGGAGGCCGTCTACCACAAGACGGTCCAGGGCGCCCGTGCGCTTGGCCTCTCCCTGCACGAAGGCGAGCCCCACTACGACGTCGACACCCCGCAAGACCTCGTGCGTCTCGAAGAAGAGCTCGGAGCCAATCCTCATGCCGCTCCACACACGGCGAAGTTCTTGAAAGACCTCCGGACGCAGAAGGGGCGCGGACCAAAGGAGTCCGCGCCCCGAACTGACGACTAATAACTAACTACTAACAACTACAAAATCGGCAAGAACTTCTGCAGTTCATAGGGTGTAACCTGCAGCCGGTACTCCTCGAACTCCGCGCGCTTGAGCTCCAGGAGCCTCGTGTAGGTATGCTCGCCCAGGGCCTTCTGCAAGAGCTCGGAGTTCTCGGCCTCCTTTATGGCCTCGCCGAGGTCAGCGGGCAGGCTCTGGATACCGAGCTTCTGTAGCTCGCTGGGGGAGAGGTCGTAGAGGTTGCGTTCCATCGGCTCGGGCAGCTCGTAGCCCTTCTCGATGCCTTCCAGCCCCGCATGAAGGAGAGCGGCGAAGCACAGGTAGATGTTGGCTGCCGGGTCCGGGCACCGCAGCTCCATGCGCGTCGCCTTCTCCTGGCCCGGGTGGAAGCCGGGGACCCTTACCAGCGCCGAGCGGTTCTTGCGGCTCCAGGCGATGTAGACCGGGGCCTCGTAACCGGGAACGAGCCGCTTGTAGGAGTTCACGTACTGGGCGAAGATTATGCTGATCTCGCGCGCGTGCCTGAGCTGTCCCGCGATGAACGCCTGCGCCTCTTCCGAGAGGTAGTACTCGTTGTCGGCGTCGAAGAAGGCGTTCCTGTCGCCCGTGAAGAGGCTCTGGTGGGTGTGCATGCCGCTGCCGTTTTCGTTCGCGAGCGGCTTAGGCATGAAGGTGGCGTAGACGCCGTGCTTGGTAGCGATCTCTTTGACGATGGTCTTGTAGGTCTGGACCTTATCAGCCATCACCAGGGCGTCGTCGAACCTCAGGTCGATCTCGTGCTGGCTGGGGGCGACCTCGTGGTGCGAGACCTCGACGTTGATGCCGACCTCCTGGAGCGCCAGGATCGTCTCGCGCCTCAAGGAGGTCGCCGCGTCCAGCGTGGTCAGGTCGAAGTAGCCGCCCTGGTCGATTGGCATCGGCGCCGTGGAGTCCTTGAAGTAGAAGTACTCGAGCTCGGGGCCGCAATTAAAGGAGTCGAAGCCCATGTCGTTGGCCCGCTCCAGCGCCCTCCTGAGGATGTAGCGCGGGTCGCCGACATAGGGGTCGCCGTCCGGGGTCTCCACGTTACAGATCAAGCGCGCCGTGCGATTGTCCTGCGGACTCCAGGGGATGACCTGGAACGTGTCCGGGTCGGGCATGGCGATCATGTCCGACTCTTCGATGTCCTGGTAACCGGTGATGGAGGAGCCGTCGAAGCCCATCCCCCCGTCTAGGGCGTCCTCGAGTTCCCCGACCGTGATCGCGAAGCTCTTCAACACTCCGAGGATGTCCGTAAACCACAGCCGGATGAACTTGACGTTGTTCTCCTCGGCCTGCCTTAGGATGTCTTGCTTGGCCTGCGTATCCAAACCTTCCTCCTGTCTAGTCTTCGCACCGTACCGGCCGGCACGACGCGCCTGCGGGGGCTTCAGCGGGAACCTCCGCGAAAGCCTTCGCAAACGTCTCGCCACAGCACACCGGCTATGATATGAACCGCTCAGGCTCGTTGGGTAGGGCCCGCTGTACAAGCCAGGCTCGCCCGAAAAGCGACATTTTTGGCCAGGTGTACAAAGGGGCGCGCCGGTCGGGGCTTGTGGAAGGTGAGCCGGGGGTGCGGGCGGGGTAGAATCAGGGGGCGGAGCCCGCAGGCTAATAGCTCGGGCAACGAGAAGCAAGCGAACTAGGACGACGAGGGGGAGAGATGAACGACAGGCCTAAAGACAGGCCAGAGGACCGCCGGAGGCGCGGTCCTCTAGGGGACGAGGGAGCTACCGAGGAGACCAGGCGCGTACCGCAGGGCGGCGAGCCGGGTAGTGAGGACCCGGAGACGAGCCGGATGCCGCCCGAAAACACCGAGCGCGAAGGCGCGACTCGCGA
>JAUJNO010000009.1:20634-49117 GCA_030448125.1 Rubrobacteraceae bacterium | reverse complement strand
CGGAGACGAGCCGGATGCCGCCCGAAAACACCGAGCGCGAAGGCGCGACTCGCGATGAGGCGACTCGTGAGAATGCGGCGCGCGAGGCTCCTTCCGAGGGGACTGCTTCGCGCGGGGCTCCCGGCGGGGAGGACCCGGAGACGCGTGAGCTCCGGACCCCGGGGACCCCGGATGGGCCCGGCGCGTCCGGGGACCCCACGCGCGAGGAAGAGGCGATGCCCTTCACGAGGGAGGAGCGTCTCAGGGACGTCTACGGCGGGGTGGACTGGCTGGCCAGCTTCATCGGGTGCGTCTTCGCGCTGGTGTGCGCCGGCGTCTTGCTGCTCCTCATCTCGGGTCTCGTGCTCGGTCCGTTGGGCTTCACGCTCCAGCTCGACGGCCGGGAGATAGACTCCGCCATCATCACGGGCCTGGTGATCGTCGGGTTCGTGCTCTTCCTCGCTTACTTTATCGGGGGATATGTGGCCGGACGGCTCGTGCGCTTCGACGGCGGGCGAAACGGGGCGGCGACGGTCGGATGGGCCATCCTCCTGGGCGTGATCTTCGCGGTCTTCGGCTTCCTTCTGGCCGGCCTCCTGCCCGGCGCGGTCTTCGAGCTTCTGAGGGGACTCCGGGACGGCGTCCTATCGACCGTCGGTGACCTGACGACGCTGGGTCTCTTGGGTGCGGGGATCATCGTCGGCGCCCTTCTGCTGGTGCTCCTGGGAAGCTTTCTCGGGGGGCGCCTCGGGAACCGCTATCACACCCGCATAGACCAGATGAACTGAAGCCGAAGCGCGAGGCGCCGCGTCCGGAGAGCGTAGACTGCCGGGAAAATCGTGTCCTTTCTCTCTTAAACCGGGGGGACTCCGGGTACAATGCGTCTCTGGAGGCGAGCGGGTTACGAGAACTAGAAAGGGACGCGTAGAGTACGAGGCATGACGAGACACGCGCTTTTCGAGACGGGCATCAGGCGGTTGGGCAGCAAAGAGAAGGGTTTCTTCTACCGGTACCCGGACTCCGGGGAGACCGTGCGCGAGGAGAAGGTCCTCGCGCGCATCGAGGATCTCAAGGTACCGCCGGCCTGGGAGGACGTTCACATAGCCCGCGGCCCTTCGGCAAAGGTCCAGGCCGTCGGCTACGATTCGGCGGGCCGGCTCCAGTATGTCTACAGCCCGAAGTACCGCGAGCGTAAGGAGCGCGAGAAGTTCGAGCGCATCCTGCGCTTCGCCGACCACCTGCCCGAGATGCGCCGCATCACGAGCGAGCACTTGAGTCACGAGAAGCTCGACCGGGAGAAGGTCCTCGCGACGATGGTGCGCCTCATGAACGCCGCCCACTTCCGCGTCGGCGAAGAACGCTACGCAAAGAAGAACAAGACCTACGGCATCGCGACCCTGAGGCGCAAGCATCTCAGGATAGAGGGCGATTCCATGTTCTTCGAGTACACCGGGAAGTGGGGGAAGTTCCAGCGCCAGTGCGTCACGGACCCGCAACTCAGACAGGTAGTCGAGGAGTGCGCCGCGCTGCCCGGCTACGAGGTCTTCAAGTACTTCGACGAGGACGGCGAGCTCAAAGACGTCAAGTCCCGCGATCTCAACGCGTACGTCAAGGAGGTCATGGGCCGGGAGTTCACCGCAAAGGACTTCAGGACCTGGGCCGGGACGCTCGTCGCCGCCGTCAAGCTGGCGGAGCTCGGGGCTACGGAGGACCTCAAAGCAGCCGAGAAGAACGTCGTCGCGGCGGTGGACGCCGTGGCCCATAGGCTTGGCAACACCCGCGCCATCGCCCGCTCCTCCTACGTCAGCCCACGCGTCATCGATCATTACATGGAGGGGGCGGTGGTAGCCTACTACAGCGACCGCATAGAGGAGATCATCGTCGCCGAGCAGGGCGAACTCACCGAGGGCGAGAAGGCCCTCCTGGAGTTGCTCCAGAAGAAGCTCAGGCGCGAGCTGGAGAGGGCCGCTTAAGAAACCGGCGAATAGGAGGCACGTCCGTCGTGAATAAGAGGAACCTGATCTTCAAGCTCCTGGCGAACCCGAGGGTCCGCCAAACGCTCATAAACCTCCTCAAGAACCCGCGCGTCCGGCGCGCGATCTTCAAGCAGATCGAACGCCGGATCCGCCGCCGGTAGGGTCGGGGACGGGGTCTGGAAGAGGACCGGGTCTGTTTGTTTCGGCGAGGCCGCCGTCGCCCGACGACCGGTCACGGTCGCTCAACCTCCGACGGGCGCGGGTTGGCGCAGCCGGCTCAGTAGCTCCAGGACCGCGCCGGAACACAGGGTCTCGCCTGCCTCTTCCACCCATTGCACGAGCGGCCTATCCTCCTCGTCGGCCATCCAGAGTCTGAGGGCGGCGTTGTACAGGATCAAGGTCCCAGCCGGTCCCTCTTCACTTTCTAGAGCGGCGAATACATACCGGGTTTCGTCCTCCGCGTCCTTCCACGGTATACGCGCTCTGGTCACCTGGGGGAGACCTAGAGAGTCGGGCGAAACGCGGAACTCCTTGGCCTCGCCGCCCCTTACCCGGACGAGCGACGAGTTGCCGTCCAGGGGGGCTTCGTCCGACCCCTCGATGGCCCCGTAGACGAGGGCGTGTTCGACCCCGAGGTCTACGAGCGCCGCCGGGACGCTCTCGAGGAACGGACGATGGGTGATGCCGACCATAACGCGGGAGCCGGGAACGGGGGAGACGAGCTTCTCGACGACGTTCAACACCGTCCGGCGCGCCATCTCCCGGCGGAGCCCCAGGAGGGCATGAAGCTCGGGCAAGCGGCAAGGTGATGCGCTACGTGCCAGTCGCAGCCAATGGTGCCATGCACGTCCCGCTCGCCATCGTAGACGAGCTGCAGCCGGGGACGGAGATCTCCATCGCCGTAGCCGCCGAAGGGTCGGGGACCCTGATCCTGGACGTCGGCATCCTCGAGGTGAACACCTCATGATCCCGAGGAGCGGTTAGAACGCGACTCCTGCCGGTCAGCCCTATACGGAAGATCTCGTCCGTTCCGCGACGTCGCGAACGACCTCGTAGGTCGAGTTCGTCTCCCGGTAGACCTCCAGTTGGCGGTCGGCGCCGGTAGGAACGTCCAGGATGCGCGCCACTGAAGACAAGTCCCGCCGCGTGCGCGACTCCAGGTGTTCCAGCCAGCCAGTCAGGACCTTGCGGGCGGGGATGCTCTCGTGCGAGTCGTGATCCACGAAGTCGCCGGTCATACCGTAGCGCTGGGCGCTCCACTTGTTCTCCTCGATCTCGCGGCTCGGGCGGATCGGCTGTAGCTCGCCCGACTCGTACTCCTCTTTGAGGGAGTCGCAGAGGGCGGCGGTCAGGGTGAGGAGAGCGCCGGTTCGCCACGGTTCGGTTTGGGCGTCGCAGGCGCGTAGCTCGACGGTGCCGATCTGGGGGGCCGGGCGGACGTCCCACCAGATCTCCCCGAGCTTCTTTATCGCGCCCGAGCGTTGCGCGAAGTCTACGTAATCGGCGTATTCGTTCCACGAACCAAGTGGGTCGGGCATCCCGGCACGGTGGATGGAGCGGGAGAAGATCAGGATCCGGGACGATTGCATGTCCGTGATCTCGCCCTGCCAGAACGGCGAGTTGACCGAGAGAGCGAGCATGTGCGGCACGTACTCCCGGAGGCGGTTGTAGAGGTAGATGACCTTCTCCCGCCCCTGCACGGCGTAGTGGGTGTGCAGCGCGAAGGTGTTGTTGCGCCGGATGAGCCAGCCGAGTCTCTCCTTGAGGCGCCTGTAATGGGGTTGGTCTATGATCTCCTGCTCGCGCCAGTCCCCTATGGAATGCGTCCCGCTCGTGCCGAGAACCCGTCCGAGACGCTCCGCTTCTTCGAGCAGATGCCGACGCCTCGATACAAGGTCTTCGAGCACCCCGGAGGGCTCTTGGTGGATACCGGTGTTCGCCTCGATCTCGCAGTCTATAAGCTCCCCGGTGTAGTGCCCCTCCGGGGCTCCGGCGAGTATCTTCTGGGCGCCGTCGGCGAGTTTTAGCGACCGGGGGTCGGCGAGCCAGAGCTCTTCTTCGGCGCCTAAAGTGCTCTCCTGAACGTCCTTCTCGAAGGCGTTCCCGGGGATCAGAGACGGCTCGCCGGTGCCGGTCGCGGCGCCTCGTTCGTCCCGGTTATCGTGTTCTTTCGTCGTGTCCAATGTCCTCCAAAAGCTTTCTTCGTACCTTTTCCGCCGGTCGTGCCGGGGCGTAATTCTACCCGTCCGCGCCGTGTGAGACGCCGTGGGCTATTCTGCGGGAGGCGGAGGAGAGGTTAGAATGCCTGCTGTCGTGGAGGAGAGAAGAGGAGGTTTGGAGTGGCCGCGGAGGTTGGACAAAAGGCCCCGGATTTCACGTTGCCCAGCGACAGCTGGGAGAACAAGGTGTCGCTGGAGAACGCGAGGCGGGAGGGGCCGGTCGTCTTGTTCTTCTACCCGGGGGACTGGTCGAGCGTGTGTACGGACCAGATGGGCCAGCTGCAAGGAGAGATCGAACGCTTTGAGGAGAAGGGCGCGAAAGTCCTGGCCGTGAGCGTGGACTCGCCCTGGTCGCACAAGGCGTGGGCCGAGGAGAGGGACATACGTTTCCCGCTGCTCTCGGACTTCCAGCGCCAGGTAGTCGAGGACTACGGGGTCAGGCACGAGGCGGGCTTCCCGGAGCGGGCGTACTTCGTCATAGACAGGGAAGGCGTGGTGCGCGCAAAGAAGATCGAGGACTCCCCCGGCGACCAGCCGGAGGTGGAGGACGTCCTCGAAGACCTCGAAAGGGCGCTCCAGTAGTCTCTAGAGACCCCGTTACGTGACAGAGAGCGCTCCCGGGCCGCGCGTCTCGCCCGCTGAGGTCGCCTCGGCGGTGGTGAGCGCCTTGCTTTTGGGCTACAGCGCCCCGATGCCGGGGACCGGTTCCCGCTACTCGGACGGGGCCGTGGCCCATGAGACGCGCCTCCTCGGCGTCCCCGCACTCGCGGCGGCCGTCTCCGGGGCGGCGGATCTTCCCGTGGGCGAGACCGTACTGGAGGCGGTCTTGGGCTCTCTGTCCGTCGCCGGGCACGCGGACTTGCGGACGGCGGGGTACCTGGCGCCGCTGGCGCGCGCGGCGCTCCTCGGGGAGCGTTTGGGGAAGGTTCTGGCCGGGCTCTCGCACGGGGACATCCGCCTCTTCGCCCGGGCGCTCGAGGCGGCTGGCTCGGGCCGCCCCGGAGAGACGCGCTCGCGGGGTTCCTCCTCCGCAACACGGGCCGGGGCTCTCGCCGGGGCGCTCGACGTCGCCGCGGGGGCGGGCCGGGACGCGACGCTCCGGGACGCGATGCGCTTCGCCGCCGCGGGAGACCCCGGGGATCCCATGGCTCGCGAGTACGTGAAAGGCTTCGAGGTCACCCACGGTCTCGCCCGTCCGGCCCTCTTCAATGCCCTCGCCCACGTCGAGGCGACCCGTCCCGCGCTCGTGCAGGCGTATCTGGAGGTCCTCGCCGAAGTGCCGGATCTCGACGCGGCGAGCAGGGCTGGACGTAAGGAAGCCGAAGAGGTCTCGCGAATGGCGCGCGGGGTCTTGAAGGCCGGCGGCGTGTACTCGCGCCGGGGCCTGCAGGCGATAACCAACCTCGACGGATTGCTGCGCTCGGACCCCAGGCTCGAGCCTTCGGCCACCGAAGCCCCAGTCGTCGCCGCCGCTTTCCTGCTCGCCCTGGAGCACGGCCCCGGGTACCTGGGCGCTCGCGTGCGTCCCGCGTCCCGGAGGTGAGGATCATCCATATACTTCGAGCTGGCTAAAGTTTTCCGGGAGTTAGTACAATAATAGAAGAGGACACCGGACGGGCGTGCCGCGGCGGCGTTTTCGGTTACAGCGGCGCGGTGGAAAGGTCGACGACCCGGGCGGACGACATCGTGGCGCGCTACGGGGGCGAGGAGTTCGTCGTCCTGATGAACGGCGCCCTCGCGCCCGCCACCCATCGCCGAACGCATCCGCTCGGAGGTGGAGCGGCACTGCTCACCGGAGAATAATCCCCAGCTAAAGCGGCGCATTACCGTCTCTTTAGGTGTAGCGCCGCTTGGCCCGGAGATGCAGACGATGGACGAGCTCATCGCGGCGGCTGACGAGCGGATGTACCGCGCCAAAAGGACCGGCAAGAACCGTGTATCGGTCGACTGAAGGCGCCCCCGCCGAACCGTAACCTGTAACCTCTTTCCGCTGGTCCGGCCGCTGCATAAGATAGAATCTCCCTCGATGTTCGGTCGGTATTGTTGTTCTGGAGGAGGTGTCTGAGGAGGTGAAAGCTCTCGTCATAGTGGGCCACGGCTCGCACCTGAACGAGGACTCTAGCCTGCCGGTCTACGAGCACGCGGCGCGCATAAGGGAGCGCTTCGGCGATGAGTACGAGGAGGTCGTCGAGTGCTTCTGGAAGGAGGAGCCCTCCATGCGCCACGTCCTAGACACGGTCGAGTCGGAGGACGTCTCGGTGGTTCCGGCCTTCATCTCGGAGGGGTACTTTACCCAGCAGGTGATCCCCAGGGAGCTTGGCCTCGCCGGTCCCGTGACCCGCAAGGACGGCAAGACCATCCGCTACGCCGGGCCTCTGGGGACTTATCAGGGGATGGCGGATGTGATCCTGGAGCGCGCGGAGGACCTGCTCGGCGATAAGGAAGTCCCTCCGGGCCGGCGGGCGCTCGTCCTGCTCGGGCACGGTACCGACCTGAACAAGAGCTCGGGCGGGGTCATCTACCTCAACGCCGGACGCATAAGAGAGCGCGGCCTCTACGACCTCGTCGAGGTGGGCTTCCTGGATCAGGACCCACAGATCGGCGCGGTCGTAGAGAATTTAGAGGCGGAGAACGTCGTCCTGATCCCCGTCTTTATCGCCGAGGGCTGGCACACGCGCGAGACTATCCCCGAAGACCTCGGCCTCACCGGCGAGGTGACCAGGCGAGGCAGCAAGACGATCTTCTATGGCGCGCCGGTCGGCACCCACCCCTCGATGGCGCCCCTGATCGCCGCCCGCGCCCGCGAGGCCGAACGGGAGACGGAGATTGCCCAAAGCCCCCGCTAGACCTTCCGGCACGCCGAACGTGGCCGCCGCTTCCCGGGAGGCGTTCGCCGCATGGGTCGACGAGGACCCCGACGGGCGTGTCTTCGGCCAGATCCTCATCCGGTCCGCCTCGCCCGCGGGCTACTACCTCTGCCACGAGGACGACGCGCGGGTCGCGAGTCTGGAGCTTTACGACGATCCGCGGGCGGCGCGGGAGATCGCCAAGCTCACCGGCGCCGGGGAGTACCGGCCGCTCAAGAGCTCCCCGAACCTCCGGCGAGGGTGGGAGCTCAGGGTGGAGGACGCGCGCGGACTCGCCGCGGCGATGGACTACCTGTACCCGGCAGGCGTGGTCCACTGGTACCTCTACCGGGAGGGCAGGTTGGAGATCACCGACTACCGCGAGAACGCCGCTCGCCAGAGCGGCATCTACAAACGTATCCAGCGCCTCTCGGACGAAGGGGTACAAAATGCGGCCCGCGCGTGTTGCGAAGACGCGGTCTGCCTCAAAAAGACCCTCTGGAACGTGGACGCCGGAACGCCCCTGGAGATGGACCGGGGGAACGGTGAGATCCCCTGCCCCGAGCCGTGCAGCGTCTTCGTCTCCTTCGCCCGGCGCGTGAGGCTCTTCGAGCGGGAGAAGAGGCGCGACCTCGACGACGCCGGTCTCTCCCCGAGCGAGAGGGAGGACCTTGCCGCCCTCGTCGAGGCCGCCGCAGGCGGAGCTGGAGGGATAAAGCTCGCTCGCGAGGCCGAGTTCGAGGAACCGCTGAACGAGCGCCGGCTGCGCTACCGCAAGCTTACCCTCCTCCCCAAGTTGCGCCCCGAAGAGAGCCCCAAGGAGTAACGTGGCCTCCGGCCCCACCGGCGCAACGGTGGCCAACGACGCCCTCCTGATCCAGCTCGTGCGAGCCTCTCTGGGCAGGGATGCGAAGACGCGAGATCTCGCGCGGCCGAACGTCAGTTCCTGCAAGTTCGTCGTCACTCTGCACGGCTGTGTACGGTTACCGGAGGAGCGTCGAATCATCGAGGAGGCGGTGCGCCGGGTTCCGGACGTCCGGGGCGTGGTGGATAAAATGGTGATCGCTCGAGCGCTCTAGTCTGCCGGTTGGAGCATTTCGCTGTTTCCCGCGGCGCCGTTCCGGGTAGGATTTCCGGGCACGTTTTCAACTCCACAAGAGAAGCACGGAGGTTGTCCGAATGTTTGGCAGAGAAGCGCAGGAAAGGGCGGCGGGCAAAGCAACCCTGGGAGCCGCCAGGGGTGCGGGTAAGGCAGCACTGGGTGCGAGTAAGGTCCTCAAGGGGGGCGCGAAGTCCAAGGCAACGCGCAAAGCGGCCAGTGGCGCGAGCAAGGCGGCTCTCAAAGGCGGCTCGCGAGTGCTGAGTCCCGGGAAGTCAGCCGGCCCCAGTTACTTGAAGTACGGTCTAGTTGCCCTCGTCGGCTTCGCGGTCGGCGCCCTCGTCGCCCGCTCGGGCAACAGGGAGGACGCGTCCACGTTCACCGGCGGGATCGACCAGAACCTCCCCAATTTCGGCAGCGGCGGCGCGGCGGCCGGCTTCGGTGCGGGGCAGAGCCCGCAGCCCGAGAGTGGGGTGGCTACGCCTCCTCTTCAGCATCCCGAGGACCCGAACCGCACCGGGTCGGAACGGGACTACTCCGACCCTTCCTCCGGTCCTCTCATCGGCCGGAGCCACAGGGGACGTATCGGCGACGTCCCCGTGCAGGAGGAAGAGGTAGAGAATCGCATCCGGACGAGGGTCGGCGAGGACCCGCGCACATCGGACCTGCCTCACCTCAACGTCGAGGTCAATGACGGTGTGGCAGACATCCGGGGCGAGGTACACTCCGAGGAGGAGAAGCAGGCCGTGCAGGAGATCGCCTCCAACGTCGAAGGCGTCACCGAGGTGCGCAACCTTCTCACCGTCAACCCCGACGCCCCTGCCAGGCGCAACTAAAGCCGCCGGCAACGACGAGCCAACAAACGGCCTCTCGCCGGACATAGCCTGGCGACCGCCCGGCGCCCCCGCGTTCGAGTAGCGGGGGCGCTTCTCTTTGCCGGTTCTGGCCGACGAGCCGGGGCGCCGGCTCGCGCCCTGGCTAGCTCCTTATAAGATCCAGCAGCTCGTCGCGCTCCTTCTCCAGCGCCTCGCGGTCGCTGGCTTCAACGTTGAGGCGAAGTAGGGGTTCCGTGTTCGAGGGCCTGAGGTTGAACCACCAGTCGCCGAAGTCCACGGTGAGGCCGTCGAGGTGGTCTATCTCGGGGCTGTCGCGCTCGGCGTAGTGTTCCTCGACCCTTTTCAGGGCCGCGTCCTGGTCTTCGACTTCGGAGTTGATCTCGCCGGAGCGGACGTAGGGGTCTATGGGGGGGAGTAGCTCGGAGAGGGGACTCTCCTGGCGCCCGACGAGCTCGGCGACGGTGAGCATGGCTATTACCCCCGAGTCGGCGAAGTAGTTATCCCGGAAGTAGAAGTGCCCCGAGTGCTCCCCGCCGAAGGCGGCGTCGTTCGAGCGCATCTGGGGTTTGATGATCGAGTGTCCCGCCTTGGTTCGGATGGGCCGGCCGCCCTCGCGCCGCACCAGCTCCGGCAACGCCTTCGAGCAGACCGCGCTGTAGACGATAGCCGCTCCAGGCTCCTTTTCGAGGACGTTCTTGGCGACGAGGGTGGCGAGGATGTCGCCGGAGATGGTCACTCCCTCCTCGGTGGCGATAAAGATCCGGTCGGCGTCCCCGTCGAAGGCGACCCCGAAGTCCGCTCCCTCGGCGACGACCCGCTCCTGGAGCTCCTCCATGTTCTCGGGCTCTATGGGGTTTGGCGGGTGGTTCGGGAACGAGCCGTCGAGCTCGAAGTACATCGGGACGTACTCGAAGGGCAGCTTCTCGAAGATGGGGGGGAGCATCTTGCCGGCCATGCCGTTGCCCGCGTCGACTACTATCTTCAGGGGCCTCAAGCCCTCCGTGTCTATGAAGCTCAGGCAGTGCTCGGCGTAATCCTCGATCACGTCGCCCTCTTCGACGGAGCCCGCGTACTCGTTCGGCTCGGGGAGCTTACCGGAGGTGATGAGGTCCCGGATCTGGTTTATCCCCTCGTCCCCGGAGAGGGCGATGGCGTCCTCGCGGCAGAGCTTCAGGCCGTTGTAGTCCTTCGGGTTGTGCGAAGCCGTGATCATGGCCCCCCCGGGCTCTCCTAAGTGCCCGACCGCGAAGTAGAGGGCGTCCGTGGAGACGAGCCCGATGTCCAGGACGTCCGCCCCGGCCTCGGTTACGCCCTGGACGAAAGCATCCTCCAGAGGCTTGCCCGAGAGGCGCATGTCGCGCCCGACGACCACGCGGGAGCCGGAGAGCCCCAGGTAATTGACGTAGGCTCGTCCGATCTTCCGGGCCACGTCTTCGTTCAAGGCGTCGGGGTAGAGGCCCCGGATGTCGTAAGCCTTGAAGATTGACTCGTCCATCATCGCTCCCCCTATACCTGCAGGCTTTGTTGAGGCTCCCTTACCTTATATTGTATCGAAGCCTTACGGCTCCGCGTCTCCGGTACAATAGCGAACTATGGTTGCTCGTGCAGAACCCGGCCTCTACCGGCCTGCCCCCTGAACTGATGGGACCCCGTTTCGTAGCTCTAGCAGCCGCCTTCTACGTGGCGCTTCTCATCGCCGCCGCGGTCGTGGGCACACTCGGTGGGCGGAACATCTTTGCTCTGGGCGATTCGGCGCTCTTCGGTCTCGTCGTGGGCGTAATCTCCGCCTGCGGTACCGTGGCCCTGGGCGTCCTCCTCTACCGCCTGCTGCCGGCGCTGCGCAGTCTCTCCGACGAGCTTGCCCCGCACCTCGTGGACGGCGCAAGGCGGCGGGACCTCGTCCTGGTCTCGGTCATGAGCGGCGTCGGAGAGGAGGCCCTCTTCCGGGGGGCGTTGCAGCCGGAGATCGGGCTCGTGGCCTCCTCGCTACTCTTCGGAGCCCTCCACGTCGGCCCCGACCGCCGGTACCTCGTGTGGACGCTGTGGGCCGTCGCGGCGGGCTTTCTGTTCGGCCTTCTCTACTTGTGGACGGGCGGCCTCCTCGCTCCGGTGACCGCCCACGTCCTGCACAATGGCGTCACGCTTCTCCTCTGGAAGCGGTCTCGCCTCATGAGGTCCGGCGCGCCCGGAGTTACGGAGCCTACGGAAGAGACCGTGGTGCGAGAAAAGGGATGAGCGTGCTCCCGAACACTACCACCAGGGGGGCGGACAGGCGCTGGCCCTTGTACGTGCTCGTGGCCGTGGCTCTGGTGGCGCTGGCTTTGGGCGTCGAGGCCTTTCTGAGGGCGGAGAACTTCCTGCCGGGAGAGGAGGTCTCCCCCGGCGTCCGGGACGTCGTGGTGAGTCCGGAGAACAGCCTCTACCCGCCGCCGGACACAGCCCACTTCGAGGGGCCACCCGAGACCATCTTTGTGTACCTGAGCGTCGAGGAGTTGCCGAGCGTGGAGGACATGGAAGCGCAAGTCGAGAGGGTGGGGTCGGGATCCGTGTTCTCCCTACTCCTGGATCGGGGGGCTGGTATAGAGGTCCTCGACGAGCAGGAGGATCAGTTGAGCACGGGCGAGAACGGGGCGACCGGCATAATGAAGTTCGCCCTCAAGACCACCTCCGGCGAGCCCGTGCCGCCCGGTAACTACACCGTCGAGGTCTACGGCCCCGGGGCAACCGGCGGTGAGTACGCCGTGGCGGCCCGCAAGCTCTTCGTGATCGAGGAGTAGAGTCCGGGCCGATCTCGCGCCTCCGGGCGTCCGGCCCGGCGCCGGGCTAGTAGTCGGCGGTTTTTCGGATACAATGTGTTGCGGTCGGAGCAGGATACTCGAGACGCGTGGGGGACTTTTGTCGGGAGGGACGATTGCGCATCAAGGACGTAATCCTGGGCCTGGTGAGCCTGGCGTTGATCGGGGCGGGAGCGACCCTGATAATCACGTTCTTCGTCGGTCCCGACACGCGCAGGGATTCCGCTTCCGAGGAGCCGCGGGACTTCAACGTGCCCATTTTGGAAGAGGAGAACACGCAGGCCCCCGGGCGGGTGAGGGGACCCGAGGACAAGACGCTCGTGCTTACCGTCCCGAAGATGGAGATATTTGACGCATTGGTACCAGACACTACGGGCAACGACGAAGAGAAGCTTAGGGACTATGCTGGCATTCACCTCGAGGATACCGGCTTCCCGTGGGAGCCGGGGGCCAACGTCTACATCGCGGGCCACCGGCTCGGCTACCCGGACACCGCGAGCTTCCTCGCCTTCTATGACCTCGACGTGCTCGAGGAGGGCGACGAGATCACCCTGTTTGACGCCGACGGCGGGAAGTACACCTACACGGTCTTCGAGAAGAGTGTCGTTAGACCCACCGACCTCTCCGTCACCAGGCCGGTCGAGGGCAAGGACATCCTCACGCTCCAGACGTGTACGCTGCCGGACTACTCCGAGCGCCTGATCGTGCAAGCCGAGAAGGCGGTTTAGCCGGGATGATGAAGATATGGGAACGTTCTTGGGGGGGTGGCTGAAACCGTGCTCCGGACACCGGTAAAGATCGGGCGCGTGGAGCGCCCGGGCAAGAAGAGAGACCGAAAGAGAAGAGAGACGGAGCCCACGATCACGCGCACCAGGATGCAGGTGCGGGTCGTGGGGCTCGCGGTGCTCGTCGCGATCTTCTTCGTGGTGCTCGCCTTCCGGCTGTGGTACCTGCAGGTCCTGACCGGGGAGGAGAACGAAGCCAACGCCCAGAACACCCAGACCCGCTCGACCAAGATACCGGCACAGCGCGGCGTGGTCTACGACCGTGATGGCGAGGTGCTGGCGAACAATGTCCCCGGCCTCAACGTCACGATCGTGCCCAACTCCATCCCCCGTGAGAAGGTGGAGGAGCTCGCCGACCTCCTCGACGCCGACAAAGAGGCGGTGCTCGGGCGCTACGACGCGGCGAGGGAGTCGGGCGATCAGTACAGCCCGATGCTCATCAAGGAGAACGCGAGCCGCGAGGCCGTCATGTACGTCAGCGAGCGGACCGAGCGGTACGACGGCCTCGTCGTCAACGACGACTACATCCGCAATTACCCAAATAGCGAGTTGGCCTCTCACATCCTGGGCTATACCGGAGCCGTTACGGAGGAAGAGCTCGAAAAGGGCACCTTCGAGGGGATGGCGAACGATTCCGTGGTCGGCAAGGGCGGGGTAGAGCTGGCGTACGAGGAGATCCTGCGCGGGGAGCCGGGCAAGAAGGAGTACAACGTGGACGCTCTGGGGAGGCAGGTGGCTGTCCGCACGGCCGATGGGCGGCGCTACGACGGGAGTCCCGAGGAGGTCCCCGAGCTCGGGCGCCCGGCCCGCATCACCGATCCCGTCCCCGGCAAGGACCTCAGGCTCACGTTGGACATGGACCTGCAAGAGACGGCGGAGAAGGAGCTCGACGCGGCGATCGAGCGGACCCGCGCCAACGGCACCGAGGGGACCGGCGGGGCGATCGTAGCCATCGACCCCCGTAACGGCGAGATCCGGGCGATGGCCAGCCGTCCGACCTTCGACCCGCAGCTCTTCGTGGGCGGTGTCACCGGGTCCGATGAGATCCAGCAGTTCGAGTACCTGAACTCCGAGGAGGCGCACGCCCCGTTCACGAACCGCGCCGTCCAGGGTGCCTACCCCGGCGCCTCGGCGTTCAAGCCGTTCACCGGGATGGCGGGCCTCGAAGAGGGGACCATCGGCCCCGGGACGACCGTCACCGACACCGGCGAGTGCTGGCGCCCGACCGGCTCGTCGTGGGGCTGCTGGCAGAGCTGGCGCGAGAACAGCCCCAAGTACTGGGCGTTGGGGCCGCACGGCACCCAAAATTACGCCCAGGCCC
This sequence comes from Rubrobacteraceae bacterium, assembly GCA_030448125.1. Classification (GTDB taxonomy): domain Bacteria; phylum Actinomycetota; class Rubrobacteria; order Rubrobacterales; family Rubrobacteraceae; genus Rubrobacter_F. Next base: position 35,261 of record JAUJNO010000009.1, on the reverse strand, counting down.
TCATGGACTCCAACGACAAGTTCTTCTATCAGGTAGCCGACTGGATGTGGAACGGTACAGACGACGAGAACCTGTTTTCGAAGTGGCTCCAACAGTTCGGTTTCGGCGCACAGTCGGGCGTGGACCTCCCCGGAGAGAGCGCCGGACAGGTTCCCACCCGCGAGTGGCAAGAAGAGACCGGCGCCACCCCCGACGACCAGCTCTGGACCGTCGGCCGGTGGGTCAACCTCTCCATCGGGCAGGGCGACCTTCTGGTCACCCCGCTGCAGCTGGTCCGGGGCTTCGCGGCCATAGCCAACGGCGGTACCTTGGTAACGCCGCATGTGGGTCAAGACCTCCGCGAACAGAACGGGGAGTCGGCGCAGGACCTCACCCCGGAGCCCGCAGGCTCGCTCGGCGTCTCGCCGGGGACGCTGAAGACCACTGTAGACGGCTTGAGGATGGTCACCGGCAAGGGCGGGACCGCCGAGAACGCCTTCAGGGGTATGGCCCTGCCTATAGTCGGCAAGACGGGAACCGGCGAGATGGGGGAGCACAGGGACCCGGTAAACTACTTCGTCGGCTGGGCCGAGAACCAGGACGAGCCTCTCGTGGTCCTCACCATGATCGAGGGCGGAGGGGCCTTCCAGACGGGCAGCGAGATCACCGCGGCCCCCGCCGCGCGGGCCATACTCGAGTCTTACCACGACGCCAACGGCTCCTCGAGAAACAGATCTTCGGCCGATTACGCCGCCGAGGCGGCACGCGCAAACCGCGGCGAGGGTACGCCCGAAGGACCGGCCGGAGGAGGCTCCACTCCCGCACCGGCCCCCCGCGGCGTACCCGCCGGTTGATCTAGAGAGAGCCTAGGAGTCCCTTTGTCGTACGCGCTCGCACTCACGCTTCCGAGCCCGCCTTCGCCGGTGATCTTCGAGGTCGGACCCTTAGCCCTGCGCTACTATGGGCTGTTCATCGCCCTCGGGATCGCGCTGGCGACCTGGATCACCGTCCGCGAGCTCAACCGCAAGGGTTACGACGGCGCTCTGGCCCTCGACGCCCTGTTCTTCGTCGTGCCGCTGGGCTTTATCGGGGCAAGGGCCTACCACGTCGCCACCGACTACCACCTCTACGACGGAAATCCTCACTCCTTCTTTCCCGGCGTCTTCGAGGTCTGGAACGGAGGCTTGGGGATCTACGGAGCCGTGATCGGAGGCTTCCTCGGCCTCCTCATCTTCGCCCGAATCCGCGGCATCAGCGCCCTGGCCTTCGCCGACGCCGTCGCCCCCGGCCTTGTCCTCGCCCAGGCCGTCGGCCGCTTCGGCAACTACTTTAACCAGGAGCTCTTCGGCCGTCCCTCGGACCTCCCCTGGGCTATAGAGATAGCTCCCGAGAACCGGCCCCCGGAGTTCAACGACGCCGCCTCCTTCCACCCGACGTTCCTCTACGAGTCGATCTGGGACGTCCTCGTCTGCCTCGTCCTCCTCTTCGTCGCCAGACGCTTCGTGAGCAGCCTCAAGAACGGCGATATCCTCCTGATCTATGTGTGCCTGTACTCCGTCGGCCGCTTCTTCGTCGAGACGCTCCGTGTAGACCCGGCCTTCCTCATCGGCGACTTCCGTGGCAACCTCTTCGTCGCGTCGGTCCTCGCCCTCACCTTTGCCCTCATCCTGTTCCTCCGCCACGCCGGCACCGGCCGCAACACGCCCCGCAAACACCCCGCGGATAGCTGACCCCAAAGAGTCCTTGACGATGTCCACCGCCGCTGCTAGCCTGTCCGTAACTGAAAATTTTTTTCAATTAGTGGGAGGCTTGATTGAGGCTGGGAGCGGCGATCGGGAAGATGCGGGGTGGAGGTTACAAGGCGACGCCGCAGCGGATGGCGGTGTTGCGGGCGCTCGTGGAGGAGCAGCACCAGAGTCTGGAGGAGATCCGTGCCCGGTGTCCCGAGGTTGGGCTGGTGACCGTGTACCGCACGTTGGACCTTTTGGGAAGTTTGGGGATCGTGCGTCGCCTCGACCTCGGCGACGGGGCGCGCTACGAGCTCGCCGAGAACCACCACCATCACATGATCTGCGAGTCCTGCGGTGACATCTCCGAGTTCGAAGAGTGCCCGCTCGACCCCGAGCGTCTGCCCTCCGGAAGGGCCGACTTCGAGGTCAGAGCCCACAGCCTGGAGGTATACGGCCGGTGTGGAGCGTGCAGGTAAAAATCTTGGGTAACGATGAAAAAGTCTTTCGATTAGACGCGTCGCATCAAGAGCGGCTCGGTGAGCAAGTCGCCGGACGGGGAGGCGCGCGGAGAAACCCGACCACGGTTGCATCGCTCGGGCCTGGCTTACGCGAGGGTGGTCGCGCTACTTACGGGAGGCTACGCCGGTGAACGCGATCCTTTTGGCCACGCTCGCCGCGGTCGGCTTTACGGGGACGAGTCTCTCTGCTTTGCTCGGCAGGGAGCTGGGAGCAAAAGGACGGGCGTATTTGGCTGCCTTTGCGGCCGGGATCCTGCTCGCTCTGGCGTTCGGGGATCTCTTTCCCGAGGGCCTGGAGCTCGCCGGGGAGTCGGCGATCGTGGGTTTCGTCGGGGGGTTCGTCCTCTTGTTCTCGGCCGAGTCATTAGCCCGCGCCCATCCGCATCACTCGCCCGAGGAACACGTTCACAAGCACGCGCTCGGTTCGTTCGTCCTGGGGTTGGCGATCCACAACCTCGCCGACGGTTTCGTTTTGGGCGTCGGCGCCAAAACGTCCGCGGTCGTCTCGGGGCTCGTCGGGCTCGGTATCATCGCGCATCAGGCGCCGGTCGGGATCTCGCTTGCCGCGGTCCTCGTAGCCGCGCGCGCGACCCGCGCTCAGGTGATTCGTTCGACAGTGTTGCTGGGGCTTGCGATACCGCTCGCGGCGGGCCTGACCATAGCCTTGCCCGTACCAAGTGACCAGGCTATGGGCCTCCTGACCGGCGTCGCCGGTGGTGTACTGGCCTACATGGGAGCCGCTCACCTGCTTCCGGAGGCCCGGGCCGTATACCCTAGCAGGGTCACCGGCGCCGTCTTCGCGGCGACGCTCATCGCCACCACCGTCGCTCTCATGACCTTCCTGGGAGGTTAGCTTCCCGAGACAAGATGCTCGTGAACTTGGGGCGGGTTTCGAAGAAGCCGGGGAGTTGGGAGACATACCGTACGGACGAAGGACCAGTACGTATTCAAGGTGGCCCGCAGCGGACTTTCGACCGAGGTGGTCTCCCTAAGCACTACTGCTCGCTTTCGATCTGAACGTGTTCCGCCTCCGAAAATAAATAAATGGGATCATGAGCCGCGGGACGAACAGGGCGGAGAGGTGTTCCTTCTCGCTGCCGTCCGTTGTGTTCGCCCTGTTCTTTGTCTTGCTGGGTTGGATCGCGAGCCACTCGGTCGCCTACGCGATCGTCGGGATCTTGCCACACGGTCACGATCACCACGAGCAGAACATACATGGGGCTACCTGGAGGCGCTGAAGCTCGCGGGCGGATGCGGGCTCGTGCTCGCCTTCGGCCTTGCCCTGCGGATGTTCTTCAAGCGCGGGTCTTTCGGAGAGTGGCTGCACGAGGGCGGCGTCGCGGGTACCCGCAAGCAGGTCGCGTTGGCAAACGAAGCCCGGCTACTCTCGGTGAGGCGGTGGGATCTTCGTCCTGCCGGTGCTCGTTTGCCGTGGACGCGGCAAGGCTATTCCGGCAATCGGGGTCTTCGCAACCACGGGCTCTCCGGCCAGTATGTCTCCAGCCGGCACTGCTTCCCTCAGACGAAGAAGAGGTACCACAGACCAAGAAGGATGGCTTCGAGGCCGAAGGCGGCTGCGATGGGGGTCGTGGCGACGAGCCTCTTTCGGGAGTAAACCGATGGAGCCATAAGGTAGCCGAAGACGAGGCCGCCGACGAGACCGCCTATGTGGGCCGTATTGCTCACGCCCGGGATCGTGGCGCCCAGGAAGAGGTTGATCCCGGTGAGCAGCAGAAGCTGGCTGATGACCGGGTCGCGCGTCGAGAAGGTGCCGCGCCGGATGGCGAACCCGAACACGCCGCCCAAAAGGCCGAAGATCGCACCCGAAGCCCCGACCGCCGGCGCGTTGAAAGCCCCGAAGTACAGGTACGCGAGGCCGCCCGCGATGCCGCTTATGAGGTAGAGCGCGAGGAAGCGTAGCCGTCCGAAGGAGACCTCCGCGAACGAGCCCAGGAAGTAGAGGGAGAGCATGTTCAGCGCCAGGTGGATGAAGCCCGAGTGCAGAAAGGCGCTCGTGACCAGGCGCCACGCCTCGCCCTGCGCGACTAGCGCCGGGACGAGCGCCCCCAGACTCAAGACTTCCCGCGGCTGCTGCACGAGCCCCTCGTTCGGCGGCACCCCTATGGATGCGCCCTGGAGGGCCACCAGCATGTACACCAGCACGCAGGCGGCGATGAGGCCGAAGGTTACCGGGAGGCGTGAGATGGCCAAGAGCGTTAGCTAGAAGAGACCGGCGTTAGCCGCGCTCGCGGCGCTTTATCTCGCGGATAGCGTCGCCGACTTGGACCTTGGTCACGTCCTCCAGAGGGCCGCCGAAGAGGCCCTCGAGGTCCGGGCCGTCGCTTCCTTGTCCGCCCCCGGTCCCGAAGCCCTGAACGCGGACGTCCTCGCCGAACATCTGCCCGAACATGCGTTGGAGGTTCTCCTGCAACTCCCCGAAACCGGCGGCGCCCGCCGCGCCGAAGGGCGAGTCCGCCTCGAAGATGCGCGCGACGGCGAGCTTCTCCTTCACCTCGGTCACCTCGGCCTTCGCCTTCACATCCTCCACGGTGCCCAAAGTTTCGCCGGTGTCCGGGTCCCAGACCTCCTCGCCCTCGGGGGCGAAGACCTCGAAGAGCATGCCCTGCCGGACGCCGTGTGAGCGGCCCCGGTTCAAGACTATCTCGCCCTTGCCCAGGATCTTTGCTACCTTGCCTTCTACCGTCATGCGCTCTTCCTCCGGTGCGTCCTCCAGGTCTCGGAAGGATTATATCTCTCACAACGGAGCCGTCGCGCACCCGGTAGAATCCGCCGCATGTTCGAACCCACGACGCCGCGAACGCAAGCGCGCACCAACAGGATAGGCCGGCACCTGCCGACCTCGGGCGGCCTCAAAAAGACCCTGCGGCTCGCGCGGGAGCAGGGGTTGGAGACAATCCAGATCTTCGTCTCCAACCCCCAGGGTTGGGCCGTACCCGCGCCTCTTACCGACGCCGGGGCCTTCATCGAGGGCGCCCGGGAGATCGGGCTCGACCCCGTGGTCGTACACGCGAAGTACCTCATAAACCTGGCCTCACCGGATGCGGAGCACCGGGAAAGATCTGCAAGGGCGCTCGCGGCGGAGCTCGTCGCGGCGGGCTCTCTGGGTGCCGCCCTCGTCGTCGTCCACTCGGGCAGCCACGCGGGAAGCGGCGAAGAGAAGGGTATGGAGCGGCTCGTGGAGGGGCTCGTCAGGGCGCGGGAGCTCGCCCCGGAGGAGGCCGGAGCGGACGGGGTAGCGAAGCTGGCGGAGCCTCTGGTCGAGAACTCGGTCGGGGCGGGGACGCAGTTGTGCTCTACCTTCGATGCTCTGGCCTGGGTTGCGGAGAGGGCCGGGGTGCGGGTGTGCGTGGACACGGCGCACGCGTACGTCGCGGGGCACGACCTCTCGACTCCGGAGGGGGCTCGGAGGGTCGCGTCCGAGCTCGGGGGGACATTGGGGGAGCGTATGGCGCTGTTGCACCTCAACGACCCCAGGAACGGGCTCGGTAGCCACCGGGATGGGCACGAGAGGATCGGGGAAGGTCACGTCTCGCGGGAGGCCTGGGCGGAGTTTTTCAGGGGAGTGCCGGGGGTTCCGGCGGTAATGGAGACGCCGTACGCGACGCCGGAGACGGACGCCGAGCAGGTACGGCTCGTCAAGGAGTTGGCGGGCGGGTTGTCGCTTTCGCGGTAGGGGGTATAGAATCTCTAGCCATGAAGACTCTGGAGATCCATCCACCGCAAACGAAAACGGACTTGCTCTCGGCCACGGGCGAGACGTTGAGGGCGATACGGACCGAGAGCGGGCTCACCTTGCGCCAGGTCGCCGAAGGCGCGCACGTCTCCGTCTCGTACCTCGCGGAGATCGAACGGGGCGAGAAGGACCCTTCTTCCCGGGTGCTCGAGAGCGTCGCCGGGGGCCTGGGGATAGAGGTGAGGGCCCTCCTCCTCCGCATCGCCGCGACCCTGCAGCCCGAGACTCCCGCCGTCAACGCCGCAGAGCCCGTAGCGGGCACGCTGGCCGCCTAGCGAAGAAGCTACCCTCCGGTTGGAACGCCGGCGTGGAGGCGGTAATCTTCGCCGGTATCCAGGCGTCCGGGAAGTCCTCTTTCTACCGGGCGCGCTTCTTCGACACCCACCTCAGGATCAACCTCGACATGCTCAAGACTCGTCACCGGGAGCGAGTCCTCTTGCGCGCCTGCATCGAGGCCAGGCAACCCTTCGTCGTGGACAACACGAACCCCTCCATCGAGGAGCGCGCCAGGTACGTACAGTTCGCGCGCTCCGGCGGCTTCCGCGTCGTCGGCTACTATTTCCGATCACAGCCAAAGGAGGCGCTCGCCCGGAATAACCAACGGACGGGCAAGGCCCGCATCCCGGAGAAGGGGCTTTTGGGCACGTACAAGCGACTGCGCGTACCCGGCATGGAGGAGGGCTTCGACGAGCTTTACCACGTGTACATAGATGAAGGGGGATCCTTCGTGGTCGAGGAGTGGTCGGAGAATGCTGATACGCCTCCCCGTGCGCGCTAAACGCCGGATCGTGCCGGAGAGGCGCGGGAACGTCCAGGGCTTGGAGAACGAACGACGAGTTCCTGCTAGACGCTGAGGAAGTAGGAGAGTATTACCAGGGTGAAGTTGTATCCGGCGTGGGCGAGGAAGGTAGCGGTGGTGTTCACGTATTTGCGCAGGAGGCCGAAGCCCACGGAGAGTACGAAGATGTGGACCAGTACGACTGAGGGGCCGTACTGGATATGTATGGAGGCGAAGAGGATCGAGGTGAGCGTTATCCCGAGCGCGGGTTGCACGGCGCCGCGGAAGAGTGTCTCTTCGCCCGCAGCCGCCCCAACCCCGATGAGCAGGCCGAAGAGGATCGCTGCGGGGAGGCTCAGGGTATCCGCGCTAAAGAGGCCCTCGGAGATCTCCCCGACTTGCTCGAAGAGCTCCGGCTGCAACCAGGAGAAGAGGAAGTTGAAGCCGGCCTCTAGTGCCAGGGCCGCGGCTACGAAGAGCGGGACGATGCCTAGCTGGAGGAGCGTTATCGGGCCGTATCCGAGCCGGAGAAGGGTCTCGCGAAGGCTCCGGCGAACCCCCAGCCCCACGCCGCACAGGGCAATGACCACGAACGGGAGCTCGCTTACGATCACCATCGACGGTGAGATCGGGTCCGCCGACTGAAAGACCCCGGAATTTACCAGCTCCGAGAAGGAGAGCAGGTTGAACAGGTTGTAGGCGAAGACCATCACGAATATCCACAGCGCGAAGAAGACCGGCGGGTCCGCCCAGCGGCCGCCCACCGCTCGTTCCCCGGCCTCCGGCGCCGCCGTCGTCTCCCAGGGTGCGGCTCCCTGATCCCCCGTCTCCCAGCCGCCGGCCCTTCTCCGCCGGCTCGTGACCTTGCGGAGCGGCGGGACGCACAGGGCTATTCCCGCGCAGCCGGCCAGAACCATCACGAGGACCGAGACCGTGAGCAGTGGCCCGTCGGGGCCTGATGGCGCCACGCCTTGAAGCTGCTCCGCGTTCCTCGCGAGGAATGCGAGAGCGCCGAGTCCCGCCATCAGCACCACCAGCAGGGCCGAGATAGCGAGGAGGATGACGATCAGGCTGATCTCCGCCGACCGGTTCTTGCGTCCCCACTGGGCGAGAAGCGCCAGCCCGCCCACAATAGCGGTGACGAAGAGCAGTAAGATCGCGTTTAGCAAGAGATCCAAGCGGGAGCCTTTCTAAAGACGGGTGGGCACGCGGAGAGGGTAGCACAACGAAAGGCCCGGCTCGCGTATAACCCACGTGCCGGGCGCGTCTCTGGACCACAAGGGGGGATGGTCCATTGCTTGTAGCATAACCGCCGAAAGTTACGGTACCGCTACTATGGGATAACGGTTTGGCAACAACAAGCTTTTAGCTGACCGGCACTTCAGCCGGTCGGCTCCTGGTCTCCGCCGATGGGTGGCAGGCTTCTACGGGTCGCGGTTCTCGGCGCTCTCCAGTCCATCGAGTATGGGGCCCAGAGCCTCGTCGCGGGCGGCTTCGTACTCCTCCACGCTTCCGGCCTGGCGGGCGAGCTCGGCCATCCGGGCGGTAAGGCCGGCGCCGCCCTTGACGGCCAGGATGCGCCAGGCCAGGACGCGGTAGGCCCGTTCGAGGGCGGCGTCCTCGCGACCGTTTTCGAGCAGCTCTTCGAGGGCGGCGTGGAGGGCTTCGGCGGCTTCGAGGGGGAGGCTCAGCTCGACCTCTACGGGCTCGCCTCCGGGCAAGCTCAGTTGACCTTCTCCAGGTAGATGCGGTCCTGGGTAACGACGATCTGCAGGTCTTGCGGGTTGCGGTGCAGGTAGGCGCGCCACTCGTTGGTAAAGACCTCGGACTCGCGGGCGTCCGTCTTCAAAACTATGCCCACGTCGTTCTCTTCGAGGACCACCGGATGCTCGGAGAGGCGTCCGCGGCGTACGGGGTCCCGGCGGTAGATCGAGTTGCGCGACCGGAAGCTCTGTACGCTCGAGGGCGTGGTGTTGAGCTCCCGGGCGATCCAATCGTCCCCCCGCCCCTCGTCGACCCAGCGCCGGATCCTGGCCGCGTGCGGCTTTAGCGCTACTCTTCTGTTCCCCAAGAGAGCCCGCCCTCCTTTCGTCTTAAATTTTATGTGCCATATAGATTATATGTACCACTTCTGGTACCCAGCCGCCAGAGGGAGGACTCCTAGCCGATCGCGCGGGCGGCCATCCACAGGACGAGCCCGCCCCGCACGCTCCAGGCGACGGTTCGCACCCAGTTGGAGAGCACGAGCCTGCCCCAGGCCCTCCTATCGAAGCCCGAACCCAGAGTCGTGTGGCGCGGCGCCTGCAACAGCGCGGTGGAGAGCCAAATGAGGGCGACGAGGGCGAGGCCGATCAAGGCGGCGGCCAGGGGAACGCCCTCGGGCCGGCGGAAGACGAGCAGGAGTGCGCTCGACGCCTCGACGAGCATCGGCGGGCCGACGACGTAGGTCGTCAGGCGGGAGTGTGCCTCGGAGTAGAGGGCGAACTCCTTCGAGCCTATCCTGGCGAAGAGCGGGTAATGGACCACCTGCACGAACCAGATGACGCCGACCATGAACAGCGTGGCCGCGAGGTGCGCGAGCAGGACGTACTTCACCGGAAGGGCTCCGGGATCACGGACGCGCCGCGTTCTCCAGGAGCTTTTCGGCGGTGGCGAGGCCGGAGGTCACGGCCCCTTCGACCTTTGGGCCCGCGTAGGCGTCGCCGCAGAAGACGAGAGGTGGCGGGCCCTCGACGTAGACGAACGGCTCGTCGTGGGGACTCGTCGGCTGGCTGTACTCCCAGTGGTAGACTGCGGTCGCTTTTACGCCCGTCCCCACGTAGTCCTTCGCCTCTTCGAGGAGCAGGCGGGCTACGGTGGCATCGTCGCTTCGCGCGTGTTCGCGGCTGAACTCAGGGCCGGCGTGGATGGTGACGGCCGGGACCTCGGAGATGCCCTTCTTCCGGTTGTCGGCGATCCAGAAAAGGGGGTCGCCCCCGACCTGGACACCGCCGGGCTCCGGCACCTCGCCTGAACCGTCGAGCAGCGCCATCACCGCGATGCATGGGTCGTACCCGATTCCTTCCAGGATTTCTCTTGCCTCGGGCGGTAGAGAGACGCCGCTGCCGTCCACGAGCGCGAGCGCGGACGGCGGGGTGAGGACGAGGGCGTCGGCGCTATGGGTGGAGCTTTCGGCAACGACTTCCCAGCCCCGTTCGCCCCGATGTAGCCCGCTCACCTCAGCGCCGGTCAGCACGTCGAGGCTTTGGGCCAGGTGCTCGGCGATGGCGGTCATGCCGCGCGTGCCCTTGTAGCGGGGGTGGCCGTCCTCGTGGTGCTCGCCGCTCGGGTCGGCGAAGCCGCGGGTCCACTCCTCGGCTACGCCGGTGGAGACCCAGCCTTCGACCATCTCCTCGAAGCGGTCGGAACGGACGGTGAAGAACTGGGCGCCGTGGTCGAAGACGCCGTCGTGTACGAGGTCCGTCCTCATACGGCCGCCGACCTTCTCTTCCTTCTCGAGTATCGTCACGCGGACGCCTGCGTCCTTCAGGGTACGGGCGGCGACGAGGCCGGAGAGGCCGGCGCCGACGATCAGGCAAGATTCCATACTCTGAGGACCTTTCTATCTCAGGAGCTGCTTCTGGCCGGGCTGAAAAATGCGTCATCCACGGACGGTTCCTTTCTCCCTTTCCCGGAGAGCGGCGGCTCTTTTTATGGTCTGGAAGTGGATATCTACCGTGTCCTCGACCTTCTTCGCGTAGCCGCCGGCCATCGTCACGGTTACGGGGATGTCGCGCTCCCGGCAGCCTTCCAGCACCATCCGGTCACGCTCGGCGAGGCCCTCCTTCGTCACGCAGAGCCGGCCGAGCTTGTCGTCCTCGAAGGGGTCCGCGCCGGCGAGGAAGATCGCCAGGTCCCAGGTTGCCTGGTCCAGCACCAGATCCAGCGCCCCCGAGAGCGCCGCGAGAAAGGCCTCGTCGTCGGCGCCGTCCGGGAGCGGCACGTCGAGGTCACTCTCCTCTTTGTGGAAGGGGTAGTTCTTCGCGCCGTGGATGGAGAAGGTGAAGACATGGGGGTCTCCCCGCAAAACGGACGCCGTGCCGTTGCCCTGGTGGACATCGGTGTCGAGCACGACGACCTGGGTCACGAGCCCCTCGGCCCTCAAGGCGCGTGCCGCGATGGCGGAGTCGTTGAGGACGCAGAAGCCTTCGCCGCGGCCAGCGAAGGCGTGGTGGGTGCCGCCGGCCAGGTTCGCGGCCAGGCCCTCTTCGAGGGCGACGCGGCAGGCATCTAAAGTACCGCCCGAGGCCCGGCGCGAGCGCTCGACCATCCGGGTCGACCAGGGGAAGCCGATCCTTCGCATCTCCTTGTCGGTCAGCGTGCCGGCGACGACCTTCTTCAGGTAGGTGGGGTCATGGGCGCGCAGGATCTCCTCGTCCGTGACCGCCCGAGGGACGCGAAGCTCGCCCGGGCCGCAGATGCCTTCCCTTTCGACCTTCTCGCGGAGCATCGAGTATTTCTTCATCGGGAAGCGGTGTCCCTCGGGCAGCGGGAGCACGAACCGGTCCGAGTAGAAGACTTTCATGCCGCCTCGCCCTCCCAGCGCGTGTGCCCCATGAAGGGCAATCTAGTACATCCGTGGTGCGGGCGTTGGGCGGGCGTTCACTGCGATACCTCGCCCTGTGTTAGCATCCGGGCTTCGTACTATGGAAGATCCCCAGCAGATAAAGCTCTTCGAGGAGGACGCCGGAGAGATCTCCCCGCCCGAGAGGGGCCTCTATCTCGGGACCTCCGGCTGGTCATACGCGGACTGGGAGGGGACGGTGTATCCTCCGGGCACCCCGCCCGCCGGCAGGCTCTCCGAGTACGTCAAGCACTTCGCGAGCGTGGAGATAGACTCGACCTTCTACGGCACTCCCAAAGGGACGACCGTCAAACGGTGGCGAAAGCTCACGCCTCGTGGCTTCCTCTTCGCCGCCAAGTTCCCGCGGGAGATCACTCACGAAAACAACCTCGTCGGTTGTAGAGACGCCGCCGAGAACTTCGTCCACACCATGCAGGGCCTGGGCGATAGGCTCGGTCCTCTGCTCCTCCAGCTCCCGCCCGACTTCACCGTCGAGGGCGTGGACGCCCTGGACTCGTTCCTGGGAGAGCTTCCCCACGGCCCCTCCTACGCCGTCGAGGTGCGTCACCGGAGCTGGCTCGGCTCCGGCCTTTCGGACCTGTTGCGCGAGCACGGGGCGGCCCTGACCCTCGTCGACTACCCGCGGATGCCCCGGCTCGAAGAGGCGACCGCGGACTTCGCCTACATCCGCTGGCTCGGCAACCGGCGCGAGTTCCCCTCGGAGCACACCCAGCTCAAGAAAGACCGGACCGACGACCTGCGCTGGTGGTCCGGAGTGGTAGACCGCTTCCTCGAAGAGGGCAAGACCGTCTTTGCCTACGCCAACAACCATTACCAGAACCACTCGCCCTCGACTGTCGAGCAGTTTTTGGAGGTAAGGCGAGGGGCAAGGAGCCGATGACGATACCCATAATCTTCAGCACCGGTTCGTTGTACCCATTTGGCCTGGATCGCTCTTACGGTTGGGCGGCCGAAGCCGGGTACGACGGCGTCGAGATCATGATGGACGAGCGCTGGGACACCGTCCAGGACGCCTACCTTGTCCACCTCGCCGAGAAGTACGGCATCCCCATCCTCGCCCTGCACACGCCTCTCCACGAGGGCGCCTGGAGGCTGGGGGCCGAAGAAACTCTCGTGCGCTCGGCGAAGCTGGCCGGTAGGGTCGGGGCTCCCGTCGTGATCGTCCACCCGCCTCCTCCGGGGAGGCCGCTCGCGCGCTGGGCCGCCGGATCGCTCGAACGCGCCCGCCGGGAGGGCGTTCACGTCGCCGTCGAGAACATGCCCAAAGGTCGGGCGAAGTACGCATTTAGCATAAGGCGTAACCGCAGCTGCTATCTCCCCGAGCACCTCTTCGGGATCGGAGATGTTACGCTAGATACAAGTCACGTCGGGGCGAGCGGGTTGAATCTCATGCAGGTGTACGACGAGCTCGCGGATCAGCTCCGCCACGTTCACCTCTCCGACTCGGATCTCACCGGCGGCGACCAGCACCGGCTCCCCGGCAGAGGCAAGCTCCCGCTCAAGGAGCTCCTCATCGCCCTCGAACGAAACGACTACCCCGGCGCCGTGAGCCTGGAGCTAAAGCCGTGGCCGCTCGGCACCCCGGATCCCGAGGTGATCCTGAAACGGATGCGCGAAGCTCTAGAGTTTACGCGGGAAGGTCTTGGGCGTTAGCGTCGCTCTTGCGACCCTGGGGCGCCGTGTGGGATCAAGCTCCACAGCTGCGTGAGGATGCGGTGGGTGAGGCCCCAGATGACGTAGCGGTCTTTGTAGGTGAAGGCGGGCCAACTGCCGGGGAAGTCGGGGATCTCGACGGTCTCATCTACGAGGCGGTCTACCGGTACCCAGAACGCCTCCACCACCTCTCGCGGGTCGAGGGGACCGGGCTCGGCGTCTATGGCGACCACGACGGTCGAGACGACGAGCTCTCCGGGCATCGTCCGGGGCCCCACATCGTCGAGGCGGCCGAGAAAGCGGCCTTCGTCGAGGTCGATGGCGATCTCTTCGTACGTCTCGCGGCGGGCGGTGTCGTAGACGCTCTCGTCTCCCGGCTCCCGGCCGCCGCCGGGGAGGGCCATGTGCCCCGACCAGGGGTCGTGCTCGTTCTCGGAGCGCCTTATGACGAGAAGCTCGAGGCCGAGGTCCCGCTCGCGGAGCATGAGGGCGACAGCCGCCTGCCTTCGCCCTCGTGGTTCTATCAGCGACGGCTGGAGATCGGCCAGCGCCGCCGCCAGATGCTCCAGGAGATTAATATGATCCGTGCCAGTCACGCATGAGAGTCTATACCGGTCCGGCCGCGTTGGTGGCGGGCCCGGTGAAGATCCAGGGTCAGCAGGTCCGCTGTCTGGTCGCGGCTAACGCCACGTTGAGCACGAGCGGCGGCAGTGGTACGCTGACCGGAAGACACGGCGGGCAGAGGGGTAATGAGCACGAAGGGGTGCGTTTATGTACGAAGGAAAGCGTTCGGGGCTAAAGCGCGTGCTGGCGCCTGGGGCGGTCGGTGCCGGAGACCGTGTAGGCTTGCGCAACATCAAGAGCCTGTTGAGCATTTTGAGCATCGGGAGCGTGGGCAGCATCATGAGCATCGGCAGCGCCGGCTCGGTCTTGAGCATCGGCAGCGCCGGTTCGATCTTGAGTATCGGCAGCGCCGGCAGCATACTCTGTATCGGCAGCGTCGGCTCTATCTTGCGCGTGGGCCGCGAAAGGGACGAGGCGGATAAGCCGGACGAGCCATAAAGGAACCTGCGAAGGAACCCGCGAAGCGCAGGCTACCTACCCGCCGCGTTAAGCCCCGACCGGCTCGATCTCCAGCACCGCGTGCTCCTCGCGGCCGACGAACAGGTCCACGATGGGCGTCGTCTTGTACCTTCGCCTCAATCGCTCTATCGCCTTCTCGGCCAGCTCCTCTTCTCCGGGCCCCAGAATACGTGCCTTCGCCTCGGACTTCGGGCCTATCCGCTTGCCCCGCACCGTAGTGGGCGCGAGCAGCACGCGAGGGTTGTTGCGGATGCGCTTGACCTTGCCCGAGCCGGCCCCCGTCCTCACGTACAGCTTGCCGTCCAGCACGATGTACCAGACGGGCGTGACCACGGGCTCGCCGCTCTTGCGGAACGTGGCGAGGTTGATGTTCTTGTGCCCCTCCAGCGCCGGGAAGAGGTTGGTGGTTCGAACTTCCGTCACGGTTTCTCCTCCTGTCGTTCCTGAGCCGCCGCGTTCCGTTGCTTTAACCGCACGACCTCTCGTGGAGCGTACCACCGGTGGAGCG
>JAUJNO010000009.1:13437-20534 GCA_030448125.1 Rubrobacteraceae bacterium | reverse complement strand
GTGGAGCGTACCACCGGTGGAGCGGGGTGTCGGTCGGGAGCTGGCGGGTTAGCTATCGGGGAGGTGGTAAGCTCTTCGGAGGTTTCGTCCAGGTTAGAGGAGTGTTTTCGATGAGGGATGAGCGGGTTGCGAAGCTGGCGCGGGTTCTGGTCGATTACTCGGTAGGAGCGGGGGAGGGGGAACAGGTGGTCGTCTCCGGCGGGGTTGCGGCGGAGCCCCTGATCAAAGAGGTCTACACGAGGCTGTTGGACGTGGGCGCGGTCCCGATTCCCCAGGTCCAATTGCCGGGGATGCAGGAGCTCTTCTTCGGACACGCGAGGGAGCACCACTATGAGAAGACGCCGCCCGTCGTCCGTTCGATCTACGAGGGCGCCGACGCGTTTATCTCGATCATGGCTCCACAGAACACCCGCGCTCTGGCGGCGGTTGACCCGCAAAAGCAGCAGGCTCTCAGCAAACGGGACAAGGCCCTGCAGGAGATCGTGCTCGGCAAGGACCGCTGGGCGTTGACGCTCTTCCCGACCGACGCCCTGGCCCAGGAGTCGGAGATGAGCTTCGCTGACTACGAGGAGTTCGCCTTCGAGGCGATGGCTCTCAACGAGGACGACCCGGTGGAGTACTGGCGCGAGAAGGCAAAGGAGCAGCAGAGGCTCGCCGAGCGTCTCGAAGGGGCCGACGAGGTACGCATCAGCGGTCCCGGGACGGAGTTGACGCTCTCGATAAAGGGCCGGAAGTTCTTGAACGGCGACGGTAAGAAGAACATGCCTTGCGGTGAGATCTTTACGGGACCGGTCGAGGATTCGGTACACGGCGAGGTCTTCTTCGGCATCCCTGTGGCGGTCGCCGGGCGCGAGGTCTCGGGCGTCAGGTTGCGGTTCGAGGAGGGCAGAGTCGTCGAGTCGAGCGCGGAGAAGGGGGAGGAGTACCTGAACGCGATGCTCGACGCCGACGCGGGCGCGCGTTACCTGGGGGAGCTCGGGATCGGGACGAACTACGGCATCCCGCGCGCGACCAAGAACATCCTCTTCGACGAGAAGCTTGGCGGAACGGTGCATCTCGCGGTCGGACGCTCCTACGAGCAGACCGGCGGCAAGAACGAGTCGAGCGTGCACTGGGACCTCATATGCGACCTGCGCGAGGGCGGCGAGCTCTACGCCGACGGAGAGCTGATCCAACGCGACGGCAAGTTTCCCGCTTACGATTTCGGGTAGCTTTTAGGACCATGGACGAGACGATGCTGCGCGTGGGGAACGTGAACGGAGAGGAAGACCTGGAGGCCGTGCGCGACGCCCTGGACGATCTCGGGGCAGGCTACGAACACGTGAACTCCGAGCCCAACGAGGACTCGTATCCCCAAACGGCGTACTTCCAGCTCCAATCGGACCTCTCCCGGGACGCCGACGCCTTGCTGGCCCGGCTCTCCGAGGAGCGCGGCCTGGACGCCGAGATCCTCTGAAGCGGCCGCGGTCCGGGTTCACTTGGTTCTCGTGCGATATCGGGTAATCTCTCGGGGTGAGTCTCGTTCGGCCGAAGGGAGCCCCATGTTGCAGGTTGTCTCTGTTCTCGGAGCGTTGGCTATACTCCTGGCCTACGCCGCGAACCAGTTCCGGTTTATCGACCCGTCGAAACTGTCCTACTCCGTGTTGAACCTCGCCGGCTCCCTCGTGCTGGCGGTGATCGCCGTGATCGAGGTGCAGTGGGGTTTTATCTTGCTCGAAGGGGTATGGGCGCTGATAAGCTTGTGGGGAATAGTTATGGCCCTTCGGGACGACAATGCGTCCGCGGGGACTCACTAGTTCCGTGCGGAACCGAACGCCGGAGGTATGAACTGCATGAGATCCCACGGTAAAATCTTCGGGCTCGTGCCCTACGGCTTCAGACCTCCGAGCCTCACGCGGCTCCGGCAAACGCTCTGGAACAGGGGAGACGGGCGCTTCCTGGTGCCGACCTTCTTCGGGGTAGGCTGGAGCGCGAACCTGAAGAGTGCGCCTCGTCATCCCCTACAGGCGCTCCTGCTGGCCGCCCTGATCTTCTGGCGGTTGCGAGCCCACCGTGACCCTGAGCGGGGGCGATAAGTGCGCTACGACGCCGTCTTCCTCGACGTCGACCGTACGCTACTCTGGGTCGACGTGGACGTCGAGGGCTACGTGGAGGATCTGGCGCCCTACAGCACCAACGGTACTCTGACCGTCGAGGAGGCTCACGAACCCCTCATGGAGAGCTTGCGGACGCACATAAGCCAGAATATCAACTACCCGACCGAGGAGGAGCTCGCGAATTTCCGTCGCGAGAACGCCCGAAAGACCGCCGAAGCCCTCGGCCTCGACGCGCCGACCGACGTCCTGGTCGAGGCTCTAGAGAAGAGGCTCGTCTTCAAACCCTACTCCGAGTCAGAAGAGGTGATGGAGGAGCTCGTGGAGATGGGCATCCCGCTCTATGTGGTCTCCAACTGGGACGTGGCGCTTGAAGACGTGCTCGGCGATCTTGGCTGGACCGGCTACTTCGACGGTGTGATAGCCTCCGCAAAGGTCGGCTCGGAGAAGCCGGACGGCGCCATCTTTGGGGAGGCGCTGCGGATCGCCGGCTTCACGGAGCGGCGCGACCGGGTCGTACACGTCGGCAACGACCCCGTTTCGGACGTCCGGGGCGCCGCCTCATGCGGCATCGACGCCGTGCTGATCGACCGCGAGGGATGCCTCGAGGCCCCGGAGGCGGTAGCTACCCTCCCGGACCTGCGCGGCCTGCCGGCGTTCGTGAGAGGTTAGAGACGTGGTAGACGAGCCGCGCATCGCACGGGCAATACGCGAGATCCTCCTAGCCGTCGGCGAGGACCCCGATAGAGAGGGCCTCGTCGAGACACCAGAACGGGTCGCCGCGGCCTACGCCCAGCTCTTCTCCGGCCTCACCGAAGACCCCGCCCGCCACCTCGAAGGCGGCTTCGCCGAGGAAGCTCGCGACCTCATCCTCATCCGAGACCTGCCGGTGGCAAGTTTGTGCGAACATCATCTACTTCCGTTCGCCGGCAAGGCTCACGTGGGGTACGTGCCCAGCGGTCGGGTCGCCGGTTTCTCCGAGCTGGCGCGCGTGGTGGAGGGGTTCTCGCGAAGGCCCCAGCTCCAGGAGCGCCTCACGGCCCAGGTCGCCGACGCCGTGTACGGGAAGCTAGACGCGTGGGGCGCGGTCGTGGTCGTGGAGGCTACTCACTCGTGTATGACCATGCGCTACGCGGAGACCACCGGCAGTGTTGCGGTGACTTCGGCGGCGCGCGGAGGCTTCGAGGATGACGCCGGACGCCGGGCGGAGGTGCTCGCCCTGCTCTCTAGGGGCGGTACGGCCTGAGAACCGTAGCTACGTCAGGGCCTGGGGAAGACGAGCGCGGGTCCCCGGACCTCGACGGCGACGCGCTCGCCAGGCCTGAAACCGGGGCCCCCGCCGAGGCGCGAGCACAGGACCGGACCGGAGTCCAGGCGAAGTTTTATGAGCTGGTCGTGGCCGTAGAACTCCCGCGCGAGGACTGTCGCCCCGACCCCGGCTCCGGCATCCTCCCCGCCGTTCGTTAGCGGCCGGAGGCGCAGGGCTTCGGGGCGGAGCATGGCCTCGACGGCGCCGGCGCATGAGCCGCAGGCAGGGACGGTGCCGAGGGCGCACCGGAGCCGGCCATCTTCGGCGGTGCCGGGCACGAAGTTCGCCTCGCCGACGAACTCGGCGACGGCGCGGGTGGCCGGGCGGTGGTAGAGGTCCTCGGGTGGCGCGACCTGTACGACCCTCCCCTCGAACATGACCGCGACCTCGTCGGCGAAGCTCAGGGCCTCGGCCTGGTCGTGGGTAACGAAGATGGCGGTGGCGCCGGCGGCGGTAAGGATCTCGCGCATCTCGGAGCGCACCTCGACCCTCAAAGCAGCGTCGAGGTTGCTGAACGGCTCGTCGAGGAGGACCACCGCGGGCTCCGGTGCCAGGGCGCGGGCCAGGGCGACCCGCTGCTGCTGGCCGCCGGAGAGCTCATGCGGCATGCGGTCTTCGAGCCCGTCGAGGTGGGCGAGGGCCAACACCTCCGCCACCCGCGCTTCCCGCTTCTTTCCCCGCACGATCCCCTTGAGCCCGTAGGCGACGTTCTGCACCACCGTCAGATGGGCGAAGAGGGCGTAGTCCTGGAAGACCATCCCGACCCGTCGCTTCTCCGGCGGGATGTCCGCGCCGCGCGTGCCGCCTCGCGCGGCGCCCCCGGCGACCACGCGGCCGGCTATCTCTATCTCGCCCGCGTCTGGGGACTCGAAGCCCGCTAGCAGCCGCAGAGTGGTCGTCTTGCCGCACCCCGAGGGGCCGAGCAGGGCTAGTATCTTCCCGCGTGAGAGTTCCAGGTCGAGGCCATGCACGGCCTCGACCGCGCCGAAGCTCTTCGCGACGCCCGAGAGCCGTATCATCGGTGCTTCCGTCACTCCGGGCGCTCCCGGACGACGAGCAGGTACATCGGGAGGGCGGAGACCAGGATGAGGAGCAGCGCCGGGGCCGCGGCCCGGGCGAAGAACGCCTCGGAGGTCGCCGTCCAGATGCTGGTCGCTAAAGTGTCGAACCCTAACGGGGCGAGCAGCAGTGTCGCGGGAAGCTCTTTCATGGTCGTCAGGAATACTAACGCGGAACCGGCGATAATGCCGGAGGATGCCAGCGGTGCCGTGATGGTCGTGACGACCCTGGCCGGACCCCGTCCTAGCCCGCGCGCCGCCTCCTCCACGCTGGGGCTTACCTGCAGGAGCGCCGCCCTCGTGGCGCCCACGGCCTGCGGCAGGAAGTGGACCGCGTAGGCGAACACCAGCAGCCCCAGAGTGCCGTACAGCCCCGGCGCGTAGTTCGCCCCGAAGAACACCAGCGAGAGGGCCAGCACGATCCCCGGCAGCGCGTACCCCAGGTACGAGAGCCGCTCGACGAGACCGGCCACCCATCCCGGAAACCGGACGGCGAGAATAGCCACCGGCAGGGCGGCGACCGCCGCGACCAACGCTGCCAACCCGGAGACGTAGACGGAATTGAGAGCCGCTCCCCACAGCAGACGCAAAGGTTCTCCGGATGCGAGGCCCCGCGCGAGCCAGAACACGAGGACCCCAATTGGCACGACGAGCGCCAGCAGCACGACCACCCCGCAGAGAAGGAGCGCGGGCCACCGCCAGTGCCCGAGCGCGACGACGGCCCCGCCACGCGGACGGGCCGAGCCCGCGGAGCTCCGGTGGTAGCGTGCCCTCCCGCGGGTGCGCGCTTCGAGAGCCAGGATCGCGGCGGTCAGCGCCACGAGCATCAGCCCCAGGATCGCGGCCGGGGTGCGGTCGAAGGCGGACCGGTACTGCGTGTAGATCTCGCGGGAGAACGAGTCGAACTGCAACAGCGAAACCGCCCCGAAATCGCTCAACGAGTACAGCGCCACCAGCAGCGCTCCGGCTACGATAGCCGGCCTGAGATGCGGTAGTGTGACCCGGAAGAACGTCGCCCAGCCCCCGCTACCCAAAGACCGGGAGGCCTCCTCGAGCGCCGGATCCATGCCGCGCAGGGCGCCCCGGACGGTCAGAAAGACGTAGGGGTATGAGAAGAGTGTCAGGGCGAGGGCCGCGCCGGGGAGGCCGTAGATCTCCGGCAGCCTCTCGACCCCGAGAGGCGCCAGGGCATCCTGCAAGAACCCCTTCGGGCCGAACATGCTCACCATCACGAACCCTCCGACGTAGGACGGGATGACGAGCGGAAGTGCAGCAAGCACCGCCCACGCCCGCCGTCCCGGCAGGTCCGTGCGCGCTGTGAGCCACGCCAGCGGTACCGCCACCGCGATAGAGGCCGCCGTCACCACCGTCGCCAGGGCCACGCTCCGCGCGAGCACCGCGAGCGTTTTATCGCGCAGCGCCACCTCGAAGAGCTCTCCCCAACCGTTCTCCAGGGATCTCAAGACCAGGTAGACGAGCGGCAGGGTCATCGCCGCGGCGACCAGGAGGGCGGGGACCCATACCGTCGCCGGCGGCCGGAGCGAGCGCCGGGACGACCGGGCGCTCGCTCTCGAACGGAGCTTCCTGCCGGCGGAGATCAAGCTAGAGAACCCCCGTCTCCCGTAGTAGGTCGAGCGTCCCCTCCAGGTCGTCGAGGTTGCTGAGATCTATGTTCGGGGTCTGTATCTCCGAGAGGGGGACCAGCTCCTCGTTGACGGGGACCCCCTCGACGAGCGGGTACTCGAAGGTCTCGTCGGCGAAGTAGCTCTGGGCTTCCTCCGAGAGCATGAACTCCAGGAACTCCTCGGCCGCGGCGGAGTTGTCGCTGGTGTTCAAAATTCCGAGCCCAGCCACGTTTACGAGAGCGCCGGGATCGCCGTTGCGCGGATAGTAGTTGTTTACCGGAACGTCTCCTCCCCTTTCCTCCTGAACCTGGAACAGGTAGTAGTGGTTGACGAAGCCCACGTCGATCTCGCCGGAGGCCACACCCTCGAGGATGGCGAGGTTGTTCTCGTAGACTCGCGGATCGTTGGCTTGAATACCCTCCAGCCACTCGCGGGCGACCTCCTCGCCCTCGATGACCCGCAGGGCGGTGACGAACGCCTGGAAGGAGCCGTTGGTCGGAGCCCAGCCGATCCTACCCTGCCACTCCGGATTGGTGAAGTCGAGGATGGAGCTTGGAAGGTCCCCCTCGCTCAAGGCCTCCGTGTTGTACGCCACGACTCGCGCCCGTCCGGAGACGCCGACCCAGTTGCCGTCCGGGTCCCGAAACCGCTCCTCGACCCGGCTCAGAACGTCCTCGGGAAGCGGGCTCAGGAGCCCCTCGTTGGCCAGAGCTCCCAATGCGCCCGCGTCCTGGGAGAAGAAGACGTCAGCGGGGCTGTTCTCGCCTTCCTCGAGGATAGTCGCGGCGAGCTCCGCCGTGTCACCGTAGCGCACCTCGACGTCTATCCCGCTCTCCTCCTCGAACCTCTCGATGATCGGACCTACCAGCTCCTCGTTGCGCCCGGAGTATACGACCAGCCCCTCGCCCGAGACCTCCCCACCACCTGAAGCGGAGCCCCCGGCGGACGCCGAACCTCCGGCAGATGCGGAACCCCCGCCCGAGGTGGTTTCTCCCCCCGACGCCGATCCTCC
>JAUJNO010000009.1:3547-13337 GCA_030448125.1 Rubrobacteraceae bacterium | reverse complement strand
GCGGAACCCCCGCCTGACTCAGAGCTTTTCTCCTGCCCTCCGCACCCTACGACTACGAGTGCCGCCAGTACGACCAACAAGATTGCCGGGATCCTGGGGATCCGGCGCAAGAATCGAGAATTCATTTATCCTTCCTCGGTGTCGATCTCTACGCTCTCGAACTCGGCTACGACCGGTTCGGTGAGCACCTTGCCTTCCCCTTCCTCCGTGCCGTGGCGCAGGAACGTGGGCGGGGCTATCTCCGCCCTGAGCGCGTACGTGCCGCTCTCGGGGAGGCTGAAGTTGTTAGCGTAGTGGTAGAACTCGCCGCGGTAGAACTGAAGCGGCTTGCTCTCGACCACCTCGCCCGCCTCGTCCAGCACGGTCAGGGTGATCTCCGCCCCCGGCACGAGCAACCCGGTCTCCGCCTCGAAAGGCAGTATCTCTATGTGGTTGGTCTCCCCGGCGGTCGGCTCGCGCCACGCGAGGTTCTCCGGGGCGCCTTCCCACCAGCCCTCGGCGGGCTCCACGATGTAACCCACCCGGTGCTCGCCGACCTCCTGCTTGCCTCCCTCCTCGTCTATCTCCGACTGCGCCACTTCGTAGGAGGCCATGACTCCCCCGAACCTCCCCGAGGCGTCCCCAGCCGCCGTACCCTCTTTGCCCGACGCGGGCCCTCCACCCGACGCGCACCCTCCGCCCAGCTCTCCCTTAGACTTCGAAGCCTCCCGCCCGCGTCCTATGGCCGCGAACGGTCCGACCACGAACAGCGCCAGGACCACGAGCAACCTGTAAGATAAAACCAAATCTCTCCTCCCGTACGTAGTCCAAAAGCCGCCGATGGTCTCGCTCCACGACCCTCTACTGGCGGATATTCACCATTAATGAGAATCATTTGCAGTGACCACGGCTCAAGTTACTCTATGCTGGGAAGCGGGTCAAGCACCGGGGGCATCAGGTGTGAGCTAGATCAAAGGGGTCTGGTAGGCCGGATCCTGGTGATGATGGTTGGCGGCTTTCGTCAGGGTACGCCTGGAGGACGGCGTGACGGAGTTGGGGTGTGACGGGACGATGAGAACGAGGCTGTTGCCCGGAGTAGGCGAGGATTAATTGAGAGTCTGCGACTCTTGGCGCGGCGGCTTCCAGGGTACGCCTAGCGAGGGCAGAGGCGCGGCATCCGCCAGTTGTTGCCGGGCCGTGACACCCAGCCGGCGGAACTCTTCGAACTCCTCGGGAGAAAACCACAAAGTAAGGCTGCCGTGGGAGAGCATGATCTGGCCCATCGGACATCTGACCGCCCGTCCGCAAGAACGCATAGCCAGCTCCCCGCATCGAGCAGGGCACCCCGCAGCGTCCGTCACAAGGCCGACAAGGCCCAGAAACTCACTCTGAGTCATCCTGATGCTCAACGACCCCCAGAAGAGGTGAATACCTCCCTCTCGGTCGCGCACTACGCGGCTGCGCGAATTGTAAGAAGCTAATACCGTTGCTGGAAGCCTTGAATCCATCTACCGTTTATCCGTCTTCCACCGATCCACCACCAATGAGAATCATTTGCAGAGGACATCATAACCACCGTGCCTTTGCGAGGCAACCTCTTCTGCTGGAGTGCGCGAGGTTAGTTAGCGGCAAGTAAGAGGCAGAACCAGCATAGCGGAGGCAATACCGGGACGACTTGCGTCTGGTCCTTCCGGTAACCGAGGAGGTTACCCTGCAGTAACCAGCTGCTCTACCGCTCGCCCATCTCCTTATCCAGCAGAAGTAGGGCAGTACTGTTCTCCCCGGCCATCCTTAGTCTCTCGACGATCTCGGTAGCGGATTTCTCCTCTTCGACCTGCTCTACGACAAACCAGTTCAGCAGGACCTGAGCCGGGTAATCCTTCTCCTGGACGGAGAGATCGTAGAGCCCGTGAATGCGGGAAGTTATCTCTTTTTCGTGCTCCAGGGCTTGCTCAAAGGTGTCGAGCGGTGACCGGAAGGCGTAGGGAGGCTGGTCTATAGCCTGAAGCTGCACGTGCTCGCCGCGATCTAGCAAGAAGTCAAAGAACTTCATGGCGTGCTCTCGCTCCTCCTCGCTCTGTTTCCGCATCCAGCTAGCGAACCCCGGTAGGTTGGCTACTCCGAAGGAGCCCGCCATCGAAAGGTACAGATAAGCGGAGTAGAACTCGTGCTTGATCTGCTCGCTTATCGCGTCTCTGACAGCCCCCTTCATGGGCGTCTGCGTACTCTCGTCCACAACTTCTCCTTCTTCGTCTTTTGATGTTCTTTTTGTTGCTTCCTCGATTATACAGGTTCCCTGTGTGCGGCGGCGACGGACGGGCTTGTCGGCTCGTACGGATTCTCCCCGGTGTGGCCAGGATAAGAGTTTCGACGATTCTCTTCGGGGCTCTGCCTTTACTCAACCGGTTCAGCACGGTCGAGCACGACTACTCTACGAAACATTACCGCGAGCGCCTCAAGGCCCAAAGAAAGGCTCCTGATGTGATCTGGATCATCTCAGCCCCTCCGGTAGCTAATTATCAATTGACATTGACAATCATTATCAAATAAGGTGGTCATCATCAGCAAACGTTCAGGGCGTTGTGAAGCTCTGAGAAAGGAGACAAGAGGTTGAGGAAAGTATTGGTGATGGCGGCTATGCTAGCGGTAATGCTGCTGGCTGCGGCTCCGGCTCTGGCTCAGGGCGGCTCGGCCAGCGGCGGTGGTTCTGCCAGTGGGGGCGGCTCTGCTTCGCAGGCTCCCGCCCCGGTTCCCGCAGACGAGACCCCTGCTGTAGATACCCCCGCGGAGGAGGCCGCCGAGGAGGCGGGCGAGGGGACTCCTGGCGCTGCGGACGAAACTCCCGAGGTGGACACCCCTGCTGAAGAGGCCGCCGAGGAAGTCGCTGAGGCAGCCGTCGAGGCAGCTCCGCCTCAGAAGGCCCCGGCCCAAAAAGCTCCGGATCAGAAATCCGGCAAGCTCCCGAACTCGGGCGGCATCTCGCCCGTGGCGTTGGTATCCGTCGCGGTCCTGATATCGGGTGCCGCGCTTGGGGTTGTCGTGCTGCGGCGGCGTAGCTAGTACGCTAGCAGAACGTCGGGGGTGGGCTCTGGAGCCTCACCCCCGCCTTGGTCCTGCGAAGAAGGAGAGCTAGGTGAGCAGGATATTGGTTACTGGGGCGGCGGGGTTTATAGGTTCACATCTCGTGGATCGCCTGCTGGAAGAGGGGCACGCGGTTGTGGGGTTGGACTGCTTTACGGACTACTATTCCCGGGACACGAAGCAGCAGAACCTGAACCGGGCGTTCTCCTACGGGAGTTTTCGGTTTCTCGAAGGTGACCTCTTGCGCTTGGACCTGGATGAGATAATCGGCGACGTGGACAAGGTGGCGCATCTGGCGGGGGAGCCGGGGGTTCGCGATAGCTGGGGCGAGAGGTTCTCGACTTACCTGGAGCGGAACGTGCATACCACGCAGCGCCTCCTGGAGGCCGCCTCCCGGGTGGAGCAGTTCGTATTCGCCTCGTCGTCCTCGGTCTACGGCCCGGACAACGGGGGACCTTGGCCGAGGACGACGCGAAGGCCCGCCTCCCCTTACGGCCTCTCGAAGCTCGCCGCCGAGGAGCTGTGAGAGGGAGCGGGCGGTGCCGGCGACGATCTTGCGCTACTTTACGCGGGCCGCGGCAGCGGCCGGAGATGGCCCTCTCGCGGTTCATCTCTCTCGCCGCCCGCGGGGAGCCCGTCGAAGTTTTCGGGGATGGTGCCCAAAGCCGAGAGATGACCTACGTCTCAGATGTCGTGGACGCCACCGTGGCCGCGCTGGAGGCGAAAGTCGAGGGCGCGGGCCGCGTCTACAACGTCGGGGGTGGGGCGCGGACGACGGTCGGGGAACTCGTGGAGCTTGTCGGGGAGGTCATGGGCGAGCGGGTGGAGATCCGGTACACCCCGACCGTCCCCGGGGACGTGCGTTCCACCTGGGCGGACCTCGGACGGGCGGCGCGGGAGCTGGGTTGTAGGCCGCGGGTCTCCCTCGAAGAAGGCGTGGAGGCGCAGGTCCGCTGGGTGCTCGCGGAGGGCACTCCTCACAAGGTGCCGAGCATCGCTTGAAGATGCGGGCGTGATCGAGGCGGTCCTCATCCCGATCTTTGTGTACCTGCCGGGCCATTTTCTAGGCGCGTCCCTCGCCAGCAAGGGGGACGGGGGGGCGGAGTTGGCGTTGCTGCGCGTCGCCTGCGCCGCCGCCGTCTCCACGCCCGTCCTCGTGGCGCTGGCCCTTCTAGGGTGGTTCGAGGCTTCCGTTATTCTCGGCGTCTTTGGCGCGTGCGCGGTGGTCGCGTGGGCCTTCTCCCGAAGGGGAGGGGCGAGGGCACGTTTCGGGTGGTGGGACCTCGGGGCTCTGGGGCTCGTGGCGGGGGCGTTCGCTCTCTACGCCCACCCGGCGGAGTACGTGCTCAAGGACCGCGACCCGGGCGTCTACACGGTGGCGGCCGCGAAGCTGGCCCGGACCGGGGAGCTCCTCACTCGGGACCCCCTGGTCGGCGCGGTCGCGTCCTTCCACGAGTTCGAGTACGGGGCCAAGCATCCCGGCTTCTTCATCCACGGCGGCGACCTCGTCGTGCCGCAGTTCTTCCCCGGACCCTTCGTCTGGCTCGGCCTCGGGAACCTCGTTGGCGGAGCCTGGGGCGAGCTCTACGTGGTGCCGATCTTCGGGGCCCTGGCGGTTGGGATGGCGTTCGTATTGGGCGTAGAGCTCTTCGGACGGTGGGCCGGGCTCGTGGGGGCGGCGCTGCTGGCGGTCAGCTACACCCAGGTCTGGTGGTCGCGCTACCCTTCGAGCGAAGTCATGACCCAGTTCTTCGTCCTGGCCGGTCTGTGGTGTGCCGCCCGTTTCGTTCGGGGTGGGGGAGTGGGGACGGGCGTGCTGGCCGGCGCCCTGCTCGGCGGCGCGATGCTGGTCAGGGTGGACGCCTTTCTGGCCGCGCTCGTGGTCCCGGCCCTGATCTGGCACGACCTCCTGCTCGGGCACTCGCCCCGGAGGTGGGCCTACCTCTGTGCCCCGCTGCTCCTCGCGAGCGGGGCGGCGCTGCTCTACGCGGGCACCGTCGGGGAGCGCTACCTGAGCCTCATCCACGATCTCCACATCCCGGATAACTTCCTACAACTCTCCCCGTACCTGCTGGCGGGAGCGTTCTTCGTGGCGTCCACCGTACTGGTACTGCGCCGGTCGTGGAGCGGGGGATACGAACGTCTGCTGACTCTCTATGGGCGCAGAGCCGCTCTTCTCGCGGCGCTGGCCCTTCTGGGGGCCTCCCTGTGGGCTTACTTCGTCCTGCCGGATCCCTGGGAGGGCCTGCCGGAGTACTGGGGGGGCGAGGCGGGTCCTATGGCGGAGTTCGACGCCTACGACCGCCAGGTCGCAGTCCGGATGGTGTGGTTCCTTACCCCCGCCGTGGCCGTCCTGGGGATGGCGGGGTTTGCCCTGGCCGCGCATCGGCTGGACGCGGCGCGGGCCCTCTTTCTCGGGGCGGTCCTGGCGTTTGGGGTCCTGTACGTCGCGCTGCCGAACGTGGCGCCGGACCTGCCCTGGGCCACCCGGCGGTTCGTACCCGTAGTGTTCCCCGGCCTCGGCCTCCTCGCCGGATACGCGATCGTAGAAGCGGGACGGGTGCTGGGCAGAGCCTGGAACGAACGGATAGGAGCTTCCTGCGCCGCGGCTCTGGCTATCTCCGCGTTCGCCTGGACCGCGTACGTGGCGTGGCCGGTCTACGGCGTGCGGGAGCTCGCGGGAGCGGTCGAGGGGATCGAGAGGCTGGAGGAGGCGGTGCCCGACTCCCGGGTAGTGTACGTCGAGCTGCCCGGCGACGATTACGCCGCCACCCTGGATTACCTCTACGGGCGGCCGGTGCTCGCTTACGAACGGGATCAATTCCGCCAGGAGATGCCAGATCTCCGGGAGGCCGGGCTTCTCGAAGACGCTGTCTACGTGACGGTCGAAGAGAAACAGAAGCCCGTCTTCCAGGGGCTGCGGCTGCGAGAGGTGGGTAGCGAAGAGGTGAGCTTCCCGCGGCTCGAAGACGGGTTCAAGAGCGTCCCCCGCGACACGTACGAGGAGCGCCAGGGGTTCCGCATATACGAGCTGGAGCAGACTTGAGGGCCCGGCTCGCACTCGTCTCCGGCGGGATGGCCGTGCTCCTCGTGCTTGCCCTGGTACTGGCGCCGGTGGACCTCCGCCTGGCCGCGAGTTACGCGACCGGGCATCCCCTCGAGGTGGCGCTCGCCCTTCTGGCCTACACCGGGGCGTTCGTCCTGCGGGCAGCATCCTGGCGTCCGCTGATCGGGGCGCGGGTTCCACCCGGCAAGCTCTTTACCCTTCTCATGGGCGCCCTCTTCCTAAACCATGCCGCCCCGGCGAAGGCCGGGGACCTGGCCCGCATGTACGCCCTTTCGCGGTGGGGGACGCCCGCCGCGGAGGCCGTGACGAGCGTCGTTCTAAGCAGACTCGTGGACCTCAATGGACTGCTCGCGGTGCTCGTTGCGTCCTGGGCTCTAGCCGGTTCCGGCGGATGGGGAGAGATCTCGCTCCCCATCCTGGCCGTCGCCGGGGTGGCGATCTCGCTCTCTCTGCTGGCCCGCCTGAGGCCTCCCGCCTTCTCTGGCGTCCGTTTGGGCATCGTCGGGCGGTACGTGGGTCGCGCGCGGGAGGCGTTGCGAGAGACCACGCGAGCGAACCTCCTCCGGTCGTTCGCGTTCGCGGCCCCGGCGTGGGTGCTCGAGGCCGGCATCCTGCTCGTCGTGGGGCGGGGGCTCGGCCTGGGGCTCTCTCCCGCGGAGGTCGTCGCCGCGACCTGCTTCGCGGTTCTCGTCGCGGCTGTCCCGCTCGCTCCCGGGAGCCTCGGGACCTACGAGGCCGGGATGGTCGCCGTCCTGCTCGTCTTCGGGGTGCCGGCGGAGTCCGCCTTCGCCGCAGCCGTGGCTACCCACGCCGTAAAGTTTTTGTACGCTCTCGCTGCTGCTCCCTTCGCGCTCGTGGAGGGGCTGGCGGCTGTCCGAAAGGAGAGGAAGCCTGATGAAGCCGGCGTCGAAGTTTGAGATAGTCGCGGCCCGGTGCTGGAACGTCCTGAACGAGGGCAAGTCCTTCCATCCTGTCTTCGTGCTCGGCATCTTTTTCCTTCTGCACGCGTTGGAGCTCGGGAGCGGGGAGTTCTGGGGGCGGGCGCTACCGGTCCTCCTCGTCGCCGCGCCGCTCGTGGCGCTCTTCGTCTACTACGACTTTCCCCTGAGGTTGCGGTGGGCCCTGTGGGGATTCCTAGCGGTCTTCGTGCTCGTCTTCCGGTTCGCGGACGTTGGGGCGCTCATCCTCGCCCTCGGGCTCTACGTTTTCTTCACCGTCTTCTTCTGGGGCACGATCTACTATCACCTGCGGACCGGGGCGCCAAAGACTAACTTCTTAAGGTTCTGGAGGCTCGTGCTCGAGAACCCGGACTCGACCAGCGGGAACTTCCAGGAGCAGGCGCCCAAAGCCCTGCTCGCGCTCTTTACTCTGGAGTACCTGATCCAGGAGCCCCTGAACGTAGGAAGGGTCTCGCTCGTCCTCCTCTTCACCGCCGCGCTGGGCATAGCGAGCTACGCTATTCACAAGAAATTCTTCGACTGGAAGCCCGTCTACCAGACGGAGCCCACACGGGAAACGAACCGTAGCGGGCCGCTCGCCAGGCGCGTCATAGTCGTCGTCATAGACGGTTGCCGGCTGGATCGGTTCCGCGAGGCTGAGAAGCCCTACCTGGAGAAGATGATGGCCTCTGGAACGGTCTACGAGAGCGTCGAGACCGCGTACCCGGCGCGCACGGTAGTCTGCTTCTCCTCCATGCTCACCGGGGCGGCGCCCGAGAGGCACGGTATAGCCTCGAACCTCGTCCTCAAGCTAGGCTTGCGGGTCGAGAGCGTCTTCGACGTTCTGCGACGGCATGGGAAGGTAGGAAGACTCGTCGGCATCGCGCACCTTATCGACGCCTTCGGGGACGACGTAGCCAGCGTGACGAGCGTCGCGCACAACGACAAGATCGACCAGAACCTCATCGCCGCCGCCAGGCGCGAGCTCGAGGAGCACGACCCGGACCTGCTCGTGCTCCAACTCCTCGCGGTGGACCAGAACGGCCACACGAGGGGCACCTACTACCCCGAGTACGTCGAGCGCATCGAGATCACCGACGGGCTCATCGAGGGGTTCATGGGGTGGTGCGAGGAGCGCGGCTACCTGCGCGACGCCGCCGTGATCCTCATGGCCGACCACGGTCAGGGCCGCGGCATCGGCGCCCACGGCCACCTCTCCGAGGGCGAACGTTTCGTCCCCTTCGCGATGTGGGGCAGTGGAATCGCGAAGGGACGGGTAGAGAGCGGACCCCGCTCCATCCTCGACCTCGCCCCGACCATTAGCTACCTCCTCGGACTCGAACCACCTGGAGGCTCCACGGGCCGCGTACTCACGGAAGCCCTCGACCGGGACCGCTCGTGAAGCACCTCGCGGTCGTCGTCCCCGCGAAGGACGAGGAGGGCACCATCGGAGAGCTGCTGGATCGTATCGGCAGCGTACGGGTCCCCGGCTGCGAGCTGCGGGCGGTAGTGGTAGATGACGGCTCGACCGATCGGACCGCGGGGATAGCGTGTGAGTGTGGAGCCGTCGTGGTCCGGCACTACGAGAACAAGGGCCTCGGAGCCGCCGTCCGTACGGGCTTGCGGACCGCCGTCGGGCGCGGCGCCGACGCCGTGGCTTACCTCGACGCGGACCTCGAATATTACCCGGAGGACATACCGCGCCTCGTGGAGCCGGTCCTAGCCGGGCGGGCGGACTACGTGCTCGGGAGCCGGTATAAGGGTGGAGGTCGTGAAGTGCGAGGGATGAGGCTCTACCGCCGGATCGGCAACCACGCTTTCACCCTCTTACTCGCGCTCCTCACGCGGCGTCGCATGACCGACGGGCAGACGGGGATGCGAGCCTTCTCGCGGGAAGCCGCCGCGGCGGCCGAGATCATCCACGACTACAACTACGCCCAGGTGCTCACCCTCGACCTGCTGCGCAAGGGTTTCACCTTCGAAGAGGTTCCCATCCGCTACCGCCTCCGCGAGCACGGCGCATCCTTTATATGCTGGCGCTACCCGGCGAAGATCCTCCCCGCCATCTGGCGCGAGCTGCGGGCCCCCTGAAGGGCTTACGCCCCGTTCGACGAGCTAACCTCGACCTCGCCGCGCAGCACCAGCCGCACCTCTTAGCGCGGAGCCCCGATGTCTTCCAGGGGATCGCCGGTCGCCGCCACGAGGTCGGCGGCTTTCCCTGGCTCCAACCTCCCCGCCTCGTCGCCGATTCCCAGCAGCCTGGCGGCGTTTCAGACGAGGTGGACGTGGGTGTCCACCAGGCCGGGCGAAGGGCCCACGGCCGGTGCGACCGTGGAGACCCTGCCTCCATCGACGACGACCACGCCGTCCTCGATAGCCCGTTCGGAGACCCCGTCGACAACCCGGGCGGCTCTGTAAGCTATGGGCACCTCATGCTCCTTACCGCGCGGGGTCCAGGCAGTCCCAGTCGTTGACCCGGTGCTCCGGACCTCTCAGTAGAAGAGCGTCTGGCCGGCGTAGATGAGGTTTGGATTGGTTATGCCGTTGCTCGCGATCAGGTGGTCGGCGGAGGTCCCTAACTCAGCCGCGATGCCCTGCAAGGTTTCACCCGGTTGGACCACGTGAGACCCGCCGCCGGCCCCGTCCTGAACGGTAGCGCCATCTTCAACGGTGGTCACGTCTTGTAGGAAGGTATCACTCGGAGGCGCCGGAGCCACCTCTTGGA
>JAUJNO010000009.1:0-3447 GCA_030448125.1 Rubrobacteraceae bacterium | reverse complement strand
GTTTGCGCAGTTGACCTCTACGTAGTCTACGCCGGGTCCGATCAGCCCCAGCGCCTCCGCCGCTCCCTGCGAGAGATCCAGCTCGCGATTCCCCGTAAAAGGCCCCCGGTCGTTGACCGTCACCGGTACCGATTTCCCGCCGTAGCTCACTATCAACTCCGTCCCCATCGGCAGCGTCTGATGGGCCGTCGAGAGACCGTTCGCGTCGAAGGTCTCGCCACTCGCCGTCGTCAGCCCGTCGAAACCGGGACCGTACCAGGAAGCCAATGCCTCCTCGGCCTCGGCGCGGTCGCTACCGACCACGAAGAAACCGCACATCAACAACACGACCCATAGCAGTTGCGCAAGCCTGGAGCTAGGTAACACGGATCCCCCTCCGTCACTTTTACCTTCGAGTTAACAATCAAGGTGTGAACCGGCGGTAAGTATTGGAAGTTCTGCTCCAGCCTTCAAGAGCGTTTCGAGCTTTGTCTCGCCATGACTATCCGGTGAGAACGCGCCTCGTTATCCCGCGACGGTAATCGCCACGATAACAGAGAGAAAACCGCCTGGATGAGCCAAAAGGAACGCTACTTATCATGGCATGAGAATGACGAGATGATATGGTAAGATACTCTTCGACGAAGTTAAGATTTGTTAATTTTGTGTGATAAGCAGGAGGGGGCTTGATTTACACGGTCGATGAGGTCAGTGATCTGCTGGACATCCCTCGTCCCACCCTCTACCGGTACTTGAGGGAGTACTCTATACCTCACCTGCGGCGTGCGGGGAAGATCTCCATTCCGGAAGAGTCTTTCGACCGGATCAAGGAGGCCCGGGAGCTGCACAGGGAGGGGTTGGGCACCGCATCGGTCCGGAGGCGGCTGCGGGAAGGGAACGACCTCGACGCCGAGGAGTTGACGGAGCGGTTGGACCGGCTCTCCGGGGCGCTGGAGAGCTTGCAGGGGGACCTGAGACCGGAGGAGGTTGTTATATCTTCCTCCCAAGAAGAGGAGGCTCTGCAAGCCATCCTGGAGAAGCAGGATCTGCTGATCTCGTCGGTCTCCAACCTGACGAAGAAGGTGGAGGATCTTCTCTCCACCAGCCCCTGGTCCTCAAGGGTCACTCTCGGCAATCGAGAAGAAGCCTACGAAGAGAAGAACCTTTTCGAACAGCCCGAGAGGCTCCGCGAGGCGAGAGAGAACGGAGAGAGAGTTCGGAGCACGCAAGGCTCCGTCGCCCGGGCGGGCAAGAGTACCTCTACTACCGGGGTGATCCTGGACGAGCCGGCTGCCGGGGTAGCCTCGGATGAACCCGCTGCCGGGACGCTCGAAGACGACGCGACGACCAGGATCTTCCCGGGACCACCGGAGCTTCTCGACGTTTCGGGCCGCCACGAGAAGTTCGGCGCGCTGGGCCGGCGGCGCAGACGCGTGGTACTGGCGCTCGTGCTGGGACTGCTGGCGAGTACCGTCCTGGCGTTGGGTGTGCCGGCCATCGGCGAGAGGGCGTTGGAGCAGCCGACGACGCCCGACGAGCAGAGCGTGGAGGAGGAATCCCAGAGCAGCGCCCCCGAGGTCGCCGAAGAAGTCCCGCCAACCCCGCGGATCGCCGAGGTACCGGACCTCATCGGCATGACCCTCCCTGAAGCGGAGGACGAGCTTACCGGAGCGGGCCTGAAGCTCGGCGCCTGGAACGAGATACCGACCTACGAGTTCCCTCCGGGCAGGGTAGTCACGCAAGGTCCCCTGGCCGGCGCCGAGGCGGAGCAGGACACACCGGTGGACCTCATAGTCAGCGCCGGTCCCCTCGCATACCAGCCCGAAATTCCGGGCAGCGACATCGGCGACGGCATAGGGGCCGACCAGTATCCGGGTGGAGACCTCCAGTACCCGAACGCAGAGGCGGTCCCTATACCAGGACCGTTCTAGCGGTAGCCGGAGCAACTGTTCGAGGTGGATTTCGCGGTACTCTCTTCAGCCGGCGAAGTTGGCGACCTGCACTCAAACCTCTCGGGCTACTTTGGAAGGAGGCGTGTCCGCTCTCTTCGAACACCATGAGCCTGGAGCCGGCCGCCAGCCGTCTAGCAACGCTACCAGGACTCGAAAGACCCTCCTGTGCGGACAGCGGGTCAGGAGCGACGGCGCCAATCTCTACAGTCACCGGTTGTTCTTCCTTTGTTACCGACGAGGCTCGTGACTCGTGGGCCGAGCGAGCTTGAAAGATGCTCTCCACGCTACCCTTTCTATCAAGCGGGCTACAATAGCCTGGGTGGAGGAATGCAGGAAGAAAAGGGGGAGATGAGCGTTCCCGGCGAAGTCTATAGACTTGTGGAGCGGTTCGACCGCAACCGCGAAGAGTACAGGTCCGGCAGGTTCAACGAGACCCAGGTCCGGGTCGACTTTATAGACCCGCTGATGGGACTGCTGGGTTGGGACGTTCACAACCGGCAGGGGCGGCCGGAGGCGTATCGGGACGTCGTCCACGAGGACCGGGTGAAGGTCGGGGGCGGCACGAAGGCCCCAGACTACGGCTTCTACGCCGGGGGAGCACGGAGGTTCTTTCTCGAGGCGAAGAAGCCCTCGGTAGACATAGCGGGGGACGTGGCCCCGGCGGTTCAGTTGAGGCGCTACGCGTGGTCGGCCCGGCTTCCGCTCTCTATCCTCACGGACTTCGAGGAGTTCGCCGTCTACGACTGCCGGTTCGAGCCGGACAAGGGAGACGCCGCTTCGACGGCGCGGCTGGAGTTCTTCACCTACGACCGCTACGTCGAGCCCGAGGTCTGGGAGAGGATCTCCTCGGTCTTCTCGCGGGAGGCGGTGCTGGGCGGCTCCCTGGAGAAGTACGCGGAGGCCAATCGGCGGAGGCGTGGAAAAGAGACGGTCGACGCGGCGTTTCTGCGAGAGATCGAGGGCTGGCGTGGTGCTCTGGCCCGTGATTTCGCGCTACGCAACCCAGGGCTGAACGGGCGCCAGCTCAACTACGCCGTCCAGATGACGATAGACCGGATCATCTTTCTCCGCATGGCCGAGGACCGGGGCATCGAGGACTACGGGCGCCTCATGTCTCTCCTTAACGGCAAGGACGTCTACGGACGGCTCCGCGAGCTCTTCCGGCAGGCCGACGACCGCTACAACTCGGGTCTCTTCCACTTCCGACACGAGCGGGGCCGCGAAGAGGAGCCCGACGACTTGACCCCGACGCTTGAAGTAGATGACGAGGTGCTCAAAGGGATCATGCGAGGTCTGTACTACCCCGAGAGCCCCTACGAGTTCAGCGTGCTGCCGGTGGACGTGCTCGGGCAGGTCTACGAGCAGTTCCTCGGGAAGGTGATCCGGCTCTCGGAAGGCGGGCGCGAGGCCGTGGTCGAAGAGAAACCGGAGGTCAGGAAGGCGGGCGGCGTCTACTACACGCCGACCTACATCGTTGACTACATCGTCGAGCACACCCTCGGGAAGCTGCTGGAGG
>JAUJNO010000008.1:211520-217718 GCA_030448125.1 Rubrobacteraceae bacterium | reverse complement strand
AGGCCGTCCTCTTCGACTTCGACGGTACCATCGTCGACACGACCGAGTTGATCTACGAATCCATGCGCCGCACGGCCGTCGAGGTTCTGGGGCGGACCTTGAACCGGGAGACCCTCATGGCGAACGTCGGCCAGCCCCTGCCGCGTCAGATGGAGCTCCTGGCCGACGCCCAACCCGAAAAGGCCGAAGAGCTTCTGGAGACCTACCTCCACTACAACGAGGAGCTTCACGAGGACCTGATCGAGGAGTTCCCGAACGTCGCAGCCTCCCTCGCCCGCCTGCGCGACGCCGACTTGCGCCTGGCTGTCGTCACCTCCAAACGCCGCGTAAGCGTCGAGATGGCTCTGGACTCCTTCCCCGATCTGAGAGACGCGTTCGACGTCTTCGTGACTATGGAGGACACTACGGAGCACAAACCCCGCCCGGCCCCACTCCTCAAGGGTCTCGAATTACTCGGCGACGTCCCCCCCGAGAGAGCCGCTTACGTCGGCGACGCCCCCTTCGACGTCGCCGCCGCCCGCGCCGCCGGAATAGCAAGCGTCGCCGTCAGCTGGGGCGCCTTCACCAGAGAAGCCCTGCGCGCCGCCGGTCCCGACCACCTCTTCGAAGACCTCGACTCCGCCGTCGAGTTTCTGCTGGGAGCAGCCAGCTAGTCTCGGCCGGTGACACCGTCGGGCTCATAGAGGTGATGAAGTCCTTCCACGAGGTCAAGGCCGAGGAAGACGACACCGTCTCGAAGTTCCTCGTAGAGAACGAGGACGCCGTGGACGCGGGCCAGGACCTCGCCGAGCTGGAGTAGAGCAGCTTCCGAGAAGAGCTTGACCGTCGGAGGTGCGGCAGCGATCCAGGACGCCCGAGCCCGAAACGTTTGAACCACGGACGCGGGCGGGCTACCGTGGCCCGGTGAACGGTGCTAGAGTATCCGTTCGTTCGGAATGGCCGGTTGCCAAAAGGGAAGGATCAGAGACGTGGAGGGTGCGCTTTTAGAGGTGGTAGAGCAGGCTTTGGAGGTCCGTCCGCTCTCGCGGGAGCAGGCGCTGTGGGTGCTCTCCTACCCGGAGGAGCGCGTCGCGGAGCTGGTCGGGGCGGTCTCGCGGGTGCGCCGCGAGTTCTTCGGCGCCCGGGTGAAGCTCAATGCTTTGGTCAATATAAAGAGCGGGCTCTGCCCAGAGGACTGCAACTACTGCTCGCAGTCAAAGATCTCGACCGCCGGGATCCAGAAGTACCCCTACCTCGGGACGGATGAGGTCCTCGAGCGCGCGGCGAAGGCGCGGGAGGCCGGGGCGAAGCGTCTGTGCCTCGTCGCGAGCGGCCGGGGGCCGACCAACGGGGAGGTCGGACGCTTCACGGAGACGGTGAGGGAGGTGCGGAGGCGCTACCCGGAGCTGGAGATCTGCGCTTGCCTGGGGCTGCTCAAGGACGGCCAGGCCGGGGAGCTCAAAGAGGCGGGCGTCCACGCCTACAACCACAACCTCAACGCCAGCGAGAGGTTCTACGGCGAGATCTGCTCTACCCACACCTACGAGGACCGCGGCCGGACCGTGAACGAGGCCAAGAGCTCCGGACTCAGTCCGTGCTCGGGGGCGCTCTTCGGGATGGGCGAGACCGACGACGACGTAGTGGACGTGGCCTTCGCCTTGAAGGAGCTACGTCCGGACTCCGTGCCGATCAACTTCCTCATCCCCATCCCCGGCACGCCGCTCTCGGGCAAGACGGAGCTGACACCGCAGAGATGCCTCAAGATCCTCGCGCTCTTCAGGCTCGTCTTCCCGGACGTCGAGGTGAGAATCGCGGGGGGGCGGGAGGTGCATTTGAGGAGCCTGCAGCCGCTCGGGCTCCTTCTGGCGAACGCGATCTTCGTCGGCGATTACCTGACGACCGAGGGGCAGGCGGCGCAGAAGGACCTGGAGATGATCTCCGACCTCGGGCTCGTCGTCGAGTCGGCCGGGGAGCGGACCCTCCCACGCGAGCGCGCCGGCAGCGTGACCCTCAAAGGCTACTCCGGGTAGCGGGAGGGTCAGCGCGTGCATAAGGACCACGACGCTCTAGCCCGGCTGGACAGGGACCACGTCTGGCACCCCTACACCCAGATGGCCGAGTACAACGAGAAGGATCCCCTCGTCGTCGTGGAGGGCGATGGGCGCAGGCTCAAAGACGCGAAGGGGCGCTGGTACTACGATGGGACCTCCTCGATCTGGCTGAACGTGCACGGCCACCGCGTCCCCGAGATAGACGCCGCCATAGTGGAGCAACTCGGCAAAGTGGCCCACTCGACCCTCTTGGGCCAGGCGAACGAACCCTCTATCCTGCTTGCCGAAGAGCTCGTGAAGCTCGTCCCAGAAGGTCTGACCAGAGTCTTCTACTCCGACTCCGGATCCGAGGCGGTCGAAGCGGCCATAAAGATGGCGCTCCAGTACTGGGCGAATCTGGAAGGTAAGGAGACCAAAAGGCATCGCATCCTCTCCTTCGAGGACGGTTACCACGGGGATACTCTAGGTGCGGTTGCCGCGGCCCCGGTCGAGACCTTCCACTGGCCCTTCAAGGCCATGCTCCCCTCGGCTCTTAGGGCGCCGTTCCCTAACCTCTACCGCTCGGGGAAGGGTCCGCAAGGGACGGTGCGAGCCTCTCTCAACGCCGTCGAGAAGCTATTCGACGAGCATCCCGGTGAGGTCGCGGCGGTCATCGTGGAGGCGATGATGCAGGGCGTGGCCGGCATAGTGGTCGCCCCAGAGGGCTTCTTGAAGGGGCTCTCGGAACTTTGCCGGGAGCACGACGTACTGCTAATAGCGGATGAAGTGGCGACCGGCTTCGGACGCACCGGGCGGATGTTCGCCTGCGAGCACGAGGGGGTGACGCCGGACCTGATAGCGATTGGCAAGGGGCTCACCGGAGGGTATCTCCCCCTGGCGGCGACCCTGACGACCGATGAGGTCTACGAGGCCTTCCTGGGGAGCCACGCCGAGAAGAAGACCTTCTTCCACGGCCACTCCTACACCGGCAACCAGCTCTGCTGCGCCGCGGCTCTAGGCAACCTGAAGCTCATGCGGGAGACGAAGCTCATCGAGGGCCTCGCCGGGAAGGAGCGTCTGATCTCCTCGCGAGCCGAGGCGATGCGCGAGCACCCCTACGTCGGGGATGTGCGCTACAAGGGGATGGTTCTCGGGATAGAGCTGGTCGCGGACAAGGAGACGAAGGCCACCTACCCCTGGGAGGCGCAGGCCGGGTGGCGGATTTGCAACCGGGCGCGGGAGAAGGGCCTGCTCGTACGACCTTTGGGGAGCGTGGTCATCTGCATGCCGCCGCTCGGGAGCACCCTCGAGGAACTCTCTGAGATGCTCGACATATTAACCGCATCTCTGTGGGAGGCGACGGAGGAGATCTCCACCCTCTCCGAGAAGGTCCTCACCGGCACCTACGAGCGCCCCGGCTCCCCCGCGTGAACGTCTCGCACGAACCGCGGCGCCCGGCGTCGCCGGACGCCGGGGAGATCTTCGGCGCGCTCTCTTCGGAGCTGGAGACGCTCAAGGCAGCCGACCTCTACCGGGCGCCGCGCGTCTTCGAGGGTCGAGCAGACCGGGTGGTCGTCAAGGACGGGTGGGAGCTTCTGTGTTTCGCGTCCAACAACTACCTCGGGCTCACCGCGGACGAGGCCGTGATCCGGGCCGCTTCGGAGGCAACTCTGCACTACGGGACGGGTTCCGGGGCCTCCAGGCTCGTCTCGGGGACCATGAAGTTGCACGTCCGGCTCGAAGAGGAGCTTGCCTCCTTCAAAGGGACCGAGGCCGCTCTCCTCTTCGGTAGCGGGTTCGCCGCCAACCTCGGCACGATCACCGCGCTCGTGGGACCCGAAGACGTCGTCTACACCGACCGCCTCAACCACGCCTCGATCATCGACGGTTCCCGGCTCTCGAAGGCCCGGGTGGAGATCTACGCCCACGCCGACGCCGCCGACCTCGAGAGCAGGCTCGTCCGCAAAGATGACCGAAACCCGGGTAGAAGACGGCTCATCGTCACGGACGGGGTCTTCTCGATGGACGGCGACCTCGCTCCGTTGCCAGAGATTCTCAAGCTTGCGGAAGTCTATGACGCCTGGGTCCTGGTCGACGACGCGCACGCGAGCGGCGTGATCGGGCCGCGCGGCGCCGGCACCGCCGACTACTACGGCGTGGACTCTCCCCGCCTCATCCGGCTCGGCACCCTCTCGAAGGCCTTCGGGGGCGAGGGCGGTTTCGTCGCGGGACCGGCTGACCTCGTAGATTACCTCCGCCACAAGGCCCGTCCCTTCGTATTCTCGACCGCTCCATCCCCGGCGACCACGGCGACCGCCCTCAAAGCTCTCGAGATCGTCCAGACCGAGCCCCACCGTCGCGAGAGGCTGCGCGCAAACGCCGAACGCCTCCGCGAGGGGCTGCTCTCTTTGGGCTACGCGGTACCGGGCGGCCCCACGCCCATACTCCCCGTCATGGTCGGCGAGCCCGCAACAGCGGTCGCCCTCTCCAAAGCGCTCGAGGATCGGGGCGTGCTCGCCCCGGCGATCCGCCCGCCGACCGTCCCCCGTGGTACGAGCAGGCTGCGCGTGACCGCGATGGCTACCCACACACATTCCGATATCAGCCGGGCGCTCCAGGCCTTCCGGGAGGTGCGGCGGGGAAGCCCTTGAGGGGTATCTTCATAACCGGCACCGATACAGGTGTTGGCAAGACCTTTGTCGGGGCCGCGCTCGTTGCCCTCCTCAGAGAGCGAGGCATAGACGTAGGAGTGATGAAGCCCGCCGAGACCGGCGTAGAGGACCCGGGAACACCCCTCTACTCGGAGGATGCGGCCCGGCTCGTTGCCGCCGCGGGGGTCGAAGATCCCCCGGACCTCGTCGTTCCCTACCGGCTGCGCGAACCGCTTGCCCCGGCAGTCGCCGCGGAGCTGGAGGGGCGCACGATCTCCTCCGAAGCCGTCCTCTCCGCCTACGCCGAGCTCCAGAGCCGGCACGAGTTCCTCATAGTCGAGGGAGCCGGCGGTCTCGCCGTGCCGTTCAACGAGGATCTGAACATGGCCGGCCTCGCCGGCGCCCTCGACCTCCCGCTGCTTGTAGTCAGCCCGACCGGGCTCGGGGCCATAAACGGGAGCGTGCTCACCGTCGAGTACGCCCGCGCCCACGGACTAGACATTGTGGGTATTCTGCTCAACATGCGCCGAAAGGTTCCTGACCTCGCCGAACATACCAACCCCCGCGTCATCGCCCGGCTCACCGGGGTCCAGATCTACGGACCCCTGGACCTGCTCGCTTTCACGGAAGATCCTGGATCGCCTGGTGCTCGAGAGATCGTCGAGGCCGTCCGGCGCGCCTGTCCCAGACTCGTCGAGGACCTCGCCGCATCCGGTTAGCAAAGGCCGAACTCGCGCCGCTGCACATAGACCTCTATCTTTTCCAGCCTCACGAGCCGGGTATGAAGGCGAGAGGATCACCGGTGCTTTGCGCGAGCTCCTGCTCGGCGTCGTGGGCGGCGTGCGCTGTGGCGGCGTCGGAGTTTCGAGGGGGTCCGAACTTTCCAGGACGCCGGGTATGCGAGAAGAAGGTCATTGACGCTTGGTCACGTACCGCCGCGAAGGCGGATAGTGGCTCGCCGCCGGTCTTCGTATAATCCCTGGTAAGCATCGAGGAGGTTCTATAGATGGGTCGACAGCGCGTAGAACCTGGTTCGGGTCAAGAATCGGTCTGGGATTACCCGCGCCCGCCGCTTCTGGAGGATTCGGACAGGCGCATCAAGGTTGTCTTCGGCGGGGTGACGCTCGCGTACACGAGGCGTGCCAAGCGGGTCTTGGAGACGAGCCATCCGCCGGTCTACTACATCCCGCCGGAGGACATTCGGATGGAGCACCTGAAGCTTGCGGAGGGTGCTTCCTTCTGCGAATGGAAGGGAGCCGCACGCTACTACGACGTCGAAACCGACGAGCGGAGGGAGGTCCGGGCTGCCTGGTTCTACCCGGACCCGGTGCCGGCGTACGCCGGCCTGAAGGATTACGTAGCCTTTTATCCGTCGCTGATGGACGCGTGTTGGGTGGATGGAGAGAAGGTCGAGGCGCAGAAGGGAGACTTCTACGGTGGCTGGGTCACCTCGGAGATCGTCGGTCCTTTCAAGGGCGGTCCCGGCACCTGGGGCTGGTAGGGCTTTGGAGGTTCCTGGTACTGAGGTTTGGGGGAGG
>JAUJNO010000008.1:168992-211420 GCA_030448125.1 Rubrobacteraceae bacterium | reverse complement strand
CCCCAACCCCCTGACTCACAGCCGGCGTCCGGCCCTGGTTTGGACGTCGCCGACCTCCGCGAGGAGTACACCCGAGCCGGGCTCAAGGAGTCGGAAGCGCATCCCGGCCCGGTAGAACAGTTTGGCAAGTGGTTTGACGAGGCTCTGGCCGCAAACCTGCACGAGCCGAACGCCATCACCCTCGCCACCGCAACGTCCGACGGTCGTCCCTCCGCCCGCGTGGTGCTCCTCAAGGGCTTTGACGAGAGGGGTTTCGTCTTCTACACCAACTACGAGGGTCGCAAGGGCCGGGAATTGGAGGAGAATCCGTACTGCGCGCTCGTCTTCTATTGGGGCGAGCTGGAGCGGCAAGTGCGGGTAGAGGGAAGGGCCTCTCGCGTTTCGGCGGAGGAGTCCGACGCGTACTACCGGAGCCGGCCGTGGGGGAGCCGGCTCGGAGCGTGGGCCTCCGAGCAGAGCCGTCCTGTCGGGGATAGAGCTACCCTGGAGGAGCGGCTGCGGGAGTTGGAGGCCGGGTACGAGGGACGCGAGGTGCCGCGCCCGCCGTTCTGGGGCGGCTACCGGGTCGAGCCGGAGACGGTGGAGTTCTGGCAGGGCCGCGAGAACCGGCTGCACGACCGTTTGCTCTACCGCCGAAAGAGTGGCGGAGGCTGGAGCATGGAACGCCTCCAACCCTAGAACTGGTTACCGGAGCGAGCGGTCCGTCGTTGCTGCTAAGATGATGCCGCAGGTCTTTCGGGAACCGTGGGGAAGGAGAGGTTTTGAAGCTGGTTTCGTATTCGACCGGAGGTGGGACGGCGCACTTAGGCTACGTCGAGGACGGTGAGGTCCATCCGCTCGGCGGGTCGAGCATGCTGGATTACATCGAGCATGGCCGGAGCGCCGACCGGCAGCCCGGCGGCGAGACCATGCCGCTCTCCGAGGCGCGGCTGCACGCCCCGATAGCCCGTCCCGGCAAGATCATCGCCATCGGCCTCAACTACGAGGACCACGCCAACGAGACTGGCGCCGAGCTTCCCGAGAAGCCCATCGTCTTCGCCAAGTACCCGAACACCATAATCGGTCCGGGCGAGGCCATCCGCATTCCGCCCATCACCGAGCAGGCAGACTACGAGGCCGAGCTCGCGGCCGTGATTGGTCGTCCAGCGAAGAACGTCTCCGAGTCAGAAGCTCTCGACTACGTCTACGGCTACACCAACTGCAACGACGTCTCCTCGCGGGATCTGCAGTTCTCCGAGGGCGGGCAGTGGACGAGGAGCAAGTCCATAGACACCTTCGCGCCCATCGGCCCGTATCTCGTCACCCGCGACGAGATACCCGACCCGCAAAACCTCTCGATCCGGTGCGTGCTCAACGGGGACGTCATGCAGGACAGCACGACCTCGAACATGATCTTCCCGGTCGCCGAGCTGATCTCGTTCCTCTCCCGCGGCATGACCCTCATGCCCGGTGACATCATCGC
This sequence comes from Rubrobacteraceae bacterium, assembly GCA_030448125.1. Taxonomy (GTDB): domain Bacteria; phylum Actinomycetota; class Rubrobacteria; order Rubrobacterales; family Rubrobacteraceae; genus Rubrobacter_F. Next base: position 209,958 of record JAUJNO010000008.1, on the reverse strand, counting down.
GACCGGCACCCCCGCCGGTGTCGGGTTCGTACGCGACCCGAAGGTCTTCTTGAAGGCCGGGGACGAGGTGACGATCGAGATAGAGGGCCTGGGCGCCCTTACGAACCCCGTGGAGGCGGAGTAACAAGAGAGCCTGCACCAGGAAAGGGGCGTTGCAGGCTCGTGACTAGGAGGTTCCGGGCTACCTTCCAGGCTACCCCTGACCGATCCTCACCACGTCTTCCAGGCCGGCAACTCGTCGTCGGGGTGCGGGTGCCACGCGGCGCGCTTGCGCGCCTCGCTTATCGCGTCCCGGTCGACAGCCCGCCTTCATCTGAACGCACTGAATCCCCCTCTTCCGCGTTCGTCTAACCTTCGCCGGAAGGCCCTCACGGACCCTTCTTCTTCCGGCCGCCTCGGCGCGTCGCCCAACAGATCGGGCGGGCGCGCGACGAGGTTCGGTCTGCAGAAAGGGTCACGCTCGGGTACCGGCGCCCGGTCTGGCCTGATTTGCCGCAACGGGCCAGGAGACGCGATCGGAGCCGGGCCGTAGGTCCTGTACACCCTGACCGTCCTCCGCGGGTGGAACGCCGTGGGTGCAACGACCACGAGAATGAGAGTAGCGCAGGTGACAGCCCCCAGCCAGAACTGGGGTGCGCCCAAGAGCCAAGTCGTTACGTCCACGTCCGCCTCGTCTTCCTCTGGTCCCACTCTAAATGTTGCCCGCTTTTGGCCCGGCGTGTCTCCCCCCACGTACCTCGGTTCGCGCCGCTGCGCCCCCGGTCTCCGAGGAGAGGCTTGCGGGCGCTCTCACCCGCGCTGTCTTCGTCGCAAAACAGCGTAAGCGACCGGCGGCCCGCTCACGCAAAGGTATCTCTATCGAAGGAAAAGTCGATGGCTGACTGCCAGGAGCCGGGTGTTTCCTTTGTGCTACAGTTTGCACATTGAAGAGGGGATCGCCAGCATGGGAGGAGGCGCACGCTTTGGACACCAAAAAAACCGCCAGGGATCGTTGGGAAGAGGCTTACGCTAAGAAGGACGAGCGGGACGTGGAGTTCTCGACGATGTCCGGGGTGCCGATAAAGCCGCTGTATACGCCCGAGGACGTCGAGGGAGACTTCGAGGAGAAGATCGGGTACCCGGGCGAGTATCCCTACACCCGCGGGGTCTACCCGAACATGTACCGGGGCAGGCTTTGGACCATCCGCCAGTTCGCCGGCTTCGGCTCTCCCAAGGAGACCAACGAACGGTTCAAGTACCTGCTCGAGCAGGGACAGAACGGCCTCTCGATCGCTTTCGACATGCCCACCCTCATGGGCCTCGACTCCGACTCGGAGTTCTCTTTAGGCGAAGTCGGGACCGAGGGAGTTGCGGTGGACTCTTTGGAGGACATGGAGCAGCTTTTCGAGGGGATCCCGATGGGTGAGATCACCACCTCCATGACCATCAACGCCCCCGCGCACGTGCTCCTCGCCATGTACGTCGTCGCCGGCGAGAAGCAGGGCGTCCCGCCCGAAGACCTTGCCGGCACCAACCAGAACGACATCCTCAAGGAGTACATCGCCCAGAAAGAGTGGCTCTTCCCGCCCGAGCCGAGCATGCAGGTCTTCAAGGACATGCTCGTCTACGCCACCGAGCACATGCCCAAGTGGAACACCGTCTCCATCAGCGGCTACCACATCCGTGAGGCCGGCTCCACGGCGGTGCAGGAGCTCGCCTTCACCCTCTCCGACGGCTTCGCGTACGTGGAGGCGGGGATAGAGGCGGGCCTCGACGTGGACGACTTCGCGCCACGGCTCTCGTTCTTCTTCAACTCGCACATAGACTTCTTCGAGGAGATCGCCAAGTTCCGGGCCGCGCGGCGCATCTGGGCGAACGTGATGAAGGAGAAGTACGGCGCGAAGGACGAGAAGAGCCTCCTCATGCGCTTCCACACCCAGACCGCCGGCGTCTCTTTGACCGCCCAGGAGCCCCTGAACAACGTGGCTCGCACCGCCTTCGAGGCCCTGGCCGCCATCCTCGGCGGGACCCAGAGTTTGCACACCAACTCCTTCGACGAGGCTCTGGCGCTTCCGAGCGAGCAGGCCGTGCGTATCGCCGTGCGCACCCAGCAGATAGCGGCCCTGGAGACCGGCGCGGCCAACACCATAGACCCCCTGGGGGGATCTTACTTCGTCGAGGCCTTGACCGACGAGATGGAGCGGCAGGCGTACGACTACTTCAAGCAGATCGACGACATGGGCGGGGTCATAAAGGCCATAGAGAACGGTTTCCAGATGGGCGAGATCGCCGAGGCCGCCGCCCGCTACCAGCGCGAGATCGAGGAAGAAAAAAGGTACATCGTCAACGTCAACATCCACGAGCCCCAGGAAGAGAGCGACGTCGAGACCCACACCGTATCGCAAGAGGTAGCCGATAATCAATTGAAGCGCCTCAAGGAGCTCAAGGAGCGCCGCGACAACGAGCAGGTCGAGAAGTGCCTGAACGCCATAAAAAAGGCGGCCGAAGAGGGCGAGAACACGATGTATCCGACCCTCGAGGCCGTCCGCGCCTACGCCACCGTGCAGGAGATCTGCGACGCCATGAAGGAAGTCTACGGCGCCTACCGCGAAACGCCGGTAATATAGAGTTGTTAATAATCAGTTATCAGTTATCAGTTGGGCCGTGGGCGGCGAAAACCAGACGCTGTTGACCTAACGGAGCGGTGCGGGAGAGCGTACGGTTGATGGGCATCGTGGAGAGCCGCAACCAAAAAACTAAAAACTAGAGCTGACCGAAGGAGGCACTCGTGGCCGAGACGGTACGGGTCGTGGTAGCGAAGGTGGGGCTGGACGGCCACGACAGGGGGCCAAGATCATCGCACGCGCCTTGCGGGACGCGGGGATGGAGGTGATCTACACGGGCCTGCACCAGACCCCCGAACAGGTCGTTGAGGCGACCATCCAGGAGGACGCCGACGCGATAGGGATCTCTATCCTCTCCGGCGCGCACATGACGCTCCTGCCCCGCATCATCGAACTTCTCAAAGAGAACGAGGCCGAGGACGTCCTGGTCTTCTGCGGTGGCACCATCCCCAAAGAGGACATAACCAAGCTCAAAGAGGCCGGCGTCGGCGAGGTCTTCACCCCAGGAACCCCGACCAAGAAAGCTGTAGAGTACTTGCAGGAGACGCTCGTAAAGAGCTAACCGGCGGTAGGGAGAAGAGCAAACGATTCGCGAGCGTATCGGCGGTCGGTCGGAACCAGAGAGCCGGCGGCCGGTAGCCGCCGACGAAGGAGGCAATCTTGGATTTCGTAAAGGTCGAGCGCGGGGACGATGGTATCGCGGTTCTCACCATCGACCGGCAGGAGAAGCTCAACTCCTTGAACCCGCAGGTGATAGAGGAGATCGGGCAGGCGCTCCTGGAGCTGGAGAACGACCAGCCGCGGGTCACGATAGTCACCGGCGCCGGCGAGAAGTCGTTTATCGCGGGGGCGGATATAGCGGTGATGAACGAGATGACTCCGCTGGAGGCGAAGAGGTTCGCCGAGCTCGGCCACGCGGCGACGGCGCTGTTAGACCGGAGTCCCGTTCCGACCATTGCGGCCGTGAACGGCTTTGCTTTAGGCGGAGGTTGCGAGGTGGCGCTCGCCTGCGACATACGCATCGCCGCGGAGAACGCCCTCTTTGGCTTCCCCGAGGTGACTTTAGGCATCCTCCCCGGCCTGGGCGGGACGCAGCGGCTCCCGCGCCTCGTGGGGCCGGGGGTGGCGAAGGAGATGATCTTCTCTGGCCGGCGTATAAAGGCCGAAGAGGCCCGCATGATAAACCTGGTGAACCGGGTCGTGCCCGAGGGCGAAGCTTTCAACACCGCCCGCGAGCTGGCCGAGGAGATAGCGTCCAACGGTCCTATCGCGGTGCGGCACGCCAAGGCTGCGGCGAACAAGGCGCAGGACGTGGACCTCGTTAGCGGCCTGGAGTACGAGGCGGATCAGTTCGCCCTCCTCTTCGGCACCGAGGACGCGAGGGAAGGCATGGGCGCCTTCATCGAGAAGCGCAAGGCCGAGTTCAAGGGGCGTTAGACGGCGGAGCCTCTGCTCGTACACGAGACGAAGCTGCGCGTCCGCTACTCTGAGACCGACGCGCAAGGGATAGTAAACAACGCCAACTACCTCTCCTACTTCGAGGTCGGCCGCGTGGAGTGGCTCCGCGCGATGGGCTTCTCCTATAGGGAAATGGAGAAACGGGGCTACGGATTCGTCGTGATCGAGGTACACGCCTTCTACAAGAGACCGGCCTTCTTCGACGACGAGTTGACACTCCGCACGGAGCTCGTCGAGTTGAAGCGCGCCTCCCTCTCCTTCGGGTACACCATCCTGCGCGGAGAGGAGGTTGTGGTCACGGGCCATACTCGTCACGGCTGCGTGGAGCTCGCGACCGGACGGTCCAGTCGCATCCCGAAAGAGTTCGTCGTCCGCGTCTCCGGCGACCGGCTGTAGCCGTGGAGGGATCGGCGGCGGAGTTGGCTCGTCTGGCCGCGCTACTGCCGGACGTACCGCGCTTCGTCGAGACAAGGGCGATGCTGCTCAGGGGGTGCTGCGAGGTCCTCGGTCTGGAAGAAGACGCGGCGAGCCCCAGCTTCGTGACGCGCGACGGGGAGGAGGCTCTGGTTTGCGTAGTAGGGTATCCGGCGCGCGAGGCGGTAGCGGAGGCCGTAGCCCGCAACGGAGACGCGGGCGCGGTGATCACCACGCCGGAGAACGTTTCGCGCGTCGCGCAGGCCGTGCCGGGCCGGGAGCCGCAGCCCGCAATACTGCACCTCCTCGGCGAAGCCGAGCGGCTACCAGGAGCGACGGAGGGCGAACCGGTACGTTTGCTATCCGGGCCGGAGGAACTGCGCCTCTTGCCGCCGGGACTCCGGGCGGAGCTTCGGGCGGAGTTGGAGCGCGCCCTGCGCAGGGGCACGCCTACGGTGACGGCTTTCGTGGGGGACGTTCCGGTCTCGTTCTGCTACGTGGCGTCGGAGACTGAGGGGCTTTGGGACGTTTCGATCGACACGCTGGAGGAACACCGGAGGCAGGGCCACGCGGCGCGGTGCGCGGCGCTCATGATCCGGCATATGCGCGAGAAGGGCAAGGAGCCGGTGTGGGGCGCGCTGGAGTCGAACGCGGCCTCGATGGGGCTGGCGGCGAGGCTTGGCTTCGTGTCCGTGGACCGCGTCTTTGTCTTCGAGCCGGTGCGGGCTCGGTAGGGTCTGACGGACCTCCCCGAGTACCGTAGTTCGGAGCGCCTCTTTCTCTGACGTTGCCGCGTCGTTTAGAGACGGTACTCTTCCTTTATCGACCATCGGACGAGAAAGGGAGGTCGTAAGATGGGTGCATCAGAGATTCTGGTTACGGGTGGGACGGGCTCGCTCGGCCGGCTGGTAGTGGACCGTCTGGGTGCTGCCGGAGCCGGCGCGCGGGTACTCAGCCACAGCGGGCACGCCGGCACGGTCCGGGGGGACCTGCTCACGGGGGAGGGGCTGGAGCAGGCCGTGGATGGCGTAGGCACGATAGTCCACTGCGCCTCGAGTCCCACCAAGACGCGCCAGGTAGACGTCGAAGGGACGCGCCGCCTCCTCCAGGCGGCGGGCCGGGCCGGCGTCTCGCATCTCGTGTTTATCTCGATCGTCGGCGTCGACCTGAACCCGCACTTCCCCTACTACCGCATGAAGCTCGAGGTCGAGCGTATAGTCGAACGCTCCCCCGTGCCGTGGACGATACTCAGGGCCACCCAATTTCACGAGCTCTTGCTGAGGATTGTCCGGTTCCTCGAACGTCTACCCGTCGTGATGGTGCCCAAAGGCGTCCTTCTCCAGCCCATAGAGACCGGGGAGGTAGCCGGCCGCCTGGCCGAGCTCGCGCTCTCGGAGCCGCTGGGACGCGTACCGGACGTGGGAGGCCCGGAGGTCAGGACCTTCGCGGAGCTCGCGCGCTCCTACTCAGAGGCGACCGGACGGCGGAGGAGGGTGGTGGAGGTCCCGTTGCCGGGCAAGACGGCGCGGGCCTTCCGCGAGGGGGCGCAGCTGGCGCCGGACCACAGCTACGGCAAATTTCGGTGGGAAGAGTTCCTGGACCGAACGAGGGAAGAGCTCCCGTGAGCGCCAGACAAGAGGGGCGTCCGATACCCCGAAGCTGGCTCCGGATCGGCCTGGCGCTCCTGGCGGCGACGCCGCTGAGCGGCCGGCCTTTGGGCCCTGTCCCTGCCCCGCGCGTTCTACGACGACTTCCCGCTCCCCGGCAGGTACTGGGGCTCGACCCTGGGGCCCTACAACGAGCACCTGGTCAGGGACTACGGTGCGCTGAACCTCGCCCTGGGCGTGCTCCTGATATTCGCGGCGGTCTCGCTCGAAAGGGGATTCGTGCGGGCCTCGCTCGTCGCCTGGCTCGTCTATGCGATGCCGCATTTCGTCTTCCACCTCACGCAGGTCCGGGCATTTTCACTCGCCGATAACGTGGCGCAGCTGTGTACTCTGGGGTTCCTGGTTCTGCTCCCGCTGGCATTACTCGTCCTCGCCGGTCCCTACGGCGAGCGGCGGACGGGAGCCGGGGGCGCGTAGGAGACGTTCTTGCGCGGGTCTCGCCGGTAACCGCGACACGCGAGAAGGACGAACCTTGAGCGGCGCACGCGGGTGGCGTACTCTCGGGGTACGAGAGAGACGGAGGCGAGCGTGAACGATCGAACAGGTAGTGATACGGACGTACTGATCGTGGGGGCCGGCCCGGTCGGGCTGACGCTGGCCTGTGAGCTGCGCCGGCGCGGTGTCGGGTGTCGCCTGATCGACGAGTACGCCGAGTTTCCGGTCACATCGCGCGCCCTGGGCCTGCAGGCCCGGACGTTGGAGGTGTTCGACGACGTGGGCATTGTCGACGCCATCATCGCGCAAGGGACATCTATCTACGGGATCACCTTTCTGCAGGGCGAGCGGACCGTGGCGACCGTCAAGCTTCGCCTGGACCGCGGCGCGCGCCCGGACCAACCCTACCGCGGGGTGGTCATCCTCAACCAGGCAAGGATCGAAGGCGTGATGCGGGATCAGCTCGGCGTTTTGGGCGGCGGGGTGGAGCGTTCGCGCGAGCTGGTCGCGTTCCGCGAGGAGGCCGATGCCGTGGTCGCCACGGTAAAAGACGTGGAGACCGGCGCGACGGAGCAAATCCGGGCCGCTTACCTGGTCGGTTGCGACGGCGCGCACAGCTTCGTGCGCAAGGCCCTCGGCCTTACCTTCGAGGGGGAGACCTACCCCGAACACTTCGTGCTGGGCGACATGGAGGTGGACGGGGACTTGCCGCTCGACACCGCGGTCGCGTGGCTCAACGAAGAGGGGATGGTCGCTTCGTTCCCGTTCCCGGAACTCGGGCTGCGCCGACTGATCGCGGTCGTCTACCCGGATGCGGCGGGCGAGGTGCCCGAGGCCTCGCTGGAGCTGTTCCGGCGCCTGATCGCCGAACGCGCGGGCTACGATGTCGGGCTGCGCCTCTCCAACCCCGTCTGGCTGTCGAACTTCGGGGTCAACCGCCGCATGGTGGACCACTACCGCAAGGGACGGGCGTTCGTCGCGGGGGACGCGGCGCACATCCACAGTCCAAGCGGGGGGCAGGGCATGAATACCGGCATCCAGGACGCCTACAACCTTGCCTGGAAGCTGGCGCTGGTCGTGCGCGGGAGAGCTACCCCGGCGCTACTCGACACCTACGAAGAGGAGCGGCTGCCCGTGGCCGGCGCGGTCCTGAACCAGACCGACACGAATCAGAGGCTGTTCATCTCCAATAACCCGGTCTTGCGGTTCGTCCGCGAACGCGTGCTGCTACCGCTGATGGAGATGCCGGCGGTGACGGACGCGATCGTATACCGCGGTTCGGAGCTCGGTATCAACTACCGTGGATCTTCCCTGGCGCAAGACCACGAGGCGCCGTTGAGGCAGCCGTCGCCGCAGAGGGAGGGTGAACGGGTGAGAGTGGTCGACAGGCTCGCCTTTCTCCGGGCACCGCGTGCCGGGGACCGGGCCCCCGATGCCCACTGCCGCGACGCCGCCACCGGTGGGCCGACGACGCTGTTCGACCAGTTTCGCGGCCCGCACTTCACGCTGCTGCTGTTCGACGGCGGGGCGCACGCGGAAGCAGGGTATGCGCACCTGGCATCGGTCGCTCGACGGGTCGAAGAGCTGTTCGGGGAGGACGTCGAGACGCGGATCGTCGTTTCGGCCAACGCCCGGCCCGCGGCCCCAGGGCGGGACGGAGCCGTCGTGCTGCTGGACCCGAATCTCGAGGCGCACAAGCTCTACGGCGCGAAGGCGGAGTCGCTTTACCTGATTCGGCCGGACGGTTACGTCGGCTTTCGCGGGCAGCCCGCCGCGCTAGAACCGTTGCTCGAGTACCTCGGCCGCCTGTACGCGCTCGGCGGCGATCATTGTCGTCGGGAGACCCAGGAGAAAACGAACGTGGCGTTGGAGACCGTCGAGAGGGAACTGCGGGTCGCGTTCTCCAAGGAGCGCTCGCCGATTCCCTTCAGGATCGCGAAGTGGATATTGGTTTTGGCCGTCGCACGACGTCTCTACGGGACGAGATGGTTCTGGGCGTGGGTCGCGGGCCTCCCGCTCGCGGGCCTGGCGACACACCTCGCGTACCGGCACAAGACGCGGGGCTGGACCCGGCCGTGGGGCGGCTGGCAGGACGTGGAAGCGGGCCGGCCCCGGAGCAAGACGTAGATCGCCGGGAGCAGAGGAACACCGTACGAAAGAGGCGCGCGGGCACGACGGACCGGTGCGATCTTCGTTTCGCTCCGCGTTCGAATGGGTGTCGTCTACTCCTTGTAGGCATAGCGGCGGCGGGCGAGGCCGCCGATGAGGCCCAGGGGGAGGGCGACGAGCGCCGCCAGGGCGAAGAGGGTGCCGAACGCGCCCTCTTCTGCGAGGGGGCGGCGGCGGTCGTGGCGAGGCCGCTGCCGACGAAGAGGGCGGCGGCGAAAAGGAGATCACGGTCGCCCGGGCCTCGGGGGCGACCTCGGTGGCCCAGGTCTGGAGGGTGGAGTGCATGAAGGCGAACCCTCCACCCACGAGGCAGGCCGCCAGTGAGATGCTCGGGAGACTCTGGCTCAGGGCGCCGGTCGCGTATCCCAGGGCGAGGAGCACGCCGCCGAGCGAGATCAGGGCTCCCTTTCCGAGTTTGTCGGCCACACGCTTGAGGACCCAGGTCCAGCCGAGCGTGGCGAGGCCGTAGAGCCCGACCGCCAGCCCGGAGGCGGCGGCGTTGTAGCCTCCGGCCTCCAGCGCGGGGGGCAGGTAGGTGAGGAAGCCCAGGATCACACCCCTCGACCAACGCGAGCAGCACCACAAGCACCGCCCACGGTCGCCGGAAGACGACTCCAATGCGGACGAACGGTCCGGCGCCGTCGTCTCCTTCCCTCTCCGGCTCGGGCAACCGGACGAGAAAGAGGCCCAGAGAGAACGAGGCGAGGACCGGGGCCGCGAAGGCGAGCCGCCAGAGCCCCAGGTACGCCGCGACGCCCGCGAGCACGATCGCGAGCGCCGTGGCCACCGCGCTCGCGGCGAGCTGGTCGGCCAGCGCCTTCTGGCGGGTCGAGATGGGCACCGTGTCGCCTATGTACACGAGCGAGGCCGGTATCACCGCGGCGAAGAGCCCGCCCGCGAAGGCCCTCGCCACCACGAGGACCGCGAGGTTCGGGGCGAGGGCCGAGAGCAGGCCCGGCACGAGCGCCGCCACCAGCGCCAGCCGCATCACCCGCACCCGTCCGAGCCTGTCGGAGAGCATTCCCCAGACGGGCTGCATTAGCCCGTAGAGCAGATAGTACAGGCTCGCCGCCACCGCGACCTCCTCCAGCGTGATCCGCAGATCCGCCGCGATGGTCACCAGCATGGGTCCGATCGTGAACCGGTCGAAGGTGCTCAAGAAAGCCGCCGCCCGCAAGAGCCTCAGCCGGCCCTCGAGAGGTAGCCCGACCGGCTCCGTCAACCGCCCGAAGGGCGACGGAAGGCCGGCATCAAGGTTCCAACGGCTTCACTTGACTCCCGGCCTTCTACTTGTCCGCCATCCGTATCGCCCCGTCGAGCCGGATGACCTCGCCGTTTAGCATCTCGTTCTCGACGATGTGCCGCACGAGCGCGGCGTACTCCTCGGGCTTGCCGAGGCGGGACGGGAAGGGGACCTGGTCGCCCAGAGATTCGCGAGCCTCTTCGGGGAGGCCGGCCATCATCGGGGTGTCGAAGATTCCGGGGGCGATGGCCGCTACACGGATGCCGTAAGTTGCTAGCTCGCGCGCTATGGGAAGGGTCATGGAGACGACGCCGCCCTTCGAGGCGGAGTAGGCGACCTGGCCTATCTGGCCCTCGAACGCCGCGACGGAGGCGGTGTTGACGATCACGCCGCGCTCCCCACTCCCGGCCGGCTCGTTGTCCTTCATCGCGGCCGCCGCGAGCCGGATGGCGTTGAAGGTCCCGATCAGGTTGACCTGCACGACTTTCGTGAAGGAGTCCAGGGAGTGCGGCCCCTCCTTGCCGAGCACCTTCTCCGCGATGGCTATGCCCGCGCAGTTGGCGAGGCCGTGCAGGCCGCCGGACTCCACGGCGGCGTCTACCGCGTTCCGCACGCTCTCCTCGTCGGTGACGTCGGTCTCCACGAAACGGATGTCCTCGCTCTCCTCGCCTTCGAGGTCAGCGGAGATCACGCTCGCGCCCCCGGACGCGAGATCGCGGGCGACCGCGGCGCCGAGACCCGAGCCGCCGCCGGTAACGAGGAAGGCGCGTCCTCTTATCTCCATCAGATGCGCTCGATGATCGTGGCGGTGGACATGCCGTGGCCGATGCACATGACCTGGAGGCCGAGTTGACCGTCGGTCGCTTCGAGGCCGGCGAGCATCTTGGCCATGAGACCCGCGCCGGTGGCCCCCAGAGGATGGCCGTGGGCGATGGCGCCGCCCCAGGGGTTGACCTTTTTCATGTCGGGTTTTAGTTCGTCGGCCCAGGAGAGGATCACCGTGGCGAATGCTTCGTTTACCTCGATCCAGTCGAGGTCGTCTATGCTCAGGCCCGCTCTCTTGAGCGCCAGGCGCGTGGCGGGGATGACGCCGGTCAGCTGCATGGTCGGATCGTCGCCTACCACAACGCGGGCGCGGAATCTCGCGCGCGGAACGAAGCCGTCGGCCTCGGCCCACTCTCTCTCGCCGACGAGGACGGCCGCGGCTCCATCGGAGATCTGGGAGGAGTTCCCAGCGGTTACTACCCCGTCGCCTCCGGGCCTGAAAATGGTCTTCAAGCTCGCCATCTTCTCCGCGTCGACTACCCCCCGGATGCCCTCGTCGCTGGTCAGCTCTATAGCGTTGCCCTCGGCGTCGAGACCGCCCGTGGGGAGTATCTCGGCGTTCTTGTTCTCGAGGGCGGCCTCGCTGGCGCGGCGATGGCTCTCGGCGGAGAGAGCGTCCACGTCCTCGCGCGTTATCTTCCACTGCTCCGCGATCCGCTCCGCGCTCTCGCCCTGGTGGACGAGGTCCTGTTTCACCAGGAGGTCTGGATTCAGGGCTTCGTAGCTTGAGCTGCCCGACCCCACGTCGCTGAACATCGGAGCGCGGGTCATGCTCTCGACGCCGGAGGCGATGGCGTAGCCGATGTCGCCAGCGGCTATCGCCTGCGAGGCGGAGTGGACCGCCTGCTGGCTCGAGCCACACATCCGGTTGAGAGTGACGGCCGGGACGGTCACGGGGAAGCCCGCGAGCATCACGCCGAGGCGCCCGACGTTCGCCCCCTGCTCGCCGGTCTGGGTAACGGTGCCGTTTACGACGTCTTCGATCTCTTCGGGGTCTATCCCGGCGCGTCCGACGAGGCCCCTCAAGGTGTGGGCCAACAAAGCGTCGGGACGCTCCTCGCGGAAGGCGCCGCCGTAGCGGCCGAAGGGGGTGCGGACGGCTTCGAGGATGACGGGTTCTTTCATGCTCTCTCCTGGTTGTCTACGACGGTCAGGGCAATGCTGCTCGGGTGCTCGGGGTCGTGGAATATCTGTTGGCGGGCTACCTCGGAGCGGGACGAATCTTTGGTGTCCTCGCCGGTATTCAGGTTGCGGTCCCAGCGAGGGAAGGAGCTCGATGTCACCTCCACCCGGATGCAATGTCCGGTCCTAAAAGTGATCCCGGTCGCCCACAGGTCTATTACGTATTCGTACACCTCGCCGGGCTTTATGAGGCTGGGTTCGGTGGGCTTTATGACGCCGGGGGCCGGGTAGCTCTCGCGGACGCTGGCCCGGATTATTCCGTCGGTCACTCCGATGGCCCGCCCGTCCGGATACACGTCCACGAGCCGCGCCACGAAGTCCGTGTCCGGCGCGGAAGACTCCGCATAGAGCGTCGCGCTCACGTTTCCGATGACCGTGTAGTCCTCCGAAAGCTCCTCGCTGGTGTACACGAGCACGTCGAGGCGCTCCTCGTTGGGGCGCTGATCCCTCGCCCCCGCGCGGTAGACGCCGGGCATCAGGAGCGCCCCGCCGAGCGTCGGCGCGGGGTCCTTGGGGTCGTAGTCGTACTCGTCGGGGATGCCTCCGGCGTTATCGGCGGGTTCTTCGCGCGAAAGGACGCCGCCCGCGTGCAGGTACCACTTCTCTTCGCGCGAACCCGGAACTGGCCACTCCTCGTAGCCGCGCCAGCGGTTCTCGCCCATCACGAAGACCTTGACGGGGGGCTCGCCGGCCAGGGAGCTCTCGTCGCCCTTGAGGGTCGCGTCGAACCAACGGAGGTGGTAGTCGGTCACGTCGCCCTTGCAGTCGAGGAACTGGCCCGAGGAGGCGAGGCCGAAGTCGAGGTCACCGACCATGCTCGGGAAGGTGGTGGTATGGATCCAGGGTCCCAATAGAAGCCGCGGGGGTATGGAGCCTCGTCCGGCCGCGACCTCCTTCATCGCTTCGTACTGCCTCAAGGTCTCGCCGAGGAAGACGTCGTACCAGCAGCCGATGTGGAAGGTGGGAACCTCGACGTCTCCGTAGCGACCGTCTATGTTGAGGTATTTCCACACGTCGCTGTCGATGCCGAGGTCTAGGGCCTCGAACATGTAAGGCATGACGCCGCCCGGGTCCGGCAGGTCCTTTAAGGGGAGGATGCCGTACTCTTCGGGGAGACCATCTATGACGTCCACGTGGGCGGGCAGCAACTCCTCTAGCTTCTCGCGGTCCTTGCGGTACTCACGGAACAGGGAGTCGAGGGCGAGGACGGACTCCCACCAGTAGATCCGGAGCCCCAGCTCCCGCACTCCGCCCCGGAACTGGGCGCCGTTGAGGTAGTTGCCCCACGTGATACCCGGCGCCAAACTCTTCAGCGATGGCGGGCGCATGACGGCGGCCTGCCACTGGGTCATCCCGAAGTACGACGCCCCGTACATCCCGACGTCTCCGTTCGAGCCCGGCAGTGTTGCTGCCCACTCGACGGTATCGTAGCCGTCCTCGAACTCGTACACGGAGGGATTCCACTCGCCCTCCGAGCCGAAGCGTCCCCTGACGTCCTGGATCACGACGACGTACCCGTGCCCGGCTGCCTTTATGGCGTTCAGGTAGCTCGTGACGGTGGGTAGCTCCTTGCCATAGGGCTGCCTCGTCAGGAGCACCGGATACTCTCCGTTCGAGGCTTCGCCTCCGGGGCGGTAGACGTCGGCCACGAGGGTCGTGCCATCGCGCATCTTCGCGGGGACGTTTTTCTGGACGATGATCTCTTGTGCGAGGGCCATCTACTTCCTTACGGGTCTTCGACGTTCGCTTTGGTTCTACAATACCCCAAAGTTCGGAACGGAGCTTCGTCGACGGTTCGCGCGATACCTTCGACCTACTCTAGGGGCGTCCTACCCTGAATGCAAATCCTGGTGGGAAGTATCGCCAGACTGCGCGTAGCGCCGGAGCACGGTCGGAGCCGACCTTGAGAGTGCTTTCCGCAGAGCGGTGCGAAGACTACGATGAGGCCTTAACCACCGTCACTCGCTACCGTCGCGCCCAGCCCTCCTCTTGGGCGTCGAAGGCCAGCAGAAGTACCTCCCCGGACCTGGCGGCGGTGCCCTGGACGGCGGCGTTGGCCGAACGGTCTCGCGCGGCGAGGAGCGCCTCCGCGAGCTCCGCCATGGGGACGAGCGTGCGTTGCGCCGAGGTCGGGGGCGGCCAGGAAGGCGCCATCGGGAAGAATCTCTCCCCCACACACGGTAGCTCTCGGCGGCAGGCAGGATCCGTCCGCGGTGCGACCCGAACGTCTCCCGCAAAGCTCCTTCTACGACCGGGGCCCGCTCTTCTGGGTAGGCCCCGAAGAGCAGGTAGCCGTCCCCGAGGCCTCTGGCACGGACCATGCCGGGGTCCAGGAAGGCCAGGTGCCACAGCGGTACGCCCGCCTCGTGGAGGCTCGCGACGGCTCCCACGAGGTCCTCCGGCTCGTCGAAGGCGGCGCCGAAGGGCACGTCCGCGTCTGCACGCCGGGTTCGCAACGTCGCCTCGACCACGATCCCCGCGCCATCCCCCGCGGTTTTCCCCGGCCCGACGAAGGGTCTCAGCTCCTCACCCCGCAGTGTCCGGTGGCCGCCCCCTGCCAGCACCACGTCCGCTGAGAGGACGTTCTCGCTCAACCAGCCGTACTCGAAGGAGCCCACGCCGAGGCCGTCCGTGGCGAGCCAGCCGCCGACGGTGGCCCTGGGGGCGCTGGTAGGGTAGACGGACAGGCCCCACCCATGGGTGCTCAGGTTGTTCTCCAGCTCTAGCCACAGCGCCCCCGGCTCTGCCCTCACCCAGAGTTCTTCGCCGCCCCGTATGCGCACGCCGCGCATCAGGTCGAAGCGGACCAGGATGCCGTTTCCCGGGGCGCCGGGAGCATCGAAGGCAGTCCCGGCGCCCAGTGCGACTATCGGCAAGGAGTAACGTCCGGCCACCTTCGCGAGAAGCTCAACCTCATGGGCGTTCACCGGCGAAACGGAGGCCAGTGCCTCGCCGCGAGTCCCTTCCTCCCCGACCGGACCCCGTTTCATCCGATCTCCGAAGATTCCCTCGATCGCCCTTAGAGCTTCGTCGCGAAGAGCGCCATCCATCTTCTGCCTCTCTCTGAGCTGATCTTGCAGTGGGTCGTCTTGCCTTCGGCCGTTGCTACCGGCGCTGATCCCCAGCCTGACGTGCTAGTCCCGGGCTCCTGGCTGCCCCGATGTCATCTCCAGCCGCCGCCCTCGCTATCGCCCGGTCCCGGCCAGGGGTCGTAGGACAGACCCTCCATCGGCACCCACGGTTCGGCCTCTTTGACCGCGAGCCGGGAGGCCACCTCCTTGAGCGCCGCCTCCGGGAAGGCTTCCTCGATCATAGGGAAGACCTCCCGCTCCTCCAATCGGATGTGAGTCTCCAGCAGCTCGCCTATCTCCCCGATCGTCTCGGGCCGGAGACTGCCGTCCGCGTATTCGTCGCTGAGCTGCATGACGAGGCCCCGGATCCGGGCGTGCTGGGCGAGCATCTCCACAATGGGTCCCCGGTCCAGTACGTCCTGCCCGTACCGCGCCAGGACCGGCAGGAGCACCTCCTCTTCTCTGCGAAAGTGGGTGCTGGTCCACCTCGAATCTCACGAAACAGACCGAGCTGAGGTTCCGGACTCTGCTTACCGGGGCCGGCGCCGAGCGGTTAGAATTGACTAGAGCTTAGAGAAAGGAGGCGCGGCGCGGGCCGCTCCGCCAGAGCCTAGAGCCCGCGCCACACCGCATGGATAGCTTACCAGAGCAGCACATTGATTCCTTACCCAAACGCAAGCGGGACGAAGCTTATATACAGATAGGGATGGTCGGCTACTTTCGTAGCCAAGGATGCTCAGAGAACGAAGTAGCCAAGAGCGCGAAGTTCGATTCTGTTGAAGATATGTACTTCCGACTGAAGCGCTGGGGATTGCCGGGCCTGGTGCCGCTCAAAGAGGAACCCGAGGAAGCGTCCAAGACCGCCCGCGAGCGTAAGGGTCGTGCTTCCGGGCCGGTCGCAGATCTCCCGCCGGCCGGCGCAGCGACGCCGCTCTTCCGAGAGAAGCTGGACTTGCTTGCCCAAGCAAACGAGGACCTGAAATACAGGAAAGAGAAGCGCCAAGCGGGCCGATTCATCCTCAGTAGGGTAGACACGAGTCCCCACCTCTTACGGCGTGAAGACTGGTCAGAAGAAGAATGGGAAGGATTAGCCAATACACACAATCTCGACGCTAGTGCGGATACCTTGTCTATCGAGAACGGACTCACTTTCTCGATCGGCGGCGCCACGCATGTACCTCAGGCTCCCTTGCCCGTGCTTATAGTGATTTATGTGCTCATGGAAGGCGAAATAGAACCACTCTTCAAACTTCTGGCGGGCGGTACCCCGACGGAAGCGGTCCGTGAAAAGATAAGAAGTGTCATTGAGGGCAACAGAGACTCGGGCGGCAGAGAAGATGGATTAAAGGTCCTGGTTGAAAAACTCGCGACGCTGATGCGCGGAGGGGATGTTAAGTCGGGTAGAAATAGAGATCCCATCTTTCCATTGGAGTTCCAATTGCAGTGTCGCATTACCGAACGCCGCGACGCCGGGATTCCGGACGAGAAGATATATGAGGAGTTGCGCCACTTCAGGCTCTCCGAAGACAGCGAGGGGCTCACGCGGGGCGAATTTGGTGAACTCGCGCGCTCAGAATCAAGATGGCCGTGGGGCTGATCTAGCTGCCTGGCCCTGCCACGATAATCTAATTGGTCCAATTCGCGCCTCCGGTACCTTGGGGGCATGGAAGGCGCGACAGACAACAAACTTCGTGAAACGTGGGACCGCCTGGTCCTGCTTCTCATCGCCCGGCCACAAGAGGGCTGGGAATCTGAGTTTGCAGAAATAACCCGCCGAGAGATTGAGCGTCTAGCCGTACCTACTGCGGAGCGCAGGTGCGATGAGTAACCCTCGCATCACCTACACCTCGCGCCCTGACTCCGCACGAGACGCGGAGCTAAACGTGCTCTCGAACGTCTACGCCTTCATCTTGCGCTGCGGCGAGGCCCGGCGTGCCGAGGAGATGAAAAAGGGCACCCGCCCCGGTGCCCCCGACGCTGAAGAAAGGTTCAAGAATGACTCCAGCGCAAAACTCAGTATACACGACGAATGATGTTCTCCCCATGCTCAGGGAGCTGTTCTCGCAACACCCAGAGGCGACCAAGAGCGGTCCCGAGACCCTGAGCAGGCTACTCTACGTGCTTCGCTTCCTCCCCTACCAGCCAGAAATCCACGAGGTAGAGGCGGCGCTTGAGGCGTTGGCGCTCGAAGGAGAGACAGCCGCGTGAGTGCCGCCACACAGGACGCGGCGCGACGCTACATCGGGCGCGGCTGGTCACCGATCCCCGTACCTCCCAACTCCAAGAACCCCAGCCGCCTCGGCTGGGAGAGCGAACGCTGGTCGGTAGAGGACGTTCCCGACGCCTGGAACAACGGCCAGAACATAGGGCTGCTGACCGGAGAGCCCTCCGGCTGGCTCGTGGACGTAGACCTCGACTGTCCGGAGGCAGCCAAGATCGCGGGGCGCTTCCTACCCACGACCCTGACCAGCGGACGGGCGGGCAGCCCGGACTCTCACTGGTGGTACGTCTCACCGGGCACGGAGTACGGGGAGTGGAAAGATACCGATAAGAAGAAGCTAATCGAGCTTCGAGGTACGGGGCGGCAGACGCTCGTAGAGCCTTCCACCCACACCTCCGGCGAGCGGTACGTATGGAGTCGGAGCGGAGCAGAGATAGCCGCGATGGATACCGCGGATCTCAGGGCACGTTGTACGGAACTCGCCACGGCAACACTCATAGCTCGCCATCTACCGGAGCACAGGGATCTTGGGGGCGGCGGACGTCATGACTACGCAATGGCCCTGGCCGGTTTCCTGCTGCGGCCCGGACGCCTCGGAGAAGACCTTACGCTCAAGATCCTCGCGGCGGCCTGGGACGCGAAGGGTTGGGCGAACGAGGGACAGAGACGGGAAGCCCGCCGGGACCTCGAAGGCATTGTCAGGGACACCGCGCAAGACCTGGCCGACGGCGAGCCGGTCGTGGGCGGGCCGACCCTCGAAGAGATAGTCCCGGGCATGGTCCGGCTGCTCCGTCGCTACTGGGGTTGGTGTCGGGAGGAGCAAGGCCAGGATGCTCCGACGGAAGAGAAGGAGGACCGGCGCAACCAGGCCGACAGGCTCATTGGCTACGCTCTGGAGGACCTCGGAGACGGAGCTCTGTTCGCGGACCAGCACGGGGCGTCTCACGCGCTGGTCGCAGGGGAGCCGGTGCCTTTGAACTCCCGCTGCTACTCCTGGCTCAGGAGGCTCATGTGGGGACAGGAGAAGAAGGCCGTAAACGGCGAGTACCTCAAGACCGCCGCCGGCACTCTCGCCGCCCACGCGGAGTTCTCGGGCGAGATCAGGGAGCTCCACACCCGCGCCGCCTGGCACGAGGGCGTCCTCTACTACGAGCTGCGCCCCGGTCGGGTGATGAGGTGCGGCGCCGACGGCTGGGGCTTTGCGGAGAGGCCGCCCGTGCTCTTCAGGCGCTACCCAAACCTCAAACCGCTGCCCGACCCGGAGCCGGGCGGCTCTCTTGGCGCGCTCGCCTCTCTCGTGAACCTCAAGACGGATAGGGACCGCAGGCTCTTCGAGGCATACCTCACCACTGTCGCGCTGCCGCACGTGCCGCGGCCGATCCTGGGTGTTACGGGAGCGATGGGCTCGGGCAAGACGACCATAGGCCGCATGGTGAAACGGATGTGGGACCCTACGGCCCCCGAGACCGTGCGCTACGATGCCAGAGACATCTTGCAAAAGGCTCTGCATGCCTACATCCTGATGTTCGATAACCTCAATACCCTCTCGGAGGCCGCAGCCGACACTTGCTGTCGGCTGGTGACGGGAGAGGCCGACAGCAAACGCAAGCTCTACACTGACGACGAAGACGTGATCGTCGAGGTAAAGCGTGCGGTGATTCTCAACGGCATAAACGTCCCCACCGACCGCTCCGACGTGCTGGACCGCTCGCTGGTCGTGGAGCTGGAGCGCATCCCGGATGACGAGCGCCGCACCGAAGAGGAGTTGTGGGAACGTTTCGAGGCGGAGCGCCCCAAGCTGCTGGGCGCGCTCTTCGGCGTGCTCTCCGAGGCCATAGCTTTGAAACCCTCTCTCCAATTGTCTCGAAGGCCAAGGCTTGCAGACTGGGGGAGTACGCCGCCGCCGTCTACGAGGTGATGGGCTGGGGGGCACAGACGTTCCTCGAAGACTGGGATGAGGTCGTGAAGGCCCAGAACCAGGCTACGCTCGATGGCTCCCCGGTCGCCCAGGCGATCATGAAGTTCGTGGGAGACGAAGGGGAGTTTGTCGGGACCTCATCAGAGCTGCATAACAAGCTCAAGCCTGTAGCCGAGAGGCTCGGCGTGGACCGCGACAAGGCGTGGCCGAAGTCGGCGCGCTGGCTGTGGCGGCGCATCAAGGAGGTTCTGCCGGTGCTCTCGTCAGCAGAGATAGAGGCGAGCCGAGAGCACTCCGAGTCAGGGACGGTCATAGCGTTGCGAGAAACCTCCACAGATGATGTCAGTGATGTCAGCTGGGAGGAAAACACCGTAGGTAAGCCGGAAAACCCTGACATTAGCGACGGGATGATGTCAGGTTCTAATGTCAGGAGCGGTTCTAATGTCAGGTCTAATGTCAGCGAGGATTCCGCTTACCTATCGGGTTTTGACATTATTGACAACACTGACATTAGAAATGGGAGCTTTTCGGAAGGCTCGTCCAAAGGACTGTCCGCGCTCCTGTCAGACCGCCCTGACTGGCTCCGCAACCAGGCTCGAAAGTGTATGCAGGAAGGGAGTCCCGAGCGTCTGATGAAGCCTTTGGCCTCTTCCATCGCCGCTGAGTTTCTAGGCGATGTTCGCCGATGGGGGAGGCCCTGTCTTTCGTCGAAGAGAACCTGGAGGATTTGACGTGAGCGGGGGAGGGGGTGGTCGTTAGTGCCCGTGTGCCCCGGTATTAAGCGGGATGGCGGTCGGTGTACGGTGGTCGTTGACGGGTCGCAGGAGTATTGCTACCAGCATGATCCCGACCGCTCGGAGGAGCGCAGGAGAGCGGCCTCAAGGGCGGGCAAGTCCAAGCCCAGTCGGGAGCTAGCGGGCATCAAACGGCAACTCCAAGAGCTTACAGACGGGGTGCTGGCGGACGAAGTAGAGCGGGCCAACGCAGCCGTGTGCGGGCAGCTACTCAACGTGAAGCTACGGGCCGTCGAGGTGGAACGCAAGGTCAAAGAAACCGAGGAACTGGAGGAGCGCATCGAACAACTGGAGCAAGCGCAAGAGAGAGGAGGCAAGCGTTGGGGGGCTTAGAGAATCGGCTGGCCCGTCTGGAGGAGCGGTTCCGAATATGGCACGGCTCGGAGGAGGACGAGGAGCGAGCGCGTCTGGTCGACGAGGCAATCGCCCGCTTGAGCAAGATAGAGCTTGCGGTTTTCCGCGAAGTCCTCGAACTGAAAGCGGAAAACCCGGACCTGAATGACGCCGAGCGCTGGCGGCTTATGACGGACACACAACGGGCGATGGAGTGGGAGTGGAGGCGAGTAGTGAGGGAGGTTAGGAATGGGAATTGAGAGGCGCCTGGAGAAACTCGAAGCCAAGGCGACGGTCCCTGAGACCTGGAAGACACGGAAGATGTATGTACGTCTCTACTTCAAGGCTCTGGAGAACTACCGCCGCGAGGAGGCCGGAGAGGAGCCTATACCGCTGACGTCGGAGGAGGAGCACTACGAGCGCGAGAGAGAGAAAGACCCCGCGTGGCGCGCCTATTGGGAGAAGATAGACAAGCAAATAGAGGAGTACGAGTTTGAGTAACGAGAGAGAGCCAACATCTGCGGAGGAACGCTGGCGGGCCGCATTCACCCCCGAGGCGAGAGAGGAGCGGCGCCGGCAAGGCGAGGAGGAACGCCGCCGGCGTAGCGCGGAGATCGAGAGGGGCATGAGCAAAAACCACAACAAGGAGGACCGGCGATGAGCACCGAAGAGAAAGCCGCACGGCTTCAGAGCGCCCGCGAGGAGCTGGACGAACTGCTAACCGAACGGCGCAACCTTGACCAAGAACTCGCGCAGGCTCGCCTAGCAGACCACGAAGAGAGGGCGGAAGCCGCGCGGACCTCAGGTAGCTTGCGCTCGGCGGTATCTTCGCTGGTCAGCAAGGTCCGTGGTGTTGAAGATCGGGCTGCAACTCTGCCCGAGTTGATATGGAGCGCAAATATCCGCGTGAACGAACTAGAGGCCGAGCACGCTGACGCGCTCGTGGCGGACCTGGAGGAGCCCAAGAACGAAGCACACCGGGAGTTTACCGAGGTAGACAGAGAGCTCCCCAAACTACAGAAGAAGCGCGAGGATCTCCTGGACCGCACGATGTTCTTTACCCGGGAGCAGAGGGAAGCCGAGCGCATTCGTGACGAGGCAATCGCGAGGGTCGAAGCTCTAAAGAAAGCCGGTCCAGAGTAATCCTCATACAAGCTCGGGCGTCGTACCTTGATCGGGCGGCGTCCGCTGGCGGGGGAAGGCATCCACCCCCGCCTCCTCGCCGGGGCACCTATGCTCCCACCACCCTGATTTACACCGCCCTTGGTTACACCAATTTCTGCTTCGCGGTGAAGAATTTAGTGACACCAGGGACGGTGACAACGGGGTAATGTTCGGTCCCTATGTTTTCGGTCAAATCCCCCAGAATGTGTAACGACAAGCGTAACGATCAGGGGGATAGGTTGCCCCGGTCCTATGTACGCATAACACAGCCACCGAGAGCCCCCAGGACGGGCGGCGACGTCTGACCGCCTTATAAACTGCTGCCGGGTTAGGCTACGCCGTAGAGCTTTCGCATGGTGCCTCTGGTCTAATAGCCTCCCCCGCCTTCTTGCTCCTCGCCTCCCCCGCCTTCCTGCTCGCCGTTCTCTTGTTGCTCCTGCTGCTGGTCTTGTCCTTCTTCCCCTCCCCCGCCACAGCCTGCCAGTGTGGACGCCGCCACGAAAAGGGCGGCCAGCAACGCTGCCAATTTCTTGCTTCTCAAGGTCCTTCCTTCGTCCGTTACTCGCTTGCATGACCGCCCCGGTTCGTACCCATTGCTAGGGCTTCTTAGCATCAGGGTCGCCATCACGGACGTGAGGATGGCCCAGGACGGGCCGCCACGCGCCGCCACAGGCCCGTATCTTGCTCTGTTTCCCCGGCGTCCTCGCCGGGAGTCCTATCCTCGGGTTTCAAAGGTGCATCTTGCGCTTTTGATTCGACCGGGGGATTTAATTCCGCTGAATCCAGCGGGTTTCTCTCCAGCTCCCGGCCGGTCCTAACGACCTCCTCTAGCTCGGAGATTCGGCGGTTCTGCTCCTCCACGAGCTCCCGCAACGCCCGCAGCTCCTCCAGAATGGCCGCTCCGGGGCTCGTGGCGGGTAGGGTAGCGGGTGTGCTGGTACGAAGTTATAAAACAAACCCCATGGAAGCTCTCGAGAGAGACCATCCATGAGGGCACCAGCCATCCATGGGGGTATCCGGGAGTCGCCTACGCGCGAGACCTGTTGAGAAATGTTGAACCCGGCTTCGCGCGCGCGTGAGGGGCGGTGTCAGGTTTTTGTCAGGTTTTTCGCTAATGCGGCTCATCGGAAACCCGGTTCGCCAAATGGCGACTTCTCTAGCGTGAAATAACATTGTTGTTATAATCTCCAAGTGTGGGAAGTACGCTACCACCCGAGTGCCGAGGAAGAGCGCATGCAGCTCCCCGCTAAAGAGCGGGTTGCTCTCTCGAATGCTATAGAAAAACTAAAGGCGATGGGGCCTAATCTCCCGCGCCGCACCAGAGTAACGTAGAGGGGGCTGAGAGCCTACGAGAGTTGCGGCCCCGGGCGGGGCGAAGCCCGTGGAGGGGCTTCTACCGGCGTATCGGAAACGTCTTCGTTATTGCCGCGGTAGGTCCGGAGGCACAAGTAAACCGACGAGAGTTCGCCCAGACCGTGAAAGTAGCACAGCAGCGGCTCGACGAAGTTTCGGCCTGAAGCGAGGGGAGTAGACATGAAAATCGGTGAGCTGAAGACCGCCGAGGAAGTTTTGGCCGAGGATCTCAGAGACCCGGAATTTCACCAGGAGTGGGTCCGGACAGCGCCAGCACGTGCCGTGGCGGTCCAAGTGGTAGCCTACCGCGCCGAGCATAACCTGACGCAAAGCGCGCTTGCGCGTCGCTTGGGAATGAAGCAACCGGCCATAGCCCGGCTCGAAACCGGCGAACACGCTCCGACATTAGAAACACTGGAGCGCCTGTCTTGGGGTCTTGGGGTCGAGTTTCATATCGACATCACACCGAGGTCACCGACAACTGTCCAGTTAGTAGACGGGTAAAGGTAAGAAAGGATGGGGTAACCGGTAAGGGGGCTGTGTGTCCGACGGCTGGAACACCGAACGACCAAGAGAGGAGCCACGAGCGGCCGAAGGGCTCTTAGGTCGCTTTTGGGACTCGATAAGGGGCGGTACGCCGGAAGAGCGAAGGCGAGAGGGGCAATTCGGCCCCCTGGTGGGGCTCACCTGCGAAGAGGCGTTGGACGAGCTGGGGCGTCATTTCACGCAACTTGGCGCCCGTATAACAGACCGAAGCAAGCACCATATCGCCTGTAGTTACCGCAAGGGCCCGGAGATGCTTGTCCTCCTCGTGCTCCTCTTGCTCTTCATACTTCCGGCCATCCTCTACTGGATGGCGGCCAGTAGGGATGTCCACTTCACGATCACCGCGACGCCGGATGTCGGCGGATGTCGGCTGCTTTTCGGAGGCGAGCGAAGCGCCGTCTACGAGGAGTTTTTGGCCTGGGTAGAGGATGCTCCGAGCCCAAACCCCAATATCGTGGTTCCGGAGGAAGCGGTTGCAGCCGAGGGTGGCGAGATGCCGGCCGGCGTGCCGGATCAAATCAGGGAGCTCGCAAAACTCAGGGATGCCGGGATCGTAAGTCAAGAAGAGTTCGAGATGAAAAAGCGGGACCTGCTCGACAGGATGTAGCTAGGCTAGTCGATGATCTCCGGAGTTTCGGCGGCACTAGAAGTTGACGCACGAAAAGGGCCGGAGCCCCGATAAGGAGCCCCGGCCCGGACGCGATCTGGCGGCCTCGGACTACTCTACGTTGCCGAACGTCATGATCTCACGCTCCGTGTCCCAGTAGACGGCGTCCGCGTCGTGGAGGAGGTCCCTCAGCAACTTGCCGTCTTCCGCCGTGGGCATGATGAGGACCTCCTCGGCCCCGTCGTCGAGGACCAGCTGGTAGGAGAACTTGCCGGGCTCCAGCGGACCCTGGCTGCTCCAGTTGGAGTGGATATCGGTGACCCGCCGGACCTTTACTGTCTGCTCGCTCTGCTGCTCCGCCACGGCTTACCTCCTCTTTCCCGATAGCTCGAAAGACGGGCTCCTTTTACCCACGTCCCCCCCCGGGCAAAAACGGCGTTCGGGACCATCCGTGTTGCGGCTCGCATGGTCCCCGGTCCGGTAGGGGCGCCGGCGAGGACCTGCGCGAATCCCGCGCACGAGAAGGGGCAGTAGCCGCCCCTAGGGTAAGGACCCAGGCCGGCCGAAGAAGATTACCCGCCGCTACCGCCCAGGTTATCCGCCGCTACCGCGACATCTTCGAGGTCTGAGTATTCCCTTATGGTAAGGGCCACGAGCTTCTTGATGAGCTCTTCGGGGGCGTCGTTGCTTCTGGCGGCCGATACCAATTCGTCTTTGCTGGCCGGGTACTGGACGTCTTTTAGGTAGCGCTGTACTTCTTGCTCCGTTTCCGATGCCGCATCGGTTCGTTCGCTTTCTTGGCTGTCTCCTCTCGCGGACCCCCCCGAGACTTCTTCTTGCTCCGTTTGCGACGCCGTATCGGTCCGTTCGCTCTCGTCGTGGCTCTCCCTCGCGGGCCCTCTCGAGATCTCTTGGGCTCGCCGGACCAGTTCTTCTTTTGGAAGGGCAGCCTCCTGGGCCTCCTCTCGGTCCTCCCCGAAACGTTCCCCAACCGTCCCGTTCGACTCCCCACCGGCGTCTTCGGTCGCAGCACGCCTCCTCATGCCAAACAAGGTTACGGCCAGGGCCCCTATTCCCAACGCCGCCGCCGCCGCGATTCCGCCGAAGATCCGCCTTCGCCCAAATCGCTCCCACACGCTTTTTGCCTCCTCCATCCGCCTTTGCCCGAATCGCTCCCGCACCCTCTTTGCCTCCTCCTTCGTGTCCCGTCTGTCATGCATTGTAGCTGCACGCGAAAGGGCCGGAGCCCCGAAGAACCCCAGCCCTCTTCTTATGCCATTGTTTCCGAGCTTGGCTAGTAGCTAACCTTCGGTTTACTGCTGTGTTGCTTGCTCTCCGGCCTGCTGGGCTTGCTCTCCGGCCTGCTGGGCTTGATCAGCGTTTTCCTGTGTTTGATCGGCGTTTTCCTGGGCTTGCACGCCTTGCTGGGCTTGTTCTTGCTGGGCTCGTGATCACAGCGTTTTCCACGGCTTCGCTGTGGCTGCGCCTTGCTGGTAATTCGATTGTCTTACATCTACTCTCCTTCTTCCTGAAGGCAGCCAAAAGACTCTACCGTACACCTATCACCGAACTCGTGTTTGATCACAGTAGGGTAAGCAGAAGGTGTTGACTTCCACGCATCGTTGTGGCCTATCTATTATCCCCGGTGTAATTCGATTAAAACGTCTTAAAGTTCTCCGAGAAGGCAAGCTCTCTCGGCAGTGGGTGAATAGGGACAACTATACCGTCCCCCTCTTGTTTAAGACGTTTCTATAGCGGGTATAACATATGGCACAACCGAAGAGAGCGTTGGAGCTAGCGAAATCGGCCCTTAGCTCATGTGGAACGCTCATACAGCGAGAATGCGCGAAGGCTCTAGGCGATCTCCTAAGGCGAAAGATGAACCGCTGAGCGAGGAGGAGCATTCACCCCGGATGCCGACGGTGGTGGTTAGAAACGTCGGAGTGAGGCCGAGCGCGCCCTCGCCGGGACAACCGAATCCGCTGGGCTTTCTAGGAGATCCTCGATGCAGACAATAGGCCGGGGCGACCTTCGCGCAAGACTTCGTGGACGCCTTGGGGAGCTCTTCTTCATAACCGCTCCCGGCGACGTTTCCGGGAACCGGCTTCGAGACTCTCGGACTCTCGCGGCGACAGTTACGTGGAGACGGTAACCCGCCCCTTCGACCGGGCCATCGACACCTTGCACGCTCAAGCGCTACCACCTCGGCGCGGAAGGTGTGGTACGTTCTTGCACATCGCTCTACGTGAGCCTGGGGCGAGTGGGGAAAGATTGCCCCGCGATAGGAGCTGGTTGGCCTCCCAGCAGTACACGAGAGGCCGAGAACGGTATGGATATAGGCGTTATAGAACAGGTGATGGGCCTTTTGGAAGCAGTTCAACGCAAGAGGAAGGCGTTCGCAGGGACTTCGCTTAACGCGGATACGGCTCTTCAGCCGTTTTCGACCCTCCTGCTCACTGCGGCCGCGAGCGCTACGGTCACCGACGAAGTGGCAGTCGAGAACGTGTGTGGAGGCCGGACTGCGAGGCGCGCGCCTACGTGGTGCCCAGATTTGGTAGAAGCTCAAGCCGCAACTCAAGATAGGGAAAGAAGGCTGCGCCGCCAAGGGCTTTAGATATGTTTAATCAAGCCACGAGTTCGGCAGTTCGCCTCTTGACCAAGATGGCAGCCTCTCTGGAACTAGGATGAGGTCAGGTTCGCTCATTCATGGGTATTGAGGTTCGCGCATCTTTTCCGAGCAGGAGGTGCCGCAACCCCTGACGCGGGGAAGCACCGGGCTGCTGGCCTACGGTGGGACCCGCCGGTCGGGAGGGTCGAGCGCTGGAGGCAAACGCAAGGCGGCACAGTTGGATCGAGTTCTGTAGCGTTAAAGCATCGACGCGCAGCGAGGGTGGTTCGGTGGTTGGCTGAATAGGGACAACTTCCCCAAATCGGCCGCCTCGCCGATGCGACGCAAGAAGAACGAAGGCGCGAGCAGGCTCTAGCACTACGTCGTGGACCGGGGCGAGGCACGCGTGATTTGGTGCTGGTGACCCCCGTGAGGTCACCTCTTCTAGGCAGCTGGGTGAATAGAGGCAACGCGCTTTCGTGCACGCTACTCGTCGCTCCGCAGCAGCCGGTGGGCCACGCCCAACTCCACTACCCCCAAGGCGAAACCCTGCGCCGCGCGACTATATAGACGACCGTCGTCAAGAAGGCGCTCACCGGCCACGCCGCCAAGGCGCTTCTAGCAGTATCCCGACGAGGTACGCCAGGCCCCCAGCGCGGCAGGCCCACCGAAAAGAAGGATAGTCCGCGCCCGCGAGCGACTTCAGCGTTGAAAAACTATGCTGGTCCTCTAGCTCTTCCCGAAAGAAGCCGGAGGCCACGGCTGCGATCAGGGCGAAGGCAACGACCGCTCCGGCTGCGAAGATGAAGATCTCAAATAAGGCAGACCCCGGTATCGGTGCGGGAGGTTTGGAGGATAGCGAATGCGGCGGCCCTGATGCTGACCGAGTAGCCGTAGGCGGTGACGTTGTTGCGCGTGGCGGTATCCACCCCCCGCTCGAAGAGCCTGAAGAACCCCGAGCCGCGCTTTTGTGGCCGTTCTTCCTCCGCCATTCGGTGACCCTCCCTGTCGCCCATTATCCTCCCATAGAAGGGGCCGGAGCCTTGAGAAGGACCCCGGCCTTAAAATCACCTAGCGCAGGGTGTGGGCTACTTCAAAAACTCCTTGGCCGCCCTCTTGGCCTTGTCGGCCCCGGAGCCTCCACCCTTCTTCTTGCCGCTCGACTTGCTGCTCGACGACTTACCGCTGGAGCCCTTCTTCGAGCTTCCTCCGGCCTTCTCGACGACCTTCTTGGCCTTATCCATGTACCCTAATCACGCTCCTTCCTCGTTGAGGGCGCTATCCCTTGGGTTTTTTGCACACAGTTGCGCTCAAACCTACTAGGAACAGGCCGGTGTCCTTCTCAAGGCTCCGGCCTCCTAAGCCGACGGAGGGTTTGATTCCCCCTTGGGGCGCCTCCCTTAGATCACGCCCAGCACCAAAAGCACGACGATAATGATTATCACCACGACCACGAGTCCGATTATCCCCTGCGGCATCCGCTCTCCTCCTTTCCCTTTCCCGCGCGGGTTTCCTTTAGTTGGACGCAAGTAAGTATGGGAACGATACACCACTACAAAGTGAAGGGCCGGGACCACCCCCGAAGGATACCCCGGGCCCGGTCGCATAGGGGCGGGTAGGAGGCGGGGAGAAAGAAGGTTATCCTTGCCCCTGGCCGGGTACAAGGAACCCCAATCTACACGCCCTATCAATACAACAGAGGAGCCGGCATGGCATCGGAAACCGAACAAGAATTACGGCGCCACCTCGAGGGCGTCGATTTCGCGGCCAACACGGAAGACTTGATAGCGATCGCCATGCACAACGGCGCCCCTGAAGAGTTCATCGACCAGCTAGAGGAGCTCCCGAGACAGGAATTCGAGGACCTCGAAGAAGTCGCGGAAGCCATAAAGGACCTTCGAGCGGACGGATAAAAGCGGTCCTTTGGTAGAGGGGTCTCGCTACGCGCGGGGCTCCGGCCCCACTGCCATCCTAGAGTGTTACGGACCTGTGGCCGTGGTATAAATGTAGCAATGTAAGCCATACGCCTAAAAAGGATGTGGAGCTTCTTGGACTTACTGACTACTGCCGTACTAAGGATACCTAGTGGAGAGGTAGAGGCGGCTGGCCCACTTGTGCAGGCACTAGTACTAGGAGGATTGGCTGTCCTCCTCTTGCTGTTTTTGGGATTCGCGGCCTGGCGTATCCGCCGGACCTCCCCAAGCCGTTCGGGGAAATAAAGGGCCGGGGCTATCATGGTCCCGGCCCGATAGCGCATACTAATTCCGCCCACGCTTAGAAGGCTACCCCCAAGAGATGGAGTAGGAGGACGACTACCCAACCGATTACCCCGCCTATGGCGCAGATGAGTACGGTGATTACGTTGATCGGGATGTCGTCAGCGAGGACGAGGTTCGTCAGGAAGAGAAGTATCACCCCAAGGATCGCGTTGATGATGAGCACCGGCAACTGATCCGCACCTCCTCCTATATCGGGAGCCTTGCCTGCCTACGAACCATTGGACCGGGAAAGGCCCGGATTCGTTACGCCTCCTGCCACATTGGGGGCCTACTACTCAAAGAAGAACCGGGGCCCCGAAGGACCCCGGCCCCAACAACTACAGGCGTACTGCGGCGTATTGGGCTCCAGGCTCTCCCATCATGTCGATGCCCAGGTAAGCCACGGAAGGCGCCCCCTCGACCTTTTGGCCCATCGTCCGAAATAGCCTCTCGAACTCTACGAGGGAACACACCACGGCCTCCCCCTTCTCCTCCTCAGACATGAGGTTCTCAATACCCTTGTAGGCATTATCGATAGTGCTGTATACGGGCATCGCCCGCTCCCCGTCGGGGTCGAGAACCGTCAGCGGGGCGACGCCTACCCGCTCCCCGTCCTCACCGATCCCCACGATCGGGGTGCTGTGCTCGCCCAGCTCACGACTCTTGCCGATTACCCAAACCATTTCAGGTATAGTCACTCCCTCTCCTTCCTCTCGATAAAGGGCCGGAGCCCCATGATAGCCCCGGCCCGGTAGTCTACTCCTCTACTCTCCGGACCGGTGATCACGGTGATCCTCTCCCGGAGCTTCCGCAGCTCCTCAAGGTACTCACCTGGCGACAAGCGTTCGTTCATGCATCCTCCTCTACTCGAAAGCCGTGCAGCACACCGCGTACGTATGCCGCATGATTCTCTTCCTCGCGAAGCCAATCGGTTGTCTCCGGGTAGCCAAAGTTCAACGCAAGGGCGGCCACGCGCCAGATGTCAAACATGTTCGTCTCACCGCTCTCTCGCACATACTGGAGACCACGGTAGACCTCTTCAGGTATTTTCACCGGCTCGGTCCTTCGCTGCTTCTCTCCCTCCGAGGGGAACCCGTAGAGCACACCTCGCACGTAGGCTTCGCGATTCTCGGGGAAGAGAATCCAATCGGCCGTCTGCGTATACCCGGCCCGTAGCGCCAGTTGCGCCACGCGGGGTATATCGAACATGTTTGCCTCGCCAGACGCCCGGACGAACTCGAGCCCCTCTAGCACTTGGGCGGGAATCTTAGCTTGTTCGCCCTCCGACTCGCTCATACAGTCTCCTCTCCCCTTCCGTCGATCCGAGCGACGTTTTACCCCAGCAATAAGGCCGGAGCCCCGAAGGACCCCGGCCGACGCCACGACGTTACGCCGTGGACTCATCTCAACAGAGTGCCCCTATGTCAAGGTACCCTGTCCATCGGTCCATACCTCCTACTCAAGGTACAGTTCCAACACCTTTTTTTCCCCGGATACCCCAGCTTAAACCCGAAAAACCGGAGCCCCGAAGGACCCCGGCTCGGTGATCGCGTCGGCTCAGTTTTCGTGCAAGACGGCAGCCTCAATGGCGTACATAAGCCTCGCAAACTCTTCACCCGGCTCTGCCGTCATCACGGCGAGGAGATCCTCCTCGCTCATCTCGGGAGCCTCGGGCCTTGCGCTAATCCTCTCGGCCAAATCCGCCACGCTCAGGCCCCGCGCCTCTAGCAGCTCTAGCAATACCTCTCCGAACGGGTTCACGCCTCTCCTCTCTCCTGGAGTTTCTCCAGCACGTCGAGCGTGCGGCTAACCTCTCCCTCTACCTTCGCGAGCGCCTCTCCCATCACCCTGACCAGCGTGGGGTTGCCGACCTCGCGGCTTATCGTCACCATCGGGCTAAGGATGCTCCAGGCGTGGGCCCATTCCTCGTGATCCGCCCGAGCGTCGTAGAGCTCGCGCTCTTCTAGGGTCCATCCTTCTCGACCCGTCTCCGTCATTGCTTCTCCTCTCCTCAAGAATCGTCCGGTCGCCTGGAATACCTTGCGGCTGGTGGCCCGCGCTCCGAGTTCATGGGCTATCAGCCGGGCCAGGCGAAGAGCAAGAAGTAGGACGGGACCGCGAAGAGCAGCCCCGCCAGAATTGCCTTAAGCATCCATCCGCTCTAGGCAAGAGAAGTGCATATCCACCGCGAAGAAGCGCGGGTTGCACGGCAGACAGTACATCGGCCCCCTGTAGCCATGCCCCACGTTGGGACGAGGCGCGGTGAGCACCTTGGCGGTCGTGCCACATCCGGAGCACTGTCCGCGTTCGCGGGTTTCCTCAGTAACGGGGTGCGCTGGGTGCGCTAGACTCTTGGTGTCCACAATCCTCCTTTAGGCTGTGGGCCGGGCTCCGGGGTGTTGGCGCACCTGCGGGGCCACCTCTTTTTATGACGCCCTTATCTTACCACAAGTGACTGCAAATATCTACAAATGACTAAAAATATGGTAGAATGATTCCCGTAAACTACTGAGCTGTGGAGGTAGACGTGGCGAACCTACAAGAGCTGCGGATAAACCAGGGGCTGTCTCAGCGCCAGTTAGCTGAGAAGGCCGGCCTTTCGCCTGGAGCGGTGTGGAGTCTGGAGAGGCGTGGTAGCGGCCACCCCGACACGCTAAAGAAGATAGCCGACGTTCTGGGAGTGCGTCCCGTAGACCTCCTGAAACAAGGACACTAGGTTATGATTAGCACCAACGGCCACGTCCGTAGGCTGGCGATTCCCTACGCTCGTGTGTCCACCGAAGAGCAGGCAAGGAGCGGCTACTCCCTGGCCCAGCAGCTGGAGGCGTGCCGGGCGTGGTGCGCCAGAGAGGGCTACGAGATCCTCGAAGAGGTCGTAGACCCCGGACAGAGTGGCGCGAGCCTGGAGCGGCCGGGTATGGACCGCGTAAGGGACCTCGTAGCCGCCGGAGACGTTGCGGTGGTACTGGCACAGGACCGGGACCGCTTCGCGCGCGAGCCCGCCTACCACTACCTCTTGAGAAAAGAGTTCGAGGAGTACGGAACCAAGATCCGCGCCCTAAACGACCGGGGCGACGATTCGCCGGAGGGGGAGCTTACCGATGGCATCCTTGACCAGCTAGGCAAGTACGAGCGAGCAAAGATAGCCGAGCGGACACGAAGGGGGAAACTGCGCAAAGCCCGCGAAGGGAAGATCGTCGCTACCACCACGCCAGACTACGGATTTGAGTACAACGACGCCCGAGACGGTTACGTAGTCAACCCGGAGAAGATGCTCGTGGTACGGCGTATCTTCGAGATGGTGGCGGAAGGCTGCACGCTCTACGCCGTTAAGCAGGCCCTCAACTCTCTGGGGATAAAGTCGCCGGCGGGCAAGTCTTGGAACGTCGCTACCATCCGCGAGATCCTCAAAGACGACGTGTACCGCCCGCACACGCATGAGGAGGTGTCCGCGCTCGTATCACCCGAAGTGGCGGCACGGCTAGCTCCGGGGAAGCTGCACGGCACGTTCTGGTTCAACACTAAACGCCGTACCGAGACGCAGGTGGCGGAGGCTGGACCAAACGGCAGGAGCTACAGGCGCAGGGTGAAGACCATGGAAAAGCCGCAGGAAGAATGGATAGCGGTACCCGTGCCCGACGCAGGTCTACCGCGCCAGCTCGTGGACGGAGCTCGCGCTGCCATAAAGACCAACGCACGGACATCCTCGGCTGGAGAAAGGTTCTGGGAGCTATCAGGAGGTATCGTGCGCTGTGGACTATGCGAGCGTCGCATGTCTCCTAGCACGACCAAGAAGGGAGACAAGACTTACCACTACTACCGCTGCGATAAGCGCTGGCAAGGGAACGCCTCCGCCTGTGCCCACGAGAAGCATCACCGGGCGGACGAGCTTGAGCAGATGGTATGGGCGGCCGTTTCAGACTATCTAAAGAATCCCGAGAAGCTGAGGACCGGCTTGGAGCGAATGATAGAAGAGAAGCGCAAGGGCCTACGCCGGAACCCAGAACGGGAGGCGAAAGCATGGCTGGATAAGCTCGCAGAGGCGGACAGGATGCGTGCAGGATATCAGGAGCTTGCCGCCAAAGGGCTTATGAGCTTTGAGGAGTTGGGAGCCAGGCTGGAAGGGCTCGAAGATACCCGTCGGATGGCCCAAAGGGAGCTGGAGGCGCTCAAAGGAACGCGAGACGAACTACGCGAGCTGGAGCGGGACGCGGCCGCGCTGCTTAATACCTACGCGGGAATGGTCCCCCAAAGATTAGGTAACCTTACCCCCGAAGAACGCCAACACATATACAAGATGCTCCAACTTGGTTGCGTGCTGAGGCCAAAAGGGCCGCCAGAATTGACCGGCGTGTTCGTTGTGAACACCCAAAAAGTTCGTGAGAACGAAGGTGAATGCTGGTCTCTCTCTGCCAAAACTCCAGAAAGACCCTGGCGGCCTCCTCGAGCGGTCCCACCCCCTCGCCCGCGGCCACCTTCCTGAGCCGCCGCGCCTGCACCAACCCCTGGTGGTGGTCGTCCGACAGTTCCCTGAGCTCCGCGGCACGCTTCATGCGCCCGCACCTCCGTTCGTCGATTCTTTGACGGCCGTATCGTCGCAGGACAGGAGTGCGGGGGAGACTCCGGCCCCCAACGGTCCTATCTCTGGTGAGGATGCTCTTCCTGTTCCGGCGTCTCGAACACCAGCCACGAGCCTCTGATGCCCTCGATGCCCTTGCCGCTTCCGTAGTCCCCCTTGCCGGGCACGAAGTTCACCAGGCGATCCTTCTCGCCGGCGAAAGCCTCCAACGTCCCGGTCAAGTCCTCACGGTGCAGGACGAAGACGACGCGGTGCTGCCTGGCCATCTCCTCCAGGGAGGCCGGCGGGATCTCCTCGTCGGCTACCGCCTCGGCCAGGAGCTTCTGTCGCTCGGCCGCCTCGGCCCAGAGCTCTTCCCTGTGGGACGCCGCCTCGGTCTTGCGGGCGGCATCTCGCCTGCGCCAATCCTCCACGTGTTCCTCGATCCTGTGCAGGACCCTCTCGATCATGGGTATGCGCCTCTCGCCCATCCTTTACCTCCTTGTCTACTTACTTTGGCTCCGACTTTCCCCGATCCGGAGCGGCCCGCGCCGCACATGGACGGTCAGGTAGGCGAAGCCCTCGGTCGCGCCCCGGGTCGAGCGTATAGCGCCCTTGGAGACGAAGACCAACCTCCCGGCTTCCAGGACGTGCTCTCGACCGTCGGCCTCGACGAACCCCGAGCCCGATACGCCCACGAAGATAACGTCTACCTCGTCGTTGACGTGCTCCCCAACGCCCCGCCCGGTGCCGAAGCGCACGAGGTTGGAGTTCAGATCGGAGCCCGCCTCGAGGCTCCAGACGACCCCCTCCCGCCCCGCGGCGGAGGCGTCCACCGCTTCGAGATCCACCCGGAGCGCGGTCTGCACGGGGTTGCGCTCCTCCAAGACTACCCGCCGGTCGCCACGATGAGGAGACAGACGGCGTCGCTCAGGGCCTCTACGCTATGGCGTACCTTTGCGTCGCACGTAAGCACGGTCTCCGGTCCGGCCTCGACAGCCTCGCCCTCCGCCGTGAAGCGGATGCGGCCCTCGCGTATTACCAACGAGATTGGGCCGGGCGCCGAGTGCTCCTCGAGCCTGTCTCCAGCCTTCATCGCCAGCAACACCACGCTCAAACCGCCGCCCTTGCGCAGCGTGATCGCGTTGCGCCGGCCCTCCCGCCACTCCTTCTCCTCACGCAGACGCGCGAGCTCCTCGTCCAGATCAAAGCCCCTAACCGGCCCGCTCAGAGAGCGCTCGGACCCGGGACGCGACCGAAAAGCCATGCCGACCTCCTTCGCCGCCGAACACCGATGTTTATTATTACAAAAGAAGTAATGTTTGACTACCTTTGCGTGGCGCGTGCATCGGGACGGGAGCAAAGTAAACTTGACAAGAAACGTACGGGATGAAATGTTCGTGGGAGGTCCAGATTTGCGGCTAGAGTTGAGCAGCGAGGGGCGGTATGCCTTGAGGGCTTTGCTCTACCTTGCGCGGGTTGGAGAGCGGGTGACGGCGGACAGGATCTCCGCCGAGGCCGGGGTCCCGCGCCGCTTGCTGGCCCGCATCCTGGCGAACCTCTCCCGCGCCGGTCTGGTCGAGAGCGAGCAGGGGCGTGGGGGAGGCTCGCGTCTGGCACGGCCGGCGGAAGAGATCTCGCTGCGAGACGCGGTGGAGGCGGCCGAAGGACCCTTCGGCGTCACCCAATGCATCATGCAAGATAGGACCTGCGGAGAAGATACCCCCTGCGCCATGCACGAAGCCTGGCTGCAAGGGCAACGAGCCATCCTGGAGTACCTGGGAACCCAAACACTCGCGGAGTTCGTCTCCCGAACCGCATCGAAGAGACTACCCCCGATAGGCTAAACCGGAACCCGCCAGAAGCCCGCTCAACCTCGAAGAGCCAAAGAAGCTCCCGAAATCCTCCCCGGTAGTTGTTTCGATTAAATTACTAATCTGGTAATATATTACTGCAACGGTAAAGTTTTGGATTGAGGCTGTGGGGATGCTTCCCTGGTGCGTCGGGTGCGGCATCGGACCTCGACAGCGGTACTTGTGTAGAAGGAGGTACGGCGGATGGAGAGGGCATCGGGGCGGCGGGAACCTCGAAAGCTATCTTGGTATCGGGGCATTAAAGGGTTACATCCCTGAAGACTGGCACGACAACATGATCGAGTTCGTGATCCCCGGGGTGCAAAACAAGACCGTGCGCGGCATTACGGCTGACACTTTTCTGGACATCTGCCGGGCGTATGTCCGGGCACTCGACGATGGCGCTTTGACAACGGATCGCCAGAAGGACATCGCCGCCAAGGCTAGCATGTTCCTCGCCGCTTGCGCCAAGGTGGGACTAACCGCCTTGATCGACGAAGCTACTGGCTACCAGTACGAGCGAGCCGAAGACGCCTTGCAGTTCAAGCTACGGCTCTTCCTCGAAGAAGAGATGAGAAAGTGGGAAGCCACTTTTCCCGATGAGTTGTGGCGCGAATTCGGGCGACTGACCAATTGGAGCGGTGGAATCAACCAGCGACCAAAGTATTGGGGCAAGCTCGTTATGGAGTTGGTTTACGAGTACCTAGACCCAGACGTGGCTGTATGGCTCAAGGAGAACAATCTAAAACCGCGAAAGGGCCAGAATCATCACCAGTGGTTGAGTAGTCAGTATGGCTTACGGCGGCTGGTAGAGCACATATGGATGGTAATTGGGCTGGCGAAGGCTTGCGAATCAATGTCCGAACTGAAAACGAGAATGGCTGAACTATACGGCCGTGAACCGGTCCTGTTCACCATGCACCTACCCCCACCGAATGCGCCTACGTCAGCGCCGCCTGCAACCAGGCTACTGAGGATTCCCCCGGGCAGCGAAAATGCCGCTTTACCGCTAGAAATGGAGGTTTTGGCCGAAAACTAAGCTCCGTCGTCGCTTTTCCCCCGGGCTGGCGAATTCTTCAATTCGGATAGGTTTGGCCCTTGGAATGCTCGAGTGGGTACCTTCTTTCTTCAGCTCTGTGCGAACTGGTAGTCCTCGAACTGCTCGCGCAGCTCCTTCTTGAGGAACTTACCGGTCGCGGTTTTGGGGATCTCCTCGATGAACTCGACGGCGTCCGGGAGCCAGAACTTGGCGAAGTCGCCCGCGAGGTGGCTTTTCAGGTCGTCCTCCGTCGCGCTCTCGCCTTCTTTCAGGACCACGACCGCAAGGGGACGTTCGTCCCACTTCTCGTGCGGTATGGCGATTACGGCCGCTTCGGCGACAGCTGCATGGGCCATGAGGGCGTTCTCCAACTGGACCGAGGAGATCCACTCCCCACCCGACTTGACGAGGTCCTTGTCGCGGTCCTGGATGTTGATGTAGCCCTGCTCGTCGATGCTCACGATGTCGCCGGTCTTGAACCAGCCGTCCTCGGTGAACTCCTCGTCCTCTTCGGGGGCGTTGTAGTAGGCCTTCGAGACCCACGGGCCGGAGACCTCCAGCTCACCCATGGCCTCGTCGTTCCACGGCACGAGGCTGCCCTCGTCCTCGCGGGCCCTTATCTCGATGAACGGGACCGGGTAGCCCTGCTTGGACCGGTACTCGAGCTGCTCCTCCTCGGGGAGTTGCTCGAGCTCGCCCTTCAGGTTGGCGACGGTGCCTATCGGGCTCATCTCCGTCATGCCCCAGGCGTGGATCACGGTTACGCCGTGACGCTCTTTGTAGGCCTCGATCAGGCTCTTCGGGGCCGCTGAACCCCCGATGACTATGGCCCGCATGGCCGATAGGTCGTGCTTTTCGGGCTCCTCATCCAGGGTCTGCAATACCCCCATAAAGACGGTCGGCACCCCGGCCGTGAACGTGACCTTCTCCTGTTCGAAGTCCTCGAGTATGCTCGCCGGATCGAGGTGCGCACCCGGCATCATCTGCTTGGCCCCCGCGAGCGTCGCGCTGAACGGCAGCCCCCAGGCGTTGACGTGGAACATCGGCACGATCGGCAGGATGCAGTCCGAATCGTTGAAGCCGAAGACGTTCGACATATTCGCCATCATCGCGTGCAGCACGAGGGCCCGGTGCGAGTACAACGCCCCCTTCGGCCGGCCCGTGGTCCCGGAGGTGTAGCACATCGCCGCCGCTTGCTTCTCGTCGATCTCGGGGTAAGAGAAGTCACCCTCGTCCGCCCCCGAGAGGACGTCCTCGTAGGAGAGCATCCCGTCGGGTATGTCCTCACCGCTCTCCGAGACGACGATCACATGCTCGACGTTTACTTCCTCCCGAAAGCTCTCGTAGACGGAGAGGAGGGCCTCGTCGACGAGCAGGACCTTGTCCTCGGCGTGATTTACGATGTAGGCCAGGTCATCCTCGTGCAGCCGCGGGTTTATGGTGTGTACCACCGCGCCACCGGAGGGGACCCCGAAGTAGGTTTCGAGGTGCTGGTAGTGGTTCGAGCAGAGGGTCCCGACCCGATCCCCCGGCTCTACCCCCAGGTCCTTGAGGGCGAGGGCGAATTTTTTGGCGCGGGCGATGAAGTCCACGTAGGTGTAGCGGTGGAAGCTCTTGTCGGGCCTTCGGGTAACTATCTCCTGGTTCTGGTACAGCGTCTCGGCCCGCCGGAGTATGGTGGGCAGGACGAGCTGGTAGTCGTCCGAGGTTAGTCCTTGCAGCATCACGCCTCCTTGTTCATCGTTTGCGTCACCGAGCGCGCCGGGGGCGCTTCGCGCAGCGCCGCCAGCGGCAGGTCGCGCTCTTCGGCCCATACTTCCCACTCTTCGGCCGTCTTTCGCGGGAACACCCCTTCGAGGTCCTCCCGGGTCGCCTCCTCCAGATCAAGCTCCAAGAGGAGGCGTTCCCAAAAGTGCGCCTCCAGGGCGGCGACGGCGACCCAGCCCTCTCTTGCCTCGTACAGCCCGTACCCGGGGAACCCGCCCCCCAGGTGCGCCCCCGGCTCGGTGATACCGTAGAGCAAAGGTTCGGCGAAGAACGCCGCCGCCTCGGAAAGGGCGACCTCGGCGTAACCCGCACTCATCCCTCTCTCGCGGTCCAGGAGCAGCGCGAGCGTCGCCGAGACGGCCCGCTCGGCGCCGGCCAGGTCGGCGAGCAGGGTGCGCGGCATCTCGGGCGGGGAGAGCAGACCGAACTCCGCGAGGTACGTGAGGTCGTGGCCGGGCGCGTCTTCGCGCGGCGCGGGATAGCCCGTTATGGCGACACAGCAGAGGCGCGGATACCGGGTGCGCAGCGCCTCCGGACCGAGCCCGAGGCGCGTTAGAGAGCCGGGGCGGCTGGAGGTGAGCAGCACGTCGGCCTCCGCGAGACGCTCGTCGAGCCGGGCGCGGCCCGCGTCGCTCTTGAGGTCCAGCCGGATGACCTCCTGCCCCGAGGCGAGCGCCTCGTACCAGGCGGGGTTCGAGGAGGCCAAAGGGTCCCCGCCCGGCGGCTCGACCTTGACCACCGAGGTGCCGAAGCCCCGCAGGCGGGCCGCCGCCGTGGGTCCCGGCACGTTCTGGGCCAGCGTGACGAGCCGGACCCCTTCCAGCGACGCCGGCCGCATATCACCGAAGCCGTCCGTCACCGCGCCGCCCCGGACGCGCTACCGGCTTCGCCAGGCAACCGCGTCTTCGCCTGTCCGCGCACGACCATTCCCTTCCCCTAGGGTATTGTAAGCACTGATGTTAGCAGGCAGAATAAACGCTGGTCAAGACAGGGGCTTCTTTGGAAGAGACCGGTTACAAGGTGGTCGCGGTAATGTTCTTCGGGAAACGGGAAGTCGGACGGTTCCCAACCCTGGAGCAGGCCGAGCGGCGGGCCAGGGAGATGAACGAGTGGGCGGAGAGGAACCCGCGCGGGTACGTGCAGTACCTCGTGCGGCCCGTGGAGGAGCCCCGCAAGGACTAGGAGCCGCGTCTCTGGAGAAGGGGAGAGACTACGTCGGGGTGGGGGTAGGCGCGATCGTCGTCGATCGAGGTCGCGTGTTGCTCTTGAAGAGGAGGAAGGAGCCGGAGTCCGGCTGCTGGGGCATACAGGGCGGGGCGGTCGAGTTCGGCGAGACCATCGAGGATGCTGTCAAGAGGGAGCTGAAGGAGGAGCTGTCCGTCGGCGTCGAGATCGTCGCGTTGCTCGGCGTAACCGACCACATCCTGCCCCACGCGGGCATACACTGGGTATCCCCCGTTTTTCTGGCGAGGATCGTCTCTGGTGCCCCCACGAACGTGGAGAGAGACAAACACAGCGATCTGCGCTGGTTCGGCCTGGACAGCTTGCCAGACGATGTCACGCTGACCACGAGGAGAGCCATGGAGCTGCTAGCCTCTCACGCGACCGGATAGGCGGCAACAGAGACGAAGCGGCGCGGTAAATCCCCTTCAGACGTCGCGTCTACCAGCTACCTTATGCGGCGCAGGATCTGGCGCAACACCTCGTCCCCGACCCGTCGCCTGGCGTGTCCGTGGTGATGGCGGCGGTGGTGGTGGTGATGACGGCGGCCGTGGCGCGTCCCCTCGACGAACCCTAGCACCCGCTCCGCGCGACGGAGGAGTCGCCTGATCTTGCCGATGTTCATGTTCGCCCCGCTTTCTTCCCGACGACACTTGTCACACACTCATACGGAGCCCCACGCGAAAAGTTCCGCCCGGCAGGGTTCGTGAAGCGCTCGGCGAGGGTGGCGTCCCCGGTTACCGGGGCTGTTCCGGGGGATCTCCGCTCCGTCGAAGCTGCCCGGGCCGTTGCCG
Organism: Rubrobacteraceae bacterium; assembly: GCA_030448125.1. GTDB lineage: Bacteria > Actinomycetota > Rubrobacteria > Rubrobacterales > Rubrobacteraceae > Rubrobacter_F. The sequence continues at coordinate 169,857 of JAUJNO010000008.1, read as the reverse complement.
GAGCCGCTCCCGGCCGTCCGCCACGTCCCTTGCCCGGTAACGATAGTCCGCGAACCGGTCCGCTAAAATAGCCCGCCGGAAGAAACCCGGCCGAAAGGGCGAAGTTCCGCGATCGGGACCCCGGCTCGGGGTCAGGAGGAGGCTCGCCTGGCTCGTGAGGGGATTTCGGGCAATCCGACACCTCGCACCGTACTCTGATCCGAGGTGTTTGGGGGGGGCGCTCCACGGGGAGGCTCCGGGGGCAGGTCCACCCTAAGGGAAGGAGAAGCGTGAGGAGAAGACTCGCTATCCTCTTTGCGGCTGCTTTGCTCTCGATGTTCGGCGTAGCAGCGTGCGGAGGGGGAGTGCAGGAGCAGGTAGAGCAGCAGGTGCAGGAGGGGCAAGAGCAGGTAGAGCAGCAGGTAGGAGAGCAGGTACAGGAGGCGACGCAGCGGATAGAACAGGAGGCGAAGGACGCCAGGCAGGGGGTAGAACAGGAAGCGCAGGAGGTGCAGAAGCAGATAGAAGAGAAGGTAGGAGGAGAGCAGTAGCCCTGGATATGCCATTCGAGACCGGTCCTGAACGATTTCGAGCGGATGCGAAGAGGGGGCGGTCGAACTCCGACCGCCCCCTCCAGCTACTATGGCTTTTCGTTTGTGCTACCGAACGAGCCTGCGGGCCAGCAGCCCACCGGCTATGAGAACGACGCCGACGCCGAGCGTGAACAGCGAGGCGATGGTGTTACCGCCGGTCTTCGGCAGCTGCTTCTGCTGCTTGGGCGCGGCCTGAGCCTTGGCCTGCGGGGTCTCGGCCTTCACCTGCGGAGCGGCCTGGACCTTGGCCTGTGGGGTCTCCACCTTCGCCTCGGACTTGGGAGCAGGGGCGG
>JAUJNO010000008.1:166236-168892 GCA_030448125.1 Rubrobacteraceae bacterium | reverse complement strand
GGAGCAGGGGCGGCCTGGGCCTTGGCTCGCGGGGTCTCGGCCTTGACGGCGGGAGCAGGCGTAGCCTTGGGAGCGGGGGTGGTCTTGGGAGCAGGCGCGGGAGCGGCCTTCGGGGCTGCGGCGGCGGCGGCAGCCTGGTTGACCTCCTGCTTGCACTCCGTGGAGGAGCTACCGCTCACGTCGATGCCGGAGCCGCTGTCTTCGATCTCGACGTCGTTCGCCTCGGATTCGTCGGACTGGATGATGCCGATCTGGTTCTGGGAGTTGCCGGAGTTGGCGTTGCCCGAGATATTAGTACACTGGTTGCCGTTGTCGCCGCCGCCGGTGACGGTGAATGACTGATCCACGTCGCCGCTGTCGGCGTCCTGATCCGACTCCTGACCAACCTGCGCCATGGCCGGGGCGGCCGCGACCAACGCCATCGCCAATATCGCCGCCAAAAGCATTAACTTCTTCATCTCTTAACTCCTTATCGAAGCTTAATAAAACTAAAAGAAATACTCGCATCCCGCCTCCAGTCTTGCATCCTCCAAAAGAAGGATTCCGGGCGACCGAAAGTATGATCGTGGCCGCGAGGAGGGTAGCGGAGACGCTCCGGTACGGGCACGTTCCTTCGGGGGCGGGTATTACGGAAGCGACGGATCGGCCTTCGCCCAAAGACGTGCGTGCTGCTACCTCGTTCGGCGAACGCTCGCCCGGTGTCGGAAGCGGATCTCCCCGCCGGAGATCGCGGCCAGGCTCATGGCTTCGTCCCCTTCAGTGTGAAAGGCGCTCTCCGAGAGTGTCTCCCACATGAGGGAAGTCGTGGCTACGTCCACCGCCATCAGGCCCAGAGGCCGGAGAAGGAGGACATCGAGGACTTCAGGTAGCGCTACTCTCTCATATACTTCCCAAACGCAACGCATCCCTGAGCTTCGCTTCTCCGCCAGCCTCGGCCAGGAGCCAGAGGTCGAGCCAGCGCTGGTCTAGCGATTACGGGCACGCGAACTGCTTACAGAACTGCGTGTAGGTTGTGTTCTGCGAACTTCGCCTTGTCTGAGTTCTCGGAACTTCGGAGAACCCGGTCCGTCGGAAGTTTAGATGCACGATCCAGCATAGTCCCGGCCTGTCTGGACCCGGGCGATAGGGCGTATTTCCGCCCGAGCCAGGACGGGGTAAAATGGAGTCATGGGCCAGAATGTTTACCACAAATGAATATCCGCCAGGCTAACGGTATTGGTAGGGTACATGTGGCCAAGCCCCAGATGAAGGAGACGTACTGCGGCAGGCCGGTGGACGAGGAGGATTGGGTCACCACCTCCAAAGAGGCTAACTGCACCGGCTGCGTTCGGGCGGGGGCGCCCAGGCCGGAGGGACCGAGGAGAGCTCCCTAGCTTCGTTGGGGCCTCCCACCCCTCTATTCACCCAACCGCGTAGAATAAGGTCTTCTCGGAAGTCCGTACGAAGTACCCGTGTGCATTGGGTTGGTTCAATACTCTGATTAACTGGGGCCACGACCCCTTGCAGGAGAAGGGGGAGCGGCGAAGGCGAGGGTTACGCTACCGGCGCCAGCTCCGATTCTCCGGCCTGTAGCCGCTCTTGGAGCTTCCCGACGCCAGTGTTCGCCGCGCCCTCGGGGTCGGAACGGTCCGCCGGCTGTGTCTGGCTACGGGGCTCCTTATACTTTGGTGAGCGCGCCCGGTTTGTGGGCGGCCTCCTTGCCGCTCTTCTCGCTCTCGACGAGGTAGCGGGGGTCGTCCTCCGAAGCGGCGACCGTCTGACCGCCTACCTCCGTGCGGGAGGTGAGCTTCTTCTTGACCGTGCCGCGGGTCTTGCCCTGCGGGGTGTTCCACTCGATGTTGTCGCCTGGCTTGAAATCCTCCTGGGCCATCAGGCGCCTCCTTTAGTCCGGCCTCCTACGAGTCTCTCCGAGAATCTTATTCCGTTCCCCGACGGTCGAAGTAAACGCGCTCACCCGGCGCAGGGCGCGGTGTATGGGGAGACCGGCACCCAGGATGAGAAACATGGTCCCGAGTAGCAGCGGGAGCGCTGGACCGCCGGTGGCGGGGAGGACGGATCTGCCGGTATTCTCGGAGTTGGATCTGGCGGCCTCGCTGGCGGCGTCGCTGACGGTGGCCGCGAACTCGCCGTCGGCTTCGTCCACCACGCCGTCTCCGTTCACGTCGACATCGCCGGTAGCGTCGGCCGCGGCCGATCTCACCTGGTCGACCTCGACGAGGGGAGGACCGCCTTCGACGGCGCCGCTCTCGTAGCCGGGCACGAGCGTGCCGGAGATCGTGGCCCTCCTGCCGGTAGAGTCGTCGAGCAGTCCCTCCTCCTCGCTCCTGAGGGCGTAACGTTCGCCGGATGCTTCGTCAGCGACGGCGTGGCTGCCGTACATGTAGGTGGTGATCTCGGGTCTCTCGATCACGCCGGTAACCTCGACCTCCGGCGATTCGGACTTCTCCTGCCCGGCTCCCGCGTCCCGTTGGGCGGACGCCGGAGCCGCGACGAAGAGGACCAACGCCAGCGTCGCCAGCGTCGCCAGTACCGCCGTCTTCTTCGGCATCTTCGTCTCCCTCCGCTCGGTCTCGAACTGAAGTTAACACATCGATGCCGGAAGATGCAGGAGCAGAGAGGCACGGTCAACGTCGAGGCGGGCTTCAGCAGCGGTTGC
>JAUJNO010000008.1:56502-166136 GCA_030448125.1 Rubrobacteraceae bacterium | reverse complement strand
TCAGCTCGTTCAGCCTGAAGAAGACGAGGAAGGAGCCGGTCCCGAAGTAGCCCATGCGGTGCCCGGCGATGTAGGTGTTCGCGCCCGGTTGCCAGGGAAACCCGGTCTCGGGCAGGTGGATGGTGGACTCGTCGAGCCTCTCTTCGGAGAGCGAGTCGTAGACCTTTACGTCTTCGAGCCCGATCTCGGGGATCGTCAGATAGAGGGTTCCGTCTGCGGGTGCTTCCGTGTTCTCCGCCTCGACCCCAGTGGGTACGCTGCCCGCCGTGCCGCCCGGGGGGCCGACTAAGAACAGGGCAACGAGCCCCAACCCCACCAACACCATCACTGTGCCGAGTGCTTTTATCAGCTTTCTCAAGAGCTCGCCTTCTTCCGCTTCACCAACCCGTTACGCGCCACACCCCGGTCCCTCTAACTCCGGCGGTGCTTCGCTCGGGTACCTTCCGGCGGACTTCTCGCCAGGGTGGTTCTCATGGCTTTTCTCTCCTGGCGCATCCGCTGACTCTACCGGAAGAGTCTGCGGATGAGCAGGCCGCCGGTCAACAGGATGCCCGCGCCGATCAGCGCGAGGACCACGCCGCCACCCGTGCCGGGAAGCAAACCCCTTATGCCGCCGGCGGCGCTGCCGAGGAGACCGTCGTCGGAACCGCCCCCGTCCGTGCTACCGCCTCCGGAGCTACCGTCGCCGGAGTAATCGGCGGTCGTGTTGCCTCCCCGGTCCCCTTCAAAGGAGACGCTGGACGAGAGCGTCTTGTCCTCTATCCGCACGGGACCGAAGTCTCTTACGACGCGGGTCGGTTCGCCGGGGCGCGGGGAGCCGCTCTCATCGGAACCTTGCCCGGTGCCCTGCACCATCTGGACCGGCAACGACACCGGCTCCGCGTCCGGCGGCAACGGTCTCGTCCCCGGGGGAAATCTGGATACGGTAGTGCTACCGGTGTAGGTACCGTCGCCGTCTGGGTCCGCGAGCGGTATGTACCTCAGCCCCTCGCCGCGGACGGCGGCGAAGAACGTCGCGTCCGCCGGGGGTTCGCCCTCCACGGACAGCTCGAACGCCAGCGTGGCGGTCTCGCCCGGTGATGGATCCTCCACCGGTTCCACCCCGGTCACTTCCAGGATGGGCTCCGGGTACCCCTCGTCGGCCACCAACGTGCCGCTGACAGAGACTCTCTGGCCGTCGTCGTAGGAATCGAGGTCCACGCTCTCGCTCCTGACGAAGTAGGTCGCGCCCGTCGTCTCGTCGTTCAGCAAGTGAGAGTAGGTGTCTCGCGGGTACACCGGGGAGAGGTAACCCGTCGCCTCGACCTCCCGCCGGGCGAGAGCAGGAACCGCCGCGGCGAGCAACACCGCCAGCATCCCCGCCAGCACCACCAGCCTCTTCGCCACGACCGCCGCCTCCTACTCTCCCTTCGAACCTGACAAATCCTAATAAACCCTACACCCTTTGTCCCCGGTACCGCATCCTCCGAAAGTGTAGTTACCGAGACCCGAGAGTATGATCCTCGCTCTCTCGCCACCTCTCCTCCGGCTCACACTCTTCTAGCCTTGCCGGGTGACGCCGAAGGACACACGCAAACACTGCTATGCCGAGGACGTTTTTCGGCAACGGTTCGCGTGGCCGATACCCCCGCCCGGGGCGCCGGGATCGGGCAGGGGCCGCCTGTGCAAAGAGAGGAGCCGGCCTTCGAGGACCGGTTCCTCTCCCTGTGGTGAGGTTGGCGTTTTTTAACGAGCGTCCTGGCGAGCGGCGCGCCGAACCAGGAGACCGCCGGCGACCAGCAGGACGCCCGCGACTAGCACCGTGAGAGCCATACCGCCGCCCGTGCTGGGAAGTAGGCCCCTTATCCCGCTGGTCACACCGCTGGGGGCCCCGCTGCTCTCGGCATCGTTGCCGGAGCCGCCACTGCCAGAGCCACCACTGCCGGAACTGCCGCTGTCAGAGCTGCCGCCGGAATCACCGCTACCTGAGCCGCCACTGTCGGAGGAGCCGCTGTCGGCACCGCTACCGCCGGAACCGCTGCCACCGGAGGAGCCGCCGGAACCGGCGTTGTTGTCGGAACCGCCGCCGGAACCGCCGGGGCCGGCGTAAGCATCGCACTCCTCGGGGTTGGGGCTCAACGCCAGGCACTCGTCGGTGGGCTCCTCGGGGCTCACGGGCCCTCTCTTGAAGTTGACCCTGGCCCTGAAAGTGTCGTCGTCGGCCGGGACGGTGCCGAAGTCCTTTATCACCGTGGGCGAATTGCAGGGTCCCGTGCCGCCGTCGACCTGCACTATCTGCACCGGCAACGACACCGGCTGCGCGTCCGGCGGCACCGGCCCTGGCGGGAACCTGGGAACGTCTACGCTGCCGGTGAAGACGCCGTCGCCGTCGGGGTCCGCGAGCGGCGCGGATATGCACCCCTCGGCGGGTACGACTCCGAAGAACCTCGCGCCCGCTGGGGCTCGCCCTTTACGGTCAACTCGAAATCGAACGTGGCCGACGTGCCCGGCGCCGGGCCGGGAGGCGGGCCGTCTACCGGCTGTATCTCGGTGACGTTCAGGGCGCGGGGGTTTATGCCGGGTATCCGCACGCCTTCGATGGCGACCCTCTGGCCCACGTAGGGCTCGAGCTCCACGAAGCCGCTCGTTAGTTCGTAGGTCGTGCCCGTTCCTTCGTCGGTCAACGGGTACGTGGGCTCGGGGTCCGGACCGCTGGTGTCGGGCGGACCAAGCACACCGGTGGCCGTGACCGCTCCCTGTTGCTGGGCGAAAGCCGGGACGGCCGCCGCGAGCATCACCGCCAGCATCCCTACCAGAACCATCAACCTCTTCGCCATATCTGCCTTCTTTTCAGTCTTAATAAATCTGAACAAATTCTATCGTCCTGCTCCGGGGCTTGTGATCCTCCGAAAGGATTACGTGGGCCCGAAAGTATGATTCACGTTCTTCGTGGTGTGTCTCCTTCGTCTCGGTTCTACTGCTCTTATCGAGAGAGAGTAAGTGACCGAAGTGACAACGCGTTACAACAAGGACGCTTTTCGGCAACGGTTTCGGGTCTGGCAGGGCTCCAGGGGTTATCCTCTCTCTATGGAGCCGGGGCGCATAGTCAGTTTGGTGCCGAGCCTGACGGAGGCTCTCTTCGCCTTCGGGGTGGGGAGCCGGGTCGTCGGGCGGACGCGGTACTGTACCCAGCCGCCCCGTCTGGTGGGGAGGGTCGCGAAGGTCGGGGGAACGAAGAAGGTCGACGTGGAGAGGGTTTTAGATCTCGGACCGGACCTGGTCGTCGCGGTGAGGGAGGAGAACACGCGGGAGGACATAGAGGGCCTCGAGGAGGCCGGCGTGCCCGTCTTCGTCGGGGCTCCGGAGACCGTGGAGGACGCTTTGGGAATGCTGAGGGAGCTGGCCGAACGGGTCGGGGCTCCGGCGAATGCTGCGGAGGCGGTGCTCGGCCCGATCGAACGCGTGTACGGGAGGTTGCGCCAGGGGCCCGCGAAGCCGACGGGGCCGGCGGGGCTGGCGGAGTTGGCGGAGCTGCGGCGGGCGCGGCGGGTATTCGTCCCGATCTGGAAGGGGCCGTACATGGGTGTGGGCTCGGACACCTACGTACACGATGTCCTCGAAACGTGCGGCGGCGAGAACGTCTGCGGGGGCTCTACGCGCTATCCGGTGGTAGATCTGAGAGAGGTGGAGGCCTTGGAGCCCGAGGTCGTGCTGCTCCCGGACGAGCCCTACCCGTTCTCGGCGGAGGACCTGCCGGAGTTTTACGCGCTGGACGTTCCAGCCGCCAGGGAGGACAGGGTCCACCTCGTCGACGGCAAGCTCCTGACCTGGTACGGCCCGCGCATGGCGAGCAGTCTCCTGCAGCTCTCGGCTCTGCTGAAGTCTTAGCGTTAGCTCTGCACTCGTTTCCCCAAAGCCGTCGCGGCGAACAGTACCAGGGAGCAGCCGACGGGGAAGAGGATCTCGTTCGCGCCCCGGGAGACGAGGTCCGCGGCGGTCAAAGGCTCGGGGGACATCCGGTAGGTGAAGGCCACGATCGTGCCGCCGAAGACGAGCCCCACGAGGAGCCCCGTAGCCACGTGGGCCATCGCTCCTCCCCACGCGCGGCGCCCGTAGGGCCATAGCCACACCGAGGCATGCGTACTCGACTGCCTTCAGAACCGCGAGGAGCAATACGGGGGGAGCGTTGGCGCCGGACCCGGCGATTTCGAGGGTCTTGACCGCTCCTTGATGGAGGCCGCGGGAGATGGTGAAGGCGAGCGGAGCGGCGAGGAGACCCAGGATCCCCATCAACGGCGCACGCGCCTGCGAGACCGCCGTCCCGAGGGCGAGCCCGACGCAGACGAAGGTCGATCAGGAGACCTGCCTAACGAGGTCCGCGGCTATCGGTTTGAGACCGGGAAAGATCCCGAACCCCGCCGCAAAGAGCAGGAGTAGAGCCTCCATTACGAAGCCGAGGAGTATAGCGAGCCACGCGGTGCGCAAAAGCGTCGCCCCCAGACCGGCAGCGGGGGGACTCTCCGTTGCGGCGGTGGACTGTTGTGGTTCGTTCACGGTAACTCCCGGGTTTTTCTTCTTGGGCAACGCGTTTCCCACTACGAGCCCCGAAACGCCGGCCAGCTCGTCCTGCATCACCGATAAAAGAATATTCCGAACCGAAAGACCCCGCAAAGCTCCCAGGTCCGGAGGAGCCGAGAGCCCGGCCACCGGCCGTTGGCTGTCAGCTCTTGTTCGTCATCCCTCGCTCGTCTCAACCGCGATAGGCGCAAGGCAGCGTCGAGACACGATGACGCAACCTCGTGTGGCGAGCAACCTCCCGCGGCTCTCGGCAGAGCCGAGAGCCTGATTGCCGGCTTTTCGGCGCCGAACCCGGCCGATGACTACGCCGGGCGTCGGGGGTTACTACCAGGGCCACCACTCCAGACCGCAGAAGGGGTAGCAACCCTCGTCCGTCTCGACGGCGAACGGGTCCTCGACGGTTTCGCTTTCGAGAAGGGTCTGGTCCTCACCGGGATCGGACTCGTAGGTGACCATCTCCTCGCAGGTGCCCCCGTCTTCGGCGTCGCATTCGACCTCGACATCGGCCATCCCCGGCACCGAGACGGCGAGGACCATGGCCAACATCGCGAACACCATCAACAGGCGCGTCTTCCAACTCTTCATCGTCCCACCCTCCCGTGAACGGTTGCGTACAAAGCACCAATATATAGTAAATACACGCGCGAGTAAACAATTTCTCACTTTCTTTAACAAACCTTTCAAAGACGTCTTCTCGGGCGCCTTCGCCGTCATGGCCCCGCGTGGCTACAGCCCGGCGCCGGGGTTGCTTTCTCCCGAGGCGCCGGTGGTCAGGCGGTGAGGTCCACGGCGACGGGCAGGGCGGTGCGCCTCCAGTTCGCGAGGCTTCCCGGCCCGCGCTCGTACTTCTCGACGAGGATCCGGCGGGCCAGGGCGTCCTCCTCCGTGTCCTCGATGATGCGCGCCTGTCCGCCGAAGTCCTCCCCGTTGATTCGCACCGTGACTTTGGGGTTGCGGCGGAGGTTCTTTACCCAGTCGGAGCGGTCGCGGCCGCCGGAGAGCAGGTAGAGGGTCTGGCTCTCTATGGCGAACCAGATCTCGATCTCGTGCGGACTGCCGATCTTCACGGCTTCCGTCCGCTTTCGACCCCGCTCAGGCGCACGGTGGTCGTCAGGTAGCAGAACTTCTCGTCCGCGAGGCTTCGCGGGTCCGCGGCCATATGGAAATAACGTGTTAGCTCGTCCCAGATCCATCGCTCCGCGATGCCGAAGCTGGGCACGGACACGCGGCCTTGTTGGTCCCAGCCCTGGTCGTTTTGGCTTCCTCGCGCTGGCGGAGCTCGACGCGCCGGATCTTGCCGCTCGCGGTCTTTGGTAGCTCGTCTATGAACTCTATCTGGCGCGGGTACTTGTACGGGGCGGTCTCGTTCTTGCAGTAGTCCTGAATCTCCTGGACCAGCTCCTCGCTCGAGTCGTAGTCGGCGGTGAGGACCACATACGCTTTTACTATGCTCCCCCGTTCCTCGTCGGGCACGGGCACCACTGCGCTCTCGGCGACCGCCGGGTGGCCTATGAGGACGTCCTCGATCTCGAACGGTCCGATGCGGTAGCCGGCGGAGAGGATCACGTCGTCCGAGCGGCCCACGAACCAGATGTAACCGTCCTCGTCTAGTCTTCCCCTATCTTCGGTGAGATAGTAGCCGTTCCTCATGACGTCTTCGGTCGCGTCAGGTTGCTCCCAGTACCCCTTCATGAGCGCGGGGTTGTCCCGCGAGAGGGCGATGTCACCCGGCTCGCCTGGCGGGAGATCGTTACCGTCCTCGTCGATTATGCGGACGTCGCAGCCTGGGGCCGGTTTGCCCATCGAACCGGGACGGACCTCGAGGCCCGGGAAGTTGCCGACGAGCAGGGTGTTCTCCGTCTGGCCGTAGCCGTCGTAGACCGTGATCCCGTGCAGCTCCCGCCACCGCTCGATGACCGGCGCGTTCAGGGGTTCTCCGGCTGAGAGCGCGTGCCGGACGGAGGAGAGGTCCGCGCTCTCGAGCTCGGGGGCGTTGGCGAGGACCCGGTATTCGGTCGGGGCCTGGCAGAGAACGGTGATACCGTAGCGCCCTAAGAGATCCAGGCGCTCCGCGGGATCGAAGGCTCCTTCGTGCATGAACAGCTCTGTCCCCCAGCTCCAGGGTCCCAGAAAGACGTTCCACACGGTTTTTGGCCCAGCCGCTCGCGGCGGTACACCAGAGCCTATCGTCCTCCTGGAGATCCAGCCAGTAACGGGCCTGCATCCGTTTGGCGTGGGTGTAGCCGTGGGTATGCAGGGCGCCCTTCGGGTGCTTCGTCGTCCCGGAGGTGTACAGCATAAGGGCGCCCTCGTCCGAGGCGGTGTCCTCGGCGGTGAAGTCTTCGGAGGCGCCATCCACGAGCTTCTCGTACGAATCCCAGCCCTCCCGCTCTTCTCCGAGAAGCACGAGGTGTTGCAGGTCAGGGACCTCGTCGCGTATCTTCTCGACCTCCGGCGCGCTCTCGGGGCCGGAGATGAGGGCCACGGCTCCGGAGTGTTCCGTCCGGAACTTCAGGTCGCCCGCGCGGAGCAGCGGGGAGGAGGGGATGGCGATCGCCCCGAGCTTCAGGAGCCCGAGAAGGACCGCGTGCCACTCGGGTACCTTGCCTAAAGTCACCATCACCCTGTCGCCGCGTTCGACGCCGAGATCCCTCATCGCGTTGGCGAACTTGCTGGAGAGGCGGGAGAAGTCCCCGAAGGTCAGGCGGCGTTCGTCACCGTCTACGCCCAGCCAGATCATGGCCGGACGGTCCTCCGGTAGAGCGTCGACCACGTCGCGGCCGAAGTTGAACCTCTCGGGCGTCTCCCACTCGAAGTTCTCGTAGGTCGTCTCATAATCGCCGATGTTCGCCACAACTCCTCCTCCTGGTGCCTTGTGCTTTCCCCTGCCAAGCTACCTTCCCTAATGCCGTATCTTACTAAACCCGGCGTCTTCTTATAGACTGGTGGCGACGGGTTCGAGCGATGGAGGAGGAGCAGCGGTGGAGCGGGCGGTAATTCTCGGCGCGGCGCGGACGCCGTTCGGCAAGTTCGGCGGGGCCCTCTCGCCGTTGAGCGCGCCGGAGTTGGGCGGGGCGGCGATAAGGGAGGCCATCGAACGTTCCGGCGTTGAGGACGGGGAGGTACAGCACTCTATCTTCGGCATCGTCGTGCAGGCGGGGGTCGGCCAGATCCCCTCCCGGCAGGCGAACTTCCACGCCGGACTCCCCTTCAGCCTCACCACCGAGACTCTGAACCAGGTCTGCGCCTCGGGCTTGAGGAGCGCCACGCTGGCGGAGACCATGATCCGGGCCGGCGACTACGACGTGGTTTTGGCAGGCGGTATGGAGAGCATGTCCAACGCCCCGTACCTCTTGCAAGGCGCCCGATGGGGAATGCGTATGGGAGACCAGCCGGCGGTCGACGCCATGATCCACGACGGACTCCTCGACGCCTTCGAGCACGTCCCGATGGTCCGCTTCGGATCGGACACCGCCCGCGAGAAGGGCGTCCTACGCGAGGACCAGGACGCCTGGACTTTGCGCAGCCACCAGCGCGCCGCCGCCGCCACCGACGCCGGACGCCTCGCCGAGGAGATAGCCGGCATCAAGGTCCCCGGCAAAAAGGGAGAGACCACCTACGTCGAGACCGACGAGTCTATCCGCCACGACACCAGCCTGGAGAAGCTTGCCACCCTCCCGCCCCTCGATGAAGGAGGCAGCATAACCGCTGGCAACGCCCCCGGCGTCACCGACGGGGCCGGCGCTCTCGTGCTCGCCAGCGAGAGCTTCGCCGAGAAGCCGCGACCTCGAACCCCTAGGAACCATTATTACCCACGCCAAGGTCGCCGAAGAGCCGCCTTGCCTCCTGACCGTGCCGGGCAACGCCGGGAAGTTCGCGCTCGAGAAGGCCGGGTGGAGCGCCGATGACCTCGATCTCGTGGAGATAAACGAGGCGTTCGCCGGGGTTGCCATTCACTCGACGGAGATCCTGGGCGTCAGCGAGGAGATCGTCAACGTCAACGGCGGCGCCGTCTCTTTGGGCCATCCGATAGGCGCCTCCGGGGCGCGCATCCTCATGACGCTCCTCTACGAGCTCAGGCGCAGGGGCGGCGGCAGGGGCCTCGCGGCCATTTGCTCCGGCGGCGGCCAGGGCGACGCCGTACTGGTGGAGTATAGCTCGGAACCCTGCTCCCCTTCGGCGACAAGCGCCGGAAGTCGCGGAAGCATCGAATATCCGCCTTCGTCGCGCCGGACAAAGCTATATAATCTACGTCATTGGGGCGGTGCATCTAGAGGAGGGTGTCGAGCGTCTGATGTTGCCGGGCCCTCGGGACGCGGGCCGCATCGCGCACGAGGACATCCACCGGACGGTACAGGGCGTTGCGTCTGGAGCGCACGAGGAAGTCACAGGATGCCAATCCTATCCGACACGAAGGTTTGACGGTTGCGTGCTCCACGCGGACACAATCCGGCGGTCGAAGATGCGTCAGGTGCGGTGGTGCGGTGCGAGATCTGGGGCAAGTTTGATCGGGATGAGCGCCACGATCCTCAACGGGGCGAGGATAGGCGAAATGCTCGATCGTGGCTGCCGGCGCCGTGCTGCGAAGGACGCGAGTTCCCGAGCCCACAGCCTAATAGTTGGTGCTCAGGGCCAAGAACGCAGGAGCGTGTTGGAGAGAGGTGACCGAGGAGCAGGCGCAGGACATCCTTCGAGCGTGCGGTACCTGGGCGCGCGCCATAGCCGAGCACAACGCGAGAAGCTTGAAGCGCACGAACCTTAGTGAGATACGATGAATTGCAGAAGCATTGAGATGGGGAACCACGATCCTGAGGAACGGGCACTATCGGCATTTGGTAACGCGTTTGAGATTCTGCCGCCGGAGAGGCGCGATACTCTGAAATGTCTTCAAGATCCGACGAACCATTGTTACGGTTCCCGGCCATTCCCAGCGAGCTCACAACGTCGCCGGCATTTCGCTGACCAAAACCGCTTCGAGGCGCCGTTGATAAGCAGGGTAGTTGGATCAAGAACCTGTCGTGATTTGCTGCGAAGACTTGCTCAAACTCAGCGACCTCATCGAAACCGGTTTGTGGAGCGCGTTCTATCTGAGACGCTCCTTTGCGTGTTTTCGAGGATCCTGGGCGCGGCGCAACGAGGGATCGAAGGAAGATGGCTACCCGCGCTTGGGCGAAGATGCGTTGTGCTCCAGCGTCCAGGCCAGACTTTCGGGGGTTGAGATGAAGACGCCGTAGTGTTGGGGATACGACAAACGACCACTGGAGAGCCAAGGTCTTCGTTCCAGACAGTTGCTTGCCCGTTAGCAGAGATGTCGTTGTCCTCCGAGCGTCCGCACGCCGTTTGGTAGACGAAGACGCTGCAAGTTTCCACGCCATGGATTGAGATCCGCGCCACTCTTGTGGCTCGAGCAGGCCGAGTGCAGGTGAAGATCGTCGCCGCAGAGTCGCATCCCATTTCCAATCGTCCTTGAATGCAGACTTCAAGCACTTGACGCAATCCGCTCACCCAATCTGTCGATGACGGGAACAGGCCCGTGGAGAGACTACCAGGGGCTCCCACAATCTCGCCTTCAACTGCCACTCTTCTAAGGGTTTGTCGACCTTCGCCCCTCTGCAGGGTAGATCGGACGGTCGTGTCAGGTCGTTGGGGCTGCAACTGAATCGCCGCACCTTGTGGTTCGTGTCATACCCATTGATCTACTGTGTGGCCAAGTCCGCTACTTCGATAGCAGTAGTGAAACAGAGCCGCATCTCGTTTCCGGCGTGCTCAAGTAAGACTGCTCTCTTGCAGGAAGTCTTTCGATGGATTGGTACCCTTCGCCTTCGCCGAGCACGACGCACTGGCGATGCGCGCCAGCGGTGAGACCGAGTCTTCTTGAAGGCTCAAAACCAGGCGCCGAATCTATAAGTCATCTGGGCTGGTTGCAGAAACGCAATAGCTCAGAGCTTCGTAGAGCATTTTTCGAAATGACATGAGCCACACATGGTAAACAGCCGGATGAGATCGCCTGCGAACGCGTCTCGCCGCTCGCCTTCTGCAATCGGGTCCCGGCAAGCTGTCCAATTTCCGTCGGCGCGAATCCTGCGATCGCCCATTTGCATCAATCGCCTCGCAAAACGTTGCTCTTATTTAGGTATGTGGAACGTCATATCGGTGCCTGCGCTGAAATGATCGAAAAAGGCGTTTTTAACCAAAAGTCGGCGCCCAAATGCGCACGGCGACTGGAGGAACAGACCCCACCCTTATCGTGCAGACCCAACAGACGGAATTCAGAAGGCGCTGACAGTATGTGCCTACCGTTCGTTACTGTGCAGGCCGGCTAGAATCGATGTTTCAGCGACGGAGAGGATCGTACCCAGCGGTCTCTTGGCCGGAGCGGTGTAGCGAAGTGTCAATCGGGGATACATGCGGGGCGCAACGTGCAAAGTACGCCGTCTAACCTTAGAGTTGTGAGGTTGCGGATCTCCCGCAGCGCCACCGAGAGCGTCGAGAGGTCGAAGGTCCCGCTGGAGTTGATGTCCGACAAGACTTGCAGGGCGCGTTCCACCGGCCCCGGGTTGGTGTCTACCCAGGCGTTGATGCGTTCGAGGGCGGGGAGGTCTTCGGGCACGCCGCGCAGGATCTCCGCGGTAAGCGCGGCTTGCTGGCCGTAGAGGTCGTCGCGCAGCGCCGACCTCGCGAGCGTTCGCCAGCGGTTGTCCCGGGGCAGCGCCTCGATGTGGTTGCGTAGCCAGTGGAGCTTTAGCCGGTCGCCTAAAGTGAAGTAGACCGCCGCGACGGCTTCCAGGGGTTGGCCGGTTGCGCCGGCGACGTCGACTATGTCCAGCGCGGAGAACATCGCGCCGAGGATGGCCGCCCGCTTCGCGAGCTCTGGCGGGACGTTCGCTTCGACCATCTGCTCGGTCGCGCGCTGCATGGCTTCCCGATCGCCGTCGAGCATGAGCTCGGGGATGCGTTCGGCCAGCTCCGCCGCTCCTTCGGAGAAGTAGGAGATTGTGGCGGCGATGTCGAGGGGCGCCCGGCGGTTCCGCAAGAGCCACCTCGTCGCGCGCTCGACCAGCTTGCGCGCTTCGAGGAACATCTTCGTCTGCGTCCCGGCATCGACCCGGTTGTCGAGGGCTTCTATCTCCGCCCACAGGGTACGCATGTCGAAGATCTCGCGGGCCGCCGTGTACGCTCGCGCGATCTCCGGTCCCGCAGCCCCGGTCTCCTCTCCCAGGCGGAAGGCGAAGGAGGGGCCGCACCTGTTCACCATGCTGTTGGTCACGTGGGTGGCGGTGATCTCGCGGTGCAGCCGGTGCTCGCGCATCTGCTCGCGGAAACGCTCGCGCAGAGGGGTCGGGAAGTACCGCTCCAGCTCGCCCGAGAGGTACGGGTCCTCCGGCGCGTCCGATTCGAGCAGCTCTCTGTACAGCGTGATCTTGGAGTATGACAACAGGATGGCGAGTTCGGGGGCGGTCAGCCCCACGCCGTTTGACCTCCGCTCTCCCAACTCCTCGTCGCTCGGCAGGAACTCCAGCTCGCGGTTGAGCCTGCCGGACTGTTCGAGGGCGCGGATGTAGCGGGCGTGTACGTCCACCATCGCACGGGCGAGGGTCAGGGCGTGGTCTATAGCCAGGGCCTGCTGGTAGTTATCCCGCAGGACGAGCTGCGCCACCTCCTCCGTCATCCGGGCGAGCAGCTCGTTGCGCTGCTTCACGGTCATGTCGCCGTTCTCGACGATGGCGTCGAGCAGTATCTTGATGTTCACCTCGTGGTCGGAGCAGTCGACGCCGGCCGAGTTGTCGATGGCGTCCATGTAGATACGCCCCCCGTTAAGGGCATACTCTATGCGCCCCCGCTGCGTAAAGCCGAGGTTTCCTCCCTCCCCGACCACGCGACACCCGAGCTCGTTACCATTGACCCTCACGGCGTCGTTGGCCCTGTCGCCGACCTCGGCGTGGGTCTCCGCACTCGCCTTCACGTAGGTGCCGATACCCCCGTTCCACAGGAGGTCTACCTGCGCCTTGAGCAAGGCGTTTATCACCTCGTTGGGCGGCAGGGCTTCGGCCTCTACGTCCAGCAGCTCGCGTACTTCGGGGGAGAGGGGAATGGACTTCGCCGAGCGCGGGAAGACGCCACCGCCTTCCGAGATGAGGCTCTCGTCGTAGTCCGTCCAGGAGGAGCGTGGCAGGGCGAAGAGCCTCGCGCGTTCCTCGAAGCTCGTCTCGGGATCGGGGTCCGGGTCCAGGAAGATGTGCATGTGGTTGAAGGCGCCGACGAGCTTTATGTGCCTGCTCAGCAGCATGCCGTTGCCGAAGACGTCGCCGGCCATGTCGCCTATACCCACCACGGTGAAGTCGGTGCTCTGCACGTCCACTCCCAGCGCCCGGAAGTGACGCTCCACCGACTCCCACGCGCCGCGCGCGGTGATACCCATTGCTTTGTGGTCGTAGCCCGTGGACCCGCCGGAGGCGAAGGCGTCGCCGAGCCAGAAGCCGTACTCGGCGGAGATGCCGTTGGCGATGTCGGAGAAGGTCGCGGTTCCCTTGTCGGCGGCCACGACGAGGTAGGGATCGTCGTCGTCGTCGTAGCGCACCACCTGCGGGGGCGGGACCACGCGCTCGCCGGCGAGGTTGTCGGTCAGGTCGAGCATGCCGCAGATCAGGGTGCGGTAGCAGGCGACGACCTCCTGCATCAGCGCCTCGCGGCCCCCGCTCGTGGGTGGCTGCTTGACCACGAAGCCGCCCTTCGCGCCGACGGGCACTATTACGGCGTTCTTCACCGTCTGGGCTTTCATGAGGCCGAGGATCTCGGTGCGGAAGTCCTCTCTGCGGTCGGACCAGCGGATGCCGCCCCGCGCGACCTCCCCGCCCCGCAGGTGTATCCCCTCGGTTCGTGGCGAGTAGACGAAGATCTCGAACATCGGGCGCGGGAGGGGAAGCTCGGGGATGCGCGTCGGGTCGAGCTTGAAAGAGAGGTAATCTTTCGATTCTCCCTCAGGCCCGCCCTGGAAGTAGTTCGTGCGCAGGGTGGCTACAACGACGTTCAGGAAGCTCGCCAGGATGCGGTCCTCGTCCAGGCTCGCGACCGCGTCGAGGGCTTCTTTGATCTCCGAGGTCAGGCGCTCCGTCTCCTCCTCCGCGCGCTGCTGGCGGTCCGGGTCGAAGCGGGCCTCGAAGAGCTCTACGAGGAGCCGGGTGATGCGCGGGTTCGCGGCCAGGGTCTCTTCCATGTACCTCTGGCTGAACGTGGTTCCGGTCTGGCGGAGATACTTGCAGTAGGCGCGGAGGATCGTGACCTCACGCCACGTAAGCTGCGCTCTCAGGACCAGCCGGTTGAACCCGTCGTCCTCCACGGCCCCGCGCCAGGCCCGGGCGAAGGCGTCCTGGAAGATCTCCTTTACCTGGTCGGTCTGCAGCTCGCCCTGCGCCTCGTGGACCAGGCCAAAGTCGTTGATCCAGACGGGCGTCCCTCCGGCTGGTTCTACCTTGTACGGGCGCTGGTCGGCCACCTCGACGCCCATGTCCTCCAGCAGAGGCATGACCTCGGAGAGCGAGATCTGCTCTCCGAGCCGGTACAGTCTGAACCGCAGGAAGTCCTCGGGCGCTTCGAGCGGGTGGTAGAGGCTCATGCCGAGGTCGTTCCCGGACGAGAGCCCCTCGATCCTGCGTATGTCGATCACGGCCGTCCGGGCGAGGTAATCGTCGCGGTAGCCCGGAGGAAAGGCCTCGCGGTAGGCGCGGAAGAGTTCGTTCCCGCGCTCCTCCCCGCACTGTTCTATCAGGGCGTCGAGGAGGTTGTCCGTCCACGAGCGGGTCGCCTCGACGAGGCGCGCTTCGATCTCGTCCACGTCGTAGTCGGAGACGTCGCCCGGCGCGGTGTAGATGATGAAGTGCAATCGCGCGAGCACGGACTCGGAGAGCCGGACGTCGAACACCGCGTTCTCGCCGCCGAGAGCGTTCTGCAAAATCTCCTGCATGCGCCGCCGGATGTCGGTGTTGTACCGGTCGCGCGGAACGTAGACCAGGCAGGAGAAGAAGCGCTCGTAGGTGTCGCGCCGCACGAAGAGCCGGACGCGCTGGCGCTCCTGGAGGTGCAGTATCCCCATCGCCACCTCGAACAGCTCCTCCTCGGAGATCTGGAACAGCTCGTCGCGCGGGTAGGTCTCCAGGATCTCCATCAGATCCTTCTCGTTGTGGCTCCCCTCCGGGAAGCCCGCCCGCTCCAAAACACTCCTTACCTTGCGGCGGACGAGCGGTATCTCCAGCACGCTCGCGCTGTAGGCGGAGAAGGTGTACAGGCCGAGGAAGCGCCGCTCGCCGGTGACCTCGCCAGATTCGTCGAACTGCTTGACGCCGACGTAGTCCAGATAAGACGGCCGGTGCACGGTGGCGCGCGAGTTGGCCTTCGTGAGGTTGAGGAGGTCGGGCGTGCGGGCGAGCTTGCGTACCTCGGGGGGCAGCCGGGCGAAGCTCTGTGAGGCGGGCTGCGGGCTCGTCTCCCGCAAGATGCCGAGGCCGGAGTCCGGTACGGAACGGAGCTGATCCTCCCCGTTGCGCGCGAGCAGGTCGTAGTCGCGGTAGCCCAGGAAGGTGAAGTTGTTGTCGGCGATCCACTCCAGAAACGCCCTGACCTCGGCGAGATCGCCCTCCTCCACCGGCGCCTCCTCTTCGAGTCCAGAGGCTATGCCCCGGGCCTTCTCGCGCATCCGGGGCCAGTCCTCGACCGCCGCGCGCACGTCCCCGAGGACCTTCTCGATGCACTCGCGGAGCTGCTCCAGCACCTCGGGTTCCGTCTGCCGATCCACCTCCACGTGTATGACCGATTCGGAGATGGCGTCCTCGTCGTCGGTGGAGGTGGGGTCCAGTACCTCGACGAGCCGGCCTTCGGGGTCGCGCCGCACCCTCATCACGGGGTGGAGCATCAGGTGTATCCCGTACCCCTGGCGGTTGATCTCCATCCTCGTCGAGTCCACGAGGAAGGGCATGTCGTCGTTGATCATCTCCACGACGGTGTGGGTGGACTGCCAGCCGTGCTCCTCGAACCGCGGGTTGTACACCCGGATCCTGGCCGAGCCGGGCTCTCGCTGGCGCGCGAAGTTCCAGTGGGCTACGGCCGCCCCGTACACATCCACCGGGGAGCGCTCGTTCAAATCCTCCAGAGAGATCCAGTCGTAGTACTGGCGCACGAACTCCTCGACCTGCGGCGCCTGATCCTCGGGCAACTGCTCTCGTACGCGGGCAACGACCTTGTCGAGAAGTTCGTCCTTGACCAACACTGCCACGCTCCTCTGCTGTGCTTTTCTTCCCCTTTGGTACGAAACATTCTAACCGAGCGCCGGTCGCGCCTGCTACGCGCTTGATATAAATTTAACGCAGGGAACCGAACGTACTGGAGTAGTCGTGGACTTCGCACTCAGCCCCGCCCAGCAGGAGATCAAAGACCGGGCGGCCGAGTTCGCCGACCGGGAGGTGGCTCCCCATGCCGCCGGATGGGACCGTGAGGAACGGTACCCGGCGGAGGTGTTCGAGAAGCTCTCAGAGGCCGGCTTTATGGGGCTGTGCGTGCCGGAGGAGTACGGCGGGGCAGGGGAGGACTTCCTCTCTTACGTGTTGCTGATCGAGGAGATCAGCCGGGCCGACGCGGGCGTGGGGGTGACGCTAGCGGTCCACACGAGCGCGGGGACGTTGCCGGTACTCATCTACGGGAACGAGGAGCAGAAGGCGCGCTTCGTGCCGGACCTCGCGCGGGGAGAGAAGATCGGTTGCTTCGCCCTAACCGAGCCTTCGACCGGCTCCGACACCGCCGCCATCGAGGCGCGGGCCGAGAGGGTGGATGGCGGGTACAGGCTCTCGGGGCACAAGCAGTGGGTCACGAACGGTCGGGCCGCGGGCACGATGGTCGTCTTCGCCCGCATCCCGGGAGGCGTTACGGCGTTCGTCGTGGACATGGATGAAGAGGGTATCTCCTTCGGCAAACACGCCGAGAAGATGGGCGTCCTCTCGGCTACTACGGACGACGTGCTCCTGGAGAACGTCTTCGTGCCCGTCGAGAACCGGCTCGGCGAGGAGGGCAAGGGGATTGGGGTCGCGCTGGGGACACTGGACGGTGGAAGGATCGGGATAGCCGCCCAGGCCGTAGGTATAGCCGAGGCGGCCTTCCGGTACGCGGCGCGCTACGCTTCGGAACGGACCACCTTCGGCAAGCCGATAGCCGAACATCAGGCGATAGCGTTCAAGCTGGCGGAGATGCAGACGAAGATACGGGCGGCCCGGCTTCTTACCCACGAAGCGGCGTGGATGAAGGACCAGGATACGAAACACGGCGAGGCCGGGGCGCGGGCGAAGCTCTTCGCCTCGACGGCGGCGAACGAGGTGACCTACGACGCGGTGCAGGTATTGGGCGGCCAGGGATACATGAAGGACCACCCCGTCGAGCGGTACTACCGGGACGCGCGGGTCACGGAGATCTACGAGGGCACCAGCGAGATACAACGGCTCGTGATCTCCCGGGGCATCCTGCGCGAGCTTGAAGACTCCCCGGAGTCCCCGGGCGGAATACAAGGCTCCCGCCCGGTGGTGGGGTAGGGAACGACCCTCGGCGGCGAAAGCCCGCGCAAAGCATAACCCCGTCGTTCTTCCACCCGTACGAACGAGTCAGGCCCCCGAAGGACCCGACTCAATGGTTCTCTTCGTCCGGGTTGCTCTTACCGGACGAACTTGCGGGCCAGCAGCCCACCGGCCAGGAGAAGCGCGCCGGCCCCGAGCGCGAACAGCGAGGCGGGGCTGTTACCGCCGGTCTTCGGCAGCTCCTTCTTCTGCTCGGCCTTCTTCTGCTCGGCCTTGGGAGCTTCGGCCTTCGCCTTCGGAGCCTCGGCCACTACCTTGGGAGCGGGAGCGGGGAGCGGGCGCGGGCGCGGTACGGCGCGGGTACAGGCGCAG
The DNA here is from genome assembly GCA_030448125.1 of Rubrobacteraceae bacterium. Taxonomy (GTDB): domain Bacteria; phylum Actinomycetota; class Rubrobacteria; order Rubrobacterales; family Rubrobacteraceae; genus Rubrobacter_F. The sequence goes on along the minus strand of JAUJNO010000008.1, from coordinate 148,656 downwards.
GCGCGGGGCACGGGCACAGGCACGGGCACAGGTGGTGGCGGAGGCGGCGGCACCTCGCTGGTCGTCGCGACTTGCGGGGTTTGATCTCCGGCGTCTCTTTCGACGTTGAAGTCTTGCCCGACCTCGCCCGCTTCTGAGCTTTGACCCGTGTCCTGGGTAACCTGTGCCACGGCGGCGGGTGCGAAGGCGACCAACGCCATCGCTAACAGCGCCACCAATATCGTCAACTTCCTCAACTTCTCCTACCTCCCGGAGCTAGGACGTCTGGTTTACGCCTCTATTCTTTCACCGACAACTTTTACCGTCAACGCCCGAAACGCAATTTTTCCTTAGTTTTTCTTAAACTAACTTAACATGCGCATGCAGGGCTCTGGCAACCCTGACGGGCGCCGGGCGGTTGGGGCCTTTGGCCGGGGTCGGGAAGCGGGCAGGCGCGTAGATGAGATGCTTGTTGCCGGGCGCCGCGACCAGGAGAGTCGCTCCGGCGTACGATGTGGCCGGTGGGCACGCGCCGCGGGTGTACCGCGGTGTTGGGGATGCTCGGCGAGCACGATGCCGGTGCGGCGGTGACGGGCCGGGCAAGGTTACGGCTCCTGGCGACGAAGTTTTACTCGCTGTCGTAGAATGCTCGTGGGCACGAGGCGTTGCCCGATGTTGGTCGAGAGAGGAGGCGGTTTTGCCCGAGTACGTGCAGTTCGCGGGGGCGATGGTCCTGTTTATAGGGATCTTGATCGGCTCTTACTCCTTAGTTTTGACCTCGCCGAGCGCGCGCGAGAACGAGATGCGTTCCGAGAGGGATAGCGAGAGCGACTGAGGATGGGCCTCAGGGACGGGGAGAAGTAAGAGCATTGCAGGTCTCGGCGAGGGCGGATTACGCGCTCCGGGCGGCGGCCGAGCTCGCGCGCGTGGCGGTCGAGGGGAAGGGGCCGCTCAAAGGAGAGCGCATCTCCGAGGAGCAGGGTATACCCAGGAAGTTCATGGAGAACATCCTGCTGGACCTCAAGCACTCCGGGATCGTGCGCACCCAGCGGGGCGCCGCCGGCGGCTACTGGCTCGCCCGGCCCGCAAACGAGATCACGCTGGCCGACATCATCCGCGCCGTCGAAGGGCCGTTGGCCAACGTCCGGGGCGAGTTCCCCGAGACCGTCGAGTACCGGGGCGCGGCCAGGCCGCTCACGGAGGTCTGGATCGCCGTCCGCGCTAACCTCCGCGCAGTCCTGGAGACCGTAACCCTCGCCGACCTCGTCGAAGGCTCGCTCCCAAACCCTATCGAAGAGCTCACCCGGGACCCCGAAGCATGGATACATCACTAAAGATCACTAAAGCCTACCGCTCGGCGTACCGGTACCGGGTGGGGTTGGATCTTCTGCCCAATGCCTCGGTCTTCCGCATGCGTAGCTCATGCTCTCCGCGCCTTGCGTCCCACTCAAAGATGAAGCGGTAGGGGTGCATACACCAGACCGCGTTCTCCGCGACGGGTCCGATCCCGAACTGCTACTTGATCTCCGGTGTAACCACGGTTACTCTTGATTATTGTACCGTTGGGTTCTAGAGGAGAGTAGCTTGGAGAAGACCAAGGCCGTAGGTTTCAAAGAAGCGTTCTGGTTCTGGGTGAAGCTCGGGTTCATCAACTTTGGTGGCCCTGCCGGGCAGATCGCGATTATGCACGAGGAGCTGGTCGAGAGGAAGCGTTGGGTTTCGGAGGGTCAGTTCTTGAGAACCCTGAACTTCTGCATGCTCCTGCCCGGGCCCGAAGCCCAGCAGGTCGCGACCTACATCGGGTGGCGGTTGCACGGAACGTTGGGGGGCATCGTTGCGGGGTCCTTCTTCGTGATTCCGTCCGTCTTCGTGCTCCTTTTGTTGAGCTACCTCGCGGTCGCATATTCCGAGGTGCCCGCCATCACGGGCCTGCTCTACGGGATACAGCCTGTGGTGATCGCCATAGTGGTCGAGGCGGTATGGAGGATCGGCAAGCGCACCCTCCACCACGCCGCCCTCGTGGCCTTCGCCGTCGCCTCCTTCATCGCCATCTACTTCCTCTCCGTGCCCTTCCCCCTGGTCGTGCTTGGCGCCGGCCTCGCCGGGCTCCTGCTGCAGCGGTGGTGGCCGGAGATCTTCCGGGCCGGTGGGCATGGTAGCGGGTCTTCCGCGGAGGACTCCGAAACCCTCGACGAGCCGACCGGGGGCGGCCGTACCTCCTACGTGCTTCGCAATCTGAGGCTTGTCGGGATCTTCCTTGTCTTGTGGGCGGTGCCGGTGGGGGCCGTGTGGATCTGGCGTGGCGGGGAGGACGTGCTCTTCCGGGAGGCGCTTTTCTTCACGGGGGCGGCTTTCGTTACCTTCGGGGGGGCCTACTCGGTCTTGAGCTACGTTGCGGACGTGGCGGTGAACACGTATGGGTGGCTGACCGCGGAGCAGATGGTGCAAGGTTTGGGGCTCGCCGAGTCGACACCGGGGCCCCTGATCATGGTCACCCAGTACGTCGGCTTCCTCGGCGCCTGGAACTTCTCGGGTCCGTTCGGTCCGCTGCTCTACGGGACGCTCGGTGCGGCGATCACGACCTACGTGACCTTCCTGCCCTGCTTCTTTTTCATCTTCCTCCTCGCGCCGTACATCGAGCTGCTGGCGAACAACCGTCGCATACAGGCCGCCCTCGTGGGGGTCACCGCGGCGGTTGTCGGGGTAATCCTGAACCTCGCGGTGTTCTTCGGGGGAAATGTGCTATTCCCCGAGGGGCTCGCCTCGTTCGACGTCTTCGCCCTCGTCGTCGCGGTAGTCTCGTTCGCCGCGCTGCGGAGGCTGAAGGTTCCGATCTACCTGATGGTGCCGCTGGGCGCCCTGGCGGGGATGGCGTGGACGCTGCTGGCGTAGGCGACGCCGTGGGCCACGCCGCGGGCGACGCGGGCGCGGGGAAGACGCGCTGGCTCATCCTGATTTACCAGCTCCCCCGCGAGCCTTCCCGCCACCGGGTCGCCGTGTGGCGCAAGCTGAAGTCTTTAGGCGCCCTCTACCTCCAGGACGGGGCCGCCGCGTTGCCCGAGGACGCCGTGACCCGCGAGCAGCTCGAGTGGCTCCAGCTCCGCGTCCGGGAGGCCGGCGGCGAGGCTACCCTCTGGGAGGCCTTGCCGAACACCGTGGCAGAGGGCAGGTCCCTCGCCGAGGAGTTCCGCGCCTCCCGCGAAGCGGCCTACAAAGGGCTGATAGAGGCTGCGGGTCGCCTCCGGCGAAAGGCCGCGCTCGGGTCGAACAAGACCACGCTTCTCGAAGAGCTCGGCAAGATGGAGCGCGAGTTCCGGGCCGAGCGCCGCCGGGACTACTTCCGCTCTCCTCTAAGGAACGAGGCCGCCGCAACCCTCCGCGCGGTCCGTCAGATCCTCAACGAAGGCGCCGAAGCGGAGCGTTCCAGAAACACCGGGGGCGGCTAGTGTACTGGGCGACCCGGCGCGGTTGCCACGTCGACCGGACGGCCTGCGCGTGGTTGATCCGGCGCTTCGTGGACTCCGAAGCCGAATTTTTCTTTGTTGGAGACCCGGCGGAGGCCCCCGAGGATGCTGAGCTCTTCGACGTGGCCGGGGCCCGGCTCTCCCACCATGGGGACGCCTGCTCCTTTGAGACGCTCCTTGTGGAGTACGAGATCGAGGATCCCATACTCGCGGAGATCGCCGAGGTAGTCCACGACGCCGACCTCATGGACGAGAAATACGGCCGTCCCGAGTCCGAGGGTCTTGACTCTATAGTCCGTGGGATGCAACTCACACTGCCCGACGACGAGGCCCTCATCCGCCACACCGACACTCTCTACGATGGCCTCTACACTTACCTGAGTCGAGAAATCCTTTAGCGTGGGGTTCAAGATCAGAATCTCCGGCCTTCGGTACGCCGTGGGAGGGGTGGAGATTCTCAAAGGGGTCAGCGCCGGGGCCCCGGAGGGTAAGATCACCTGCGTCGTGGGACCTTCGGGGGCAGGCAAGAGCACCCTGCTCCGCGCCGTCAACCGCCTCATAGAACCGGCCGCGGGGGAGGTGTACCTGGACGGCTTTCCCACGAGCGAGATGGACCCCCTGGTGCTCCGGCGCCGCGTGGGGATGGTCTTCCAGCTCCCCGCGCTCTTCGGAGAGTCTGTCGAGGACGCGATACTCTACGGAGTTCGCCTGGCTGGGAAGGACGCCGACGCGGGCCGGCTGCTGGAGATGGTGGGACTCGACGCTTCCTTTGGGAGCAGAGACCCGCAAACCCTCTCCGTGGGACAGCAGCAGCGGGTCTCGATAGCACGAGCCCTGGCCCTGGAGCCGGAGGTATTGCTCATGGACGAGCCGACGAGCGCGCTAGACGAGGCGGCCCGGCGCAGGATCGAAGAGCTCATTGGGGAACTGAACGCCCGCCTGGACCTCACGATAGTCCTCGTGAGCCACGCTCTGGACCAGGTAGAGCGCGTCGCGGATCGCGTGGTCCTGCTGGCGGCGGGACGGAGCGAGGGGGAATGGAGCAAGGAAGAGTTCTTCTCCGGCGAGGGGGAGAGCAGGCGAGGCGATTCATCTCCGGGAGGTTGTAGATGGAGGGTTTGGAGACGGTAGGTTCGGCACTGCTCACCCTGGGGCTGGTGGCCGTGGCGGTGGCTCTGAGCCTCTACCAGAAGCTGGACCTCGAAAAGGACATCGGCGTCGCCGTGGTCCGCTCGTTCGTGCAGCTCGCCGCCGTCGGGTACGCGATAAATTACATCTTCGGGCTGGAGAGCCTGTCGGCGGTAGTGTTGCTGTTGGCGGGTATGGTCGGGTTCGCCGCCTGGACGTCTGCTCGCCGGGCCAGAGGTGTGCCCCGCGCGCTTCCGGTGGCGGCCGGGGCGATCGGGGTTGCAGCCGTGGCAACCCTGGGGGTGTTGCTCCTGCTCCAGGTAGTGCCGCCCACGGCCCGCTACCTCATACCGCTCGGGGGGATGGTCATCGGCAACTCCATGAACACGGCGAGCCTCACGCTCGCCAGGGTCCGGGATGACGTGGCGGAGCAGCGGCTCAAGGTCGAGGCCGCACTCGCCCTCGGGGCCACCAGCCGGCAGGCCGTCTCGCCCATCCTCAAGACCGCACTCCGGAGCGCCATGATCCCGTTAATAGACTCCACGAAGACGACGGGTATCATCTTCCTGCCGCCGGGGCGATGGTAGGCATGATCATCGCCGGGGCCGACCCTCTGGAGGCCGCGCGGCTGCAGATAGTGGTCCTCTACATGCTCCTCGGGAGCGTCTCCATCGCGGCCATCCTGGTCGGCCTGCTCTCGTACCGCTCCCTGTTTACCCCCGCCACCAGCTCCGACCGGATCCAGTCGAGGGCTGAACGGACCAGAACCTGGTGTCCTGCCGGCGCGTGGGGGCTGGGAGCAGCTTCGGCGTTCCCCGAAAGTCCCATCGCGGCGTGCTCCGGCTGCCGGCGCTCTTCGAGCTGCCGATTCTACTCAACCAGTCACCCGCTTCGATGGCGGCGTGGGAGAACCTACCGTCCGATTTCTTTAGAATCGTCTACTCACGAAGGCGCAAGGGTGTCCTGAGAAGGAGGCAAATCATAGAGACGGCAACGATCGACGGCCGCGTCGAGGACGGCAGGGACGAGGTCGTAAGGTGGCGGCGGCACCTGCACCGAAACCCCGAGCTGTCCTTTCAGGAGGAGGAGACCTCCCGATTCGTCTATGAGACTCTGGAGTCCTTCGGCGGTCTGCAGCTCTCCAGGCCCACTCCGACGAGCGTGATGGCGCGTTTGTTCGGCGAGGAGCCGGGGCGCACCGTCGCTCTGCGGGCGGACATGGACGCCTTGCCGATAGAGGAGGAGAACGACTTCGAGTTCGCTTCCCGTAATCCCGGCGTGATGCACGCCTGCGGGCACGACGGGCACACGGCGATGCTGCTGGGGGCGGCGAAGATACTCGCCGGGATGCGGGAGGAGATAAAGGGGGAGGTCCGCTTTTTGTTCCAGCACGCCGAGGAGCAGCCTCCCGGCGGGGCCGGGGAGATGGTCGAGGCGGGCGTGATGGAGGGGGTGGACGCGGTGATCGGCATCCACCTCAGCTCGTACCTGCCGGTCGGCAAGATCGGGATCGGCTACGGCCCGAGGGGCGCGGCGGCGGACACGTTCGAGATCGTGGTGAAGGGCAAGGGCGGCCACGCGTCGAGACCTCAAAAGGTCGTCGACACCGTCGCGGTCGCGGCCCAGGTGGTGACGAACCTGCAGCACGCCGTCTCGCGCAACACCGATCCGCTAGACAGCACGGTACTATCGGTAACGAGGATCGCGGGCGGCACGACGCACAACGTCATCCCCGAAACGGTCGAGATGGAGGGGACGGTTCGCACCCTACAGGAGGAGGCTCGGGAGAAGGTCGCCGGGACGATGGAGCGAATTATAGGAGGCGTCACCGCGGCCCACGGGGCCTCCTACGAGTTCGAGTACCGGCGCGGCTACCGGCCCGTGGTCAACGACGAGGGGGTGACGCGAGTAGTGGAAGGGACCGCGCGGGAGGTCTTCGGGGAGGCCGCCGTCGAGTATTTGCCCCCGGCGATGGGCGGCGAGGACTTCTCGGCCTTCCAACGGGAGGCGCCCGGGTCCTTTTTCTCCGTAGGGGCGGGGAACGAGGAGAAGGGAATAACCTACCCGCACCACCACCCGCGCTTCACCATCGACGAGGGCGCCCTGCTTACCGGGATGAAGATGTTCGTCTGCGCGACGTTCGGGCTGCTGGATGGCGGGAAGGAAGCCGGACCGTAAAGCCGGCGCTCCGACTACCGGCAGATGCTCCGGTACGCTCCTAGCGGGAACCCCAATGGTACTCCGTGTCTACCGCCGGGGACTGGAGGTATCCGAAGAACTCGAGCTTCTCTATAACCTTGCGGGCGCTCTCCTGGGGCTCCTCCTCGTTCGTCTTGAGGACGAGGTCCGGGGCCGCGGGGGCTCGTAGGGGTCCGAGACGCCGGTAAACTGCGGTATCTCCCCACTGTACGCCTTTTTGTAGAGGCCCTTCACGTCCCGCTCGGCGCAGACCTCCAGCGGGGCGTCCACGAAGACCTCGACGAAGTCGATGATCCTGCGCCGCACCTGGTCGCGGGCCTCCTTGTACGGGGAGATGGCCGACACGATCACCGCTACCCCGTTGCGGCTGAGCAGGTTAGCCACGAAGCCGATGCGCAGGACGTTCACGTTGCGGTCCTCGCGCCCGAAGCCGAGGCCCTTGGAGAGGTTGGTGCGCACGATGTCGCCGTCGAGGACCTCTACCCTGCGCTCTCTCTCGCGCAGCTCGTGCTCCACGATGTCCGCGATGGTGGTCTTCCCGGCGCCCGAGAGCCCCGTGAACCACAGAGTAAACCCGCGCTCGTTCTGCTGCATGCCAACTCCTCTCTACGAAACCTTTTGTAAGCTTCTTCTCAAGCTCGTAGTGTACATACCGGGAGCCGCTTTATCCGGGGCCGGGACTGGTGGACGGTCCGGCAACCGGCGTCCCGCTTATCCCCATCCGTCAAGCCGGGGGTGTTCGCGCCGTGCCCGGTATTGCCCTGGCGGCGAGTTGATAGTAGTAAGGCAGGCAGTACTCGTATGCCTCCCGCAACTCCGGCGGGAGCGGCGGATCCTTGCGCTCCGCCCTCTCGATGCCGGTGCTCTGTTGCGCCTGCTCGTGCCATTCGTCCCACCTCTCCCACTCCGGCACCTCCGCCGGCCGCCACGACAGCGAGTCCGCCCGGAAGGGTATCTCCAGGTGCTCGCAGTATGTGGCGAGTACGCCCACGGGGTTCTCGCTAAAGGTCATGGCGTCCACGACCACGACGTCCTCCGGGTCCAACTCCGTCGCGTACCGGAACAGCCGGTACAGCTGCTCGAAGCCGGTCTCTTCGAGGGTAAAGTCGGGCCACATGCGGTTGAGCGACGCTATCACGTACTTCGGGTCCCGGATAATGAAGGTGTTCCTGAAGCGGGAGACGAACTCCGGTTCCATCAGAGGTTTGACGTGATAGGCCATGTCCTTGACGAAGACCCGCTTCTCGTGGGGCTCGAGGATGCTCGCCAGGACGTTCTCGAAGTTGTACTCCGCCTTCGGCTCTTCGGCCGAGTAGCGGTCGCTGAGGCGCTCCTCGCTGTAGTAGTAGGAGGCCGAGAACGGCTCGTGGAAGACCTCGAAGTCGTCCCTCTCCACGAAGACCCTCTCGAACGCGGTCGATATGGACCTGGGCACCGACCACAGCGCAACGGGCTTATCCTGGCTCACGCGTGCCTTTCTCTAGCTCTCCGGGGAACGAATGATACATCCCCCGGCCGGCTTTCTCTCACACCACAACCCCGGCGCTCTTCGGGTTCGTAGTTCGAGGTCGGAGACCGTCCCCGCCCGCGAACCCGAGGTTGCGCCGGGGCTGACGGTCACGCGCTCTTTCTGGTCACCCCGCGCCAACCGTCGAGTGCTTCGCGGCGGGGGCTCAGGTACGCCTCCGGCGTGCCGACTTTCTCCAGGAAGGAGATGGCGCGCTCGCAAAGCACCTCGCCCTCGCCGCCGGGCTCTCTCCACACGTTGTTCCGCTCGCCGGGATCGCTCGTGAGGTCGTAGAGTTCCGGCTCGTCGTCCGGGCCGCCCAGGATCAGGGACCGCTCGCGCGTGCTGACGGTTATCGGCATGTAGTTGGCTATCCTGCGCGGCTTGGAGTCGACGGCGGTGGTGATCTCACCCTCCGCCAGATACAGCGGCCAGGAGCTTACGACAAACGGCCGGTGCTCTTCCCCTTTACCCGCGAGGACGCCGCCGAACGACTCGCCCGTCATCGTGGTCGACAGGCCCCCGAGCCCCGCGAGCTCCATAACCGTCGGCGCTATATCCGGGGCGGTCGTCATCGCCTCCCGCCGGCCGGGCTCCAGGCCGGGCCCGCGGACCATCAGCGGTATGTTGGTCAGCTCCTTGTACAACGGCGACCTCTCGACCGTCAGGAGCCAGGACTCGGTCAACCACTCGGGCACCAGAGAGTCCTGCGTGACCGACGCCTCCGGCTCGTGTACCCACTCGGCCTTGCCGAAGTACTCGTGCTCCCCGAAGTAGAAGCCGTGGTCGGAGGTGAAGAAGACCAGCGTGTTCTCCCGCAGGTTCAGGGCATCCAGCTTCGCTAACAGGCGCCCGATCCAAAAATCCACCATCGTCACCTCGCCGCAATAGGTGGCGTGGGCGAGGTCCACGTCGTCCCCGGTGAGGCCGGCCTCCGCGTACTTCCCGTAGGCCGGATAGAGCTGCTCCCCGGCGTAGCCTTCCCTGTACCTGGCGGTGTAGTACTCGGGCGCGTCCCAGGGCTCGTGCGGATCCCAGGTGTCCACGTAGAGGAAGAACCGCTCGTCGTGGTGCCGCTCCAGCCACCGCTCGGCCTCCGTCATCGTGCGCGCCACCATCCGGTCCTCCTCCGAGCGCCACGTCCGCGCGCGTCGGCGCGCTCGTGCGGCCTGGTGTCGTCGCCCTGGCCCCGGACCCAGACGAAGTCGTCGAAGCCGCGGTCGTAACCGAAGCCGTTGCGGACGAAGAACGGCGTGTCCACGATGCCCATCGTCAGGTAGCCGGCCCTGGAGAGAACCTCCGGTAGGGTCAGCAGATGCCGAGGTAGCGGCTCCCAACCCATGTGTGTGTACGAGAACGTTCCCGTGAGGATGTCCGCCCGCGCCGGCATGGTCGGGAAAGAGGAGAGCACGTGGTTCTCGAAAACCACCGACGAACGCGCGAATTCGTCCAGGTGAGGCGTGTGGATGTGTCCGTTCCCATAAGCCCCCAAATGGTCCCTGCGAAACGTGTCCGCCACGATTACCACCACGTTAGGCCGATCCATCATCGTTCCCCTCCGTTTCTCGTCTTTGTCTACTGTCTTAGTAGATATTACTCGACGGACTTTACAAGGGAGGGCGGTATTTTGTCAAGAGGTTTAGGGGAGATTTCGTTCAGAAATACGAAGACTTGTTAAATATTAGGAGCGCGGGAGGGAGTTGCTCTTCCCTGACGGCGCGTCTTATCGGCGGCGGGGTTGTCTTGAAAAGGGGACGTGGCGGGCACCGGTTTTGCCCGCCCACGTCTCATGCGTCGTGCGTTCTTCCTGGGCGAAGCTCGCGTCGCCTTCTACAGGCGGCGCGGGTTCTCGGTCGGCTACTACTGGGCGCTGGCCTCGCTGCCGATCACCGGCCTCGAATCGTTGCGGGCGAACGAGAGCGCGAAGTAGAGGGCTGCCAGCCAGATCGCGAGGATAGCGGCGTAGACGAAGTAGTTGACGCTCGGGTCGACCCCGACGGCTTTCAGGAAGGTGCGGGCGTTGGTGAGGAGGATGACGCCGGCCACCGCGGTGCCCAGGACCCGCGGGTGCAGGAGGCGCACCAACCAGGCGGCGAGGGGCGCGGCGATGACGCCACCGATGAGGAGTGCGGCGACCACACCCATCGGTATCTCGGCGAAGCTCAAAGAGATCAAGAACCCGAGGCTGGCGCAGAAGGCCACGACGAACTCGCTCGTGTCCACGGTTCCCACGACCTTCCGCGGCTGCATGCGCCCGGAGGAGAGCAGGGTTGGCGTGGAGATGGGGCCCCAACCGCCGCCGCCGGCCGCGTCCAGGAACCCGGCCACGAGGCCCAGGGGAGACAAGAACTTCCTCGAGATGGGCTTCTCCGTGATCAGGTTGCTCACCTTGAACGAGAACCGGATCAAGATGTAGGCGCCGAGGCAGAAGAGGAAGACGGCCACGACCGGCTGGGCCGCCTCCGCCGAGATCGAACTGAGGACCACCGCCCCGAGGAAGGCGCCCACGCCCCCCGGAACGGCCATCCACCCAACCTTACCCCAGTCCACGTTGCCGAACTTCCAGTGAGAGACCCCCGAGGCCAGCGTGGTCCCCACCTCCGAAAGATGCACCGCCGCTGAAGCCGCCGCCGGCGCGATCCCCACCGTCAACAGCAACGTCGTGGATGTTACCCCGTACGCCATCCCCAGAGACCCATCAACCAACTGAGCAATGAGCCCTACTATGCCCAAAACGATCAAGCTCCTCATCCTAATATCGATCCTTTCTATTGGCTTCTTTGTCTATTCGCTTTATAGACAAGCGGGGACTGTATGTGAAGGGCCGGGTATTGTCAAGTTTTTTCACCAGTTTTGTAGATTTTTCTTTTCGGTTTGGTTGGGAGGCAGCACGGCCACGTTCGTAGTACCTTACATGCGAGGGATAGCGGTTCGGAAGGATGGTTTGGCATGGCGAGGGTGGAGTTCTTCTACGACCTGGTGAGCCCGTACTCCTATCTGGCGTATGGGCGGGTGCGAGATATGTGCGAGGAGCACGGGGCGGAGCTCGTGTTGCGGCCGATGTTGCTCGGGGCGGTGCATAAGGCGGTCGGGTTGCAAGCCCCGATAGAGATAAAGAGCAAGGGACGCTACCAGATCCGGGACATCCACCGCTGGGCCGAGCACTACGGGCTGCCGATGAAGTTCCCCGACCCCTTCCCCTTCCGCACGCTGAAGACGATGCGGGCGGCGGTAGCGCTGGAGGGGGATGAGGATCTCGAACCGCTCACCCGCGAGGCGTTTGGCTTCTACTGGGAAGAGGGCGGTGCGCCGGAGGGCTTCGAGGAGGCTAACGAGGACGAGCCCTTGAGGGAAGTGGCGCGCAGGATCGGGAGGGACCCCGAGGAAGTCCTGGAGGTCGCCACAACCGCTGAGGCCAAGGAAGCTCTGAAGAGCGCGACCGCCGAGGCCCTCCAACGAGGCGTGTTCGGAGCGCCGACATTCTTCGTCGGGGACGAGATGTTCTGGGGCAACGACCGGCTTCACTTCGTCGAGGAGGCTTTGAAGAGAGGCTGACGTCGCCGGTCGTCCCGGCCGGTGGGCACGCTCCCGGATCGACCCGTGCCAGCCGCACGACATCGTCGACGAAGCCTCGCGCGGTACCCGCTTCAGCGAGGTCATAGAAGCCGGCAAGGTGTTGTGCTCCGGGACCCTGAAAGATCTTGCCGCGGCCTTCGGGCTGCCCGCCGGCGCTCTGGGAGACCATCGAAGAGACCAACCGCTCCATCATGGACAAAGAGTCCGACCCCTTCGGACGAGAAAAGTTCGAGAACGGGCCGCTGCAGCCTCCGTTCTATGGCGTTCACGTGCGCGGCGCGCTCAGAGCTGGCTAGAGATGCTTAGCGGGCACTGTGCTCGTGGCGAACTGTCACCGACCGGAAGCTTCGCTTATACTGGTTTTTAGGGGCCGGATCGGGGGAAAGGTCCCAGAGTAGGAAGCAGCAACTTTTCGAATGGGGAGAGGACAATGGGTGAATTCTCCGTAGCCCCGGGAACCTCGGCCGTCCGGTTGGACCTGACCGGGCGTAGCGCCCGGTCACCGGGGCGGCGAGCGGTATTGGACGCGCGTGCGCTGGGAGGCTGGCCCGGGCGGGGCCACGGTCACCGTGCTCGACCTGAACGGCGATGCCGCAAAGGAGGTCGCCGATGAGATCGGGGGTGAGGCGATCCAGGCGGATCTCTCAGACTACGAGATGCTCGACGGCCTGAAGGTGGAGGCGGACGTCGTGAACAACGCGGGCCTGCAGCACGTGGCCGCCGTGGAAGATTTCCCGCCCGAACGCTTCTCCATGATACTGCGGATCATGTTGGAGGCGCCCTTCCGGATCGTGCGGGCGGCGTTGCCGGGCATGTACGAGAAGGGGTGGGGGCGAGTGATCAACATCTCCTCCGTACACGGCCAGGAGGGTCTCTCGAAGGTCATGGCTCTGGAGGGAGGCCCGCGCGGCGTGACGTCGAACACCATCTGCCCGGCCTACGTCAGGACGCCGCTCGTGGAAGGTCAGGTCGCCGACCAGGCCAGGACCCGGGGGATACCGGAGGATGAGGTCATAGAGAAGGTGATGCTCACGGGACCGGCGATAAAACGCCTCATCGAGCCCGAGGAGGTGGCTGAGGTGACCGTGTTCCTCTGCGCCCCGGAGGCGTCGTTTATCAACGGGGCGTCCCTGATCATGGACGGCGGCGCGACGGCCACGTGGTGAACAAACAACACCGGCAAAACGAGAGAGAAGGGAAGTTCAGATGACCGAGGCAGCCGAAGGGACTCCCCTCTGGGAGCCCTCCGAAGAGTTCAAAGAGAACGCGAACATCTCCCGATACATGGAGTGGTTGGAGCGCGAGAAGGGCCTCTCCTTCGAAGACTACGGGGAGCTGTGGGAGTGGTCCGTAACCGAGCTCGAAGAGTTCTGGACCAGCATCTGGGAATACTTCGACGTGCAGGCTTCCAGGCCGCACGGGAGGGTGCTCGGAAGCCACGAGATGCCCGGAACGAAGTGGTTCGAGGGGGCCGAACTCAACTACGCCGAGCACGTCTTCCGCAACGCCGACGACCGCCTCGACGAGCCGGCGGTGATGCAGCAGTCGGAGCTCCGGCCGCTCTCTGAGGTGACCTGGCGGGAGCTGCGGGAGCAGGTCGGCGCCCTGGCCGCCGGTCTGAAAGGTTTGGGCGTCGAACGCGGGGACCGGGTCGTGGCCTACGTGCCGAACGTGCCGGAGGCTGTCGTGGCTTTTCTCGCCTGCGCGTCTCTGGGAGCCGTGTGGTCTAGTTGCTCGCCGGACTTTGGGGTGGGGAGCGTGGTGGACCGTTTCGCGCAGATAGAGCCGAAGGTGCTCTTCGCCGTAGACGGCTACCGCTACGGCGGCAAGAACCACGACCGCATCGAGGTCGTGGCGCGGCTTCAGGAGGAAATCCCCACACTCGAAAAGACCGTCGTCCTGCCGTACCTCAAAGAGGAACCGGAGACGGAAGATCTCGAGAACGTGGTCCTCTGGGACGAGCTACTCTCCGGCAACGAGGGGGCGGATCTCCAGTTCGAGCAGGTGCCGTTCGACCACCCGTTGTGGGTGCTGTACTCCTCCGGGACCACGGGGCTCCCCAAGGCGATAGTGCAGGGGCACGGCGGCATCTTGCTGGAGCATCTCAAGAAGATCCACCTGCACATAAACCTCTCGCCCGATGACAGGTTCTTCTGGTTCACCACGACGGGCTGGATGATGTGGAACGTGGTCGTAAGCGGCCTGCTCGCCGGCTCGACTGTTCTCACGTACGACGGCAACCCTGGCTATCCGGACATGAACGTCCTCTGGGAGTTCGCCGGGGAGACCGGCATGACCTGCTTCGGGACGAGCGCGGGCTATCTGACCTCCTGCATGAAGGCCGGCATCGAGCCTAAGAGAGACTTCGACCTCTCCGCGCTCGAGAGCATAGGCTCGACCGGTTCGCCGCTACCACCGGAAGGCTTCGATTGGGTCTACGAGAGCGTGAAAGATGACGTGTGGCTCTTCTCGACGAGCGGCGGCACCGACCTGTGTACGGCGTTTGTGGGCGGATGTCCCCTCCTACCCGTCCGCTCCGGCGAGCTGCAGTGCCGCTCTCTGGGCGCAAAGGTCGAGGCTTACGACGAAGAGGGCAACTCCCTCATCGACGAGGTCGGGGAGTTGGTCATCACCGAGCCGATGCCCTCGATGCCGTTGTATTTGTGGAACGACCCTGACGGGGAGCGTTATCGGGAGAGTTATTTCGACGTATATCCGGGCGTGTGGCGGCACGGGGATTGGATCAAGGTGAAGCCCGACGGGAGCTGCGTCATCTACGGCAGGAGCGACTCGACGATAAACCGCGGCGGTGTCCGGATGGGGACCGCCGAGATCTACCGGGCCGTCGATAAGGTCGAGGAGGTACAGGATAGCCTTGTTGTCGATATACAGAAGCAGGATGGCAGCGCGATAATGCCGCTCTTCGTGGTCCTCACGGAAGGCGTAGATCTCGACGAAGATCTTACAGACAGGATCAAGAAGAGCATCCACGAGAATGCCTCGCCGCGGCACGTGCCCAACGAGATCCTGGCCGTCCACGACGTGCCGCGCACCCTGAACGGCAAGAAGCTCGAAGTGCCCGTAAAGAAGATCCTCTCGGGCAAGTCGCCCGAGGAAGCGGCCAGCAGGGACTCCCTGAGCAACCCCGAGTCCCTCGACGACTTCGCCGAGCTCGCCGGGAGGTACGGAGGCTAGAACAGGCTCGAAGTAACGATTGACTCTAAATGCACAGTCGATTAGGCTGTGCAACGCACGGTACCGAGGGAAGGGACCTCTATAGGAGAACTCAACGGGTAGCGTTTAGGGATCGTCGGAGGAGCATGCTTACGGGTTCGATCCGTAAGTAGAAAGGGGTTGGTAGACAGTATGGCTAATTCTAGTTCTAGTGCGGAGGCGGTAAGTCCTTCCACTGTAAGGAAGGTACTGATAGCAGCTTGCGCGGCCAGTTCCATCGAGTGGTACGATTTCTTTATCTACCTTACTGCGGCGGCTCTAGTCTTCCCCGCTATATTCTTCCCGGCGGACATCGACCCGGTAGCCGGGGTGCTGGCCTCGTTCAGCACGGCGGCTGTTGGCTTCTTTGCCCGTCCAGTGGGCGGCGTGATTTTCGGCCACTTTGGAGATAGGCTCGGTCGCAAGAGAACTCTGGTAATTGCGCTGTTACTGATGGGCGTAGCGACGACGCTTATAGGTCTTCTGCCGACCTACGCTAGCATCGGTATCTGGGCTGCGGTAGCGCTGTTTGTGTTGCGCATCTGTCAGGGTCTCGCCGTAGGCGGGCAGTGGGGTGGTGTGGTTCTTCTAGCGACGGAGTACGCTCCCCCAAGCAAGCGGGGCTTCTACGGCAGCTTCGCCCAGCTGGGCGTCCCAATCGGGGTCGTGCTCGGGAACGTGTCTTTCCTCGTGCTTGCGGCGGCCATGTCTGCGGATGCGTTTAACACCTGGGGTTGGCGCATCCCGTTCCTGGCGAGCATCATCCTCATCGGTCTGGCGATGTACATACAACTCAAGCTCGAAGACACACCGGCGTTCAGGCGGCTGGAGCAGATGGCGCAGGAGAGGCAAGAGGCGGAGGGCGATGAACAACCGGAGCGCTCTCCCATGTTGGAGGTGATCCGAGAGCATCCCAAGCAGATACTGCTCGCTGCAGGGGCGTTCTTCGTCGTCAACGGCTCTTTCTACATCATGATTACCGGTATCCTGGACTACGGTACGAGAGATCTTGGTCTCACAAGAAGCAGTATGCTGACTGCCGTCTTGATCTCCAGTATCTTCCAGATCTTCTTCTTGCCGGCCTTCTCTCTGCTCTCCGATCGCATGGGGCGGCGTCCCGTTTACTTGGCGGGAGCCGTACTGCTGGGGCTGTGGGCCTTCCCTATGTTCTGGCTCGTGGATACGGCTAGTTTCGTACTGATCGCCGTAGCGCTCGTCATCGGGCAAATGTTCTTGAGCATGATGTACGGACCACAGGCGGCGCTCTTCTCGGAGATGTTTAGTCGGAAGGTGCGGTATTCCGGGGCCTCTTTAGGCTATCAACTCGCGGCGGTCTTCGCGGGTGGGCTCGCGCCGATCATCATGGTCTCCTTGCTGGACTGGACGGGCACCTCGGTCTCGGTCTCCCTCTACATGTTCGCTATGGCCGCCCTCACCTTCTTCTGCGTGTACATGGTCACGGAGACTTACGAGGACGAGATGGCCGAGGACGTCGCGGAAGAGGAAGGGGCCGCCGCAGGGAGGCAGGGTACGACGGCAACCAGCTGAACGAGGTTTTACTGTAAGGATGATGCCCCCGCACCGCCCGCGTGGGGGCATCTTATTGTTAGTAAGGAGACGCGGACTTGTACGAGACCGTCCTCTTGGAGAAAGACGGTGGGGTGGCGACCGTAGCCCTGAACCGCCCCAAGGTGCTGAACGCCTTTAACATGCAGCTGCACGAGGAGATCCTCGACGCCCTGAACGAAGCCGCCACGGACGACGAGACGCGGTGCATCGTACTGCGCGGCGAAGGCAAGGGGTTCTCGGCCGGTGCGGACCTGGCCGAGGTGGTCGAGGGCGACGACGACCCGGACGGCCCCGACCTCGGGGAGTACCTCCGAAAAACCTACAGTCGCCTAATAACGCGGATGGTCGGCATAGAGAAGCCGATAGTCGCGGCGCTGCACGGCCCGGTCTACGGGGCGGGCCTGGGGCTCGCCCTCGCCAGCGACCTTCGCCTCGCGGCCGAGAGCGCGAAGTTCTCGGTGGCGTTCATAAAGATCGGCCTCATCCCGGATGCCGGGGTCACGTTCTTTCTGCCCAGGGTCGTGGGCCTGGGCCGGGCCATGCGGATGAGCATGCTCGGTGAGGTGCTGGACGCGCAGGAGGCTCACCGTGTCGGGCTCGTCAACGAGGTCTTCCCCGACGAGAAGCTCGAAGAAGAGGCCTCGGCGCTCGCGGGGCGTCTCGCCGGGCTCCCGACGCAGGCGTTGGGTAGGATCAAGCAGACCCTGCACAAGAGCTTCGAGAACGACCTCGCCGCCGCCCTCGAAGCCGAGGCCGTGGAACAGACTCTTTGCGGTTACACGCAGGACCACAAGGAGGGCATCACCGCGTTCTTCGAGAAGCGGGATCCCACCTTTACCGGCCGGTAGAGGGGGAGAGAGGTTCCGTGGAGTCGTGAAGTTGCGCGACGCCACCCTGACCGACCTTCCGGAGATCGTGGAGATCTACAACTCCACCGTCCCCACCCGCATGGTCACCGCCGACACCGAGCCGGTCTCCATGGAGAGCCGTCTGGCGTGGTTCCACGAGCACGACCCGAGGAGATATCCTATCTGGGTGGCGGAAGGCGGAGGACAGATCGCCGGCTGGCTGAGCCCGTTCTACGACGGGCGACCAGCCTACGACGTCACTGCCGAGATCGGCGTCTACGTCTCCGAGAACCACCGCCGGAAGGGCATCGGGAAGCGGATGGTCGCGGAGGCCGTACACCGCGCTCCGGCTCTCGGCTTCAAGACCCTGACCGCGGGCGCCTTCGCCCACAACGAGCCGAGCCTCCGGCTCTTCGAGGGCTTCGGCTTCGAGTGCTGGGCGCACTTTCCGAAGGTGGCGGAGCTGGTCGGCATCGAGCGGGACCTCGTCGTACTCGGCCTGAGATTAGACAAAGCTTGAAAGGAGAAGAAAGATGACGCCGACGAGCATGACCGCGGCCCGTTTCCACGAGGTGAACGAGCCGCTGCAATTGGAGGAAATACCCGTCCCCGAGATCCAGGAGGACGAGGTCCTCGTGCAGATAAAGGCCGTGGGTCTCTGTGGCTCGGACGTGCATATCGTCTTCGAGGGCGTGACGCCCACCCCGTTCAAACCCATAACCCTGGGTCACGAGCCCTGCGGTGTGGTGGCGGCGACGGGCGCGAGGGTCGAAGACTGGGAAGAGGGCGACCGGGTCTCCGTGACGCCGTTGCTCTTCTGTTCTTCGTGCCGGAACTGCATCACCGGCCACACCAACGTTTGTCTGAAGCGCAAGCTCCTGGGCATCCAGGAAAATGGAGCTCTGGCCGAGTATATGGCGGCCCCGGCCAAGAACCTGGTCCGGCTCCCCGAAGAGGTGTCGTTCGAGGTCGGCGCGATCATCACCGACGCTGTCGCCACTCCCTTCCAGGTGATATCCGAGCGGGCGGCTCTAAGGGCCGGAGAGACCGTGGCAATCTACGGGGCTGGGGGCTTGGGGCTGCACGCCGTCCAGATCTCGCACCTCCTCGGGGCTCAGAAGATCATCGTCGTGGACCCCCGCGAAGGGCAGCGCGAACGGGCTACGCAGATGGGTGCGGACCTGACTATAGATCCGGAGGAGACGCCGCCGGTGGAGGCTATTATGGAGGAGACCGGGGGCTTGGGGGTGGACGTGGCGGCGGAGTTCGTCGGGCGTGGGGAGACGATTTCGCAGTGCGTGGAGTCGGTGGGGAGGGGGGGCAGGGCCGTGGTCGCGGGCTTGGGGCCGGACCCGATCACCATCGTCCCCCCGACGGTCTTCGTGCGCGACGGAATCTCCCTATTAGGCTCCTACGGCTTCACGAAGCACAACATCGAGCAGCTCGTGAACCTCGCCGCCGCGGGGAAGCTGAACCTCGAAGAGTCGATCACTCACACCTTCCCCCTGGACGAGGTGAACACGGCCCTCAAGTACTTGCACGAGAAGATAGAGAACCCTATCCGCATCGCGGTGACTTTGTAGCCGTTAGTTCTTTTAGCCGGGCGCTTTGCTACCGTGCCTGCACCAGCGCCGGCACTCAAACGGCGAGACCCAAGGGAGCCTGGTGGTAAGCTGGGAGGGTTGCTATGGTCCTTGTACTTGCTGAGAGCCGATTGCGCCGCGAAGCAGCCAGATGAGATCCACGGAGCGCGTTCGGCGTCACTACGACCGCAGCGCCGGGAGCTACGACCGGATCATCTCCTGGGCGGAGAAGGCGCTCTTCGGGATCGGCCGGGAGTGGGTCTGCTCGCGGGCACGAGGGGAAGTCCTGGAGATAGCGGTCGGCACCGGCCGCAACCTCCCCTTCTACACCGAAGACGTTCGCCTCACCGGCATCGAACTCAGCCCGAAGATGCTGGACATCGCTCGCCGCCGGGCCGGGGAGCTGGGGCGCGAGGCCGACCTGCGCGTCGGCGACGCTCAGAACCTGCCGTTTTCGGATGCCTCCTTCGACACGGTGGTCGCCACGCTCGCGCTTTGCACCATCCCCGACGACCGCCGGGCGGTGGTCGAAGCAGCGAGGGTCTTGCGCCCCGGCGGGCGATTGCTCCTCCTGGAGCACGTCCGGAGCCCCGCTCTGCCCGTGCGGCTGCTGCAGCACGTCCTCAACCCGCTCGCCGTACTCCTCGATCACGACCACCTGCTACGCGAACCCCTCCGTCATGTCGAGGACACAGGTCTCATCGTCGAACGCCTCGAACGCTCGAAGTTGGGCGTCGTTGAGAGGCTCGCCGCTCGCAAAGCATCGTAGGTATCAGCGTTGGCTTTCTCCCTCCGGTGACCGGACGTTGGCGATTAGCTCAACACGTCGCGGCGGACGAAGACGGCCCAGGCCGCCGCTAAGAAGGCCGCGGCCCAGAGGAGGCTGACCCAGGCGGAGCGGATGATGGGCTCCCAGTCTATCGGGTCGCGGGTAAGGTTCAGCCATGCTTCGAACTGGTTCGTGAGGAGGTATGGGTCCAGAGACCCGGTGAGCCCGAGGTTGGAGGCGAGCTGTAGGAGTAAGACGAGTACCACGGCGCCCACGCCCGAGCCCAAAGAGTTCTGGGTGGCGGCCGAGAGAAAGATCGCGAATGCCGCCAGCCCCGAGAGGGGCAGCGCCACGAGGCCCGCGCCGGACCACACCAGCGCGATGCCGCGACCGACCCCGATGGGCGCCCCACCCGGTCCCGCAAGCGGCTCGAAACCGTTCGCGAGGTACCCGGCGACGAGCCCCACCCCTACCAGGACCGCCGGGGCGACGAGGCAGTAAACGGCGACGGCCGCGGCCTTCGAGAAGAACAGCTCCGTCCGGCCGACCGAACGGCCGAGGATCGTCTTCAGTGTACCGGCGGAGGTCTCGCCAGCGATCGAGTCGCCCGCGACGAACGCCACCACGAGCGGCAAGAGGACGAACGTGGCGAACCCTAATGTGATCAGGGGCACGACCAGCCCGTTCTCCAGGAGCTGGGCTGCGAACGGAACCTCGCCCGCGTCCGGTCCGCGACGCGTTATCTCGATGGCCGCCACGAAAAAGATCGGCACCAGCGCCGTCGCTCCGAGCCCCAGGAAGGTCCGTCGTTGCCGCAAAAGCTTGTACAGCTCCCAGCGGATCATCCTCCGCCGCCCTCCGTAAGCTCCAGGAATAGGTCCTCCAGGCTTGGCCGCACCGGCACGAGCGCCCGCACCTCGATGCCCTCGTTCACCAGTTCTCGCACCACCGGACCGATTCCCTCCGTCCCGACGGAGAGCCGGATCTCCTCCCCGGCAGCCCCCTCCAACCCGTCCATACTCTCCGCTGGAACCGACGCCTCGACACCAGAGGAACTCCGGTCGAGCACCCGCAGCGCCTCTCGCGCGTCCCCGACGACGAGCCGGTAGCTAAGGTGCCCGTTCGCTCCCTGTACGACCTCGGCGAGGGTGCCTTCGGCCAGGAGGCGACCGCGCCCTATGACAGCGACCCGGTTGCAGAGCTGCTCGATCTCGGCGAGGAGGTGGCTGGAGAGAAAGATCGTCAGCCCCTCGCCCGCGAGCCGGCGGATGAGCGCCCTAACGTCGCGCATCCCGCCCGGGTCCAACCCGTTGGTCGGCTCGTCCAGGATCAGGAACTCCGGTTCCCTGAGAAGAGCCGCCGCGATGGCGAGCCGCTGCTTCATCCCCGTCGAATAGGTCTTGACCTTGTCCCGCGCCCTCTCCGAGAGCTCCACCGTCTCCAGGACCCTCTCTATGGGCGGCTCCTTTTTCCGCTTGTCGGCGGCCGCCAGCAGCCTGAGGTTGTCCCGGGCCGAGAGGTAGCCGTAGAAGCCTGGAGCGTCGACGAAGCCGGCCATGCCCTCGCGTCCTTTGGGACCACCCACGGGCCGGCCGAAGACCCGGATCTCACCGCTCGTAGGTTTCACGAGCCCCAGGACGGTCCGGATAGTGGTGCTCTTCCCGCTCCCATTCGGCCCGAGAAAGCCGTAGACGTCGCCCCGTCGCACCGCGAAGCTCAGGTCCTCGACCGCGACGAAGTCCCCGAACTTCTTGGTCAGGCCCCGGACCTCGAGGACCGGCTCCCCGCCGGCCCCGTCTCTCTCCTCCACCAGCTAGGAGGCCCGGCGGAGCAGACCGCGCGCGGCCTCTTCGAGTTCGGCGGCGGGGACGCTCCCCACGAGGGAGTACGAGACGCCGTTCGCGCTCCATGAGAGACCCGTGCCGATGGGGGTGGAGATCTCTCTTGCCTCGACGCCCCCTCCCAGGTCCACCGTCGGAACCTGCAACTGCTCGCCGCGCCCGTCGCGATCATCGGTCTCGCGGCCTGAATCCTCCCGTGACTCGTCCGCGCTCTCGGGTTCCCTATCTAACTCCCTATCGGGCTTCTGGACTAGGACCACGCTACCCCAGCCCGAGCCGTAGGTCAGGACGACCCCGTCCGACCCTGGGACCCGGATCTCCGTCAGCTCCCGGCCGCCGGGGGCCGCGGCTAGCTGCGTGACCGGGAAGCCGACGTACTCCTGGGCCTCCGCAACCGACGCTACCCTCGGAGCCTCCCGATCCTCTTCGCCTCTCTCGCCTCGCTCCTCGTCGTTACCGGGCTCTTCCATGGGAACGACCTCCGCGCCCGGCGGAGTTTCGAGCCGGAAGCGTTCGTCGGGGACGGAGCCGACCTCGAATTTGCTGGCCTCGTAGCGGACCACGGGCTCGGGGGTGTCCTCGGCGTACAGTTCGAAGGAGAGCGGCACGAAGGCTTCGGCGTCCACGAGAGCTACGGCCTTCTCGACGAGGGTCAGGCTCTTGTCTCTCGGTTCCAGGGTCAGGGGGTAGACCCAACGGTCGGCGAACCGGACCGGCGGGCCGGTTCTGAGGTCGCTGGTCGGGGAGATCTCGGCCAGGACCTCGTTTATCTCCTCGGGGCTCGCGGCCTCTTCCGGTCGCTCCTCTCCGGTCTCCGGTTTCTGGCCGGTACGGAGCGTGTTCGTCGCTCCGTCGTAGGCGCGCACTTCGAGACCGTTCTTGACGAAGATCTGGTCGCCGTTCTCGCTCTGCAGCTCGGTCCTGAGCCTGTCGGGGCCGCCGTACCAGACGCGGGCGGAGCGGGGGCCCGAGGCCCCGGCGCCGTCGCCCCGGGAGGCGCCGAGCAACCCTTCCGGGACGAGCGCCTGCTCCACGGTCGCGGTCGCGCTGAAGTCCGGAGCGTTCTCCGGGGCGGCCGTTATCCGGGAGAGGAGTTCCTCCTCCGTGAGCTTCTCGGGCGGAGCACTCTGGGCACGCGCCTGCGCTGCGACCACGCCAGCGCCGAGCGCCGCGACGATCAGGAGGCCCAGGATCAATACAAGGCCGCGTACCGGAGCTCGTCCGGTCCTCGCGTTCTCCGACATAGTCTCTCCGAGCCTCCTTGCGGGATCGTTTTTCGTGCCCCTACTCCCGCCGCGCGGTTCCGGGGTCTTTAGTCTACCCTACGAAGTTTCCCTCACGAGGTTTCGCCGGGATGTAAGAGAAAGACCACGGGTCGTCCTACACCGGTCTGGGCGTCTCTGGTGCGTACCGCGCGACGAACTCTGGCAGGAGGAGGTCGAAAGCGTCCGCGTCGACGGCGCCTTCCGGGGAGAAGGTGGTCGTCTCGACCTCGGCGTGGTAGGTGCCCGAGGGCACGACGCCGCAGCCGCCGAAGCGGCGCATGAGTAGGTTCTGGACGAGGATGTCCTCCGCCTTGTGGTAGCGCGGGAGCCGGGTCCAGAAAGAGAAGCCTCCGACCTCGAGGAGCTTCTCCCGGCTGTAGAGGACGCACGCGGAGATCCAGGCGACCTTGTAACGCAAGAACTCTCCGGGCGGAAGGGCGAGCCTCCGGGCGACATGGTATAGGTTCGCGGCGCGGTGGAGGTGCCACCGCTCCCAGCCGTGCCCGTCCTTCTCGACGACCTCGGGTCGCACGGGGCCTCGCCAGGGTTCGATCTCCTGCTGTTCGGGGCGCACGTCGTCCAGAAACGTAAGACCGGCCGGGAAGGCGCCAACGAAGCCGCATCTCTCGGCTTCGAGCACGGACAAGAGGCGTTCGACCACCCAGGGCTCCATAAAGATGTCGTCGTCGAGGAAGAGGACGGGCTCCGCCTCCGCGCGCTCCAGGAGGAAGTGGCGCTGTTCGGCTATACCGCGCGGCTCGCGGTGGTGCCACTCGACGCCGCCGCCGCGAGCCTCGATCACACGCCCCACCGCCCGCGCCACCGGCGAGTCCTCCGCCCTGTGGCGGCCCTGGCTCGATACCACAACCTGGAGGTCCGTCACGGTCTGTGCCGCGACCCCCGAGAGCGTCATCGCCAG
Organism: Rubrobacteraceae bacterium; assembly: GCA_030448125.1. Lineage (GTDB taxonomy): Bacteria > Actinomycetota > Rubrobacteria > Rubrobacterales > Rubrobacteraceae > Rubrobacter_F. Next base: position 124,796 of record JAUJNO010000008.1, on the reverse strand, counting down.
GGCTTCGGCCCGCTCGTACGTCGGTATCAAAACGCTAACCGCTGCCAAGTTTCCTCCTCACTAAGAGCCCGCACGACCGCGATAGAGATTCCCGGCAGGCGCGGTATCGTACCAGGATCTCCGAAGCGTTTGGCGAGGCCGGCGGGTGCGCCCGGAGATTTGGGGTGTAAAATCCGCCCGAGGACGCGCAGACGTTGCGGGAGGACGCATGGACAACATCCCCGGTAAGAAATACATAGAGAAGGCCGAGCAGACCGGCAACGAGGTCACGGTCCCGCCGACCGGGAGACGCCTCGGGCTCGTGGAGTTCGTAAAGCGGACCGTGAAGGAGATAGGCGAGGACCACCTCGCGGCCTTCGCCGGCAACCTCACCTACAAGGGGCTCTTCGCACTCTTCCCGTTCTTCGTGTTCATGCTCTCGCTGCTCGGCCTCTTCGGGGCGCCGGACCTACTCGACTACTTGCTGGAACAGGCCAGGGGCGTACTGCCGGAGGCCGCGTTCAGCCTGCTCCAAGACCAACTCGTCAGCATCGCGGAGAGCAGGGCCCAGAGCGCGTTCACCGTGGGCGCCGTAGTCTCGCTACTACTCGCCCTGTGGGGCGTCTCCGGGGCGTTCCGCTCGATGATGGAGGCGATGAACGTGATGTACGAGGTCGAGGAGGCTCGCCCGTTCTGGAAGGTGTACGGGATGTCCGTCTTCCTCTCTTTGGGCATCGCCGCCCTGCTCCTCGCCGCCCTCGGGCTCGTGGTCTTCGGCCCGGAGATCGGGGGCGCCATCGCCGGCGTGGTGGGCCTTGGCTCCATCTTCGAGGTCGTGTGGAACATAGCGAAGTGGCCGGTCCTGCTCGCGGTCGTCCTCTTCGCCTTCGCGCTCGTCTACTACTTCGCCCCGGACGTCGAGCAGCGCTTCAGGTACGTGAGTCCCGGCTCGATCATGGCGGTCGTCATGTGGCTCCTCTTCTCGCTCCTCTTCCGGCTCTACGTCGAGAGCTCCGGCTCGTTCAACGAGACCTTCGGCTCGTTCGCGGGCATCATCATCCTCATGCTGTACATCTACTACACGTCGTTCATCATCCTCGTCGGTGCCGAGATGAACCAGGTCATCGAAGAGCACGTCCCCGAAGGCAAGAACGAGGGCGAGAAAACCCTCAACACCGAGCAGCAAACGTCGTAATTGGAGGGGGGACGGCTCCCCAGGTACCACGCGGTTCGGCTACGCGCTCCGCGGATGTCGTCGGATTTCCGTCGGATCCCGACGGACGGGCTCGAGAATATGCGGCGCGACCGAGGCCTCCGCCGAAACCTCTCGGCCCGCTACGCCCTGGCTACGCGAGGAGAGGGGCGTTTCCCGGTTTGGCCGGCGCTAACGGGCTCCGTTTGCGGGCGCCTCGAACTCGTAGGTATCGCCGTGGGCGAGGTACCTCACGCGGTCTTCGAGGCCGGCCTGGGCGACCGCTTTCTTGAAGTCCTCCAGGGGTGATTTGAAGACGGTATAGTCGTTGTAGTGGATGGGCACGGCGGTACGGGGGTTGATGATCCTCATCGCCTCGACGCCCTGCTCGGCGTCCATCGTGACCAGGATGCCCAGGACCCTCGTCCCCCCAAGGTGCAGGAGGGCGAGGTCTATCTCGGGGTAACGTTCGGGGATCTCTTTGAGCCGGTCGTAGACGAGCGTATCGCCGGTGATGTACATCCGGAGCCGGACGCCGCCCTCCGCGCCCGCGAACTCGAGCATGCTGCCCATCACGGGCGGCAAGACCTTTCGCAGAGGGCCAGGCGCATGCGTTCCGGGCATCGCGGTCACGCGCAGCCGGGCGTCGCCCTTGCGTACGAGCAACGACTCCCAGGTGTTCAGGGCCGCGGGCGGGCGGAAGCCCTTGCCTTCAAGGTAGCGGGCCGCGTGGGGGGTGGTTATGATCGGGACCGTCTTGTCGAGCTTCTCCTCGGCCACCCGGTCGAAGTGGTCGCCGTGTAGATGGGAGAGCAGGACGAGGTCCAGAGGGGGGAGGTCTTCGATCTCTATTGCCGGGTTCGTCCGGCGCTGCGAGCGGAGACCATAGCCCAGATGCACGTGATCGCCGGCATGGAGGAAGTTCGGATCGGTCAGGATAGTGAAACCGGCGTAGCGGATGATTACGGTCGCCGTCCCGACGAAGAAAACGGACCCCCTTTCGAGATCTAGCTCCTCGCCCCGGTCGACCAGTATGAGATCGTTCTCCACAACACACCTCTCCCTCTCGCGTACCATCCTTACCTTTTACCAACGACGCCCACTTCTCAATCTTCGGGGACGGAGAGCGCCCCCGCCCGAGACGCTCTTTTGGCGATGTTGATGGTGGTGGCCGCCCTCACGATAGCGCAAGAGAAGGGCAAGGGGAAGGGTGGCAAGAAGGACAAGGCGACACCGGAGACCGGCGGCATCCTCGTCGATGCTTCGCTCCTGGGGGTGGGCGCCGGAGCAGTGCTGGTTGGCAGCGGTTTGGTGGTCCGTAAGATCGTCAGGTAAGCGGTGCCAAAACCGAGCCTGGCCGCCGGGAGTAGTTGGCCGAACGCAGCCGGGGGTCTGCCCCGGTCGTAGACGGCGGAGAGGACACAAGAGCAAGGGCTGCATATCCCGACCCGCCGCGCGCCTCGGGCCATTTTGTCCCCTCGAGCAAACGCAAGAGCCGGGACCTCCCCGCGCTCCCGAGAGCCCCGTTCCGGGCCGCCCAAACAGGAGCCGGGGCAAACCCCGCAAACGATAGGTAGGCAGGGGTCCAAAGAGAGCCGGACCCCTGCCCGGCACGCGTGTGGTTAGCGGTGCATGATGTAAACCCGCCTGGTCGAGAGTCTTTTTAGAAAGGTATCCCGGCGTCCTCGCGGTCTCCGGTGTCGTCGTAGCGCCAGGGGTGAAGGATCTCATCACCCAGTCGCCGGGTCGTCAGTTCCTTTTGGACAACGGTGGTGCGGTCCGCGCCGCATCTATCGCAGATGGTCTCGGAGGCGGTCAGTTCCAGCCTCTCGCCGCATCCGCACTCGATCACCACGCTCTCAGGCTTCCACCTGTAGACCTTGCCGTACTCCACCTCTTGAACGTCGTAGTGCGCTCTGGCGCGCTCAATGACCTTCGCCACAGACTATCTTTCCCTTTCCCCTAGATCAGGAGTAGTAGAGAGTCAACTCTCAATGTAATGCCACAGTCGAAGAGCGTATCAGGAGACCGGGGAACAGTGGGTGCATCTCGGTATGCCGGGACACCAAAACCCTGGATTTCACACAATCTTAACCTTGTGTTAACAGCTACCTTGCACAAAAGTCGAGAGCCTCGGCGAAACCGGGACTCCGGCCCGTTCTACCCGACCGGGAACTTTACGGCGAAGCCGGAGGCGTCGTAGTCGCGCCGAAGCTTAGGTTACCGCCGGTCGTGGCTTGTGGGACTTCTTCAGGCCGTGAGCGTTAGAGGCCTATGGACGAGAAGCGGAAGAGGGGACACGAGCAGGCGTGGGAACGTTACATAGCGGCGGAGCGGAGAGAGCTCGAGAACCGGCGTAACGGTCATCTCCGAAAGCTGTTGGATGGTCCGCCGCCGGGCGAATCATCCGAGGAACTGGAGCGGATGATCCAGGAAGACGAGGCCAGGGTCGAGGAGGAGTTAGTCGAGTTCTACATATAAGCACATAGATGACCCTGGTCCGCGGGATTGACTGGACAGAAGCGCCGCCGAAGGGTGGCGGGTGACATGGCTTACGAGGCGGAGTCGCATCAGGTACGGCTACGAGTAAGAACCAGGCAGCGTTGGAGGACGGCCACCGGGTACGAGCGTTATAGCCGCGCGATTCCGTGCAAGCCCCGTACGAGCTTCCGTACACCTTACCCCAAAGCCCGTTGTTAGCTGGTCATAGCGGGCGAAAAGATCCCAGGCAAGCCAAAAGGGTAAACTTTAACTAGACGTTCATATCACCTTCCTTTAGAGTCTTGGATGAAGCATAAGCAACATCAACTTAAGGGTGCTTCACGTTGTACTCGACGCTTAGAAGTGCGTGAATTTGGCCCTGCCGTTACCGCCACCCGGATAAGCAGGTGGTAGCGCGGAGAGAGTGTGCAAACAAGTATTAGCGAAGGGGCATCGCCAGGGTCTTTTATGCGGGCCCGGTGCGAAGCCGCTAGTAGGGGGAGACGATGTTTGGCAGAGAGAAGCTGCTGGAGGAGAGGATCGGCGCGGCGATAAAGGCGGAGTTCGAGGGGCTGGTCGCGGAGTTGGAGAGGGATCTTGGGGAGTATCGCCGCCGGCGGAGGATCAAGGGGCGGGCCCAGGCTGCCCTCGAGAGAGCGGAGGACGAGGCACGGAGGGTGCATCACGAGATGATCGCGCTCAAGAAACGGTTCTGGGAGGCCTATTACGGGAACGACGAGGCTGCCCTGGCGAAGATCAAGCCCGAGCACAGGTCCCTCAAGCGCGCCATGAGGAAGGCGGAAAAGGCCTTGAAGAGAGCTCACGAGAACTTCGAGAGAGCCGACTTCAACGAGGTTGCGGAGGGGGCCGCGCTGAAGGAGAAGGCACACGCGGCGGCGGAGAAGGCCGACCTCCGGATCGGCGCGCTCGAGAAGGCCATCGAGGGGTTGCTCGCCGAGACGTGGCGCGGCGTAAAGGAATTGAGCGCGGCCCTGCGCGACGAGGGCGAAGAGCCCCGCCTCTTCGATGCCCACGAAGAGGCGCCTGATCACCGAAGATCCGCCTAGATGAGTGTTGCGTGATTGATGCGGTAGAACGAGGGTCCACACTACCCAAGAAGAAGTCCGTGAATTTCGGAGGGACCACGCTTGACTTGTGGCATTATTCGAAGCCTGTACATCTCCTGCTAGATTCGGCCAAGGGACTGCCATTGCCTCTATTTAGGAGCCTCAGATCTAATCCGGATTGAGAAAGGCCCTGATGATGACAGACGTATTCCCTCCTGGGAAGACTACCGACTTAGCGGCTACGTTCACCGCAGGCGCCGTGAGTCGACTTCGCTTCCTGCAGCTTCTCGGCGGTGCGGCTGGCGCCGTGGCTGTGAGCGGGGCACTGGCAGCCTGTAGCAAGGACACCGGTGGTGATGCAGAGAGCTCGCCCGCCACCGGGACCACTACATCGACCTCTCTCGTCCGCCTTTCTTCGGTCGTGACCCCGCAAGATGGTGGCCTCTATGACGACCTCCTCCCCGATTTCGAGCGGCAGACGGGGTATCAAGTCGAGCTCACGACGGGGCAAGATGTCTACGGACCGGCGCGCGACGGACAGGCCGACGTGGTCCTCTCACACTACGGCCACAAGGACGCGCAAGTCTTCATGCAGGATGGCTTTGGACAGTGGCCTCAGCCCGTCTTCTTCAATCAACTCGCCTTGCTCGGTCCTCCAAGTGACCCGGCGCAGGTTCAGGACCTGACCGATCTGGTAGAAGCCTTCCGCCGCATCGCGAATACCCAGTCGCCGCTTATCATCAATAACATCGAAGGGGTCAAATACCTAACCGAGATCCTCTGGAACGCTGCCGGCTCTCCCGAGAAGGAGGGATGGTATAGCGATCAAGGGTTGCAAGGGCAGGACGCCATCGCGGAGGCCGCACAGCAGGGCGGGTATGTTCTCTGGGGGCTGACCCCGTTTCTTAGAACACAGCAGCAAAACAAGGTCGAACTGCAACCCCTAGTGCTGAATGATCCCCTGCTACAGCGGATCATGGTGACGGTTGCGGTCAACCCTGATATGGTGGCGGGGGTAAACGTGGAGGGCGTAACGGCCTTCCAACAGTACCTGCTTGCTCCAGCCACGCAAGCTCGGATTCGGGCCTTCCGCTTGCCTGGGATCGACCAGCAGATCTGGTGGCCAGCCGGCCGGAACAATGCAAGTTATGCCTTACCGAAACTCTAAAAGCACAGCGAGCGGGCCGAATGGCAGCACGGGATTAGGCTGCAGATAGAGATCGTCTTCCCGAGCCTGAAGAGGGTCTTCAGGCTGGGCGAGTCGTTGGCCACTATGTTCACCGGGCTGGCCACGAGGATCGTGGCCAAGATTGCCACCTACACCTACGCTTTCATCGTGACCAACGTTTGAGGCGACCCCAGGGCCGCATCAGGATGCTATAAGCTAAGCAGACCGCGCAACACGCATCTAGCCCAACCGAACGGTAAGCTTCTTGCAGGATGCCGGAGGCCCCCGGACGACCGCCAGGCGCTCCAGGTGGCGCGGGTTCTTTTGCCTTTCGGGGCTTCGACAGCAACGCGTACCGAGTCAGAACCTTTTGTGAGGGGGAGCAGGCCCCGTCCCGCTCCCGCCGGCGGACATCTCCCGCATATCAGCGCGAGGCTTACGGCCAGGGACGGGGATGATCGTTAGTAGGAGGCGCCTTCCCCTATCCTGTGTTGCGCGAGATCCTCTATCAGGGTCAGGATCGCTGAGTGATCCCTGTCTCCGGAGCCCTTCGCCTTCAGAGCCTCCAGCATCTGGCTGACTATTGCCGTAATCGGCAACGCCACCCCATACTCTCTGCTCGCCGCCAGCGCTATCCCCAGGTCCTTATGGTGTAGCTCGACCCTGAAGCCCGGATCAAAGTCGTGCTCCAGGAAGAAGTCTCTTTTGGCCTCCATCACCTTGTTCCCAGCGAGCCCGCCGGAGAGGACGTCGATGATCTTCGCCGGGTTCACCCCGGCCTTCGAGCCGAGCACGAGCGCCTCGGAGACGGCCTCTATGACGAGCGCCACCACGATCTGGTTGCACGCCTTGGCGACCTGCCCCGCCCCGGCCTCGCCGACGTGTACCACCGTCTCGCCGAGGACGTCGAAGATGGGCTTCGCCCTCTCGAAGTCCTCCTCGCCGCCCCCGACCATGATCGAGAGCGTCCCCTCTACCGCCCCCGGCTCCCCGCCCGAGACCGGGGCGTCGAGTATACCCACGCCCTTCTTCCCGGCTTCGGCGGCGAGTTCTTTTGTAACCACCGGCGAGATGGTGCTCATGTCCACGAGGAGTGAACCTTCTCCGATCCCCTCGAAGACGCCGTCCTCCCCGGCGACGACCTCCCGGACCTCGGGAGAGTCCGGGAGCATAGTCACGACGACGTCGCTCTGCTCGGCCACCTCTCTGGGGCTTCCGGCGACTACTGCTCCCTCTTCGGCCAGCTCGTCCGCCTTCTCCCGGCTTCTGTTGTAGACCACGAGCTCGTGCCCGATCTGCATCAGGTTGCGGGCCATCGGTTTGCCCATGATGCCGAGTCCTATAAAGCCGACCTTTTCTGCCATCGCGTCCTCCCCTTCCCTAAAGTTTCAGGTCCGAGACAGCTACGTCTCCCGTACGAAGCTGTTTGGGCAGCCACGCGAGGCTCTCCCCGGTGGTCCCGGTCGTCGGGTTGTATTCGAGGCCAACGTAGCCATCGTAGTCAAGCTCTTCGAGTCGGGAGAGGACGTAGGGGTAGTGGATCTCGCCGGTCCCCGGCTCCCCCCGCCCGGGCGAGTCGGCGATCTGGACGTGCCCGATCATGCCTGCGTACCGTTCGAGCGTCGCTACGAGGTTCCCTTCCATCCGCTGCATGTGGTAGAAGTCGTGCTGTAACTTCACGTTCTCCAGCCCGACGCTCCGCACGAAACCGGCCGCCTGCGCCGTGGTGCTCAGCAGGTACGGTCCGTTCTCGAAGGTGTTCACGGCCTCCACCAGCACCTCGATCCCGACCTCTCTGGCCTCGTCCGCTGCGAAGGTCACGTTACCGCGTGCCAGTTCGAGCTGCTCCTCGCGTCGCAGCCCGGAGATCTCCTGGCTCGCGAGCATGTTCAGCCTCCAACATCCGAGGCTCCGGGCTAGCTCCAGCGCCACCGGTACGTTCTTCCGGAACCGCTCCTCGCGCGATGGGTCGCTCACGAGCCCCCGGTCCCCGCCCGCCATGTCCCCGGCGTCGAAGTTGAAGAGCGCGACCTGTAGGCCCGCGTCTTTGATCTCCTTCTCCACCTCTCCGAGGTCCTCGCCCGACGGCCACCAGAACTCGACCGCCTAAAAGCCGGCCTCCGCCGCCCGCCCGAAACGCTCCAGGAACGGCGCCTCCTTGAACAGGATCGAAACGTTCGCGCTGAACCTCACCACTCTCCCGTCACCCAGCCTCCGCCACGATGCTTACGCGCCACACACTACTACATATCCCCTCTACCTTGCGATGGCCGTACAAGAGATGTGGGAACGAAGAGGCTCTGGAAGACCGGAGGGCGTAGAGAGGCGTAGGATAGGCGACGCAACAAAAGAACCGGGGTGTGAAAACCCCGGTTCTTCGCTGCTCAAAGGCGGTCTGGCGGGGCTACTAACCCTTACCAGCTACTTTATGCGTTCGACCTCACAGCCCTTGAACGTGTCCTTGCGGTCACCGATGCATATGTCTTCGCCTCGGCCGCCGCGGATGGTGTCTCTGTTGTCGCCGTCCGCGTCGTTCAGGCGGTCACTGCCGCCTTGGCCCTCAAGCGTGTCCTGTCCTGGCCGGCCTGGTCGTTCAGGCGGTCGTTACCGTCGCCGCCGAAGACCATGTCGTTACCTTCCTCGCCGTTGAGCCGGTCGTCGTCCTCCTCGCCCTCGATCGTATCGGAGCCCTTCCCCGCCGAAGATCGTGTCGATACCTTCCTGGCCGTAGAGGAAGTCGTTGCCCGTGTTGCCCTGGGGACCCATGGGGGACGACAGTACGGTGCTCGATTACGGCGATGATGGAGACGACGACGTGGAGCTGTCCCTCTAGCCGGCAGTTCAGGCTTCGAGGGAGGCGGCCGAGTGGTCGGCGTGAGCGACCGGTAGGTACAGCGGACAACCACACACCGAGGAGGGCCCGGATCGTTCATCGATCCGGGCCCTCTTTACGCCATTCAGGTCATTGGTTGCGAGAATCTCACAGCGACGGCAACGGGAGCACGGATCCAACCGGCATCCGGGTATCTTGCCGCGCGTTTCTCCGGACAAGCCGGCGCGCTTGCTGTTGAACTCTTTGGTACGTCGCGCGGATCCGAGCACTGCGCGACGGTAGCGGGGCCTTACAGGGCGACTCCGGCGGGTGTCTCTGCTCGTGGGCGTACACGAGCGCCCTGGCGGGCAGGTGCTTGGGGTACCGGTCCCCGGAGCCCGGAAGGACGGTTCGAGTCGGTAGCTGTGGCACCGGCGGCGCGGTTTGCGAATGCTCCGGGACTAATGCGCGGTCTTCTCTTGCCGCCTGACCTGTTGTTGCACCTGTATACCGGCCGCGGTGTCCTCCGCGTGGCTCAATATCCTGCCGCGGCGCCTTCGCCTCGCGGGTCGGATCCACCGGTAAATCGGACCGGTCTGCCTTGCGCGTCGTACTCGATGGTCAGACCGTGGGCGTTGCCTAAGCCCAGCTCGTCCACCCGCACGTTGTGGCCCCGGGCCGAGAGCTCGTCGCGGACGGACCGCGGTATGCCGGTCTCGACCACCAGCGCGTTCGGGAACGCGAAGCTGATGCGTGGAGCGGAGATCGCCTGTTGGATGTCCATGTCGAAGTCGAACATGTTCGTGAGCATCTGCGGTGTCGTCTGCGGGATGGTGCGCCCGCCGGGGGTCCCTATCGCGGCGTAAGGCCTACCGTCGCTCATGACGATGGTCGGACAGAGCGCGTAGAGGCTCTGGCGGCCGGGGAAGACGTCGAAGACGTTCCCCGCGGGCTCGAAGCGGCTCCACGCGATGGCATCGTTGAGCCAGATACCCGTCCCCTCCGGCATGACCTTGCTCCCGAAGATGTTGCCCAGAGTCTGAGTCGCACTGACCACGTTCCCGTCTTTGTCCGCCACGACGAAGTGCGTGGTGTGCGACTGCGCCTCGGGGGTGGCCGTAGGCGCGTCCGCGGGCGCACCTGCGGGCGCGTACACGGGCTGGTAGCTCTGGGGTATGCAGCGCGTGGGCGTACCGAACGGGGAGGTCGGCGCGTTCGGCGACGCCTGGTAGGGGTTTACCTGCGCGGCCGCGTCGGCCCAGAAGCTTTGCGAGAGCAGCAGGTCCAGCGGCGTCTCCTCTATCTCCGGGTCGGTGGCGTAGTTTCGAGCCGCCTGGGAGGCCTGCTTGTTGACCTCCGCGATCGTGTGCAGGTAGTCGGCGCTGTTGTGGTCGTACGCCCCCAGGTCGAACTGGCCCATGACCCCCAGCCGGAGAAGGGAGTTCCACGAGGTAGCCGGCGGGGACGCCGTGACCACCTCGTAGCCGCGGTGGTCCACGCTGACGGTCTCGCGCCACCGGGCCTGGTTGTCACGCAGATCGTCGATCGTCAGGAAACCGCCGTTCTCCCGTATGGTGGCGTCGATGGCCTCTCCCAGCTCACCGCCGTACAACACCTCGGAACCCTGCTCGGCGATGAGCCCGAAGGAGTTCGCCAGGTCCTCTTGCACGAGGGTCTCGCCCGCGCCCAGCGGCGCCCCGTCGTTCCCGTAGATGCTCCTCGCGTTCTCGGGGAAGGCGGGCCACGCCGCGTCGACCCAGCCGGCGGTGGTGTTGTTGAGGACGAACCCCTCGTCGGCGAGCTCGATGGCCGGGTCGAAGAGGCGTCGCCACTCCAGCTCGCCGTAATCCTCCGACAGCCGCTCCCAGGCGTTCAGGTTGCCCGGCGTGGTGACGGCCCTGGCGCCGCACCGGTTGTCTATAAAGTCGGGCGTCGGTTCGCGGAACACGGCCGTATCTAGAGCCGCGGGCGTCCTGCTGCCGGTGTCGAGGAACCGCGTCTCGCCTCTTTCGGCGTCGTAGACGACTATCGCCCCGTAGCCCCCGATACCGCTCATCATCGGCTCCACGACGTTCAAAGCGGCGGCGACCGCAACGGCGGCGTCGTAGGCGTTGCCTCCTGCGGCCAGGATCTCCGTACCGGCTCGCGTGGCGTATGGGTTGGCGGAACTGACCATGCCGGACCCGGCGACGGCCGGGCTGTCCAGCGTGTTCTGGATAGGTTCTATACCGACATCGGCGACGGGCGTCGAGGAGACGGTCGGCTCGGTTGTCTCACCTGCCGAAGCCTGTTCGGCGGAGGTGGTCTCTTCGCCGGTGTCGTCCTCCCGCGAAGCGTTGTCCTGGGCCGCGGGCCGGGCGCTGCCGCAAGAGCTCAGGACCGCGACGACCATTACTACAAAAAGCATTCTTCTCAAAGTACACTCCCAAAATCAAGTCTTCCGGAAGAGCGTATAACACCGGACATGAAAAACAACCGTGGATGGACTTACGAGAACGGCTCGAAGCTGTTTCGATGTTCGGGCCAGAGCAAGAAACGGGCCTCTCGACCTCGAGGTTGCTCCGCTGGTAGACGGGAGAGTTTCAGCGTCGGGCGTAAGGGGCGCCACCCTTCACCGGCGGTGTGGACGGTCCGGGCTCCGTGAGCTGAAACGCCGGGTTCTGTAGAATAGGGCGGCTCTCCGGGTGGGAAAGAGGTTGGTGTTTTGAAGAGGCTACGGGTCTTGATGACGCGGCAGGAGATCGAGCCGGAGAAGCTCTCCGGCGCGACCGTGGTCGTCATAGACGTCTTCCTGGCGACGACGACCCTCCTGGCGATCCTCGAGAACGGCGCCCGAAGCGTCTTGCCGGTCGCGAGCCTGGAGGAGGCCGAGGAGGTGGGAAGCGGGCTCGACCGGACGCGTACGTTGCGCGGCGGCGAGCAGGACGCCGAGAAGATCGAAGGCTACGACCTCGGCCCGTACCCCGAGGAGTACACGCCCGAGGTGGTCGAAGATAAGGACGTGATCTTCGTGACCACCAACGGCACCCGGGCCATCGGCAGCGCCGCGCCGGCACGGAGGCTCCTTGTAGGTTGCCTGCGCAACGCCCCGGCGGTCGCCCGGTACCTCGAAGCGTCCGGAACTGAGTCGGTCTACGTGGTCTGCGCGGGGTCTGCAGGACGCTTCACCACCGAAGACTTCCTCGGCGCCTCGACCATCCTCTCACGCCTGAACAACGACGGCTACCTCGACGACTGGCGCCTGAACGACGCCGCCTGGCTCGCGCTCGACTTCGCCGAACGCTACGAGGGCAGGGAGATGGAGGCTCTAAGACACAGCCGGGCGGGGCGGTGGTTCCTAGAGAACGACATGACAAGGGAGCTGGAGTTCGTCGGGGACGTGGGGGCGAGCGGGCTCGTCCCGGAGGTCGTCGATGGCCGGCTCAGGCCGGTTAGCGGTCAATCTTCGATTATCAGTAATCAGCAAGACGCGGACGGCGAGGGGTAGACCGCTAGAGAAGACGCTCGGGAGAAGAGCGGACGAGTCGCGGTTATATATAGGCGGCGAAAAGCACCAAAAACTGAAAATTGATAACTTCCGACTAGAGGGAGGAACAATGGCCGAGACGATAGAGGTGCGCGAGGGCGAGGACTTCGATCTCACTGCCGTCGAGCGTTACATGAGGGAGAACATAGAGGGGCTGCCCGAGGGGGATCTTGAGGTTCAGCAGTTCCCCTCCGGCGCCTCGAACCTCACGTACCTCGTAAAGATCGGGGACTGGGAGGGGGTGCTGCGTCGCCCGCCTTTGGGGCCGTTGCCGCCCAAGGCGCACGATATGGATCGGGAGTCGAAGCTCTTGAAAAAGCTCCACGAAGCTTTCCCGCTCGCGCCCAAGCCCTACTTCTTCTGCGAGGATGATTCGATCGTGGGAGCCCCGTTCTACGTCATGGAGCGGCGCGAGGGCGTAACCGTGGACGACTCCTTCCCGGAGGGCGTCGAGCCGACCGATGAGCTACGCCGCGGAATGTCCCGAATGGTCGTGGATACTTTGGTGGAGCTGCACGCCGTAGACTGGCAGAAGGCAGGCCTGGGAGAGCTCGGGAGGCCGGAGGGCTTCCTCGAGCGGCAGGTGAAGGGTTGGATCGGGCGCTACGACAAGGCCAAGACCGAAGAGATAGAAGAGGTCGAACCGCTGACCGAGTGGATCTCCCGGGACATCCCCGAGAGCCCGCCGGCCACTATCGTCCACAACGACTACAAGCTCAACAACCTGCTCCTGAACCCCGAAGACCTCACCGAGGTCCGCGCCGTCCTCGACTGGGAGATGACGACGATTGGCGACCCGCTCTTCGATTTGGCCGTCTCGCTCTCCTACTGGGTCGAGGCCGGCGACTCGCGGGAGCTCAAGGAGGTTCTGCCTACGGTGGCGGACACCCCCGGCTTCATGACCCGCAGAGAGTTTATAGACCGTTACGCCGAAAAGAGCGGGCGAGATCTTTCGAACATACACTGGTACGTGGTTTTTGGCTACTTCAAGCTCGCCGTGATCCTTCAGCAGATCTACGCTCGCTGGCACAGCGGCCAGACAAAGGACGACCGCTTCGCCAACTTCGACGAGCGGGTCAAGAACGTGATCCTCCACGCCTACGAACTCTCCCGCAAGGGCGATCTCTAGTGGACTCGAACGGCGCCCATACCGTCGGCGTCCTCGGCGTCGGCACGATGGGCGCCGGCATCGTCCAGCTCGCCGCCCAGACCGGCCACCAGGTCGTCGCCTGCGACCTCTCCGTCGATGCCCTCGAAAAGGCCCAGCTCTACGTCCGCGACGGTCTCTCGCGCTTCGTGGGGAGAGACGCCTTCTCCGAGAAGGAAGCCGAGGAGCACTACGACCGCATCCACTGGACCGTGAACCTCGAGGATATGGCCGGGGTCGAGGCGGCCATCGAGGCCATCGTCGAGAAGGTTAGGCCGAAGAAGGAAGTCTTCGCCGCGCTCGACGAGATACTGCCGTCCGGAGCCCTTCTCCTCACCAACACCTCCTCCATCTCCATCACCGATCTCGCCTCCGCCACCGGGAGGCCCGACAAGGTCTGCGGGACGCACTTCTTCACCCCGCCGCCGGTCCGCGAGGCGGTCGAGGTGCCACGCGGCCTCCTCACGAGCGACGAGACCGTCGAGAAGGTGAAGGCTCTTATAACCTCTTTCGGTAAGCTACCGGTCGTCCTGAAGAAGGACGTACCCGGTTTCGTGGGGAATCGTTTCCTCATGCCGATGCTCATCGAGGCGGCGCGGCTATTGGAGGAGGGGGTGGCGAGCAAGGAGGAGATAGACCTGCTGGTCAAGAAGGGGATCGGGTTCCCGATCGGGCCGTTCGAGCTCGGGGACTTCATTGGCCTCGACGTGGGTCTCGACGTGATCTCCTACGTCCACGAAGAGCTGGGCGACCCCTACTACGCGCCCCCGCGCCTCCTCAAAGAGCTGGTCCGCGCCGGCAGGCTCGGCCGGAAGACCGGCGGGGGCTTCTACGAGTACCCGGAAGAATCCTGAAGTGGGGTGTGTGGTGGCTGTTCCGTAAGGTTCAGAACATCCTGACAGGTTGTCTCTGTATGAGGAGGAGCTAACCGACGCGCCGTTCCTGACCTTCCCACTCCTGCTCGCGCAGCTCGTACTTCTGTATCTTGCCGGTGGAGGTCTTGGGGAGTTCGTCGACGAACTCGACGCCGGCCGGGGCCTTGAAGCGGGCAATCCGCTCCTTGCAGAAGTCTATGATCTCCTCTTCGGTCGCCTCCTCACCCTCCTTGAGAGCGACATAGGCCTTCGGGCGCTCACCCCATTGCTCATCGGGCGTGGAGACTACGGCGACCTCCATCACGGCCTGGTGTTTTTCGATGGTCTGCTCTACCTCGACCGACGAGATGTTCTCGCCGCCGGAGATGATCACGTCCTTATCGCGGTCCCGGATCTCGACGTACCCGTCAGGGTGCCACACGGCGATGTCCTCCGTGTGGAACCAGCCGCCCTCGAAGGACTTCTCGGTCTCCTCTTCATCCTCGAAGTAGCCCTTCATCACGGTGTTGCCACGTGTCACGATCTCGCCCATCGTCTCGCCGTCGCGCGGGACGTCGTTCATGTTCTCGTCCACCACCCGCACGATGTTGGACGTCGTTACGTGAGACTGTCCCTGGCGGGCGAGTTTCTGCGCCTTCTCCTCTATGGAGAGCTCGTCCCACTCTTCGCGCCAGGCGCAGATAGTGTCGGGACCGTAGGTCTCGGTCAGACCGTAGAGATGAATGGGTTGGATGTTCAGGTTCTGGAACTTCTCGAGGAGCGCGGGACCCGCGGGTGACCCTCCGATCGCGGTGATGACCTGGTGGTCGAGCTCGTGGGCGTTTTCGTGGTTGACGAGTGGGATCTGGACCGTCGGCGCACCGCAGTAGTGGGTTATGCCCTCGGACTCGAATAGCTCCCACATCCTGCCCGGCTCGACTTTTCTCAGGCAAACGTGCGTCCCGGCGATGGCCGTGACACCCCAGGTGTAACACCAGCCACAGCAGTGGAACATCGGAAGAACCCACAAAAAGACCGAATCGGAGTTCATATTCAGCGCGAGCGCGACGCCCAGGGCGTTGAGGTAGGCACCGCGGTGGCTATACATCACGCCCTTTGGCTTTCCCGTGGTGCCCGAAGTGTAGTTGATGGCGATGGTCTCTTCCTCGTCCTCCAGCACGCTGGGCAGCGTCTCCGGCGATCCTTCGGCCAGGTAGTCCTCGTAGGGGTCGCCACTCTCCCCGGTATCGTCGATTCGTACGACCTCTATCCCCGAGGTGTCCAGCGGCTCTACGAGCTTCTCCAGCTCCGCGTCCACGAAGAGCATCTTCGCGCCCGAGTGCTCGAGGATGTAACCGACCTCATCGGAGCCCAGGCGCGTGTTCATGGGCACCAGAACGCACCCGGCATCGGGCACGGCGAAGTGCGCCTCCAGGAGCTGGGGAATGTTAGGAGCGAGAAAGGCCACCCGGTCGTGCTTCCGGAGCCCCGCGTCGCGCAGTCTGGAGGAGAGCCGGTTTACTCGCTCCTCGAACTGCTGGTAGGTGTAGCGCCGGTCCCCATGGACGATAGCGACCTTGTCCGGGAACATGTAAGCGTTGCGCCTGAGAAAGCTCACGGGCGTAAGCTCGCTACGGTACACTTTTCCTTGTTGTTCCTGCTCCAAAACAAACTCCCTTTCCCAAAGTTGGCTTAGAGTATTGTAGCAACAACATCTTTTGGGTCTCAAGCAGGGCCTGTGCGGTATTGGGACGAGGTGGGCTTCGGGGTGATCCCGAAGCGGTCGCCAGGCGGCACGCTTGGTCCTGATACGATCGAGAAAGGGGCGAGAAGGCCGCAACCGGTCATGGCGGCAGCCCGGTTACGCTTCCTGCCCCTTGCCCTCCAGAACCTCGCCGGAGAACGACGCGCGCTCAGGCGTCAAGGAATGTGATGGCTGAACGGCGTTCTGCCGGCGAAGATGCTCGTTGTTTTCGCTACTCCGAGCGGGGCTCCAGCCAGTTGCTCACCTGCGGCCACAGGTCCTTTTTGGCGCTGCGGCCCATGACCAGCCCCACATGGCCGGCGTCGAGGACGACGAATTCCTTGTCCTCACTGCCGATGAGGTCCATAACCGGTTCGGCCTGGCCGCAGAAGACGAGGTGGTCCTTCTCGCCCGTTAGGTTCAGGACGGGACATTCTATGTTCGAGAGATCCACCCGGCGGCCGCGCAGCATGAGCTCGCCCTTGACGAGCTTGTTCTGCTGGTAGAAGTCCACTACCCACTGCTTGAAGGCGGCGCCGGGCACCGGCACGGGCTCGTTTGCCCACTTGTTCATCGCCCGCCAGCCCTCCGTGAGATTCTCCTTCATGAGTAGGTCCCACATGGTTACGTACGCGCCGACGTAGTTGTCCACGGGTCGGAGCGTGGCGGTCCCCGCGTAGGCCAGAGGCGCCGGCACGTTGCCGAAGGTCTCCATGATGAGGTCGGGGTCCTGGTACCTGTCGCTGAACCACAGCCCGTAGAGGTCCGACTTCTCCGGCGCGAAGTCGATGGGTGCTGCGAGCAGGACCAGGTTCTTGAGGGGCTTGTCGGGGAAGAGGGCGGCGTACATGGCGGCCATGGTCCCGCCCATGCAGTAGCCGAAGAGGGTAAACTCCTCGGCACCCGAGTTCCTCAAGACCTTTTTTACGGCCCGGGGCATGTAGTCGAGGACGTAGTTCTCGAACGAGAGGTCTTTGTCCTCCCTGCCCGGAACGCCCCAGTCGAGCATGTACACGTCGAAGCCCTCGTTTAGCAGGTACTCGACGAAGCTGTTGCCCGGTATGAGGTCCAGGATGTACGAGCGGTTGACGAGCGCGTAGATCAAGAGCACGGGAACAGGGTGCTTCTTTTCGGCCTGGCTCTGGTAATGGTAGAGCTTAGCCTTGTTCTTGGTCCAGATCACCTCTTTGGGCGTCTGGCCGGTGTCGGCCTGGGCGCCCTCGACGATGGTCTTGACGCCCTCGGCGTACTTGTCGAAGAGGCCCCACAGGTCCGCGGGCGCGCCATTCTCGTTTGCCATTTTCTGGCTCCTCCCTTTCTTAAGCCGACTCCTCGCTCGTCGCCGCGAGCAGCCGGTCCAGCTTGTCCTCGATGCGGTCCAGCCCTTCCAGCCTCTCTTCGACCCGCCCCAGGCGCTCCTCGAAGTCCTCCAACATCTCCTCCACGCGGTCGACCCTGTCGTCCAGGCCCACGATGAGCCCTGCCATCTGAGTGGTGTCCGAGACGGTGGGCAGCCGGAGGTTGCCGAAGAACTGCTCGGAGGCGCGGCGGAAGATGCCGTCGAAGATCGAGTAATAGTCGAGGGAGCGTTTGGAGATCTCAAGGTACGCCTCGTCCCTCAAAACGTCGTCGGCCAGCCTGGCGAACGGCTTGCTCGTGGCGTTGTACAGTCTCTTGTAGAAGTCCATGGGGTCCGTGGGAAAGCCATCTTCCCCGTTCAGCATCTGTTTTTGGACCTCCCCGGCGGCCTCCACGTAGCGCGGGGCCGCGAGCTCCGCGAACCTCGCCCCCGTCTCCACGGCCCTCTGCCAGGTCTGGAAGGTCGCCTGTGTCCAATGCAGCCAGGTTTCGTACAGGTCCTCGGGTCCGGCGGCGTCTTTTTCTTGCAGGCCCTCGAACAACCGCCGGTAAGGAGCGAAGGGGTCTGTGCGGGCCCCTTCGTTGCCCCCCGGTAGGAAGTTCGCCCACGCCTCGAAGGTCGCGTCGTACCAGCGCCTCCAGAGCTCCAACGGGTCCGTGCCCGGCCTCGTTCCTTCCGACACCCTCGACTCTCCTTTCGCACGTCCAGGACGAAATCCGTGTTCACCCGTACAAAGAGGCCTGCTGGCTCGCCAATCACAGCGCCCCAGGTAACGAGGACCCAATACCTTCAGTCTGTTCGCGACGTTTGCCCCACACCCCCGGTAGTAGAGATCTCCCAGTGAGATCTCGCACCCGGCGAGAGCATTGTACCGCTTGAGATAAGAGGTCGCTTCGATAAGCGGGTGGCGTAGAATGGGTGAGATGAAGTCACTATACGAGTATTCGGAAGACTCGGAGGACTAGGATCTGTCTGATGAATGCGCCTAGAGATCGAGGTTCTCTGAAATGCGGGTCGTGCGACGCTCAAGAGAAGGGCGTACGAGGGACGTTTCCGCGTGCCTCTTCGGGCCCCGTCCTCCTCGTTTCGGATTTGCCACGCGCCCGGGGCGCGGTCGAGGAGAAGACGCGCAGAGTGTAGTGGATCGCGCCGCGCAGGGTGATGAGCCTTCGTGAGAAGAACAAAGAGGATTCGGAGCAACAGATGTCTATCCCGAAGCGGGAACCCCCGACTTGACCTCCCTGTGCACACCGAGCCCGCTAGGAAACCGACGACAGCTGGATGAGTACAATTACGAACACTTTCGCCCCAAGCACCTGCTAGCCGACCTCTGGCAGACCCTACGGGGCGAGGGACCGCAACCCGGCTCCAAAGCCCCGGACTTCGAGATGGAGACGACCGAGGGGAAAGGCGCTGTAATGTGTAGGCTACAGGAGTAAGACCCGTTTTTCAACCGGAAAACAACGCTTAACCGTTGCATCAGGCCCAGCCGATGTACCGCTATCCGCGCACTATTTGATCCCCACCACCATCGAGTCGGGCCCACGAGGTGTTCGACGTACGTTTCCCGGAACCCCGTCTCGCGCATCCAAGCGGAGCAGTCGGCGCCTGTATAGTCAAAGCCTCCTGGCGTCTCAATCAACATGTTCAGGCTCATCAGCAGCCCGAAAGCGTTCTCTCTTCGCTCGTCGTCGATCATCGCCTCGTAGACGATCAGCGCTCCGCCCTCGGGAAGTGCCTCGTAGGCCTTACCGAGCAGCATCCGTTTTTGCTCAAGGTCCCAGTCGTGCAAGATGTGCCCCATCACCAGTACGTCCGCCGACGGCAGTGGATCCTCAAAGAAGTTGCCTGGGTAGAAGTGCAACCTATCACCAAGACCATGCGAATCGACGTATTCCTCGAAGACCGGGCCGACGGGTGGCAGATCAAACCCGCCGCCCGAGAGGTGTCCGTGGGCCAGCGCCACCTGTACCGGCAGCCCGCCCTGAGCCACTCCGACGTCTACGAAGGTCTCGTAGCGGTCCCAGGGGAACTTGTTCGCGATTGCCATCGCCGCGCCCAGGCTGATGCCCGTCATGGCCTCTAGAAAACTCTTGAGCCGACCCGGATCGGCGTAGATGGCGGCGAAGAAGTCCTCGCCTCCTCCTTTTGCTTCGTTCTGCGGCTGGCCGGTACGTAACGCCTCTGTGAGAGAACCCCAGAACGGGTACAGTCGCGCATTGGCCATCTCAAGAATACCACCGATGTACGAAGGCTTCGTCCGGTCGAGGAAGAGGTCGGTTTCGGGGGTGTTCGCGTACCGATCGTGGTCTCGCTCCAGCATGCCCAGGGCAACGAGCGCGTCTAGGAAGTCTCTCGCGCTGCGCGGGTGGAGCATAAGACGTTCGGAAAGCGTCTCGAAGTCGAGAGGATCTTTGGCAAGCTCGGTGAACAGGCCGATCTCGACCGCGCTCAACAGCGTCTTGGAGCCCCAGAACCCGAGGCCGAGCTGCATGATTCCGTCAGGAGTAGGGGGGTTATTCATCTCGTTGTGCTCCTTTCTAGCGTACCTGCGGCGGCGAACAAGGCGTCTTCCAAGGGCAGGTCGGCCCCTTCGCTTCAGCAAGACAGGACGGTATCAGACCGTCCTGTCCTGTAGAGAGGTCGAGTGTAGGGTTAAGATGCTCGCTGCTTCCGCACAACGAGAGCTACGCCTAGAATAGCGAGGCTTCCCGCAAGACCTGCTGCCAGTATGCCGCCAAGCTGGGCAGGAGACACTACGCCTCCTGAAGCAGGCAGCTCATCACAGCTAAGCTTGGGGTCGAACGCAGTTTGGGGATCCGTGCCAAACAACACCTTGCCATCGGGCTTGAAGTAGATGTGCAGCATGTAGTGAGGATCCTCCGCCCCTGGATGCCCTGGCTGAATCTGGATGGTTTGTCCGAACAGTTCCATCGGTCCCTGCCCCACATCCTTGGCCTCCCACTCTATCCCGAGAACCTTGTTGTTCTGATCAAGCAAGATTACGGGTGGGTTCGCTGGATCCATCTCCCCCTTCGGGAACTGGGCCTCGAAGAGTTCCTGGTTCATAGCGTGAATTCCCATAGCCCCGGCACCCATAGGGTTCGGAACGCACGGGCTGTGAGGCTCGTACCCTGCGGCCTTTATCTGTTCTGGAGTAAGTCCCTCGTACTGCTGGCGCAGCTGAGCGACCTCCGGAGGTGGATCTACCAGGCTGAGCAGTGCTGGTTTGAGCCACTGCCGTACCAGGCAGTAGTGCTAATACAGCGGCTACAGCAAGAACCAAAACGATGCGCTTCATGCGCCTCCTCCTTTTCTCCAAGGTAGCCGGTTGCACCACTAGCTCCCTCCGCCCCGCTAGGTGACCACATGAGGGGACGAAGTTCTTAGCCGCTACCTATAGTTTCATACACTTTGACTATTACCGATAAAAACAGCGTTGGCAAGAGCTTGCACCTACAGAGAATATTTAGCTAACACCTTGAGCGCTACCGCTAACTTACTCGTCCTAGGACCCGGCAGTAGCAGCACCCTCCTTTGCCGCTTCGAACGGAGGCGGACCCAGGATCTGTATGATGTCGGGGTGGCGCTCCGCAGCTGCCCGGAGGCGATCCAAGTCCGGTGGCCTCTCCGCGTCGGTCTCGTCAGTCGCCGGTTCGCTTGCATCCCTGTAGAAGGCCTCGCCGCTTCCAGGGGTCTGCAGGAAGAGAATTAGCGCGCTCTCTGAGGTGACCATGAACGCATGCGCATCGCCGCGCGGAGCCGCCGCAACACCATGCGTCCCCACCCGATGCTCTCTGCCCTCAGCGTAGACTAGGATCTCTCCCTCGAGCACGATCAAAGTCTCGTCCAGGTTCGGGTGGGTGTGAAGCGGGGTCGTCTTGCCTTGCGTCATCCGGTCTTCCACCAGGAGGAACGCCCCGTCGGTCTCCTCAGCGGTCGCCTTCCAGACGTGCACACCTCCGCCGGCAAACCAGAGGCGCTCCCCCTCTCCCTCCCCGCGGATGATCGTCCTTGCAGCGCTCATTGCTTTCTCCTCCTTTCGAGTACGCTACCTATCAAGTCGAACTGTAGATCCCGGACCGGAGTCTGGATATGACAGGAATCTGTCATATTTATCTGCCGAATTTGGGCGGGGAGGGGAAGATCACTCATTCGAGAGATGAATGAGATTGCCATCTGAGGCATAATCCCACGCAGGACGTGGTCAGGAGGTACGATGGTGGACGGTGTTCTGGAGGAGCGGACTTTCTCCGAAGTGAAGAGGCTCTGTTGCGCGGGGCGGCTCGACGGGCCGGCGCTGCTGGGCGAGGTGATCGAACGTTTGCGGCGCGTGGTGCCGTTCGAGGCGTATTGCGCCTCCACGAAGGACCCGGCGAGCGGCTTTATCACGCACGGCATGGCCGAGGAGATGGGTGGCGCGGATGATATCTTCTGGTCGCTCGAGCGTCTCTACTTCGAGCATCACCAGAGCGTTCGCCGGATGGTGGACACCCACCAGTCCGTAGCCCTCCTCTCCGAAACCACGGGTGGCGATCTGGAGCGCTCCACCCGCTACGTGGAGTATCTTCGTCCGATCGGGACGCCTACGAGATGCGCGGCGCCTTTACCTCCGGCGGGTATCTCTGGGGCTCCATGGACCTGGTCCGCGAGTCGGGAAGCCCGGACTTCAAGCCCCGGGAGGCCAACCTTCTCCGCCGCATCGCCCCGCACCTGGGCAACGGTCTCAAGATGGCCGCGCTCCGCGTGCAGACCCCCGTCGAAGAGGGCGGGACAGACGTTCCAGGAGTTCTGACCCTTGACTATCAAGGGAATGTGGTCCAGCACACGCCGGCGGCGGAGCGCTGGCTGCGGGATCTCGAAGACCTCGGTCCCGGATGGCGGGAGTGGTATGGTCTTCCTCGGGCGCTCCACACGGTATTCTTGTTGCTCCGGCGTGCACTGAGTCCCGAGCGCAACCGGGACGAGGAGAGCGTCCCGAGTCTACGCGCACGAGCACGCTCGGGGCGGTGGTTGACGCTGTACGGTTCTCTGACCGAGGCGATCCCGGAGCGGCGCGCGGAGACGGTGATCATAATAGAACCCACGAAGCCCGAAGAATTGCTGCCTTTCAGCATGACTTCCTACGGTCTGAGCCCGCGCGAGGAGGAGATCGTGAAATTTGTCTTACGCGGTCTCTCCACGTCTCGGATCTCCCGAACTCTCTTTATCTCCGAGCATACCGTCCAGAACCATCTCCGCCGCGTCTTCGAGAAGGTCGGCGTGCGCAGCCGGGGTGAACTCGTCAAGCGCCTCTTCTTCGACAACCTGTACCCGACGCTTTTCGGCTAATCCTACAACCGCACTTTGACTTGGTATTCGCTGCCCGTATCGACGAGAAGCTAGGAGCGAACGTGTCCAATCGGGCGGGCCAGCGGATGCGGATGGAGCAGATCGGCTCGTGGAGGAAGGAACTGGAGGCGCTGCACGCCAGGATCGCGCCTCGTTTCGCCCGGCCCGAGGTGCGAGCGCGGGCCGGACGCTATCTGAGGGATCTGCTCGAACCCGTGGAGCGGCGCAACGGATGGCAACTCGCCGAGCGTATCGGCGAGCTTAGACCCGATGGCGTACAGCGCTTGTGCTCAGCGGGGCGCGCTGGGACGCCGATAAGGTGCGCGACGACCTTGGCACTCATGTAATCGAGTACCTCAGAGATCCCGAAGCGGTTTTGGTTTTCGACGAGACGGGCTTCTTGAAGAAGGGCGAGAAGTCGGTCGGGGTAGCCCGCCAGTATTCGGGAACCGCGGGGAAGGTCGAAAACTGCCAGATCGGGGTCTTTCTCGCCTACGCTACGCCGCGCGGGCGGACCTTCTTGGACCGGACGCTGTACTTACCCAAGGAGGAGTGGGCCGAGGACGAGCCACGGCGTGAGGCGGCGGGAGGGCCCGAGGAGGTGGAGGAGCTCGCGACGAAGGGCGAGTTGGCCCGGAAGATGATCGAGCGGACTTTAGAGGCGGAGGTGGTGCCCGCTTCGTGGGTTGACGGCAGACGAGGTCTACGGCAACGACGGCGCGTTGCGCCGGTGGTTGGAGAGCCAGGGTAGGTCCTACTACGTCCTGGCGGGCTTCCGCTCGCACTCGCTGGCGACGCTGCTATGGGGGTCCAGACACGCGGAGGAGATCGCCGCCGAGGCACCGGCGGAGGTCTGGGAACGAGTGGAAGTGGGAGCGGGAAGCAAAGGGATGCGCCTCTACGACTGGGTGCGCGCTCGCTGCCGTACCTCACGGAGGAAGGGGTGGGCTCGTCAGTGGCTCTTGGTACGGCGCTCGCTCGGTGAGCTCACCGGAAGAGATGGCCTACTACCGAGCGTATGCCTCGGAAGACACCCCTTGCGGCGGAGTTGGCTCGGGTAGCAGCCACGCGTTGGAGCATCGAGGAGTGCTTGGAGCGGGCCAAGGGCGAAGTAGTGACCTCACCAGTACGAGGTCAGGCGCTGGGAGGGCGGGCACCGGCACGTCACCCTGTGCCTGTGGCGCATGCCTTCCTCGAAGTAACACGCACTCGCGCTAACGACGAGGAGGAAAAGGGGGGCAAAGAGGGAGTTGATCCCCCTCACGGCGCCGGAAGTGCACCGCTTATTGCTGGCACTCGCGCTCCCGGTCGAAGAGCACGGCTTCCGGCTGCCTTGGTCGGATTGGTGACGAAGGCAGCAAGCCGCCGCTCGCCGTTGCCACCACAGACGACAACAACAACGGACCCTCAACAGATGAAATGCGGTTATAGTACTAGCGTGCCCTTCGAACGTTTTATCGGCCATTGCTCGGAGCCGGTAAAGAACGTCGTCGAGAAGGGCGCCGTGAGGAAGTTCGCCGAGGCGATCGGGGACCCGAACCCGCTCTACGTGGACGAAGAGGCGGCTGGGACGAGCCGGTATGGTGGCCTGATCGCACCGCCTACCTTCCCGCGCACCTTCGAGTACGGGGAGGTGGAGGGCCTGGGGCCGCCGGGGCAGGGGTACATACACGGCGAGCACCGGATATGCTACGAACGGCCGCTCTTCGTGGGTGAGGAAGTCTCGTGCTACGTGGAGGTCACGGACTACTACGAGAAGGAGGGCCGCGAGGGGCCTATGGGGTTCTTGATCTCCGAGCGCGTCGGAGAGAGCCCCGAAGGCGAACGTATCTTCACTATGGTCGACACCGCCGTCCTCACGCCGGCCATGAGGGAGAACTTCGGGCTGTGAGCGTCCCGAAACCGGCCTGGAACGTCGGGGACGAGCTCGAGAGCCGCACCCTGCCGCCCGTTACGCGCCTCCAGCTCATCAAATACGCGGGAGCGTCCGGGGACTACAACCCGATCCACACCGTAGACGAAGCCGCCGAAGAGGCCGGGCTCGGTGGCGTTATAGCCCACGGCATGCTCACCGCCGCTACGATGGGCCTTCCGTTCTCCCCCTACCTGGAGCACGGCTACATAAGAGAGCTAGAGGTGCGCTTCTCCGGGATGGTCTACGTTGGGGACGAGGTCACTATCGGCGGCCACGTCTCGGAGAGAGAGGATTCCGAGGAGGGATGCGTCTACACCTTCGAGGTGTACGCGAGCAACGGGGAGAGCACCGTCGCTTCGGGAACGGTAAGCTTTCTGGTATTCGAAGGTCCCTGCTCGTAAAGTAGATGACGGTCGCCGGCGCTCGACCCGCCAGGCGTTCAGCGTTTGCGATGGTTGATCTTCTTCCCTTGCTCCACGTGCTCGTACGCTTTCCAGCGGCGCCACAGCAGCAATAAGACCCTCCGACGATGGCGACCAGGGCCGTGTACTCGATGATCGAGGCGTACTCTTTCACGACCGGCCAGTTGGAGCCGAGCAGCAAGCCGAGGACGATGAAGCCTCCGTTCCACAGGACGCAGCCGAGGATGGTGTAGGTCATGAACCGGCCCATGATCGGCATACGCTTGATGCCGGCCGGAATGGAGATCAAGGCTCCTATCCCCGGAAAGAGGTGGCCGATGAGGATAGCCTTCCCGCCGTGCTTCTCGAACACCTCGCTCGCCCTCTCCAGGTCCGCCACGAAGATCAGCTTGAACCGCTCGAAGCGCTTGATAATCCGGCGCAGGTTCTCCTCCCCGATCCAGGCGCCCACGGCGTACAGTCCCAGCGAGGCGACCACCGCCCCCGCCGTCGACGACGCCAGCACCAGGACGAACGAGAACCGTCCCTGCCCGACCAGGAATCCGGCGAGGCCCAGGATCAGCTGCGTGGGTACCGGCAGCAGGTGCAGGTTGATCAGACCCATCAGCACGGCCACGCCGACGTAACCGGAGGAGTAGACGACGTCCACGGCCCACTGCGCGAGGTTGGCGAGCAGATCGCTCATCGAGTTTTCTTCACCAATTACTCCTCAACAGTGAACAGGGCGATGCCCATTCACCCTACACAATACGTCCTGGCTTTCCGCGCTCACGAGGCAACGAGAGGAGCGGCAAAGACCGCCACGCCTTCGAGCCTCGAGCGGCGCTCGGGGACCGAACGCCCGGCTGGTAGAGTAGCATACCGGCCAGCACTGAGAGGAGGCAAACTTGGCGGTCGAGAAGATAGCCGTCGTCGGCGCGGGGGTCATGGGAAGAGGCATCGCCCACGCGGGCGCCCTCGGCGGCTTCGACGTGATGCACGACGTCGAGGAAGGGACGCTGAAAAACGCGACGAGCAGCATCGAAAAGGAGATGAACAAGGCCGTCGAGAAGGCAAGCTCGAAGAGAGGGAGACGCACGAGGCCCTGGATCTCATCTCCACCACGAGCAACCTGGAAGAGGCGGTCTCGGAGCGGACCTCGTAATAGAGGCGGTTTTAGAGAACATGGACCTCAAGCTCGACCTTTTCAGACGGTTCGACGAGCTGTGCAAGCCCGGGACGGTACTCGCGACGAATACCTCGACCATGAGCCCGACGGAGATCGCCGCGGCCACGAACCGGCCCGATAGGTGCATAGCCATGCACTTCTTCAACCCGGCCCACCGCGTGAAGCTCGTCGAGCTCGTCCGGGGCGTCGAGACGACCGACGAGACGGTAGAGGTCGCCCGGAACGTCGCCGAGAGGATGGGCAAGGAGACTGTAGAAGTCAACGAGTTCCCCGGCTTCGTCACGAGCCGCATCAACTGCCTGCTCGGCAACGAGGCGATGAACATGCTCGTCGAGGGGTGGCGAGCGCCGCGGATATAGACAAAGCCCTGAAGCTCGGCCTGGGCTACCCGATGGGGCCCCTAGAGCTCGCCGACCTCGTCGGACTAGACACCCGCCTGAGGAACCTGGAGTACTTGCACGAGACGCTTGGCGAGAAGTACCGTCCCTCGCCCCTCCTGAGAAAATGCGTCGCCGCCGGGCACCTCGGCAAGAAGTCCGGCCGCGGTATCTACGAGTACACCGAAGACGGCGACATCGTCCGCTGAAAGAGCGTTCGCCGAAGAGCCGCCGAAGAGCGTTCGCTAGAGAAGGAGAAACCTTGGCCGAGTACGAGACGATCCTGACGGCGGTGGAGAACGGCGTCGGCGAGATCACGCCTTAAACCGCCCCGACGCCCGCAACGCCTTGAGCATGCAGGTCCTGGGCGACGTCCGGCAGGCACTCGCCGAGTTCCGGTACGACCGGGAGGTCGGCGTCGTGGTGTTTACGGGGGCGGGAGATAGGCGTTCGCGGCCGGGGCGGACATCGGCGAGCTAAGGGAGAGGACCGCGCTCGACGCCCTCGCCTCGGTGATGCAGGGCGTCTACGATGAGATAGAGGCCTACGAGAAGCCGACCATCGCCGCCGTCAACGGCCTCGCCCTGGGCGGCGGTTGCGAGCTGGCGATGGCCTGCGACGTACGAATCGCCTCCGCGAACGCCCGGTTCGGGTTGCCCGAGGTGACGCTCGCGATCATCCCCGGCGCCGGCGGCACGCAGCGTCTCAGCAGACTCGTCGGCAAGGGCAGGGCAATGGAGATGATCCTAACCGGCGAAATAGACGCCGATAACGACGAGCCTACCGAATCGGCCTGGTCACGCAGATAGCGAAGGATGCCGGGACCCTGGTAGAGAAGCGCGGGCGACGGCGGATACGCATAGTCAGCCGTGGTCCGCTCGCCGTGCGGCTTGCGCCAAAAAGCTCGCCGTACAGACCGGCTTCGAGACGGACCAGAAGACCGGCCTCGTCGTCGAGAGGCTCGCCCAGGCCGTGCTCTTTCGATACCGAGGACAAGCGCGAGGGCACGTCGGCCTTTCTACCTGCGAGTCTCCATGAAGCGCTAGCCAAGGTTCGAGGGCGTTAAAAAGAAGTGAGAGTACCCGCTCTCTAGAGAGGGACCGGAAACAACTTACACGAAGGCTTTTGTGGGAACATTAAGCGGGCAAGCAACCACCGAGGAGGAATATGACGGACGGCGGCGCGGAGGCGTTGGACCGGGAGCAGCTCGACCGGCTGGCCTCGTACTTCGACGAGGAGGTCACGTTCTCGAACCACATCAAGGTCAAGGTGGGGGAGGTGGATCCGGGCCACGCGGTCCTGTATCTAGACGTCGAGGAGATACACTTCAACGGCAGCGGAACCCTGCACGGCGGCGTCTACACCTCGCTCATAGACAACGCGATGGGGCTCTCGGTCTCGTCGCTCGTCGGCCTCCGCACGGCGACGACGCAGATGGACGTACATTTCCTGGGGGCGGTCACAAGGGGGCGCATCACGTGCCGGAGCGAGGTCATACACAAGACGCGCCGGACGGCGACCGCGGAGGGGGGGGTCTACGACGAAGAGGGGAACCTGGTCGCGATGGGGATGGGGGCATTCAGGATCTTCGAGAAGCAGGGCGACCCGATCGTATAACCGGCTTTGCAGTTCTCGCACCAAGACCTAAACAACTACGCGTAATTTTGGTTCAAACTGGGGTGCCTGAACCAAAAGTTCGTCATGAGGATTCGGCCGAAAAGCGGTTCTGAACCAACAAGTTTGCTCCAACCCCAGGCAGTCCGCAATTGAGATGCCCGCGCCAGAGTAGCGAAAGGCGGGCTCTGACCGACGACAAAGCAACACATAACATAGCATGTATGGTCGCCTGGCCGATAAGAAATGGCCACCTAGCTTATGGCATTAGCCTCGATCTCGATGTTCTGCCCACAAAGGGGGTGGTAGTGGGGATCTTCGAGTACTATGACCACAACCGTTTGCGGTATTCTTGATATAAGAACAAGCGTGATCGAGCAGAAGCGACGTGTCCACGTACCAAAACAAAGTCGCGAAGCTCACGGCCGATATCGCGTCTTTAAGCAAGAAGCTCACCGCAGAGCGGGACAAGGAAGCCAAAAGGAGCAATGAGCGCCGACGGAGAGAAACATTTCAAGCCTGAGCATGAAAGAAAACAAGGTTAACCGCTTGCGTCAAGAACTGGCAAAGATTCAAAAAAATGCCTCCAGCTTGCAGGGCAAGCTAGCGAGCAAGACTAAGGAGCTGCACGTCGCCCAACAGCGATTACAGAAGGAGGAAATCAAACAAGACAAAAAACGACGGGCGGAAGAACTGAGGCACGAGAGGGCCGTTACGCAAGAGGTCGCCACCATATACAAGCCTTGCAGAATAGGCCGATAGAATTTCCGGACTACGAGAAGACCTCGGATGGCGAAGGCGACGATGAATATATTATCTTTATCTCGCACGCTAGCCAGACAAAGAGGATTTCGTGGAGCCTTTGGCGGGCTGCTTAGAGACATGGGCTTTCGGATATGGTACGATGACTTCGGTTAGGAGGATAGCCTGCGGCGATCCATCGATAGAGGCATATCTAGCTCCGCGTACGGCCTCGTCGTGCTTTCCCCGCACTTCTTTGCTAAGGCGTGGACGGAGCACGAGTTGGACGGGTTGACCGCCAGGGAGATTGCGGGACGAAAAAAGCTTATCCTGCCTGTTTGGCACAATATTGGTCACAAAGATGTGCTCGAATATAGCCCTTCACTCGCCGACAAGATCGCGCTCGACACCCAGAAAATGACTCTAGAAGAGATCGCCGAAGCCCTCGCCGAGGTGCTTCCTGGGGCACCGAATTTGGTACAAGACCGACTCGACTCAGAAGAGGTGCGCAGGGCCATAGAGTCTGTTGCCGAGACTCAAAGGCTCGAAAGTCTTATCCAATCGGTCTACTCTTCTTCGAGAACCCGAGCCTCTTGAAGAAGTTCGAAGGGTCGTGAGACTCGGCTTATGGTCGTTGATATGCGGTTTGACAAACACCCTATAGAGATCGCCAACTTAGCCGAGGTCGAGAGGCGATCCGAAGGGGCCAGGATTGAGCTTGCTGGGCTTACACAGTATGCTCATGGAGGGAGTACCCGAGGAGCCAGGCCATCCCTTGAAGCCAGGCCGCTTCAGGGATAGACAGATAGAGTCGAGGCTGGTGGTGTTGAGCATCTCACGGCGCATATGTGTGGAAGATCGAGTCAGATATAGACCGAGGCGAACTTGTCTCGGAGGGTATACACGCAGCCGGGCGCTTCCACTACAGGTTCGTCCGAATACACCCTTTTTGTGACGGTAACGGCCGAATGGCACGGGTCATCCAACTTCTTACTGGCTCGGGAGCATCCTGAGGTTCTGAACTTTGAGAGGCCTGTTAGTCGGATCATCGGAGCACCGCGAGGACTACATAAGTGTGCTGGAGTACTGTGACGGGATATATGAAGACCTTAGGAAGAGAATATGCCAGAGGAGGAGAAGATAAAACTTGCTGAGAGACCCTTCTCGGGCTTCCATGCCACAGCCTTTCTTGAGGGCTTACCGAGACCACAACGAAAAGATGCTGAAAATCTCAGGGCTATGGGTGTATCCGTGCAATCGCCAGAGCTGATACGATCTAACCTTGGAGCACATAAAAGCCGTCCATCCTTGGAACGAAAATCTGAAGAAGGGATTGGTCTCGCTATACCAAAGGCGCGGCTAGCTCGTGGCGAATAAGATCCAGACGCGGCTCCCTTTGGGGGCCGCTTTTTAGTGGACAAGAGAGGGTAATAAAGGTGAAGAAGGGAGGAGGTTGGTGGCAGATAACAACGAGGAACGCCGCAGGGAGGTGCATGTTCGAGTTCTTCAAGCACCTCACCACGCAGCGCCGCTACCTACTGCTCGCGGTCTTCCGGGAGATGGGAGTGTCGCCGGTAACGACTCTTGTCGGTAGCCGTGCTTGGAGTGTCTCTGCTTGTCTCTTTTATCGGCATGGCCGTTACTGTGAACCATGTGGAGACTGCCAAGGCCGGATTTTGTGGCTAGGTGGCTGATGCTGGCTATTTTCGTGTTCGCCTGTTCGTTCTTTGTTGTTGCCTTAGTGAGATTTTGGCAGACCGCTTTTGCTTAGGAGGATTTAGGCTCGGTTCGGGCAGTACGCGCCTGAAATATTCCGTCTGCTCCACAAACGTGACACCTTACCCTCCCGCGCGGGTAGCGGGTATAGTAACGGGCGGGAAAGACAGGTTAGGAGACAGCATGTTCCGCACGGAGAAGCCTTGGGTCCGGGTCTACGAGGGACAGACCTCGCCGGAGACGGAGATCTACGAGGGCTCCTTGACGGACTTCTTCCGCTCTTCCGTCGAGGAGCATCGCGACAAGACGGCCCTGACGTTCTATGGGACGGCGTTCGACTTCGCCCGCCTCGAGGCCCTCTCCGAGAAGATGGCCGCCTCGCTCGCCGCCCGCGGCGTGAAAGGGGGCGACCGGGTCGCGCTGATGCTCCCGAACTGCCCCCAGTACGTCGTGAGCTTCTTCGCCACCGTCAGGCTCGGGGCCATAGTCACGCAGCTCAACCCGATGTACGTGGAGCGCGAGATCGAGCACGTCCTCGAAGACTCGGGCGCCGAGACCATCGTCGCCTACTCCGGCGTCTACCAGCGCGTGAAGAGCGTGATGGGACGGACCGCGCTGAAGAACGTAATCGTCGTGAACTTCGAGGGCGAGCCGGAGGGCCTCGAAGCCGGGCACGAGAGCTTCGGAGAAGTCGTCGCGGAGGACGCCGGGCCTGCTCCGCCGGTAGCGGTCGACCCGGTCGAGGACGTGGCGGTGCTCCAGTACACCGGCGGTACGACCGGGGTCTCCAAAGGGGCGATGCTCACGCACCGTAACCTCGTCGCCAACGTGCAACAGGCGCTGGACGTGTTCGTCGACGATGCCGCCGCCTTCTCGAACAACCAGAAGATGGTGGCGGTACTGCCCTTCTTCCACATCTACGGCTTTACGTGCGTGATGCTCTTCGGCATTCGCCAGGGCCTGAACCAGCTCCTCCTGCCTCGCTTCGACGCGGGGGAGGTCATGCAGCTGGTCAGGGACGAAGGCCCGATCTTCTTCTCCGGGGTGCCGACGATGTACACGGCGCTCAATAGCAGTGAAGCGGACCTCAAAGAGTACGGGTTCCACCGCATCCGGACGTTCAACTCCGGTGGGGCGCCGCTGCCGATAAACGTCAAGCGCGCCTTCGAAGCCCAGACCGGGCGGCCCCTCTTCGAGGGCTACGGGCTCTCGGAGGCTTCGCCGGTGACGCACTTCAACCCGCCCTTTACCGGAGAGGCGCGAGAGGGAAGCATCGGCGTCCCGATTCCGAGCACGGACGCGCGCATCGTGGACGCCGAGACCGGAACGCGGGAGATGCCGGTCGGGGAGCCGGGAGAGCTCGTCATCAAGGGGCCGCAGGTCATGAAGGGCTACTGGAACATGCCCGAGGAGACGGAGGAGATACTCAGGGACGGCTGGCTCCACACCGGCGACGTGGCACGCATGGACGAGGACGGGTACTTCTACATCGTGGACCGCAAGAAGGACATGATCTCCGCGAGCGGTTACAACGTCTACCCGCGCGAGATCGAAGAGGTCCTCTACGAGCACGAAGGGGTCTTCGAAGCCGTAGCTATCGGCGTCGAGGACGAGTACCGGGGCGAGACGGTCAAAGCCTTCGTGGTCAAAAACCCCGAGAGCGGGGCGACGGAAGAAGAGATCCTGGCCTTCTGCAAGGAACGCCTCGCCCCTTTCAAGACCCCAAAGACGGTCGAGTTCCGCGACGAGCTACCCAAGAGCACCGTCGGCAAGCTCTTGAGGCGCGTGCTCGCCGACGAGGAGAGGGCGAAGGCAGGGGCCGCATCAAAGCCCCCAGGCTAAGAGAGGAGATTCGATGAGTACGGAAGCTGGTGCGCGGGCGAACGCGCTCGATTTATTCCGCCTCGACGGCAAGACGGCCGTCGTCACCGGCGGGGGACGTGGTCTGGGGCAGTACATGGCCGAGGCCCTCTCCGACGCTGGGGCGAACGTCGTTCTCTGCTCCCGAAAGAAGGAGGCGCTCGACGAGGTCAAGACGGAGATAGAAGACCGCGGCGGCAAGGCGCTCTCGCTCGCCTGTGACGTCACGGACCCCGAGGACGTGGAGAGGGCGGTCGCCGAGACTGAAGAAGCCTTCGGGGCCATAGACGTGCTCGTCAATAACAGCGGGACGACGTGGGGGGCTCCGGCGGAGGAGATGCCGTTAGAGAAGTTCGATCAGGTGGTGCGGGTCAACGTGCACGGGACGTTCCTCATGTCCCAGGCGGTGGGGCGGCGCATGATCGAGCGGGGCGAGGGTGGGCGCATCGTCAACATCTCCTCGATAGCCGGGCTCATAGGCGGGGACCCCGAGTACATGCAGACCGTCGGCTACAACACCAGCAAGGGCGCCGTTATCTCCATGACCCGGACCCTCGCAACGAGCTGGGCGAAGCACGGCATAAACGTCAACGCCATAGCCCCCGGCTGGATTCCGACGAAGATGAGCGGCGGCCTGATCGAGCAGTTCGAGGAGAAGATGCTCGGAGATATTCCGCTCCACCGCTTCGGCAACCCGGAGGATATAAAGGGCGCGGTCCTGTTCCTCGCCTCCCCCGCCGCCGCGTACGTGACCGGCCAGACGGTGGTCGTGGACGGCGGCGCCACGGCCTTATAGAGCGCAACAGCGCCAGGTTAAAGTGGAGCGGAGGGCCTGTGCAAGGTGCTGGCCCTCCTACGTGAGTGCCTGCTTTTTCTTTCACGTCGCCCGCTTTACCGTGTTCCCAGCGAGCGCCCCTTCGGGTACGGTTCGGTACCATCCGGGGTAGGGCGACGGGATCATATCTGTTTACGGCCTTGGGTCTCTTCGCTCTCTACAAGGGGGTATTCAACGCATCGTTGCTGCTGTTTTTAGGGCTGGGCTACGCCATGCAAGCGGTACTCCACGCCCTTCCACCGCGCCGACGCCGTATCGTGCTGGGGGTAAGGGCGGCGATCACCCTGTCCTTTGTGGCGACGGCCTTGTCGATACCCTTGACGTACCCTCAACCGCTCCGCGAGGACTGTTCCCCGTGTGGGTTGCGGCGTTGCTCATGCTGTTCCTCTTCTGCCGCAACTACTTCGTGAACCTCTACAGGGCTCGCCGCTTGCGATCCGCTGCGTAGACGCGACGCAATCGGTTAGAATACCGCCATGAAACAGTGCCAGCCTAAACAACGTAGTTACGGCTGGCGAGCACGCTGGGGGGCCTTCAGGTCGCCGCCCCGACCTCCCTGCTCGACGTAGAGCTTGACCGACTGGACGGTCGCGCCTGCCGGGACGCCGCCGTTGAATCGCAGGGAGAGAAATGGACCGACTCGATGTCTACCCGGTCGGTGTAGCTCGCCACCAGATAGAGCTTGCCATCTACTTACCTCCTGATACGATGCACCGTCACGCCGCTGCCGGTCAGCCGGCTCCAGGGCTTCTCGGTTCGTCGCTCAAACGTTCGCTGATCGGCTCGTCGGAGCCCGTCCGTTCGGGCTCGCGTTCCTGACCGCTGGCGGAGCCAGGTTCTTCATCCTCCGGCGTGCCTTCCCGGAGGCTTGGGCTCTCCGGGGCGGCGCCTTCCGTCTCCACCCGCTCGATCGGGACGTTGTCTGCCCAATCTTTGAGTCCGGAGCCGTCCGTGGAGTGCTCCGGGATGTTCGGACCTTGAGGTTCGTGCTCCGGCGAAGGCTGGAGGCTTTCCAGTCCGAAGTAGGTGCGGACGTGGTTCTCGAGCTCGGGTGTTAGCTCCTCGCTCCTGCCGAAGTGGGGGGCGTGACGGATCGTCTCTGCCGGTTCGGAAACCTCGATCAGGCGCCGCCGGTCGTTGAGCCGGATGATCTCCACCGGGACCAGGGTGGAGTTGGTCCCCAACAGGCCCATCTTCACGCCGATGTATAACACCCGGCCTTCCTCGTCCATGAGCAGATCGTCCACCTTGCCGACCTTCTCGTAGTGCGAGTCGTAGACTGTGTACTCGTCGCCGGCCTCCTTGATCTCCGCGAACGGGTCTACTCTGTCTCTCCGGTCCACCGCTCCTCCTCTCCGCGAGCTTTTTCCTCCCAACCAAACTTTAACCCACCCCGATCTTCCGGGCACGACGAAGAGCCGGGGCGTAGAAGCCCCGGCTCCGTGGTTGACGTGCGGTCGTCGCGGATTAGTAGTTGTCCATTTGTAGCACCGGCTCGGAGTGGTGATTTTATTCGTCCGTGTGACCGGCGTTTTTGGCTTCGCTGTTGGCCGGGTCGAGCATGAAGGCCCTGACCTCTTCGGGCGTGGCGCTCGGGTTCTTGTTGGCCTTGTACACGGCGGCCGCCCCGGCTACGTGCGGCGAGGCTATGCTCGTGCCCGAGATCGTCTTGTAACTGGGCACCGTCCTTCTCTTCCCGTTGACCCTCTTCTTCACGAACCACGTGGAGTTGATGCACACGCCAGGCGCTCCGATGTCCACGTCGGCGCCGTAGTTGCTGAAGGAGGCAAAGTAGTCATCCTGCTCCGAGGTGCGGCAGTTAGGCGCTCCTCCCGTGCCTCCCGACTTTCCGTCCGAATCCGACAGAGCGGAGACAGTGATGACCTCGTCGTAGGCGGCCGGGACATGATTAGCAGCGTCATCGGCATCGTTGCCAGCGGCGACGACGTAGTGATCCCTTCTCGACCAGGCGCAGATGGCCTTGTGCAGCGCGTCTTTGTTGGTATTGCCGCAGTTGCCGTCGTCGGCGCCGGGGCCCACGTAGCCGCCGAGGCTCATGTTGGCCACCTCGATGTCGTTGGTGGTGTCGGTGTCGTTGTTCATGGCGGTGACCCGGTTAATGCCGCAGACGACCGTAGAGGTGCTACCACTACCGCTGCTGTCGAGCACCCTCATAGCCCACAGGCGCGCCCCCGGCGCCGTGCCGACGACTCCGGTGGTGTTGTCTTTGGCCGCGGCCGTCCCGGCGACGTGGGTGCCGTGACCGTTGCCATCCCCCACGCGCTCCTGATCGTGCTCATGCAGTTGTAGCCGCCGACCACGTTGAGGTCCGGGTGCCTGTAGATGCCGGTGTCTATGACGGCGACGTCCACGTTCGCCGCTCCGCTGCCGCTGCCCGCCTGCACGCTGTTGGTGCTCAGGTCGGCGTCCGCCCGGTTAATGCCTCTCGGCGTCACCTGGGCCGAGGCCTTGACCTCGCGATCCTCGGCGACAAAGGCGACGCGGGGTCGGAGCGCACGGCGTCGAGGCGTCCGGCCGGGATCTTGGCGGCGAAGCCCTTGAGCGCGTTGCCGTAGGTTTGGGTGACCTCCAGGCCGTTCTTCTGGGCCAGCTCGCCGGCTACCTGCGCGGAGCCCTGCTCGGCGGCTTGCGCGACGTTCCGCGAGGTGGCCTGCAAGGTCTGCTCGGCGGCCTCGGTGGCCTTGTCCTCGAGCACGACTATGTAGCGGTCCGGGATGGCGCGTCCTTGCCCCGCGCCTTGCGAGGAAGGCAAGGATGGCTTCTCGGCTGCCCGCGACTTGTCGGCGGCTGTGCCAGCACCACCCCGGCGCACGCGAGCAGCATCGCTCCCACCACCGTGAGGAGCAAGCCAAAGCGTTTTACCATTTGCGATCTCCTTCGTTTGAGGTGCGAGGGAGAAGTTCTTGCCTTGCATCGGTACTATCTGACGGTACAAATAGGTAATGCCCGCTTTGATGTTTCTTAGACACGTGTTTATTGTACCTGCCTTTTTCTTGCCCGCGGCGAGGCTCGAGCCCGTCTCGCTGTCCACACGCTCGTAGAGTCGAACTTGCCTGGAACGGTTCGCGGATCAAACCTCACCGGAGGCAAGCGCCTGCAGGCGACGCCTACCCCTCTTCGCGTTCGAGGGTCCCCAGCATCTCCGCGACTAGGGTGGGGGAGGCTCTCTCTCCAGATAGCCGCCGCGGGCAAGGTCGCGGGAGACGTCCTCGGCCGGACGTTGCCGGAGGCCGGGATCTTCGCGAACCGCCTCCCTGAGCGCCGCCAGTATCTCGTCCGGTCCGGCTCCCCGGACGCCGGTATGTAGCCGCTGGTCATTCGCCTCCTCTTCGTGAATCGTTGACGGGAGGGTAGCTTACCATCGCCGCCGGTAGCTTCGGAACGGGGCGGGGTGGGTAGACTCGCAGGCATGAGTCTCGAAGGCGGAGGAGTCGTTTAGGTGCCGCGGCGATGGGTCGTCGGGTTGATCCTGGTCTGCACGCTGTTGAACGGGGCGGATTTCTGTGGGATATCTTCGAGCCGGTACCGCTCTACGACGAGATCGCGCACGTCATAACCCCGTTCACGCTCGTGGCGATAACGGCGGAGATCATCTACCGGTACGGGGGCGACGACGAGTTCTTCGACACGCCCCGCCACGCGCTGATCACGGGGAGCGTGATCGGGCTCGTCGGCGCGGTAGGCTGGGAGTTCGTCGAGATCCTGCTCGATTACCTCTTCCGGCCGCCAGCATCGACCACGCCCTGCCCGACACGATCTTCGATGTCGTGCTCGGCGTGATCGGGGGAGCCGCCGGGGCCTGGATAGCGGACCGCTACCTGGACCGCCTCTTCAACCGCTCCCGCGCAAGCTCCCCGCCTCAGGCGGGTCCGCTAGCCGGCGTTCGGGATCGCGGCCACCGCGCCTCCCAACTAAAGCTGCGGGGGAGCCGGGCAACGCTTAGAATGACCAGGCTAATCCGACGAACGAAAGGTAGGTGCGATGGGCGCGATTCGACGAGTTCCGGGAGGCCAACGAGCGGTACGCGGCTTCTTTCGACGGGGGAGACTTGCCGATGCCCCGGCCCGCAAGGTCGCGGTGGTGACATGCATGGACGCGAGGCTGCATCCCGAGGAAGTTCCTCGGGCTCGAGGTGGGGGACGCGCACGTGATCCGGAACGCCGGCGGCCGGGTCTCCGAGGATGCCATCCGCTCCTCGTCATCTCCGAGCGGCTGCTCGGGACCGAGGAGATCGTGGTCGTTCACCACACCGACTGCGGGATGCTGACCTTCCAGAACGAGGACCTGACGGCGAAGATACGGGAGGACCTCGGCGTGGACACCACGGGCCGGGACTTCCTCCCGTTCTCGGACCTCGAACAGAGCGTGCGCGACGACATAGAGACGCTCCGAAACTCGGATCTCATCCCGGATAACATATCGATCTCCGGCGCGATCTACGACGTACAAACGGGAGAGCTACGCGAGGTCGTCCGAAGCTAAGGTTCGACGAGTTCAAGAAGAAGAGGGCCGGGCGGATGGCTTGCCCGGCCCTCTTTCGTGCCCGTAGCCGGGCGGCACGGGGCGTTACGCGCGCGCTGCTCCGGGGAACAATGCTACGCAGGTAATTTGACGGGAGGAGGACCCGTGACAACTACGACGCTGGTGATAATAATCGTGGTGGTGGCCGTGATCTTGCTCGCCGGGGGGCGGCGGTTCCCCTGGCTTCGCGCCGGAGCCGGGAGCGCCGGAGGGAGGAGCAGCGGGAGCGGACGCGGGAGGAGTTTGGGGAGGAGTACGAGCGTACCGCGCGGGAGCGCGGCTCCGAAGAGGAGGCGGAGAAGGAACTCCGGCAGCGCCGAGGACGCGTGGAGCGGCAGATACAACCCCTCTCCGACGAAAACCGCCGGCGCTACGAGGAGCGTTGGGGCGAGGTCGAGCAGGTCTTCGTGGACAACCCGAGCGCTCCATCGAGATGGCCGACCGGACCGTCTCGATCTCCTCGAAGAGCGCAACTTCGTCACCGACACCTCCCAGGACGACCGGGAGACGGAGAAGGGCCTGGCCGCCATGTACCCGGAGATCGCCGGTGACTACCAGGAGGCCCGGCGCGCCCGCGCCGATATCGTGGCCCGCTCGGTTCGTGACCCGGACTCCGATGAGGGCCCGAACGAGGAGACCACGGAGGATCTGCGGCAGGTCGTCCGCAAAGTACCGCTCCTCTCGAGCGGCTCACGCAGGATTAACGCGGCGGGAGACGCAAGGCCACGGGGGCAGGATGAGGGCGGGTCCGCCGCGGCCATCGCCGCGAGTGCTCTAACGGACGGTGTTCCGGAGTCGGCTGCCATCGGGATCAGTCCGATCGAAAGCGGTGTGGTGAGCCCTAGCTGATGGTCGCCGTGTTCTTGCACAACGTCCCCCGGCCCTTTTAGGAGCCGCGGGCGCCCCGCGTGTAAGAGTAGGACGCCGTGGGTAATCAGGTGTGTAGAATGGGGTTGCTAAACAGGGAAAACAGGTAAGGGGTGAGCTATATTGGCAGATAACTTGGTGACCAAGATCCTCAAGGAGCACACGGAGAATGGCAGCACCGAGCCGGGTGAGGAGGTGGGCATCCAGATAGATCAAACCTTGCTCCAGGATGCTACCGGCACGATGGCCTGCATGCAGTTGGAGCAGATAGGCGTAGGTAGGGTTCAGGTTCCCCTGGCGGTTCAGTACATAGACCACAACGTCATCCAGCTCGACCACAAGAACCCAGACGACCATCTCTTTCTGCAAGGGTTTGCCGCCAAGTACGGCATGTACTACTCCAAGCCTGGCAACGGTATCTGCCACTACGTGCATGTGGGAAAGTTCGCCAAGCCCGGCGCGACCATGGTCGGAGCCGACTCCCACACGACCTCCTCGGGCTCCGTGGGGTCTATCGCCATCGGGGTCGGAGGCCTGGACGTGGCTCTCGTTTTGGCGGGTAGGCCCTTCGAGACGGGGTTCCCGACGGTAATCGGAGTAGAGCTGACGGGCGAATTGCAGGATTGGGTGACGCCGAAGGATGTCATCCTGGAGCTCTTGAGGCGTCGTGGTGTTAGTGGCGCGACCAATAGCATCTTCGAGTTCTATGGGCCGGGAGTAGCGACTATAGACGTGACGGGACGCACTTCTATCTGCAACATGAGCACCGAAACCGGTGCTACCACCGCCATATTCCCCTCCGATGACCGGACGCGCGAGTGGCTCGAGGCCCAGCAGCGCCCCGACGACTTTGTAGAGCTCGGGGCTGACGAGGGTGCCGAATATGACGAGTATGAGCACATAGCGCTCGATGAGTTGGAGCCCATGGTCGCCCAGCCTCACTCACCGGGCAACGTGGTGCCGGTGAGCGAGGTCGCCGGCACCAAGGTGTACCAGGTCTGCATCGGGAGCTCGGCGAACTCGGGCTTCGAAGATCTAGCGATCGCGGCGGCTGTCCTGAGGGACAAGTCGGTGGCCACGGACCTCGTGATGACCGTGACACCGGGGAGCCGTCAGATCCTGAACTCCATCGCCGAGTCGGGTGTGTACGCGGACCTGGTGCGGGCTGGGGCCCGGATGCTCGAGCCGATATGCGGACCGTGCGTGGGGATGGGCTATGCGCCGCCATCGGATGCGGTAAGCGTGAGGACGTTCAACAGAAACTTCCCCGGCCGGTCGGGTACGCAAACGGATCAGGTGTATCTGGTGACCCCCACCATCGCGGCGGCGACGGCTTTATACGGCGAGATCACCGACCCGCGCGAGCTTGGTGATTACCCGACCTCCCCAAGGCGTCGATGTACCCGGCGGTAGACGATGCCCAGATCCTTGCGCCGGCCTCGAGGACGAGGCAGACAAGATCGAGATACACCGCGGCCCGAACATACATGAGCCGCCCGAGGCCGAGGAACTGCCCGATGAGTTTAAGGGCACGGTGACCATAGTATTGCCCGACGACATCTCGACCGGGGACCTCACGCCCGACGGGGTCGAGGTGATGGCGTTCCGCTCGAACGTGGCGGAGCTTGCCAAATACACGTTGCGGCGCTTCGACCCGGAGTTCCCCGAAAAGGCCCAGGAGATGGCGCCGGGCATCATCGTCGGGGGCGCGAACTACGGGCAGGGATCAAGCCGGGAGCACGCCGCGCTCGCGCCGCTGTACCTCGGGATTAGAGCCGTCATCACCAAGGGCTTCGCCCGCATCCACCGGCGAAACCTTGTCGCCCAGGGTATCCTGCCCCTGCTCTTCAAGAACGAGGAGGACTACGATCAGTTCGAGCAGGGCCAGGAGTGGACGCTGCCGGACATCCGTGAGCGCTTGAACAATGGCGACACCGAGGTAACGGCCCAGAGCAACGGTACGGAGATTACGCTCCTGGCGCAGTTTTCGGAACGGGAGCGGAACATGCTCATCCACGGCGGCTTCAGGCGCCAGCTCCGTGAGGAGCAGGAGGAGGAGAAACCCTCAGCGCCGGGGACCGAGGCCCCCGAGGCGCCCGGGGAGTACGGCAGCGACGAGGAATCAGGCCCCTAATAATCTAACCCCGATGCCGCGCGGCTAATCGGCAGCGGCCAACAGGCGGCCGTCAGCTTTCGGCTTTTCCCCGATCGCTGGCGGCCGCTTGCTGCTGCCCGGCTCTCTCCGGGCGGAGCGCGGCAAGGAGGAGGACGGCCACGCCGAGGACGATGGCGACGTCGGCGGCGTTGAAGACGGGCCACTCTCGAAGGGGCCAGAACTCGAGGTCCAGGAAGTCGGTGACGTCACCCGCGGTCAGGCGGTCGAGGAGGTTGCCGGCGGCGCCCCCGAGGATGAGCCCGCACCCCAGCGCCGTGCTCCTCGTGGGCGGCCCCTGCAGGAGCATCCACAGGACGAACGCGACCGCGACGGCGCTACCTAGCAACAGCACACCGCTCTGGCCGCCGAGTACCCCGAACGCCCCGCCGTCGTTGCGCGTGTAGGAGAGACGCAGGACGCCCGGGATCAGGGGGATGCTCTCCCCGAGCCTCAACGAGCCTTCGACGAGCCTCTTCGAGCCCTGGTCGACGAGAAAGACCGAGAGGGCGAGCGCTAGGGCGAGGGTGGTACTCGCGGCGCGGCTCATGATAACGACGATCGCACGCCGGGGCGCCGGGAACGGCAGCCGCCGGCCGTGGTGCTACTCGCCGCCGTGGGGATGACTGTCGGCGCCGTGGGAGTGCTCACCGGGGGCTGCCGAATCTTCGACCGGGACGCCGCGTTGCTGCAGGAGGCCTTTCATCATCTCGATCTCACCCCGCTGCGAAGCGGCGATGGCCCCGGCGAGGCGTTCGACCTCCGGCCGGTTGGTCTCTTCGAGGACGGCTTCGGCCATTGGTAGGGCGGCCTCGTGGTGGGGAATCATGAGCTGGAGGAAGAGCACGTCGGCCTCTTCGGGGGATGCTTTCTGGAGGTTGTTCAACTCCTCGGGCGACGCCATGCCCGGCATCCGGCCCTCGGTCGGGTGACCCATCCAGGTCATGGTGGGTTCGCTACCGGTTGCGGGGAGGCCCCAGACGGCGAGCCAGCCCTGCATCTGCCCGATCTGGGCCTGCTGGGTCAGGGCGATGTCGGCGGACAGGGTCCGGATCCCCTCGCTCTCGGTTTTATCGCGCACGCTCTCGGCCATCTGGACGGCCTGGGCGTGGTGAACCATCATGTCCCGGGCGAACCCAGCCTCCGCCGAGTCGTCCGCGGGCGGCCCGAGCCCCATCTCCGCCGAGCCGTCGTTGGAAGAAGTGTCGCCGGAGAGGAGCGACGCCAGAGCCGCGCCCGCCGCTGCGCTCACGACGATCGCACCAACTACGAGGACCGCGGTGAGGACCGGGACCCGGGGGAGCCATCCGCGACGGGACGGAGCTTCCTTTCGGGGGCGTTCGGTGCCGGCGCGTCGCAGGCTACCTTTCATCTACGCGGCGGTGGTGTCGGCAGTCCCGCCAGAGCAGGTGGCGCCGGGTTCGGGGGTCTGGGGACCCTTCCGGTAGGAGCTGACGAACCGTTCGAGGTTGGGGTCGTCGGCGCTTTCGAGCCGCACCTGGGTGCCCCAGGCGGAGGCCACGATCGGCGTGCCCTCTGGTAGGCCCGGGTATGGGCTCGCGAGCAGGCAGTCCTGGCCTTCCACTATTTCCTGGATCCTGTCTCTCTGATCCTGGGGGAGGTCGGGGCTGTAGGTGATCCAGACGGCTCCGTGCTCCAGGGTATGCACCGCGTTCTCGTTGCGCACCGGCTCCTCGTAGAAGGCGGCATTCTGCCACACGGGGTTGTGCTCGCCGCCGGCCGGCGGGTCCTGCTCGTAGTCGACGGTCTCCTGGGTGTGGTTGTTGACCCCGCTCACCACCTCGAACTCCTCGACCCCTTCTACCGGCCCCTGTCCCTGCCGCTGGCCGCTGTCGATGATGACGAGCGCGATAAAGCCCACGATAAAGGCCAGGATGATCGCACCAACGATTAACGTGACCGTAGT
The DNA here is from genome assembly GCA_030448125.1 of Rubrobacteraceae bacterium. Classification (GTDB taxonomy): domain Bacteria; phylum Actinomycetota; class Rubrobacteria; order Rubrobacterales; family Rubrobacteraceae; genus Rubrobacter_F. The sequence continues at coordinate 81,999 of JAUJNO010000008.1, read as the reverse complement.
GATTGCGACACCGCCTACCGTCAGCAAAACTCTTCTGCCGTCGTCCCTGCTCTTGCCCAACTCGGTACCTCTCTTTGCCATCCTCTGGGTCTGCCGCGAGAGACGGAGGCGCGAAGAGCCGCATGCTTCCGCCTGGCGCAGGCTACTAAATCCTAGCACACCACAAGGGATGTCTTACCCCAAAAAAGGCCCCGGAGAAGATGCTAGAGATCGGGCTGGAGCCCCGCCAATTCCTCCCTGATGAACTCCTTTACGCCCCCCGGTCCCCGACCTTCAGCAGGATCGGTCCCCCACCCGGCTTGAAGACCATCTCGAAGCCGAAGAAGGGGCAACAAGTCCTCTCGAAGACGATGAACTCGGTGAGCCGGGCCGCCCACTCCGCGCTCCCCGGAAAATCGAAGGTGTAACCGTCCGCAAGCTCTTCCATCCGCCGGGCCTGGCCGAGGATGTCCGCGACCGTCTCCCGGCGGCGGGCTTGCTCCAGACCCGGGAGGGAGCAGGCTATGGGTAGCTCGTTCCTCTTCTGGTCTGGCACGTCGCCTTAAACTTTCTCCGGTGCGCCTATCCGCAGCAGTCGTCTTCGCAGCCAGTATCGCCAGCTTCGCTCGGGACGACGGGCGCGGTGCAGCAGCTCTCGCCCCGCCAGGACTCGTGGCCCTCCTTCACGGCGACGCCGGCTATGAGCAGCGCCGTGACCGGGTCCGCCCACCAGAGCCCGAAGAGCGCGTTGGCCCCCAGGCCCACGAGCAACGCGGCCGACAGGTAGGCGCAGAGCAGGTTCTGCTGGCCTTCGCTCTTGGTCGCTGAGGAGCCGAGCTTCTCGCCTATGCGGCCCTTCGCGATAGCGAGCGGCGGCATGGTCACGAGCGTGAACGCGGCGAGCCCGATCCCCACCCAGCTAGCCTCCGGCCTCTCGCCGGTCAACAGGCTCCTCACGGCCTCGAAACCGACGTAGACCGCTATCGCGTAGAAGCTCAGGGCGATGAGCTTCTGGGCGCGTCGCTCGGCTTCTTCCGAAGAAGCCCGCGACGTGGCGAAGCGCCAGAGCAGGACGATCCCGGCCACCGATTCGATGAGCGAGTCCGCCCCGAAGCCCAGGAGCGCGATGGAACTAGCGGCGAGTCCCGCCCCTACCGCGATGGCCGCCTCTATCCCGTGCCAGCCAACCCCGAGCCAGGCGAGCATCCTGGCCCGGCGTACCAGCTCTGCCCGCTCGGTGAGACGCTCCCTTTCGGGGCGGCTGCTTATCCGCAGCGGCTGGCTGCTCATACCGTTGCCTCCTCCGTCTGCTCGCCTAGCACGGCCGAGAGCAGCGAGCGCCCCGTGCCGGCCAATGAATACATGACCATCTTGCCGTCCCGCCGGGAAGCGACGAGGCCGTGTGAGCGCAAGACGCGCAGGTGGTGAGAGACGAGGTTCTGGGCGCGCCCGGAGATCCAGGCAAGGTCGCACACGCAGAGCTCCCCTCCTTCGCGCAGAGCCGCCGCCAGCACGAGCCTCGTCGGGTCCGAGAGCGCCCGCGCCCGATCCGCGGCCTCCCGCGCGGCCTCCTCACCGGGTAGCGCCCCACGGATGCTCTCCGCGCGGGGAGCATCGATGCACAGCAGATCGCAGCGTTCCTCGTTCACGGAGTCATTCTAACGTATGTTGATGCGTTGGCGCTATTCGTCGCGGGAGCGGAACTGCAGGTTGTGGAGAGTGGCGTGATGGTCGCCGAGGTGGTCGACCTGGAGGGTGGTGTGATCGATGTTGTACTCGCGGGCGAGGAGCTCTTCGAGGTCGCGGCGCCGGGCGTGGCAGTCCTCGTCGCGGCCGACGAGCACGTGGGCCGCGAGCGCGGGGAAGCCGGAGGTGATGGTCCAGACGTGCAGGTCGTGGACCTCCACTACGCCGGGGGCGCCGACCATCTTCCTGCCGACCTCCTCGGCGTTGATTCCGGGGGGTGTGCCTTCGAGGAGGATGTTCGTCGAGTCGCGCAGGAGCCTCCAGGAGCTTCCCAGGACCAGCAGGCCGATGAGGACGCTGATGAGGGGGTCCGCGTACCGCCATCCGGTCGCGAGGATCACGAGCGCGGCCGCTATCGCGCCGACCGAACCGAGGACGTCGGCCAGGAGGTGCCTCAGGGCGCCCTGGATGTTCAGGCTCTCGCCGCCCGAGCGCGAGAGGATCGCGGCGCCCGCGAGGTTCACGACGAGGCCCAGAGCGGCGACCGCCAGCATCCAGCCGCCCAGGATCTCCGGGGGCTCGGAGAAGCGCCGGTAGGCCTCGATAAAGATCCAGATGGAGATCGCCACGAGCGTCGCGCCGTTGAAGAGGGTGGCCAGGATCTCGGCCCGCTTGTAGCCGAAGGAGCGGTTCGGGGTCGCGGGCCTCCCCGCCAACCAGACGGCGAAGAGCGCGACCCCCAAAGAGAAAGCGTCCGAGAGCATGTGCCCCGCGTCCGCGAGTAGCGCGAGGCTGCCCGTAACGAGGCCGCCCACGACCTCGGCCACCGTAAACGCGCCGGTCAGGGCGAAGACGACGGTGAGTGCGCGCCGGTCCGCCCCCCGCCCGTGGTCGTGGTCTCCGTGCCCGTGGTCTCCGTGGTGCGAGTGAGCCACGGGTTACTCTTCCCGGTACTGCCTCAGGGCCAGCCAGACGCCGAAGCCGATCTGGGTCAGGCCGAGGAGGCGCATGTAGTTCGGGTTGTCGGCGAAGAAGCGCGCCACTTTGCGGGCGCCTTCGGGACCGGTCTCCCAGAGGAGCGAGTGCTCTCTGGGGGCGATGAGCGCTATGACTCCGTCGCCGATGGTTATAACGGCGAAGGTTTCCTTAAGCCTCCTCGACCACATGGTGGCTCCTTTCAGTCCTCACTACTGCGGGCGCTCGCCGAGCTCGACCTCTACGCTCTCTTCGCTGCCCGATCCACCGCGCAAGACGGTAAGGGTGATGGTGTCGCCGGGGCGGTAGTCGCGCAGGGCGCCGAGCAGGTCGCCGGAGCCCTCGACCTCGGTGGAGTCCAGGGCGGTTATCACGTCCTCGCGGCGCAGACCGGCGTCGGCGGCAGGGCCGCCGGGTTCGACCTCGACGATGATCACCCCGGTCTCGTCCGAGAGGCCGAATTGCTCGGCGATCTCCGGGGTGAGCTCGGCGTTGCGGATTCCGAGGAACGGGCTCGAGACCCGGCCGGTCTCTATGAGCTGGTCGGCGACCGAGATCGCTGTGTCCGAGGGGATGGCGAACCCGATGCTTTCGGCCCGGGTCTCGGGGGGCAGGTAGGCGACGTTGATGCCGACGATCTCGCCGTCCCGGTCCACCAGAGCGCCGCCGGAGCTGCCCGGAGAGATCGGGGCGTCCGTCTGGATCAGGTTTACCAGCGCCTGGTCCTGCCGACCTCCGGTGTACTCGGCCGGCACCTCGCGGTTGAGGCCGCTTATGACCCCCGAGGTGACGGTGGACTGGAATCCGGAGGGGCTGCCGATGGTGACCGCAAGCTGGCCGACGAGGAGGTCCGAGCCTTCCCTGAACCTCGCCGCGGGCAAATCGTCGCGGTCCACCCTGACCACCGCGATCTCGGTCGACGGGTCTCTCCCCACCACCTCTCCTCGCTCCGTGGAGCCGTCGGCGAAGGCGATGTTGACCTCGTCGGCTTCCTGACCGCCCGGCGGGGCAACCACGTGGTTGTTCGTGATTATGTAGCCGTCGCCGCGGTAGATCACACCGCTCCCCAGCCCCTGGCCTTGCTGGGGACCGAAGGGTGTGGCCTGCACCGCCTGAACGTTGACCTGCACGACCGAAGGGCTTACCTGAGCCGCGACCTGCGCCACGGGCTCATCCTCGGGGACGTCCGCCGATACCTCGGGCGCCTTCTGCGCCACGTTCCGGGCCCTCTCCTCCGACTTTTCCTCCCCGCCGAACGAGCAGCCCACCGCGAGTACCGCCAGGGCTATCCCCAGGACGAGCGCCAGAGCCAGCGCCGTTTTACGTTTCAATCTCTCTACCTCCCGTGGTTCCTCGCAGCGTCTCTAGAAGCAGGTGCGGCCGACGGCCGTAGAAGTTCCCGTGCGGACAAACGCCGCCGCTCCGAGTATACCAAGACGCCCCCGAAGGTCCGGGACGGTGTACCCTTACGGTGTAGTGAGCCCCGCGATACACAAGAGAGAGTTCCCGGTGGAGCTTGCCCGCGCCGGCGAGGCCCGCCAGTTCCTGACCTGGACCGGCGCCGTCGCCGGTCTGCGCGGAGGCGCCTTGAGCGACCTCGCCGTCGCCGCCGATGCCCTCCTCACCGACGTCATCCTCTCCGTCGAGAGAGGCGGCACGCTCGAGGTGGAGTCCGAGACCACCGGGGTTACCTACAAGGTAACCCTGCGCCATCCCGAGCTGCACGGGCGCCGCATGGCCGGCCTCGAAGGCATCATGGAGCAGTACCTCGACGGGTACGAGCTCTCCCCGGAGAGAGCCGTTCTCGTCAAGCGTCTCGAATAGCCGGTGTGCTCGGAGCCGCCGTTCTTTGAGATAATGCCCAAATATGCGCTACGCGCGGACGTTCGATGAGACCCGAAAAAGGAGGAGCGTCGATGGAGAACAGGGAGTCCAAAGGGGAGAAGATGAGCCGCCGCGGCTTTCTCAGGTTGGGTCTGGCGAGCATCTCCGCGACCGTGCTGCTCGTCGCCGCCGGTTGTGCGGGCGACGACGACGAGGGTGAAGATGAAGATGATGACGAAGACGGAAGGAGCCGGCGAAGGAGGCGCCGCAGGTAGGCCCTAGCGGAGCTTCTCCTTGATCCTCTCTTCCTCGTCCTTGAGATAGAGAAAGACGTCCTGGGCGAAGCGGAGGGCATGCTCCTCCGGGAGGTTGACGCGCCGGTTGTTGACGACCGACTCCAGCTCTTTGACTGCCGCGTCCGCCATCCCGACCATCATCTCCGCCTGGTGCAGGACTTCCTCGCGCTCGGCGCCAGAGAGCGCCTCCGGCTTCTCCGCCATAAGCCGGTGCTCCCGGAGGTACTGGATAAAGTCCCTGATGCCCAAAGAGTTCTCCCTCTAGCCTGCGACCGCGAGATTACCGCGAGATTATACCGACTCAGGAACGGGACTCTTCGAGGATCTCCGGCGTAACCGCGGGCGAGTCCAGAGTCCGCGCGTGCTCCTCGGCGAGCCTGCGCGCCCGGCCCCTCAAAAAGGCCGGTATCTCCTCCAACTCCTCCAACGCCTCCTCGGTCCACTCGGGAGCGCGTGCCACGGTCTCTGATTTTTCGCGCGTTCCGGTACGCGGCTCTCGCAGGACGCCTTCGAGGGCATCGGCCAGGGCGCTGGAGCCGGCGTAGCCCATGAGGGGTCTCTCTACGAACGGGTGCTCGAAGACCGGGGGGCACAGGGGTAGGAAGGGCACGTCCAGGGCGCCGGCGACCTCCCGCTCCAGGTGCGTGCCTATGAGGAGGTCGGGGGCCGTCTCCTCGACGCGGGCGGCGACGGCCTCGGGGTCGTCTTCGACGAACGCCTCGTCGGTGAAGGTGCCGGCGTGGAAGAGGAAGTCTTTCTCCAGGTGCGCGAGGTACGTACCCGCCCACGCCACCTCCAGACCGACCTCGCGGGCTAAAGTGTAGCCGAGGCCCGTCGTATAGGTGAGGTCCCCGAAGAGGGCAACGCGGCGCCCCCGGAAGGTCTCGGGCACGGCCAGCCGGGTGTACCACGGCAGCTTCGCCGTCCGGGCGAGCTCCGCCCACACCGCCCGCCGCATCCACTTCGAGTCCAGGGAGCACAGCTGGCCGACCGCCCTCAAGACCGCCCCCGTCCCGACCGACCCGACCGGGGGTGTCGTCACCCGCGGCATTCCGAACTCGTCCTGGAGGTACAGCGACGCCGCCTCCGCCGCCTCCCGGCAGAGGACGACGTTCGCCCAGGCACGTGGGAGGCGTGAGAGATCCCCGACCGTCGCTCCGAGCGGCGCCCGGACGTTCACGCTGACCCCGATGAGGCCCAAAGCACGCTCTACTTCGGCGTACTCCGCCGCGGCGTTCGGCCCGAAGACCGGCGGCCCGAAGAGGTTGACTGTCGGGGCCGGACTCTTCGGTTGGGGCCCGGCGTGGGCCTTGACGAGCTCCGCCAGCCCCAGGTCCGCCGCCTCGACCTCCCGAATGCCGAAGGACTCCCACTCGCAGGTCACGAGCTTCGGGGAGCGGCCGGTCTCCGGATTCTCGGGGAGGGCGAGGATCGGCGCGCCCTCGCCCGAGAGCAGCGCCGCCTCGGAGCGCGCGAAGATAAGAGCCTCCGCCTCCGGGCGGTGACGCGCCACGCTTGAGAGGTCGTGGGCCAGGTCTCCCGGCGTCCACGAGCCGTCCGACCTGTTCCGCACCGGGCTCAGGGTGACCGGCGCCGGTTCGCCGGTTCGCGTCCAGGCTCCGTGGAGCGCCGGAAAGTACCACTCGTCCGGGTGCGCCCGCAGGACGGCCTGCACCCCGCTCATGCTCGCCGCCACCCTCAGGATGCCGTGGCTCCCCGGTCCTTCGTATACGCCGCGCAGGATCTTCATGGTCTCCTCACCCGCGTCTCACAGGTTGAGGGTGTCTAGCTTCTCGGCTCGCTCGAAGGTCCGGGCGAAGAGCTCCAGAACCCGGCGGGCGCCCTCGTAGCCGTGTATCCCCAGAGACAGGAGGTCCAGCGAGGAGCGGCACAGGTGGCCGCGTGCCACGAGCGGAACGTAGAGCCCGGGGCTCGCAACTACCACGTCCGGCCGGGCGGCATCTATCCGATCCAACTGTGCCCGCCACTCCGGGGATTCGACCACGTCCACGTCCTCGCCCAGAGCCGAAAGCTCCGCTGCGAGGGAGCGCCTGTCCAGCCGCGGCGTTCCGACCTCCAGGACCACCGCCCCGGCGTCGGCCAGGAAACGGGCCAGCGGTATCTCCAGGCCCGTGTCGCCGGTAAAGAAGATACGTTTCCCCCGGATGCGGCTCCTCAGCGGTTCCAGGCTCTCCCAGACCTGGCGGGCGCGGCCCGCCTCGTTCGCCCCGCGTACGGCGAGCGCGGAGACGTCCTGGATAAAGCGGGCCGTGCCGTCCACCCCGATCGGCAGGAGGCTCCGGATCACCGCCGCGCCGCGCTCCTCCGCCGCCCGGGACGCCGCGGCGAGGTACGGGTCTGCCGCCGCCACGACCGTCCCCTCGTCGATGGCCGGTAGCCGGTTCGCCTCCGCGCCCGGGACGACGCCGGCAACCTCGACCCCTACCCGCGAGAGCTCGGTGGCGAGCTCCTCCTGAGGCCCGGGGAGAGCGCCGAGGAGGACCACCGGGCGCTGGGCGCCCGCCTCCGTGGCCGTTCTCTGCCCGGTCCTTCCCCGGAAAGGAAGCTTCCCGAGGAGGCTCCCTTTGGAGAAGGATCTTTCCTTACCGGACCCGGGTACGTTACTCGGACACATTTCGACGAGGGCGCGGATCGCGCCGTCCTCCAGGTCCGTATAAAGTGCACCGGAGCCGACCGCGCCAGGGGCCAGGGCTCGCACCGGCAGGCCCAGGCGACGCCCGGCGAGCTCGGCCTCGAACTCCGCGTCGAAGCCGAGCAGGGCCGCCGACCTGCATGCGACGAGCAACACCAGCTCCGTACGCCGGAAACCCGCCGCCGCCTCGATCACGCGGGAGGCCAGAGCCCCACCGGACGGCTTCTCGTCCGGCTCCAGAACGACGAATACAATCCGGGGGTGCGCGCCGAAACCGCCGCCGGACTGGCTCGACAGGCCCACGGGTGTCCCGGGGAGGGGGACGGAGAGGGACTGGACCAGGTGGGCATCCGCGCGGGTGCCCACCACGACGAGGAGGGTGTCCGGGAGCCTTTCGGCGAGGCCGGAGAGGCCGTGCAGCGGGGAGACGACGTCCGGTACTCCCGACTCGTTGAGGATCGTCAATGTCTCTCCCTAAATCTTCCGCCAGCTCCGCCCCGGGCCTCTCAGGCGTCGCCCGCGGGTCCCGAGCCCTCCTATTCGCTCCCCCCGAGGGACCCTAGTGTAAGGCTTTGAGGGTCTCCAGCGCCAGTCCTACCATCTCGTCCACCGCGCCCTTCAAGGCGCTGTCCTCTATACGCTCGACTTTTCCGGAGCCGATGGCGTCCGAGACCGTGAGCAAACAACCGGCGCGCGCCCCGCGCATCGCCGCCAACGTGAAGATCGCCGACGCCTCCATCTCGACCGCGAGGACCCCCAAAGAGTGCCACAGGGCTTGCGGGTCTTTATCTGGATCGTAGAAGAGGTCGGCGCTCACGATCGGGCCGAGAAACGTCCCGCGGTCTGGCGCGACCGCACCGGCCGCGTGAAAGGCCGCGTGTACCAGGTCGAAATGGGCCGCGGGCGCGTAGGGGACGCCCCCGGTGATGCTCGAGACCGTCCCGTCCTGGGGGGTAGCGGCGGTGGCGATCACGAGGTCCCCGAGCTTCATCTCCGGATGGTAGCCTCCGCAGGTTCCGACCCTGAGCAGGTTACGCACGCCGAGTTGTATAAGCTCCTCGGTAACGATGGCGGCGCTCGGGCAGCCCATTCCCGTAGTCTGCACGGAGACCGGCCTCCCGGCGTAGATACCGGTGTAGCCGAGCAACCCCCGCTCCTCGGTCACGAGCCTCGCGTCCTCGAGAAAGTTCTCGGCGATGTACTCCGCCCGCCGGGGATCCCCCGGTAGCAGCACGCTTTCGGCGAACTCTCCCGGCTCCGCCCGCACGTGAACAGGGCTCAAGGTTGCCTCCCTTCGGTCGGCGTTTTTAGTTATCAGTTTCTCGTTCTTATCGACTGCTGGTAGCTGATCGCCGACCGTTTCCGTTTTACAGGCTCCCCAGGATAACAGGGGGGCGCTGCACCGGTGTGCCCGATATCTTCAACGCCTCGAGGACGAGCTCTTCAGCTCTCTTCGCGTTCCGCTTCCCGTAGAGTCGCGCTACCGGTTGGTCCTCCTCTACCTCGTCCCCGGCCTTGACGAGGACCTCTACGCCCGCGCCCGGGTCTATTTTGTCTCCCTTTTTCTCCCTGCCCGCGCCTAGAAGAAGGGCTGCGCGACCGACGCCGAGCGCCCCTAACCGCACGACGTAGCCTGCCTTCGGGGCGACTATCTCCCGAACCTCCTTCGAGACCGGGATATTCTGCAGGGTTTTTGGGTCTCCGCCTTGAGCCGCGACGAACTCTGCGAACTTCTCGTAGGCGGCGCCGGAGGAGATCGCTCCTTCCACCGCGTCTTCCGGCTCCTGGATGCCCTTCAGCCGTAAGAGCCGCGCCGCCACGACGCGGGACTTCTCGGAGAGGTCGGCGGGTGAGTCCTCGCCCTGTAGGAAGCGCACGCTCTCGTGGATTTCCAGAGCGTTGCCGACCGCGCTGCCTAAAGGCTCATCCATGGCCGTGATGAGGGCTGAAGCTTCGATCCCGAGGGACTCGCTCAGGCGCACGAGGAGATCGGCAAGTTCGCGTGCTTCGCCGGCGGTCTTCATGAACGCACCGGAGCCTGACTTCACGTCGTAGAGTAGGTAGCCGGCGCCGGTCGCGGCCTTTTTGGAGACGATGGACGAGCCGATGAGGGGGAGGGAGTCGACGGTGCCCGTAGTGTCTCTCAGGGCGTAGATGGCCCTGTCGGCCGGCGCTAGATCCCCGGCCTCCGTGATGGCCAGTCCGACCTCTTCGACCTGCTTTCGCATGCGTTCCTCCGGGAGGTCGAACGAGAAGCCGGGGATGGATTCGAGCTTGTCTATGGTGCCGCCGGTCGTGCCGAGACCTCGCCCGGAGAGCTTGGCCACGGGTGCGCCGCAGGCGGCGACTATAGGGAGGGAGATCAAGGAGATCTTATCCCCGACCCCGCCCGTCGAGTGCTTGTCCACACACCCGGGGAAAGAGTGCCGCTCGCCGGAGCCCGCCATCGCTTCCGTCAGGGCCAGCGTCTCTTCGTAGTCCATTCCCCGGATAAAGATCGCCATGAGGAGTGCCGACATCTGGTAGTCTGGCACCTCCCCCGAGGTGTAGCCCTCGACGGCACGATGGATGGTATTTTCCGACAACTCATCGCCTCGCTTCTTCGTCTCTATAGCATCCAGTACCGCGTTCTCAGAGTACAAATGTCGTCGCCTTCCCCGAAGGATCCCGCTACTTTGCGGCGTACCGCCCATTGTAGTTACCGTCCGCGCTTCCGGTACAGACGAACTGTCCCGGTGCGGACTTTCGGAGCCGGCGCTCGCCCGGGTCCTCGACCTTTTGGAGATCGTCCGGCAGGGGTAGATACCGTTGCCGGAGCAGCACTAACGAGAGGAGTGGCGGTGTCGGAATCCGTTCCCGGGAAGAGCGATACGGACCTGGCCATTGAGGCGTTCGTGGATAGCATGGAAGAGATCCACCCCAACCTCGACCGGGAAGAGTTCCGCGACGCGATAGACAGATGCGTGCGGGAAGCTTTAGATTCTGAGGACGGTGGAGAGGAGAGCGAGGAAGAGTCGGACGGCTAGGAGGAATAACGTCCCGAGCCGGAAGGCTCTTGGGTAAGGCGTGAAGGCCTCGCCCCGGAGGTTTCTTAGTTAAAGCGCGATGAGCGCCGTGCTCACCGCAAAAAGTCCTCACCCGGAAGACCGCTCTTCTCCACCCCAAGCCAGGCGGCGACTGTTGCCCCGAGGTCCGCGAAACCGTCCCGGACACCGATATTACGCGGCTCGCTACGCGGATTGCCGCCTCCTACCGCGAGGAGCGGGACGCGTTCGCGGGTATGGTCCGTGCCGGGGTAGGTTGGGTCGTTGCCGTGATCGGCGGTGATGGCGAGCAGGTCGTCCCTGGCGAGAGCTTGTAGCAACTCCGGGACCCTCTCGTCGAAGCGTTCGAGGTTCCCGGCCATCCCTTTCGGGTCGCGGCGGTGGCCGTACTTCGCGTCGAAGTCCACGAGGTTGGCGAAGATCAGTCCGGACTCGACACGCCCCAGGGCTTCGAGAACGGCGTTGATCTTCGCCGCGTCGTCCGGCTTGCCGGGGAGGTGTTCGGTTATTCCCCTGCCGTCGAAGATGTCCCGTATCTTGCCGACCGCGACGACCTCGTGGCCGGCGTCCCTGGTGAGGTCCATGTACGTCTCGCGCGGCGGGGTGATGCCGTAGTCGTGGCGGTTCTCGTTCTCGCGCTCGTAGGCGCCCCTCTCACCGTGGTAGGGACGGGCGATAACCCGCTCCACGAGGATTTGCCCCTCGCCGATGAGCATCTCGTGGGCCTTTTTGCACCCGGCGTGGAGCTCTTCGAGCGGGATCACGCCGGTGTGGGCGGCGACCTGGAAGACCGAGTCGGCGGAGGTGTAGACGATCCAGGCGCCGCTGGCTTCCTGCTCCGGCCCCAGCTCCTCGATGATCTCGGTCCCCGAGGCGGGCCTGTTCCCGATGACCTTTCGCCCCGTCTCCTCTTCGAAGCGCGAGATTATCTCCGCCGGGAAGCCTTCCGGGTACGTCGGCAACGGGTCTTCTAAGACTATCCCCATCATTTCCCAGTGTCCGGCCAGGGTAGCCTTGGCAGCGGAAAGCTCCCGCATGAGGCCGTAAGAGGCCTTCGGGGCTGTAACGGGCGGGACGCCTTTTATCTCCACGGCGTTCCCGAGTCCCAGGGCGCGCAGGTGCTGGAGCTGCAAACCGCCAACGGCGCGGGCGGTGTTGCCTAGAGTGTTCGAGCCCTCGTCGCCGAAGCGTGCCGCGTCCGGAGCGCCGCCGGCTCCGACGCCGTCGAGGACGACGATTACAGCTCTACGTCCCACGGGTCCTCCTTTTCAGACGAGCATACCGGCGATGGCGCCACTCATCAGGTTGGCGAGGCTGGCGGCTATTACGGCCCGGATGCCGAGTTTCACGACCTGGCCGCACCGGTTCGGGGCAATGCCGCCGAGACCCCCGATCTGGATGGCTATGGAGCCGAAGTTGGCGAACCCGGCGAGCGCGAAGGTGACGATGGCGACGGTCTTCTCGGAGAACTCGTCGGTCTGCGGCCCGAAGTCCGCGTAGGCGACGAACTCGTTCAAGACTAGCTTCTGGCCGAGGAAGCTGCCCGCCTGCGCCGCCTCCGTCCACGGCACGCCGATGACGAGCGCGACCGGGGCGAAGAGGTAGCCCAAGATGCCCTCGAACGTTAGCCCCTCGAAGCCGATGAGGCCACCGACGGCGCCCAGAATGGTATTCAGGAGCGCGATGAGCGAGATAAAGGCGATCAGCATGGCGCCGATGTTCAGGGCCAACCTGAGACCGTCGGCGGCGCCGTTCGCGGCGGCTTCGATCACGTTCGTGTGCTCGACCTCCATCCGGACGGACTCGCCGTCCATCGTCTCCGGCGTCTCCGTCTCGGGTATCATCAGCTTGGCCATCAGTATCGCTCCCGGGGCTGCCATAAAGCTCGCCGCGATGAGGTACTCTAATGGTGCGCCCAGGAGCGAGTATCCGACCAGGACCCAGCCCGCCACGCTCGCCATGCCGCCCACCATCACGGTGAACAGCTCGGAGCGCGTCATCTTCTCCACGTAGGGCCGCTTCGACCTGGCTGAGGAAGACGTCCGCTGTCGCCGACATTGACTCGGCCTGGCTGGTGCGCAGCAGCCTCCGGAACCCGCCGCCAATGATCCTGACTACCCACTACAAGACGTTGAGGTGGTAGAGCACCGAGAACAGGGACGAGAAGAATATGATTTAGGCAGCACCTGGAAAGCGAAGACCACCATGCCCGGTTCCGTGGGCAGGACCGGGCCGAACAGGAACTGTATGCCGGCGCTGGAGGCGTCTATGCCCGCCTGGACGCCGTTCGTGAGGATCTCCAGGGCTCGCCGGCCGAGGTCCCAATATAAGACGACGAAGGCGAAGACGAACTGTATGACCAGAGCGCCGATCACCGTGCGCGGGTTTATCGCCCGGCGGTTCGTCGAGAGCGCGAACGCGACGACGAGGATCGCGGCCATACCGCCGATGCCCCACAGAACCTGCATGCGCGTCTCCTTTCCGCACGAGCTTCGTGGCCCTTCCCCGGCCCACGAGGCCATGCTACAGCCGCGCCCGGACCCGGGCAAAGGCGCCGCCGGAGTCGCAGCGCCCCGTCCGGGGTAAGACCAGCATATGAACGGCCCGGAGAAGACGCCTCGACCGCCGGTCGAGACCGTGCGGGAGGCCACCCTCGAGGACGCCGAAGCCCTCTACGCCCTGGCCCGGGACCTCGCCGACGCCCTCGGGGACCAGAGGCCCCGGCCCGAAGCGGTCCGGGCGCGTCTCGGCGAGCTCCTGGAAGAGCCGAGGGCGCGGGTTTTCGTGGCTGAGGTAGAAGGCGACGTCGTTGGGGCGGTGAGCTTGTGGATCAAGCCGGACCTCGCCCACGGAGACGCCGTGATCGAGGTGCCCATGCTCGTCGTCTCCGGGAACGCCCGCCGCCGGGGCGCGGGCAAGCTCCTCGTCGAGAAGGTCCAGAGCGTCGCCGCAACCGAGAATGCCGCCCTCATAGAACTCGTCGCCACGAAGGAGAACGACGTAGCCCGCTCCTTCTACAGGTCCCTGGGCTTCGTCGAGACCGACCACATCGCCCTCGAGTACGTTGGTGACGTGCAAAACTCGCCGGACCCCGAGGAATAATTCTCTCCCAGCTCTTCTTGTTCGTCCTCGTCAGCCCGGCAGCGCCGGGTAGACGGCGAAGAGGAGCAGGCCGGTGACGACGAGGCAGGAGAGGAAGGCTCTCCCGAAGCTGATCTCCTTAACCACCGCGAGCCCGACCGCGAGCAACACGGCCCCAGCGTAGACACCCGCAAACCACCGCAGCCCTGGCACCGCCGTGAGCGGCAGCAGGTAGCCGAAAGGGTAAGCGAGGGCGCGCCAGGTGACGGCGTAACCGTACCTGCCGCCCCACGCGATGAGGTGGTAAGCGCCGGCGAGGATCGGCGAGAGCGGCAGGGGCAGAAAAAGCGCCGCCAGCGCCGGGTAGAGTCCCCCGGTAAAGAACCACGCGAGGGCCGCGAGGAGGCTCGAAAAAACAAGGAAAAGGCCCGGAGCGCGGGGGTCCGGGATCTTTGGTAGAAGCTCAAAGAAGCGGATGGGATGCACGAGAAGTCTCCCGAGCAGCTTGAGGTAGTTCGAAAAAGGCCGCGAGGCGTCCCACTCGCTAGCTCCGCCCCGAATCGTATCCCGATTGTAGCCGCGCTTCGCCACGGTAGAAGTATAAAGCTTGTCCACGTCTCGCCGACAGCCCCGGCCGGACGGTAAACTGTCGATCATCTATAATTAGAACAAGATCACGCACACGAATCTTGGGGAAGAGGTTGCGAATATGGGGAATGATCCTTTCGACGCCCAAAAGAGCCTGGAGACCGGCTCCGGCGAGGTAACGTACTACAGCCTCAAAACACTGGACGAGCAGGTGGAGGGAGACATCTTCTCCCTGCCGTTCTCCATACGGGTAATGCTCGAATCGCTGCTGCGCAACGCCGGCGGCAAGTTCGTCTCGAAGGAAGATGTCGAGGCCCTAGCCTCCTGGCCGGAATCGGTTGGGGGGGAGCTTGCGTATCTTCCGGCGCGCGTGGTGATGCAAGACTTCACGGGCGTACCGGCGATAGTGGACCTGGCGGCGATGCGGAGCGCGATGCAGGCGGTCGGCGGGGACCCGAAGAAGATCAACCCTCTCGTACCAACCGACCTCGTGATCGATCACTCCGTACAGGTCGACGCGTTCGGCTCGGCTGCCGCCCTTCAGTTCAACGCCGAGCGCGAGTTCGAGCGCAATCACGAGCGTTACGAGTTCCTGAAGTGGGGCCAGCAGGCCTTCGATAACTTCTCCGTCGTGCCACCCGCGACCGGCATTGTCCACCAGGTCAACCTGGAGTACCTGGCTAAGGGTGTGATCGTGAAGGATGGCGTGGCGATGCCGGATACGTTGGTGGGGACGGACAGTCACACCACCATGATCAACGGCCTGGGCGTCCTCGGATGGGGCGTCGGTGGTATCGAGGCGGAGGCTGTAACCCTCGGCCAGCCGTACTACCTGCTCGTCCCGGAGGTTATCGGCTTCAAGCTGACCGGCGCACTCCAGGAGGGCGTCACCGCCACCGACCTGGTGTTGACGGTAACGCAGCAGCTTCGTGCTCACGGCGTCGTCGGCAAGTTCGTGGAGTTTTACGGCGAGGGCTTGAGCAAGCTGGCGTTGCCGGATCGGGCGACTATCGCGAATATGTCGCCGGAGTTTGGGGCGACGTGTACGTTCTTCCCGGTGGACGCGGAGACGCTCAAGTACCTGCGGGGCACGGGGCGGGATGAAGAGTTGGTCGAGTTGGTCGAGGCGTACAGCAAGGAGCAGGGCCTCTGGCGCACCGATGAGCAACCCGAGCCGCGCTTCTCGGAAACGCTGGAGTTGGACATGGACACTGTCGAGTCGAGCCTCGCGGGTCCGCGCCGCCCGCAGGACCGGCTCGCGCTCGCGGACATGCAGCCGTCCTTCCGGCAGGCGCTGGGGGAGATGGCCGGCATGGACCACGCGCTGGTGAGCAATGGCTCCTCCAACGGACACGCCGATGCCGACGACGAGGCGGCCGTCTCCACCGGCGAGAGCCACACCTCCGACGACACCGAGTCGATGGAGGCGAGCGATACGCCGGGAGGCACGGCGGACGCGACGGGTGAGGGAGATCCGGACCAGACCTCCGGCGGCGAGCCGGAGAGCGACGAGTCCGAGGCTGTGCCCTCCGGTGAGATCACCGTCACCGTGGACGGAGAGGAGATCTATCTAAAGCACGGCTCCGCTGTCATAGCCGCCATAACCAGCTGCACGAACACCTCGAACCCATCAGTGATGATGGGCTCCGGGCTGCTGGCGAAGAAGGCCGTCGAGAAGGGTCTCTCGGTCGAGCCGCACGTGAAGACGAGCCTCGCGCCGGGATCGAAAGTCGTTACGGAGTACCTGCAGACCTCGGACCTGCTGCCGTACCTGGAGGAGCTCGGGTTCGACGTCGTCGGCTATGGATGCACGACGTGCATCGGGAACTCCGGGCCGCTGGCCGAGGAGATCTCGCAAGCCGTCGACGAGAACGGCCTTATCGTCGCTGCCGTCCTCTCGGGCAACCGTAACTTCGATGGGAGGATCAACCCGGACGTCAAGGCCAACTACCTGGCCTCCCCGCCGCTCGTCGTAGCCTACGCGCTCGCCGGTACTGTCGACATAGACCTCTCCAGGGACCCGCTCGGCGACGACGAAAACGGCAACCCGGTGTACCTCAAAGACATCTGGCCGTCGCAGGAGGAGGTAGCGCGCGAGGTCGAGAACGCCCTGGACCCCGGGATCTACACGAAGCAGTACGCGAACGTGTACACCGGCAACGAGCAGTGGAACGAAGTGGAGGTGCCCGAGGGTGCCCTCTTCGAGTGGGACCCGGACTCGACGTACATCCAGGAGCCGAGCTTCTTCCAGGACCTCGACCCCGACGCTGCGGACGTGGAGGACATAATCGGCGCCCGCGTCCTGGTCAGGGTCGGGGACTCCGTGACGACGGACCACATCTCGCCGGCCGGCGCCATACCCTCCAGGATGCCGGCGGGGCAGTACCTCATTGAGAAGGGCGTCGATTCGCGTAACTTCAACTCCTTCGGCTCCCGTCGCGGCAACCACGAGGTGATGGTGCGCGGCACCTTCGGTAACATCCGCCTGAGGAACCAGTTGGTGGAGAAAGAAGGCGGCTACACCGTCCACCTCCCGGATGGCGAGGAGACCACGATCTACGATGCCGCGATGAAGTATCAGGAGGAGGGCGTGCCGCTGATCGTCCTCGCGGGTAAGGAGTATGGTACCGGCTCCTCGCGCGACTGGGCCGCCAAGGGCTCGTTCCTCCTGGGCGTAAAGGCGGTCATCGCCGAGAGCTTCGAGCGCATCCACCGCTCCAACCTCATCGGCATGGGCGTCCTCCCCGTGCAGTACGCCGACGGCGAGGATGCCGAGTCACTCGGTCTCACCGGACACGAATCCTTCGACATCACTGGCCTCTCGGACGTGGAAGCCGGAGCGGAGCTCACGGTAAAAGCCACGAGCGACGACGGCGAGACGAAGGAGTTCAAGGTCAAGGCCCGCCTCGACTCGCCGGTCGAGGTCGAGTACCTGCGGAACGGCGGTATCCTGCACACCGTTCTGCGCCAGATGCTCAAGGAGAGTAACTAAGTAAGAACAAAGGAGGGTCGGTGGGCGCGTCCGGGTTCCGGTCTCTCCGACCCTCTCTACTATGATGCGTAATAGCGTGGTTCGGTGTGTTCGGGTTCTGGCTCCTCGTTACACGCGACTATCATCTGAACCTTGCCATCGCTACTCTTGCCACCGCATTGCTGGTAGCGCCCTCCGCTTCCGCTGTGTACATAGACGGCTGTTTTCTGCGGCCCCGGTTCGCAAGGCTTCGGCTGTGGTGGCGATAACCTGTTGTCTCTCCTGGCGACCGTGACCGTCCTTACCGGGTATGGTGGTGTTGCTGATCCAGGTCGTCTACGATGTGCTGTGGGGGCCGGATCCGGCGCGGTTCGGCTTCTGGACTAACTTTCTCTACCACGGTATCCTCACCACGGTGCATCTAGTCGTCGCGACAGGGATAATACGCCTTGCAAGAGTGCTGGGAGCCAGAACGCCGCGATCGAGTAACGGCTGACAAGAAACGGGGGAGGTTATGGCCGAAAGAGTCCTCGTAACCCGCGAGATCCCCGAGGCCGGGCTTCGCCCCCTCGAAGACTTCGACGTGACCGTCCTCTCCGAGCGCCCGCCCGAGCGCGGCGAACTCCTCGAAGCCGCCCAGGGTATAGACGGCGTCCTCTCGACGCTAACCGAGAAGATCGACGCCGAGTTCATGAACGCCGCTGGGGAGGACCTCAAGGTGGTCGCGAACATGGCCGTCGGCTACGACAACGTCGACGTGGCGACCGCCGACGAGCGGGGCATCGTCGTGACCAACACCCCGGACGTCCTCGACGAGACGACCGCCGACACCGCCTTCATGCTGCTGCTCGCCGCGGCGCGTCGCCTGGGCGAGGGAGAGAGGATCGTGCGTGCCGGAAGGTGGGAGGCCTGGGGACCGAAGATGCTCCTCGGCCCCGACGTCTGGGGCAAGAAGCTCGGTATAGTAGGGTTCGGCAGGATCGGGCAGGCCCTCGCTCGCCGCGCCAGAGGCTTCGACATGGAGATCCTCTACGCGGGCCGCTCCCGCAAAGAGGAAGCTGAAAAAGAGCTCGACGCGCGCTACATGGAGCTCGACGCGTTGCTCGGGGAGTGCGACTTCCTCTCCATCCACACCCCGCTGACCGAGGAGACGACGCACCTCATCGGCGCCGGGGAGCTCGAGAAGATGAAACCCGAAGCCGTTCTCGTCAACACCTCACGCGGGCCCATAGTGGATGAGGCGGCGCTCGCCGAAGCGCTCGCCGCGGGCCGCATCTTCGCCGCCGGGCTCGACGTATACGAGGAGGAACCAGAGGTTCATTCCGGGTTGCTCGAGCTGGAGAACGTCGTGCTCGCGCCGCACATCGGTAGCGCCTCCTTCGAGACCCGGGATAAGATGGCGGCGATGGCGGGTGAGGATCTGCGGGCCGTGCTGCGGGGCGAGCAGCCGAAGAACCCGGTTAACGCGTAGAGGAGTAGGGTCGATGGCGAAGCGCTTGATCGTACGGGGAGAAGAGGCCGAAATAACCGTGGAGTTGGACGAGGGGCCGGTGGCGAGGGAGCTGTGGGACCGGTTGCCGGTGGAGACCAGGGCAAGGCTCCGGGGAGAGGAGCTCCACTTTCCGGTCTTGCTTCCCACGGCGACCGAAGCCGCCGAGCGGAAGGCGGTCGAGGTGGGGGACGTCGCCTACTGGCCGCCGGAGAACGCCCTCTGCCTCTTCTACGGCGACACCCCCGCGAGCACCGGCGAGGACAGCCCCATTGCGCCGGTCGGCAGGATCGTGGGGGGCATGGAGGACTGCGGGCTCGTCCGCCAGAACGAGACGCTCAGGATCGAAGCCTCGGAAGGGTAGGGGAGACGCGATAGAACCGGGCACGGAGAGGCGCGTCGCCCTCGTCACCGGCGCCGCCCGCGGCATCGGACGGCAAGTTGTCCTGACGCTGGCTGAGCGCGGTTACGCGGTCGCCGCCAACGACCTGAACGCTCCCGAGGATACACTGGCGGAGCTGGAACAAGCCGGCGCCCGGGTGCTCCCCGTCCCCGGCGACATCTCGGACGAAGCATCGGTACGCGGCATGGTCGAGACAGTGATAGGCGGGTTCGGGCGGGTAGACGTGCTGGTCAACAACGCCGGCGTGAGCCACATAGTTCCCGCCGAAGAGACGACGCTAGCGGACTGGCGGCGCGTCCTGGAGGTAAACCTGACCGGCTCCTTCTTGATGAGCCGCGAGTTCGGCAAAGAGATGCTGCGAGCGGGGAGCGGGAGCATCGTCAACATTAGCTCGGTCGCGGGACTTCTCGGTATCGCGGACCGGGCGGCCTACAACGCGAGCAAGCACGGGCTTATAGGGCTGACGCGTACTCTGGCCGCCGAGTGGGGCGGTCGCGGCGTGCGCGTCAACGCGGTCTGTCCCGGCTGGGTCAAGACCGAGATGGACTTAGAAGACCAGGCCGGGGGCGACTACACCGACACTGATATAGAGGGCCGCACTCCGATGGCCCGCTTCGCCCGTCCGGAGGACATAGCTCAGGCGGTGGCCTTCCTCGCCGCCCCCGAACTGAGCGGATACGTCAACGGCCACACCCTCTCGGTGGACGGTGGCTGGTACGGTGACGGGAGCTGGGAGAGCCTCCGGCGCGGCAAGCAGGGCCTCTAGAACCTAGAGAGGGCGGCTCTGTGATCTTCCCCTTCGTCGCTCGAGCTGCTCGCCTACCGCGTAGCTCTCGGTGGCGGCCTGGCGGCGATCCAATCCTGCTTGCACGGTAGGGGCAGGGCCTCGACGAGAAGGAGCATGTAAATCGCCGGGGTGCTTGATCGAGGACTGTAAAATAGACGAGTCCGGGCGCAAGCTCCGCCGAGAGCGGTAGGAGGAACGAGATGGTATCGAAGTACCATGCCGGCGAGATCGAGGTCCAGGCTCGGGCGGGCGTGCGAGAGATGGCCGCCCGCGTAAGCGACGTGATCCGGCCCGAGATCCCACCAGGCGCCCGTGATTTCCTGGAGGACCAGCGGATGGTGGTCCTCGGTTCAACCGGCGCGGCCGGCCGGGTTTGGGCATCGCTGCTTACGGGCGAGCCCGGCTTTCTGCGGGTGCTCGACGAGCGGACGCTGCTTATAGACGCCCGGCCAGTCCCCGGCGACCCGTTGGGCGAGTTCTCGAAGCCGGGTGTGGATGTCGGCCTGATCTCGATAGACCTCTCGACCCGCCGGCGTATGAGGTTGAACGGCAAGGCCGAGAGGCGGCCCGAGGGTATCTACGTGTACGCCGAGCAGGTATACGGGAACTGTCCCAAATACATCCAGTTGCGCGACCCGGAGGCCGCTGGCGGCTCGATCAGCGCGGAGCCCGGAACCGCCAGACGCGCCGGGACTCTCACGGACGGGCAGCGGCGCCTCATCTCCTCGTCGGACACGTTCTTTATCGCCAGCGCCCACCCGGAGGGCGGCGCCGACGCCTCGCACCGCGGCGGCCTGCCCGGCTTCGTCCGGTTCCTGGACGAGGACACGCTGGCCTTCCCCGACTACTCCGGCAACAACATGTTCAACACGTTGGGCAACATAGCCGCGAACCCCAAAGTCGGCCTGCTGTTCGTGGACTTCGAACGCGGCGACACTCTGCAGCTCTCGGGAGAGGCGCGCGTGACCTGGGACCCGGCGCGCGCGGCGGAGTTCGCTGGAGCCCGGCGCGTGGTCGAGTTCCGGGTCGGGGAGGTCGTCGAGAACACCGCCCCGCTGCGCTGGCGGTTCGCGGCGTACTCACCCTTCAACCCGGCGTAGTCTCCCCGTCCGCGAGCGCCCACAGCGACTCGGCCGGGAGCCGGGCCGTAACCTCGTCCCCGACCGCAAGCCTCGTGTGCGGGGGCAGGGCGGCCCGCAGATGGACGCCGCCGGAGACGTCGAGGCCGTAGAGTACCTGCGTCCCGAGATAGGTAACCCCACGGACGCGCGCGGAGAAGGAGTTCTCCCCGCCCTCCAGACGCACGGCCTCGGGGCGGATGGTGAGGGTAACCTCCCCGGGCGGCGCGGGGTGTTCGAGCCTCAAGGTACCGAGCGGTGTCTCGACGCAGCCGTTGCGGGCCTGTCCGCGGAGGAAGTTCGTCGCGCCGAAGAACTCGGCGATCTCGCGGCTCAACGGGCGTTCGTAAAAGGCCTCCGGGTGGTCGTACATGCGCAGGCGGCCGCCGGTGACGAGCGCGATGCGGTCGGCCAGGACCACGGCCTCCTCCTGGTCGTGGGTGACGAAGACGGTCGTGTGGTCGCCCTCCCGCTGCACCTCCTTGATGAGCTCGCGCATCCCCTCGCGGAGGTTGGCGTCGAGGGCGCTGAGGGGCTCGTCGAGGAGCAGGAGCCTGGGCTCGGTTACGAGGGCTCGGGCGAGCGCGACCCTTTGTTGCTGGCCCCCGGATAGAGCGCCGGGCTTGCGGCCGGCGAAGCCCTCTATACGCACCCTCTTCAAGGCCCTCTCCACCCGCCCGCGCGCCTCGCCTCGCGGTACGCCGCGCATCCTCAGGCCGAAGCCGACGTTCCCCTCGACCGTCATGTGCGGGAAGAGCAGGGACTTCTGGAAGACCATCGCCGCGCCCCGCCTCTCCGGTGGGACGCCGAGGACGCTCTCGCCCCCGATCCGGACGTCGCCGTGGGTGGGCGAGAGGAGTCCCGCCACCACCTTTAGCGCCGTCGTCTTGCCGCACCCGGAGGGGCCGAGCAGGGCCACCAGCTCGCCCGGCTCGACCGAGAGGGTTAGCTCCGAGAGGGCAGGCTCGTCTCCCCCGTAAGAGTGCGTCAGGCCCTCTATCTCCAGCCGGGCGCTCACGAGACCTTCCCGCCCAGACCCACGAAGCCTTCTTGCTCCCCATCTCCTTCGCCCGGCTTCAGGTAGCGTAGGGCGACGACGAGGGCGAGGACGGCGGGGAGGGCGAAGAGCAGGGCCAGGACCGATGTAAGGACGGGGTCGCTCCCACGGGCGGCGCTAAACAGAAGCATCGGCAGGGTCACGACGTTGCCGCCCCCGATCAGGACGGTAAGGATGTACTGGCTCCAGGAGACCAGAAACGCAAACAACGCCGCCACCGCCACCCCCGGCGCGGCGGTGGGCAGCGTGACGTGCAAAAAGGCTCGCCACGGCGTCGCGCCCAGAGTCCGGGCCGCCTCCTCGAGCTCGACGCCCCTCTCGGCGAAGACGCTCGCCAGGATTATCGTGGTATACGGGACCGTCGGCACCAGATGGACGAGAAAGACGCCCAGAGACGTGTCCGCCAGCCCGAGTCGGATGAATGTCAGGTGTACACCCATCGTCGAGGCCAGGGGGGGCACCAGGATCGGGAGCAGCACGAAGAACACCACGAGCCCCTTCAAGCGAAACTCGTACCTGCCCAGGGCTACCCCCGCCGGCAGCCCGACGGCCACCGAGGCAACTGTAGCCGCCCCGCCGATGAGGAGGCTGCTAAGAGCCGCCTCCACGACGCGCGAGCCTGGCTCCGCTAAAGCCCGGAAACCTCGCAGGGACCACTCCGCGGGGAGCAGGTCCGGGAAACGCCACTCCCCGGCGAACGACCACAGGAAGAGCGGCAGGAAGGGGAGTGCTACGAGCAGCGCCACCGTTGTGAGCCAGAGGTTTCCTCTACGCCGCTTCACTCTCTTATCCACGGCCCAGACCCCTTCCGAGGCGGAGGTAAGCGGCGGCGAAGAGGGCGG
Source organism: Rubrobacteraceae bacterium (assembly GCA_030448125.1). GTDB lineage: Bacteria > Actinomycetota > Rubrobacteria > Rubrobacterales > Rubrobacteraceae > Rubrobacter_F. Next base: position 59,206 of record JAUJNO010000008.1, on the reverse strand, counting down.
TGATAAGGGCGATGAGGACGTTTATGGCCATCGCCGCCGGGCGAGACGAGAGGTCTATGGAGCGGTACTCGTTGTAGGCCGTGACCGGGAGTATCGTCGGGTAGGTCTGGCCGAGGAGGTAGGGTACCTCGAAGGCCCCAAAGGTGAACGCGAAGACGATCAGGCTCGCCGCGACGACGCCGGGCGCTATCGTCGGGAAGACGACGTACCAGAACCGCTGCCACCGGTTAGCCCCCAGAGTCCGGGCGACCTCCTCCAGCTCTCCGGCCACCCCGCGCAAGGCCGCGAGGACCACGAGCGCGATAAACGGGACCTCCTTCCACACGTACGTCAGGATCACACCGACGGAGTACCTGTCGTAGAGGAGGGCGGGGAATTCCGAGGGTTCCCCTATCAGGCCCAGAGCAGCCGCCAGACGCGCGCCGAGGCCGGTCTGGGAGACGACGAGCGCGATGCCGACGGCGGCGACGAGGTGGGGGATGGTTATGGGGAGCTGGAAGACGGCCGCCGAGAGGCGCCCGGCGCTGTTGCGCAAGGCGAGCGCCGCGAGCACGGCGAGGACCGTGGAGATAGCCGTCGAGGCTCCCGCGACGTATACGGTGAGCAGCAGCGAGTCCACGAAGTCCCGGCTGCCGAGCACCTCGCGGTAGGCGTCGAGGTTAGGCTCCGTCATCCCGATAGCCGGCAGATAGCCTAGAGACTGCACCACGGCCGCCGAAAGCCCGCCGGCGAAGAGCACGCCCACGACGAGGAGCGCGGGCGCGAGGAGCAGGGTTATCTTTACGCGGCGGTCCACCGGCTACCTCTGCGAGACCTCTTCCCGCCAGCCCTCCTCGAGGGCCAGCAGCCACTCCGACCGCGCCTCGGGGAGACGGTTCTCCCGCAACATATCGAGGGACAGCGTCGCGGGTCCCGATGGCTCGGCGAACTGTTCCCGGAGGTCTTCGGGGACCCGGTCGAGGTCCAGCGCCGTGAGGTCGCCCCAGCCGGATGGTTTCTGCTTCTCTATCTGGGCCTCCGGGTCCTCGAGCAGGTTCGCCACGACCTGGGCGCCCTCCTTGTTCGGGGCGTTGAACGGGACGGCGACGTAGTGCGTGTTCGCCAGGGTTCCGTAGTCCAGGAGGTAGGAGCGGGTGCTCTCGGGGAAGATGCCTTTGTTTACCTGACGTTGGGCGCTCTGGGGGATGTAGCTCATGGTCAGGAGGACCTCGCCGTTCTGGTAGAGTTCGTCAAGCCTCGTCGAGGACTCGGGGTAGGTCTCGCCGTTACGCCAGAGGTTTGGTTTGATCTCGTTGAGGAAGTCGTAGAGCCTCCCTGACTCCTCATCGAAGACGGCCTGATCGAAGTCGCTCTGCTCGTAGTACTCCGGGTCGTCGACGAAACCGTAGAACATCTGCTCGATAAAGGCGTTGGCCGTGAAGTCCGGGGGGGCCGGGTAGGTGAACTTGCCGGGGTTCGCCTCCGTCCAGGCGCGTAGCTCTTCCGGGTTCTTTGGTGGGTCGGGGACCTTTTCGGAGTCGTGGATCATGACGAACTGGGCCTTGCCCCAGGGGGCCTCGCGGCCCTCGACCGGGTAGCCGAAGTCGCGCGCTATCTCCGGGCTCTCCCAGTCCACGTACCCGGCGTTCGGCAGCCCCTCGGCCCACGGTCCGAACCACAGGCCCGCGTCCGCGCCCGTGGCGAAGTTCTCGCCGTTGACCCATAAAAGGTCCACGGTCCCCTCGTCCTCGCCGGCCTGCTTCTCGTTGAGGAGCTTGTTGACGACCTCGGCGATGTCTTCGACCGGCGTGCGCTCGAGCGTTATGCCGTACTCCTTCTCGAGCCGGGGTGCGACGTACCCGTCGACGTACTCGTTCGTTGCGTCGTCACCGCCGTACATAAAGAAGTTGACCGTCGTGCCGCGAGCGAGCTCCTCCAGCTCCGGGAACGCCCGCTCCTCGCCCGCGGGGTTCAAGTCACCGCCGGAGCCGCCCCCGCAGCCCGTGAGCAACGTCGCCAGCACGGCGGCCAGCGCGAAGGACAAGAGAATCCTGAGCTTCAAACGCCACTTCCTTCCGTTCTCGACCCCGGAGCAAATCCCCGGCGAGGAATTCTACACGCTACTTGTAGCCGGTGGCCCTTACGCCGACCTCACCCTTTGCTTACAGAAAGCTTAATCCGCACCCTCTACACGATTACGTCGCGCGGCGCGTCCCGGATCAGGGACCGTTCTTCTGAATCACCCGGTAGGGAGCCTTAGCAGAGCTCCCCTCAGTCCCCGGAGCACCCGGGCGGCGTCCAGATCCACCAGCGCGTCCACCGTCCGCCCGCGTCGCGAGAAGTCGTGGGCTCCGGCCGCGTCGAGTGTCGGGACCGTCAGTGGCTCCAGCCGCACCGCCTCCGGGTCCGCGACGGCGGCCACGCACGAGACGTCCCAGAGGATCTTCTCCCCCTTCGGGTCGAGGTCACCCTCGTACCCCTCGACCCACTCGAGCAGTATCTCCGCCAAATAGTCGGCCGCGGGTCGCCCGAGCGCGCGCAACTCCTCCGCGTAAGATGTGGCCTCTACGAGCACCTTCGCCGGCCCTGGCCACCCGGGAACCTGCAAGAGCTCCACCGGCTCCTCCAGGAGCGCGCGCCACGCCGCGACGTCCGCCCGTCCGTTCAGCTCCCCGAACTTGAAGCGCCGGTAGTGGGTCTCGTCTCCGAACCCTCCGAGCCACAC
>JAUJNO010000008.1:44931-56402 GCA_030448125.1 Rubrobacteraceae bacterium | reverse complement strand
GGAGATCACGCCGCGCACTTCGAGCGTGCCTCGCGGGAGGCCGAGCGCGTAGGCGATGGCGAACTGGTCGTCCACCTCGTTTGCGGTATCGCAGTCGAGGATTACGCGCGCGGGACCTGGAACCATCGATTCTCCAAACTGATCTTCCGGGACGGGGGGATCGTAGCACGGTACCGGGCGCCGTTCCTCGCGAGCGGATTAAAGGTTCCTTAAATTACGAAGAGGTCCTTCAAAAACCCCGGCTCCAGGTAGAGGCGGCTCTTGTTCAACGTCTCCTCGTTGGTGATAGCCCGGCCACTCCGGGCGGTCGCCTGCAGGGCCCAGGCGCACCAGGAGACGGCGCGCAGGGAGACGATGAGCCGCATGGCTTCGAGCTGAGTGCGGAACCTGCCGGGGTCTCCGACGTTGCCGTGCGCCAGGTAGGTTTCGACGAACTCCGTTTCCTGCTCTTCAGTTAGCCGGGCGGCGGTGGCGTCGCGCCAGAGGGTGGTGGTGGGAAGGAGGAAGTGGGCGACGTCCTGGGTACGGGGCGCTATCCGGGCTTTCTCCCAGTCCAGGAGCCTGGCCTCGCCCTCGTACACTACGAAGTTGTGGGTGTTCAGGTCGTAGTTGACGATCGCGAGGTCTTCTTCGGAGAAGAGCCCCTTCTGCTCGAGGAACTGCTCGATCCTCTCGAATGCTCTGTGTAGGGCCTCTTTGCTCTCCCTGGGGGCGTCTTCCCAGTCGAGGTACGGGGTGATCAGACCCCGGGATTCGGCGAGGATGGATGGGGCGGGGTCCGGGTGGCTCTGAAGCCGGTGTTCGTCGGGCACGCCGAGGGTGTGGATCCTCGCGACGCATCGGGCCGCGGCGGCGAGGTCGGTCGCGTAGCTCAAAGGACGTCCCGGCAGGTACTCTTCGAGGATCAGGGGATAAGGGAGGCCATCCGGTTGCGGGTCTACGTGGTGTGGCTTTGGGGTTACGCCGGAGGGGGCGAGCAGCTCGAGCGCGTGGTGCTCGTAGAGGGCTTGCTCGCCCAGGGGCAGGCCCATCTGGGTGCCGGTGATCAGGCGCGCCACCAGGTCCTTGTCCGGCCCCCAAACCCGGTAGTTCAGGCTGTACTCGCCCCGTGCCAGGAACTCGACGCTACCAGGCTTCGCGCTGCCGAAGTCTAGCGCCTCTCCCTCGATGCTCCCCAGGTAGTGCCGGATCTCCGCGTTCCCGGGACCGGTCTGCGAATCGTCACGTTTCACTAATGCGCATTGTAACGGGTGTGAGCGGCCGTGCTAGCCGGGGGAGAGGACGCTGTGGTAGGCCTCTATCTCCTCCAAGAATGTGCCGCAGCCCGTGGCGACGCATGTCAGGGGATCGTCCGCCACGTGTACCGGGATGCGCATCTCTTGCCTCAGGCGTTCGTCCAAGAGCGACAGCTTCGCCCCGCCGCCGGCCAGGAGCATCCCCCGGTCCATGATGTCCGAGGCGAGCTCCGGGGGGTGTGGTCCAGGGTGTCCCTTGCCGCCGCCACGATAGCGTCCACGGTGGTGCTTATGGCCTCCCGGACCTACTCGCTCGTGACGACGAGAGATTTTGGGAGACCGGACGGCAGGTCGCGTCCCCTTATCTCCACGGATCTCTCGTCCGGCATGGGCAACGCGCTCCCGAGCTCTATCTTCAGCTGCTCGGCGGTCTGGGTACCTACGGCGAGCTTGTGCTCCCTCTGGATGTACGTGGTGATCGCTTCGTCTATGTCGTTCCCGGCGATCCGGATCGAGGACTTGGTGACGATACCTCCGAGCGAGATCACCGCGACCTCGCTGGTCCCGCCGCCGACGTCCACGACCATGCATCCTCGGCCTCGGTGACGGGCAGCCCCGCTCCTATGGCCGCCAGGGGCTCCTCGATAACGTATGCCTCGCGCGCCCCGGCCAGCTCGGTCGCCTCCCTGACCGCCCGAAGCTCGACCCCCGTAACCCCCGAGGGGACGCAGACGGCCACCCTGGGGCCCCGATCCGGGACCGCAACAGGCGCCGGGGCTGGGCCTTGCGGATAAAGTAGGCGAGCATCTTCTCCGTCACCTCGAAGTCGGCTATCACCCCGTCCTTCAAGGGCTGCGTTGCTACTATGTTGCCGGGCGTGCGCCCGATCATGCTCTTCGCCACCGACCCGACGGCGAGCACCTGGTCCGTCTTGGTGTTTACGGCGACGACCGACGGCTCGGAGACGACCACGCCTTGTCCCTTGACGAACACCAGCGTGTTAGCCGTGCCGAGGTCGACCGCAACGTCCCTTCCAAACAGCTCTCCGAACACGTCTCGCCCCAATCGTCCCTGTGCAAACACCGGCTCCCGCAAAAGGACGGTTCGGACCCTTCGACGAGCCGTGAGTTACTACCCCGCGCAAGGATTGTTTGTGCTTATCATCGCGTGCGCGGGAAGAACGTTGTCGTCGTAGAGAACGAGACCTCCCGAGTAAAGCCGACACCGGGTGGAAGGGAAGCTCGGGCGGCTGCTCGTGGCGCCGTTGCTACGGCTTCTTCGATGCCGCTATCGCCCTGGAGACGTACTCCATCATCTCCCGCATCCGGCTCGTGTCCATACCGTGGATGTTCTCCTCCTGCTGCCACATATTGCTCACCGAGCGCTCGATCCCAGAGTTGCCGCCGGTAAACTCCTGGACCAACTCCATCCAGCGCCGGGCGAGGAGTTGCGCCCGCTCGCTCGCCGGGTCGGTATCCGCCTCCATCTCGGCGCGGACCTGCTCGATGAGCTCCTGCCACTCCGCTTCGGCCCGGTGTATCCTCTCTTCGCCGAGCGCGCGCCTTCTCCCCTCGAGCTCCTCCAACTGCTCCCGAGTGTAGTACCTCTCCAACCTCTCCGACATGCCGATCACCTCCGTTATCGTTTGGACAAGCTCCTCGGCGGAGACCTCCTCCGCCGGGCTCAACCGCGCCGCTATCGCCTCCAGCAGATCGCGGACCCTCTGCTGCAGTTCGATCTGCTCCCTCAGCCGCGAGAGGTGCATCTCGATCACCCTCCGCGGAGGAAAATCGGGCCGGTCCAGACAGTCCCGGATCTCCTCCAGACTAAAGCCCAGGTGCCGGAGCGACTTGATCTGCTGCAAGCGGACGACGTCCGCTGCCGTGTATAGACGGTGGCCCGCCTCGGTGCGCCGCGACGGCGAGAGCAAGCCAATCTCGTCATAGTAGTGCAGGGTGCGAACGGACAGCCCGGTCCGTCTGGCCAGCTCGCCCACTCTCCAGGCCGTGGGTCTCATAACTCCATCCCTCTCCGGCTCCTCTCTGTTGGGGTATGGTCACCATACGAAACGGTACAACCTCACGTCGCGTGAGATTCAAGGAGATTCTTCACCCGAGCGGAAAATTTCCGCTCGAAATAGGAAAACGTAAGTTGCAAACGAGGCAACCGGTACCGAGAAGTGGTGAAGACGTCAGGTGAAGCTACAAACGTCGGAGGGTGATCCGCTTCACGAAAAACGGGGCGCCGGGGGTGTCGAGCGATAGTAGAATAGAAGGGTCTTCAGGAGGCGCCCTTTTATGGATGGTTCGGAGATCATCTTCTGGGTTGTCGCGATCGTGGTGGCGATCGTCGGCGAGGTATTCACCACGTCTTTTTTCCTCGTATTCTTCGCTTTCGGGGGGCTCGTGGCGCTGCTCCTGGCGGCGCTGGGGCTCGGGCTTCCCGTGCAGATAGTGGGGTTCGTCGCGGCGTCGGTCGCGAGCATGGTGGTGTTTCGGCCCGCGGTACTGCACAGGCTGGCCTCCGGCAGCAGCGAGCGGTACGAGCCGCGCGGCGGCGTCGTGGGCAGGAGTGGAGTGGTGACGACGGCGATAGAACCGGATGGGAGCGGGACGATCCAGGTGGGGAGCGGGGAGTTTTGGACGGCCCGGGCGCTGTACCCCGGTAAGCGGATAGAGGCGGGTATGCGAATCCGGGTCCTGCATACCGATGGGCTTACGGCCCTCGTGGAAGCTGTGGAGATCGAAGGAGGAGAGAGGTCATGAGCGTTAGTCTGGTGGTGCTGTTGGTCGTGGTGTTGCTAGTGGGAGTGGTCGCGGCGCGGACGATTCGGATCATCCCCCAGAACCGGGTGGCGATAGTGCAGCGCTTCGGGCGCTACCACCGGACCGCCGAGAGCGGCATAACAGCCATCGTCCCGGTGGTGGACAAGATGCTGCCGAAGACCGATCTTCGGGAGCAGGTGGTCGCATTCAAGCCCCAGGCGGTCATCACCAACGACAACGTCGGGATGCAGATCTCCACCGTCATCTACTACCAGGTGGTAGACGCGCGTTCCGCCGAGTACGAGGTCGCCAACTTCAACATCGCGCTCGAGCAGATCGCCCAGACCACCTTGCGGAACGTGATCGGCAACCTCATCCTGGACAAGACCCTCACCGCCCGCGACGAGATCAACGCGAAGCTGCGCACCGTCCTCGACGAGGTGACGGAGAAGTGGGGCATCCGGATAACGAGGGTGGAGCTCAAGGAGATCATCCCGCCAAGAGACATCCAGCAGGCGATGGAGAAGCAGATGCAGGCGGAGCGGACCCGCCGCGCCTCCATCCTGACCGCCGAGGGCGACAAACGGAGCGCCATCCTCAAGGCCGAGGGGGAGAAGGAGGCCGCCATCCTCAAGGCCGAAGGCGAGCAACGGGCCGCGATCCTGCGCGCCGAGGGCGAGGCGGAAGCGTACCGCAACGTCCAGGCCGCCCAGATCGAGATGACCGGCAATCTCTTCGAGCGGCTCCACGACTCGGACCTCTCGCCCGAGGCCCTGCGCTTTCTCTACCTCAAGACCCTCCCCGAGATGGCGAAGGGACCCGCGAGCAAGCTCTTCGTCGTCCCCTCCGAGCTACAGGATCTCGCCGGAACGATAGGCGCTCTAGCCGGCGGCGCGTCTCTCGCCTCGGAGGACTCGAAGACGCCCGGGGAGAGAAGGCTCTCCACAAAGAACGGAGGGCTGGACGGCGGCGCGTAGGCTCGGTATCGAGCGGCGTCACACCGAAGAAGGGGGCGCCACGGCGGCCGTCGTGGGGAGATAGAGAGCGAAGAAGGCTCCTCGGAGCTTCGAGGTCTCTAAGACGAGAGCGGGCCGGAGCTTCACACTCCGGCCCGCTCTCGTACCTGTTTGAAAGGCTACGCCGGCTAAGTCCCCGTGACGGGCAGGAACGGGTACATGACGTCGTTGGGATCGTCGCTGTGGAGGAGGCCCCGAGCGTGCCCCATCTCATGCTCCAGCAACAACGCAAGGTCATTCGGTCCCACCCCGAGCCTCTCTATGGCGCACTCGTTGATTAATATGCTGCCTTCGATGGTAGAGCCGTTGTAGTACGGGAGGTAGATGGCGCCCAGGTCGTTCGGGAGGCAGTCGCGGTAAAGGGGCACGTAGCCGTCGCTGTCCGCGAAGCCTATGTCGCTGTCCGGGGTCAAAAAGCCGATCTCCGCCGCGTCCGCGCCGCTCGGCGCCGCTATCGTCATGGCCGCGGCCGCGAGAAGAGCTGCTACCGAGAGCTTCGCCGTTCTACGCACCATCTCGGTCGCCGGTGCCAACGCCATCGTCTTCTTTGTCATCTTCGTCAACTCCTCATTCTTATAGTGCGACTCTCGAAAGTATCCAGTCAGCAGGATAACAACAAAGAGCCGTGAACTCGACCATAAACCTTATTCTATCCGGATTATCAACCCTGCAAAGGGCAATCTTCGCCAGAGGGCTTGCCTCGGAGGCTGGGTTCGTGCCTATTATACCTTCTCATCTCTCCACGGGCCGGGAAGGAGCGCGAGGGCGCATTGACTCTATCGGCGTCGGCTCCGCTTCGATAACTTCCGGGCCGGCGAGCATCAGGCCGGGCTCGACTAGATCCCGCGCGTGCTAGGATCGAGTCGTGCATAGGAATAAGGATCGACGTCTCGTGCGCCTGAGTAAATATTTGAGCAAGTACCTGCGCCATAGGCCGCAGGAGCTGGAGATCGTGCTCATGCCTGGCGGGTGGGTGGAGGTTGACGCGCTCTTGGCGGCGAGTGCGCATAAAGGGTTCCCGATCAGCCGCGACGAGCTGGAGGAGGTCGTCGCTCGCAACGACAAGAAACGGTTCGCCTTCGACGAGTCGGGGACCCTGATCCGCGCCCAGCAAGGCCACAGCGCGCCCGTGGACCTGGAGCTCGAATCGGCCACGCCGCCCGCGACGCTCTACCACGGCACGCCCGAGCGCAACCTGCCTGTCATCCTGCGGAGCGGCCTGTTGAAGATGCGGCGCCACCACGTCCACCTCTCGCCCGACGAGTCGACGGCCAAAGCGGTCGGCGCCCGGCGGGGACATCCGGTCGTGCTCGCCGTGGACGCGGGGGAGATGCATCGCGGTGGGTACGTCTTCTACCGCTCCGGCAACGGCGTATGGCTCGTGGATCAAGTCCCGCCCCGGTACCTGAGCCGTCTGTAGGGTCGTAGGGAAGCGACGTTCGCATCCGCTTCGCGTCCATGCCAAGTTTGACAGGCACGCGGACGGGTACACGAAGGCTATCATCAAGCCACGGCGCCGCATTTTGAGCCCAGCACTCAGAAAGGAGAACAGACTTGGCCCGAGAAGAGAACATCGCTGCCCAGGAGCGGTTCGCGGAGGCCGTCGTCGCCGGCAACTTCGACGTCATAGATGAGGTCATGGCACCGGAGGTCGTGGATCACGACCCGGCGCCCTTCCAGGGGCCGGGTCCGGAGGGCTTCAAGGACTTCTTCAAGTACATGCACAACGCCTTCTCGGACTTCAACATCGAGCCTGAGCACATGGTGGCCACCGACGACGACGTGGCTATCGCCTACACCGTTACGGGCACCCACCAGGGCGAATTCCTCGGTGTGGCGCCTACCGGACGCTCCATCTCGGCCCGCGGCGTCCAGATCGCCCGCTTCCGCGACGGCAAGATCGTCGAGCGCTGGGGCAGCTCGGACGAGCTGAGCATCCTCCAGCAACTCGACGCGGTCTCGATAGAGGGAGAGGGGCAGCAGAAAGAAGATAAGGGACTCATGGGCAAGGTTAGGGACGCATTCTCGGGCGAAGAGGAGCGGGAGAGAAGATAAACCGGGCAGCGGTCGGTAGAGATCGACGAGGAACCTCGCGTACGGGTCTGTAGGGGCGCAAGCGCGTAGGGTAGCTTCGTGGGCAGGAGCGGGCGATGGCGCGGGGGCCGTCACCGGATAGGCGAGTCTATCGCCCGCAAAACCCGCCGGAGAAGAAGACGGTCCTCAATGGGCTGCCCAACGACTTCGTTTGGGAAGTGGCTGAGAGACCTCCTGGGGTGAGCACGCGAAAACTCCGAGCGGGTCCACGATGCGGAACGGGAGGGGCTACTCTGGGCATCGCGCGCAGCACTTCGTAAGTAGGCGCCTTCACTACGGCGCGGGACCCAATAAGGCTAGAATAACCGGGCAAAGAATACAAAAAGCGTCGTGTTCTTGGGCGCGACCAGTAGTGACCTCGAGAGCCGGAGGAGGAGATCTTGGAGAACCTTTTTGCCGCCCGGGCGGTTTTTGGCATGTCGCTCTCTTTCCACATCATGTTCGCCGCTCTCGGCGTGGTCATGCCGTTCTTCCTCCTCCTGTCGCAGGGGCTCTATCTCAGGAGAAAGAACCCGGTCTATCTGGCGCTGAACAAGAAGTGGACCACGGCCTTTGCCATCACCTACGCCATCGGGGCGGTCTCCGGGGTGGTGCTGACCTTCGGGCTTGGGCTCTTCTGGCCGCGCTTCATGGACTTCGCCGGCCCCATGATCGGGGTCCCTCTCTCCATCGAGGTCATGTTCTTCCTCCTGGAGGCGATCTTCTTGGGCATCTACCTCTTCGGGAGGGATCTGCTCTCACCCTGGCTCCACTGGGCGAGCGCCATTCCCCTCCTTATCGGGGGGTTCGCCTCGATGATCGTGGTGATCCTGGCCAACTCCTGGATGAACACCCCGGTCGGGTTCGAGGTCAACGAGGCGGGGGAGGTGATCGACGTGGATGTGTTCGCGGCGATGTTTTCACCCTCGTGGTACGCGGAGGCGAGCCATATGTCCGTCGCCGCCTTCGAGGCCGTCGGCTTCGCCTTCGCCGCCGTCTACGCCTCCGGCATGCTCCGGGGACGGCGCGACCAGTACCACAGGAACGGGCTCTTTCTTGGCATGATGGTAGCTACTCTAGCCGCGCCGCTCATGATCTTCTCCGGCGACCACACCGCTCGGCAGCTCGCCGCAAACGAGCCCGCCAAGCTGGCCGCGATAGAGCCGCTCTTCGAGACCCAGGAGGGGGCCCCGCTCTCCATCGGCGGGTGGCCGGATATGGAAGCGGAAGAGATGCGCTACGATATCGAGATACCCACGCTCCTCTCAGTACTCTCCCTAGACGACCCTAACGCTCCCATTCAGGGACTCAACGAGTTCCCAGAGGACGAGAGGCCCGATCCACGAGCGGTCTGGTGGGCCTACGACGCGATGACTGGAATAGGCTTCTTCCTCGCCACCCTCATCCCGGTGTTCTGGGTCTTCTACTGGCGCTACCGTGGGGTCCCGACGTACAGACCGCTCCTGGCCGCGCTGACCCTCTCCGGTTTTCTGGGGTTCCTCGCCATCTTGCTCGGTTGGATCGTAACTGAGGAAGGGCGCCAGCCCTGGGTTGCCCAGGGGGTAATGCGGATCGACGAGGGCTTCACGCTGGCCCCGGGTATAGGCATCGCTTTCATAGGGTTCGCGCTGCTCTATGTGTTCCTCTCCTCCACGCTTATCTGGCTGTTGAAGCGCATCGCGACGGGCGCGCCGCCTGAGGAGGAAGTCGAAGAAGCCCAGGAGCAGGAGGAATCGGAGGGCGCGTATGCCCTTTGACTTAATCCTCGCCGGCGCTCTGGGAGCGTCGATTCTCCTCTTCGCCCTCGCGGGCGGGGCCGACTTCGGTGCTGGCCTCTGGGCGCTCCTGGCGCGCAGGGGGGAGCGGGCCACGGAGCAGCAGCAGCTTATCGAGCAGTCTATAGGCCCGCTCTGGGAGGCGAATGAGCTCTGGGTGGTGGTCTCGGCCGTGATCCTGTGGAGCGCGTTCGCGCCGGCGTTCGCAGCTTACGGGACTGCGCTTTTTATACCCTTCGTGCTGGCCATCGGAGGCATTCTGCTTAGGGGAGCGTTCCTTGCGTTCCGCATCGAGGCCCAGGAGGAAGCGCCAGCGGCCTACAGGTTCTTCGGGGAGATCTTCGGGAGCATGAGCATTATCACGCCGTTCTTCCTCGGTACGGCCGCCGGGGCTATCGCCTCGGGCCGGCTCCGGCTCAACGAGAACGAGTTGCCCGTCGACGGGTACTTCCAGCCCTGGCTAGGTCCTTTCCCGATCATCGTCGGCCTCCTCGGCGTGGGAACCTGCGCGTACCTCTCGGCGATCTACCTGACGATAGATGCATCCGACAATGAGCCGCTCCAGGAGGACTTTCGCATCCGGGGGATAATCGCGGGCATAGCGCTCGGTATCCTGGGTGTGGCCGCCATACCCATCACCAGGGCCGACGCTCCGCACATGTGGGAGGGGCTCGCCCCGGGCCTGCCCGCCTCCATCTTGATGATCGTCGCGGCGGCGTTCCTGGTAGCCTCGCTGGCCTTGCTCTTCCTCCGGCGTTACTGGTTCGCCCGGGCCACCGCCATCGTGCAGGTCGTGGCGGTGTTCTGCGCGTGGGCCATCGCCCAGTACCCCTACCTGCTCGTCCCCGACATAACAATACAGGACGCGGCCTCGCCCCGGCCGGTGCTAGTCGCCATGTCTATCCTCATCATCGTCTACGTCGTCGTCCTCGGGCCATCCCTCTGGTTACTCTTCAGGCTTTTCAAGAGCCACCCTTCCGGGAAGGAAGAGGAGTACTAGGCGTTTAGACGAGGAGGAGGAAGCTTGACCGCTCCCGTTCGGCAGGTCCTGGAGACAGACCCGGAGTTGGACGACTTCTCCGGACAAATCCTGAGGTGGGCGGGCGCGGCCCTGATCTTCTTGATCGGCGGTGCGCACGTGCTTATAGCGGGCGAGCACTTCCTGGCCGCGACCTACCTGGGGGTGTTGTTCCTGGCGAACTGGGCCGGTGCAATCGTTGCGGCGTTCGCTCTCTACTGGAGCCCGAACAGGTGGGGATGGTTGCTGGGGGACGCGGTCGCCGGCGGGGCTTTCGTGGGCTTCATAGCGAGCCGCGCCGTCGGCCTGCCCGGATTCGAGGAGGAGGTCGGGAAGTGGTTCAGCATCGCGGGGCTGCTTTGTTTGCTGATGGAGGGAGCCTTTATATCGCTCTCCCTTCTGGCCTTGACGCCTCAGGGCAGGGCCCTTGTGAGGATGCAGCAGGAGAGGGTGGATCAGGAACAGGCGGTTGGGAAAGAGCAACCGTTGGAGCAGCCGTTGTTGGGGATGGAGCCCCTCAGGGCTCCGGAGCTCATCGAGCAGGAGATGGCCGAGATCAGGAGCCGCACGGCCCCGAACCTCGTCGATCTACGCGGACAGGTAGAGCCACAAGTGGTCAAGGAGCGTGCGCAACAAAGCGTGTTGGGATACCTCCATGGCATACGCAACGCGCTCGTCTCTAACTCGGAGAGCCGGCAACCGGGACCGCTCGCGGCCCTGGTCGTACTCGCCGCCCTAGCCATACTCGTGGTACGCCGGGCGAACGGCCAGGACGATTAACAGAGCCTCAGAGAGCCGTGTGGTCCCGGCCTTCGGTTAGGACGACCTTCGGCTAAGAACTTCGGTCAGACCGTTGCCAGCATCTGGTTCTGTACCTCGACCATCCGCTTGTAGAGGCCGTTTTTCTCCAGGAGCTGGTAATGAGTACCGCGTTCGACGATGCGTCCTCGTTCCAACACCAGGATCTCGTGCATCCGCTCCATATGCACCAGACGGTGGGTGATCACCAACGTGGCGCGGTTCGTCACCTGCTCGTAGAGCGCGGCGAGGAGCTCGTGCTCGGTGGCGGGGTCCAGGTTGGCGGTGGGCTCGTCCAGTATGAGCACGGGCGCGTCTTTGAGCAGCGCCCGTGCTATCGCCAGCCGCTGGCGCTCCCCGCCGGAGAGCCGCAAGCCCTGCTCGCCCAAAGGGGTCTCCAACCCTTGCGGGAGATGACTCACGAACTCGATCAACTGGGCTCGCTCCAGCGCGGATTCCACCTCGGTATCGGTCGCACCGGGCCTTGCCAGGAGCAGGTTGTCGCGCAGGGTCTCGTTGAAGAGGTGGGTGTCCTGCGCTACGACCCCGACGGCGTTGCGCAGGTCTTCCTGGGCGTAATCGCGAAGGTCGCGGCCTCCCAGCTTTACCTCGCCGTCCGTCGGGTCCCAGAAGCGCAGCGCCAGGTTCACCAGCGTGCTCTTGCCCGAGCCGCTGGAACCGACTATCGCGACCCGGTTGCCGGGCTCTACCCTGAAGGAGATCTCATCGAGTACGGGAGGCTCGTCCTCCCGGTAACGGAAGCCGGCGTGCTCGAACTCTAAAGCGTGGTC
>JAUJNO010000008.1:0-44831 GCA_030448125.1 Rubrobacteraceae bacterium | reverse complement strand
GAGGTTTGTCGGGGTCCACGATCTGAGGCTTGGCGTCGGCTAGCTCGAACAGGCGTTCTCCGGCTCCCAGGGAGCGCCCGAGGAACTGGAAGGCTGTTCCCAGCGGCTGGACGGCCTCGAAGCTGCCCAGGGTGAGGAGTGCCAGAAAGGCGAGGTATACGGCCGGAATACTGCCTTCGTGTACCAGCGGTATCGCCAGGACCAGTATGGTCAACATCGCCAGGTTCATCGCCAGGTCGTGCAGCGTGTTCTGCAGGCCGGTGATGGAAGACATCCTCTTCTGCACCCGGCCGAGCTTCTGGTCGAGATCGGATATTTTTCGTTGCTGATCGGAGGCCCGGCCGAGGGCGAGAAGGTCCTGAACTCCTTGAATACCGTCCACGATCTGGGTGTTTAGCTCAGCTCTCAACTCCAACTCCCGCCGCCCCAACTTCCTCGCGAGAAGGCCGACCAGGAGCGGCGCCCCGACACCCGCGAGCGCCAGGAAGCCTAAAGTCACGAAGGCGAGCGTGGGGTCGAAGACGTAGAGCGCGACGAAGGTGAGGGTGGAGATGGCGACGGCGACGATGACGGGCGAGAACGCCCGCAAGTAGATGTTTTCAAGCTCCTCGACGTCCTTGACGACGCGGGTGAGCAGGTCGCCGCTGCGGTGCTCGAGCAGGCGGGCGGGGGAGAGGGGTTCGAGCCGGCCGTAGAGCCAGGTACGAAGGTCCGCGAGCAGCTTGAAGGTCACGTTGTGCGAGACTAGGCGCTCCAGGTAACGAAAAGCGGCCCTGGAGATCCCGAAGATCTGCACGAGGAACATCGACAGGGTGAGCTGGCTCAGGCCGTACTGCAGGGCGGAGGCCGCGATCAGGTAGGCGGCCACGGAGAGCAGCCCGACGTTGCTCGCCATAGTCCCGATGCCCAGGGCCACGGCAAGCATCACCCGCCAGCGGTGAGCGCCCAGGAACCCGAGCAGCCGTACCAGCACTCTCATGCGAGCGTCCTTTTGTACGTACCCACGAGATTAGCGTAAGGACCGCCGCGTTCGACGAGGTCTGCGTGGACACCGACCTCCGCCAGACGACCGGTTTCGAGCACCGCGATCCGGTCGGCCCGGTACACGGTGTTCATCCGGTGGGCGATGACGAGCACGGTTCGGTCCCGCATCAGGCGCTCCAGCGCGACGCCGATCAGGCGTTCGCTCTCCGGGTCCAGGCTCGAGGTCGACTCGTCCATGATGAGCACCGGCGCGTCCTTGAGGAACGCGCGGGCGATGGCTACCCTTTGGGCCTCCCCTCCACTCAGACGAACGCCGCGTTCCCCTACTTCGGTGTCGTAGCCTCGCGGGAGATGCTCGATAAACTCCGATGCGCCGGCCATCTCCGCCGCTTGCTCGATCTCTTCTCTCGTCGCCGCCGGACGGGCCAGACGGATGTTCTCCAGCACGCTCCCGTAGAAGAGGTAGGGCCGTTGCGGCACCAGCGCCAGGCTCTCTCGCCAGCTCTCTACGGAGAGATCGGTGATAGGAACACCGTTCGCGGTTATCCGGCCGTTCTCGGGATCCAGGAACCTCATGAGCAGGTTGACCAGCGTGCTCTTACCCGCGCCGCTACGTCCCACCAGAGCGGTGCAGGTGCCGGCCGGCAGCGTAAGGTCGACGCCGGAGAGGGCCGGCCGCTCGCTACCCGGGTAGCCGTAGCCCACGTCGCCGAACTCGATACTCAACAGGCCCGAGGGCTGGGTCACGGTACCTGGGTCCGTGCTCACCGGCGTGGGGGTGTTGAGTATTTCGAAGATCCGGTTGGCCGAAGCCTTGCCCTCCATGCCGGCGTGGCGGTGGACACCGAGCTCCCGCAACGGGCGGAAGAACTCCGGGGCGAGGAGCAGCACCAGGAAAGCCGCCTCGAAGGGGATATTGCCGATCAAGAGACGCACCCCAAGCGCCACGGCGACGAGCGCGATGGAGAGCGTAGCGATGAACTCGAGCACGAAGCCCGAGAGGAACGCGTAGCGCAGCACCTTGAGCGTCCTCTCCCTGAACTCGTCGCTGACCTCCGCGACCCTCTCGCGCTCCGCCGCGCCCCGGCCGAAGATTTTGAGCGTGGGGAGGCCCTGCAGGACGTCCAGGAAGTGCGCGCTCATGCGGGACAGGGCGGCCCACTGGCCCTGCATCTGTTCCTCAGCGTGGCTCCCCACCAGGACCATCAGGACCGGTATCGCCGGGGCGGTCGCCAGCAGCAGGACCGCACTGATGGGGTCCACCGAGAGCAGGTACGCGAAGATCAGAAGCGGGACGAACGCGCTCAGGGCCATCTGCGGCAGGTAGCGGCCTACGTACGCATCGAGCCTCTCGACGCCTTCGACGGCTGTCGCCACCAACTCACCGGTTCGTTCGCCCCCCGTGTAGCCCGGTCCCAGCCGCATGAGGTGGGCGAACAAACGCTCCCTCAACTCGTTCTTCACGCGAACGGCTCCTCGTTGGGCGACGACCTCGCGCAACCACAGAAGCCCCGAGCGCAGGACGATGGACCCGAGCAAGAGAAGGAGCAGAGTCCTCATCCCTTCCAGGCTCTCGCCGGCCAGAAACACCCGGTCGACGACCATGCTCAGAAAGAGCATCTGGGCGATAGTGGCGACGGCGCCCAGCATCCCCAGAGCGATCGTGCCACCCAGGAAGATCCTGGCAGGCTTTATCTGCCGCAACAGTTCTCTGTTCATCGCAGCTATTGTAAGAGCTTGTTCTGCTCTACGTCGTGCTCGGCCTCACGCGTCTGCCCGAAGCCACCGATCCCCTGGTGCGATCCCGAGAGACTCCGGCACGTTCTTCTGCCACCGGTACCCGGCGTTCACGGTCCACGCGTGGACGAACGAGACCGACTCTAGTGATCCCCGTGATCCCCTGTCCGGTTACATATCTTCTTATCGGAAACTCGGCTGTGCGATGGCGCGCCTTCTTCTTTATGCTTGACTACGTGGCAGGATAAGGGCGACAGGGAGGCTCATCAAATGGCGGAGCAAAAGCAGCCCGAAAGACGCAGCTCGGGGTTATTCAGGCTCTTCGAGCGGGGAATCGATACTGCGGCTCGTAACAACATCACAGCTATGGGCTACTCCATTAGCATCACCGCTGCCTTCGCACTTCTGCAAACCTCTCGGAGCGATACCGGAATCTTAGCGATTTTCTTCTTCGCCGCCGGAGCGGTCTTGGCCTTCGCCATCATCGCGTGCCTAGCCTCTGGCTTTTTTCGGGAAGAGTTAGAGGATGAGGCAAGCAACGTCAAGTCGCTTGCAGGCGCGTTATCCTTTCTATCGGTTGGGCTTGCGCTCGGGGTCGCGTACGTTGTCGGACTACTGATACCGGGCTTGGCAGCGTGGCCGGTCAGCGCCTTCTTAGCGACGGTCGTCTATGTAGCCTCGGTCGGAGTAGAGTTAACTATGGCGCACTGGATATTGAGGAGTGAGGAGTAACAACCCACGCAGGTGGTGACCCCTATTCACCGAGCTGCCTAGAAGAAGACGTCTTACGGGAAGCCTAACTCCCGACCGCCGACGACGTGGACGTGCAGGTGTTCGACCTCCTGCCCGGCGTCCTCGCCGTGGTTTATCCGAGTGGCGTATCCGCTCTCCGCGACGCCCTGCTGCTGGGCTATCGTCTGGGTGGCGTCGATCAGCTGCTTGAGTACCTCCGGCGACAGGTCCGTATCGGAGGTCACGTGGTCCCGGGGGATGACCAGCACGTGTACCGGCGCCTGCGGGTCCAGATCTTCGAACGCCACCAGGTTCTCTTCCTCGAGCACGAACTCGGTATCCATCTCTCCCCGCGCGATCTGGCAGAACGGGCAATCGTCTTGCTGGGCCATATAAGTCTCCTCCTCGTGTGGTCTGCTCTCCGGAAACGGTTTCTTACCCAAAACGAAGCAGACGACACCGGAGACCGTCACGGCTGGTCTGTTTTCGCGCCCCTAGCCCGAAGAGTTGCGCGAGAAGAGCCGCGCCGCCACCATCAACAGCGCCGCGTGCTCAACGAGTGAGACGAGGCGAGCGTGGTGGGCGGGGTCCCAGTAAGAGATCGGACCTTCGAAGCGACGCCGCGAGAGCGGCCAGAGGATCGGTCGGGCGTCCTCGGCGTGGGTGAGCGCGTCGGCGAGCACGTGACCCGTCCACCCCAGAAGGAACGCCGGCAATGTCCCACGCGCGTCACGCTCTCTCACCCCGGGCGCCAGGTAGAGCGTGAGCAGGGCGGCGACCGGCAGCGCCGAGTGCAGGGCCGCGTCCGGTCCGCCGAAAGGCCCCTTTTCGCACGCCTCCTCGCAGAACTCGCGCCTATCGAACCACCTTCGTCGCTTCGCGCCGAGCCAGATCGCTCCGGCGACCGCGGGGAGGTCCGGCAACGTCGCGCCCACGGCGCCCCAGACGGCGACGTCCGGATCGGAAGGGTCCAGGCGCCTCGCGGCGGCCCAGGTAAGCAGCGTATGGGAGTAGGTGCGCACGGTCGGTCCCGATCTTAGTCCCTCCAACGTCTCGATGCACGAGGCCATGTGCCGGGTAATGAGAAGGACCGATTCGTGGCAGCGGCGCGAACCGTTGTGCGAGAGTAGGCAATTCCGGTGCGGCTCGTCACGCCACTTACTTACTCCTTCTTTTCCACAAGTGGGGGTGAAGTTACGGAGGCTGTCACCAGCCGCAAAGCGGGCCGGTACATCGACTAACCATAACACTTGACTGCCTTGAACAGGTAGGAGTAGGCGTCGGCACTGACTCCCGATGCCGCGCCGAGGACCGCGGGCTTCTCCAACTTGGTTATGCGGGTCTCTTGAGGGGCCTTCTGGATCCATGGCACGACCGATGCCGTCGGACAGGCCTTCGGATCGTCCGGCCCCGGCGGTACCGGCGCCGAGGGGGGACGCTGTCGGGCGCGAGCCGGCCTCTGCCCGAGCACCTCCGGCTAGGGTCGGCCGGCGCGGCGCCAGCCGAGCGGGGTCGCGCCGTGGGCGCGCCTGAAGTGCCTGACGAAGTAGCCGGGGTCGCCGTAGCCGACCCTCCGGCCGACCTCCTTCACGGGAAGGTTGGTCTCCACCAGGAGGCGCCGCGCCTCGGCCATGCGGCGCTCGGCGATCCACTCCACCACCGTCCTCCCCGTCTTGCGCCCGACTACGGTGGTGAGGTGCCCCGGCGTCAGGCCCACCGCCCTCGCCACGTCCTTGAGCGAGATACGTTCGCGGTAGCGCTCTTCGATGAAGCCGAAGACCTCGGCGAGCAGAGGCTCGTCCTTTAGCTTGAGATCTCCCACAACATCCGCCGCCAGGCGTGACAACTCCACCAGAAGGAGGGTCAGGTGCGAAAGGACCGCCTCCCGGTAACCATCACGCCTCCGGCGCAGCTCCAGGTCCAGGGCGGAGAAGTGTTCGGACCACGAAGGCTGCTCACGCAGAGGTACCTTCAAGCGCTGGGCGCCCCCAGCCGGACCCCCGACGAAAGGGAAGAGCAGCGGGTGAGCGCGCCAGGAGAGGAAGACGCCGGGAGCCTGGGAGCCGAGAGCCTCGGGTGGAAAGGAGACGGTCCAGCCCTGGGCCTCGTGAAAGACGCTTGTGCCGACTCCCGCCTCAACCACCTCGCCGGGGGCGATCACGTACGCGTCGCCGTCCTCCACCGGCCACTCCCGGTTATCCAGCCGCAGCGAGCCGCCGCCCCGCTCGAAGTAGGCGAGCATGAGGAAGTCGTGGGAGTGGGCGTACCCCGTCGGCGGACCACCCGGGGGTAGCTCCCGGCCGTCGAACTTCAAGACGCTCACGGACGGCACCCCGGGCACCGGCTCATAGGTGTGAACTGGCGGCCCATCGCCCCGCCCACCCAGCATCCTCGTCGTACCCATGCAGAACCCCTTCTCTCCTTCTCTACAGGTGACCGCCCGAGCCTCGTAATAGCCACTTCCCGCTGAGGCACTCGCCGAGGCACTCGCACGTCACCGCTGACATACTCCCGCCCATGATAAACCGAAAATCGTCCCATAAAGCCAAAATATCCACCCTTTTCGGCATCTAAGATGCCTACGATACTGATCTTGTACCGAAACATCGTCTTAGAGACGCGAGAGAAAGGACGGGCATGAGTGAGACTACGAAAGAGGACCGGGAGAGATCCTACGTCCCGGGCATGATGGGGCACGACCGGCTGCTGCCGTTTTACGATCCTCTATGTAGGTTGCTGGGCATGGCTAGGGTTCACAGGCCGCTGGTAGATCAGGCGGACGTGCGGCCGGGCCATAGGGTTCTGGAGATCGGGTGCGGCACGGGGAACCTGTCCTACGGTCCCTTTCTGTTCCGCCAGGCCCTCGACGCGAAGGTGGAGCCCTTGGAGCGTAAGCTCATCGCGGAAGGGGGCATCCGGCCCACCGGCTTGCGCTGGGTCGGGGTCCTTGGAGCGGAGTCCGACGGCAAAAGCGGCTGACCATGAAAAATCAAGAACCATCTATTGTTTTCGACAAAGAACGCGCTGCTTCCTATGACAAAAGCACCGCTGTTTTGTCTCCGATGCGCGAAGCATTTCATTCTCTCATCAATGTGATACTTTCCGAACTTCCGACCGATGCACGGATTCTCTGTGTCGGTGTAGGAACCGGATCGGAATTGATTGATCTCGCCCAGGCATTTCCACAGTGGCAATTCACTGCGGTAGAGCCTGCGACTCCGATGCTCGACATCTGTCGGCGGCGAGTTGAAGAGAGCGGCATCACGTCGCGTTGCACTTTTCACGAAGGTTACCTCGATTCACTGCCCGCATCAGACTCGTTCGATGCGGCGACTTGCCTTCTGGTATCTCACTTCTTTATGCAGAAAGAGGAGAGGCGCAACTTTTTCAATCAAATCGCTTTACGACTTCGCCCCCAGGGATATTTGATCAGTTCCGACATCGCTTCTGATATGTCTACTGCAGCTTATCAAAGCCTTCTTGAGGTTTGGATACGGATGACAAAGTCGCACGAAGTGTCAGATGAGCACGTTGAAGAGATGCGTGCCGCTTATGGTCGTTATGTTGGTGTGCTACCACCACAGGAAGTCGAATCAATTATTGCATCGAGCGGCTTTGATACACCCGTGCTGTTCTTTCAGCATCTACTTATTCATGCTTGGTATTCGAGGCGAACACCACTGGAATAAAAGTCCTCAACAGTCGCCGAACAAGACGCTGCACCCGACCGCCTACAGCCTGCGCTCTGTTCGCAAGCTCGCGTCGCTCCGGCTTTCGGCGGCGGGTCGCTAGGGGACGCGTCGTAGGCCCGCTGGATTGCGGCTCCTGACAGCTTCCGTAACTCTCTCCCAAATGGTACGGGGCTTCGGAGTGCCCGCCGATCCGTTCCGGCGTCGAATCTTCTGCCCGGTTTTGACGGACGCGTTACCATACTGGCGTCGTTGGTGGCGGGCGGAGGAGGAAGGTTTGGACGTACTCGTCAGCGGAGCCACCGGGCTTATAGGATCGGCGCTCGTTCCTGCCCTGAGGGACGGAGGTCATCAGGTGCGGCGCCTTACGCGCTCCGGGGACTCGTCGGAAGATGCCGTTGGGTGGGACCCTTCGGCGGGCACGATAGACGTTGCCGGGCTGGAGGGTGTCGACGCCGTCGTGCATCTGGCGGGCGAGAATATAGTGGGGCGCTGGACTTCCGCCAAGAAGGCCCGCATACGTGACAGCCGGGTAGAGGGCACAGGTCTTTTGGCGGAGACCATCGCCGAGCTCTCGACGCCGCCCGGGGTCATGGTCAGCACGTCGGCGACGGGTTATTACGGAGACCGGGGCAACGAGCTTCTGAGGGAGGACAGCGCCCCCGGCAACAATTTTCTCGCGGGGGTGTGCCGGGAGTGGGAGGCCGCGGCTACCGTGGCGCGGGAGGCGGGGGTCCGGGTCGTGCATCCGCGGTTCGGGATCGTGTTGAGCCCGGAGGGCGGGGCTCTGGGGACGACGCTACCCATCTTCAAGCTCGGCGGGGGCGGCAGGATCGGCAGCGGGAGGCAGTACTGGCCCTGGGTCGCCATAGACGACGTCGTCGGCGCCATCCTCCACGTCCTCGACACCGAGTCCCTCGAAGGCCCGGTCAATGTAGCGGTTCCCGACCCGCCCACCAACGCGGAGTACACCAAGACCCTGGGGAGTGTCCTCGGACGGCCGACGGTCTTCCCGCTCCCGGCCCCGGCCGCTCGTATCATGCTCGGACAGGTCGCCGATGAACTCTTGCTGGCGAGTCAGCGCGTCGAGCCCGCCAAGCTCAGAGAGTCAGGCTACTCGTACCGCTACCCCGAGCTCGAAGGCGCGCTCCGGCACCTGCTCGGGAGGTAGCGGTGGACGCGGCAGCACACGAGCGCCACATGCGCCGCGCCGTCGAGGTCGCCGCAAGAAACCCCGACGCGCCGTTCGGAACCGTCATAGCCGACCGGCAGACCGGCGAGGTCCTGGCTGAAGGCCTCAACGACGCCGAGAAGAACCCTATCCTGCACGGCGAGCTCGACGCGATCATGCGCCTTGTCGAGGCCCGGCCAGACGCGAACTGGTCCCAATTCGTTCTCTACACCACCGCCGAGCCCTGCCCCATGTGCTCCGGGGCGATCCTGTGGTGCGGCATACCCCACGTCGTCTTCGGCGCCTCGATAGCGACTCTCGAGCGCCTGGATCTTCCGCGGATAAGTCTGTCGTGTGGGGAGATTGCCCGCCGCGCGTCCTCTTCCTTCGGTCATCTCGAAATCACCGGCGGGGTGCTGGAGAGAGAGTGCGATGCTCTCTTCGAGGAGATGGCTCGCAGGAGAGGCGGATAGCTCCCGACCGTTCTTCGATCGATGGCGGTTGCGGGAACGGCGCAGAGAGGAGATGCCATGCCCCGAAAAGACGAAGTCCGGGAGAGGCGTATCACGATGGAGATCGTCGTCGATGCTTACACGGAGGACGAGTGCGTCGCCGGATGGCACTGCTACCTGGAAGAGAATCTGGAGTTCGCGTTCACGGCTAGGTGCGTCTCCGAGAGCCCGCTTTCCCCTCTGCTCGCTGGCGACGAGGTCGAGGTGATCCAGATGGCCCCCATCGAGGATTGCGAGGATGGGATGATGGTCGAGGCCGAGTGGCTGGAGGATGACCTGATCCTGCCGCTCGAACAACTGGAAGGGATAGGGGTGGGAGAGAGGACCAGAGAGGCCATCGAAGACTGGCGCTACTGGGTAGCTCGCGGATACGGATGCTGAAAAGGATTCCGCCCTCCACCTCCGCCCCGAAACCCGCCTCGCACAGTAGCTCCCGAGCCTCGATCCTTTCTATCTTTCTAGAGGGCGTCCGGTATACTCATACGGATGCAGGGCAGCGACGAACGGCTGTTGCTTCGACCTGCCCCGTCATCTCGCTCGCATATCCGCGTCCACCCGCACCCTATCACCTACCTCGAACCCTTCGCTCACGCGGGGGATCTCGGGTTATTCTCGGTATGTTCGGTGTCGCCATCTTCGCGGCCATCGCCAAGCTCCCGCAAAAACTCCGCCGCTAACCGCAGCGCGAGCCCGGCCAGGATAGCGGCCGCGGTTGCCACGAGCATCATGATCGCCGCGATGGCGTAGACCATCCATGTTGCCACTTCGTACAACCCGCTCACTCTGCTACCTCCTAACGCCTGAAGGCTCGGTCTCTCGCATTGTCGCGCAGCTTCCCTGGCAAATCTCGGGGCGCTTCTCGGGGGAAAGGCGGTCAAACGCTTCTTCGGTCACCGCTGGCCTCCTGCTTCGCGGCCACGGCGAGCTCGTCGGCCCGGTCGTTCCCGGTCTTGTGCGGGCCCGCGGTCCTGGAGTGTCCCTTGATCTTCCTCCACCGCACTTCCTGGTGGCGCTTTGTCGCTTCCAGGAGCCTCTCCCACAGGTCTCGGTTCGCCACTGGCTCTTCGAGGTGGTTGAGCCAGCCGTTCTCCCGCCATTTCTCGTACCAGCCCCTCCGCATGCAGTTGATGAGGTAGGATGAGTCGGAGTAGACGGTTACGATGTGCCCCTTGTCTATTGTCTCCAGGGCAACGCACGCGGCGGTCACTTCCATCCGCTGGTTCGTGGTGTCCCGCTCGCCGCCGCTGATCTCTTCGGTCTTGCCCTTCCACGTCAGAACGGCC
The DNA here is from genome assembly GCA_030448125.1 of Rubrobacteraceae bacterium. Taxonomy (GTDB): domain Bacteria; phylum Actinomycetota; class Rubrobacteria; order Rubrobacterales; family Rubrobacteraceae; genus Rubrobacter_F. The sequence goes on along the minus strand of JAUJNO010000008.1, from coordinate 34,723 downwards.
CCGTAGCCTCCGGGGCCACGGGAGCCATTGGATGCCCCGTCGGTATAGGCGTGGGCCTCCGGCTCAGGCAAGGGCGCCGGCCTGCTCATTCGGCTCCTCTTCGCTCATCCCTGCCTCCCCTCGGTTGCGCCTACCAGCCGAACGATCAGGTGTAGCCGGTCCACCTCGCGCCTCGCGTGCTGGTGGTCGAGCTCCGCCTTCACCCGGGCGGCCTCCAGGCGGCGGTGCTCCTCGGTGTCGAGCAGGCCGTCGAGGTAGAGGCTCGCCGTCCTCTCATTCTTCGCCTCCAGGATCGCCTCGGCGTTGTCCAGGCGGATCCTCCGGACGTGCTCGGCGAGCGAGAGGTCGGCGCTCGCCAGGTCCTCCGTAGCGGCACTCAGCCGACGGTACGCCCCGTTGATCTCCTCGATGAGTGCCTCGTTGGTCATTGCCGTCTCCTCTCCTCGCTCAGCGCAAGCACGGAAAATCTATAGATTGGGAAGAGTTCACCGGCTTTATGGCGGGCCGCTAAAAGTAGCGTAGCAGCCGACTACCCTATTGCGACAATTCGACCTGGAAGCCCGCCTCGCGTAGTAGCCCCTGCGCGGTCAGCGCTGCTTCGGCGTCGAGGGTCAGGACGAGGGCGGCGCGCTCCGTATTGGAGTGACGCACGTACAGATCCAGGATGTTTATGCCGTTCGAGCCCATAAGGGTCGTGACCTCGGCGAAGACGCCGGGACGGTTCTCGACGGGGACTGCTATCTCGACGTTCTTTCCGGTCGATTCGATGAGGATGCCTCCGAGAGCGTCGTAGGCTTCGCGGGCCGCGTGGAAGCGGTACTCGATGCTCTCGCGGTTGGAGATCTCGCTCCCGAGTTGCGCCATCGCCCCCGCGAACGCTCCCAGGGCCTCGCCTAAAGCCGGCGCGTTCTCGGCGAGGATGTCCGACCAGAGCCCGGGGTTCGACGCCCCGACACGCGTCAGGTCCCGGAACGAGGGACCGGCGAAGGAGAGCGCCTCGGGCGAGATGTCGGAGGCGACCTTCAGGAGCGCTACGGCCATGAGGTGCGGGAGATGCGAGAGGGCGGCCATGAGGAGGTCGTGCTTCTCGGGTTCGACCGCAGTGGGCATCGCGCCGAGGTCCTGCCGCACGAACCGGGCGACCTCCCGGTAGGCCTCGGGGTCCGTCCGGCCCGTCGGCGTCAAAAAGTACCGGGCCCCGTGGAAGAGCTCCACCTTCGCGTTAGCCACCCCCGAGAGCTGGCTCCCGGCCATCGGGTGCCCGCCGACGAAGCGCCCGATGCCTCGAGTCTCGGCTTCGTCCACTATCTTCGTCTTCGTGCTGGCGACGTCGGTGACGAGGGCGTCCGTGGGGGCGAGGTCCCTGATCAGGGCGGGTACGCGCGAGATGGGCGCCGCGAGCACCACGAGGTCCGCCCCGCGCACCTCCTTCATGGTCGAGGCCCGGTCGATTACCCCGAGCCCGGCTGCTTTCTCCAGAACCGCCGGTTCGTCCACCCCCACGACCTCCCAGCCGGCCGCCTTCGCGGCGAGCCCGACAGAACCCCCTATGAGCCCGACCCCGACGATCGCAAGCGTCCGGCTCAAGAGGCCCGCTGCGGCTTCGCCGCCGGCTCTGCCTCCCGCGTCTCGTTTCCGAGCGCGGCGATGACGCGGTCGTTCTCCCACGAGTCGCCTACCGTGACGCGGCTCCATCCGGGGTACTCCAGCGCAGCGCCCTCCCTAACGAGGACACCGGCCTTCTCGAAGTCCTCCGCCTCGAACCGGACCATGATGAAGTTGCCCTGTGAGGGGATAAAGTCCAGCTTCGCGCCGGCGAATGCTTCTTGCAGGCGGCTGCGCTCCCGGACGACGAACTCCGCCCGCTCCCGGACCTTCTCCTGCGCGAGCATCGACGCCGTCGCCGCGACCTGGGCGGCGAGGTTGACGGAGACCGGAAACCGGACCCTTTCGGCGTAGTCGGCGATCTTCTCGGGCCCGATACCGTAGCCCACTCGAAGACCGGCCAGCCCGTGCGCTTTGGAGAAGGTGCGGGCGGTGATGACGTTCTCTCTCCCGAGGGCGAGGGTGTGAGAGTCACGGTAGGTTGGGTCGTCGACGAACTCGACGTAGGCTTCGTCCAGGATCAGGAGCACGTCCGGTGGGAGCTCCGAGGCCAGGCTCGTGACCTCATCCAGGGTCAGGTACGTGCCCGACGGGTTGTTGGGGTTGCAGAGGATCACGGCCCGCGTCTCGTCGGTCACCGCCGAGAGCAGCGCCTCCGCGGGGATCTCGTGGTTCTCGGTGAGGGAGACCGGGCGGGCCGTCATGCCAAGGACAGCGCAGATCATGGGATAAAGGCTGAACGAAGGCCAGGGGTAGACGACCTCGCCGACGGGGAGCAGCTGGAGCACGTTCATCAAGACCTCGCTCGAACCGTTACCGACCAGCACGTTGCGAGTCTCCGTGCCCGCGTTGGCTTCGGCTACTACCTGGCGGAGGCGCGTGACGTGGCTGTCCGGGTAGCGGTTGGCGCGGGGCAGCACCTCGGCGAGGGCCGCCTCCGCCTCCGGGAGCGGCCCGAAAGCCAGCTCATTTGAGGTCAGCTTCGCGTACCGGTTCTCGTCCGTCCCCTCCGCCGCCATCCTCCACGACTTCGGTGGGATGTACGGTCGCAGCGGGTCAAGCTCGCTTCTGAATCTCATTTGCGTTCCCTTCGTCTCTCCGTTTTTGTCCGCGAAACTGCCATTCTACAGACTATTCCGGTCCATTCGGGCTTTCAACGGGTTTAGAGGTGCGATTCGGTTGCGGACTTTTCGCCGGCTGCTGACAAGTTGAGCAGCTTTAAGATAGAATCTCGCTTCTATGGATGATGCGGCCATGCAAAACAGGATAGAGGATCTCAGGAGCCGGGTAGACGAGGTGGACCGGGAGCTCATACGCATCCTCAACGAGCGGGCGCGCATCGTGCAGGAGATCGTGACGATAAAGGCCGAGGCGGGCAAGCCCCTCTTCGACCCCAGGCGCGAGGAGGAGATCCTCCAAAAGGTCGCCCAGGAGAACGAGGGACCCATCTACAACACGTCGATGCGCGAGATCTTCGAGCTCATCCTGCACCGTATCCGGGATCTGGAAGTCCAACGCGAAGAGTTTAGGTAGCCATTGTTATGAGCATTTCAGAGAAGAGCAGTGCCCCAGGCGTCAAGACGAACGTTTCGACCAGGAACGGCATGATAAGGCCCGGCTCGTTCCGGGTGATCGCCGGCCCCTGCACCGTCGAGAGCTACGAGCAGTTCGCTGCGAGCGCGAAGGCCGTGAAACAGGCCGGCTACGAGTACGTCCGCGGCGGCGCCTTCAAGCCCCGCACCTCGCCTTACTCCTTCCAGGGCCTCGGCGAGGAGGGGCTGAAGATAATGTCCGAAGTCTCCGGAGAGCTCGGCATCAAGGGCGTGACCGAGGTCATGGACGCGAGCGAGATAGAGCTCGTCATGGAGCACGCCCAGGTCATCCAGATAGGCGCCCGCAACATGGCGAACTTCTCCCTCCTCAAGCGCATCGGGGCCGCTATCGCGGGGACGGACCACGGCGTGATCCTCAAGCGCGGCTTTTCGGCGACGGTCGAGGAGTGGCTGCTGGCGGCGGAGTACATCACTAAAGAGGGCAGCGAGAACGTGGTCCTGTGCGAGCGAGGGATAAGGACGTTCGAGACGGCGACGCGCTTCACGCTGGATCTCTCGGCGGTGATAGTGGCCAAGAGGCTGACGGACCTACCGGTTATAGTGGACCCATCGCACGCGGCGGGTCGGCGGGACCTGGTGATACCGCTTAGCAAGGCGAGCGTGGCGGCGGAGGCGGACGGCCTGATCGTGGAGAGTCACCACGATCCCCAGGAGGCTTTGTGCGACGCGGAGCAGGCCCTCCCCGTCGAGGCGCTTCTAGGCTTACGCGAGGCCTTGCAACCCTTCGCGAGCGCGATGGGCCGGGAGGTTCTCTAGTAGCCTCGGGCCGCGGAGGAGGCCCTCTGTGAGACGTCTCGGTGGTAGGTTCGCACTCGAGCGCAAGATCGGCTCCGGTGGCATGTCGGTAATCCTCCTCGGCAAAGACGAGGTCCTGGATCGGCCCGTGGCTGTCAAGGTCTTGAAGGGCGGCTTCGAGGACTCCGAGGTAGGCGCCCGCTTCAGGCGCGAGGGCCGCACGGCCGCTCGTCTCTCCCACCCGAACATAGTCCAGGTCTACGACGCCGGGGAGGACGAGCTCGATGGCCGCGAGGTCTATTACATCGTCATGGAGTACGTCTCCGGCGGTGACTTGAAAGGCCTGATCGACGCGAAGGGCGATACGGAGGGGCCGCTCGCCGAGAAGGAGCTCGCGCGGATAGGCGGCGACGTCGCTTCCGGACTGGCTTACGCTCACGAGAAGGGCATCATTCACCGTGACATAAAGCCCCAGAATATCCTTATCGACGAGTACGGCCGCCCGAAGCTGGGAGATTTCGGCATCGCCAGGGCTTTGGATGCGACCCCTGCCACGCAGACGGGCTCCTACCTCGGCACGGCGTCTTATTCGTCGCCCGAGCAGTTGCGGGGAAGAGAGATCACACCGAAGAGCGATGTCTACTCTTTGGGATGCACCCTGTACGAAGCGGCGACCCGCGAGCCGCCCTTCTCCGGCGGCTCAATAGAGGTGGCGAACCAGCAGCTGACGAAGCTGCCGGCTCCACCCCGGACGCGGGGGGCAGCTTTGAGCGAACCCTTCGAAGCGCTCATCCTCGCCTGCCTCGCTAAGGACCCCGTCGACCGCCCGGATGCAGCCGGGCTGCAAGAGCGGCTGCTTCGCTTGAGCGCCATGACCTCCGGCGCCGTAAGGCCCGCGCCTTCTTTGGGCGAGACTACGAGGAACCTCGCGGAGGCAGCGGGTGTCGGCGGGATCGCGAGCGGGGCGGCAAAGGGCATCGAGACCGTTGCCCAGGGGTTGAGGAACCGCTCGAACTCCGCCGGAGCCTCGGAGCGTACGGTGGTGGAGCCGGCGCGGACCTCCCACCAGACCTTCGGACGGAACCGGCGGCCGGCGTTCGCCGCGGGGGCCGTCGCGCTGCTCCTGCTGGCCCTCGTCGCCGTCGTGGGCCCGCTCTCGCTGCTGAACTTGGGCTCCGGGGAAACAGAACAGCCACGGGAGACTGCGGAGTCCTCCGCCAAAGATACGGCTGCCGAAGCTGCGACCGCCGAAGTAGAGATCACGACCGCGCCCGTCGCCTCCGCTCCCGCCCCGCCCCCGAGTAAAGCCGAGGAGGCGGTCTACGATCTGTACATCAAAAATTCGTACAGGAACGTCGATGCTTCGTGGGCGCACCTCTCCCAACGCCTCAAGAATGAGGTGGGCTCCAAGGAGAACTGGGCGCAGCGAGAGCAGTTGAGCATCCTCTGGGACGTGTACTTTGTACAGATGCCTAGCGCCGAGCTTTCGGGGAACGACACGGCGAGGGTCGCGTTCCGGGTCCGGGAGTTCCGCACCGGGGGGGCGAAGCTGGTCACGGGGACCTGGGAGTGTGTCAACGAGGGCGGGGAGTGGAAGCTGGACCGCTTTGTGGAGGGCAACGCCTGAGCTTTCCGGGGTGCTTCTAGGGCCCGGTAGTGGGTGGCATGCCGGTGTTGTATGCCCGCTATAATCAGCCACATGACGAGGTTCGCACAAAGGTTCGTACTTGAGCGCGAGATCGGGGCGGGCGGCATGGCGCGGGTCTTCCTCGCCAGGGACGAGGTCCTGGACCGGGCCGTGGCCGTCAAGATCCTTAACCACGGCCACGAGGGTACGGATATAGGCGATCGCTTCCGGCGTGAGGGCCGCACTGCCGCCAAGCTCTCCCACCCGAACATCGTGACGGTCTATGGCGCGGGCGAGGGCGAGTTAGAGGGGCGAGAGGTCTCGTACATAGTCATGGAATACGTCCCTGGCGGCGACCTGAAGACCGTAATCGACGGAGAGGGCCGGCTCGAAAACGCCAGGCTGGCGCGGCTCGGGGCCGAGGTCTCTTCGGGGCTCGTCCATGCCCATGAGAAGGGCGTTATTCACAGGGACATAAAGCCGCACAACGTCCTTATCGACTCCCGTGGCCGCTCAAAGCTGACCGACTTTGGCATCGCCCGCGCCCTGGACGCGACGACGGCGACCCAGACGGGCTCCTACCTCGGCACCGCCCTCTACTCTTCGCCCGAGCAGCTCAAGGGCGAGAAGGTCACCCCGAAGAGCGACGTTTACTCCTTGGGGGTGACCCTCTACCAGGCCGCGGTAGGCCAGACGCCGTTCACCGGCACACCCATAGAGGTCGCGAGCCAGCACGTCTCCCAAGAACCAGCCATACCGAGCGTCCTGGGCGCAAACTTGAGCGACGAGGTCGAAGCCATCATCCTCGACTGTGTCCGTAAGGACCCCGACCACCGCCCGACCACCGAGGGGGTCCACGATCGGCTCCTCGACGCGGCCGTCGCGGCCGGCACCTCCCGGTCCGCCCGCGCCAAAACGTCTTCGATTCCCACCGGCCTTCCCGCGATGGGACGCACCCGCTCGTACTCGTCGGAGGCTCCCACCGCGAAACCGCCCCCCGGTGGCGCGCTGCGCGAAGGCGACCGGGGTTGGTGGAGGCGCGGTCCGGCCATCCTTGCGGCCACCGCGCTGCTCCTGGTCTTGCTGGGTGTCGCCGCGTACGCGGCGACGACGCTCGGGGACGGAGATCCCGGGACGGCGCAAGCCCCGCAAGAAGAGAGCCAGCAGACGAACTCCCCGGACGACGCGGAGGGCCAGGACGCCCAGCCCGCGGCAAATGTCGGAGGCCAAACCTCGGCCGAGAACGAACGGGAGGATACCAGCACGGGCGATGCCGGCACGAGCGGTGCCGCCGGCGGCTCGTCGGAGGAAGATCCGGCGCAGGTGGTGCGAGAGTTCTACCAGGCCGCCGTCGACAAAGATTTTGGAAGATCCTCTGGACTCATGACCCCGGAATGGCGGCAGATACATTTCCCGGAGCAGGATCGGTTCCAGAACACGTATTTCACCCTTCGGGGCATCGAATGGGCAGAGGGACCCACCACGACCGAGGTCTCCGGCAACGCGGCGACCGTCACGGGCGTGACCATTGCCAGGCACACCAACCGGACGGAGCGAAACGCAGGAACCTGGACGCTCGTGTACGAGAACGGCGAGTGGAGGATAAACGGGTGGAACGTCAATAACATCAGTACCGAATACGCGTGAATATAATGAGAAGAAGCTACGGAGAGGAAGCGTTCTGAAGACTGCATTTACGGCGTTTGTCTCGGCGATTATCGGCGGGCTGATCGCCGCGGGTTTCTTTTACCTGGGGGTTTTGAGTCTCGGGGAAGGTCCCGGAGACTTGTCGGTCAACGAGGCGCGACAGGCCACGCCGGAGGAAGGGGTGAACCCCGGTGGGGGGGATGGGCCGTCGGTACGCGAGGTATACACTCGGGATGGCCCGGGGGTGGTGACCGTGGACGTGAGCTCCGAGAGCATCGGCCCCGGCGGGGGATCGGGATTCGTTATCGACGAGAGGGGATACGTCGTCACCAACCAGCACGTCGTGGAGGGGGCGAACAGCGTGTCGGTGCGCTTCTCCAGCGGGGCGAGGGAGGTGGCCGAGGTGGTGGGTGAGGATGCCTCCACGGACGTTGCGGTATTGAGGGTCGAGGCTCCGGAGGAGACCCTGATACCGCTGACGCTCGGGGATTCGGACTCCGTCGGGGTGGGTGACCCGGTAATCGCCGTCGGCAACCCCTTGAACGTCGGCATCAGCGTCACGACCGGCATCGTCAGCGGCCTGGGGAGGCCGATAGACGCGCCCAACGGCTACACCATAAGCGGGGCGGTGCAGACGGACGCGGCCCTGAGCTCCGGCAACTCCGGCGGTCCCCTGCTCGACGCCCAGGGAGAGGTCATAGGGGTCAACTCCCTGACCGCCGCCGCCCCCGGGTTCGGCGTCGTCTCCCAGGGGCTAAACTTCGCGGTCCCGATCAACACGGTCAAGAGCGTGGCCGAGCAGATCATCGAGACGGGCAGGGTCGAGCACGGCTACATAGGCGTGAGGATGCTACCGGTGGGCATTCAGGATCTGGCGGTTTACTCGGGCGTGTCAAGCGAGGAGTTCTCGGAGGAGTACGACCTCCCGGAGAGCGGGGCGATAATCAGGCAAGTCTCCGAGGGCGGTCCGGCGGATGAGGCGGGCCTCAGAGGGGGCGAAGAGCGCGAGGAGGAGATCGCGGGCCTGACGGTGCCTTTAGGGGACGTGGTCACGGAGGTCGAGGGCGAGCGCGTGGTGACCCCGGACGACCTGAGCCAGGTCGTCAACTCCACGAAGCCCGGCGACGAGCTGACCCTCACCGTCGTTACCCCAGGGGAGGAGCCCCGGGAGGTTACGCTTACCGTCGGCGACCAACCCAATGAGCAGTAGAGCGAGCACAGCTACCAGGAGGAGCCGCCGGGTGGAGGATCTTTGGAGGAGTTGAAGCGCATCGCCGCTGAGAGGGCGGTTGCGGAGTACGTCGAGAGCGGGATGGTCCTGGGGCTCGGGACCGGCTCGACAGCCGCTTTCGTGGTCCGCAGGCTCGGGAAACTTATCGCGGACGGGGACCTCGAAGACGTTCGGGGCGTGGCGACCTCGGCGCAAACGGTGGCTCTGGCCGGAGAGGTCGGCGTCCCGCTCGTCACGCTGGCGGAGGCGCGGCCCGTGGTTACTATAGACGGCGCGGACGAGATCGGACCCGGCCTCGCTCTCATCAAAGGTGGCGGCGGGTCCTTACTGAGGGAGAAGATAGTGGCCCACGCCACCGGCGCCCTCGGCCTCGTCGTCGTGGCGGACGGGTCGAAGCTGGTCGGCTCTCTGGGCGAGGGTCCCTTGCCCGTTGAGGTCGAGCCCTTTGGTTGGGAGGCCACCTTGCGGTACCTGGCTTCTCTGGGATGCGAGCCCGAGCTCAGGATGGACCGGACGGAAGGGAAGAACCCGTTCGTCACCGACGGGGGGCACTACACGGCCGACTGTCGGTTTGCCTCCATCCCGGACCCGGCGGGACTCGAACGGGAGATAAAACGCATCCCCGGGGCTCTGGAGTGCGGCCTCTTCGTCGGTCTCGCCCGGACGGCCATCGTGAGCCGCCCGGACGGAACGCGGGTGATCGAAGCCTAGCTAAAGGTCGTGCCGAAGCCCGCGCGGGCGCCGGTACGGCCGCCGGCGCGCTCCTTCTCGACGACGAGCTTGTAGATCCAGCCGTACTCGACGTAGAGGGTCGCCTTGCCGTCTTCCATGGTTACCTTCAGGTAGTCTTCCTCGACGGAGATCTCCGCTTTGGGCTCCACGGTGAAGGTGTCCCTCTTGTCCCAGACCACGAGGTTCGCCTCCTCGCCGCGGGCCTCTTCCACTATCCTCTTGACGATCTCTCGATCCACGTTTCTTACGCTCCTTCTGCGTGATCTTTTGCCGGGGCTCATTCTACATGGGAGAACGCGAACGGTAGGGGCGAGGCTGATGATACCGACCGCCGATACTTTCGCGGGCCTTTGGTATGATATTCGTTTTATCCGACTTCATAGGAGAGAGCGATAGTGGGAGACCTCAAGAAGCCCGGGGAGATACTCGAGGCGGTCGTCGATGACGGAAATGACGAGCTAGGCCGGGCCAGCGTGGGGCTCGGGTTCAGCGGCCTGGCGGCCGGGCTGAACATCTCCTTCTCCGCGGTGGCCCTGGGGGTGGTTGGGGCGTTGACCGGCGGCGTGGGGCTCGCGGCAGCGCTGCTGTACCCGATAGGGTTCCTCATCGTCATCCTGGGCCGCTCGCAACTCTATACCGAGAATACCGTCACCCCGGTGGCCGTGGTGCTTACCAACTTCGGCGCCCTGCCGAACATGCTCCGGCTCTGGGTGGTGATCTTCGTCGCCAACATCATCGGCTCGATACTGTTCGCCGTCACGGTAGTCTACGGGGAAGTACTGCCACCCCCCGCCTTTCAGGTTCTGTTCGACGAGGTCGCCGGGAAGCTGGATCACGGGTTCTGGAACATGACCCTCAAGGCCGTCGTCGGGGGCTGGCTGGTGGCGCTCATGGCCTGGTTGGTAGCCGCCTCCAGGGACACGATCTCCCAGGCGGTCATTATCTACGTGCTGGCCTTCCTCATCCCCGCCGGTGGTCTGGTTCATTGCATAGCCGGCTCCTCGGAGGTCTTGATAAGCGTCTTCGCCGGCGAGGTCTCCTTTTTGGAGTACCTGGGCGGTTTCCTGGTGCCGGCCACGCTCGGGAATACCATAGGAGGGGTCGTCCTGGTCGCGCTGCTCAACTACGGGCAGGTCATGGGGTCCAAGTCCGGGGCCAAGACCTCCCTGTCCGGGTACACTGCGGAAGGCGGTCAAAGGGAAGATACCTGAAGCCACGCGTCGTCCCTCTGCCGATTGCCGCTTCACAAACCCTGATCTAAAATATCGCGGTTTGTCGCGGTCCAACATCTGATAAGGATCGGCTTTGAAGAACCTCGTATCCAGCATCCGGGACGCTGACCGGGCGTTGTTCCGGGCGATCTTCCACGCGAAGTGGGCGCCGTTGACGCCGGTTATGCGCGCCTTTACCGTCGCCGGGAGGGCAGGCGCCCTGTGGGGCGTGTTCGCTTTCCTGGCCTTCCTGACGACCGGCCTCAAACCTTACAACCTCCTCATCCCGTGGGCGGCGGTGGCGATCTCCTGGATGGTAGCTGAGGGTGCCAAGTACCTCTTCGACCGCGCCCGTCCCTTTATCCACGACGCCGGGATAGCCCCCCTCATAAAGACTCCCTCTTCGAGCTCCTTCCCCTCCGGTCACTCCGCGACCGCCGCCGCCGGCGCCATAACCCTCTCCGCGATCTACCCGTCCTTCGCCCCCGCCCTCCTGCTCTCGGGCTTCCTCGTCGCCCTCTCGCGCGTCTACCTGGGCGTCCACTACCCTTTCGACGTGCTCGCCGGCCTCCTCATCGGGACGGCGACCGCCGCCGCGGCCCTGGCCCTGACCTGACCCCGGCGTGAAGCCGCACACCTGCGCCCGGTGGCGGGTGCGGTAGAAAGTCCGTATGGCAATTCCGCGCTACTACACCGTTGGAGCCGTCGTACCGGACGCCCGGACGCTAAAGAGCCTCGGAGACCGGCTCGACGCTCTGGACCTCGCGCCCGACTCCGTGGTCGTGCTGGCGCGACGGCGGGACGAGCGCCTCGCGCGGGCCGTCCTCCCCGAGGCCCATGTGGGGAGCGTGGAGAGCAGCCTCTCGCGCCGGCAGTGGCTCGAGTTCGCGAGCACCTTCTTCTCGGCCTCGACGGTGAGCTTCCTCATGGGGGTCGTTCACCTGTGGACTGGGCTCGTGGTGCAGGCGGTGCTTACCGTCGCCGCCGTGGTCGGCCTCGTCATCTACCACCGCCGTCCACACGTCGAGAAGAGGCTCTTGCGTCTCGGGATGCCCGAGCGCCTGGCGAAAGAATGGGAGGCTTCTTTCCCCGCCGGCTTCGCTCTACTACTCGCCACCGTGCCCGAAGACCTCTTCGACGAGGCCCAGGACGCATTCCTCGAAGACGGCGCCCTTCTCTCGCCCCTCGCCGTCGACCGGCGGACGGTCCTCTAGCAACGAGTTGCCAGGCATTCGCGGCGACGAGCTCGCTTTGATCGCGGAAGCCCGTGATCGGGGCGCTCGATGTGGCGGAGACGGGTAGAATATTAAACCGTGATCGTTCGCGAACAGCCCGGCTCGTTCTTGCTCGTCAAGCAGCACGACCACGCCCTTGCCTCCGGCGAGTTCGCGCGGCACTGGGCGAGGAAGCCGTGGCCGCTCGAGCCCACCCTCTATGCCGTAGCGCAACACGACGTAGCCTGGCAGGGACCGGACGCTGTCGTGCGCTGGAACGAGGAGGCCGGCCGCCCCTACTCCTTCATGGACTACCCGTCGGAGCCGAAGGTCCGGGCTTACGCTGCGGGCCTGGATCTCCTGGAGGCGGAGGACCCTTACGCGGCGTGCCTGTGCAGCATGCACTACGAGACGCTCGTACGCCGCTCGAAGAGCGAGGCGGAGGCGCGGTTCGGGGAGGCGGAGCTCTCGCGCCAGCGCGGGCTCCAGGCGGCGATGTCCGGGGAGGAGCTGGAGAGCCTGGAGTACAACCTGCGCTTCCTCAAGCTGTGCGATGGGCTGTCCCTGTTCGTGTGCCTCAACGAGCCGGGCCAGAACGAACACCCGCCGCCCTACCCGGAGGGTTTCGTGCTCGACGGGCAGGAGTTCGAGCCCGTGTGGGAGGATCGGGGTACCCTGCGCCTGCACCCCAACCCGTTCTCCGAGCCCTTCGATCTCGCCATTCCCTACCTGCTCATCGGCGACGACGGGCGCGAGATGGAGAGCAGCACCCTTCGTCTTCGAGTAACCTCTTAAGCGGACGCGCCGGACATCCCAACACACCTCAAACCTTAGAAGGGAACGCATGAGAGACGCATCGTACGAATTCTTGAAGAACCTGCTCTCGATACCGGGGCCGAGCGGCAACGAGGGCGCCGCCGCCAAAGCCTGGCGGACCGAGGCGGAGAAGTTCGCCGAGGTCCGGGGCGACAGGATGGGCAACTCCTTCGCCACCCTGGGCGGGGGCGGTGCGCCCAGGGTAATGCTCTCCGGGCACATAGACGAGATCGGGTTGATGGTCACCCACGTCGAAGACGGCGGGCTCCTCCGCTTCCAGGGCGTCGGTGGGTGGGACCCGCAGGTTCTCGTGGGGCAGAGGGTCCTCGTGCAGACGAAGAACGGCGAGGTCCCCGGAGCGTCGGCAAGAAGGCCATCCACGTTATGGAGCCCGACGAGCGCAAAAAGGTCTCCGAGATAAAGAGCCTCTGGATCGACATCGGCGCAAAAGACGGTGACGAGGCGAAGGAGAGGGTCCGGGTCGGTGACGTCGCGGTCATAGATCAGGACGTCCTCGAGCTGCCGAACGGTCGTATTGCCTCCCGCTCTCTGGACAACCGGATGGGCGCGTTCGTCGTCCTCGAGGCGCTCCGGCTCCTCTCCGAGGAGGACGGCCTGGCGGCGGAGGTCGTCGCGGTGGCGAGCGTGCAGGAGGAGATAGGGCTCTACGGGGCGCGCGGTGCCGCCTTCGGCCTCGACCCCGAGGCGGCCATCGCCGTGGACGTCACCCACGCGACCGACACCCCCGGCATCCCCAAGAACGAGCACGGAGATCACGCCCTGGGTTCCGGTCCCGTCATAACGCGGGCCGCGAACCTGAGCCCCGTCGTTACCGACGGTCTCATCGACACCGCGGAGGGGGAGGGGATCTCCTACACCCTGGAGGCCGACTCGCGCTCGACCAGCACGGATGCGGACGCTATACAGTTCACCCGCGCGGGGATAGCCACGGGTCTCGTATCGGCGCCGAACCGCTACATGCACTCCCCGAACGAGACCGTGGCCCTCGAAGACCTGACGAGTTGCGCCAGGCTCATCGCCGCCTATGTACGGAGTCTGAAGAAGGGCATGGACTTTATCCGTTAGCCTGGGGGCTGATACGGGGCGTGGCCGCTGCGGGTCCAGAGAGGGCGAGCGCGCCACCCTCTTCGTCGAGCTCTCTTTGCTCTTGACGGTCTTCTTATTTGGGACTAACTTCGTCGCGGGTAAACACGTCTTGGGCTTCGTGCCGCCGCTTCCTCGCGAGGGCTTCGGTTACGACGAGATCCCGGGCGCGGTGATACTACTCGCCGGCGTCTACCTTGTCCGGCGCGGGAGAGAATCCGTGCCGATCCCGCCTTCGTCTTTTAAACTTGCGGGGTGCTTGTATTACTTTCCGAACCGGCTGCCTTTGCGCGGATGATCCTCGTGGCTCGTCGTGGTTCGTGTTGGGGGAGTGGTGCGTAGGACGCTCTTGAGGAGCGTGTTGTACCTGGCCTCTCTCGGGCTCGCGCTGCATCTCATCCTGCCGCAGATACCGGGGATAGAGCGCTCGCTCGTCCTCGTTTCGGATTCGTCGGGGCCTTTGATCGCGGCGGCGTTCCTGGCCATCCTTGCGAGCCAGATGTGTTACGCCGAGCTGCTCGGGCGCTCGACGGGGGCGGCGGCGGGGATCGTCCCCTCCGCGAAGAGGCGGCGGGTGGGCCTCGGGCGCTGGTTCATGCTCCGGCTGACCCTCGCCGAGCACGGGGCCGCCCGCGTGCTGCCGGGCGGGGGAAGCTCGGCGGCGGCCGTGACCTACACCGGGCTGAGGTCGCGCGGCTTGAGACCCACGCGTATAGGGCTCACCGTGGCGACCATCTCCCTGCTCGTCTACGGGACCCTCGGGGTCATCTTCCTCGGGAGCTTGCTGTACCTCACCCTGGATCACGCCCTCGGCCGGGCGACGACGACGGCCGCGCTCGTCGTCTTTGTCCTCACGCTGTGCCTGGTCCTCCTGGGCTACCTGGCCTACCTGCGGCCTCTCACGGCCAAACGCCTCATGGCCGGATTCTTCTACGCTCTGGGCCGGCTGTTTCGCAGGAGGAGTTGGTCCCGAAAGAGGACGGAGGTGTGGGCCGCCAGGATCGTCGTGAACCTCAAGATGGAGGCGCGCGCGCTGCGCGAGCAGCTCCTCGGACATCCTTTGGTGGCGATCAGGCTCGGCGTGCTCGCCCTCGGCTACTGGGGCTTCGACGCTCTGTGCCTCCTGATCATCTTCCTGGCCTTCGGCGTGAGCGTGGACCCTATAGAGCTGCTCGTGGCCTATGGGGTGGCGACGACCTTCGGGTCTCTCCCTCTGACCCCCGGCGGCCTCGGGGTCTTCGAGGCGACCATGCTCGCCACCCTGGCCCTGCTCGGCGTCGGCTACGAGGCGGCCATCCCCGTCCTCGGCTACCGCCTCTTCAACTTCTGGCTCCCGATCCCGCTCGCCCTGATCCTCTACCCGACGCTCCACATCGGCGCCTCGAAGTACGCTCGCCAGGAGGATCCGAAGAAGCCCACAGCCCCGCGTAAGAAACGCTTCTAGCCTTTGCCGGGTCCCTCGACGGATTGAACCTCCGGAGCCGCTGCCTCTGCGTCCTCGTCGGCACGGCCATCGAGGCGGTGTTCGCCCGGCTCGGGCAGGACAAAGAGCAGGGCGAGCGCCAGGATCAGGGCCAGGCTCCCCGCCACGCTGACGAACGCGAGCGCGAAGGCGACGGCGTAGAGCAACACCCCGATCACGTACCGCCGCGTCATCGACCGGAGCAGACGTGAGTCCAGATCCCTCTGCACCAGACGGTGGTTCGTGGCGACGTAGAGCCAGAGTAGTGTAAAGAAGACCGCCGTCACGGCGAGGGTGCCGCCGTAAAGTACGGCCGCCGCCGTACGTTCCTCGTCCGATCCCAGCACGTACTCCGCGAGCAACGCCGTGGGGAACGGGATGAATGCCATGCACATCAAGAGAAGGGTGTTGATGAAGAGCAGGACGTGGTCCGAGCGCGCGATGTAGCGGAACCTGTTGTGGTGGTTGGCCCACATCGTGCCGATGACCAGGAAACTGAGCGCATAGGCCAGGTACGACGGCCACAACCCGAGGAGCTCGCCGGCCAGCGTATGGCCCTCCTCGACCTCCGGCACCCGTATCTCCAGCACGAGCAGCGTGATCGCGATGGCGAACACCCCGTCGCTGAACGTCTCTATCCTGACGGTGTCGTTGTCGCGGCCCGCGGGTCCACCTTCTGAGTTCACGCGAAAGTTCCTCTCTTCACCTGGCCTCCGGCCCGTGGTTTGCTACAGCCGTGGAGGGGAGTGCAACAGGGCACGCGCATCCGGTAGATATCTACAGAACAGACGGTCGTCGGGTTTCGCTGCTCCGGCTACCCGGCGCTGCACTCTCGCCGTTCGTGCCCGCCGGGGAGCCGGAATCCACCTCCAGGCTGGCCGCATCCTTCGCCGGGAGCTGCTCGGAGTATGTCCCCGCCTCGCCCAGCTCGTCCTCCGGGTACTGGTACTCCTTTACGAACTTCCTGTCGATGTAGCTCTTGAGCTTCCAGGCCGCCGCGCCCCGCCAGACGAGCGGGCCGTAGATCGCGAGCCCCGTCCCGTCGCCGAGGTTGAGGACGTAGAGGTAAGACTTCTGGGGTTTGAATTCCTTCAGCGGCTCACCCTTTAGAACGGCCCGGAGGTTGTGGAAGAGCACCGGCCCCTGGCGGATAGCAAAGACCCCGAGCCTCCTCAGCGCCTCCCCGCGGAAGGCGACCGAGTCTCCGCCGCCGAAGATGCGCGGGTCGCTGATGCTCCGCAGGTAACGGTTCACCCACAGGCCACCGTCATCTCCGGTGGCGAGCCCCGATTCACGGAAGATCTCCGGAGGTTTGATGCCGACCGCCAAAACGGCCACGTCGAACCCTATCTTCCGGCCGTCTCCGGTATGGGCGACGCCCTCCTCTATCCCCACGACCTCCGAGCCGAGCAGGACCTCTACCCCTCGCGAGCGCAGGAACTCCTCGATCTTTCTCCGCGCCCTTCCCGGCGCCGACTCGAGCAGGGCGTCGCCCGCTTCGGCGATGACGATGCGCCCGTTTATCCCGTGCTCCTCGAAGACCCTCCTCGCGTTGCACGCCACCTCGCAGCCCGCCGGACCGCCGCCGACGACCAGCACTTTGCGTTTTTGGTCCGACTCGTTCTCCTCTAGGCTCCGCAGCTTCCGGCGCAGGCTCTCTATGTTCTCGACCGGCTTCACCGGGACGAGGTAGTCTCTCGTTACGCCGGGGCTCTCGCCCGGAACGCCGCTGCCCAGACACACCGACATCGCGTCGTAGCGGATCGAAGCCCCGCCCTCGAGGACGACCTCCCTGGTTTTCGACCGGATCCCCTTTACCCGGTCCTCGACGAAGCGACCGCCGCCCTTCTCCACGAGGTGCCTGACGTCTATGCGGGCGTCCTCTGGGCGGTAGGTTCGGGACAATAGCCCCGGGGCCATGCCTGAGTAGTAGAGAAACCGGCTGGGGTTGACGAGCACCACGTCGAGGCCGTCTTTCACCAGCTCCCGTGTCCGCCGCAGCGAGTAAAGTTGCGCGTGACCGCCCCCGGCGAAGACCACGGTCGGCTTCTTACCGTTGGGGAACAACTTCTCCACCTTTCTCCTCGGATCACCGCGTCGCGTTTCCGATCCTGGTCACGGCGTCCGACCATGCTACCACGAGGCCGGGTTGCCCCTGTCACGCAGGCTCGGAGAGCTCGCGCAGCGCGCCACACGCCGTACAGACCCGGCGGCGTGCCTATCCTGCCGGGTTCGAAGCCGAGACCGTGGGCCGTTCTGTCCCAACTTCCGGTACTTCGTTCGCTACTCCTCGAGGTGTTCGACGCGCCAGTCCCGGTTCAAAGGGCATCGAGAGATCGTCCCGCGGGCGCCCAAAGGTGGTTTCGGAACTCTTCGTGCTACGCTTACCGGCATGGATCAAAGAGTGGTGAGCGACGGCGGGGCGAACGGTCGTCCCGCGGCCGGCATCCCCGAGACCAAATCCGCGGCCTCCCGTCGGCCTCGCTGGCGGCTACGCGGCGTCGACGCGGCCCGCGCGATCGCGGTGCTTGGCATGGTCATGATCCACTTCGGGCCCAACCCGAGGCCCGACACCTTCCTTGGCAACCTCTACGGCGTCTCTCACGGGCGTGCCTCCGTGCTCTTCGCGCTGCTCGCCGGGGTAGGGGTGGCGCTGCTCGTCGGCGGTGGCGTAGCCGGCGATCACTCGCGCGGGCGGCCGGTTCGGCGGCCGGCTCTTCTTGCTCGCGGGCGGCTGGTTCTCCGGGGGGCGCTGCTGCTTCCGCTGGGACTATGGCTGCAGCAGCTCGACCACGGAGCCTTCGTGATCCTGCAGTACTACGCGATCTACTTCCTGTTCGCGGCGCTCGTCCTCACCCTCCCGAACCGATGGCTGCTGGCGGGCGGGGCCGCCGTGCTCGTCGGTGGTCCGCTCGTCTACCTCTGGGGCGTACTGGCAGCGCCGGAGTGGTTCATTAACGGCCCGGCCACGCTCGACGACTCAGCCGGTAAGGTAGCCCGCGACCTACTGCTCGCGGGGAAATACCCGCTGGTAACCTGGGCGGCTCCGCTGCTCGTCGGGCTGTGGATCGGGCGACGGAACCTGGCGGCGGCGCCGGTGCGCTGGTGGTTGCTCGGCATTGGGACGGTGGTCGCCGTGGCGGCGGCGCTCGCTGCCGACGGGTTCTCAACGGCGTTCGGCGGAACGCTCGAGGAACCGGGCGCGTCCGTGTTCACCAACCTCCTTGCGGACGAGCCGCACAGCCAGATGCCGCTGTGGATGCTGGGGGCGATCGGTTCGGCCTGCGCGGTGCTCGGCGGGATGCTGCTGCTTGCCAACCGGCTGCCGCGGGCGACGTGGCCGCTGGTCGCCACCGGCCAGCTGGCGCTCACCGTCTACGTGGGTCACCTGCTGCTGCTCGACGCCTACCCGGATCTGCTCAAGCGCGAGACGGTCCCGGAGGCATTTTTCACCGTCGGGGCGTTTATGCTGCTCGCCGTGGTCGCCTGTACGCTCTGGCGAGCGGCGTTACCGCGTGGGCCGCTCGAGGCCGCCCTCGCCGCGCCGTGGTGGATCATCGAACGGGCCGTCCGGCAACTCGCCCGCCTCCCACGGACCCTCTCTCGCCGGCTCTTTCGTGTTCGGTGAGGGTTTGGTCTCGCATGCTACGATAGCGCCGGTTTTGTGGCGAACCCTGGTGGGAGAGGAGGACGCGGTCTTGGACGACGTTCAGAGGCTCAAGCGGTACCTGGCCGAAGAGATGGTCGAGGAGTACGAAGAAGGCCGCATGTCCCGGCGGCACATGATCAAGACGGTCGGCCGTATCCTCGGGGTAACGGTCGTGAGCCCTACCCTGCTCGCGTCGCTCGGCTGCGGCACCCCGGAGGCCGGGAACGAGGAGCAAGAAGAGGCCCCCGTGCCCGAGAGCGGCACCAGCGGCGTCACGGTAGAGCCCGACGACCCCGATATCGAGGTGAGCGAGGTCGAGGTCCCGGGCGAGGATGGCACGATACAGGGTTATCTGGCCCAGCCCAGTGGCGAGGGGCCCTTCGCCGCGATACTCTTGATCCACGAGAATCGTGGCCTGACCGAGCACATCCGCGACGTGGCCCGGCGTTTCGCCAAGGTCGGCTATGTGGGGCTCGCCGCGGATATGCTCTCCCGCACCGGTGGCACCGCCCAATTCGCCGACGAGTCGGAGACCACGACCGCCATCTCCGAGCTGGATCAGGAGGGTGTGATCTCCGACATGCAGTCGAGCATAACGTGGCTGGAGCAGCAGCCCTACGTCCAGGAGGGGAGTATCGGCGGCGTCGGGTGGTGCTGGGGGGCGGCCAGGCCTGGCGCCTGGCTACCCGGGAACCGAGGGTGAGCGCTACGGTCTCTTTCTACGGACCCAACCCGCCGCTAGAGGATGTACCGAACATCCAGGCCGCCGTACTGGGCATCTACGGCGAAGAAGACACGCGCATCACCGACCAACAACCCGACCTCGAAGAAGCTCTCGCCGAAGCCGAAAAGACCTACGAGATGATAGTCTTCGACGGCGCCAACCACGCCTTCTTCAACGATACGGGCGAGCGGTTCGACCCGGAGGCCGCCGAGGAAGCCTGGTCCAACACTTTGGGCTGGTTCGACGAATACCTGTAGTAGTACCGCTTCGCGCGACGGCTCACGCTTAGCTCCTCCGTCCGCGCAAACATCCGCCGCTCGCAAACAAAAAGGCGGGGGCCGAAGACCGGCCCTCGCCCCGAACTGCTTACTCTTAGTACCTGGGGACGCTCGGGTCTATCTCCTCGCTCCAGGCGGTGATGCCGCCCTTGACGTTGTAGACGTTCCCGAAGCCCGCGTCCTGCAGGAGCTTGACGGCCTTCGCGCTGCGGCCGCCGGTCTTGCAGTGGACGGCGACCTCGTCGTTCTGGTTCAGCTCCGCGAGACGATTCGGCAGCTCGCCTAGCGGGATGAGCTTCGCGCCCTGGGCCTCGAGGTTCGCTACCTCGTACTCGTGCGGCTCGCGCACGTCGATGATGGCGACCTCCTCGCCCGTGTCGATCTTCTCCTTGAGCTCTCTGACCGAGATCTCGGGCAGTTCGGCGACCGCCTCGGCGGCCTGGGCCTGGGGTATCCCGCAGAACTCCTGGTAGTCGATGAGCTCGGTAACGGTCGGGTTCTCGCTGCAGACGGGGCAGTTCGGGTCCTTGCGCAGCTTCATCTCGCGGAAGCTCATCCCGAGTGCGTCGTAGAGCAGAAGCCGCCCGATGAGGGGTTCCCCGATCCCGAGTATGAGCTTGACGGTCTCGGTCGCCTGAATGGTACCTATAGCGGCTGGCAAGATACCCAGGACCCCGCCCTCGGCGCAACTCGGCACGAGCCCCGGCGGCGGCGGCTCGGGGTAGAGGCAGCGGTAGCACGGGCCCTCCTCGGCGTAGAACACGCTCGCCTGGCCCTCGAAGCGGAAGATCGAACCGTACACGTTCGGCTTGCCGAGCAGCACGCACGCGTCGTTGACCAGGTAGCGGGTCGGGAAGTTGTCCGTCCCGTCGACGATGATGTCGAAGTCCTTGAAGATGTCGAGCGCGTTCTCGCTGCTGAGCGGCTCCTCGAAGCCCTCGACGTTGACGTTCGGGTTTATGTCCTTTATGCGGTCGCGGGCGCTCTCCATCTTCGGACGCCCGACGTCGGAGGTACCGTGGATGATCTGGCGCTGCAAGTTGGACTCGTCGACGACGTCGAAGTCCACGATGCCCAGGGTTCCGACCCCCGCCGCCGCGAGGTACATGGCGAGTGGCGCACCCAACCCCCCGGCCCCGATGGTGAGTACCCGGGCCTGCTTCAGCTTCTTCTGCCCATCGAGGGCGACCTCCGGCATGATCAGGTGCCGGCTGTAGCGTGCGATCTCCTCGTTGGACAGATCGACCGCCCCGTTGGGCGATTGTACTAATGGCTTGCGTATCTCCATGGTCTGAAACTCCTCTTGCTGAAAGTGTCGAAAGCGGCGGGTCGTGGTCCCGCCCGAAATGGGTGTGGCTCTAAAACTACTTACATCGCCCTCCAGCGATGGAGGGGATGATCGAGAGCTCGTCGTCTTGGGAGACCTCGGTGTCCTGGCCGTCGAGGTAGCGGATGTCCTCGTCGCCCTTGTACACGTTGACGAACGAGCGCAGCTTGCCATCGCCGGTGTACAGGTGCTGCTTGAGATCCGGGTGCTCCTCGACGAGGTTCCCCAGAGCGTCGCCCGCGGTGCCGCCGCCCACCTCGACCTCCGAGTTGCCGCTCGTGTACTGCCTTAGAGGCGTGGGGATCTTGACCTTCGGCATCTCACATTCTCCTTTTCGTCGCTACCCTACGATGGGCTCTTCGTCGTAGCCCGACCGGTCGTCCTTCAAGACCCACGAGCGCATGTCCTCGACGTTGTCCGCGCCGACCGAAGCGATGACGTACGAGTAGTAGGGCCAGGCGTGCTCCCGATCGTACTCGGAGGGCTCGGCCGGATGGTCCGGGTGCGAGTGGTAGAACCCGAGCACGTCCATGTCCCTCTCCTGGGCCCTCTCCTCGAACTCCTTGATCTTTAAAGGCTCTATGAGGAAGCGCCGCGAGCGCTCGTCCTCGTGGGTGTTCTCGGCGCGCCAGACGTCGACCACGACCTTCATCTCCCCGGTGTCCATTCCCACCAGGGCCCCGGCGCACTCCTCGGGGTAGGTCTCCTTCGCGTGGTCGTGGATGTGCCCCACGTCCCCCGCGCCTATCTTGAGCGGCAAGGCTATTCCTCCCAGAAGCTCTCGGAGAGGTACTTATCCGCGCTGTCGCACAGGACGGTGACGACCACACCCGACTCCAGCTCCCGCGCCACGCGCAGCGACGTCGCCACCGCCGCACCGGCGGAGATGCCGACCAGGATGCCCTCCTCGCGCGCGAGGCGCTTGACCATGTCGTAGGCGTCCTCGGTCGGGGTGCCGAGGTTCTGGTCGGCGATGGTTGGGTCGTAGATCTCCGGCACTATAGCGCTGGCCATGTGCTTCATGCCCTCGAGCCCGTGAAAGGGCGAGTCGGGTTCGAAGGAGACGACCTTTATCTCCGGGTTGTACTCCTTGAGGCGCGTCGCGGTCCCGACGAAGGTGCCGCTCGTGCCCAGCCCCGCGACGAAGTGCGTAACCTCGCCGTCGGTCCCTTCCCAGATCTCCGGCGCAGTCGACTCATAGTGCGACCGCGGGTTGGCCGGGTTCTTGTACTGGTCGGGGTAGAAGTACCTCTCCGGGTCCTCGCCATACAGGCGCCTGGCCTCCCGGATGGCCCCGTCGGAGCCCTCGCCCGGGTCGGTCAGCACGACCTCGACGCCGTAGGCGCGCAGTATCTTCTTGCGCTCCTCGCTCGCGTTCTTGGGCATGCACAGCTTGACCTTGTAGCCCAAAGAGGCCCCGATCCAGGCGTATGCGATCCCGGTATTGCCGCTCGTGGCGTCGAGGATCACCTTCCCGTTGCCGAGCTCGCCGCTCTTCTCGCCGTCCCGGATCATCCACAGGGCGGGCCTGTCCTTGACCGAGCCGCCCGGGTTGTACCACTCGGCCTTGCCCAAAATTCTTACCCCGGGTACCTCGCGCGAGATGCTCGGCAGCTCCAGAAGCGGCGTGTTCCCGACGAGATCCGTGGGCCGCGAAGCAGCGTTAGTGTTAATCCTAGTAATCATGTCGGAATTATTATACAAGATAGAAGACCGGCGTCCAGGAAGAGGGGGAAGGCAAAGAATGCTCGCCTAACGCATTAGCCGGAAGGCCCGAAAAAGCCCTCCGGCTATGGTTGGTGCGTGAGAGGAATTATACTCTCGTACGAGGCTCCCGCGCTACCCGATTCGCCGTATCTATCCTAGATTTTCTAGAATTTTTTCCAAAGGGCGGCGGCGGCAGGTGAAGATGGGGGTGTCGAGTTCGGTGTAGGCGCTCGCCTCGCTCTCCCTGAGTTCCATCATGAGGTCCTGGAACTTCTCGGGGGTCTCTGCCTCGAAGGAGAGGATGAACTCGTAGTCGTCGATGCCGAAGCAGTAGGCGGTGTTGTTCTTTACCGGGTAGTGCTTGCGCCCTATTTGCATGTGTTCGTTCATCATCCGCTGGCGTTCCTCGAGGGGGAGGCGGTACCACGCACGCGTCTTGACGAACGGGTAGACGAAGAGGTAGTCGCCCTCGCCGGGGATGATGTACCGGCGGTTCTCCCAACCCGGGGTGTGCTCGCCGACGTAGATCGAACGCCTGCTGAGACCGAAGTAGGCGTAGGTAGTGCTTAGGTACTTGCCGAGCCCGGTCATGAGGAGGGCCGCGGTCATCTCTTCGAAGGCGTCGAGGTCATAGCCTATGCGCCACAGCATCAAGTCGGCGTCCGAGCGGAGGCCCATAAGGGAGAACGACCGCAGCAGCATCTCGCCCGAGTGCTCCTCCACGGTCCTGAGGAACTCCTCCTTGCCCTTCTCGCGCTCCTCGTCGGGGAGGCGTCGCCACTCGGGGTCTAGCTTGAAGAAAAGATAGTTTATGTACTGGGCCGGGAGCTTCTCCTCCTGTACCTGCTGCCCCCGCGTCTGCGTCTCGGCCATCCTTTACCTCCTCGCGGCGGGTTCGAGGCCGAAGTTGTTCTCGTAGAGCGCCTCGATGCGGGAGAGCTCCTCCCCGGTAAGGTCCGGCGTCTCGGGGGCGGAGGCGAACTCTTCGAGTTGAGCTTCGTCGTAGATATTCGGCAGGGTCGAGGCGACCTCGGGCGAGGCGAGGACGAACTTCAGGGCCGCCTGCCCTATAGTGCGCTCCCCGGACTCCGTCAGGAAACTCAGTTGCTCGACCTTTTTGAGGCCGTCGAGGAGCCACTCCTTCGGGCGGTGGCGGCGGTGGTCGTTATTGGCGAAGGTGGTGTTTTCGTCGTACTTGCCTTCGAGCATGCCTGAGGAGTGGGGGACGCGGACGACGAGGCTCGTACCGGTCTCGCGGGCGGCACGAATCAGGCCGCGGCCCGGGTCCTGTTCGAGGGCGTTGTGGATCATCTGCACGCCCGAGACGTTCCGCTCGCGCATCGCCTTGACTCCTTCTTCGAGCCAGCCGATCTTCGGCCCCAGGGCGACGCCGTAGGCCCGGATCCTGCCCTCGGCCTTGAACTCCTCCATGAGCGAGAAGAGGGCGTCGTTCTCGATGGCGTCCATCTTCGTGTTGTGGAGCTGCAGGAAGTCTATGTAGTCCGTATCGAGCCTCTTCAAGCTCTGTTCGAGGGCGAACCGGATGAAGCCTTCCGACCAGTCCTGGGGACGTTCCTGCTGGCCGCGGCGTGCCGTGTGGTTGTAGAAGTCGTAGCCGATCTTGGTCGAGATGACGATCTCGTCGCGCATGTGCCCCGAGGTGAAGCCGGCGTCGGCGAGGAGCGTCTCGCCAAGACCTGCGCCGTAGGTGTCAGCGGTGTCGAAGTAGTTGATGCCCCTCTCGTGCGCCGTTCTCAGGAGCCGCACGGCCCGCTCGTCGTCGACCTCGCCCCACCAGCCGGTCGAGACCGTCCAGACGCCGAAGCCAACCTCGGAGATACTTATGTCCGTGTCGCCGAGTCTCCGATATCTCATCTTCTTCCTCTCGTTCGGATCGCCAGCTGCGAATCTCTCGCCCAATACCCTATAGTTACTACATTCTATCTTGCCGCCCTGTGAATTCTCCCAGACGGCGCCGGGTGGTCGCTGCGTTCGGGCCGGCGACCGTCCGGCGGGGCGACACATATAATTCTTTGGCGGCAAGGAGCAAACGATAGCGTGATCGCCGTTTACGCCGCCGGGGAGCGGGGGGGCCGGGAGGCGGCGCGCGAAGGGGCGGCGGTCGTGGTCGTGGACGCGCCTCCGGGCAAGCACTACGATCGCGGTCCTCGTAAGAAAGGGCGCCCGGGTGATACCCGTAGCCTCCATCGTCGAGGCGGCGACCTACGCCGGGGCAGACCACCGCATCGGGGAGCGCGGCAGTGCCAGGGTACGGGGCTTCGACTTCGGGAACTCGCCGGCGGAGGTCGAGGCGGTGGAGTTGGTCCCCGGCGCGAGGGCCGTCCTGAGTACCACCAACGGCACCAGGGTAATTGAGGCCGCCCGCGGCGCATCCGCGATCTTTGCCGGCGCCTTCGTAAACGCCCACGCCGTCGCAGACGAGCTGGCGACCGGCGCGTGGGGAGAGCGGGTCGCGGTGGTCGGTTGCGGCTGGGAGGGTCGCCGGGCGTCCGAGGACGAGTCCGCCGCGGGCGCCATCCTGCACCGCCTGCGAGAGAGAGGCGCCGGGCTCGACGAGCGGGCGGAGCGGGTCGTGGGTCTGTACCTCGCACGCCCCAGGAAAACTCTGCGCCGGAACAGCGCCGCCAGGCGTCTCGCGCGCCTCGGGTACGGGCGGGACACCTCGACTTCTGTCCCGCCGAGAACACCGTGCCGGTCATCCCCCGCCTCGAAGGGGAAGCCTTCGTAGCCCGGCGATAGAGGGTCATTGGCCGGAGGGCCTAACGGAGAGGCAGGGGAGAGACCGAAATATTCGCCAAAAATATTCTTGACAAGGGCGTGGCGCGCCATTACTCTGAAGTTGGGCACGGCGGATCAAACGTTACAAGCTTCGCCAAACCGCCGAGGAGAGGAGGTGCAGACAAATATGACGATAACCATCACCCACGAGAGGGTCAAGGAAGTTACCCGCGAGGACGTGGATCGGGCCATCGACGTGATCGAGCGTCACCTCGAGAAGGAGGCTCGCACCCGCAACCTGCTCGACGAGCAGGCGATCATGCGTCCCAAGGACCTGTGCAAGCAGCAGGGTCTGGACATGGTTGCCGAGCTGCGCGGCATGGTCTAAAAACCGCCGCTGCGCTGTGGCGCCGCCGCGGCGCCTAGCCCATGAAGGGGGATGCACAGTAAGGTTCCGAAGGCCTTACCGGTCCCAGGGGCTGTCCATCCCCCTTCACGAGGCTAAAGAGGACCGGGCTCTCCCCGGTCCTCTTTTTCTTGCCCGTTTTTCGTTCCCCCGTCTTCCGGCTCCCCGCTTCGCCCCTCTTCGGGGGCCTTACCGGGCGGCGGAGCCGGCGGTGGCGCGGGCTCGGCTTCGCCGCCCGCGTCCGGCTCGTCCGGTTCTTCGCCGGGCTGGATCGGGTCCGCGCCCCGTGGGGCTTCACCCGGTTGCTGTGGCGTCCCGCCGGCTCCTGGCTGCTCGGGCTCTCCGGCTGGCTGCTGAGGCGCCTGCTGGTCGCTCCCCGGCACGAACTGTTGCTCTCCGGAAGGATCGCCAGAGGGGGTGACCCCGGTACCGGCGCCCGAGTAGCCGCCCAGAATGGAGAGGCCGGACCTACCCGACGACCGTCCGGATTCGTCGTCGTCCGGGCAGGAGGACCAGACCAGGCAGGAGAGGTTCTTACCGCCGGCGAGCTCGATGCCGGTGACGCCGGCTAAGCCGATCGCCGTCGCCAACAGCCCGGCCAGGAGGCCCGTGACGAGTACTTTACGCCTCTGGTTCGATGGAAGGTCTTTAAGGAAGCCAGGTACGGCGCGTAGGCGCGAGAGCAGACCCGTGGACTGCTTATCCGCCGTTTCCAGCCGCGCTGCCGGCTCCGGGTTCGGTTCCGCGTTCGGTTTGCCGGGGATGCGGATCTGTTGGGTAGAAAAGCGGCCCCGCACCGTGTTGGGTAGACCCGATATCTTGGTGGAAGCCTTCATCAGTTGGGCCTTCAAGATGGCGGAGCCCAGGGTGATCACGACCGCCGCCATCGCCGTCCCGATCAAAGTTCCGGCCACCCCGAGCTTAGAGGTAAAGACCGCCGCCAGTACCGACGCGATCCCCGCCGCTACCGCCTTATACGTCTCGACGACCTTCTGTGACTTCTCCTCTTTCACCATAACTCAAAAGATTGTATCAGCTTGCTACTGTGTGTAAAAGGAATGACAGAAAGGATCTCGGGGACGAAACCTGAGGGGGAGAGAAAGAGCGGAGGAGGAGGGATTCGAACCCTCGATACCCCGTTTAGAGGTATAACACCTTAGCAGGGTGCCGCCTTCAACCACTCGGCCACTCCTCCACTAGGACGAGAATTATATCAGAAAGCCACGGCTGCTAACCTTGCACATTCTGCTGGTCCTCTTCGAGGATGTCGGGTTTTTCGCCGGCGGACTCGGCGTCGAGGATCTGCTGGCCGGAGATCTCCTCTTTCACCCTGACCAGGGTGGCGTTTAGTTCGGCGCCGAAGAGGATGGTCAGGGAGGAGATGTAGAGGTAGAGGAGCAGCACGATGACGGTGCTTATGGAGCCGTAGGTCACGGCGTAGGAGGAGCCGAAGTTGGCGACGTAGAAGCGGAAGGCCAGGCTCGCCAGGACCCAGAGGAGCACCCCAACAAAGCCGCCCGGCGTGATCCAACGAAACGGCTGCCCGGCGTCGGGGGCGAAGTAGTAGAGGAGCGCCACGGTGAACACCATGAGAGAGAGCGCCACGGGCCAGCGCGCCACGTTCCACACCAACAAAAAGACGTCCGTGAGCCCAAAGAAGCCGGCGATGACCGATCCTATGTTGGGACCGGCGACGAGGAGAAGCACCGCTACCATGATCATCGCGCTCAAGCCAAGCGTCATGAGCAGCGCGATACCGCGCACCTTCCAGAAGGGACGGGTCTCCTCGACGTCATAAGCTTTATTGAGGGCGTTTATCAGAGCGGCGAAGGCCCCGGAGGCGGACCAGAGGGTCAGGAGGATGCCGACCGAGAACAGCCCCGGCGCGGGGTTGTTCCCGCTGATGGTGTCGCTCAGGTAAGACTCGACCATCTCGTAGACCTGCGGCGGCGTTACCTCCCTGAAGTACTCGAGAACCTGCTGCGCGAGCCCGGGGCTGGAGAATGTACCCATTAGCGAGACCAGGACCAGAAGGAACGGGAAGAGCGCCAGGATCAGGTAGAACGCGAGCTGCGCCGCGAGCCCCAGGGCGTCGTCTCGCTGAAACTCCACCACGGCCGCCCTGAGTACCCGGATGCTCAGAAAGCTCTTCATGTCCCGGAAGAAGTTCTTCAAAGACCCCTCCGCGGGACGCCGCGCCACCGCCCGAAGCTCCGCCCGGTCCAGATTCAACTGCTCGCCTTCGTTACCGGATTCACCCATAAGCAACCTACTCTAATTATAACGCGGATTCGGAGCTGCGAGGTTCGTACTGTTGCCTGCCTTCGTTGTAGGTGCGGGCGAAGGTGTCGCCGTCTTTGGCCGGGGCGGTTCTCAGGAGATTTGTCAGGGTTGCATAGAGATGCTCCAGGTCGCCGTGCGAGGGGGCGTCTGGAACAGAGAGGGATCTTACCGGGCGAGGTCGCGGCGGCGGTCCTCGGCGGCGCCGCTCGTCAGGCGGGCGCAAAAGGGCGGTCTTGCCGACGTCCGGCTTGCCGACGAGCATCGCGCTGCTCGGACCCTCGGAGGCGAGGATAGAGAGCACCTGCTCCACGAACACCTCGCGGGGGTCGGAGCGGCCGATCCTTCCGTCCCGGGTTTCCCGAGAGAGGCTCATGCCGCAGACGCTCAGAACGTCTTCGCCGTCGTAGGGTTCGTCGCGGCCTCCGGGAGCCTCTGCCGTATCGGGCGCCTTCACGCTCACCACGTGGAGGCTCTCGGGGCCGGTCATGTCGATCTCGACGATCTCCTCGGAGGTAAGCCTGTGAGCGTAGCGTAGAACGGCGCGCCGGGCCTTCTCCTGGATCTCATCTCGCTCCGTTACGACGAGGTGAAAGCCGTAGAGGCGCGGGACGGTGACTACGTATCTACGTATCGCGCCTTTCGGACGTGTGGCTGGGCGGTGACAAGAAGGCTGACGGAGAGCGGGATCTCCTCCTCCACCTTCCTCCGCGGCCTGACGTCCACGTCGAGCCGCTTTAGCTCCTGGTCCTCCCTGCAGACGAACTGGCCGTGGTAGCGGCGGTCGATGTTCTCGATGAACTCCGCGAGGTCCTTCACTATCCGGGTAACGGTGGCCCGCGGCGAGCCGGCGTAGGCGAAGACGTGGGGCGCTTCGAGCGCGCAAGCGGTCGCGCTGCCGCCGTGGTGCTCTCGCGCGAACACACCCGGAACCTCATCTCCATGCCGGGAGTTTAGGTTACGAGAAACGCGGGCGTCAACGGAGATCATCCACGAATCTGTCTGGAGCGTATAAAAGACCGTGACGCTGGCGGACCGGATGAAATCTCCCGGAGGTTCTCTGGCCCTCGTGCGAAAGGGTGCGGGAGCGGATATGCTTGCCGGGGGGCCGGCGGCGGTACGGCCGGACCCCGAGGGCGACCGGGGAGGGCTAGAGGTGAGAGGCGCTACGGACGAGTTTCTGATGTCGCGGGTGGCCGGGCCCGGCGACCAGCGCGCTCTCTCGGAACTCTACGACCGCTACGGCGGCTTGATCCACGGCGCGGGGATGCGCTATCTCGGTGATCGCACGCTGGCCGAGGACCTGGTGCAGGACGTGTTCCTCTTGGTGTGGCGCAACGCGGCGAGCTTTGACCCCTCGCGGGCCTCCTTCGCGACCTGGGTCTACCGCATAACTCGCAACCGGGCCACGGATCTGGCACGCCGCCGCGGGGCGCGGGTGAGGACCGTGGCGCCTGTCATCGAAGGAGTATTCCCCGAGCCGGGGGAGGACGACGGGGCCGAGGAAGTCTTGAGGACGTTCGACGTGGTCGGGGCGCTCTCGGAGCTCTCGCCGTCCCACCGCGAGGTCCTGGTCCTCGCCTACTTCGGAGGGCTCTCGCAGCGCGAGATCTCAGACCACACCGGCGTGCCTCTGGGCACGGTCAAGAGCCGCACGACAGCGGCCCTGCGCGCCGCCCGCGAGCGGTTGCTCGCCCCGAAGACGCCGGACAGTACCCCCGAGAACGCTCCGGAACACGGGCGGTCCGAGGATGGGTGAGCGCCGGGAGCCGAACGGAGATCCGCGCGAGCCGCGCGAGGAGCATGCGTGGGCACGTGAGTTGCTCGGCCCGTATGTGCTCGGGGCTTTGGACCCCGAGGAGGAGCGGACGCTCGTGCGGCACCTCGCCGGGTGCGCCGTGTGCCGGGACGAGGAGCGTGGGCTGCGCGAGACTCACGAGCGGCTCGCCGGCGCCTCCATCGCCGCATCCTCCGCTCCCCCGGACCTCAAGGCGCGCGTCCTCGGCGCGCTGCCCCGACCCGGAGGGAGCCGAGAGGCAACGTCCGGCGGGACGGCGCGAGGTATTCTCCGGGGCACGTTGCACGCGAGGCGGGCCGTAGCCGTGGCCGCGGCGGTGCTCCTTTTCCCCGCCGTGCTGGTGGTGGCTTACGCGATGGGATTGTTCGACCGGACGGCGGAGACGGCCGCCCTCGCACCGACGGAGCTTGCGCCCGAGGCGGGCGGGGAGCTCGAGGTGCGGGGTTCCGGACCCAACAAGGAGGCGATCCTGGAGGTCTGGGGTCTGCCGGAGACGGGACCGAACGAATACTACGAGCTGTGGTTCGGCAAGGAAGGCGGACGCGTCAGCGCCGGCACCTTCGCGGTGGACGATCGGGGACGGGGTGAGCTCTCCGCCTCGTGTCCGGAGGTGGCCGGTGGCTACCAGCGCGCCGGCATCACCCTGGAGCAGTTCCCCGAAGAGCCGCGCATGGACTCCGCCAGGGTGGTGCTCCGCGGAGACCTTCGGGAGCTTTGAGGGCGATTCCCTCGATGCGGGCGACAGAAAGGGGCATGAAACATGCCGCAATCCCAAGAAGTAAACCTGAAGACCGTCGAGTGGGGTGTTGCGGATGCGCCCCGCACGGCCCTCCTGGTACACGGCCTCACCGGGCGAGCGGAAGCCTTCGGGGCCCTGGTGGAGAGTCTAGCGCCTGCTTCGGGCGTCTCCGGTGGTCCCTGGCGGTTTCTAGCGCCGGACCTGCGTGGGAGGGGGGATTCGAGGGAAGTCTCTGAAGTCGAGGGTGGTATTCCGGGGCACACCTGGGATCTCCTCGCGCTCATGGATTGGGAGGGACTCGAGGAGGTGGTGCTGGTCGGGCATTCGATGGGTGCCATGATCGGGGTTTACCTCGCCGCCCACCACCCGGAGAGGATCAGCGGTCTGGTTCTCATAGACGGCGGCTCCGAGATAACCGACGAGATCGACGCCCTCCTGAATCCGGTTCATCGACGCCTCGAAGGTTCCTATGCCTCTCGCGAAGCTTATCTAGAGTACCTCAAGGGCCAGCCTATCTTCGAGGACCGTTGGGACGAGCACCTCGAGCGTTACTTCGCTGGCGACGTTCGGCCCGGGGAAGACGGCCGCTGGTACCCCGTCACCGACCTCGAAGCCGTCCGGAACGATCGCGAGAATATGCACGGCCTTCCCCTCTCCGAGCTTTGGCCGCGCATCCGGTGCCCCACCCTCGTACTTCTCTCGACCGTCGGCCTTGCCGGCCCTGAGGAAGGCTTCATCCTTCCTCCAGACGACGCCCGCCGGATGGCGGAGAGCATCGCCAACTGCGCTCTCGTCGAGGTCGAGAATACCAACCACTACGACATTCTCTACTCGGCCCCGCCGACCGTGGTGGACGCCGTACGCGCCTTTCTCTCCCGGCTCGGCGACTGAAGGGGCAGCTAGCGCGAAGATCTTCGCACGAATTATTCTGGAGCTCGCGGCTTTCCGAGAATGAGGGCCAGTCTAGACGCTAGCCGCGACCGGTTCCGGTGAGTGCCGGGTTGGATCTCCTCTGGTCTCCTCCGCTTTGTCTCTTATACTTCTACCATGAGGCTCGTCGTCGCCGAGAAACCGTCCGTAGCCAGGGACCTGGCGAACGCCCTGGGAAATCACCGCCGGGAGAAAGGTGCTCTGACCGGAGATGGGTGGACCGTCACCTGGGCCATAGGGCACCTCGCGGAGCTGGCGCCGCCCGACGCCTACGGCGAGGAGTACAAGAGGTGGCGCCTGGAGACGCTGCCCATCGTCCCCGAGAAGTTCAAGGTAAGAGTCAACGCCAAGACCCGCGAGCAGTTCGGCGTCGTGAAGAACCTGATGCGTTCGGCGCGGGTCACGGAGGTCGTCAACGCCTGCGACGCGGGGCGGGAGGGGGAGCTTATCTTCTCCTACCTCTACGAGCTCTCGGGGTGCAAGAAGCCCGTGCGGCGTCTCTGGGTCTCCTCCCTGACCCCCGAGGCGATCCGGGAAGGGTTCGCCTCTTTGCGCGACGGTCGGGAGATGAAGCCTTTAGAAGACGCGGCCCGCAGCCGTGGGGAGGCCGACTGGATCGTGGGTATGAACGCCACCCGCGCTTACTCGACGAGGTTCGGCCGTCCCGGCAACGTCCTCTCCGTCGGACGCGTCCAGACCCCGACCCTGAAGCTGCTGGTGGACCGCGAGGGGGAGATAGAGAACTTCAAATCGGAGAAGTTCTGGACTGTCTACGCCCGCTTCGCGCGCGAGGGCGCGACCTACGATGGCGTCTGGTTCAAGGACAAGCAGAACCGCCTCAAAGAGAAGGAGGCCGCCGAGAGGATCGCGGAGAAGGTGCGCGGCGGTGTCGGCGTCATACAAAAGGCCGAGAAAAAGACCGCGACCGAGAAGCCGCCGCTGCTCTACGACCTTACCGAGCTGCAGCGCAACGCCAACGCGAAGTATGGATTTACGGCGGAGAGGACGCTCAGAGCGGCCCAGGCTCTCTATGAGGAGCGTAAGCTCATAACTTACCCGCGCACCTCCAGCCGCTACCTCTCGAAGGACATGGTCGGGACGCTGAAGAAGCGGGTCGAGGCCGCGGGGGCATTGCCGGATCTCGCACCGTTCGCCGAGGAACTCCTCGCGCTCCCGAAGCTGCCCGTTAACAAGCGAATCGTCGACGACTCGAAGGTCACGGACCATCATGCCATAGTACCTACGAACAAGAAGTCCTCCGGGGACTTACCGCCGGACGAGGCCAGGATCCACGACCTCGTCGCGCGGCGTTTCCTCGCGGTCTTTTTCCCGCCGGCGCGGTTCGAGAACACGACCGTGGTCACGGCGGTCGATGGGGAGACGTTCCTCTCGCGGGGACGGGTGGTGCTCGACGACGGCTGGCGCAGGCTCTACCCGGACGGGGTCGGCGGGAAGAAGGAGAAGGAGCTGCCCGTTCTGCCACCTATCGAGAAGGGGCAGGAGTGGCTCGTCTCGAAGGTCGCGGTAAAGGAGGGGGAAACCAAGCCGCCGCCGCGCTACTCGGAGTCGGCGCTGTTGGGGGCGATGGAGACGGCCGGGAAGTTCATCGAGGACGAGGAGCTGAGGCAGGCCATGAAGGAGTCGGGGCTCGGAACGCCTGCGACGCGGGCGGCGACCATCGAGCGTCTATTAAAGGTCGGCTACCTCGTCCGGGAGAAGAAGATGCTGGCGCCTACGGAGAAGGGGCGCGCCCTGATCGGGCTGCTCGGAGAGAGCCCTCTGTCCTCCCCTGAGTTGACTGCCCGCTGGGAGGAGCGACTCGCCCGCATGGAGAAGGGCGCCGGGAGTCGGGAGGACTTCATGGCCGACATAAGCGGCTTCGCGTCCACCCTCGTAGAAGAGGTGCGCGCCAAGGAGGGCGAGAAGGTCGCCGCCCCCACGAAGCCGGGTAGCAACGGTGGCGGCAAGAGCAGCGAGCCGTTGGGTGTCTGCCCGAAGTGCGGCTCTCCCGTCGTGGAGACGAAGAAAGCCTATGGCTGCTCCGCCTGGAAGTCAGGCTGCAAGTTCGCCATCTGGAAGACCATCTCAGGTAAACGGATAAGCGTACCGCAAGCCAAGCAGCTTCTAACGAAGGGTCGCACGGGGCAGCTCAAGGGTTTCAAGAGTAAGGCCGGGAAGTCCTACGCTGCTGCGCTCGTCCTCGATCCCGAGCACAAGGTGCGGCTGGAGTTTGGGGAGCGGAATTAACTTCATCATATGCTGACGCTCACACACGCCCCCAGCTGATCTTCCACGCTCGCCTGATTGAAGGGACTCTCGATCTGCCTGACCTTGCTGGAGGGTTATTCATCTGACCGCTGGGAGTGCGGTTTCTATGATTCGGAAATTCTCGGAACTCTTGGAGGCCGACTTTAGCTTGGTGGGTAGAATGTTGTCCTTTAGATGCAAGCGGACATAGGGGAGTACTCTTGAGCTTGCGGCAGGACTTGCGAGTGTGGGTCCTTTGGGTGCTCGCTAGCACCCTCGGCGGCGCGCTCGGAGGAGTCAGTTTCACCACGGAGTTCTTCGGGGTTCTCTTCCTGTTCGGTGTTATCTTGGGCGCCGCGCAGGCTTTGGTCCTGCTGCGCTACATACCGTTGGGAGTCGCCGTCGCGGGTGCCTGGATGGGTGTGAGCTTCTCCGGCTGGCTCGCCGGCTGGATAGTCGGCATCGTAGCGAGTCAGGTTCTGACGACCCTCGTGCCGGAGGCCCTCGCGCCGGAAGCCTACACCTACGGCCGGCTGAGGGCCGAGGTCACGGTTTTCGCGGTCTGGGTGACGTTAGCGGCCTTCCAGGGCGCGGCCCTCACGTTGATGATAGCCCTCACGCTCGGGCGGCGTCCGTTGCTGGCTCTAGGGCTACTGTGGGCGGTCGCCGGCGTTTTGGGCGCGGTGCTGGCCGCGCGCGTGAGCCCCTACTTGTCCAACGCGACGTGGTTGGATCCCGGCGCTAGCGGCGGCTCCCTAGGCGGAATCGTGCCGGGCGCCGTGGGACAAGCCGCCGCCGGGGCGCTCTACGGGGCCGCGACTGGCGTGGTGCTCGCGATGATAGTAGCCCGAATACCGGACTAGTGTTCTCCCAGAGATGGGATCGCTCAAGACCTGTCGCTA
>JAUJNO010000007.1:182896-244281 GCA_030448125.1 Rubrobacteraceae bacterium | reverse complement strand
AGTGGCGAGACCCGGATTCGAACCGGGGACACCATGATTTTCAGTCATGTGCTCTACCAACTGAGCTATCTCGCCGTATGGACGACACGCCCGGAGGGGCGCTCCGGACGGTGATTCTAGTTTACGAGACGCCCGCTATCAAGGGACGAGGCGCCCGGGTCCTCGGGCTACTTCTTCGCGAAGCGGTCGAGTTCGAAGGCGGACTCCAGCATCTCCTTGGGGAGGGCACCCACGACGGCTTTGGGCTGCTCGCCGGGCTCGAAGAGGGCGATGGTCGGGATGCTGGAGATACCGAAACTACCCGCGAGATCCGACTCGGCGTCCACGTCAACTTTGGCGACCTTTAGAGAGCCTTCGTACTCGGCGGCGATCTCGTCCATCACCGGCGCCACCTGCCGGCACGGGGCGCACCATGAAGCCCAGAAGTCGACGAGGACCGGTACCTCGGAGTTAAGAACCTCTTCTTCGAACGTACTCGTAGTGACTGCTATAGGCTGGGCCATTTGAAAGATCTCCTATTCACACTGGCTTGCCCCCTGAGTATATACGCTTTCGCGTCAGGATCGTCGGGATTCGAGAACGGAGGCGACGAAGCCCGTCGCCGAGGCGAGTATAAGCACGATCGAGGGTCCGACGGCTTGAGGAAGATACCCGGCGAGGCTGAGGAGAGCCGAGATCAGACACAGAAAAGACGAGACCGCGAGGAGCGCGACGGCGGTCTTCTTGGCGCGCAGGGCTACCCTCTCGCGGCCCATCTCCCCGATCACTTCCCCCGCCTTTTTACCGCCCTCGTCGTCCGACCTCACTCCGACACCCCTTGCTCGTACCGTGGATTCCTTGCTAACGCACAGCTTACCCACGTTCGGCGCCGGCCAAGCCAACAGGGGTACGGATTGGTGAGAGAGGCGGGAGCGACGGGACTCGAACCCGCGGCCTCCGGCGTGACAGGCCGGCGTTCTAACCAACTGAACTACGCCCCCGCGTGGGACACCCCAGACTACGTCAGGGGCAAGGAAGAGTTTACCAAAAGCCCCGCTCCGTTCCAAGCGGGCGCGGGTCACCCCGTGTGGGCGATGCCGGGTTCAAACCAGCGACCTCCCCCTCATGAGGAGGATGCGCCGGGCTTGATTTGGTGGCATCATACCGATGACCGAGCCGGCGAGCCGAACAAAAGCGAGGGGGGCCTCCATAGTGCGCGTACAGATATACACCAACGACCGCGAACAGCCAATCGACCTCGAGGTGCTGGAGATGCACACGAAGGTCAGAGGGATAAACACGAACGAGAACGGGCAGCAGAGAGAGCCCTCCGTCGACCAGACGGTCAGGGAGGTGATCAAAGACCCGGTCAACGGCTCATCAGCCAACCTGCTCTTTACGACGCCCGACGGGATGGAAGGCGCGATCTACCTGAACACGGACAAAGTCGCCGCGGTCGTTACGTCCTGGTCGAGCGTGCCCACCACAGACGAGTAGAAAGCCGGGGCCCTGGCGCAGTGTCGGGACCCCGAGCGTCAGTGCGACGGTTTGGTTGAGCGGAGATCACGCCGGCATATGGCAGACCGCTTCGACGTTGTGGCCGTCCGGGTCCAGAATGAAGGCTCCGTAATAGTCGGGGTGGTACTGTGGCCGCAGCCCGGGAGCGCCATTGTCCCGGCCGCCGGTGCCCAACGCCGCCTCGTAGAACGCCTCGACCTCCCGACGAGTATCGGCGCGGAAAGCGACGTGGATCCGCGGCGTGTTCGCCTCGCCCCGGACGATCCAGAAGTCCGGCTTTCCGGCCTCCCCGAAACCGGCCACGGCATCGTGAAATTCGAGTAGCAATTCGTACCCGAGCGGGGCCAGAGCAGCGGCGTAGAACTCTCTACTCGCCTCGAAATCCTCGACGTTGATTCCGGTATGGTCGATCATGGCGGTTCTCCCTCTCGGTCTCGGGGGCACTCGTCTAGTTCTACGGCAACGCACGACGATATCAACAGCAAAAGGCCGGAGTCCCGTGAAAACCCCGATCTCGTTGAACGTTTCTGAAGATTTCTGTTTCGTTACCTTCTGGTTATCGTCCTGTTATCTACGCGACCTATAAAGACAATCGGTCCCGGCGTCACTCTCTGCTCCTTTCCCCATTCCCACGGGCGCCGGGATCGCCTTCGAACCGCCACGGTATGTTCGGCTACGATGTGATCGTTCTTGCGGCCGAACGGAGGGGTGTGCGATGGGCTGGATCTTGCTGGTGGTGGCAATAGTGCTGGAGGTCGTGGGCACGACGAACATGAAGCTGTCGGAGGGCTTCTCCAAGCTCGTGCCCTCTGTGCTGGTGCTCTTCTTCTACGCCCTGAGCATCGTCGCCCTGACCTTCGCGGTCAACCGGCTGGACGTGAGCGTCGCCTACGCGGTGTGGTCGGGGATGGGCACGGCGCTCGTGGCGATGATCGGGATATGGTTCTTCCAGGAGTCGTTGACTACCACGAAGCTGATAGCGCTCGGGCTTATCATCGTCGGGGTGGCGATGTTGCACCTTACCAGCGAGTCGCATTAAGAGAACGTCGCATTACACCTCCCCCCATATGCGAAAGGTTGTAGCCCCGGTAAGAGGCCCCCGACGCGGTCTCCGCCGTTCTTTCATCCCGACCGCCGGCCCTACCGCAGAGCAGCCACCCCCTTTCGGCGGCCGCGATCGCTTTTCAAGGCGGTCGGAATCCTCCTTTCGTACGGTGTACCGCCGGCGCCACCGGCCGAGAAGGTGTGTTCGGTGCCGTTCCTCTTTCCCTGGAGCAGGCACCAGGTCCTCTAACGCCAGACACTACGCACAAAGTAGTACGCGCTCCTAGAGGATGCCGGTCTGCCCCCTATCACCTTCGACCTGCGCCACCTGCGCGTCGCTCACTATTCTCGGCGACGTCCACCCAAAGTTCGTCAGGGCTGCTCGGACACCTGGTGTAGCTATGTCCCCTCGACACTACTCCACATGCTCCCCGGCATGGGCGGCTGCGAGGCCGCTACGACGAATGGGAGACTTCTTGTCCCCGCAGGTAGCCCGCGTTTACTCTTGTGAAAGTTCTCCTAGCTGATGCCTTTTCCTCGTCGGTGAGCTTCTTCCCGATATAGACTCATATCGAAGGGGTCCCGTGGTCGAGAAGAGTTCCCCATGAGCCCGTCGCGGTCGAGCCTGTTGGTCGGTCGAGGAGATAGGTAATGCAGATCCTCCGACCGGATGGCGGCCTTTCCCGCATCTTGGCCTGCTTTACCCCAGTTCGGATCAAAAGGCCACGACCGGCGTCGCGGCGGGTCCTTGCGAGAGCTGTTACCGACAGGGTCCCGGTGTACGTCTTTTCGCGCAAGGTCGCCACCCGCATTCTATCCGGTCGATAGCTGTCGCAACCCATGCAGTCGAAAATGTTTGTTCTTGAGTACATAACTTCTAGCACCCTTCGAGGATCGTCTCCGCGACTTGGACTGTTGCCCAACCATCTTCGATGTTACGCTCCTCTGTCGGTGGCCCTCCAACCTGGCCCTGGTCTCGGCACGGATCTTCTGGACTCTTCTGACCGCCGCACCGGTCTCGTAGAAAGTTTAAGCAACTCCCTCACCTCCGTCCCGCTCCTCTACCCCCCGTTAATGCTCCTCGATCATCTCGCGCCACGATCCTCCAACTCGTCGGCCTCGCGGTCCCTCTTCCTGGTTCGGCGACGAACTTGAAATCCGCTCTGGTTCAAGACCGCCGCTTCCGCGCCGCAAAGATACCAATTGAACTCCAGCATCTCTTCCTCCCCGGAGAGCTTGCTCTTTCGGGTAATGAATGGGTTCTCGGCGGTTCAATATCTTCCGAAACTTGCTTTATTGGCCCGCGTGGTTTCTTCAGGCGGAGTTTTGACCGCTACCGCGGACTGAAACCATAGACGTGGCAGTACCTGCTCGTGCAGATAAGCAAGGCCGCCAGGTTCATCATCCTCGGCTATCTCTGGGCTTAAATGCTCGTCCAGCTTGTCGGAATCTGCAGCACCCTCCGGGCTATGCTGCGGTGCTGACTTGTCCGCGAACGTTTTAAATCGGCCTGAAGTTGCCTTCCGCTCACACTCGACGATGTCGCCCGGCCTGTTATCCCACTCGAACTCGGTCGCTCGAGTACAGAAAAGGAAACTCCAACCCCTTCTGAAACGCCCCGGTACGGTCGGGCCAACCCCTCGACAAGGTCGAACCTGGGATCACCCAAAACGTACATGGCGTTATCAGCTACGCCCCAAACCTACACCTAGCACCTCTAGCGCAGTACGCACATTCAGCACTTTCTGCAAAGCCTGGGCGTCCAGCGCCTTCGGGTCTTCGATGGAGAGTAAGGTTTAGTATCCTGACATCGTAGTCGGCTAGGTTAGTGTCTTTCTTGAGCTTGCCCCAAGGAAAGCTCTCGACCCGTGCTTCGGATGAGCTGTAGTTGTAACCAGTTGCCCCGATCAGGGCTATCTTCTTCGGCCTATCCTCGGCCAAGCGCCGCCTACTCCTTCCGCAAACCTTAGGGCCGCGTTGGTGTACTACTGGTGTATAAAGGTCATAAACAGCTCCCGGCCCTTTCTACGTTCTCCCTGCAAAACGCCACTTTTTCAAAGTGGGCGATGCTGGGTTCGAACCAGCGACCTCCTCCTTGTAAGGGAGGCGCTCTACCCCTGAGCTAATCGCCCACGGACGCCCGTGGAGCTTTTGGACTCCGCGCGGGCCTGCCCGAGCGTGCCCCCAACGGGATTCGAACCCGTGCCGCCGCCTTGAAAGGGCGGTGTCCTGGGCCTCTAGACGATGGGGGCGTGCGGCCTCCAGAGGAGGCTCGTGAGCCAGGTAGGGATCGAACCTACGACACGAGGATTAAAAGTCCCCTGCTCTGCCACTGAGCTACTGGCCCAACCTCGGCCCCCGATTCTACCAGATGCGAGCGGGCTTTAGGCGCCTAATCTTCTTGGCGACGTTGGGTACGGCGGGCGACGTACAGGGCGACGGCGAGGGAAATTATGAGCGCCGTCAACACCCCCAGTTCGGTGACGAGGTTCAGGAACCTCTCCGGGTCGTTTAAGCTTTGCCCGGCCTCGGCGGTGATGAGCAGGATGCGGCGGATGGCGGCAACCAGACCGATAAGGAGGAACGGCTCGGCGACGATCGTGCGCTCCCGCACGATAATATCGACGGTGATCAACAGCTCGACGAAGATGGTGATGAGGAGTACCCGGTCGAGGATCGCGAGCGCCGTGTCTAAAGGGTCCACCTCAAAGACCACTAGAAGGTTCGCCCCCACCGAGACGAAGAGCACCCCGATCGTCGCAAGCAGGATGAACGTCACCCCGTAGTACACGACCAGCTGTGCGTAGTCCAGGATCGTCGCCAGAAACGGCCTTTCCCCCGACCCGCTGTTATTCGCGCCTCCCGAACCCTCGCTCATCAGTGGAAGAAGTGGCGCCGCCTGGTCAAGACCATCGCCACCTCGCGCCTGTCCGCCGCCTGCACGACCTCGTTATCTCGCTTGGAGCCCCCGGGCTGGATGACAGCCGCGACACCAGCCTCTGCCAGGATCTCGAGCCCGTCGGCGAACGGGAAGAACGCGTCGCTCGCCGCCGCGGCTCCCCTTGCCTTCTCCCCCGCCTTCTTGACCGCGAGCTCCGCCGCCTCTACGCGGCTCATCTGGCCCGCTCCGACGCCGACCGTCGCCCCGTCTTTAGCGAGCACGATGGCGTTGCTCTTAACGCTCTTCGCGACCTTCCAGGCAAGGAGCAGGTCGCCGAGCTCGTCCGGCGAGGGGTGCCTGGCCGTCGCCGGCTCGTACTCGGAGTCGTCTTCGATGCGGTCGGCGTGCTGGATCAGGAGGCCGCCGGTAACGTGCTTGGCGGAGAGCTCGGGACGTACGAGAGGACCCGCCTGGAGCAGGATCGCGTTCGGTTTCGCAGCGAAGACATCGCGGGCTTCCTCGCTAAAGCCCGGGGCGATGAGTACCTCCGTGAAGACCTGCGAGATCTCGCGTGCCAACTCCCCATCCACCGGTCCGCTCAAAGCCACGATCCCCCCGAAAGCCGAGGTCGGGTCGGAGGCGAAAGCCTTACGGTAAGCCTCGGCGAGATCATTGCCGAGCGCCGCCCCGCACGGGTTGGCGTGCTTAATGATGGCCGCCGCTGGCTCGCCGGACTCGAAGAGGTCCGCGAGCAGGGTGCGCGCGGCGTCCACGTCATAGAGGTTGTTGAACGAGAGCTCCCGCCCCTGCAACTGCTCCACGCCGGAGAGCAGGTGCGACGGTTCGGCCCCGTTGACCTCCGCGTAGTAGGCCGCCTCCTGATGCGGGTTCTCACCATAGCGCAGCGAGAGCTTGCGCTCGTAGCGCCTCGTCAGGACCTCCGGGAAGCTCTCGTCCTCCGGCAGCGCCTCCTTGGGCTCTTCGCCGGGAACTCCCTCCTCGACGCGTTCGGCGAGCCACGCGGCGATGGCGGCGTCATACTCGGCGGTACGGCGAAAAGTTTCGAGCGCCAGCCGCTTCCTCGTCTCCTCCGAGACTTCGCCGAACTCGAGCTCCGCGGCGACCTCTTTGTAGAATTTCGGCGACGGGACGACGGTGACGCTCTTGAAGTTCTTCGCCGCCGCGCGGAGCATCGCGGGGCCGCCTATGTCTATCTGCTCTATTGCTTCTTTCTCGGAGGCCTCGCCCGCGACGGTCTCCTCGAACGGGTACAGGTTCACGCAGACGAGGTCTATCGGTCCTATCTCGTGGTCGACCAGCTCCACGACCTGATCCGGATCCTCCAGATCGGCCAAAATGCCGCCGTGGATCCTCGGGTGCAGCGTCTTGACCCGCCCGCCGAGCATCTCCGGCGCCCCCGTGACCTCGGAGACCGGGACGACCGGTATCCGCGCCTCCTCCAGCGCCCTCGCGGTCCCGCCGGTCGAGATGATCTCGAACCCCATCTTGTGCAGCTGGCGGGCGAACGCCGCGACCCCCTTCTTGTCCGACACCGAAACCAGCGCCCGACGCTTCATATCTTCACCCTTCCCCAGAAATAATCCGCGACCGCCCGCACGAGCAGCCGGTGCTCGACCGGGTGCAGTCGCTCCAGCAACGTCTCCTCCGTATCCCCCGGCAGTATAGGCACCGCCTTCTGGGAGATCACCGGCCCCGCGTCCACCTCCTCGACCACAAAATGCACCGTCACCCCGGTCCTCTCGACTCTCGCCTCCAGAGCCCTCTTCACCGCGTGGAGCCCCTTGAACTCCGGCAGGAGCGACGGGTGGACGTTTATCACCGCCGGGAATCGCTCCAGAAAGACTGGTGTTAGGACCCGCATGTACCCCGCCCCCACCACGAGACCCACATCATACCGGGCTACCCTCTCCGCCAGCTCTACGTCGAACTCCTTGCGCGTCTCGAAGTCCCCCGGGTCCACGAACTCGACCGGCACCCCGGCCAGCCGCGCCCGCTCGAACGCGAACGCCTCCTCCCTGTTCCCAGCGACCACCACGAACTCGCGCGGATAGGCATCCAGTAACGCCTGCAGGTTCGTCCCCGAGCCCGAGGCGAGCACCGCGAACCGCGAACCATCGGGCAGACGCTCAGACAAACTCGACGCCCCCGCCGGGCTCCGCCACGACCTCCCCGATGCACCGCGCGTCACACCCCGCCTCCCGCAGCACCGCGAGGGCCTTCTCCGCTTCGCCGGCTTCGCCGGGCACCACGACGCAGAACCCCACCCCGAGGTTGAAGACCTGGCGCATCTCCTTCTCCGCGACACCACCCAACGAGCGTATAAACCCAAAGACCGGTGGCTCCTCCCAGGCCGAAGCGTCGATGCGCGCGCCGAGCCCGCCCAGGGCCCGCGGCAGGTTGCCGGGGAGCCCGCCACCGGTAATGTGGGCCATCCCGCGCACCTCGACCGCGTCTCGGAGCGCCAGTATCTCGCTCACGTAAGCCTGGTGTGGCACGAGGTATGCCTCCCCGACCGTGCGGTCGAACCCCTCCGGCGTCTCCGAGTACGAGACGTTCGCGTCTTCGAGCACCTTGCGGGCGAGCGTGTAGCCGTTAGTGTGAAGCCCCGTCGACGGCAGCCCGATCACGGCGTCCCCGACCCTTACTCTCTCCCCGGTGACGACCTCCGCCCTCTCGCAGGCCCCGACGCACGCCCCGACCACGTCGAAGTCGCCCTCACCGTACAGCCCCGGCATCTCCGCCGTCTCGCCACCTACTAAAGCGATGCCGAGAGCTCCACAGGCTTCCGCCGCCCCCCGGACGACCTCGGCGACGCTCTCCGGGTCGAGCTTACCGCTGGCTACGTAGTCGAGAAAG
Source organism: Rubrobacteraceae bacterium (assembly GCA_030448125.1). Classification (GTDB taxonomy): domain Bacteria; phylum Actinomycetota; class Rubrobacteria; order Rubrobacterales; family Rubrobacteraceae; genus Rubrobacter_F. Next base: position 235,982 of record JAUJNO010000007.1, on the reverse strand, counting down.
AGCAGCGGTCTCGCACCGGTGGCGAGGACGTCGTTCGCGCAGTGGTTGACTATGTCTTCGCCTATCGAGGCGTAACGCCCCAAAGCCTTCGCGACTAGCACCTTTGTGCCGACGCCGTCGATGGAGGAGGCGAGGACCGGCTCGGCGTAGCTCGAGAGAGCGTACAGACCGGCGAAGCCGTTAGGGTACGAGACGACCCGCGGCCCGTGCGTCGCCTCCACGGCGGCGCGCCATCATCCCGGTGGCGCGCTCTCCCCTCGATCGAGACGCCCGCGGCCTCGTAGGAGAAGGTGGGCTCGGACACGCCTAGCTCTCCCCCGCTACCGCGTCCGCGACCGCCGCGTTCTCCAGGGCGAACTTCTCCGTAGCGCCGGGGATGGGGTAGTCGCCGTCGAAACAGGCCCGGCAGAGGCGGCTCTTCTTCTGTTCGGTGGCGGCCACCATGCCGTCCACGGAGAGGTAGGCAAGGGAAGTAGCCCCGATCTGGGCCCGTATCTCCTCGACCGTGAAGTTGGCTCCGACGAGTCCCTCTTTTTTATCCATGTCGATACCGTAGTAGCACGGGCCCGTCACCGGCGGCGAGGAGACGCGGAAGTGGACCTCCGCGGCGCCCACCTCGAAGAGTAGTCTCACGAGCTTGCGGGCCGTGTTCCCCCGCACGATGGAGTCGTCTATCACCACCACGCGCTTGCCCGCGATGACGGAGGGCAAAGGATTCAGCTTCAGGCGCAGGCCCAGCTGGCGCATGCTGTCCGCCGGTTGGATAAACGTCCGGCCCACGTAGCGGTTCTTTATGAGGCCCTCGGCGTAGGGGATACCGCTCCCCTGCGAGTACCCGACGGCGGCCATTATCCCCGAGTCCGGCACCGGGATGACCACGTCGGCCTCGGCGGGCGCCTCTTCGGCCAGAACCTCGCCCATCTTCTGCCTGGAGTGGGCCACCTCACGCCCGTCGAAGCGCGAGTCGGGGCGGGCGAAGTACACGTACTCGAAGACGCACAGGGCGCGGCGCGCTTCTTCGGCGCGGTAGCTCTTTAGCCCTTCGTCGTCTATCACGACGACCTCGCCCGGCTCGATCTCCCTCAAAAACCCGGCCCCGATGATGTCGAGCCCACACGTCTCGCTCGAAACGGCGTAGCCACCCTCTATCTCGCCAATACACAGGGGCCTGAAGCCGTGCGGGTCCCGGAAGGCGACGAGCTTGTCCCGGAAGATCATGGCGACCGAGTACGCCCCCTCGAGCCGCCGCATGGTCCGCAAGACCGCCTCGGCGACCGTGTGCCCCTTTTCGAGCTCCCCGACGGCGCACGCCGCGATGGCCGCGGTGTCCGAAGTCGACTCGAACTCGAAGCCCTCTCCCTCCAGCTCGCGCCTCAAGGCGGCCGCGTTCACCAGGTTGCCGTTGTGGGCGACGGCGACGTTCACCTCACCCCGGCCATGAAACTCCGGCTGGGCGTTCTCCCAGGAGGCAGAACCCGTGGTCGAGTAGCGGACGTGCCCGAGGGCTATGTGCCCCCCTTCGAGCGAGGCCAGCTTGCGCTCGTCGAAGACCTGCGAGACGAGGCCCATGTCGCGCATCGCCACCGTCCGCTCCCCGTCGGAGATCGCGATACCCGCCGATTCCTGCCCCCGGTGCTGCAGCGCATAGAGCCCGAAATAGGTGCGCTGGGCCAGCTCGCACGCGACCTCGCGCGAGTACATCCCGAACACCCCGCAGGCTTCTTTTGGCTTGTCGTTTGCCTCGCCCAAATTCACGCTCCGGCTCCCGGCGTCAGCACTTTTACGTAGATCGCGCACGGGTTCTCCGGCCCCCACTCAGGGTAGGGGTCCACCGTCTCCAGGTGTAAAAAGCCTGCCCTTTCGTAGAACCGTCGGGTCGCCTCGTACGGCCGGTAGCCGGCCTTTGCGGAGAGCGTCTTGACCTCCAGCAGCTCGACACCCGCGGAGCACAGCACCTCGAAGATCTCCGCGACCAGCGCGGAGCCGACGCCTTGCCCTCGAAACTCAGGTCCTACCGCCAACCAGCGGATCTCCGCGACCCTCTCTCCACGGCGTTCCACCAGGGCAAAGCCAGCGACCCTCTCAGCCTTCTCGGCGAAGTACAGCGTTAGATCCCGCGTTCGCAGTTCATGTTCCAGCTCCTCAGAGTCGCGCTCGTCGAAGTAATCGGGGAGATCACGCACGATCTTGAGGCACGCGCCCACCAGGCTGTCGTCGATCTGTGCCGTTCTCCGGATCCTGGCCAGAGTCCTCTCTATGCTCATCTCGCCTCCCGGACGACGCTACCCAATTTGGCCTCCTTCTGGAGCGTACCGCTCGAACAAGTCCCGCTCATAAGCCTCCCCGAGCGCGTCGAGCCCCGCGTCGATCAGAGCCGATACTCTCACCCTCTCTCCGCCCGTGCGTCCGATCCGGGAGTAATGTACGCCCTCCAAATGCTCCTCCAGCTCCCCGAGCCGCCCCTCGGGCACCGCGACGAGGATACACCCTCCCACCTCCCCGAAGAGCGCCGCGTCCTGCCGCCCGCCCGGTAGGAGTTGCGCCTCCGCCCCGATGCCCCCGGAGAGCGCCATCTCGGCGAGCGCGACCGCGAGCCCGCCGCCCGAGAGGTCGTGGGCCGTATCCACTATTCCCGCGGCGATAGCCCTTCGCACCGTGTCCGAGACCGCCTTCTCGGAGGCGAGGTCGGGCACGGGAGGCGCCCCGGCTACCCGCCCATGCACTATCTCCAGATAATCCGAGCCCCCCAGAACGGGCCGGAAGTTCCCGACGAGCACCAGAGCGTCTCCCTCCCGCTTTATGCCGGGCGTCGCGTGGCGGCCCACGTCCTCGAAGACCCCGACCATCCCCACGGTCGGCGTCGGGTAGATGGACTCCCCCTCGGTCTCGTTGTACAAACTTACGTTCCCGCTCACGACCGGAGTACCCAGAGCCTCGCACGCTTCGGCCACTCCTTCGATGCACGCGACGAGCTGGTAGTAGGCGTCTGGCTTCTCGGGACTGCCGAAGTTCAGGCAGTCGGTGAGGGCGACCGGCTCGGCGCCGACGCACGAGAGGTTCCGATAGGCCTCGGCGACGGCGGCCGCCCCGCCGCCCCTGGGGTCGAGGTAACAGTGGCGGCCCCGGCAGTCGGTCGTGGCGGCGAAGCCGCGAGTGGTGCCTTTGACCCTCATTACGGCGGCGTCGGCGCCGGGGAGGACAACGGTGTCGGTGCCGACCTGGTGGTCGTACTGCTCGTAGATCGGACGCCGGGAGCAGAGGTTGGGGTGGGCGAGCAACGAGAGCAAAACGGAGTTGTAGTCTCGTGGTCCGGGAAGCTCTTCGAGGTCCAGCATCCTGGCCTCTTCGAGGTAGGCCGGAGCCAGCACTTCCCGCTCGTAGACCGGGGCGTCGGCGAGGTGGCGGGCGGAGACGGTACCGGCGACCTCGTCCCCGCGCATTATCCGCAGATCTCCGTGCCCCGTCACGCGGCCCACGACGGCGGCGACGAGCTCGTAGCGTTCGGCGATCTTCAGGACTTCCCCGGCCTTCTCGGGCTCGACGATGGCGAGCATGCGCTCCTGGGACTCGGAGATGACGATCTCCCACGGCTCCATGCCCTCCTCTCGCAGGGGGACCTTCTCGGCGTCTATCTCGATCCCAACGCCGCCCTTCGCGGCCATCTCGGAGGCCGAAGAGGTTATGCCCGCCGCCCCGAGGTCCTGGAGAGAGACGATCAAGCCCTCCTCGAGCAACCTCAGAGAGCACTCGACGAGCATCTTCTCGGCGAAGGGGTCGCCGACCTGCACGTTGGGGCGCTTCTCCTCGGACTCCTCGCTCAGCTCGTCCGAGGCAAAGGTCGCGCCGTGTATACCGTCCCGGCCGGTCTTGGCGCCGAAGAGGATTACGAGGTTTCCCTCCCCCACCGCCCGCGCCCTCATAAGGTTCTCCGAGCGGACCAGCCCGATGCACATCGCGTTCACCAGCGGATTTCCTGAGTAAGCCCGGGCGAACTCGACCTCGCCGCCGACGGTGGGCACCCCGATCGCGTTCCCGTACCCCCCGATGCCGCGCACGACCTCCCGGAACAGGTAACGGTTCCGCTCGTCGTCGAGCGGCCCGAACCGCAGCGAGTTCAACAGGGCGACGGGCCTCGCCCCCATCGCGAGCACGTCCCGGATAATGCCGCCGACGCCGGTGGCGGCGCCCTCATAGGGCTCGACCGCCGAAGGATGGTTGTGGCTCTCCATCTTGAAGACGAGCGCCCAGCCGTCACCGACCTCCACGACACCCGCGTTCTCCCCCGGCCCTTGCAGCACCCGCGTCCCCTCATTCGGGAATCGACCGAGAAGGGGCCGCGAGTTCTTGTAGCCGCAGTGCTCGCTCCACATCACGGAGAGCAGCGACAGCTCCAGGAAGTTCGGCGCCCGCCCCATAAGTTCCAGGATACGATCGTACTCGAAGTCCGAGAGCCCAAGCGAACTGTAGGTCTCCTGAATATTCAAACTTTCACCCCCGCAAAACGGAGCACCGACTCGAAGACCTTCAGGCCCTCGGCGGAGCCCAAAGCGGGGTCCGAGGCGCGCTCCGGATGGGGCATCAGTCCGACGACGTTTCGCCCCTCGTTGCAGATGCCAGCGATATCGTTCACCGAGCCGTTCGGGTTGTCCAGGTACCGGAGCACGACGCGTCCCTCGTCTTCGAGCTCGGCGATGGTCCTCTCGTCGGCGAAGTAGTTGCCCTCGTTGTGGGCCACCGGGAGAGTTAACTCGTCGCCCGGTTCGAAGAGGGAGGTCCAGGGCGTCCGCGTGTTCTCGACGCGCGTCCGAACCCGCGTGCAGACAAAGCGCATGCTCCGGTTGCGGAGGAGCGCTCCGGGGAGGAGGTGCGCCTCGGTGAGTACCTGGAAGCCGTTGCAGACACCGAGGACGGGGCCGCCGCTCTTCGCGAACTCTTCGAGCGGTCCCATCACCTTCGCGAAGCGGGCGATAGCGCCGGGTCTGAGGTAGTCGCCGTAGGAGAAGCCGCCAGGCACGACGACGGCGTCCACGCCCTTCAGGTTGGCGTCGGCGTGCCACAGCTCGACGGGCTCGGCACCGGCGCGTTCTACACCGTAGAGTGCGTCGCGGTCGCAGTTGGAGCCGGGGAAGACGGTGACACCTATCCTCAAGAGAGGACCTCCCACTCGTACTCCTCGACCGTCGGGTTGGCGAGCAGCCTGCGGCACATGCCTTCGACCTCGTCGGCCGACTCGACCTCCATCTCGACGAGACGTCCGACGTGGACGGTCTTCACTCCCCCGAAGCCCAAAGCCGGGAGCGCGCGCCGGACGGCCTCGCCCTGTGGGTCGAGGATGCCGCTCTTCGGGCGTACGAGGACGCGGACCTTCAATCTACGGCGCCCCGTTCTTTGATCTCGGTGACCCGCTTGAGCATCTCGGCGTAGGCCTCCTCGACGCCGCCCATGTCTCGCCGGAAGCGGTCCTTGTCCAGCTTCTCGCCGGTCTCCTTGTCCCAGAAGCGGCAGGTGTCCGGGCTGATCTCGTCGGCCAGCATCAGGTTCCCATCTTCGTCCCGGCCGACCTCTATCTTGAAGTCCACGAGGATGACGCCCTTCTCGTCGAAGAAGGGGACCAGGACCTCGTTCACCTTCAGCCCCAGCTCCTCGCAGAACGCGAGGTCCTCGTCCGCTACGCCCAGCTCCCGAAAGTGGTACCAGTTGAGCAGCGGGTCGTCGAGGGCGTCGTCCTTGTAGCACAGCTCCACGATCGGGGCCTTGAGCTTCCGGCCCTCCTCGAAGCCCAGGAGCCGCGCCAGCGAGCCGGCGGCGATGTTCCGGACGATCACCTCGACCGGCAGCATCTCCAGCCTCTTCGTCGTTATGGACTCGTCGTCGACCTGCTCGACGAAGTGGGTCGGAATTCCCTGGGTCTCCAGGTACTCGAAGACGGCGGCGCTCATGGTCGCGTTGGTGCGTCCCTTACCCTCCCACGAGCCGTGCTTCTTGGCGTTGAAGGCCGTGGCGTCGTCCTTGTAGCGGTGCAGGAGCACGCCTGCGTCGTCGGTGGTGAAGACCTTCTTGGCCTTGCCCTCGTAGAGCAGCTCCTCAGACACTCTCAAGCCTCCTTCTTAGATCTTCCACGCGGTCAAAGACCACCTCCAGGTTCCGCAGCGCGTAGGACGGATCGAAGAGTCCGTCCAGGAGGTCCTCCCCGAGCCTCCTTCGCACCTCGTCGTCGGCCTCCAGGAGCTCCCGGAAGCCCAGTTCGCCCTCCCAGGCCCGCATCGCGGCGCCCTGCACGACTGCGTACGCCTCGTCGCGTCCCATTCCGGCCTCGACGAGGGCGAGCAGGACACGCCCTGAGTATACGATGCCGCCGCCGGAATTCAGGTTCTCGAGCATCCGTTCTTCGTCTACCTGAAGACCATCCAGGATGCGTCGCGTGGTACGGATCATGTAATGAGCGAGGGTAGTCGAGTCGGGGAGGACCACCCTCTCGGCGGAGGAGTGAGAGATGTCCCTCTCCTGCCAGAGGGCGTTGTTCTCGAAGCCCACGCCCGCGTAGCCGCGCAGGAGGCGGGCCATGCCCGAGAGGCGTTCGGCGAGGATGGGGTTCCTCTTGTGCGGCATGGCGGAGGAGCCCTTCTGGCCGGTCCGGAAGGGCTCGGCGAGCTCCCGGACCTCGGTGCGCTGGGCGCCCCGAACCTCCAAAGCTATCTTCTCGATAGTGGAGCCGAGGATAGCGAGGGTCGAGAGGACTTCGGCGTGGCGGTCGCGCTGCACGACCTGGGTCGAGGCCGGCGCCGGTTGGAGGTCGAGCTCCTCGCAGGTCAGGGCTTCCACCTTCGGGTCGACGTTGGCGTAGGTGCCGACGGCGCCGGAGATCTTGCCGACAGACGCCACCTCTTCGGCGTGGTCAAGGCGCTCCAGGTTCCGCTCCATCTCGAAGGCCCAGACAGCGAGCTTGTGCCCGAGCGTCGTGGGCTCGGCATGGACCCCGTGCGTGCGGCCGACCATGACCGTCTCGCGGTGCGCCAGCGCCATATCGCAGAGAAGGAGCGCGAGCGCCTTCGCCTCCTCGCGGACGAGCCGCAGGGCTTCTTTAAGCTGCAGGGCGCCCGCGGTATCGAGGACGTCAGAGGAAGTGAGGCCGAAATGGAAGTGGCGGGCGACGTTTGCGGCGCCCCTTTCGGCGACCGTTTCGGAGACGGCGGTGACGAAGGCGATGACGTCGTGGTTCGTCTCTTCTTCGATCTCTTGTATGCGTCCGACGGTAAAGTCCGCCTTCTCGGCGAGCTCTTGGACCTCTTCTTGCGGGATCTCGCCCAGAGACGCGCGGGCGCGGCAGACGGCGAGCTCGACCCGGAGCCAGGCGCGGAACTTCGCCTCCTCGTTCCAGAGGGCGCCCATCTCGGGGAGGGTGTAGCGTTCGATCACGGGCTGCCGCCTTCGAGCCTCTGCGCGAGGTCCGGGTCGGAGAGGGCGAGGATCTGGGCAGCCAGGACAGCGGCGTTCACGGCACCGTTCACGGCTACGGTCGCGACCGGCACCCCGGAGGGCATCTGCACCGTCGAGAGCAGGGAGTCGAAGCCGCTCAGGGGACCGGCGGCGACCGGGATGCCGATGACCGGCAGGTTGGTGCGGGCGGCGACGGCGCCCGCGAGGTGGGCGGCCATGCCGGCGGCGCAGATTATTACTTTGAGGCCGCGGTCGCGGGCGGTTCCGGCGTACTCGGAGACGCCCTCGGGGTCGCGGTGGGCGGAGCGGACCTCGATCTCGTGCTCTATGCCAAGCTCTTCGAGGCGAGCGGTACATTTCTCGAGGACGGGCATATCCGATTTACTGCCGACGAGTATCCCGATCACAGGCGTCAAAGCTCCTCCATCTCCAGGGCCTCAAGGGCTATATCAGTCCGGTAGTGCATACCGGGGAAGTGTATGAGTTCTACGGCCGCGTAGGCTCGGGCGCGTGCCTCCATTATAGAGTCGCCCGTGCCGACCACGTTGAGAACGCGCCCGCCGGAGGTGTAGAAGAAGCCGTCCTCCTCCATACGCGTAGCCGCGTGGTAGACGCGGACGCCCGCCATACCGGCGACCTCATCGAGGCCCACGATCTGGTCACCTTCCGAAGACGAATCGGGGTAGCCCTCGGAGGCGAGGACGACGCAGACGGTCTTTTCGGTGGACCAGGAGATCTCCTGCCCCCCGATGTCCTCTTCCGCGCACGCTACGAGCAGATCCAGGAGGTCCGTCTCCATCCGGGGCAACAAAGCCTGGGTCTCGGGGGTCCCCGAAGCGGCAGTTGAACTCCAGCGCCTTCGGCCCCTCGTCGGTGACCATGATGCCGGCGTAGAGCAGGCCGGTATAGGGCGCGCCGATGAGAGCGAGCTGGTGGACTATAGGGGTCACGATCTCCTCCAATATGGCGGCGTAGGTCACGGGATCCATCCACATCGTCGGGGAGTACGCGCCCATACCACCGGTATTAGGCCCCTCACCGCCATCATAAACACGCTTGTAGTCCTGGGCCGGGACGAACGGCAGGATGTTCCGCCCGTCGGTGAGCGCGAAGACGGAAGCCTCCCTGCCCATTAGATACTCCTCGACCAGGACCCGCTCTCCCGCCGCCCCGAACGTGCCCGCGAACGCCGCCCTGACAGCGCTCTCGGCCTCCTCGTAGGAGCCCGCGACCGTAACGCCCTTGCCCGCCGCTATACCGTCCACCTTGACGACGATGGGGTAGCCGTCGCCCGGTGGGATCGAGCGCAGGTGGGCCAGGGCCGCGGGCATCTGGTCGAAGGCTTCGAAGCGGGCCGTGGGGACGCCAGCGTGGCGCATGAGCTCCTTGGCGAAGACCTTCGAGCCCTCGATGCGGGCGGCGGCGCGCGAGGGGCCGAAGATCTTCAGGCCCGCCCCCCAGAAAGCTTCGGCGATCCCGCCGATAAGCGGCGACTCGGGGCCGACCACGGTGAGGTCGATACCCGCGGCTCTCGCGAAGTTCCGCAAGGAGATCAGATCGTCCGCGGGGATGTCCACGAGCTCGGCGAGCTGGGCCATACCGGGGTTGCCGGGGGCGGCGAAGATCTCCTCCACCCGCGGGCTCTGCGCCAGGACCTCGACCAGCGCGTGCTCGCGCCCGCCGCTTCCCACGACGAGCACACGCACGGCTTTAGGCCTTTACCCTCTCGACTATCGCCTGGTCACGCTCGGGGCCGACGCTGATCATGCGCAGCGGCGCCCCGAGCTCGGCCTCGACGAACCCCACGAAGTCCCGGGCCTCCTCGGGCAACTCCTCCCGCCTGCGACACCCCGTCACGTCCACGCCCCAGCCCGGGAACGTCTCGTGGACCGGACAGGCGTGGTGGAGGTCGGTCTGGTGCATCGGGAAGCCGTCCACCCTCTTCCCGTCGATCTCGTACCCCACGCACACCTTTATCTCCTCGACCGCCGAGAGCACGTCGAGCATCGTGAGGGCGAGACCGTTGATCCCGTTCACCGAAGCCGAGAACTTGACCGCCACGAGGTCGAGCCACCCGCACCGCCTCGGACGCCCGGTGGTCGCCCCGTACTCGTTTCCGACCCGCCGCAAGATCTCCCCGGTCTCATCGAAGAGCTCCGTCGGGAAAGGCCCGTCCCCGACCCTGGTCGTGTACGCCTTGGTCACCCCGATCACCTCATCCAGCAATGTCGGTGGTATCCCCGCCCCGACGCACGCCCCACCCGCCGACGGGTTCGAAGAAGTAACGAACGGATAGGTGCCGAAGTCGTTGTCCAGGAGCGTCGCCTGCGCACCCTCCAGCAGCACCGGCTCCTCCCGACCCAGAGCGTCCCGCAAGAGCCCCCCCGTGTCGGCGACCATCGGCTCCAGAAGCTCCCGGAAGGAAAGGAGGTAAGAGACGAGCTCGTCGGCGGTGTACGGCTCCTCGCCGTAGACGTTGACGATAGCCGAGTTCTTCTCGCGCAGGGCCGCCTCGAGCTTCTGGCGCAGTATCCCCTCGTCGAAGACGTCCTGCACCCGGATGCCGACCCGTGCGATCTTGTCCTCGTAAGTGGGGCCGATGCCGCGGTTGGTCGTCCCGATCTTGGCCTTCCCAAGCGCCTTCTCGCGGTACCCGTCCAGTTGAGTGTGGTACGGCAGAATGAGGTGGGCGCGCCCGTCCACCTTGAGGCGCCCTCTGACCTCGATCCCGCGACTCTCCAGCTCCTCGACCTCCTCGGCCAGGACCTCCGGGTTCACCACGACTCCATTGCCGATCGTGCATAACACGCCCGCGCGTACTATGCCAGAGGGGATCAAATGCACCACGAACTCCTCTTTGCCGACCCGTATGGTATGCCCCGCGTTGTTACCACCCGAATAACGGGCCACGTACCTGGCGTCCGCCGCCAGAGCATCGCAGACCCGCCCCTTGCCCTCATCCCCCCAGGCAAGCCCCAATATAACCGTCGCGCTCACGCGCCTACCTCAAAGGTTCGTTGTCCGGGTAAGGCGAATCGGCGAGGGAAGCGTGCAATACGTCGTGGTGCTTCACGTCCTTGCGGCACTGCCGCAATGTAACATAGAAAGCCGCCGTTTTGAATCCGTGTTAAACGCCCTCCGGCAAACGTTCCAAGAACGGTAAAGCCACGCCATCTTCAGAACAGTGAATAAGCAACTGGTTTTGAAACCAAAAGGCAACCGCGACCACTCACTCGAATAGAAACTCCGCGCGTCTCCAGAACAGCCGTTTTGGAGACGCGCGGTTTCAGCAACAACCGGGTGAGAATCGGCCTTCTAAATTCACGCCGGGGACGGGCCGAAGTCGTTCGATGAGAAGCCTGGCAAACGGCCGAGTTTGAGGCCGGACGTGCCGGGTAGGGCGCTATTAGGCGAACGACAACGTAAGGAGGACAGATATGAGTTACGATGCCGGGTCGTCGGAGGCGAGGGAGTACAGCGGACGCCGGCGCGTGGTGTGGGGCACCGTGCTCCTCGGCCTGGGCCTGGGCGGCTTCTTCGACGGCATCGTGCTGCACCAGATACTGCAGTGGCACCACATGGTCACCAGCGCGGGCTACCCGGCGGACACGATCGGGAACCTCGAGCTCAACACCCTCCTGGACGGGCTCTTCCACACCTCCACCTACATAATGACCGCCGTAGGGCTCGGGCTGCTGTGGAGCGCCACCCGTCTGCCCCACGTCCGTTGGTCCACGATGCTGCTGATAGGTGGGCTGCTAGTCGGCTGGGGCACGTTCAACGTGGTAGAGGGCATCGTCGACCACCACCTCCTCGGTCTCCACCACGTCAAAGAAGACTCTGGCGACCAGTTGGCGTGGGACCTCGGGTTCCTCGCCTGGGGCGCGGCTATGCTCGTGGGTGGGTTGGCGTTGATGCGGGCTGGGGACCAAGAGACCCAGCAGGAGGAGCCCGCGGCGGCAACCCGTTGAGCCTAGCGGCCGCCGTACGGCCGTGACCGGTAGAGCCGGTCGCCGCTTTCGACGGTGGGAGGCAGCTCGGCCCTTCATTCCTCCGTCTCTAATACGCTACAGCCTGTTGAAAAATCCGCGGCACCGTCTAGCGTGCCAGCGAGAGCCTCGTTTTCGGTACTACGTCGGAGCCCAAAAAACGGTCGTTTGTGAGAAAGCCACGTCGCCGGAGGGCTAGGTTGCCCAGCGCCGGTCGATCTCCTCCCAACTAGGCAGAGGGTCGGGCAGCGGGGATCCGGATGGGGCGTGGAGGGTGTCGAGCAGCAGCGCCAGGTACCGGTGGCGAAGCTGGCGAGTCCGCTCATCGTCCGCCACCCGGACGGCCGCCAGCTGCTCGAGTGCGTCTTCACGCAAAGGGACTATGGTAGTCGTCTCGACAGCGGGAACGGGAGGCGTGCGCGGCGGACCCGCGGCGTCTGCCGTTCGGGCTGATCTCCCGTCTTCTCATATCTCAAGCGGCAGGAAAGCTTACGAGACGTATATTTTGAGACGAGAATAGACACAGCACAGCTACCCGGCGCCGTACGCTACCTTGCCGCCGACGATGGTTGCGGCCACGGGGATGTCTTTGATCATGGCCTCGGTCGAGCCGGGCGGCCTCGGCGGCACCTTCGGAGGTAACCCGGTGGCGTGCGCCGCGGCCCTGGCCGTCCTCCAGGTCTTCGAGGAGGATGATCCCCTGTCGCGAGCTAACGCGATAGGGGGGCGCGTGATGGCCGCGATGCGCGAGATACAGGAGAATCACCCCGACGTGATAGGCGACGTGCGGGGCCGGGGCCCGATGACCGCCATGGAGTTGGTCGAGGACCCCGAGAGCCGCGCCCCGGACAAGGAGCGTGCGGCAAAAGTAGCAGAGAACGCCCTGCAGAGTGGCCTGATGCTCCTCACGGCCGGGCAGTACGGGAACATGATCCGGACGCTCATGCCGTTCCCGATAACCCACGACGAGCTGGAAGAAGGCCTCTCCATCCTCGCCCGCGCGATGGCCGAGACCGCCTCCCACCCCTAGCCCATACCGCACGTAGTAGGCCGTAACCTGAAGCAGCCGCTTCCCTCTACCAGTTCTCCAACGACTCGCGAAAGATGTTGGCAAGCTCGTCCGGGCCTGCCTCTCTCGGTGCAATGCCTAGCTGCCGCTGCTGTTTGAGGGCCCCGCTGACCAGGTCGTCGACGTCGCTCTCGTCGTAACCCAGCTCCCGGAGGCCGCTCGGAGCTCCCACGTCCTTCATCAGCCGGGTCAGGATGTCCGGCAAGGCGCCTTCGTCGGGGTCGGAAATCGGTCCGCCGGCGAGAAACTCGGCGGCCTGGCGGTGCTTCTTCGGGTTCGCGGGGTAGGTGAAGCGGAAGGCTGCCGGGGCCGTGACGATGACCGCGAAGCCGTGGGGCACGAACGGCTCGTCGGGGTATCCTGGGGAACGGAAGGCGTGTTTGAGGCTGGCTATCGGGTAGGCGCAGGCGTGCGGTATGGCCGTCCCGGCGGAGCCGAACCCTATCCCGGCGATCGAGGCGGCGAGCATCATGTTCCCGCGTGCCTCCATGTCATCGCCGTCGCCCACGGCGCGCCTCAGGTACTGCCCGCCGTACTCCAGGGCCCGGGCCGCCCAGATGTCCGAGACCGGGTTGGACCCCTGGAAGGGCGGCCGATCTTCGGGGGTCTCGGGTGCCGGACGGGAATCGAACGACCGCGCAGTAAAGGATTCGACCGCGTGGCAGACCACGTCCAGCCCACAGGCCGCGGTCACGTCGTACGGCATGGAGCGCGTGAGCAGGGGGTCCACTATCCCGTGGGCGGGCCGGAGAAAAGGATGGGAGATGGCCGCCTTGGTCCTGAGGTCGGGGAGGTCGAGTACGGCGATGCCGGTCGCCTCCGAGCCGGTCCCGGCCGTGGTCGGTATCGCCAGCAGCGGCTTGAGAGGCGACGGCGGCTTGCGACCGCTCCCCACGGGCGGGTGGACGTACTCCATCACGGGCGCGGGATGCGTGGCGACGAGGCTCACGACCTTGGCGGTATCCAGGCTGGAACCCCCGCCAGCGCCGACGAACCCGTCGAAGCCGCCCTCCATTGCAAAATCCGTGGCCTCTTGAAGCGACTCCAGGGTAGGTTCGACGTGGACCCGATCGAAGACCTCGCACTCGATGCCTTCCGCCTCCAAAATCTCCCGGACCTTCCCCGTTATCCCGGCCCGGGCCACACCGGGGTCCGAGATGACCATCACGCGCTCCGCGCCGAGCCGCTTCATCTCCCAGCCGGCCTCTTCGGAGGCCCCGGGGCCAAACGTTATCGGGGTGGTCTCTAGCTTAAAAGCCCTCTCGCGATCCGGGACCGCCGTCGTGTTCTCCGCCACCACTATTCCTCTCTTTCTTAAGACACTCGAGTTTGCGGCCTTATCTCTCCGTAGCCGTGGCGGGTCCTCGCACGGCAGACGTCGTCTGGGTCACGTCTCTACGGTACGTCTCCGGCGAGAAGTAAATGGCTGTCAGACTTATTAGAGTAACCACGATCAGGTACCCGACGAACAGCCACGGCTCGCCCCCCGCGTACCCGAGCAGCAGCGCGGCGATCGCCGGGGTGAACCCGCTCGCAAGTATCCCCGAGAACTGGTAGACGGCCCCCACCCCCGTGTAACGGACGCGAGTATCGAAGAGTTCGGACCAGAACGCAGCCAGGGGAGCGTAGATCGCGGGATAGATAAGGCCGAGTGCTACCACTATGCTCAGCCAAATCAGGACCGGCCGCCCGGTATTAATCAGCAAAAAAGAGGGGAAAGCGAACAGCCCGAAGAGAGCCGTGCCCGCACCGTACACCGCCCGCCTGCCGAAGCGGTCCGAGAGCAACCCGTAGATCGGGACGAGCACCACCCCGAAGGCGGCCGCGATCGCAACCCCGATCAGGGCCGTCGTCCTCGTCAGCCCGAGCTGGCCGGTTATGTACGAGATTATGAAGACGCCGTAGGCGTTGAAGACCAAACCTTCGATCCAGCGCGTACCCATGCCCAGGATCAACTCCTTCGGCTGGGTACGCAACAGCTCCATGAAGGGAACCTGCGCCTCTTCCTGGGCCTCCCTGACGCGCGTGAAAGCGGGAGTCTCCAGGATCTGTAACCGGATGTACATGCCAATGCCGAACAGCACGATGCTCGCCAGGAACGCTACCCGCCAACCCCAGGCGAGGAACTGTTCGTCGGGTAGCAAGGAGACCAGGCCGAATGCCATCGTGCCGAGCAAGAGCCCCGCCGGAACCCCGACCTGGGGCCAACTCCCGTAGAAACCACGCCTACCCTCGGGCGCGTACTCCACCGCCATCAAGACCGCTCCACCGTACTCGCCGCCGATGCCTATGCCCTGCAAGATGCGCAGCACCACCAGCAGGATCGGCGCCCAGATCCCGATGCTAGCGTACGTCGGCAGAAGACCTATGAGGAAAGTCGCGGCCCCCACTATGAACAGCGTGAGGATGAGCATGGTCTTGCGGCCGATCCTATCGCCGTAGTGGCCGAAGATCACGCTGCCTACGGGCCGGGCCACGAAGCCTACCGCGAACGTGAGGTAAGCGACCAGGGTTCCGGTGATCGGGTCGAGGTTGGTGAAGAACAGCTCGTTGAAGACCAGCCCGGCCGCCGTCCCGAAGATGAAGAAGTCGTACCACTCGATGGTGGCGCCTATGGCGCTCGCCAGTGCTACTTTGCTGGGGGAGACCTCTTGACCTACGCTCTCTCCACCGATTCTCTCCACGTGCTTCCCCTTCTCTCTGATGTGTTACGTGTGAGTTATCTGTCCTTCGCAATCTTCACGTTAAGAACGAAAGCCCACCGGCGACCCCGGGTCCGAGAGAGTTCGTAGAACATCTCTTAAGGAACCGATGAACTGCTCAACCTCGGCTTCCTCGATAGCCGTAGAAACGCATCCCACGCCACGCGGATCTATCAGGACGCCTTCTTTGAACAGGCCGAGGAAGATCCGGTGTCGGAGGTCGGCGTCGGCCTGCATCGTGTCGCGGTAGCTCTTTACCGGTTGTGGAGTCAAGTGGATCGCGAAGAGCGAACCGAGTCCGGTCACCTGCGCGGGAAGGCCGACATCCTCAAAAGCCGTACGAACCTGCTGCCGCAGGGACTCGCCCCGCCGATTCAGAAGCCGGATGGCTTCATCGGTGAGCAACTCGAGGGCAGTCGCGCCGGCCACCAAGCTGATAGGGTTGGCGTTGTAACTTCCGGGATGCGGGATCTGTGGACTGCCACGCGAGGGGTCGAACATCGCCATGACGTCGCCTCTTCCTCCAAACACGCCAAGCGGAAAGCCACCACCGATAAGTTTCCCGAGACAGGTCAGGTCCGGCGACACGCCGTAGTATTCCTGCGCGCCTCCGTACGCGACCCTGAAGCTGATTACTTCATCGAAGACAAGGAGTATTCCAAGCCGCTCGGTCACCTCGCGCAGCATGTCGAGGTAGCCTTGCTCGGCGGGGATCATGCCGGCAGAGCCCATGACCGGCTCTACGATGACGGCCGCGAGCTGCTCGGCGTGTTGTTCGATCAACCGCGCCGCCACTTCCGCCTCGTTGAACGGCACCACCACCACGTTGTCGATGCTATCCGGGGTCAGACCCAGGGACGCCGGAGCCGCGACCGGCCGCAACAAGTCTCCACTTTGTTCGCCCGACGGATGTGTACTTACCATCACGTCGTCCCAGCTACCGTTGTAGCCTCCCTCGATCTTGGCGATCTTTTGCCGTCCCGTAAACGCCCGGGCGGCGCGAACAGCGCACATCGTCGCCTCGGTACCCGAGTTCGTGAAGCGAACCCGTTCGAAAGAAGGCACACGTTCGCACAGTAACTCTGCCAGCCGTACCTGGGGCACCGTGACTCCGGGGAAGGCGGTTCCCTTCTCCAGTTGGCGCCGGACCGCGTCGAGAACCCGAGGATGCCCGTATCCGAGAATCAGAGACGTATGGTTACCGGTGAAATCGAGCAGCTTGTTGCCGTCCACGTCGAACAGCCAGCAGCCGTGACCTTCCTCCAGGACGACAGGGTAAGGAGAGTAGAAGAGAGGACTGCGAGAGTCGGCGCCGGGAAGATACTTGCGGCCCTCCAAAAAGTATTCGTAAGAGGTCGGGGTGAGGCTACAGTAAAGCTGTTCCTCCCGCGATAGGGAAGCTGCTACCCTATTATTTTCGGTATCCATGCAGATCCTCTCTTAGTAGTAATGATGACTAGGAACTATGCCTTCGCCACAACTGCCATGTGGCTCATCGAGCACGCCCGGGTCCAAAGTACCGTAGCAAGCTTTGTCCCTGCAAAGCGCTCTCCCTCCGGTCGCGCTCCGGCTAGAGGAGCCTCCGGTTTCGGAGATTCCCGTCTGGGCAAAGGTGGTGGTGCGAAAATTCGCATCAGGAGAACAGCCCGACGATCCTTTCCAGGGTTTCATCAAGGAGAATCTCCTTTTCGTTTAGCTTGAGGGTTGGTCGGGCCGCGATCAGCTTCTTGTCCAGTTGCTGCCTGTGGCGTCCTCCCCCCGTGATGTTCAACAGGACCAGGGCATCTCGCTCGATCCCACCGTACCGGGCGGCCTTGATCAGGGTCGCGAATGCCACGGCGCCCGCCGGATCGATGTCGATCTCTTCGGTCTCCTCGAACAACCGCTTCGCGTGAAGAGCCTCGAGGTTATCGGCGGCGAGCATGTCGCCCCGGGTTTCGGTGAGGATGTCAAAGACCCCGCCTTTGCAAGCGTAGGGTGGCCGCCGGTTCGACAGCACCTGAGCGGCGATCTGCTGTATTTGCCTCCTCCCATCATCATCGCTGATCTCCACCAGCTCGCGCCGACGTGACTTCCAAGACATGTAAATCGGGACGAACGGCAGATTCTGGCTTAGCATGAGCCTGGGAAGCTCTTCGCCAAATCTTCCATCGTCTACAAGTCTCCTTGCGGCCTCATAAGCCGCGATGCCGCCCGCCCCGCTTCCGATCGCCTGAAAGTAATAGTGGGGGATCTGCCCCATCGTCTCGACAGCGTTCAGCATCGTCGTGCCCAACCCGTCGCGCCGCGCAACGTTCTTTACGCCTCCTCCGGCAAAGAATCCGTCGATCTGCGAGACGCGGTTAGCCAACTCGATGGCGTCGGAATAGTCGGTGAATCCGGTGAGGGAGACGATCTTCACGCACGGATCGAGGGGGTCAGGAAACCGTAGGTTAGGAAGTCCAATCTCCGTAATGATGATCAGGCAAGGGACCTTATTCAGCGAACAGGCCCTTGCGAACGCGGCAGCGGTGCTGCCGGCCGAGGCGATGACGAGAACCCCATCGTGCTGCTCCGGGATACGGGAGAGGACCGACCATGCCTCCAAGTCCTTGAAGGTGGGCGTTTCGAGTGCAGCGCCTTTTTCCGGCCAGTATCCGTTGAACACGACCCACGCGTTGAGGAGCCCTAGAATGCGGTTCAATTTCTCGCTTCTATATGTCACGCTGCTGCCCGCGCCTGATAAGGTCCGCGGACCCGGCAGCCACTGCCTGTACCTGAATACTCCTTCGGCACGCGTGTCGGGTTCGAACCGTTTGTCCCCGTATTCGGTAGCCAGGAGAGCAGGTTCGTGTTGTGTCGGGCATTCTAGTACGAACCCGTCATCCTCGAACGTCCGGTCACAGCCTCTACATCGCAACTCGCAGCGGGGTAGGCTCCTCGTCGATTTGCTACTTCGCGCTACTTTGCTCGGGGAGGCCTCTGAACTTATGCGCTCTCTACCGAGTCTTTCCACGTGCTTCCCTTCTCTCTACTCCATTGACCTTCCGAGGAGACGTCGGGCTACCCGCGTCTCAACACTTCGATCCTTTAGTTCGGGGGATCCACCCTCACGGTATCGCCGGTTCGTATCACCTCGAAGGGGTCTCGCGACCAGCCCTCGGTGATGGTGATGTCGGCGAAGACGGCCCCCTGCACCATCACCGGGTTGGTCACCCCGAACACCAGGGCCTTCGGCGCTATCCCCTTGGTCTTGAGGTCGTGAAAGGCCCACCCGGCGGCGATCCCGCCCTTGGCGGTCGGGAACAAGAGGATCTTGTCCTTTATGTTCTCCCCCTCCACGGCGTGCCCCGGACGCGAGATCTCACCGGTCCAGCGGTCCAGGTCGTACCTCGGGCTGAACCCCTCCGTCGAAAAGAGGGCAACCCCCTCGACGATCTCCCCGGCCGCCCGCTCGACCTCGATGATCTCCGCGCTCACGAACGCTCGATCCTTCCGGTAAGGGGGCCACCTCCACGCACTCTTCGGTGCGGCGCAGGATGGGGTTGAACTTGTGCGCGGCTATGATGTTGGCGAGTTTCGCCGAGTTGGTCACCAGGTTGTCCCAGCCGTTCTCGGCCCTCAGCCGGGCTATGCTATCCAGGATGTAGAAGCACACGCCTTCGAGCACCATGCCGCCCGCCTCCTCTATCTTGCGCAGGTATCCGAGCTTCTCGCCCGAGAAGGGGTCCTCCTCCCCCACCCCCTTCCCTTCGACCATAAAGAAAGAGGCCTCGCGCGCCTCGAGGTTCTCGAGACCGACGACCTCCGCTATGACCGAAGGGGCCTTACAGAGGGTCTCGCCGCTGCGCTTCCCCCCATCGGGCCACAATGCCTCCCCCAGGAGCGCGCGTTCCTCGTCGTTGCAGAGATATCCGCCCTCTCTCTTCAGGGCCTCGACCATCTCTTCGTAGACCGGGGCTTCGATCACGACCGAATTGTCGTTCGAGCAGCTCGTCCCGTAGTCGAAGGTCTTGCTCGTCCTGATCTTGCATGCGGCCTCCTCGATGTCGGCGGTGGCATCTACGACCGAGACGACGTTCCCCGCGCCGACGCAGGCGTTCGGCGTACCCAAAGTCTGTCCGGCGTGGACGTTGTTGGCGGAGCCGGTGACGGTCACGAAGTCCGCCTGCTTCATGAGCTCGTGCGCCAGCTCTTTGTCGACCCGTGGCAACGCCTGGACCAGATCGAGGGGCGCCCCGACCTTGGACAGCTCCTCGTGTATGTAGCGCAAGAGGAGTGTGCAGGTCGAAGCTCCCTTCGGCGAGGGGGCGATGATGATCGCGTTGCGACCCTTCAAGGCCATCATGGTCTTGTCGGCCGGGGTTGCGGCCGGATTGGTGGAAGGAGTCACGGCGGCGACGACCCCCACGGGTTTGGCGATCTTCGTGATCCCCTTCTCCTCGTCGACCTCGATGACGCCGACCGATCTCGCCGACGAGTCCACGAGATCCCGCAAAGTGCCCAGGCTCTTGCGCCGGTTCTTGTTTACCTTATCCTCGTATTTCCCGAGCCCCGTATACTCGACCGCGAGCCGCGCCAACTCCTCGGCGTTCTCTCTCTTGATGATGGCCCAGGCCACCGCCCGAACCACCTCATCTACCCGCTCCTGGTCGTAGTCTTTGAAGACTTCCATCGCCGCCCTGGCCCTGGAGACCAGTTCGGCGATGGTATTGTCGGCGTCGGCCTCTCTTGCGCTCGCGGCTTCTATCTCGTCCCCAGCGGCATTGGTGCCCTCCGCCGTGACCTGCCCGGTACTTTTCACTCCCACGAACGCACCCTCCTCAGGTTCTCAAAAAATCCTTCGGCCTACCGGCCAGCGGGACCACCCCACCCCTGCCGGGGATCAGTAACGAAGCAACGCAAGAGGCGGATGCCTTTTGTATGTCTCTTTTCATGTCAAACATCCTGTGCTCGGCAGAAAGTCCAGCAAAAGAGCCGGCCCCCGGCGAAGAGAAGCCAGGTTGTAATGCAATCTGCCCTCTACAAACCCGACTGCTCAAACCTCCACCTCGCGTGGCACAGACAAACTCCGCTCCATCTCGCTCCTTAGGGCTCCCTCTATACCAACAGGTGCTCCGCGAAGCAAGTTATACTTAAAGTTGATGTCCAACTAGCATAAGGAACCGCAACGGACCGATCAAAACCTGCACGCACCTGTGCTCACGCGGCCTTAGTGAGCGACCTTCTACCGTCTCTACTCGTCGGCAAAGCTTCTCCGCTTTACGGTCCTGGCCTGCAAGAATCCCCGGCCTACGCCAGAGAGCCAGAGAGTGACCTCCGGCGGGGATTCGCTTGTACCGCTCGCACGCCTCCATCCCCTTATTCGCCCGTTTCCCGCAACCGAAGCGGGGGCACCGGACGAGAAGCGCGTGGGTGGCTGCGGAGTCTCTGTCCAGAGAGGAAGGCCGGCCAGAAGGCGTTCGCCACGGCTACGGCGCCCGGCACACCGGATCGCCGGACCTCTACGCGTTCTCGGGTGTTTCCCGCGCGTCGCGAGCCAAGGTAGAGCTACCGGAGACGCGGCGCCGGAACCGTTCCTCGCCGCGGCGGAAGGGAGGCAAACTTAGGTTACGACTGAGCTTATGCTTAAAGCACCCGGTAGGCGAAGACCTGAATCTTCAGATCCGGGTCTTCGAAGCGCAGGTGCGCGAAGGGAGCGCTCGCGTCGACCAGTTGCCACTTCTCTTCCTTCTCGAGGGCTTCTTGCTTCTCCTTGAAGCCTCCCTCCAGGTACACGTCGGTGCGGACGCTGACGATCATGTACCCGCCGGGTCTGGTGATCCGGATCAAATCATCGAAGGACTCGGGCGGGGCGTGGCCCGCGGCGAAGACGCCGGTGGCCACGACGGCGGCGAAGGCGTCGCTGGGGAAGTCCAGCCGTCCGCCCAGCTCCATCTCGCGCAGGTCCTTGTACGCGCCCTTGCTGCGGGCGAGCTCCAGCATCTTGGGGGAGACGTCTATCCCCACGATGTCCCCGTAACCGAGCAGCGCGAGGATCTCGCCGGTTATGCCGGTCCCCGCCCCGGCGTCGAGCACCGTCCCGTCTTCGGGCCCTACGTAGCGACCGAACAACCCGGCCGCGACCGCGGGGGTGGTGTACCCCCAGCTTGCCACGTTACGCTCGTAGTTCTCCGCCCAGCTATCGTAGAGTTCCCCGGATTCCTGGCCGTCCCTGGTTGTGAATGTGCTCCGCAAATCGAACGAATCTTGCGAACGCCCAGGACCTTCGGTATCGCTCAACTGATGCCTCCCCTATGCTCTCTGGTATGCCCGGGCGCACACCTAGCGATGCCCAGACATCCTATAGACCTTACCCTTGCACACCTTACACCAGGGTGTCAGACCCCGCAACGCCGCCTCCTACCCTACGTCGCGTGCGGTCGACGCAGGGCGGGCACCGCGGCTCACGGCCTCGTAGCTCGTGAGAGCATCCGGACGGCCACGGCGACGGGAGAGGCTTCGACCGGGCTGCCCCGTTCGGTCGCGGAGGGACTACTCGAAGAGGATCACGGGCTCGCCGTAGTAGCGAACGCGTCCCTCTTGCCAGAAGCGCCTCACGAACTCCCTGAGCTCGGCGTCGCGGGCTTCGGGCTCGCCCCCTTCTAGAAGCCCGAGCGGGTAACGGACATTCAGTACGCGTTCTTCGAAGACGAAGCGGGTGACGCCCGCGGGCAGCACCTCCCCCGCCGAGACGACCTCGACAAGCTCTGTGGGCGTGAAGCGCCGGTAGAAGAGTACCGCCTCCCCCGCCGCCGGCCCGACAGGTCTACCGGGGTCCACGCGCCGCACCAAGTCGCCGCCCTCCGGGTATGCCTTCCGCAACGCCCACAGAGCTCGGACGGCCGGTACGAGCCCCTCCTCCCGAGCCCTGGCGAAGAGCTTCTCGCCCCCGGGAAACCACGCCTCGGCGAGACAGTCCCGTTCGGGCGCCGTCTCCGAAACCTCAACTTCCTCGACGGAGCGGAGTGCCTCCTCAAGGCCCGCCTCGTCGAGCAGGTGTCCCCAGCTCCCGGCCCTCTCGGGTAGCTCGACGAGCTGCACCAGGGCGAAGCGACAGCCGAGTTCGCCCAGGGCGCGTGCTCGGTGGGCGCCGTCGAGGAGGAGATACCGGTCCGCGTAAGGGGCGACGATGACGGGGTTGCGCTGCACGCCCTCGTCCGCGATCTCCTCGCGCACGCGGGCGAGACGGGCGGGGTCGTGGGCCTCGTGGAGGATGAGGCACGAAAGCTCGACGACGCGGAGGTCGTTGAGCGCGGGGATCACGGGCCGCTCGTCGAAGGGGCGTGCGTTGCGTGGTGGGCGAGCCCGGACTTTCGGGCTACTGGTCTCCCCCGGAGCGGCTAAAGAGGAAGTCCAGGATCACGAACCCGCCGAAGAAGAAGGCGGCGATGAAGGCCATGAACCCTATGATGCCCAACAAAAGATAAACAGTCTCCAAAACCTTCCGGCCTTTCGTGCGTTCACTGCCCGCGCGATTCCGTCGGGAACCCGCGAAAAAGTCGGGACGGCCGGATTTGAACCGGCGACCACTCGGCCCCCAGCCGAGTGCGCTACCAGACTGCGCCACGTCCCGACGCGTCGCCCAGATCATACCAGACGGGCCACATGCTATCATCGGTCGCATGGCGCGAGCTGCGACCTACATCAGGACCGACCCGGAGGGCGAACTACCCCCCGCGCGCGTGCAGCGTGAGGCGCTCGAAGCCTACGCCGCGAGAGAAGGGTACGAGATCGTGGCACGCTACGAGGACCTCGACGCCCCGGGCCTCCTCCTCTACCACCGTCCCGGCCTGAAAGAGGCGATAAACAACATCAAAGAGGAGGAGGACTGGGAGGTCCTGCTCGTGGCCCACCCCCGTTGCGTCTCGGACACGGAGTCGGCCGTACACGAGCTCGTCCACAAGTTCTCCCTGTACAACAACCGCCTGGAGTGCCCGGCGCGCGGCTGGGAGGAGTTTTTGTCGGCGATGAAGGCCTACCGGCGGGAGATGAGCCGCCGGTAGAAGCGAGAAATTATGGTTGTGAAACGCGGGTGGCGTCAGGTAGTATAGGGTAGTGGATTTTCTGTTGACTCTTCTGCTGGTGGTCGTCGGTCTCTTGCTGCTCCTTCTGTCACTAGCGGGGGTCGCATTCGGCGTGTTCATGGCGCTCGATGGCCGCAACCGCGAGCAAGGAGTGTTCTTTGCGGTCTGGTGGGTACCGGCGGTGGCGGCCTCCCTCGGGATCGTCTTTCGCGACGGAGTAACCTTCACCATAGGCGCGGTCTGCTTCGTCGTCGCGGGGGCGGCACTCGCCCTAGAGTATCGTACCTCCAAGCCGCGAGCCAGGAGCAGGAGAACGGGCTCCGCGGGTGCGAATAAGAAGCGCCCTCCCTCGGAGAAAACCAAACGGGCTCTCCAGACAGGAACAGAGCAACTGCTCGAGGCCCCCAGGCGCTGGTTCTCCGAGAGGGCGCGGAAGTAGCGCGAGACACCGCCTCCAAAAGATCCGGTCCACACTCGGGGCCCCGGAGCCAGACCGAAAAATAGTATACTTGCTGACGTACCGAGCATCTCACGCGATTCGGAGGAAGTTCATGGGGAGGATCGAGTTTGAGGTAACCCGTCGGGCGTGTCTTTTCCGGGACCCTGTGTGCTGGTTGGATCCCGCCGGGGCCGCGGAGGGCTGGTGCGGGCGGTTCGTGGGTTCGGGGAGAGAGGGCTCGTCGTGGTGCTGTTGAGGACGATACTCGCGTTCATGATCTTCGTGATCCTGGCCCACCTGGGGCTCGTCTATGGAGGTATCGACGAGGGCCTGAACGGCCTCACGAGCAGCGTCTACAGCCTCGGCCGGCTCATCGAGACCCCGGCCCAGGTGGTGCTCGACTCCCTACCCACCTCCGAGGAGCAGCGCCAGACCATCGAGGACAACGGCGTCTACTTTATCGGCTTCGCCGCCGCCGCCGGCTACTTCATACTCTTCTTGCTCCTGGGCGTCGGACGGAGGTAGCGACCGGTAGCTTTCGTATTCGCACGGGAAGTATTAAGCAGTAACGTATACTTCACAAAGCTTTGATCCTGACGGGTTGGAGGAATAGCGACCGGATTCGGTAGGGCGCGCGTGGTCGAGCGTGACGAATTCTATCGGTAAGTGCATAGGAGATGCAATGATCGAGTTTAGGGGTGTCGGCAAAACTTATCCCGGTTCCTCGCGGCCGGTGATCAACGATCTCCTTCGAGGTACACGACGGGGAGATTTGCGCTCTGGCGGGTCCTTCGGGGTGCGGCAAGACTACCAGCATGTGGATGACGAACCGCCTGATCGAGCCATCCGAGGGCGAGATCCTCAATAGACGGCGAGCCGAACACCGCGATGAGCGGCACGAGGCTGAGGCGCGGCGTCTGGTACGCGCTCCAGCAGATAGGCCTCTCTCCGCGAGCTCAACGGCCGGGTCGATATAGAGCAGGAGGACCCCGAGTACGTAGCCAGGGACTTCCTCGAGGAGCAGGGTTTGATCTAAACTAGGACCATATGCCCGCTCTCGTCCGCATAAGGCCCGAGTTGATAACCGAGCACCGCATGCGCATGGAGATGGTGGACCTTGAGGACGAGGACATCGAGAACACCATCCGCATGAAGGGCTGGGCCTGGGTCCTCGCCCGCCGCAGCTGGGTCTACGCCGGCGAGCCGGACTTTATCTACCGCCAGATCCGGGAGGTCGTCATCGGCCTCCCGGAGATCATCTTCGCCCCCGAAAGCGTTGAAGAGAGCATAAAGACCGTCGAGGAGAAGGCCCGCAACCCCGAGGAGCGTGAGGAGGGACGCGCGCTCTTGAGAAGGGCCCTGGAGAAGACCGGACAGTTAGACGAAGCCGGGAGGTTCCTCGGGCAGGAGTAGCCCCGGCTACTCTTTCAAGAACGGCAGCATATCGTAGGTAACGAACCGGTCAAAGGCCGGATAGAACTCGCTGGTGGTGACGGCCTCTCGCGAGAAGGACGCCAGGGGCTCTCCCTCGCCCTTGCCGGGCTCGCGCAACGTGATCTCGACCCGGGTAGGGTCGAACTCGATGACGTTGTAGGAGGGGGCCATCGTGCCTCTGACGCGCATACTGGAGACCGTCCCGGAGTGGACGATCCTGACCCCCGAGATGCTCCAGACGTACGGGACGTGGCGGTGCCCGGAGAGGACCATGTCCACCTTGAGCTCCCGCAGGATCGCCATCACGTCCCCCGCGTCGCGCAGGTTGTTCACGTCGCGCCCCGTGCCTGGCACGGCGAGGATGTGATGGTGGATCATGAGTATCTTCGGTCCCCGGTCCCAACCGCGAAACTCGGAGTCCAGCCACGCGTAGTGCTCCCGACCCACTTCGCCCTCGTCCAGGTCCGGCTTGGTCGAATCGAGCACCACGACCTTGGCCTCGCCCTCGGGCACCAGGATCGTCGTGGCTCTCTCGCGCATCCCGAAGAACTCCTCGAAGTGCCTGTAGCCGACGCTCCTGGCGTCGTGGTTGCCCATAGCCACGACTACGTTCTCGCACTCGATGCGGTTCAGGTACTCCTTAGCCTCCTCGAACTCCCACCGGTACCCCTCCATCGTCAGGTCCCCGACGACGGCGACGAGGTCGGGCCGTAAAGAGTTTGTCTCCTCGATCGCCGAAGAGAGGAGCTCGGGCCTGAAGAGGCCCGAGCCCACGTGTACGTCCGACATCTGGACTATCTTCATCCCTCATCCCTCCCTGCGCCGTGCTCCGAGAGAGCATTATGCCCTCTCGCGGACCGCCGGGCAGGGAGAAAGGCGGGGAGAGCCTGTGCTAACGCTACTTCGTTTTCTCCTTCTCCTCTTCTTTCTCCTTACCCTTCTCTTTCTCCTTACCTTGTTGCTGCCCCTGCTGCCCGACGGTAGCGTCGAGCTCTTCCTGGTTCGTGACCACGGCGCCGTCGGGGATATTGGCGCCGTCGGGGATCTCGAGCTCTAGCTCGCCGTCCTCGGTCGCCGTGCCTTGAACGACGACGTCGTTGCCGATCGTGACGTCGTCGCCGACCCTGACCCGGAAGACCACCGAGTCGTCGCCGACGATGAGGTTGTTCCCTATCTCTATGGGTCCATGAATCGTCGAGTCGTCGCCGATAGTAAGGTTGTCTCCGACGTCGATTCTCGTGCCACTGAGAGCGTGGAACGTCACCCGCTCCTCGATGTTGGCTCCGCTACCGATGATTATCGGGGAGCCCTCGTCAGCGCGGATGGCCGCCCGCTCGCTCACCTCGGAGCCCGAGCCTATCCTCACGTCGCCCACGATGCGTGCGAACTCCCCGACCTCGGTGTCACCGATCTGCGGCTCGACCCGCTCGGAGTTGAACGAGGTCACCGGATTGGGCCCTACCCCGATCACGGCCTCGTATCCCTCCTCTTCGAAGAGCCTGATGTAGTTCTCGGCGAACTCCGCGTTGACGTCGAGCACCTCCCGCTTGAACTCGTCGTTCTCCTCCGTGACGCTCTCCAAAGCGTCGGCCTGCTCCTGGGTCGTTATCTGTGCTCCCGGAGGCACCAGCGCGTTCTCGGGTAGCGTCACGTCCTGGATGAGGGCCTTGGCGGAGATCAAAGCGCCTCTCTCGACGGTGGAGTTTACGACCTCGGCGTCGAAACCGACGAAGGCGAAGTCGCTTATCGTCGAGTCCCTTATGATAGCGTGGTGAGCGAGGCTGGTCTCGTTGCCGATGGACGAAGACCGCTCCAGCGCGCGGACGATTATATTGTCCTGGGCGTTGGTCTCATTGCCGATCTCGAGTCTCTGCTCCGGGGCCGCGCGCAGCACCGTATTACCGGCCACGAACGACCTCTCCCCGATGAACACGTCACCGAAGACCTCCACCAGCGGGCTCACGTAGCTGGTCCCGAAGACGGCTTCGCCGGACGTGACAGCCGTTAATTATCTTTCACCCTCCGCGCCGCCGGTCGTCTCGCCGCCCTTGGCTTCGCTGGCCGACCCGGAGCCGGACCCTGTATCTTCTTGCTCTCCCGGAGCGCCGCCTTTGTCTTCGCTCCCGCCGCACCCGGCGACGGTCAACGCCGCCGCGATCACGGCTAAAAGCACCACTAACGTCCTGCGAATTATCTACTCTCCTTCCATGCTCGTACGAAAGCTCGTGCTAAAGCTTAGGAGCGCTCGGCCCGGTAGTCTATATACGTTCTTGTGTATTTTCTGGCCAGATCAAGCACCCTCCCGGGCGGCGCGTAGTCCGATATCCTATGCCCCGAGCACCCACAACGTTACGCGGGCTCTGTTAAACGGGTATTAGAGGAGGATTAGATTATTCTAATCCGGGATCTGGTTTGCTAAGAACTCCCGAGCCCGCCGGAGCTGCCTCTCGACGGAGCCGGACGAGGTAGATCCCGGGGACTTCTTGTTGGCGACGCTGCCCTCCGGCGTAAGTAGGTCGCGCGGCAGGTCGGCGAGCGCCGGATGCGCGGCGGCGAGCTCCTCGTCGGGCGCATCTTCGAGAGAGATGCCCGCCTCCTCGCACCGTCGGACCAGCTGCCCGACCGCCCGGTGCGCCTCTCGGAAAGGCACCCCTCGCGCCGCCAGATAATCGGCGAGCTCCGTCGCCAGTGCGAACCCGCCCGCCGCCTCCTGCATGCGGTTGCCGTCGAAGGAGGCGGTGCGGAGCATCTCCGGTAGCACCGCGAGCACGCCGAGGACCGAGTCCACCGAGTCGAAGAGCGGCTCTTTGTCCTCCTGGAGGTCCTTCGAGTATCCCAGGGGCAAGCTTTTCAGCGTGACGAGCAAGGCGTTGAGGTTGCCGATGAGGCGGCCGGCTTTGCCACGCATCAGCTCGTAGGCGTCGGGGTTCTTTTTTTGGGGCATGATGCTGGAGCCTGACGAGTAGGCGTCGTCGAGGGTGGCGAAACCAAACTCGGAAGAGGTCCAGAGCACCCACTCCTCCCCGAGCCTGGAGAGATGCACCCCGAGCACGGCGCAGGCGTACAGTAAGTCCAGGGCAAAGTCCCTCTCGGAGACGGCGTCGAGCGAGTTTACGAGCGGCCGCATACCTAGAGCCTCCGCCGTTAGCGCCGGCTCGATAGGATGTGGCGTCCCTCCCAGAGCCGCCGCGCCCAGAGGCGAGACGTTCGCCGCCTCGCGGGCCGCGTCGAGTCGTTCGAGGTCCCGCTCGAAAGCCCGGAAGTGGGCCAGGAGATGGTGGGAGAGCAGTATCGGCTGCGCCCGCTGCAGGTGAGTGTAGCCGGGGAGGATCAGGCCCCCGTGCGCCTCCGCTACCTCGACGAGGGCGTGCATCGCGTCGAGCAGCGCGCCCCTTATGCTTCCCGCGGCGTCCCGGACGAAGAGGTGCAGATCGAGGGCGACCTGGTCGTTGCGGCTGCGGCCCGTGTGCAGCTTGAGCGCGACGTCGCCGACGATCTCGCGCAACCACCGCTCGACGGCCGTATGCACGTCCTCATCTTCCAGAGTCCACGAGAACCGCCCCGACTCGACTTCCTTCAGCACCGCACGCAGGCCCCGCACCAGCTCCTCGGACTCCTCCCTGCGCACTATCCCCGTCTCGCCGAGCATCCGGGCGTGGGCGATGGAGCCCTCTATGTCGTATGGAGCCAGCCGGACGTCGAAGGGGATGGAGGCGTTCAGCCGCTCGAATGCTTCCGCCGGGGAAGACGAAAACCTGCCGCCCCAGAGTGGTCCCGTGTTTCTTTCGCTCATAGCTTCGCAGTTTAGCCCAAGAGGAGCATCCCCTCCGAGGCTAACTTCAGACTATAGTCAGGAAAGAGGTTGCTCACCAATAAATCGGTATGTATCTTAGGTCCGCTATGAAAGTACGAGCGGCAGAAGAGGAGCGAGGCTTATCGTAACCACAGCTTTCTTTGGGCTTTTGGCCGTTTCGCTGGCCGTGATACTCGCGGTCGCGGGGCTGCTGGTGGTACAGCGCCTGGTGCCTTTATCGATCCGCGAGTCGCACAACGCCGCCATCGGCATAATCTACGCGGCGCTCTATGTTATGTTCGGCATGATGGTCGGTTTCTCGGCTTACCTCGTGTTGAGCAAGTACAACACGTCCCAGAATACGGTGAAAAGTGAAGCCAGCAACGTAGAGGAACTTTACTGGCTCGCCGAACAATTACCCGAACCTGAGCGGGGCGAGATCCAGGAGCTCGCCGTGTCTTACGCGCGAGCCGTGGTGGACGAGGAGTGGCCTCTCATGAGGAGTGGCCAGACGAGCCCACGCGCGGGAACGCTCGCCGACGATCTCCGGCGAAGCATCGAGGATTTCGAGCCCGGCACGGCCGCTGAGCAAGCGGTCTATGCTCAGGAGCTGGAGCGGGTTCACGATCTGGACGAAGCCAGAGAGGTTCGTCTGCTCAACGTTCGCGAAGGCCTACCTCCCGTTCTGTGGTTCGTTCTGGTGAGCCTGGGGATAGACACGATACTTTTCACTTACTTCGTCGGGATGAAGGCCAGATGGCTACACGTATTGGCTGTAGCGGCACTGACAGGGGGCATCGCCCTCATAATCTTCGCGATCGTCGTGCTAGATCGCCCTTTCGGCGGGGATCTTCGGGTGGGTCCGGACGCGTTCGAACTGGTGTTGGACACGGTCGAAGGAAACGGCACCCAATGATCAGCTTGTTTGGTATCGATTACCCGCTACTACGAGCGGGCTAGGCAGCGGAATCGGCGCGGAGCCTGTCCTTCTGGTACTTCCTGACGGCGGACTTGAGGGTGCTCAGGCCCAGAGTGGCGTTGCGGGTGCGGCTCCCGACCGCCTCGCGCCCGACG
This sequence comes from Rubrobacteraceae bacterium, assembly GCA_030448125.1. Classification (GTDB taxonomy): domain Bacteria; phylum Actinomycetota; class Rubrobacteria; order Rubrobacterales; family Rubrobacteraceae; genus Rubrobacter_F. The sequence continues at coordinate 206,000 of JAUJNO010000007.1, read as the reverse complement.
CGCTCGACGAAGCCCTCGTAGTCGAGGGCGAGGACCTCATCCATCGTAAGCCCGTCGTTCAGCACCTGCTCCAGGATCATGCTCGTGGCGGCCTGGCTGATGATGTCGCCCTGGCCGGTGAAGGAGAGGCCCTGTATGCGCCCCTCCTCCCCGGCCTTGAGGTAGATGACGACCGAACCCCCGCACTCGGGGCTCCCGCCGGGCATCACCACGTCCGCGTCCTCCAGTATTCCCCCGTAGCGAGGGTTCTGGTGGTGCTCCACGAGCACCGCTATCTGCTGCTGGCGGCTCAAAGTTGGAACGTCCCTTATCTCTCGATGGGGGCGCGCACGGCGTTGCCCCACTCCGTCCACGAGCCGTCGTAGTTGCGCACGTTGTCGTAGCCGAGCAGGTACGAGAGCACGAACCAGGTGTGGGAGGAGCGCTCCCCTATCCGGCAGTACGCCACGACCTCGTCGCCCTGATTCAGGCCCGCCTCGCCCTCGTAGATCTCGCGCAGCTCGTCGGCGCTCTTGAAGGTCCCGTCCTCGCGCACGGCCCTGGCCCACGGCACGCTCGCCGCTCCCGGAATATGCCCCCCGCGCAACGCCCCCTCCTGCGGGTAGTCCGGCATGTGAAGGAGCTCGCCCGAGTACTCGCCAGGACTCCTAACGTCCACCATCGGCCCACGCTTTTCGAGGTGCGCTTCGACGTCTTCCTTGAACGCCCTTATCTTCTCGTCGTCGCGCTCGGGCACGGGGTACTCCGCCCGGGAGAAGGAAGGCACCTCCTGGGTCATCTGCCTCCCCTCGGCCTCCCACTTTATGCGTCCCCCGTCCATCACCTTGACGTTGTCGTGCCCGAAGAGCCTGAAGACCCACAGGGCGTAGGTGGCCCACCAGTTGTTCTTGTCCCCGTAGAAGATCACCGTGGTGTCGGGAGAGATGCCCTTCGCACTCATCAACTCCGCGAAATGCTCCGGGTCCAGGTAGTCGCGGGTCAAGGGATCGTTCAGATCCTCTACCCAGTCGACCTTGACCGCGTTGGGTACGTGCCCTATGTCGTAGAGCAGCACGTCTTCGTCGGACTCGACGATCCGGTAATTCTCGGTGTCGTTCAGGTGCTCGGCTACCCACTCAGTCGTCACCAGCGCCTCCGGGTGAGCGTAGCCCTTCTTCTCTATCTCCTGCTCCATCGGAGTTCTCCTCTCCTATTATGTCAGCGGCACAGATGCACATTCTAAACCATCTCCGATAAGTTTTGTCGGGAATAGTGGAGCGTGCTAACGAGGCGCGATCGGGGCGCTTCGATGCGAGTATACTGATCCACCATGAAGGATATCCGGGGTTACGAGAAGCTTGTCGAGGGGGCCGTCAAGGGACGTCTGGAGGGGAAGCGGCCTACGAGTTAGCGCGGTTCGCCTATCAAGACCCAGGCCCGGCGATGCGGGCGGCGGCGGGCGTGCGGGACCGCCTGTTCGGGCCGCGCGTCTCCTACTCGCGCAAGGTATTCATCCCGCTCACGAAGCTGTGCCGGGACAACTGCGGTTACTGCACCTTCGCGCGGGCTCCGGTACCTGGGGAGCGTGCGTACCTGACGCCGGAGGAGGTGCTGGCGGTCGCGCGGGCCGGGGCGGAGGCCGGGTGCAAGGAGGCTCTCTTCACGCTCGGAGACAAGCCGGAGAAGCGCTACCCGGAGGCGCGTCGAGAGCTGCGGGAGATGGGGTTCGAGACCACCATCGAGTACCTCGTCCATGCCTGCCGGTTGGTGCTGGAGGAGACGGGGCTCCTGCCGCACGCCAACCCTGGGGTTCTCCTCGAGGAAGAGGTGCGGGCGCTGCGAGAGGTCTCGGTCTCGCAGGGGATCATGGTCGAGCAGGTCTCGGAGCGTCTTCTCGGGCGGGAGATGGCCCACTGGGCCTCGCCGGATAAGGTCCCCGCGCGGCGCCTGGAGACGCTCGGCGCGGCGGGCCGGTTGCGCGTCCCGTTTACCACGGGGTTACTCATCGGGATCGGGGAGACGGTCGAGGATCGTGTCGATACCCTGCTCGCCATCCGGGAGCAGCACGAGAGGCACGGCCACCTCCAGGAGTGCATCGTCCAGAACTTCCGGGCCAAGCCGGGGACGCGGATGCACGGAGCGCCGGAGCCGTCCGAGGACGAGATGCTCGCGACCATCGCGCTCGCCCGGCTCCTCCTGCCCGGAGACATGACCGTGCAGGCGCCGCCGAACCTCGCGGAGGGTACACAGCCCGCGAGCAACGGGACGCCCCCTACGCGCGGTACATCGACGCCGGCATAAACGACTGGGGCGGCGTCTCCCCGTCACCCCGGACCAGCGTAAACCCCGAGCGGCCCTGGCCCCACCTCGCCGAGCTGGAACGGGCGACCGAAGCAAAGGGTTACCTGCTCCTCGAACGGCTCGCCCTGCATCCCGCCTACGCCCTCGACGCCGAAGAGTGGGTGGACGCGTTGCTCCGCTCGAAGATATGGGCCGCGATGGACGCCGAAGGCTTCGCGCGGGCCGAAACCTGGGCGCCGGGGACGAACGAGAACGTTCCGGTCGTGACGGTCCGGGAGGTGCGCGGGCGCCGGCCCTCGAAGATGCGTCCCGAGTTCGTCCGGGCGCTAGCCGGGGCGGGAGAGCGGGACCTCACCGAAGAAGAGATAGCACTGCTCTTCACCGCCCGCGGCACGGAGCTTTCAGAGCTGTGCGGGGTCGCGGACGAGCTCCGGCGCGCGGTAAACGGCGACGAGGTCACCTACGTCGTCAACCGCAACATCAACTACACCAACCAGTGCTACTTCCGGTGCCGCTTCTGCGCGTTCTCCAAGGGCCCGAAGTCCTTGAACCTGCGCGGCGACCCGTACCTCCTCGACGCGGCCGAGGTCGCCCGCCGCGCCCGCGAAGCCTGGGAGAAGGGCGCCACCGAGGTGTGCATGCAGGGCGGCATTCACGGCCAGTTCACCGGCAAGAGCTACCTCGAGTACCTGCGGGCCGTAAAGGAAGAAGTCCCCGGGATGCACGTCCACGCCTTCACGCCTCTGGAAGTCTCGCAGGGCGCGCGCACTTTAGGCGTCTCCATAGAAGAGTTCCTGCGGGAGTTAAAGGAGGCGGGTCTGGGGACGCTGCCGGGGACGGCGGCGGAGATACTGGACGACGAGATAAGGGAGATCATCTGCCCCGACAAGGTAAATACCGCCGAGTGGTCGGAGGTCATGCGGACGGCGCACGCCCTGGGCCTGCGCTCCACGACCACGATCATGTTCGGCCACGTCGAGGGCCCGGTCAACTGGGCCCGGCACCTCCTCGTCCTGCGCGACGTCCAGGCCGAGACCGGCGGGTTCACCGAGTTCGTCCCGCTGCCGTTCGTCCACATGGGGGCCCCGCTCTTCTTGCAGGGCCGTTCCCGCAAGGGTCCGACCTTCGCCGAGGCCGTCAAGATGCACGCCGTCGGACGCATAGCGCTGCACGGCTACATAGATAACGTGCAGGTCTCCTGGGTCAAGATGGGCGCCGAGGGGGCGAAGCTGTGCCTCGAGGCCGGCTGCAACGACCTCGGCGGCACGCTCATGAACGAGAACATCTCGCGGGCAGCGGGAGCCAACCACGGTCAGGAGATGCTGCCGGAGGAGCTGGAGGCTATGATCCGGGAAATAGGCCGTGCCCCCCGTCGCCGCACCACGCTCTACGGCACGCCGGAGCGGGCCTCCTCCAAGGTCTGATCTCGAGAAAGAGAAGCGAGCGTAAGAGGTGGAAGAGAGAGCACTTTTGTTCGAGAAGACTTATCCGAACATTAGCAGCTGGGTAAAATTCTCCGGGTGGATCGAGATCGGGCAATACGATCACCTTCGCTCGTTCGTGCGGGCATTGGACGACGGCGGCATGGTCTGGGAAGGCGACGACGACTACGAGACTCTGGATAAAGCCCTGCAAGCTCTCGACGATGGTATCGCGGAGTGGGTAGACCGATGAAACGCGCGAAGCGGACGCCCCCGGGAGGCAATGCGTTTCTGGAGATGCTCGAGGATCTCTTCGAGACAGCGAGACCAAAAATTACCCCGTCATATCCGTACGACGAGAGAACGAATAAGATCGAGCTGCCGGCGGAGGTCGAAAAGGAGCTACTCCGCCTCCTCTCGACGGGGAACAAGGCCGAAGCCGTCAAGAGGGTGACGAGGCTCACGGGAGCCGGGCTGAGGGTATCGAAGGACTACGTCGATACCCTGGCCAGGACCAAACGCCACTGAGACCACGACCGGAATCGAATACCGGCACGGCCGACAGGGAGCCGCAATCTTCTTTCAGTCCCGGTAGACCACGAGCTCGTCCAGCGGCCTGCGAGAACGACGCTTCGGCGGGTCTCCTTCCGCGTAGCCTAAAGTAAGGAGGGCGTGCGGGACGAGTTCCTGGCTGAGGCCAAGAGCTTCTGTGACGCTGTGTGGGCAGAACAGGGGGGCGCACATCCAGCTCGTGTCCAGCCCCAGAGAGTACGCGGCGAGCAGCATGTTCTGGGACGCCGCACCCAGAGACTGCACGGCCATCGTGGTTTCGTTCCCCTGGCGAACGGCGTCCGGGTAGACGTCGAGATCCTCCAGGTAGAGACAGAGCAGCACGAGGACCGGCGCGTCGAGGAGCCTCTTTCGCGAGCCTTCGAGGCGCTTCTCGACGACCCCGGCGCTCTGGCCGTCCATCTCCAGGTTTGTCCGCCACTCCTCCCCCATCGCCTCCGCCAAGCGCATCTTGGTCTCATACCGCGTGACCACAGCGAAACGCCAGGGCTGGCGGCCGTGCGGCGACGGAGCCCATCGCGCGGCTTCAAGCACCTTCTGTATTGCCTCCTCCGACACCTCCTTGTCCAGGTAACGTCGCACCGAGCGGCGGCCCAGGAGAGCGTCCATAAGCGGTTCTACGCCCTCCGCGGCATCAAGGGCGCCCCACGAGGCGACGCGCTCGGGGCGGATGGAGATGACGGGATTCTCCTCTATCTTCATCTTCTCGTACTGGTAGTACTTGCCGCGCAGGAGGCGTACGGCGGCGACGTGTTCTTCCCTGTCCGGCTTCACCAGCTCCGCCCGGCCGCGCACCATGACGTAGGCCAGGAGGTCCCAGTCCTCCGAGTACCGGTCAGCGACGAGGGCGACGTTCGGGTTCTCGAGGATGTTCCGGACGCGTTTGAGGCGCGTTGCGGGGACGTTCTTCGGCTTCTCGTCGAGGGCGAGGTGGATGAGGCGGCCATCGTAGGCGAAGCAGACCGGGATCGCGTGCGGCTCTCCGGCTCCGTCGGCGGTGGCGAGCCGGGCGACCCGCTGCCGGACGAGGAAGGAGGTCTCTTCGGGCGAGAGGACGGCGGGCTCGGTCTTCACGCCGCTCTCACCGCGTCGCGAACCTTCGGGGCCACTTCGGAGGCGAAGAGGCGCATGTTGGCGAGCGCCTCTTCGTGGGTGATGCCCGGCAGCCGGCCCCAGAAACACAGGTGGTCGTAGGGCGCTTCCTCGTACAGCCGGATCAGGCCATCCGCCACCTTGTCCGGGGTGCCGACCAGGTACCGCTCCCACGGCAAATCCTCCGGGCGGATCGGCTCGGGCTTTGGTTTGCCGCGGTCGGTGCCCCACTCAGCATAGCGGGTGCGCTGGTAGGCGATGGCCGGGGCGACGATCTCCCTGGCCCGCCCAGCATCTTCGTGTACGAAGGCCACCCCGGATGCGACGTACGGGAAATCCTCGTCCGCGCGCCCGTGACGCTCCAGAGCCTCGCGCACCTTCCGGTAAGTCTCCCCGAAAGCTCCCCCGCCCGCAGAGGCCAGGAACCCGTCCGCCATGCGGGCCGCGCGGTCTATCGCGGGCTCCGCGAAGGCGCCGAAGAAGATCGGGAGCTTCCTCTCCGGGCGCGGCGCGAACGGAAGGTCCTCGAACCGCCACCGCTTCCCCTCGTGCCCGATGCGCCCCTCTCCCAGGCCCGCCGTACGACCTCCACCCCCTCCTCGAAGAGCGAAGGCCGGTTCTTGCGGTTGAAACCCAGAGCTTCGAACTCGTGCTGGACGTACCCCTGCCCAACCCCGAGCGTAAACCGCCCGCCGGAGACGAGGTCCACGACCGCCGCGTCCTCGGCCACCCGTAGAGGATGGTGCATCGGGAGGAGCAACACGTTCGTCCCGATCCCCATGCTCGTGGTGCGGGCCGCTATCGCCGCCGCGACCACCAGGGGAGACGGCAAGTACCCGTCGTCCACGAAATGGTGCTCCGAGAGCCAGACGTCCGTAAAGCCCAGCCTCTCCCCCCCTCGATCTCCTCCAGGCACTCCGCGTAGAACCGCGCGTAATCTCCGAGCGGCGGCTTCTGCCGGAAGTCGTACCAGAGCCCGTCGGAGCGTCACCGCGCACCAAGATGCCTCCTTGTTCATGCCTCTTCCAATCAGCTTCTCGATCTGCTGGAGAACGCGCTTTCTTCGGTGGCCGCTCGGCGCTTCTTCCACCACCCGTGGCACACGAGCAAGCACCATCACGCCACGTCTCCGGGTGCGCTTCGCAGGGAAGCCCCAATGTGCAGCGCATGGCGAAGATGATCCAGATCCGCAACGCCCCGGCCGGATCTACGGACGCTGAAGGTTCGTGCCGCTCAGGCGGGCATGACCTCTCTGACTACCTGCTCTCCGAAATCGAGCAGGTAGCGGAGAAGCCTACTCTAAGCGAGATGATGGAGCGTCTGGCGGGTACGTCGGGAGCCGGTCGAGGACGAACCCCCGGACGTTACCATCCGCCGGATGCGCGACGCTCGACCCTCGCGACCTCGGCTGATGGAGCGCGGCCCTGATCGTCCTCGACGCTTCCCGGACGTTACCATCCGCCGGGTTTCGATCCTGACGACCCCCGGATCCGGACGCCGTTCCTATCCCTCGATGAAGGATCGAGAGCCCGGAAGCCGGGAGAGTCCGGGAGAGGATCCGCACCTCTTCGACCCTGAGGTGCTCTTCGACGTGAGGTGCGCCGCCAGGCGCCACAACTCGGCGGCGCCCTTCCGAAAGCACGGGCGCGTCTGGCTCTCGACAGGTTTCGTGAGACGAAGATCATCCGCTACCCACATACTTCGTTCCTCGGTCGCATCTGGGAGCTGCGAAAGAACCTCACCGTCTACGACGCGGCTTACGTGGCACTCGCCGAAGCGCTCGACGCGCCCCTGGTCACGATGGATGAACGGCTGGCGCGAGCGCTGGGCAACCGCGCCGTCATAGAACTGTACCGGTAGACCGAAGTCCGTCGGCCACCACTTTCCTTCTACAAAGCCTCTTTACCAGTGCCACCATACGAGCTTGTTGGCCCTTTCCGGACCGATTGATTAACATATACACTACTGTGCTTCGACCACTCTATCGATCAACCGAGAGTAGGTAGAGTTGTTCAGCCGGTCCTTGTATCGTTCTTTGTAGGTTTCGGACTCCAGGTGGTCCCTGATCCAGCGGGCTTCCTCCAAGAGCACCCATAAGTTGTGGGTCGCACGGTTGCAGAATCCTCGATGCGGCTTGCGGCGAGGCCCTCTAACCCAGATCGCTCGCAGGCCGGACATGAACAGCTTCAGCAAGATTTCTCGCTCCTGCGGACTGAGTGCGATGGGCAAGTCGTGGGGGATCAAGCCGTACTCCGCCGACAGGATCGGTACGTCTGGTGCTTCGAATGGCATCTCTCGCAGGAAGCGGCGTAGCACACGGAAGGCCGGCCCATCATAACGCTCGACGGCCGGGAGCAGATCTTTGTCGAGGCGCTTACGCCGCGAGCAAGACAGAATCAGTAATCGATCTCCCGACGGCTCGTATACCGCCGACACCTCTACCTACCGAGCGGCAGCGGGTTGAAGCTCGTGTCGTGGTCGTACGTGTCTATACCCTCGGTGCGCTTGAGGCGGTTTACGACGACGTACGTCAGCGGCGTGGCGAGGGCTTCGTAGGCGGACTTGACGAGCCACTGGGCGACGATGGCGGAGATCATGGCCCAGGGGAATGTTTCCGACGAAGGCCAGGAAGACGAAGACGAGCGAGTCGAGGCCCTGGCCTACGAGGGTCGAGCCGATGGTGCGGCTCCAGAGCCATCGCCCGTTCGTGGCGACCTTCATCCTGGCGAGGACGTAGGAGTTGGCGAACTCGCCTACGAGGTAGGCCAGGAAGGAGGCGGCCAGCAAACGCGGCGTGTAGCCCAGGATGGTCTCGTAGGCTTGCTGGTCTTGCCAGAATGGAGCGGCGGGGAGGACTCCTCCAAGGTAGATGGCGGCCACGGCGAGGAGGTTGCATAAGAAGCCCAGCCAGATCACACGCCGCGCCACCTGGTAGCCGTAGACCTCGGTCAGCACGTCGCCGCAGATGTAGCTGACCGGGAAGACGAGTACGCCCGCCGGCAGCACGAGCCCGAACACCCCGAGGAGTTTTACGGCCGTGACGTTCGCGGTGATGAGGGCGGTGACGAACAGGGCGACGACGACCACGAACGCGAGCGAGTACCCTTCCCTGTGACCGGCCGCGCCCTGCCTCGTCAAATCGGAACCTCCCGAAACGTGCCTGCTACTCAAAGATGAAAGCACCGGAGACAAGGCGCTCGCCTGCAGAGTAAAACATCGCCCGGGGAAGGGGTCAATCCCGGTTCTTCGAGGTCCCGCCCGGTCCCTCGCGTCCGCGCCTCTACGCGTTTTCGATGCGCTCCAACTCGTCCTGTTTCGATGGCGCCATGTCTGGCATGGCTTCGCCGACGCCGGCCGGAAGCTCGAGGTTCAGATCCGACTCGTGATCGACGCGAAGCTCGCCGCGAGCTATATCGCACTCGAGCAAGTGTCCGCCGGCGCTACGGTCCTCGGTGATGAAGTGGAAGTGGTAGCCCGACACGTTGAGCCCCCCAACGTAATCCGGGAAGCGAAAGCCGACGAGGCTTCCCAGGACGTCGTGGAACTCGAAGGTCGGCTGGTGCTTGACCGCCTCGACGAGGGGTGGGTAGGGCTTGCGCTGGCGGGGCACGCTGCGCGTCTTTACGTAGTGAAAGTGACCGTCGACGCGAACGGCGTGGCACGTCGCAGCGTCGCCAGCAACTATTTCGTCCAGATACGCACGAAGGGCCGCATAATCCATCGGAGCAGCGAGTTGCCGGATCTCCGCCGGCTCGAAGAACGTCACGACGGCGAAGGGCGTTTTCGTCCGCTCGTCGACCTCGTACGCCCGTCCATCCGCCTTGACCTGATAGAAGGCGCCGTCCAGCCCGATCATCTCGCCGTCCAAAGCATCGAAGGTGCCAAGTCCGAAGTCTCCGCGAGCCTCCAGCTCGGCGAAGCTGACGTCGCCCTCGTAGTTGCCGCTCAGCAAGGCGTCGATGGTCGAGGTCTGAAAGAGCGTGTGGTGGGGATGTTCGCCCAACCGAACGTCCCGCACTCCCACACGCTCGACGTGTAGCGCGCCGATCAAACCGGAATCTATGGGCACCTGAACTCCTTTCCCCTATGAGATGGCTTTTCAGAACCTCTGTAATCCTACATCGGCAGCTTCCGCCCCGTCGCGCTCCTCGTACACACCGGTGGAGACCCCGCGAGCATACCGCTCACCCTCAACGCCTTCCCTTCGGCAAGGTCCGCTTCTGCACCTTCTACCAGGAGAACGCACCGCAAGCCCCTGGAGCTAGAGATCTAGCCGAGATCGCATCGGCGACGCTTTGACGCACCCGAGCGCCGCTGCTAGGCTCCTCTGAAGGGGATTCCAGAATGCACAAGAGAGAGGATTCGTCGTGGCGATCAACGAGAAGTTGCTGAGACGGCTGGTCGAGACGCCGGGCGTACCGGGGCGGGAGGAGCAGCAGCGGGAGATCGCCCGCGAGGAGCTCGAAACTTTGACCGACGAGGTCCGGACCGACCCCCTGGGCAGCGTCATCGGCACGAAGAAGGGACGGGACGACGTGCGCGTGATGATTGCCGCGCACACGGACGAGATCGGCTTCCTCGTCAGGTACGTGGACGACAAAGGCTTTCTCCGGCTCCAGACTCTGGGCGGGCACGACCCGGCGAACATGGTCTCCCAGCGCGTCCTGGTCACTACGGCGGACGGCACGGCTTTGAGGGGTGCGCTGCAACCGGCCCGCAAGCCGCCGCATCTCTCGCGTGGCCAGGAGCAGAAGCTGCCTCAGGCGGACGAGTTCTTCGTGGACCTCGGCATGCCCGCTGAGGAGGTCAAGGACGCCGTGCGCATCGGTGATTACGTGACGATGGATCGGACGCTGGAGAAGGTGGGCGCCAACTACATGAGCAAGGCGATGGACGACCGCATCGGCGTCTTCGTGATGCTCGAGGCTGTACGCTCCATGGGCGAACACGAGGCGACCGTCTTCGCGGCGGCTACCTCGCAGGAGGAGGTCGGACTGCGAGGAGCGACGGCCAGCGGTTCTGCTCTAGAGCCGACGGTCGTGGTCGCGCTCGACATTACACTCGCGATGGACGTGCCGGGCGGGGGGAACGAGAACACCATCACCGAGCTCGGGAAGGGTGCGGCGATCAAGATCATGGACTCCTCCCTGATCTGCAACCCGAAGCTGGTCGAACACTTCCGAAGCATAGCCGAGCGCGAAGGGATACCGCATCAGATGGAGATCCTGCCCGCCGGCGGCACGGACGCGGGCGGCGTTCAACGCCTGCACGGCGGTATCCCCTCCATCACCCTCTCCATCCCCTGCCGCTACGTACACACCCCGAACGAGATGGTGAACGAATCGGACGTGCAGGCGTGCGTAGACCTCCTCGCCCGTTACCTCGAAGAGGCCCACACCGGCGACTACGCTCTGTAAGAGAGCGACACTCGAAGCCGGGCAATGGAGTAGTACGGAGACGACCAGAGGCGGGTTGGAAGCTCTCGGGGTCCTGGCCCCGGTGCTTCACGAGAGCGTGGTTACCCGGGTATCGTCCGTCCGAACACTTTCCCTTCGAAGGCGAACGCTTCGTCTTTGAGCGCGCGGGTATAGTCGGGGATCACGTCTCTGGGTAAGCTGCCGCCGTGCATCGGATGGACCCACTGCGGGTCGAGTTTCTCGATCCGGTTCACCACCCTGCGAACGGGCTCTTCCGCGGCGAAGATGCCGACCTCCTTATAAAACCCGCACATCACCTCGCCTAGATTCTCTCGCACTACGGGCGGTTGGTCGCCCGGCTGTATGTAGAGGTCCGCTGGGAAGAGGCTGCTCGTCGTCTCCTCGAACACCATCATCGAGTCCCAGTGGTGAACGTGCGGTGTCTCCAGAAACCGCAGCTTGTGCTCTCCGAGGTCTACCACCTCGCCGTCCCGGAACCCCCGCACGGGACCCGCGTAATCCCACTGCGTCAGGTTGAGCATCGCCCCTACTTCGCCGCACGCCAGCACCGCTTCGGGCGCCTCCGCGACGAAGCGTCCCATGCCGCCGCACTCGTCCGCCTCGAAGTGCGGGCAGACGACGTACGCCAAGCTCGCCGGGTCGAGTACCTCGGCGACAGCCCTGCGCACGTCCTCGTACATGGGGAACATGCCGGTGTGGACCAGCGCGGGACGTTCGTCGTCTATGAGGAACTGGTTGAACTGAAACTCCGTCTCTGTTTCCAGGGTACTGATCCTGTAGATTCCGTCGGCTACCTCGTCGACCCGTGCCATTAGCTTCTACTCCTTCCTCCCGCTCTCCCGGGCACGTAACCTGCAACGCTGTAACTCGACTATATCCGCAAGCAGCGGCAACCGAAACCCCTATTCGAAAGCCCGGAGTTTCGAGCATGGTCGTGGCCAGGGCAATCACCGAGCAACTCAAACGCCGGTCACTGCTGGTAACCGGACGCTGATAAGCCGAAATGCTGACCGGCTGGCTAGCTCAGAAGTAACCGGGCGCCGACGAAGACGAGCATGATGGCGAGGATGATCGTGAGCGGCCGTCCCGGCAACCGCGGCGCCAGCCGGCTCCCGACGAGGACGCCAGGGATGCTGCCCAGGAGGAGCGTCCCGACCAGAGGGAGGTCGACGTTGCCGTTGAGCAGGTGGGCGAAGCCGGTAACCAGCGAGAGCACGGTGGCGTGGGCGATGTCGGTGCCGACGACGATGGCCGGGGCGAGCGGGTAGAGCAGGAGGAGTATTACGGCCATGACGCTACCGGAACCTATCGAGGTGAGACCAACGAGGTAACCGCCGGTCGCCCCGAAGAGGACGGTAAAGAGGCGCCGTTTGAGGCTCATGGAGGTCTTGCCGTCCCACGCGGTCTGCCGGCTCCTCACCCATCTCTCGGGCAGGAAGGCCTTGAAGATGAGCGAGGCTCCGACCAGGACGAGGGTCGCGGCGATGATGGTAATCATGATGCTGCGCACCGTCTCGGCGTCGTAGGCGTCCTTGATCCACTCCAGAGTCCACACGCCCAGGAGGCTCGCCGGAATACTCCCGAGCCCCAGAAAGACCGCGACCTCCAGGTTCACCGAGCGCTGCCGGTAGTGCTGGACCGAGCCGGTCATCTTCGTCGCGGTCGCGTAGACCATGTCCGTGCCGACCGCCGTGGGCGCGGGGACGCCCAGGACCGCGATGAGAAACGGCGTCATAAGGGAGCCGCCCCCGACCCCCGTGAGGCCGACCAGGAAGCCGACCAGCAGGCCGAAGAGGACGGGGACGAGTTCTATGCCTAGAATCAAGACGCCCGGCGGCCGTACTCCCTGGCAGGCTCGAGGTACCCGAGCTCCTCGAGCTTCTCGATGACCCTCCTCGCGCTATCCTGGGGCTCCTCCTCGTTCGTTCTGAGGGTCAGCTCCGGGGCGGCCGGGGGCTCGTAGGGGTCGGAGACGCCGGTGAATTCCGGGATCTCTCCGGAGTAGGCCTTCGCGTAGAGGCCCTTCACGTCCCGCTCGGCGCACACCTCGACCGGGCAATCGACGAAGATCTCGATGAAGTCATCCCCAATGTCCCTCCTCACCTGGTCGCGTGCCTCCTTGTACGGCGAGATGGCCGAGACGATCACTGGAACGCCGTTGCGGGTCAGGAGCCCGGCCACGAACCCGATCCTCAACACGTTCGTGTCCCTGTCCTCCCGCGAGAAACCGAGGCCCTTCGAGAGGTTCGTCCGGACGATGTCCCCGTCCAGGACCTCCACGGTGCCGGCGCGGTCCCGTAGCTCGTGCTCGACTATATCCGCGACGGTGGTCTTGCCGGCGCCCGAAAGCCCCGTAAACCACAGCGTGAAACCACGATCCAGCTTGTTTCCGTTCTCCATGCTAATTCTCCTTTGCTTTTGGAGTACTGCTCCCCTTACGTGCGGGGTTGTTTGATGACTTTCTCCTCGTCCCGCAGGCCCTCTATGAGGACCTCGACGACCTCCGTGCGGCTGAACTCCGGCGGCGGGTACTCGCCCCTGGCGAGCATCTCCCGCACCTTCGTCCCGCTAAAGAAGACATGCGCCTCCGCCTCGTGCGGGCAGGTCTTGGTGGTCGCCATTCCGCCGCAGTTCAGGCAGAAGAAGGCGTGCTCGAACATCAGCGGCGTTATCCCGAGCTCCTCGGGGGCGAACTCCTCGAAGATGTGCTGCGCGTCGTAGGTGCCGTAGTAGCTGCCTACCCCGGCATGATCCCTACCCACGATGAAGTGGGTGCAGCCGTAGTTCTTGCGGCAGATGGCGTGGAAGATCGCCTCCCGCGGCCCCGCGTAGCGCATCGCCGCCGGAAAGACCGCCAGGACCGTCCGCTGCTTCGGGTAGTACCGGTCGAGGATGGTCTCGTAGGACTTCATCCTGACCGCCGCCGAGATGTCGTCGGACTTGGTCTCCCCGACGAGCGGGTTGAGGAGGAGGCCGTCCACCGTTTCGAGGGCGCTCTTCTGGATGTACTCGTGCGCGCGGTGGACGGGGTTGCGGGTCTGGAAGCCCACGACGCGCCTCCAGCCCTTCTCGGCAAAGATCGCGCGTAGCTCCCGCGGCTCGTAGTAGTACTGGGGAAATGGCCTCGGGTTCGGCGCCTCGTCGAGCAGCGTTACCTCCCCGCCCAGCAGGGTGTTCCCCTGCCGGTACAGGGCAGCGACGCCGGGGTGGTTCCCGTCTTCGGTCCGGTAGACCGCGCTCGCCTCGCGACCCTTGTCGTAGGAGTAGCGGTCCGTGACGGTCACGGTGGCGACGACGCTTCCCTCGCCGTTCGTGAGGGCCACCTCGTCGCCTTCATCGACCCCGTTCGCCTCCTCGTCGCTCGCCGAGAGGGTGATGGGCAGGCTCCACGCGAGGCCGTTCGCCAGGTGCATCGTCTCGACAACCGACTCGTAGTCCTCCCGGCCCATAAAGCCGGTCAGCGGGCTGAAGACACCGGTGGAGATCATCTCCAGATCCGAGAGGGCGCGCGGCCCCAGGACCACCTTCGGCAGCTCCTCTGCCTTCTGCAGCCTCTCCGCCCGCTCGCCTTCGGGGACCCGCCGGTCGACGAGCTCCCCGCCGTGCGGCTCTATCGCCGTGTACTCCGTCACGCTCCTCATCGGCAGACCTCCGCGGTTCCGGCGAGTTCCTGTTCCTCACACCGCCGGGGCAGGCGGCGCAGGACGCGTCCGGCGAGCCCGGCGACGCAGTGCTCCCACGGCCGCTCGCCCATCGCCCAGAGCCAGATCTCCCCGGAATAGCTCGCGGCTATCTCGTGAAACCGCTCGCGGTCCATGCCGGCGCCCTCCAGCTCCTCGCCCCACTCCTCCCAGAGCAGGTCCGCTAGGGGCTGCCCGGCGTTTACGAGGCGCATGCCCTCCTCCGGGGAGTCCTCGATTAGCGCTCGCGTCTCCGCCCGTGGCTTCAGGGGCTCTTCGAGCGGTATAAGTCTTTCGCGCAGGTCTCTCAACTAGTACCTCACGGCGTCGTGCTCGACCGGCGCCCGATCCGTCCCGGAGTAGTTCTCCAGGTGCTCCTCGTAGTCTATGAACAATGGGGCGTCCGGATCGAAGGCCCTCTTCAAGCTCTTGAATGCTACACGCTTGTTCAAGCTGTCTAGCTTATCCAATGCCTGCGGCTTGTCAAGCTCGCGCATCTCCAATTTCGGGCGGACGTGATCGAACGCAGCCACACCCTCTTCGGTGCGGACCACGATGCTCGAGTAACCGTCTGCGCTGCCGACGCTCCCGACCGAGATGTCCGCCGCGTGCCCCATAAAGTCCGCGCACTCGTCGCAGCCCTTGAGGGCGGCGCCGTGGAAGTCCCGGATCGGCTCCTCGAAGATCGTCTCCCCGTCGAGGTCCTGCACGATCATCTTCCCGCGGATGATGTCCACACGCCCCACGTTGTCCAGATCCACGCCGCGCTCATCCCGGATCTCCTCGAGCATCAGCTTCTCGTAGTTGAAGCTCTTCGTACACAGCAGCGCGATGGTCAGGGTGATGGCCTCTACCTGAGAAGACCCCCAGGTCCACGGCCTCGCCTGCATCGCCTTTATCCCCTCGACCTCGCACGGCGTACCGACGACCGCGATCTTCGGATTCGGCGGCAGGTCGTACCCCTTGAAGTCCACGTGCCCCAGGGCCAGCGTCTGGTTGTAGAAGCTCCCGGCGCACTCGACCACTTCCTCGGGCGTGGTCGCGAGGAATGGTTCGCCCTTCCACCGGTCGGTCGGGCTCTCGCGAGCGATGAGGGCGCCGTCTATCTCGCCCGCTTCGAGCAGCGAGATCAGGAGCGTGCTCACCACCCCGCCATCTTGAACACCCTCGATCATCGGGTCGACCCGAGCCGTGTAGCTCTCCTCGACGTGTCCGATCCCGTCGATAGTCCGCGCCTCGGCGTTCCCCACGATCTTCCACGTCTTCTCGTACTGCAGCCCTCCACGCGGGCAGAAGTCCCAGCACAGCGAGCAGCCGGTACACATCTTGACGAGCTTCGGCAGGTCGTCGTCCCCTATGCCGATGGAATCGGTCGGGCAGGCGGCCACGCACACCCCGCACTGCACACACCGGTCGGCGTCGATGACCGACTTCTCCAGGTCCCAGAACCAGACCTTCCCGGGCGCCTCGTCGATGTCGCTCATCAACTCCCGGATATCGAAGCCGGCCATCTAACCTCGCCCTCTGTTCCTGCCGGCACTCCTGATCGCCGCCCGAATCTCCTTGTTCGGCCTCCGCCGCGCCCACTCGTGGAACCGTTCTCCGTCGCGGCGCTCCTCCTTGAACTTCTCGAAGACCGCGACCAGGGCCTCCGGCACGTCGTCGGCGGGCTTGGCCCCCTCGACCCAGTCTATAAACGCGGCGTCCCGTCCCAGGGAGCCGCCGAGGCCGATGTCCACACCTTCGACGAGGGCATCCTTCGTCTTCGCCGTCTCGCCCCGGAAGCCAATGTCGCCGATCTGGGGCTGGGCGCACGAGGCCGAGCAGCCCGAGAAGTGCATCCTGACCGCTTCCTGGCCTATACCCTCGCCTACCCTCTCGTCCATCTCGCGGGCCCACTCGACCGCCCGGATCTTGGTCTCCACGATCCCGAACCGGCAGAACTCGCTCCCCGTGCATGCCACGACCCCACGCTCGAACGCCCCGGGGTTTGGCGAGTACCGCTCCAGGAGCGGCTCGGCCAAAACGTCGTCCAGCCGCTCCTCGGCCACGCCGGTGATGATGCAGTTCTGGTCGGTGGCCAACCGGATCTCGCCGCCGTACTCCCCGGCGAGCCTACCGGCTTCGACGAAGTGCTCGCCGCTCATCCGGCCGACGGGCACGTTAAGGCCGACGTAGTAGAGGCCCTCTTCCTTCTGGGCGTGGACGCCCACGTGGTCGCCCCGGTAGTGCTTCGTGAGGTCCTCGCCCGCTGGCGTAAGCTCGAAGGCGGTCCGCTTCTCCAACTCCTCCCGGAAGCCCTCGGGGCCGAGCTCCTGGACGAGGTAGCGCATCCGGCAGATCCAGCGATTCTCCCGGTCGCCGAGCTCGCCGAAGACCTGGGCGATGCCGCGCGTGATCTCGACGGCCTCCTCCGGCCTCACGAAGACGTCTATATCCGACGCCATACGGGGCCCGTCCGAGAGACCGCCCCCCACTCGCACGTTGAAGCCTAAAGTTCCGTCCTCCAGGCGCGCGGGGAGCATGCCGATGTCGTTGATCTCCGCCTGCGCGCAGTCCTCGACGCAGCCCGTCACGCTCATCTTGAACTTCCTCGGAAGGTTTGCGTACTCCCTGTTACCCGTAAAGTAGTCCGAGATGGCCTGGGCCACCGGGTAGGCATCGAGGACCTCGTCGTGGCCGAGGCCGGAGACGGGGCAGCAGAGGACGTTGCGGGCGGAGTCGCCGCAGGCCTGAACGGTCGTCATGCCGACCTCTTCGAGCCTACGCCAGATCTCCGGGACGTCCTCCATCTTTATCCAGTGCATCTGGACGTCCTGGCGCGTGGTGAGGTCCAGGAAGTTGTTCCCGAAGTGCGGGTTGGGGATCGGACCGTTCGCGAAGTCTATGGCTATCTGCCCGATGACCCGCGTCTGCTCGGGGGAGAGCACACCACCGGGGACCTTTATGCGGATCATGAACGCGTCCCCGCCCTGCTTCTGCGGGTAGATGCCGACCCACTTGAGACGCTCTACCTCACCCGGCACCTCGTCTATCGAAGAGAGGTCTTTGGAGTAGCGTTCGATGATCGCCTCGCGCACCTCCAGCGGGTGCCTCTCCAGCTTGATCTGCTCTACCTTGTTGAGCTTCTGGTTCTTCCTAAGCGTTTCCACGTACGATCTTCCCGTCAACCCAGTGCAGGCCGCATTCGGTCTTCTCCATCCCAGACCAGCGCCCCGCCCGAGCATCCTCCTCCGGCGCCACCGGCCGCGTCTGCGGCTCGCACCCTATGCTCTTGTAGCCCCTCTTGAGCAGCGGGTTCACGGGGACATCGTGCTCGGCGACGTACTCGTGGACCCACTCCTCCGTTATAAAGGCGAGCGGCGCGATCTTGGCGGCCCCGTAACGCTCCTTCCAGGCCACCACCTTCGTGTTCGCCCGCTGGGGCGTCTGCTCCCTGCGGATGCCCGTCATCCACGCGTCGTACTCCTCCAACGCCCTCTCCAACGGCTCTATCTTCCTCACCTGGCAGCACAGGTCCGGCGAGCACGTCCTCATCCTCTCGCCGTACCTCTGCACCTGCTCCTCCACCGAGAGCCTCGGCCGCAGGACCTCCAGGGGCAGCTTGTAGCGCCGCATGACCTCCTCGCGAAACTCTATGGTCTCCTCGAAGAGAAAGCCGGTGTCTATGGTGAGGATGGTCACCTCGTCGGAGATCTTGGAGATCATGTCTATGAGCGCCATCCCCTCGGGCCCACCAAAGGAGGCCGAGAGAGCAAGCCCGTCACCGCCGTAGGTCTCGACCGCCCACTGCAGGATCTCCCTAGGCGACGAGCCCTCCAGGTGCTCCGCCTCCCACGCTAGCTCCCAAGGGCCCGGTAACACACCGGGTTTTCCTAAAGTTCCTAAAGATCGCTCCGAACGCAGGGCTTCGAACATTACACTCCTTCCTCGGAAAGAGAAAAAGGTTTCTTATAACTCGATAAAAGGGTGAGGTTCAGCAGCGAGCGCTACATCGAACGCCCACGTTGTGAGTCCGATGACCGGGCCCTGACGTGTATCCTCGTGCGACTCTCGATTCCATGCCCCAGATACTAAGCAACGCTCCCGCTACCGTCAACGCTAAACACGACTTTTTTTGTCGGATTTAGAAGAATTTACCAGAATCCACCCCGGATGCGTAAGGTTTTCCCGGCCCGTGCCGCTTCTAACTCCCGAGCTTTGTAACGCCCGCGATTTTCGAGGGCCCCATCCGGCAGAGCGCATCGAGGCGTTCCAGCCCGCGCCTGACCACTTCGCGCCGAGAGCTTACCCGCCGTCTGATAAGACCAAAATGCCGGCTTGGAGTCCGGTAAGCGTTACCAGGATCCAGGGAATGGGGCCTTCCTGGAATAATACTAGAATGACATTCACGAGAAATATCGTCGAGACAAGGAACACAATGTTCAGGGTGATCCGCCTGTCGCTCGGATCAGCCGCTCCTCTCCGCCTCTCCATCCCGTGGATGATCTCCGAGCGTCCGAGCTCGCGCACGTCTCGCGGGCCGAGTCGTTAAGAGCTTTCGTTCCTCACGGCCTTCCCGTCAACCCAGTGCAGGCCGCATTCGGTCTTCTCCATCCCAGACCAGCGCCCCGCCCGAGCATCCTCCTCCGGCGCCACCGGCCGCGTCTGCGGCTCGCACCCTATGCTCTTGTAGCCCCTCTTGAGCAGCGGGTTCACGGGGACATCGTGCTCGGCGACGTACTCGTGGACCCACTCCTCCGTTATAAAGGCGAGCGGCGCGATCTTGGCGGCCCCGTAACGCTCCTTCCAGGCCACCACCTTCGTGTTCGCCCGCTGGGGCGTCTGCTCCCTGCGGATGCCCGTCATCCACGCGTCGTACTCCTCCAACGCCCTCTCCAACGGCTCTATCTTCCTCACCTGGCAGCACAGGTCCGGCGAGCACGTCCTCATCCTCTCGCCGTACCTCTGCACCTGCTCCTCCACCGAGAGCCTCGGCCGCAGGACCTCCAGGGGCAGCTTGTAGCGCCGCATGACCTCCTCGCGAAACTCTATGGTCTCCTCGAAGAGAAAGCCGGTGTCTATGGTGAGGATGGTCACCTCGTCGGAGATCTTGGAGATCATGTCTATGAGCGCCATCCCCTCGGGCCCACCAAAGGAGGCCGAGAGAGCAAGCCCGTCACCGCCGTAGGTCTCGACCGCCCACTGCAGGATCTCCCTAGGCGACGAGCCCTCCAGGTGCTCCGCCTCCCACGCTAGCTCCCGGGGACCGGGAAGCGCACCCGAACTCCCCGAATACCATTCTGAATTTAGAGCCTCAGACATTGGATCTCCTTTCCAAAAAGGAGACAGAAACCTCGATCTCGGGGAAAAGGCGAACTCCGGCGGAGAGCACTCCATCGAACACCCGTATCGCGTCCCCGATAATCAGATAGCGACGCGTTTTCTTGTACGTCTCCCGCCTCCATGTCCTTGATAGTAAGCAACGGCGCCATAGTCGTCAACGTCAAACGCTACTTTTTGTCGCATTTAGAGGTCGCGCCAATAGGTCACGGTCTGCGAGAAGGGCGGCTCTCCCAACGGTAGCGAGTCCAGGCTTTTCGGATGAGCCGGCCCACGATGATGATCGCCTTCGAGAAGGCGACCCAGAAGTCGATGACCACTCTCCTCGCCGCTCGGTACACCACACCAGCTTCTTCTTGTGAGCGTTATTCCAGGAGGAGTTCGTGCGCTCCACGCAACCCAGCGCTTCGTAGCTTGTAGTGGCGCAGGCTTTCCTTTTCTGAGATCACCCCGATCAGGCCGCGTTCCTCCTCCAGCCGCTTGCGGGTGAGGTCCGAGTCGTAGCCGCGGTCCAGATGCACGTTCGCCGGTTCGGGCAGAGACCCCGATGCCTTCACGCGGTGTCCAGGGTCTCGCACAAGAGCGGCGAGTCGTGGCGGTTGGTTGGCCGGGGGGCGGTAATGTAACCAAGCGGATGCCCCATCGGCATCGACGGCCACCGAGAGCGTTTGATGCCCCTCTTTCCCCGCTCCACCGGGCTTTTACCCGCCACGACTCGCCGCCGCCGCCGCAAGGGGCCTTCTCTGATGCAGCAATCTACGGCTATGTCCCAATCTACGGCTAGGTCCGAAAGCTCCAGCCCAATGGTCCGCTCGTAGGCTTCCCTCACCATCTCTTCGAGCGCGTCCATCGCCCCGGCCTCTATCCACCACTCCTCGCGCCTACTACGGCAGGCAGCGTGGTAGCCGAGGAGCACGAGCCATCGGCTATCCTCCAGTAGGCGCAGCCGAATACCAAAACCTGCACCACCAGCTTCTCAAAGACCACTCCGTCCGGCACGCGAGGCCGGTGGCAGCCCAGCGGATGATCGGCTTTTCTCTCGGGCAACAGCGCAGCGAACTGTTCCCAGATGGGCTCGATGATGTATGGTGAGAGTGCGGGCACGGATTGGCTCCTTCACAGGGCAGCTTCGAGAACTCCCGAATGATCGAGTATCCGTGCCCGTTCTACATCCGGGCGCACCCCCTATTGGCGCAAGCTCTTAACTGATAACTAAAAACTAACAACTGACTACTAATCGACTACCCCCTTCGTAGAGGCGCTGCCGCTGCTCCTCTGGGCTATCCCGGCGCGCAACGCCACCGCCAGGGCTTTCACGCCGGACTCTACCTTGTGGTGGGCGTTCTCGCCGTAGTGGCAGTTGAGGTGGAGGGTAAAGCGACCGTACTGGGTGAAGGCGCGCAGGAACTCGGGGAAGAGCTCGACGTCGAAGGCCCCGATCTTCTCGGGCATCGGCCCGAGGTTACAGGTGAGGTGCGAGCGGCCCCCGAGGTCCACGACGGCGGTCGAGAGTGCCTCGATGAGCGGCGCGCCGGCGTCGGCGAAGCGGACGAGGTCCGTGCGGTCGCCCAGGGCCTCGTCGAAGGCGCGACCGAGGACGAGCCCCGTGTCCTCGACGGTGTGGTGGTCGTCCACCCAGGTGTCGCCGCTCGCTTCGACCTCGAGGTCCATGCCGGAGTGGTGGGCGAGGAGGTGCAGGACGTGGTCGAAGAAGCCGACGCCGGTCTTTATCTCGGCGCGTCCTTCGCCGTCGAGTTCGAGGCGCACCTTCACGTACGTCTCACCGGTCTGTCGTTCGGCCTTGCCGGTCCGTGCCACGAGTTCTCCTTTTTGCCCCCAGCGGTGAGCATTCTAGCCGATGGCGAGTACCGGCGAACTGGCGGGGTTTCGGAGGGTGTGAGACGATGCCGGGCGTGTTGACCTCGCATGGACCGGCGGAGAGGATGCGGATGGGCGGCGCCGGGACGCGAGGGGAATCTTAGCTTGCTCAGGCCGGTGACGGCTACCCGTTACGTAGCACCCTTGCGCGAGGGAGGGTCGCTGCCGGCGGTCGTCGAGGCCGACGACCTCGGGACGTACGTGTTGAAGTTTCGGGGCGCGGGTCAGGGGCGCAAGGCGCTCGTGGCGGAGCTGGTGGCGGGCGAGCTCGCCCGCGTTTTAGGGCTGAACGTGCCGGAGATCGTGCTGGTCGAGCTCGACCCGGAGTTGGGGCGGGCGGAGCCGGACCCGGAGATACAGGACCTCATCCGGGCGAGCGGCGGTCTCAACCTCGCGCTCGACTACCTGCCGGGCTCTTTAGGCTTCGACCCGATCGTGGGCTCCACCGACCCGGCGCTCGCCGCACGCATCTTGTGGTTCGACGCGCTCGTGCAGAACGTCGACCGCTCCGCGCGCAACACGAACCTGCTCGTCTGGCACGGGAGGCTGTGGCTTATAGACCACGGGGCAGCCCTGTACTTCCACCACGACTGGCCCGGCCGCGAGGGAGAAGCCCTCGAAGCCGCGGCCCGGAGACCATACGCCGCGGCCCGCAACCACGTCCTGCTCCCCCTCTCGGGTCCCGTTTCGCAAGCCGACGCGGCCCTGGCTCCTCTACTCACGGAGGAGGCGTTGCGCGGGGTGATGGGGCTCGTCCCCGACGAGTGGCTCCGGGACGAGCCGGGCTTCGAGGGCCCGCGAGAGGTGCGCTCCGCTTACCTGGACTACCTCTCCGCGCGGCTCGCGGAGCCGCGAGCCTGGGTGAGAGCGCTGGAGGAGGTTCGTGAGCAAGCTGTTTGAGTACGCCCTCCTGCGCGTGGTGCCCCGCGTCGAACGTGGGGAGTTCATCAACGCGGGCGTGGTGCTCCACTGCTCCGAGGCAAACTTCCTCGACGCGCGCGTATACCTCGACCCCGGGCGCCTGGGCGCGCTCGACCCGGGGCTCGACCACGCCTCCGTACTCGCCCACCTGGAGGCCGCCCGCCTCGTGTGTGTGGGCGGCCGGGCAGCGGGCCCCATCGGCCTCCTGCCGCGGAGCCAGCGCTTCGGCTGGCTCGTGGCGCCCCGCAGCACCATCGTACAACCCTCCCCCGTCCACACGGGCTTCGCCGCCGACCCCGAAGAAGCGCTCGAACACCTCCTGCGGTCGATGGTTTATCCCCCGGGCTGAGCCCCCGGTCGGGGAGTGTGCCCGACGGGAACCTTTCTACAGCGACTTCGAGAAGTGATAGCTGGAGATGCTCATTCCTTTCCGGAAGTAGAACCTATGCGCCTCGTGCCTCTGAACCCCGGAGTCGAGCTGGAGAGACCCGCATTCCTCCTC
>JAUJNO010000007.1:118940-182796 GCA_030448125.1 Rubrobacteraceae bacterium | reverse complement strand
TCCAGGTGCGTGCGCAGTTGGCGCATCACGGGCAAGGTCGAGACGATCTCCTCGTCGGAGACCACTTCTCTAACCTCGGGCGCCAGCTTATGCCTTTTTTCTTAGCCGGACGCCGATGCTCATCGCGTGGTTCTCGAAGCCTTCGAGGCGGGCGAGGCGTTCGACGTGGGGGCCCAGAGAGGCGAGGGCTTCGGGGGTGTAGTAGATGTAGTTGGTGCGCACGGTGAAGTCGTGGGTGCCAAGAGGAGAGGCCCACGTCGCGGCGCCCCCGGTCGGGAGGGCGTGTGAGGGGCCGGCGGCGTAGTCGCCGAGAGCAACGGGGCTGAAGTCGCCTATCGCCACCATACCGGCAGCGTCGAGGTCTTGCAGGATCTCCTCGTGGTCCTCGGAGATCACGTGTACGTGCTCGGGGGCGTAGAGGTTGGCGATCTCGACGGCCTGCGCCGCGTCGCGTACCCGCACGAGCGTGATGAGCTCCGCGGGCTCGCCCGAGAGCAGGGGCTCGATGCTCTGGATGAGTTCGGCGGCGGGCGTCAGGAGGACGGCCGAAGCCCCCGAGAGGTGCTCGGCCTGGGCCATGAGGTCGTAGGCGACGCGTTCGGGGAAGGCGCCCGCGTCGGCGATGACGAGGACCTCGCTGGGGCCCTGCGGGGCGTCCACGCCGACATACCCGAAGACCTCCAGCTTGGCAGCGGTCACGTAGTCGTTGCCGGGACCCACGATCTTTTTTACGGGCGGGATGCTCTCGGTGCCATGGGCCATCGCCCCTACCGCCTGTGCTCCTCCGACGGCGTAAACCTCTTCGAGCCCCAGAAGACCCACGACGGCGAGCACGTGCGAGCTCACTTTGCCGTCGGGACCGGGCGGGACGCAGACGGCGATCTCCCCCACCCCCGCGACCCGCGCCGGGACCGCCGCCATTACGAGGGTGCTCGGGTAAGCGCCGTGTCCGCCCGGAACGTAGATGCCGGCCCTCCGTACGGGCCGCACCCTCTGTCCCGTCGTCGCTCCGTTGCGGCTCGTCTCGAAAGGGAGATCCAACTCCCGCTCGTGGAAGAAGCGAACGTTCTCCATGGCGACGCGGAAGCTCTCCTCGACCTCTGGGGAGAGTGCGTTCCTGGCCCTTTCTATCTCCTCCAGCGGGACCCTGATAGGGTCGGGCCGCACCCCGTCGAATCGCTCGGTGTATTCGAGGAGCGCCTCGTCTCCTCTATCGCGGACATCGGCAACGATGCGCCGGGCGGCGTCGCGGACTTTTTCGGAGAGGAAGCCGCCCGGGCGCCGGAGTTGGGCGACGAGCTCTCCGGGGTCGGTCTCGCGGGCGTCGAGCACCCTAACCAAGGGAAACCTCGTTCTTCTCCATGGCATCCAGGAGGGCTGAGACCTCGCGGTTGCGCAGACGGTAAGCGCCGCGGTTGGCGATAAGGCGGGCGGTGGAGGAGGAGATCTCGTCGAGTATAGTCAGGTTGTTCTCGCGCAGCGTGGTCCCGGTGGCCGTGAGGTCCACGATGCACTCGGCGAGCCCGACGAGCGGGGCGAGCTCTATGGAGCCGTGCAGCGCGATGACCTCCGCCTGGCGGCCTATCCCCTCGAAGTAGCTCCGCGCCGTGTGAGGATACTTGGTCGCGACACGCACGACCTCGGCGTGCCCTATGGCCTCGCGGACCTCGGCGGCCCTCCCGGCGGGAGCGGCCAGGATCATGCGGCACCACCCGGTCCCGAGGTCCTTGAGCTCAACGACGTTCGGCCTCTGTTCCTCGAGGACGTCCTTGCCGACGATGCCGACGTCCGCCGCCCCGTACTCGACGTAGACCGGCACGTCCGACGGCCGGCAGACGATGAACTCGGTACCCTCAGCCTCGTAAGAGAGCTTGCGCCCGTCCTCCCGCAGGACCTCAACCGGCAGCCCGGCCCTGCCCAGGGACCGCAACGCGTCCTCGAAGATGGCGCCCTTCGGCACCGCCACCCGTAGCAGGTTGCTCCGCGGGCTCATCGGCGCGCTCCTTCCGGCAGGCCGCCGAGCACCCTGCCGGCTACGTCTTCGATCTTCACGGCTTCAAAATATGCGCCCGGCCGTGCGGGGGCGAGCTTCGCGCCGTCTTCGCTCGTCGGGTAGCAGATCCAGCCGGCGTCGACCGAAGAGGCGTACTTCGCGGCGGCGGCGGGCTCCAAATCTTCGGAGAGGTGCAGGGTCGGCACGCCCGAGGCGCGCAGAGCGACGGCGGCCTTCGTGCCCTCGACGCCGCCGCCGACGAGCACCAGGAGCGAAGAATCATCTTCTTCGGGCAGCACGGAGAGGAGCCTCTCCAGGTAGATCGCGAAGCCCGTAGCGGGGAGGTCCTGGCCGAAGCGCTCGAGGAGGTTGTCGTAGCGGCCCCCGTTCGCGACGGTAAACCCGAGCCCAGCGGCGTACACCTCGAAGACCGCGCCCGTGTAGTAGTTGTGACGCCCGATCAGGCCGAGGTCCAAAATCACCGCGCCCAGGCATCCGTAGGCATCCAGGTGGCGCAGTATCTCCCGCAGGTTCTCGAGGGCCTCCAGGGCCTCCGGAGCACGCCCAGCGAGCTTCGCCGCCTCCTCCAAAACGGCGCCATCCGCCGCGGGCCCGACGAGGCGCGGTATTCCTCTGACGCCGACGGCAACCTCGTCCGGCAGGGCGGCGGCGAGCGCGTCGATCCGAACGAAGTCCTTGGCCGCGAGCGCCGCCAGGAGTGCCGGGGTCGCCTCGGGGGCCACCTGCCGGAGGTAGGCCTCGTAGAACGCCGTCTGGCCGAGCACGACCGCGAAGTCGTCCGGAGCCTCGAGGCCTAACGTGTTCAGGACGTCCACGAGCAGAGCGATCGTGGCGGCATCCTCCTGAGGGCTCGGTGAGCCAACGACCTCCACGCCCGCCTGGTAGAGCTCGGCGCTCCGGCCACGGCCAACGTTCGCCCGGCGGTAGACTGGCAGGAAGTAGGAGAGCTTGTGA
The DNA here is from genome assembly GCA_030448125.1 of Rubrobacteraceae bacterium. Taxonomy (GTDB): domain Bacteria; phylum Actinomycetota; class Rubrobacteria; order Rubrobacterales; family Rubrobacteraceae; genus Rubrobacter_F. The sequence goes on along the minus strand of JAUJNO010000007.1, from coordinate 179,828 downwards.
GGCGGCGGGAAGTTCCTGAGACGCTGGGCGACGAGCCGGGCTATGGGGGTAGTCATCTCCGGGCGCAGGAGGAGCATCTGGTTGTCGGGGTCGAAGAGCTTGAAGGAGGCGTCCCTGAGCTTCGGCTCCTCGATGACCTCCGAGTACTCGAGCGCCGGCGTCAAGACCTCGCCGTAGCCGAAGAGCCGGAAGCGTTCCCGGATCTTCGCCTGCACGTCGAGCAACCGGGTCGACTCCGGCGGCAGGACGTCGCGGGTACCAGGGGTGGTCGCGAACTTTCTGGGCATCTGGCGATCCATGAGTAGACCTATCTTAACCGATATGCGCCCCGATTCACCGGGTCTCGGGACGCGGCGGAGGCCGGGACGGCTTAGAATCAAGCGGAGGCTTTGCGCGGGGAAAGGGTGGCGTGGGATGATCAGGATCTGGGGTCGCAAGAACTCGGTCAACGTCCAGAAGGTGCTGTGGTGCTGCGACGAGCTCGGTATTCCGTACGAGCGCGTGGATGCCGGAGGCGCGTTCGGCGGCACCCACGAACCGGAATACCTCGCGATGAACCCGACCGGCCTGATCCCCACTATCCAGGACGACGGCTTTGCCCTGTGGGAGTCGAATACCATCGTACGCTACCTGGGCGCGAAGTACGGGGCGGGCTCCCTCTGGCCCCAAGATCCGGCGACGCGAGCCCTCGCGGAGAAGTGGATGGACTACCAACTCGGGACTTTGTGGGTCGCCTTCAGGGCAGCGTTCCTCGGTCTGGTCCGGACACCGCCGGAGAGGAGGGACCCGGACCAGATACGGACTTCGTTAGAGAGCACTGCGGAGGCCCTCGTCATCCTCGACGCACACCTGGCCAGCGAGGAATACGTGGCCGGTGCGAACCTCACGGTCGGCGACATCGCGCTCGGGCCCACGGTTTACCGCTGGTTGAACATGGAGATCGAACGCCCCGAGATGCCGAAACTCGAGGCATGGCACGACCGTCTGAGCACCCGTTCCGCCTACCAGAAGAACGTCATGGTGCCCTTTACCTGAACCGGGCCGCCCGTTCCATTACCTCGGAAAGCGACCGTCGCAACCGCTCATACGTTACTCGGGGCGTAGGGTGGGTATACCGGCGCCCGGACCACGAAACGAGCTGGAGAGGAGCTTCGTTTGGAGAACCAAGATCCGCAGCGCCAGGTAGAGGACGTGACCAGGATCGTGTTGAGGCCGCTCGCGAGCCCCCTGCCGCTCGGGTTCTTCGCCTTCGGCATGGGATCGATCCTGCAAAGCGCTTTGCAGTTCGGCCTGATCCCCCAAGGAGAGGTTCCGTACCTGGCCCTCGTCTTCGGCGTCTTCGTCTTCCCGCTGGAGCTCTTGGCCGCGATCCTGGCCTTCCCCGCCCGGGAGACGGTAGGCGCCACCACGCTCAGTATCATCGCCTTCTCCTGGCTCGGCACCGCTTTCGTCACCTACGCCTCGGCCCCCGACCCGGCCAGCCCCACCCTCGGGGTGCTCTACCTGTCGATAGCCCTGATGCTGATCCTTCTGGGCGGCGTTGGCGTGCTCGGCAAGCCCCTGCTCGCCACGGTCATGTTCCTGGCGTTTTTCCGCTACGGCCTGAATGGCCTCTTCGAGCTGACGGAGATCTCCTTGTTACAGCCCGTCTCCGGCGTCTTCGGCTGCCTCATCTTCGCACTCTCCCTCTACGGCGGCCTGGCCCTGAGCCTCGAAGACGTCCAGCACCGTACGGTCCTCCCGTTCGGCCGCCGCGGCGAGGCGCGTAGCGCCATCAAGGGTGACCTCGACGAGCAGGTCGGCCCCGTCGCGAAGGAGGCTGGCGTCCGCAAGCAGCTCTAGAGCCTCCTCGACGCCCCTCCCGAAAAGAGCACCACGCCGGCGATCCGACCGGGTGCTTCTCGAATACGTCATGAGGCTACAATGGCCCCTCGAAGGGTAGGCCGAGCCAGAGAAGAGGTCGTGATGCTCAACCATTACCGGAAGAACCTCCGCGCGACGGTCGGGGCGAGCGCCGGTCCCTACGGCTACACCCTGGCGACCTGGACCACCGGAGCGACACTCCTCAACGCTCAGGGTATTCCGAGTACGCTCGCCGTTCTTGCGTTTATGGCTGGAGCCGTGCTGGGCTTCGTTGTCGTCGGCGTGATCGCCTTCGGCGCCGGAACGCAGCGCTTCGAAGAAGAAAAAGGCCAACCCCTGATTTTGGGAAGCCTCCACTTCTTCTCTATAGGGTTCGCGATCGGGGTAGCGGCGCTCGTGGTCCACTACGTCCAGAGCTTCTTCGCCTGGCCTCTGGCGGCCTTTTTGTCCACGACCGTCTACCTTCTCGTCGTGGGAGCCGAGTCCACCGCCGCCTACTTGTGGGACCATCGGGGAGAGGACTGAGCGAACAGGCCGGCCTCCACAAACACCTCTAGATGTCTGTTGCGTGGATTGACGGTAGAAAGGGGGCCATCAGACTCCCCACCACAAGGAGCGACAGATGGCCCGACCTCACCTTACCCCACGCCTCGCCCAAGCGGAAGACGCCGTGTCCGTGCTTTTCTGCCTCACCGACGACGCCTACGCCCTCCTCAACCCTCGCGGGGCGCGTCGCCACGAATCCTTGAAGCGGCTCTCGGACTCCGAGGTTCTGACCCTGGCGCTCTTCCAACAGCTGCGCGGCATCGAGTCCGAGCGTTCGTTCCTGCGCGACGCCGAGAGGTTCTTCGCCCACCTTTTCCCCGGCGTCGTCGGCCTGCACCCCTCTTCGTTCCACCGGCGTGTGAGGAGGCTGCGGCGCTTCTTGGAGCCCTTGAGGCGGGCCCCACCCTGCCCGAACTCCTCGGAGACCCGCAGACGCTGATCGTCGACTCCACGCTGCTTTCGGTGTGCTGCATCCCAGGCAGGTCAAGCAGTCGGCCGCGGGTTTCGAGGGCGCGGCGGCATGGGCGCGGTGGGGCTCCTTCTCGGTCTACGGCATGAAGCTCCATCTCGTCTGCTCGACCAGCCGGGTCCCCGTCTCCTACGAGCTCACCGCCGCCAACACGCCGGAGGTGGTCCTCCTCGTACGGGAGCTCTTGGCGAGTGCGGGCCTCGGCGACGGCGTCGCCCGGAAGCTCTTGGGCGATCTGGCCTACCGCAGCGGGGCGCTCGGGGAAGAGTTGGCCGGGCGCGGCGTCCTGTTGGCGACCGAGAGGGCGGATCGGCGCCCGGCGATCGGCCAGCAGCAGGTGGAGGTCTGCTTCGCGGCGCTCAAGCGCGTTTTCGGCTTGGGCGAGACCCTGGCGAAGACGCCGGTGGGGCTGGCGATCCGGATCGCGGCGAAGGTGACGGCCTACACCTACGGCTTGTATGTCAACAGACTCCTCGGGAGGCCGCAGGGGCGCATCAAGGAGCTGTGGGCCTGACATCCTCGCAACACTCATCTAGTCAAGGGCTCCGCTACTGGTAGTTGACGACGACCGGGGCGGGATCCAGCTCCAGCACCTCCTCCGGCGAGAGGAGCGGAGCATCCTGCCTGTAGAACAGCTTGAAGCCGCCGTACTGGATCGGCTCGTCGCCTACCAGTAAATCGTACTTCGCGATCTTTTCCTCCGCCAGACCGAAACCGTCCGCGTTCAGGACCACTTCGACGTTCTCCGTCGGCTCTATCAGCTGCTTGTTGGTAACTATGCCTGACTCGAACTGGTGTACTAACAGAACCTTGTCCGGGATGCCCGCCTCCTCGACCAGCCGATCCAGGGCCTCGACGGCGCCCGCGATCTCCGCCCCGTCCACGCCGCCGAGGTCCACGCCCGGTATTTCTCCCTCCCTCACGTAGTACTCGGTGTCTATAGCGAGGTGGACGTAGGGGCGTTCCAGAAAAGGGCGTAGGGCCTCGATCTCATCCGCCACGGTACTCCGGCCAAGCTGCACGTCGAGGAGCAGGAGCGCCCCGTTCTCCTCGGCGAGGGTGGCGTACTCCTCGATCTCCTCCGCGGGTAATCGGTTGATAAAGGTGCCGTCCTCCCCCGGGTCCCGTTGGGCGGTCGACGCGATCAACTCTATCGCCGGCACGGCGGGACGCCCCGGGTCGGCCGCGGAGTAAGCGGCCGTCTGCTCCTTGAGACTCTCCATCATCGTCTCCGGGTCCGTTTCGCCGAGCACGCCCATCGCGCCCTCACGGGGGTTGCCGTAGTAGGCCACGAGCCGGTTCTCCTTGAGCGGCCCATCCGAAAGATCCTGCGCCCCGTCCACCAGCACCTCATCCAACGGTCCGCTCCCTGACTCCCCGGCGTACTGGGACTCGGCGGACGGAGCCACGATCGCGGTGTAAGGTTGCGTAGACTCCATCGCTTCGCCCGTAGTGCCTTCGGTCGTTTCGGAGGTTTCCTCTCCTGCGGACCGGGCCTCCGCGCGTTCCTCATTGGAGGAACTTTCCGATCCACCGCCACAGCCCCCGAACACGAGCAGCGCCACGAGAAGGACCGAAGTCAACAGAGGATGTGCTAAAGCTCCTCTTCCACGCACCTTTACCGTAGCCAATGCATCGTCCGATCCTCCTCCTTAGATGAGCCAGGGGGAGGCTGCATACCCGTATGTCTGGAAGTTAGTCCTGTTCGATGACCGTGAGGCGGTCGCAGTCCTACCCGGCGACCACGTCTCTCGCGACCATCGGCAACCCGTGGCGGGGTTTGAGGGTGATGTTGGCCTGAGGTTCGACGGGGTGGCCGGGTACCAGGGAGAGGCCGAAGCGTTGGGCGACCATGGCGGTTATGAGGGTGGCCTCCATCGTCGCGAAGTTGACCCCGATGCATTGCCGGGGGCCACCGCCGAACGGGAAGTAGGCGTAGCGGGGGCGGCCCCCGGATCTCTCCGGGGTAAAGCGTTCGGGGTCGAACTTCTCCGGGTTCTCCCAGAAGGCGGGGTGGCGATGGGTGACGTAGGAGCTGATAATGAGGCGGGAGCCTCCGGGGATTCGGTGACCCCGGATCTCATCCTCCCCCTTCGCCCGCCGGGCGAGCCCCCAGACCGGCGGGTAGAGGCGCATGGATTCCTGAACGAACATCCTGGTGTAGACGAGCCGGGGCAGGTCCTCGTAAGTGGGAGTACGTCCGCCCAAAACCCGTGCCAGCTCCTCCCGTAGGCTCCGACCCTCTTCGGGGTTCTGGTCGAGGAGGTAGAAGGCCCACGCGAGCGCCCGCGCGGTCGTCTCGTAGCCGGCTACCAGGAAGGTCATCACCTCATCCCGGAGCTGCTTGCGGCTCATGCCCTCCCCGGTCTCGGAGTACCGGGCCCGCACGAGCATCGAAAGCAGGTCACCCCCGTCCTCGCCGCTCCCGCGACGCTCGTCTATGAGGGAGTACACGAGTGTGTCCAGGGTGCGGATCGCCCTCATATAGCGGAGGTTCTTCGGGGCGGGGAACCCGAAGGGCAGGTTGAAGAAACGTCCGGTGCGCCGGAACGCGTACCCGAGGGTGTGCTCCAGAGAGCGCCCCACCTCGCTCGCCTCGCCGCTCACGTCGGCGCCCATGAGCGTGCGGCTCACGATGCTCAAGGTCAGGCGCGACATCTCCGCGTCGATCTCCAGCGGCCGTTCCCCTCCCCTCCCGAGATGCCCCCGCCACCGTTCGAGCATCTCCTCCGTGGCGTCCGTCATGGTCCCGACCATGCCGCGCAGGCGTTCCTTGTGAAAAGCAGGCTGGGCGAGGCGGCGCTGGCGGCGCCAGAAGTCCCCCTCGCTGGTCAGGAGGCCGCGTCCGGTGAGGGGCTCGTTGTGCTCGTAGCCGTCCTTGAGGTAGTTGCCGGGGTTCTTCTGGAGGAGATACTCAACGTGCTCCGGGCCCAGGAGCAGGTAGACCCTGTAAGGCCCCAGCCTGATGCGGACGAAGTCCCCGTGCTCCCGGCGAGCCGACTCTATAAAGCCCAAAGGATCATCGCGGAACGCGCGGGCGCTCCCGAAAACGGGGTCGCCCCGCAGGTAAGGAGTCTCTCTGATCTCTCGCGTCGCGACGCCCAAAGTCCCTACCTTTCACCCAGCCTTCCAAAAGATAATAACCCGGCTACGTCTCCGGCGCGTCCCGGTGGGCGACGCGGCTCTCTCCCGGGTCTCCGGCAAAAGGTGTATTCTGGTTCAGGGAAATACAGAGCTCCAGGGCGGCCTCCGCGCGCCGCCTCGGTACACCGGAGTTGGCCCGGCTCCATACAAAAGGGGGATGAGGATGCGGTACGGTTTCGTCCTTCCGGGCGGCGGCCCTCGCGAGGCCGCGGAGCTCGCGCACGAGGCGGAAGCGGCGGGGTGGGACGGGTTCTTCGTCTGGGACAGCGTGTGGGGGATGGATCCCTGGGTCATGCTGGCAGCCGTCGCCATGCGCACCGAGCGGTTACGCATCGGGACGATGCTGACGCCGGTCTCGCGGCGGCGTCCCTGGAAGCTCGCCGGAGAGACGGTCACTCTGGATCACCTCTCGAATGGGCGGCTCATCCTCTCGGCCGGGTTAGGGGCGCTCGACACCGGCTTCGACGAGTTCGGGGAGGAGACGGATCGCAAGGTCCGGGCGGAGCTGCTCGACGAGGGCCTGGACATCCTGACCGGTCTGTGGCGCGGGCAGCCCTTCAACTACACCGGCAAGCATTACCGCGTGCGGGAGACGACCTTCATGCTACCACCGCCCCCCGTGCAGTCGCCCCGCATCCCCATCTGGGTCGTCGGGCTGTGGCCGAGCACGAGGTCCATGCGTCGCGTCCTGCGCTACGATGGCTTGCTGCCGCTCAAGAAGGACGACGACGGCGCCTTTACCGGGGCAACGCCCGTCGACATCCGGGAGATGAAAGCGTACGTAGAGGAGCGGCGCATGGAGACGACGCCCTTCGACATTGTAATGGAGGGTGAGACGCCCGGTGAGGACCCCGCGCGGGCGGGCGAGATCGTACGACCTCTCGCGGAGGCGGGCGCCACCTGGTGGCTGGAGACGATGTGGTCACCTCCCAACGAACCCGAAGATGTGTATGCTCGCCTGAGACAGGGGCCGCCCAGCGTCGAGTAGCACGAGGAGCGCCAGGATCCAAAGAGTGTTCGCGCGGCTACCCCACGTTCGTCCGAAACTCGGGTTCTGTCCGGTTGCCACCGGAACCCCGGGCCGGCGTTCGTCGAGTATCGCGGCGTTGCCGGATCCGGGTGCTAGTATGCGCTCATGAGCGGAGAGCACGAAACAGCGTACGAGAGACTCAAGGAACGGCTGGCGACGATAGGCGACCTGCGTTCGACGACGAGTCTCCTCTTCTGGGATCAGCAGACGTACATGCCCACCGGAGGCGTCGCGGGCCGGGCCGAGCAGATGGCGACCCTGAGCCGGCTCTCCCACGAGATGCTCACGGGTGCCGAGACGGAGAGGCTCCTCGACACCGCGGGCGAGCTGGACCCGTCTTCGGAAGAGGGGGCGCTCATTCGTCGGGCCCGGCGAGACTACGAACGGGCGACGAAGCTGCCTAGCAGTCTGGTCGCGGAGATCTCGCGCGTGACGGCCGTGGCCGAACCGGCCTGGGTGAGGGCGCGAGAGGAGTCCGACTGGTCCCTCTTCGCCTCCCACCTCGATAAGGTGCTCTACCTCGAGCGCGAGGCCGCCGAGCACCTGGGCTACGACGACCACCCTTACGATGCCCTCCTGGACGCCTACGAACCGGGGGCGCGAAAGGCGCGGCTCGAGCCGATGTTCGAGGAGCTCAAGAGGGGCGTCGTGCCACTCATCCGCGCGGTCGCGGAGCGGACCGCGGAGCACAGCCGGGATGGCGAAGACCGGGCGGCGCCGCTCCACGGAGAGTTCGGCGAGACAGAGCAGGAAAAGTTCGGTAGAGCGGTGATCTCGGCCTTTGGCTACGACTGGGAGCGCGGCCGGCAGGACCGTTCCGTCCACCCGTTCTGCATAAGCCCGGGAGGCGCGGACGACGTGCGCATCACCACCCGCTTTGATGGGGGCTGGCTCGCGCCGGCCCTCTTTGGCACGATGCACGAGGCGGGCCACGCCCTCTACACGCAGGGGGTAGACTCGGACTACGCCCGCACCCCGCTGGACGGCGGCACCTCGATGGGCGTCCACGAGTCGCAGTCGAGGCTCTGGGAGAACCTCGTCGGACGGTCGCGACCGTTCTGGTCGCACTACTACCCGAAGCTGCAAGAGGTGTTCCCGGAGGCCCTAAAAGGTGTCGATTCCGAGGTGTTCTATAGGGCGATCAACGTCCTGGAGCCGTCCGAGATCCGGGTGGAGGCCGACGAGGTTACCTACAACCTGCACATCCTCCTGCGCTTCGAGCTGGAGGTCGCCCTGATCGAGGGCACGCTCTCCGTCACTGACCTCCCCGCCGCCTGGAATGCCGGGATGGAAGAGTACCTCGGCGTCACCCCGAAGAACGACGCCTCGGGCGTGTTGCAAGACATCCACTGGGCGGACGGCCTCTTCGGCTACTTCCCGACCTACACCATCGGCAACGTCCTCTCCGTCCAGCTCTTCGACGAAGCGGTAAGGGCGCACGCCGGGATCCCGGAGCAGATACGGGAGGGTGAGTTCTCGGTCCTCCTGGGCTGGCTGCGCGAGAACGTTCACCGGCACGGCTCCCGCTACTACCCGGACGAGCTCATCGAGAGGGCCACCGGCCGTCCCCTCGAAACCGCCCCCTACCTCTCCTACCTGAACAACAAGTTCGGCGAGCTGTACGACCTGGGTTAGCATCGAACACCCGCTCCGCCGCGCCGTATACCGGTTACAATGTTCGGTGGGAAAGCGTAAGGAGGAGAAGCATGGATGCTTTCAAGAACCCTCTAGACGGCGACCGCCGCGAAGAGCTTCGGGATTTCGCGAATCGCTACGAGCGGGGAGCGCCCTACGACGACATCTCCGAAGAAGAGGCCGTGAGCCGCTACCGCGAGGTCGTCCCCGAGCTCTCGGGCGAAGATTACCGGCAATCAGCCCGCGAGGCATTCTCGCGGATGGAGCCGGAGGAGCGCGCAGAGCTCGGCAAGCAACTCCGGGACCAGTCCCTGCAGCAGGGCTACGACTTCCCCGACCCCGACATCGGCGAGGGGGCAGACCGCTTCCAGGACCCCGACTACCTCGCGCAGTTGACGGCACGGATGCGCCGCGAGCATCCGGACCTCCTGGAGGGCCTGATCGAGGACGGGAGCGCCGGTTTCGTGGGCGGTATGATGGGCGAGGGCATGACCGGCGGCGAGGGCGCCGCGGGCGACGGCGGCATGCTGGGCAACCCCGTGGCCAAGGCCGCCTTAGTGGGCATAGCGGCGATAGGCGTCAAGAGAATAGTGAACGGCAGGTAGGCAACAAGCTGGAGCATCATCTCGTCTCCGAGGTGATGTTGTAGAGATGGCGCGTAGGGCGCCACGGCAGGTCCCGCCCGCTCTTCCGGAACAGGAGATCAGGGCGGTCCGGACGGCTTCGACCTTTTCGTGTTCGGGTTGTTCGCAGGGACCGTTCGACTGCGGCAAGAACGGAGCATACGCGGCGCGGGTGTCTTCTTGGCCAGCAGCAAAGCGTCCGGCCCCTTCCCCGCATCCGGCCGGTCTTTACGCGGCGGCGCGGTTCGGTGAGCCGGGCGGTAGAGGCCCGCTACCCCGACGCTCCGGCTACCCGGCCGGCTTCGCGTCGGGGTCGAAGTCCAGCGAGGCCGAGTTGATGCAGTAGCGCAGGCCCGTCGGCGCGGGGCCGTCGCTGAAGACGTGGCCCTGGTGCGCCCCGCACGCGGCGCAATGCACCTCCGTGCGCTTCATAAAGAAGAGGCCGCGATCCTCCTCGGTCTCCACGTTAGCCTCGTCCACGGGCGCCCAGAAGCTCGGCCAGCCCGTGCCGGAGTCGAACTTCGTCTCGGAGCTAAAAAGCGGCGCGCCGCAGCCGATGCAGCGGTAGACGCCCTCTTCTTTACTGTCCCAATACTCTCCCGTAAAGGCCCGCTCGGTACCCTTCTCCCGCGCGACCCTGTACTGCTCGGGGGTAAGCTCTCTCCGCCATTCCTCTTCGGTCTTTCGCACTTTCTCTGTCATGCTCCTATTTTACCATGAGGCCCGGCGCGACCGGGTTGGTTCGCGGGCGCCAAGCCGATAGCAGTTGGTCGCCGCTAACCTTCACGACGCGCCTTCCACCGGCGCCCCACGAAAATGACTATGCCTACGATGACGGCGGCCAGCACGGCGAATTCGATTATCGTCGCGTACTCCTTCACGATCTGCCAGTTCTCGCCGAGCACCCAACCGAGAACGACGTGTACCCCGTTCCACACGATGGAACCAAGTATGGTGTAGACCATGAACCGGCCCATGATCGACATATGCCTGAGACCCGCCGGTATCGAGATAAAAGCGCCCACGCCCGGGACGAGGTGGCCGAGAAAGATCGCCTTTCCGCCGTGCCGGTCGAACACCGCGTTCGCCTTGTCCAGGTCCTTCTCGCCCACGAACAAGAACCGGCCGAACCGGCCGACGAACCGCCTGAGGTTCTCGTCGCCGATCCAGAACCCCACCGCGTAGAAGACCAGCGAGACGCCTATCGCCGCCACCGACGACCACACCATCACCGAGAGGAAAGTGAAGCGCCCCTGACCGACCAGGAAACCGGCGAGAGGCAGGGTCAGCTGCGTGGGGACCGGCAGGTGCAGGTTCCCCAATACGACCAGGACGAAGATGCCAACGTAGCCGAAGAAGTCGACGACGTTAACAACCCATTCGGCGACAGCTGCGAGCAGATCACCCATGATGCCGGTACATACCCCCGTATAGGAGCCAACCTACCAAAACCCCAACCCTTTTCCCCGTTTAACGGGTTGTTGACACGTAGTACACGTTCCGGCAACCCGTACCGGCCGCCGGCCCTCCACCATCGAGGCGCGCGACGAGATACGTCCTATCGACGCGTCATCGCAGCCTGTGTCACGCAAGTAGAGTACGAGCGCCCAGAGAGCGTCTCGTCCGTCTCCTATGTTCTTCACACCAGGCTCGCCAGCCGCCGCACGCCCTCGTCGATCTGCTCCGGCGTGACCGCGCAGAACGGTAGCCGCACGAACCGGTCGCCCGGTACCGACTCTCCGTCGTCGGGGTCCGCGAAGAACGATGCTCCGGGGGTCAGCACGAGCCCGACGTCCTTTGCCCGGCCTACGAGGTTGCCGGTGTTGGCGCTCTCCGGGAGCATCACGCTCACGAAGAAGCCGCCGTCGGGGATAAAGGCGTGGGCCTCCGGTAGCTCACGACGCACCGCCTCCGTCATCGTCTGCCAGCGGGGACGGTAGAGGTCTTTGAGCCGCTCGACGTTCGGCCGGAGCCAGTCCCGGCGCAGGTACTCCGCGACGGCGGCCTGGGTCGGCAGCACCGGCGAGAGGTAGGTATCCTCGCCGAGTCCGGTGACCGCGCGGACCAGATCCGCGGGCGCGACCATGAACCCCACGCGGATGCCGGGGCTCAGGAGCTTGCTAAACGAGCTCATGGTGATGACACGCGACGGGTCGATCTCGCGCAGCAGCGGCAGGTCCTCGCCGCGGTAGCGCAACTTGCGGTACGGGATATCTTCGATAACCCAGAAGCCGTACTCGTTCGCCAGCTCGACGATCCTACGCCGCTTCTCGAGCGAGAGCGTAGCACCCGCGGGGTTCTGAAAGTCCGGCACCAGGTACACGAACGCGGGAACTTCGCGCTCGAGCGCCTCCTCCAGCCGCTCGACGCTGATGCCGTCGTCCTCCAGCGGGATGCCGATCACACGGGCGCCACGCCGCCGGAACGTCGTGATCGCACGGTCGTAGCTGGGCTGCTCGGTGAACACCGCCATACCGGGACGGACGAGGTGGGCCGAGACGAGGTCCTGCAGTTGCAGCGAACCGTTGCCGACCAGAACCTCCGCCTCCGATACTCCGTACTCCTCTGCAAGCTGGCTGCGAAGCGGCGCGTAGCCCGGCTGCTGGCCGTACTGCAACACGACAGCCGTATCGTTGCGGATCGCCGCGTCGAAGCACTCGCCGAGCTCATCGGTCGGGAACGCCTCGGGCGGCGGGACGCCGCGGGTAAAGACGATTCGGTCGCTCATCAGTTTAGGTCTCCTCTCCCATCGGACAAGGAGTTCCAATCGTAGACCGTCATGCGGACCGGGCGCAACTGTCGTCCGGATACAGCGCCTCCGTCCGACCGGCAGCTCGTTACAACCTTCATCCGATCCGAAGGCCGGGCGCAACGTGTTGTACTTTGTCTAGCCTTCGTTCTCCCTGGCGGCGCGCTCGGCCGGGACCCTGGCCGGAGGCAGCACCCCTTCCGGAGGCGGCCCCGCCTTCCTGATGTACTCCTCGGTAAGCTCGTGAGTATCCCAGAACTCCCGGGCCTCCTCTTCGCTCATACCCTCCGGCACCTGATCTGGGTCGGTCACCGGGATCAGGTCCTCTCTCTCACTCATCGGTTGTGCCTCCTGTAAATCCTCCGCTCGCGGTTCGTCGCGTCTCTAGTTGTTATCACCCTCCTCTTCCTCCACCTTTTCTCCAAGATAACCACCAGCAGCCTGCCGTCGAGCGTCATGCCGATGGCACCGGCTCGTCCGCCCCGCGCCGACGCAGGGGTACGGCGGGGATCTTCGACCGCCTCCTCCGCCTCGTAAGGCTCTACGCCGTGGCGAGCGATGTGCTGAACGTTCTCGTCATCCCAATCGTACTCCATCGTGCTTTCTCCTGTTCGCCGTAGCGTCTGGTACCTGACTTGGAGTTGCCGGAATCTCCTCAGCGCTGCTCAGTCTCAATCCTCGCCCGACCCGTAGGCCGGGCGCAACTTTTTTGGCTTTGCTAAGCCTCGGAGCCACGGGTTCCAATCCTCGCCCGACCCGGCTTTGCACCAAAAGTCGGGGTCGTGCACTATAAGTGGTAGTTCGGTTTTGAACAAACCACCTTCTCTTGTAGTCGCTTGTAATTTTGGTGCAAAGCCCCGACGGCAGGAACAAGCTCAGGCTGTGGCAGAGCATCTTCGGGATCGGTGCAGGAGACGCCGGGCTGCTGGAGCATCTACTCCGGGATCAGCTCCTCCAAGCCGTGCCAGTGGAACGGAAACCCATAACGACATGGGAGTACCCGCCGAGGACGGTTCGTAGGTGGGAACTCGTGATCCCACGCTTCCGAGGACCGAACGGCAACGAGCGTCCGGTGCTGACCGCCTGGGCCCTCGACCCCGGCAGAGATCGTCCTCATCTCACGACAGCCCGCCCACTCGTCCGAAAATAGTCTTGCTGATGCACAATAGCGCGATGTCATTACAGTATTTACAAATGACGCTACAATGTATTTACAGATGACGCCCAGAACGCGCATAACCTACGAAGAGTTAGAGATGGTCGCCGTCCCCGAGGACGTCCCTGAGTTCGGAATCGAGGCCGGCACGATGGGAACCATAGTCACCGTTTACGACGGGGGCCGGATGCTCGACGTTGAAGTTAGCCGCGAGAACGGCACCACCGTCGGGTTCGTGGACCTGGAGGTCGGAGAGGACGGCTCCTTGAGCCTCGTCGCTTACACGCCCATCCACTCCCGATAAAGCTACTCAAGCCTGCGTAACGACCTACCCCGTCGGATGGCGTCAGACTTACTCTAGCCTCTCCGCCCCATGCCAGCAGCTCACGGAGAGGACGAAGTCGGCTATGTCGGGGACCGCGTAGTCCACGGACAACTCCACGATAGGTTTGTCTTCCGGGTGATCCGCGACGCGTCGAAAAGTGTCCGGGCCGCGCGGAGCGGGGCTCATAGCGAAGGTGGCGCCGGAGTTGATCGGCGAGAGCGTTACCCGTTCGGCGTGCCGATCCAGCAGCTCTGCAGTGTCCACCTCCAACACGAGGTGCGGCCGGTCCTTGTACGCTCTAGCGCCCAGCAGCCTGAGCAGGCGCTTCCACTCCACCCAGAAAAAGACCCGCCGGTTGAGATGCTCGTACCACTCGCGCGGCGTCATCCCTACGAGGCATTTCTCCAACGACTTCTCTTGCATCGGCTTGTTATCGCGGACGAGGGCTACGCCGTGCTCCGGGTGCTCTACGCGCACGATCTCCGGCCGGCGGGCGGACTCGATGGCGAACCTCTCTTCCCCCTCGACCTCGAACCTGTCGAGGAGCGCGCTCGTGCTCAGGAGCCGATGCCTCCGGATACTCTCCCAGCTTTTGTCCTCCGCCATATGGTAGAGCGTGGGGTACCGGGAGATGAGCCGCTGGAGGTCCAACCGCTCGCCGTCCTTTAGGAGACCTGCTCCATCTCCGGTTTGGCAGCCTTGCGAACGGCGCTTATGCAGCGCGGCCCCAAGAGTTGCTTGAGCTCGCCGTACAGGTCGGAGGAGTCCTCGACGGTGCAGATCTGCTCTTCCAGCGTTCCGTCGCCGGAGACCAGGAATAGCGGACTCCCGCCGGAGTGACGTCCTATCACCTCGAATGCTTTCTCGGCGTCCCGGTGCGAGAGTCCGACGAAGGAGTCGGCGTCGAGGTAGATCGGGTCGAGGCCGGGATCCAGGTGCAGGTCCTCCATCTCTAGAGCGACGATGCGCGGGATGCCCTCCTTGCGCTCGACGCGGCCCTTGACCTTCAAAACAGCGTCTTCGCGGACACACTCGGCGCACTTGGCGTAGACCCTCGGAAAGACCATGACCTCGGCGAGCCCGCGCGTGTCGTCGAGCTGGAGCATCGCCATCACGTCGCCCTTGCGTGTGGTGTTGCGCCGCACGGAGGTCGCGAGACCCCCGACCCAGACGACGGCCCCGTCCCGGCAGCCGTCGAGCTCCGAGACGGTGGTGTCGATGTGCTTCTTGAGCTTGTGCAAAACGGGCCGCAACGGGTGGTCGGAGACGTAGAGGCCCAGGGTCTCCTTCTCCCACTCGAGGGTACCGCGTCTGTCGTCTTCGATCTCGCGGATCAGTGGCTTGGGCGGGGCGAGCTCGGCGAGCTCCGCCGACTCGAACATGCAGAACTGGGAGTCGTCCTCTTCTTCTCTCGCGCCTTTGTGGGCGAGCTCGACGGCCTGGGCGTGGACCTCGAGCATGGCGGCGCGCGAGTGACCCATCGAGTCGAAGGCGCCGCACTTTATGAGCGACTCGATGGTGCGTTTGTTGTAGGTCTTGCAGTCCACGCGGGTACACAGGTCGAACAGGTCCTCGAAGGGCCCTTCTTTTTCCCTGGAGGCGATGACCGCCTCGACGAAGTTGCTTCCGACGTTCTTTACCGCCGAGAGTCCGAAACGGATGGTCTCTCCCACCACCGTAAACCGGTGCCCGCTCTCGTTGACGTCCGGCGGCAGGACCTCTATCCCCATCGCCCGTGCTTCGGCCACGTACTGCGGCACCCGGTCCTTGGTGTTCATCACGCTGCTCATGAGCGCGGCCATGTACGCCTCCGGGTAGTGTACCTTGAGGTACGCCGTCTGGAAGGCGAGGAAGGAGTAGCACGCGCTGTGGCTCTTGTTGAACGAGTAGCCGCCCGCCTTCTCCATCCAGTTCCACAGCTCCTCGGCGACCTCGGGCGCGACCTCGTTCTCCTGGCAACCCTCGGTGAACTTGTCCTTGAGCGTAGCGAGCAGCTTCTGGTTCTTCTTGCCGATGGCCTTGCGCAAAAGTGTCGGCCTCGCCGGGGGTGAAGCCGCCTAGAGTCTTGGAGATCTCCATGAGTTGTTCCTGGTACGCCGCGACCCCGTAGGTCGGCTCCAGGATGGACTTCAGGCGCGGGTCGGAGTACTTGACGCTCTCGGGGTCGTGCTTGCCACGCTTGAAGTTAGGGATGTAGTCCATCGGGCCCGGGCGGTACAGGGCGTTGAGGGCCACGAGGTCGTCGAAGCGGTCGGGCCGGACCTCCTGGAGCATCCGCTGCATCCCGCCGGACTCGAACTGGAACACCCCGAACGTGTCGCCCCTCGCGAAGAGCTTCAACGTCTCCTCATCGTCGAGGGGGATGTCCCTTATGTCCATCTCTTCACCGGTTGCTTCGCGGATGGTCTCCAAAGTCTCCTCGATGACGTCGAGGTTACGCAGGCCCAGGAAGTCGACCTTGAGGAGCCCCAGCGCCTCGACGTCGCTCATCGGGTGCTGGACCATGACGGAGTTCTCGTCCCTCGCGACGCGCTGGAGCGGCACGATATCGGTGAGGGCTCTTCGGAGATCACGACGCCCGCGGCGTGGGTGCCGGCGTGACGGGCGAAGCCCTCTATGCTGAAGGCGGTGTCGAGGATGTTCTTGGCGTCCGCGTTGCCCTCGACGAACTGGAGCATCTCCCGCGCTGCCCCCGGGTGCTTCGCGCCGGGCGCGTAGGTGCCGTTCTCCTGCCTCAGGATGTCCCTCAAGGTCGTGCCGACCGGCTTCTCGGGGATGAACTTGGCGAGTTTGTCGGTCGCATCGTAGGGGTACTGGAAGACGCGGCCCGAGTCCCTTATGGCCGCCCGGGCGCCCAGAGTCCCGAAGGTGATGATCTGGGCTACGTGCTCGTGGCCGCCGTACTTGTCGGTAACGTACCGCATCACCTCACCCCGCCCCGAGACCGAGAAGTCGATGTCCACGTCGGGCATGTTGATCCTGTCCGGGTTCAGGAACCGCTCGAAGAGGAGCGAGTATTCGAGAGGGTCGAGGTCCGTTATCTCCAGCGCATACGCTACGATGGAGCCCGCCGCCGACCCGCGCCCCGGCCCGACCGCTATCTTCCTGTCCTTGGCGTACTTTACGAAGTCCCACACGATGAGGAAGTAATCCGCGAATCCCATCTTCTCGATGGTCGAAAGCTCGAAGTCGAGTCTCTTTCGCACCTCCGGGAAGACGCCCGCGTCCCGTACCGATTCCGCAACCCCTCCTCGCACCGCTCCCGCAGGTAATCGTCGGCGGTGTACCCCTGGGGCTTGGGGAAGTTGGGCAGGCGAGTCTTGCCGAGCTCTATCCCCACGTCCTCGACGAGGTCCACGACCTTTAGAGTATTCTCCAGAGCCTCCGGGTGGTCCGGGAAGATCCTGGCCATCTCCTCGGCCGGCTTGACGTAGAACTCCTCGCCGGCGAACTTCATGCGGTTCGGGTCGTTGTAGAACTTGCCGGTCCCGATGCATAGCAACACGTCGTGCATCTTCGCGTCGCTCCTGGCCGTGTAGTGCGAGTCGTTGGTCGCGACGAGGTCCAGCCCGGTGTCCTTGTGGAGTTTTAGGAGGCCCTCGTTGACCCGTCTCTGCTCGGGGATGCCGTGATCCTGCAGCTCGAGGAACACGGCGTCGAAGATCTCCGTATATTCCAGAAGTAGCTTGCGCGCCTCGTCCATACGGCCTTCGAGGATGCGCGTCGGCACCTCGGCGGAGAGGCAGCCGGAGAGGCAGATGATCCCTTTGCCGTGCTTCTTGAGCATCTCCATGTCCACCCGGGGCTTGTAGTAGAAGCCTTCGAGGAAGCCACAGGTGGAGAGCTTCATTAGGTTCTTGTAACCCTCGGGCGTGCGGGCGAGGAGCGTGAGGTGGTAGTACTTGGCCCGGCTCCGGTCGTGGCGGTCGGCCGTGACGTAGACCTCGCAGCCCAGGATCGGCTTTATGCCGGCCTTCTTGGCCTCCTGGTAGAACCTGACGGAGCCGTACATCACACCGTGGTCGGTGAGGGCGAGGCCGGGCATGTTCTGGTCTTTAGCGAAGGAGATGAGATCCCGGATCCGGCTGGCCCCGTCCAGCATCGAATACTCCGAATGGCAGTGCAAATGCGCGAATGGCGTGCCCGTCAATCCACTCCTCCCCTACGTGTCTCCTAAGTCGATACGGCCGGCGGGACCCGTAGAAGCCCCGCCACTGCCCGTTCTCCCCGTCCATCCTGGACAGCGGGCACTATACGGAGGGGTTCGACGACTGTCTAGGTTAAGCTGTACCTAAGATTGAGGAACGATTTGCAGGGGTTTTCGCTATTAGCTGTCAGCCTTCAGCTGTCAGCAATCGGCTTTTTGAGCTGTTCGGCGAATTTCGGCGGCGCAGCACGTAACCGGGTTTGGTTTGGCTTAACGCGTCGACTCGTCCGCCGGCTTTCGCCCTTCGCGGTCTTGCTGATAGCTAACTACTGACTGCTGATGGCCATGGTGCCACAGGCGCCACGACAAAGCGGCGCGGGCGCTAAGGACGGCGAAGGCGAGGGCGAAGAGGCCGTCTTCGAGGTCGTGGCGCCAGGCGGTGTAGACGACGAGCCCGGCGGAGATGGAGACGGCGGCGAGCACGAAGAGGAAGGTCAGGGCGAGCACGACTCCGCCGCGTCCGCCACCCGACCCGGCATGCCGGGCGGCGTGCCGGACTGTGCTCCTCGGGGCGAGGTCGCGCGGGTCCGCCATCGCCTCGCCCCTTAGTCCTCTTTCTTTGCGGATTCGGTCGAGGTCTTCTCCGGTTTCTTCTGGGTGCCGTCGCCGGAGCCGGAGGCGCCGTTGGTGTTCGACTCGCCGGTCTTTGCGGTCTCCTTCGACTCCGTCTTCGAGGCCTTCTTGCTGTAGTCGGTGGAGTAGAAGCCCGAGCCCTTGAAGGAGATGCCGACCGGCTGGAGGACCTTTTTGACCGGGGCGCCGCACTCGACGCATTCCGTCAAGGGGTCTTCGGACATCCTCTGCATCACGTCGAAGACGTGCTCGTTCTCGCACCTGTACTCGTAGATCGGCATCAAGCCTCCAGTAGCAATATATAAAGGGTAGCGACCCCGAGATTATACAACCCTGGAGGGGACCCCGAGGGGCGCCGGTACGTCTACTGGGCGCTGCTCGGGGGCGTTTTCGGGTCGAGCCTGCCGGAGGAGAAGTCGTCCCGCATCTGTTCGTGGGCGGCCTCGATGAGCCTCGGGCTCTCGATTATCTGCTCGACCTCGTCGGGGGAGGCGTTGCGGCGGACGTACTCTTCTTGGGTTACGTCTCTGAGGTGCGCCCCGTCGTTAATACGGTGGATTATGTACTCGAGAACCCTCTTCTCCCGCTCCGAGCCATCCTGGGTGTTGAAGATCCTGTCCCAGAAGCCCTTTCTCTCCTCGCTCATGCTCCTCCTCCGCCCTTTCCGGTGGTGCTGTACTTACCCTTCTCTAGTTTAACGAGTTGAGAACGTAGAGTACAGGGCGAGGCGGCATCCGCGGGACGGCATTCGCGCGGAATCAGGCCCGGGCGGCCAGCTCGTCCAGCGCCTCCCCGGTCGCGCGGTAGACCGTCCAGCCGTCCATCGGGACGGCGCCGATGCTCTTGTACAGCTCTATGGCCGGATCGTTCCAGTCCAGAACCGACCACTCCAGCCGCCCGCAGTCTCGCTCCTTCGCCACCCTGGCGAGGTAGGCTAGCATGGCCCGGCCGATCCCTTTGCCCCGGAACTCCGGCTTCACGTAGAGATCCTCCAGGTAGATGCCGGGGCGGCCCAAAAAGGTCGAGAAGTTGTGGAAGAACAGTGCGAAGCCGGCGGGTTCGCCGCCGTGGTCCCCGATCACCACTTCGGCTCCCCGCCTCTCCCCAAAGAGCGATTCCCGGAGAAGATCCTCGGTGGCGGAGACCTCGTGCGAGAGGCGTTCGTACTCGGCCAGCTCCCTTATGAACGAGAGGATCAGGGGTACGTCCTCCTCCGTGGCCGGCCTGATCCCTATCTCCGGCATCCCGATAGGCGAGACCGGCCCCTAAGCCCTCGCGCCCAGCGCTCCCGACGCGCTCGTAACACCGGAGTGTGCTCCGGCGAGGTACTCGGCTATCTGGACGGCGTTCGTCGCCGCGCCCTTGAGTAGGTTGTCCGAGACGCACCAGTACTCGATCGCGTTCCCCTCGACGCGCACCCTCCCGACGGAGACCTTCGGGTCCCCCGCGGCCTCTAGAGGGGTCGGGTAGTCTGCGGCATCGCCGGAGAAAGAGACGCCGGGCGCCACGCCCAACACCTCGAGCACTTCCGACAGGTCCACGTCCCTCTCTGTCTCGACGTAGACGCTCTCGGAGTGGCCCGTGTGGACGGGAATGCGCACCGCTGTTGGGAAGACCGGGAGGTCTGGCAGAGAGAGGATCTTGCGCGACTCCTCCTTCATCTTCTTCTCTTCCGTCGTATACCCATCCTCCCCCACCCCCCCGATAAGCGGGATGGCGTTACCGACGATCGGCTTCGGGAAGGCATCCTCCCGGCCACCCTCCAGAGCCTCGACCCCGCCGCGTCCCGCGCCCGAGACGGCCTGGTAGGTAGAGACGACGACCTTCTTGAGGCCGAACTCGCGCGCCAGGGGAGCTAGTGTGACGACCAGCTGGATGGTGGAGCAGTTCGGGTTGGCGGCGACGCCCTTGTGCGCCTCCAGGGACTCGGCGTTCACCTCGGGCACCACGAGCGGCACCTCCGGGTCGAGCCGGAAGTCGCTCCCGTTGTCTATGACGATCGCACCGCGCGAGATGGCCTCGCGGGCGAGCTGAACCGCGGCCCCCTTCTCTCCCTCCGTCCCGGCAAACAGGGCGAACTCCACGCCCTCGAAGGCCTCGGGCTCCGCGACCCCGACCTCGAAGGTCTCGCCGGCGAGCACCGAGCTGCGCGCGCTGCGTGCCAGGACGCGCAGCTCCTTGAGGGGGAAATCCCGTCTCCTGAGCTCTGCTACCAGCCGTTCTCCGACGAGCCCGGCGCCCACGACCGCGACCGTGTATCCCTCCGGCATATCAAACATCCTCCGCGCTATCTTCTCTTACCGCCTTACGTACTATATCAAGCAGATCCCCGACGACCCCGCTCGCGGTGCGGTGTGGCCCCGCGCCCGGGCCCGAGACCGTGAGCGTGACGTCCGAGTAGCGGCGGGTCCTGAACTCGAAGACGTTCTCGGGACCGTTTATGGGCCCGAACGGGCTCTCGACCGCCGCCTCCGTCAACCCGACCTCTACGGGTCCGTCTTTGGGGATGCGGGCCAGGTACCGGAGCATGTGATTCGCCCTGACGGAGTTCATCCTCTCGGCGAATTCGGCGTCCGCCTCCCCCAAACGCTCCATGAGCTCCTCCAGGGGAACCTCTTCGAGACCTTTGGGGACGAGCGACTCGTAAGCGATCTCCTCGGGCTCTATCTCCTTGCCCATTATGCGGGCGAGGATTATGGCCTTGCGCGCCACATCGAGGCCCGAGAGGTCGTCGCGGGGGTCCGGTTCGGCGTAGTGCAAGGCTACGGCCTCAGAAACGGCCTCGGAGAAAGACCGGCCGCCCTCGACCGAGCTCATGATGAAGTTCAGGGTCCCGCTCGGGCTGGCCCGTATCTCCAGGACTTCGTCGCCGGTGTCCATGAGCATGTCCAGGGTCGAGATGATCGGCATCCCGGCGCCGACGGTCGCCTCGCACCAGAGCCTGTCCCCCGCCAGGCGCAGCAGCTCTCTTGCCTCGGCGATGCTCCCGGAGAGCGGCCCCTTGTTCGAGAGCACCAGGTAGGATCCGTTCCGCACACCGAGCAGGTCCAGATCCAGGGTCCCCCCGTGTACCGCCAGGTCCACGACTACCCGCGTCGTGCCGGGCGCGGGCTCCGAGACGAGGATATCCTCCACGGGCTCCACGCCGAGCTCCGAGAGCTTGCCGCCCTCCTCCTTGAGGCGTATGGCCTGGGGCAGAAGCTCCTCGCCGACGAGAGCCCCCGAGGTATCGGCGACCGCACGGTAGTGGAGATCCAAATTCCACACCTCCCGCCAGCGCTTGCGTTCCTCGATAATGAGCTGGGCCACCGCCCGGCCCACGTAGCCCAGGCCCAGTTGCACGATCTCGACGCGCTTCACGCGACCTCCTCCATGGGTTCCGGAACAGTTCCGCTCCTCGAAGCCGGCGGGACAAGGCCGGCGTGCAAGGCGCGCAAGGCAACCTCCGCGCTCCCTTCGGGGACGGCGAAGAGGAGACCGGTGGAAGTGTTGCCCGCCCAGATAGGCCGGACGCCGCCCTCGTGCAGGCATCTCAGGCCGCCCAGGAGATCCCCATCCGTCGGTGTGCCAACGCAGACCACCGCCGCGACGTCCCCGGAGCCACCCTCGGCGAGGACCTTGAGGCCCCCCGCGTCCGCTCCGAGCACGCAGAAAACGTTCTCCGCGGCTTCGGGCGCGACGTGGGCGAGAGAGAGGCCGCGGCGTAGGGCCACGCTCCGTACGCCCGGCCCGCCCTCGCGGTCGGAGATGCGGGTCCCCGGAGAGCCGGGGTTGAAAGTGCTCCGGACGCGCACCTCGATACCCGCGGCGGCGGCGGGAGCGGTCGTCATGGGGTGGAGGACCTCGGCGCCCAAAGCCGCGAACTGGGCGGCCTCGCGGTAGGAGAGGTGCGGGATCAGGCGGGCGTCCGGTATCAGGGCCGGGTCCGCGTCGAGGACGCCGTCTACGTCGGACAGGATCCAGACCTCCTCCGAACCCAGAGCCCTACCCAACACCGTCGCCGAGAGGTCCGATCCCCCACGTCCGAGCGTAGTCACGGCCTCGTCCGGTCCCCTCCCGACGTATCCGGGGACCACGGCCACGGAGCCCGCCTCCAGCAACGGCCGGACGTACCTGCCAGCGCGCCGCCTGGTCTCTCCGGCGTGTATCTCCGCCTCCCCGAAATTACCGTCCGTAGCGATCGGGTCGCCGGGCGCCACTACGGCCCGCACGCCGAAACCGCTTACGGCGCCGGCCAGGATCTCCGCCGAGAGCCGCTCACCGAACGAGGCGACGGCGTCTTTGCGGGCCTTGAAGTTACTCGCCGGGGCGTCGACGACCTCTGCCAGCCGGTCGAGGATACCTCGCAGCCGTTCTTCGACCTCCGGGAGGGCCTCTCCGGGCACGGCCTCGCGGGCCGCCCGCAGGTGCCGGTCGGTCAGGGCGCGGTAGATCTCCGCGAGAGACCCCTCACGGCTTCCGCCGGTCGAAGTTCGGGGGGTAGAGCCGGCGGTTGACTTCGCCAGGCCGAGCAGGGCATCGGTCGTTCCGGACATCGCCGAGACGACGACGGCCACGGGACCGTTCTCCGCGGTGCCGGCGGCTATCCTGGCGGCGCGCAAGAATGCGGCGCCCTTGCCGACCGAGGTGCCCCCGAACTTTATGACGAGGGGTCTCTTCAATCTAGTTCACGCTCCGTTCAATGCCTGGTCGAGGTCGTAAAGGATGTCGTCGATGGACTCCAGGCCGACCGAGAGCCGGATGTAGTCGTCCGTGACCCCGGTGGACGCCTGTTCGTCCACGGAGAGCTGCGAGTGAGTCGTCGAGGCCGGGTGGATGACCAGGCTCTTCGCGTCGCCCACGTTGGCGAGCAAACTGTGCAGCTCCAGCCGGTCTATAAACCTCTTGGCCTCCTCCAGGCCACCGTCGATGCCGAAGCCGAGGATCGCGCCGAACATCCCATTCCGGTGATACTTGCGGGCGACGTCGTGGCCCGGGTGATCGGGGAGACCCGGATAGTTAACCCAGCTGACCTTGTCGTGACCCTGCAAGAACTCCGCGACCGCCTGGGCGTTCTGCGAGTGGCGCTCCATTCTCAAAGGCAGCGTCTCGAGGCCCTGCAAGAAGAGGAAGCTGTTGAAGGGGCTCAGGGCCGGACCGTAGTCGCGCAGCATCTGGACGCGAGCCTTGAGGATGTACGCGAGCTCGCCCAGAGCCGGGTAGAATTGGAGGCCGTGGTAGGAGGGGTCCGGCTCGGTGAGATCGGGGAAGCGCCCATTGTCCCAGGGGAACTTCCCGCCATCCACGATGATGCCGCCGATGGAGGTACCGTGTCCCCCGATAAACTTTGTCGCCGAGTGGACCACGACGTCCGCGCCGTGCTCCAGGGGGTTCACCAGGTACGGCGAGGGGAGGGTGTTGTCTATTATGAGCGGGATACCCGCCTCGTGGGCCACCGATGCCGCGGCCTCGATATCCAGGGTGTTGAGTGCCGGGTTGCTAACGGTCTCGGCGAAGAGGGCTTTTGTCTTATCGGTAATTGCGCTACTGAAGTTCTCGGGGTCGTTGGCGTCGACGAACTTCACGTCTATGCCGATCTTGGGCAGCGTGTAGTGGAAGAGGTTGTAGGTCCCGCCGTAGAGGCCGGCGGCCGAGACGATCTCATCCCCCGCCCCCGCGATGTTCAAGATGGCGAGCGTCTCCGCCGACTGCCCGGACGCGGTAGCCAGCGCCCCGACGCCCTTCTCCAGGAGAGCGACCCGCTGCTCGAAGACGTCGGTGGTCGGGTTCATGATGCGGGTGTAGATGTTGCCCATCTCGGAGAGCGAGAAGAGGTTCGCCGCGTGCTCTGTGTCGTGGAAGACGTAGGAGGTCGACTGGTAGATGGGCACCGCCCGCGCCGTGGTCGCCGAGTCCACCTCCTGCCCGCCGTGCAACGCCAGAGTGTCGAACCCGTAATCGCGCTCCTGCTGCTTCTGGTCGGCAGTATCGGTCATCTTCTATCCTTTCTAGTCGTCAAGGAACGGCCCAACGGCCTCCCTTAGTTCTGCCCAGTCCTTCAAGAACGCGTCGTGCCCGCTCGAGGACTCTATCTCCTCGTAGCACGCCTCCACCCCGGCGTTCCTGGCCTTCTTTGCCGCCTCGCGCACCTCCGCAGCCGGGAAGAGCCAGTCGCTGGAGATGCCGACGAAGAGCATCTTGGCCTCTATCCGCTCGTACGCCTCTTCGTGGGAGGCGTAACCGGCCCCCACGTCGTAGAGGTCCATCGCGCGGGTAAGGTAGAGGTAGGAGTTGGCGTCGAAGCGACCCGTGAGGTCGCGGCCCTGGTAGTGGAGATAGCTCTCGATATCGAACCTGCCGCCTAACTCCTCGTAGAGCGGCGGGCGGCTCGCGGGCCTCCGGCCGAACCTCTCCCACTGGCCCGGGGCGCTCTGGTAGGTAACCATCCCGGCCATCCGGGCGATGGCTAGCCCCGTCTCCGGACCCTCTTCCTCGCCGTAGTAATCGCCGCCGCGCCAGAGAGGGTCGGCCATGATGGCGCGGCGCCCGATCTCGCTCATCGCGATCCCCTGTGGTCCCAGGGCCCCCGTGGCCGCGACGGGCACCGCCTTCTCGACGTAATCGGGGAACTCCACCGCCCACTCTAGCGCCTGCTGCCCCCCGATAGAACCCCCGATGACCGTCCTTAGCCTCTTCACCCCGAGGTCGTCGAGGAGCCGCTTCTGCGCGCGCACGATGTCCCGGATGGTGATGACCGGGAACCGCATCCCGTACGGCCGGCCGGCCTCGGGGTCGGGCGAAGCAGGACCCGTACTCCCGGAGCAGCCGCCGAGCACGTTCGAACACACCACGAAGTTCTCGTCCGTGTCTACCGGCCGTCCCGGCCCGACCATCTCGTCCCACCATCCGCCACGCTTGTACGCCTCGGAGGCGCCCCCCGAGCAGTGGGAGTCACCCGTGAGCGCGTGGACGACGAGTACGGCGTTCTCCCCCGCGGCATCGAGTTCGCCCCAGGTCTCGTAGGCGAGCGTGACCTCTTCCAGGTAGCCGCCGAGTTCGGGCTCGAAGGAGCCTATTCGATGAAAGTGCTTATCCGGTTGGGCCGGAGCGCGCTTAGCCCCGGCCCCCGGGTCTAGTGTCGTACTCAGGAGTAATACAGCCTCCTTCTATAGTTTCGGGTTTTCCGCCATGGCTTTCGCCCTTCGCGCAACCCGCTCCGTAGAAGAGGCCGTCGTGGCTCTCCCCACATCTTCCAGGACCTTTACCGGATCCTGCTGGACTTGGCACCTTGCGATGAGTAGTTTCGCCAGCTCATCGCCGGTTGCCGCGGCTTCACGGGGCCAGTTCCCTCCGCCGCTCTCGATGCGAGTCCGCGCTAGGGCAAGATCCTAAAACAAATAAGAGTCCCCCGTCAAGTGCAAACGGCCGCGCGAGTCGGATCTGGTACTTTAGCGAGGGCCGCCCGGTGCGTAAGATAGGGACAACGTAAAGGGTGGGAGAGCGCTTCAAGAGAGCGAGGTTGTTGCATGACTCGCGGATCTGTTCGGGTAGCCGGGGACGCCGGCTAGAGCAGCGGGACGTATTCATTTCATTCTTCACTCCGGCCGTTTGGCCGAGGGAAGACATTAGCTTACCCAGGGCACCCAGATCCAGATCCAGATCCAGGCGTTCTGGTATTTCTTGAGTCCCAGCCTGGCGGCCACGGCCGGCCTAAGGTCAACGCCCGCGGGGTTGAGGACTTTCCTGCCGAACTCGTCCCTGCCCCTGTTGTAGTTGTCGTAGTACGCCGCCTCGGCTTCGGGCGTTCCGCGAGGGAGATCCTTCCACATGGTGCGGCGACGGGACTTGTCCCACCAGTTATCGTAGGTGTTCCAGGGCCCCCACCTCCTTGATCGGGGCCCGGGTCCCGTAGTTGCCACGGGAGAGGTAGACCTTGTAGCCTCCGTCGAACTTCAGCTTGCGGTGCGGCAGGGCGACCTCGTAGTTGGTGTAGCCGTTGTACTGCGTGGCGTAGACCTCGAACCACCTCCCCGAGGCGGAGGCGGTCCGGCTGGTAGCGGCGGCGGGTTCTTCGCGGGCCTCGCGTCTCTCTTGCAGCCATTTCTCCTCCACCCACGCCCTGAACTCCACCCGCCGCTCCGCCGGCAGCACACGCTCCACGACGGTCTTCGTTCGGGCTACGGCGCTCCTGATCTTCTCGTCGTACCCGGAGGCCGCTATCTCGCCCTTCACCCGCTCCTTCGGCTGCCCTTCGTTCGACTCGATTATCCGCCGGCTCTCGCCCTGCGCTCTGGAGAGGGTCTCGTTCTCTTTGCGGATAGCGGCGAGCACCGTGTCCAACTCCTCGTCGCTCAGGTCGAACTTCTCCCGGAACTCCTCGACGTTCTGTTCCTTCGAGAGGACGAAAGAGAGCGCGGGCTTCTCGGGATCGGAGTAAGCCGAGTACTGCCGCGCCTCGGCCACCGACGCGTCACCGGCGAGCACGCTACCCCCGCCCAAACCGACCGCCAGGAGCAGCAGAGCAACGACGAGTCCGCCGCTTCTTCCGGGAAAGAAAACCAGCAGGCGTCTCACCGAACGCCCGAAAAAGATCTCACAGAGTCCCCCTCCTCTTTACGCCACCCCGGAAAGCGCGAGCATTATGAAATCTTGCTAACGTATTCCAAAGGATATAAACCCTCTCCGGATCGGTAGTCAAAGGACTACTCTACGGGGAGGCTACGCACGGAGGGCTACCTTATATCGATATCCTGCTGCTACCTCGCGAGCCCGAGGAGCATGGCCGCGAGACCAGAGACGGCGGCGAACAGAAGGACCGCCGGGCGCAGCCAGGAGGCGTCGAGGAGTGGGGCTATCCATCTGGTAGCGAGGAGGCCGAGGATCAGGCCGGGGAACAGCTGGAGGGAGAGGAGAGCGTGCTCAGCTCCGGCCCTGCCGGAGAGGAAGAGGGCCACGAGCGACAATCCGGTACCGAACACGAAGGCGACGGCGAGCGTCGAGCGGATCTCCGGCCCCGAGCGGTTCTGGTAGACGAGGGCGAGCGGCGGGCCACCGACGCCGCCTGCGGTGCCCATCACGCCCGAGGCGACGCCCCCCGCGAGCCTCGTCCGGTTGCGCAGCACGATCTCCGGGCTCGAGATACTCGCAAGCACGGCCGCCAGCACGAGGGCGCCGAACAGCACCGAGAGGAAGCCCGACGGGATGAGTGCGAGGAGCCCCACTCCCCCGAGCGTCCCGATGACGCGTCCGGCCAGGATCCAACCTAGACCCGCCACGTCCACCGAGCGCCTCTCCTTAAAGGCCATGAACGCGGCCATCGGCATCGTGATCAGGAGCACCACGGCCGGCAGGGTCTCCGGACGGACGAGCGCCAGCACAGGCACGACCACCAGGGCGAGTCCGAACCCCACCGACCCCTGAACCACGGCCCCAACCACCACCGCGACGAACGGGAAGAGAAACTCCATCTACCCCACGCCCCGCTCGGGACGGGAGATCGGTCCTGCGTCACAGAGAATATACAGCCCGCTCATCTCCGCCCAGCTTGACCGATTCCCCGTTTTTCTCTCACCCTGGAGCGGTCGGCGCGTAGCCACAAAGGCAACAGGGTCAAAGTTTCCGAGGTCCGTTAGCTCAGTAGGCCCGGGCGAAGACGGCGGTGGCGCCAGGCTTGCCGGAGACGAGGTCCTTGCCCTCTTCACGCACGTCGTCGGGGAGGAGCCGGATGGTCGCCTTCGTCTCCTCCTTTATCTTCTGCTCGGTCTCTTCGGTGCCGTCCCAGGGAGCGAGCACGAAGCCGCGCTTCTCTTCGATGATCTCCTTGAACTCCCCATAGCTCTCCGCCCGGCGGGTATTCTCGTCACGAAACTCGCGGGCCTGGACGAGCATGTTCTCCTGGATCTCCGCCAGGAGCGTCCGCAACCGCTCGGGCAACCCCTCGCGCGGGACGAACTCCTTCTCGGCGGTGTCACGCCGGACGAGGACGGCCTGTCCCTTTTCGATGTCCTTCGGCCCTATCTCGATCCGCACCGGCACGCCCCGCAGCTCGTGTTCGTTGAACTTCCAGCCCGGCGAGTGCTCCTCGTCCAGGTCCACCTCCATGCGAAGGCCGGCGATCTGGAGTTCGGCGTACAGCGCCTCGGCCTCGCGGCGCACCTCGGCCTTGTTCTTGCCGCGCCAGATAGGCACTATCACCGCCTGCGTGGGGGCGAGCTTGGGCGGGAGTTTCAGCCCCCTGTCGTCCCCGTGTACAAGGATGAGCCCGCCGATGGTGCGCGTCGAGAAACCCCAAGAGGTCTGGTAGGGGTGGACCCGTTCCTGGTTCTCATCGAGGAACGTAATGTCGAAGGCCCGGGCAAAGTTCTGCCCGAGGTCGTGGCTCGTCGCCGCCTGCAAAGCCCGCCCGTCGCCCATCAAGCCCTCGCAGGTGTACGTCTCGATAGCGCCCGCAAACCTTTCGGAAGGGCTCTTCATGCCGGTCAGGACGGGGATCGCCAGCATTTCATGGAAGCAGTCGCTGTAGACCCTCTGCATCCGAAGAGCCTCTTCGCGAGCCTCTTCGGGGGTGGCGTGGACGGTGTGGCCCTCCTGCCAGAGGAACTCGGAGGTACGGAGAAACGGCCGCGTCACCTTCTCCCAGCGCAGGACGTTGCACCACTGGTTGATGAGGAGGGGCAGGTCACGGTAGCTCTGGATCCAGTTGCGGTAGAAGTCGCAGATGATGCTCTCGGAGGTCGGCCGGATGGCGAGCCGCTCCTCGAGCTCCTCGCGTCCGCCTATAGTCACCCACGCGAGCTCCGGGTCGAAGCCCTCGACGTGCTTGGCCTCCTTCTTCAGGTAGCTCTCGGGGATGAGCAGCGGGAAGTAAGCATTCTGGTGGCCGGTGGCCTTGAAGCGGTCGTCGAGGTCGCGCTGGATGCGCTCCCAGATCGCGAACCCGTAAGGGCGGATAGCGAAGGTACCGCGCACCGGCCCGTAGTCCGCGAGCTTCGCCATCCGGACCAGCTGCAGGTACCATCGGCTCGGGTCTTCGCTCTTCTTCGTAAGCTTCTCTACTGCCTCGACCATCCGGGGCTCCTCTCCTTATGCAAACTCAGTTTGTAGAGAGTATAGCGTCCGGTGCCCGGAGGTATTCTACCCAGCGGGCTCGAGCACCTTCTTGCCGACGTAGGGAACTAGGGCTTCCGGGACGAGGACGGAGCCGTCTTCTTGCTGGTAGTTCTCTATCAAGGGGATTAGGGCGCGGCTTACGGCTATGGCGGTGCCGTTGAGGGTGTGCAGGAGCTGCGGGCGGCCGCCGTCTCTGCGGTAGCGTATGGCGAGGCGACGGGCCTGATAGTCGGTGGTGTTGGAGGTGCTGGTGATCTCGCCGTAGGCGTTGCGGCCGGGCATCCAGGCTTCCAGATCGTACTTGCGGTAGGCGGCGCCGCCGAGGTCGCCGGTGCAGATGTCCACGACCCGGTACGGGATGCCAAGGCCCTGAAATATCCGTTCTTCAATGCCGAGCATCTCCTCGTGCAGGGCCTCGGACTGTTCCGGCTCCGCGAAGGCGAACATCTCGACCTTGGTGAACTGGTGGACGCGGTAGAGGCCGCGGCTCGCGCGGCCGTGGGAGCCGGCCTCGGTGCGGAAGCAGTGGGAGAGGCCGGCGATCCGGATCGGGAGCTGCTCCGCGTCCAGGATCTCGCCGGCCAGCGAGCCGGCGAGGGTTATCTCGGCGGTGGCGACGAGCGAGAGGTCGGAATTCTCTACGGAGTAGATCTGGGTCTCCGGCCCGCGTGGGATGAAGCCCGTCCCGATGAGAGCCTCGTCCCGCGCCAGGTCCGGCGTGATCGCCGGCTCGTAGCCGTGCTCGATGAGCGTGTCCAGGGCATACCGGATGAGCCCAAGCTCCAGGAGCACGGCATCGCCTCGCAGAAAGTAGAACTTGCTCCCCGCGACCTTTGTGCCCGACTCGAAGTCTATGATGCCCAAAGATTCGCCAAGCTCGACGTGGTCTTTGGGCTCGAATCCAAAGTCAGGGACCCCGCCGCTGCGCCGGAGCTCGACGTTCTCCGTATCGTCCTTGCCGATGGGCGAGTCGGGATGGGTCATGTTCGGTATTTTCAGCATCTCCTCCCGGAGCCGCCCCTCGACCGCCACGAGCTCCGTCTCTTTCTCCGGGATGAGCTCCTTGGTCCTCCGCGACTCGGCGATGAGGTTCTCTCGCGCCGCGGGGTCTCGCTCCCGTCCGACACTCTTTGCAAGCTGGTTCTGCTGCTGCCTCAAGACGTTCAGCTCCTGCATGAGCTCCGAACGCCTGTCGGCGAGGTTGACGACCAGCTCCACGTCCGCCACGACGCCCCGGTTCTTGCAGTTCTCGGCGACGGCCTCGGCATTCTCGCGGATGTATTTGAGATCCAGCATGGGAGCCTCCCTCTTTTCGGCGGCTAGTCAGCACGTCAGCTTGTCAATACGTCAGCACGTCAGCTTTTTGGTCTGGGGTCCGCCGTCATGCGCGTGAGAGCTTTTTGCTCTTTTTCTGACCGCTCTCTTGAGCGGACAACCTTATCGTCCACAGCTTACCTGACCGGCTGACTAGCTGACTAGCTCCTTGAGGGCCCGGTTCTCCTCTCTTATTCTCACGGAGAGGATCGCGGCGTTGAGGACCGTGAAGACGAGTGCCGTGACCCACGCCCCGAAGATCAGGGGAAAGGCCAGGATCTCCACGGCCACTACCACGTAGTTGGGATGGTCGAGATACTTGTAAGGTCCGCGGCTGACGGGTTTCTCGCCCGGCACGATGAGTATCTTCGTGTTCCACCTCTCCCCCAGAGAGAAGACCGCCCAGTAGCGCAGCGGCTGCACGAGCAGGAACAACGCGAGCGGGACCGGCCAGTAGGCGGGAAGATCCGGACCACGCAAGATACCCTCGACGAGGGTCGAGACGAGCCACGAAACATGCAGGGCGACGATGAATGGGTAATGCCCCCTTCCCCGCTCGACGGCGCCGCGCGCCCGCGCCCGGCGCTCGTTCCCGCGGGCGAGGACGAGCTCGAAGAGGCGTTGGGCGGCGACGAGGGCGACGCCGAGGACTACCGGCATCAGCAGCGGAAGAGGACGTGCTCGGCGGAGAAGCCCGGTCCCAGGGCCGAGATGGTCCCGTACTCCCCGCTCCCCGCCGGGTAGTCTTCGAGGAATCGCTCCAGGACGAACAGCACGGAGACGCTGGACATGTTCCCGTAGCCCCTCAGTATCTCCCAGGAGAGGTCGAGCCCGCCGGGCCCGAGTTCCAGCGTCTCCTCGTAAGATTCCAGCACCTTGGTGCCTCCGGGGTGCAAGACGAAGTGCTGGAGGTCTTTCAGGCCGAGGCCCAGGGAAGCGCAGGCGGCTTCGAGGTTCCCGCGCATCTTCTCACGCACTATGTGCGGAACGCTTTTGGCGAAGCGCACCTGCAGCCCGGCCTCGACGAGGTCCCAGCCCATGACGTCCTCGGTCTCCGGCCAGGTGGTGCTGTAGCTGCCGTGAAGCTCCGGTCCCGTTTCACTGGCTCCGCTACCCAGGAGCACTGCGGCGGCGCCGTCCGCGAAGAGGCTCGTCCCCACCAGGTTGCTCTTGGAACGGTCTCCCTTCACGAAGGTCAGGCCGCATAGCTCGACGCCGACCAGGAGGACCGGCTTCTCCGGGTAGGCCCGGACGTAGTCCGCCGCGCGCGCGAGGCCGCCCGCCCCGCCAGCGCAACCCAGACCCCAGATAGGTACGCGCCTCGTGTGCTCCGGGAGACCCAGACGGAAGATCAGCCTGGAATCGAGGGAGGGCGTGGAGATACCCGTGGTGGAGACAAAGAAGATCGCGCCCACCTCCTCGGGTCCGACGCCCGCCTTGTCGAGCGCCCTCGTCGCGGCCTTCTCGGAGAGGTCCAGAGCATGCTTTATGTAGAGGGCGTTCTTCTCGGGGAACGTGTGATCCTCACCGAACCACTCGGGTGGCATGCAGAAGTGCCTGTTGTCTATGTTGGCGTTGTCGAAGATGGGGAGCAGGCGCTCCACGTCCCTGTAGGTCCCGGAGAACATCAGACGCGCGAAGTCCCGAGCCGTCTCCTGGGAGACGCAGTGCCGCGGCACCGCGGTCGCGACCGAGAGGATGCGCGGAGGGTTCATGGTTGTCATCGGGCTGCCTCCTCACGTTCCCGGGCGACGGCCGGTTCGGGATGATCTCTCTCGGGCGCCGCGCAGGTGTTTCTGAAGACGTACTGGGAGAGGCGCTTGCGGTGGTTGCTCTTCCAGTCGATAGTCGGGCGGCGCTGCTCCTCGGGCAGATAGCCCAGGCGGTAGACTGCCATTAGCTCGAGATCTTCGGGAACTTCCAGCAGCCCCTTTATCTCGTTCCACTTCTCGGGGAACTCCATCGGTGTCGAGACGAACTGTATGCCCATGCCGAGCTCGGTGGTCGCGAGCCAGACGTTCTCGACGGCGGCGCCCATCCCGAAGACCGAGTAGAAGCCCGAGAGCTCGCCGGGCCGGTACTCGGTCCTGTCGAGCAGGACCGCCAGAAGGAGCGGGGAGCCCGCGACCAGCTTGCGGTTGTCCTCGGCGAGGATCTTCGGGACGCCGAAGCGGTTCATGAGGGTCGCTCCGGCATCCGAGAAGATCTGGCGTCGAAAAGGCTTCAAGACTTTGGGCAGCTGGTCGATGTGGATGCCGTCCCTCTTCTCCTCCATCTCCTCCTCGGAGAACCTGAAGTACGGCCGATAGCGCTTCCAGAAGGTCCCCTCCTCCATGAGGCGGCGCATCGACTCGCCGCTGACGCGGGCGACCTCTCCTATGAGCCTCTCGTCGTCCACCAGGACGAAACGCCAGGGCTGGCTGTTGAAGTGGGACGGCGCCATCGCCGCGGCCTCTACCAGAAGCCGCTGGTGCTCCGCGCTGACCGCCCTGGACAGGAAAGGGCCGTTCGTAGTCCTGCGCCGCCTAAGAGCTTCAAAGAATTCCAACAACACCTCCCAAAGCGTTTCTACGGACGGGGCTACGCGCAAGATCACTGCCGTCCGCCGGGCAAGATACCGGTTCCCACCCGCGCCACCTACACAGGTAATGCACACGGGTTATAGCACAGCCCCCATCCGAATCTGCGGACGAAGCCTCGCGCGTACATGGTCTCTGGCCGGCACGATTCTGGCCTAGTCCTTCACCCGGACGGGCCAGGCGCCGTGGGCGATCAGACGAGCGGGCAGGTCGCGCAAGATCGGCGCGCGCAGGAGCAGGCGGAGAAGCAGCGGCAGCCTGTACTCGCCTCTCGATCCGAGCACGCCGGCGACGACCCACCTCTGGGCGAGGCCCTGGGCCGCCTGTACGAGGCGCGTCGGCGCCTCCCTCCTGAGTTGCACCGAACGGAGGTGCCGTTCGCGGAGGCGGCCGTCCTTCAGCGGGCCGGCCAACACGTTCGCCGCCACCACGGCATCCTGGATAGCGAGGTTGATGCCGATGCCGCCTACCGGCGAGATCACGTGCGCCGCGTCGCCGAGCAGTAACAGGCCGGGACGGTACCACCGCCGGAGCCTGTCCGACTCTACTGAGAGCAACGAACCTTCTCCCCATTCCTCCAGCGTCCCCACCCGATCCGCGAACTCCGGCGCCAGAGCCGCTACCGACCGCCGAAGCGCCGGCAACCCCGCCTCTTTCAGCCGCGCGTAGTGCCCCTTGGGGAGGATGTAACCGACCTGCCAGTACTCGAAGTGGTCCATGAGGACCAGCAAGCTCCCCCGGCCGCACCGGAAAACGGCTCCCGCGCCCTCCGGGTCCTCCTCCTCGCGCGGCAGGTTGAACCAGAAAACGTCCATCGGCGGCGAGCCTCCGGCCGCGCCCGCTTCGAGCCCGGCCAGCCTCCGCAGCCGCGAGAACCGCCCGTCCGTCCCGACCGTCAGCCTCGCCCGCACCTCGCGCGTGCCGTCCTCCCCCGGGCTCCGCCAGCGTACGCCCCGGACCACGCCGCCCTCCGCGATGAGATCCTTGACCCGCGCCCCCATCACCAGCCGGAAGTTCGAGTAGCGCTGCGCTTCGGCGGCGACGAGCTCCAGGAAACGTGCCTGCGGGAGCATCAGGACATACGGGTACCAGGTCTTCAGGCGCGAGAAGTCGGCGAACGTCTTGTGCCTTCTACCAGCTTGGACGGTGAACCGCCATACCTTCGCGTGCCGGAGCTTGAGGAGCTTTCCCTCAAGGCCGAGGCGCTTCAGGACCTCCATCGCCGAGGGGTTGATGGTGTTGCCCCGGAACTCGCGGTCGAAGTCCCGGTGCGCTTCCAGCAGCGTCACCCGCACCCCCCGGCGCGCCAGCATGAGCGCCAGCATGAGCCCGGCCGGTCCGCCGCCGACGACGCAACAGTCGGTCTCCTCGACAACCTGGGCCGGCGCTTCCGCGGGCCGGTTCTCCGTGGTGACACTCGTGGTCAGGCCGTGATCCTTTCTTATAAGAGAAACTCCCGTTTCGATCCGCGACTAGGGTACCCGAACTCGCCGGAAACGACGGTTAGAGGGCTTACAGGGTTTGCAAAAAGCTCGCGGCGTAGAAGACCAGGGCGCCGCACGCGAGGGCGGTGTAAATAAAGATAGACCGGCGCGGGCGCTCACCTCCGATCGGGAACGGGGACGATCCTCGACCACCGGGACACGGAGAGCAGGGACCCTTCTAGGACGCCCCCGGAATGCCGTCCTGGTCTTCTCCCACCCGCACCCCGTGCTCGTAGACCAACTCGCCTCCAAGGTAGCCGGAGAGCCCAATCAGGGCCGCCCCCAACGCGGAGAGGGCCAGAGCCTTATTGTCTGCTTTGTAGTCTTCGCGGCGCCGGAGGCTCAGGACGTAGCTCCCGATAAGGGCCACGTTGGCGAGGCCGTGGTAGAGAGCCACCCTGCGGACGGGCCTGTTCTTTATCTCGTAGTAGTCCAGAACTCCGGTGGCAGCCGCGCCCGCCGCCCCTACCAGGCCGAAGATCAGGGTGTAGTGAGCGGCCTTGCTAAGTCCTTCTTCATCCCTGCCCAGACGTGCCAGCACGTCGAAGGTGGTCGAGGCCGGCAAGAGCGACGCGGGGATCGCCTGCAAGATCGGGTGTATGGGGTGGTCCAGAACGCTTAACCGTGGCATAGATTCTCCTCTCCGCCAACTATTTTGCTTCCTTCATATAACAGTACCCGAACTGCCGTTGTCATATCCAGGACACTAATGCGCCGAATACCCGGAGAGAACAAGGTGCGGCAGGTACCCCACGAACACAACGGCCAGCCCCAGGATGAGCAGAACCATGACCATCCTCGGTCGAGCGGCTGGGGTCCGAGGAGGCGGAAGCGCTGCTGAGGGCGGTAGGGAGCCGCATAGCGGACGAGCAAGCTATACCGGCGGACGGCTTGCGCACGCGACTCGAGGCGAGCGTCTCTGTTCTCAACGAGCTGGGTGGCCTTGCGGAGCTTGAAGAGCACGACGGCGACGCCTTTGTCACTCGAGGCTACAGCTGTCCGTTTACCGCCGTGGTGCCGGGACATCCGGAGGTCTGCCGGCTCACCGAGGCCCTGCTCATGGAGCTGGCGGGCGTGCCGGTACGCGAGCGCTGCGACCGCGGCGAGAGCCCTCGCTGCTATTTCGAGGTATCGCCGGCCGGCGATACCGTGCAGGAAGACCTCGATCGGTAAAGAGAGCAAGAGCTGGCGTGGACCAGCCCTTCTATAGGCCGGTCCTTCGCGGTGACGCTCGTGGTCAGGCCGTGATCCTTTCTTATGAGAGAAGCTCCTGTTCCGATCCGCAAGGTACCCGAACTCGCCGGGGCGGCGTTCAGAGGACTTGCAGAGTTAAGAAGAAGCCAGCGGCGTAGAAGATCAGGGCGCAGCAGGCGAGAAGGGCGTGGCCAGGTGTACCCGCGCGGACGTAGGGCAGAACGGCGAAGAGGACGAGGACCGGGAGGAGCGTCCAGCGGAAGGACGCCCCCGAGAGGAAGCCGGCGAGCGCGGCCGCGGCGGCGGAGACGAAGACCACGAAGAAGAGGGCGTGGTGGAGCCAGCGGAAAGGCTTCGTATCCACGACGCCAAACTGGACGAGCAGGCCCAACGCGAAGTTCAGGAGAAACAGTATCGCGGCGGCGTAGAAGATTGCGCTCACGGCGCCATTTTATAGCGGTGTACTCCGCAACGCGGGAGGGCGAGAAGGTGCCGACGCAAACTAGCGCTCACGCATATCCTGAAGATGGAGCGACGAAGCGAGACTGCCTTTCAAAATGGGCGGCATGTTGGGTATCGTGGGAGCGGCCCGTCCGATGCTCTTTCGGGTCTTGGTCGGATGGACCTTTCGGCGAGCCTCTCCGGGCCGCCGATCACACGGAGCAGAAGACGCGTCTTTGGGAAGATCGGCATAGGGGAAGTCAGCGTACGGTTTTTGGGTAGCGGGGACGCCTTTGGCAGCGGGGGCGATTCCAGACCTGCATCTACGTGCGGTTCGACGGGCGGGACCCCAGGCACCTACTTATCGACTGCGGCGCCTCCTCGCTCATCGCGATGAAGCACTTCGGGTGGAGACCTCCACCATCGACACCATCCTGCTCTCGCACCTCCACGGCGAACACTTCGGAGGGCTCCCCTTCTTTATCATGGAGGCCCAGTACGTCTCGGCCCGCAAGAAGCCGCTGGCCGTGGCAGGGCCGCCGGGGCTCCGAGGCGGGAGTTCGCCCTGAAGTTCGTCGAGCTTGAGGGCGGAACCGCCGCCGGGATCGGACCACTCACGGTAATCCCGTACGATGTAGTGCATCCCAGCGGCGCTCCAGCCTATGCGCTGCGAGTCTCTTACGAGGACAACGTCCTCGCGTTTTCCGGCGACACTGTGTGGACCGACGCTCTGGTCCAGGCAACCAGCGAGGCCGACCTCTTTATCTGCGAGTGCAACTATTGGGAGCCGGAGGGTGGTTACCACCTCGACTATCAGACGCTGATGGACCACCGGGCTGAGCTAGAGTGCCGCAGGCTCGTCCTTACCCACATGAACGACGAGATGCTGCGCCGAATAAAGGTACTCGACACCGAAGGGGCCGAGGACGGTAAGAGCTACGTTCTGTAGCCCGAGAACACGCGAACCAGGAAGCAGCCAGCTCCCGTTGCCAACAGCTACTTCGGACGACGTGGTCTATGTTTACTCCTGTCAGCGGCACGTCGTGGAATAGATAGAAGCCGCGCTCCCGCAGCTGGCCACCCTCCACAGCGCCGTCCGCTTGCGTCCCTCCCCCATCGCATGCTGCCCCGCGGACCGCTTCTCCTGCTCGTGGAGGTTCGGTAGTCCTTTCGCGGTTATCCGCGGCGGGACTCCGAGGACCTTTGCGCACACACCGATCCCACTTTGCGGGCTCTTCACCGCCGTGGGCTCTCGGGAATATCGGTGGCCCCAGGGGCGTGAGTTTTAACGGGGGCAGAGATGAAGCCGGGGCGGGGGTGCTAAGATGCACGCTAGTCATGAGCAGACCGGAGAAGAGGTCGGAGGGCTAGATGGAGAACGGCCGCGAAGACCGTGCGGCTTACGTAACGGGGGTAGGAATCGTCAGCCCCATCGGGGTCGGGCGCAAGGCGTTCTGGAGCTCGCTCCTGGCCAACGAGAGCGGGGTCGGTCCGATCACGCTCTTCGACCCGGAGGGCTTTGGGGTCAGGATCGCCGCCGAATGCACGGACTTCGACCCCAAGGACTTCATGGACCGCAAGGCCGCCCAGAGAACGGATCGCTTCGTGCAGATGGCGCTGTCCTCCGCGAAGCTCGCCCTGGAGGACGCGGGCGCCTGGGGGTTCCTCGAACAGAACCCGGAGAGGGTAGGTCTGCTGCTCGGCACGGGCTTGGGCGGAGCTTCGAGCATAGACCGCACCCAGTGGGAGATGGACAACAAGGGCCCGAACCGGGTCAACCCCTTCGCCGTTACCAAGATCATGCCGAACGCGGCCGCCGCGCACGTGAACATCCAGCTCGGCATGAAGGGGCCGTCGGCAGCCTCCGCCCTGGCCTGCACCTCCGGCACCGACACCATGGGGTTTGGGTTGGACCTCATCCGCCGCGGGGACGCGGACATGGTGGTCTGCGGCGCGTCGGAGGCCGTGATCTCCCCGGTAATCGTCGCGGGCTTTATCGCGATGCGCGCCATGAGCCGCAACAACGCCAACCCCGAAGGCGCCTGCAGACCCTACGACAGAGACCACGCCGGCTTCGTTATCGGCGAGGGCGCCGCCGTCTTGATCCTGGAGAGCGCGGAGTCCGTCGAGCGCCGTAGCGCCGAGCCGTACGCCAGGATCACCGGCGCCGGGCGCACCACCGACGCCTACAACATCACCGACCCCGACCCCAAGGGCCGCGGCATCCTGCGCGCCATGCAACTCGCCCTCAAGGACGCGGGGGTAGAAGGAGATCAGGTCGACTTCATAAGTCCCCACGGCACCGGTACGGCGGCGGGCGACGGCCCCGAGTCCCAGGCCATGTACCGGATAAACCCTTCCGTGATGGTCTCGGCGACGAAGCCGACCCTGGGACACTCCATGGGCGCGACCGGGGCCATAGAGACCGCCATCTGCGCGCTCGCGGTGAAGGAGAAGAAGGTCCCCCGATGCGCAACCTCGAAACGCTCGCCGAGGAGTGCGCCGAGCTCGACTACGTGGTGGGTAAGCCGCGCGAGACCCCGGACCTCGAGGTGGCGCTCTGCGCGAACCTCGGTGTCGGTGGGCACAACGCGGCTATCGTCCTGGAGAGGGCCTAGGTAGGACGCGTGACGGGCACGGAGAACCTGCACGAGTTGCCCGAAGGCATCCCGGCGCCGTCCGACGACGGAGCCTGCGACCACCTGCTGGGGATGCTGCTGCCTTCGGTGGTCCTCTCTTCGACGTCCGGGGAGCCGGTGGACTTGTCGAGCTTGCCGGGGAGGACGGTCGTGTACTGCTACCCGCGTACGGGGAGGCCCGACGAAGACCTGCCGCGGGGGTGGGATGGGATCCCGGGCGCCCGCGGATGCACGCCGCAATCGTGTACCTTTCGGGACCACCACGCGGAGCTTCGGAACCTCGGCGCGCGTCTTCGGCCTCAGCACGCAGGATACGGAGTACCAGCGAGAGGTGATCGAACGGCTGCGGCTGCCCTTCGAGCTTCTAAGCGACGAGAGCCTCGCCCTCGCGAGAGCGTTGGGCTTACCGACCTTCGAGGTCGAGGGGATGAGCCTCGTCAAGCGCCTCACGCTTGTGATCTACGAGGGGTGTATCGAGAGGGTCTTCTATCCCGTGTTCCCGCCCGACAAGAACGCGGGTGAGGTTATCGAATGGTTGTCCCGGGAGACGGTCTGATCCCGGCCGCTTTTGTAAAGCTTGTAGCGGCACCGACCGCTAGAGAGGACGCAAGCATGGGATCCGTTTCCTTAGAGGCGCTGGAGAATAGACTCGAAGAGCTCGAGAAGATCGTCGCACCCTACGGGAGCGCCCTGGTGGCATTCTCCGGCGGGGTAGATTCGTCGCTGGCCCTGGCGGTCGCGGCGCGGGCGCTACCAAAGGAGAGGGTGCTCGCCGTCACCTCCAACAACGAGACGTACCTGCCCTCGGAGCTGGAAGGAGCAAAAGCGTTCGCCCGTTCTTTAGGCATTGAGCACCTGGTCGTGAACACGCGGGAGCTGGACGACCCGAACTACGCGAGCAACCCAACCAACCGCTGCTACTTCTGCAAGAGCACCCTGTACTCGGACCTCGCGAGCATCGCCGGGGAGAAGGGCTTTCGATGCGTGGTGGACGGGGCGAATAAGGACGACGAGGGGGATTACCGGCCCGGCAGGAAGGCGGCGAAGGAGCTCGGGGTAGTCTCGCCGCTCTCTCTGGCCGGGGTCGGCAAGGCGGAGGTGCGCGAGCTTGCCAGGTACCTGGACCTCCCCACGTGGGACAAACCGGCTCTGGCGTGTCTATCGAGCCGGTTTCCATACGGACAGGAGATCACGCCGGAGAAGCTCGCCCAGGTTGCGCGGGCCGAAGAGTTCATGCGTTCGCGGGGCTACGGGCAGGTACGCGTGAGGCACCACGGGGAGATCGCACGCCTCGAGGTCGGCGAGCAGGAGATGGAGCGGGCGTTCGCCGAGCGCGAGGAAATCTCCGCCGAACTCAAAGCCGCAGGCTTTCTGTACGTGGCGCTGGACCTTGCCGGATACACGCCCGGCTCCCTGAACGCCGTCCTCGGGCGGCCCGGCAAGAAAGCGAAGAAGGTCCTGCCCCTGGTCAGGTAGGAGACCCCGTGGCGGCCAACGAACCGATACTCTGGATCACGCTTCTCGTCATGCTCCTGGGGTTCCTGGGCAGCGTCCTCCCGGCCTGCCGGGCGTGCCCCTGATCTTCGCCTCGGCCCTCGTCTACGCCTACGTGACGGGCTTCGAGGTAGTCGGCGCCCTCGTCTTGGTCCTCCTCGGTCTCTTCGCCCTCCTCGCCTTCGTCGCGGACCTGGTATTCACGACCTACGGGGCACGGAGGTTCGGGGCGAGCAGCTGGGGCACGGCCGGCGGCGCCATAGGCGGCCTCGTCGGTACCCTTGCCGGCGCCCTGTTCTTCGGCGTCGGGGCGCTCTTCGGCTTGCTCGCCGGCACCATCGGCGGCGTGTTCGCCGGCGAGTACCTCCTACGGCGTCGCCGGCGGTCGTCCTCTACGGGGGAACGGCGGCGTGTCAGGAGCGTCAGGGGCGGGCGCGGGAGCTGGCGAAGAACCTCACGGGCCGCGGGCGGGGTCCTCGTCGGCTACCTGTTCAGCGCCGTGGCGCAGGGCGTGCTGGGGCTCCTCAGCGTGATCGTCTTCGTGGTGGCGCTTTTCTATTAGCTCGTCAGCGCTCCAGCGATGAGGGGCCAGGTGAGAGCCGAAAGAACCAAGCATCAGAGTGGGTACATCGTACCTCGCTCCGCGTCTACGTTTCGAGCATGTTCCAGAGCCAGGAGCCTGATACGTGTACCGGGGCACCGTACGCGGCGAACCAGGCTGTTAGAGAGCGGAGGGGATTGGAGGCCCTTCCGTCACTCGCTTGGGCTCCCGTCCCTCTCGACTCGCGGGCGAACATCCATGCCGGGGACGGCACGCCGGAGCATCCGCTCGGTGCGATCCAATAGTGAATTCCATACCCCTATAGTGATGCAGTAGTAGGTGTGATAGGGGCTCTTATGATGGATATCGTGGTGCTCCTTGGAGAGGATAATCCCTTTCTCTGGAGCCAGGCCGCGAAAGCTGGAGGGACATCCGCGTGCGCCCACTTGTGGAACTGGTTCGTCAGGAATACGGCGAGGCAAAGCAAGAGGAAGAACGCACCGAAGAGATAGCCCACGACCGTCGTCTCGATCGGAACGACGAGCCAGACCAGCAGCATGAAGGGAATGCTCACCAGGCTGTTGTTGCCGTTGGTGTCGACGAAGTCGTTGCGGGTGATTCCCTTGGGATCTATGTGGTGGTCGCGAAATGGACCTACGAAACCAGGTCCGACAATCGGGGTGTTGACAGACCCAAAATTATCCGCCAGGAAATGCACGAACCCGGAGATCAAATCCGCGGCGAGATGCGCCAGGATCAGCAGAAGCCAGGATCAGCAGAAGCCAAGGTTGGCCGAAGTTTACCAACCCACGATACACCTCCCCGCCGATCAGGAACGCGAGCATGCCGAAGATCACGATTCCCAGCAGCTCAAGAATCCGGTGTCCTCGTCCAGTGTAGGAGTTGAGGTGATTTCTCTTGGCTCGGCGTTGCTCGCTCATGGATATCTCCCGACTCATATGCTTTAAGCAGTATATCGATGGCGGGCATCGTTGGATCACCGAGCGGGAGGCGGGACTCGGCGGGTTGCCGGAGATGAAAGCTTCGCCAAGGGAACCAGAAAGGACGAGGAGGCAACAGAGGCCGCGCTCGAGCTGCGTTGGAGTAACGGGCGAAGCAACCCTACTCGTGGATCACCAAAAAATCGGCGGAACCGAGAGTTGATCTGCTACTCTTCGTCGCCTTTCTCGCGGAGGAAGCGTTCGAGTTCGCTGGCAAGCTCGTCGCCGGACGGGAGGTTGCTTGTACCGCTCTCGGCCTGGCTATCGTAGCGCTCCTCGAGGGTGTGGACGTAGGAGGTGAGGTCCGGGTCTTGCGCGACGGCGGCGGAGACCTGACGCTGGTAGTCCTCCGAGGTGCGCTCGAGGTGGGCGGTATCGAAGCCGCCGCCGAGCAGGTTGGAGAGGCTCTGCAGCAGCGACAAGGCGGCGGGCGGCGAGGGCACGCTCGGCAGGTAGTGGGGCACCGAGGCCCAGAAGCTGACCGACGGGAGATCCTTCCCCGCGCAGTAGCGGTGCAGGACGCCGGTGATGCCGGTCGGGCCCTCGTAGCGGGAGGCCGAGAGGCCCAGGTTCTCGACCAGGGAGGGGTCCTGTGCGTTCGCGGAGACCGAGACGGGCCTCGAGTGCGGCACGTCCGCCAGGAGGGCGCCTAGCGTGATCACGAGCCTCACATCCAGATCGCGGGCGAGGTCCACCACCGCCTGAGAGAAGGCACGCCACCGGAAGTTGGGCTCGGGCCCCGAGAGCAAGACCGCACCCCGACCGCCC
Source organism: Rubrobacteraceae bacterium (assembly GCA_030448125.1). Taxonomy (GTDB): domain Bacteria; phylum Actinomycetota; class Rubrobacteria; order Rubrobacterales; family Rubrobacteraceae; genus Rubrobacter_F. The sequence continues at coordinate 136,965 of JAUJNO010000007.1, read as the reverse complement.
AGGGAGGCGACGCTCGCGGTCGTGGCCGAGAGGTCATTCTCGGGCCACTCGATCGTGCGGGTGACGCCTTCCACGAGCTTGATCTGGGGCCGCACCGTCTGGTAATCGTAGAACTCCTCGCCGTCGAAGCTCCCGAACCGCTCGGCCCCGGACGCCTCTCCGATGGTGCTCAACGCGAGACTCGCCGCCTCCGCCGCGTCGTTCCAGCCCGTGAACCCGGCGATGAGCACCGGACGCTCTAGCTCCGGCCGCCTCTCTATGTTTACGTATGCGTTCATTCGGCTAGCTTACCACGCCGGACGGAACGGCAGAAAAAAGCCCGGGGACGAAAGACCCGGGCTCGGCGGTGTCACCGAAGATGCTTCCTTGTCGCGAGGCCGTATCGTCGTCACCCTCGCGACAATACAGCGAGTCATCTGTTGCTGTCGTCCGCGAAGAGGCGGTCGTCGCCCTGTTACCGCGCGGAAGAAACAAAGATCGAGACGGGCGAGCGGGTAACGGTGGTGGGATACGAACCCGGCGTGGCGGAGAGGACCTTTTCGAAGGCGGAGAGATTTTATGGCGTGGCTACGATACGGGCCCGGTGGGGGCGTCGAAGAATCCTTCGACGCCCCCGATACGGCTTACGGGGCCGGGGTGGTGTAAGAGATCTTCTCGACCGTGCCGCCAGCGCGGTTGAGGAAGAAGAGGTCGCCTTCGGGGCCATCCTTGACGTCCACGGGCGCCTCGCCGGACTTGGACTTGAAGCCGGTCTCCTCCTTCGTCACGGGATCGAACTGGCGTATCCAACCCGAGCAGATGTCCGAGTAGAAATAGTCGCCGACGTATTCGGACGGGAACGGCGCGGTCGCGGCCTCCTCGGGGTTGTAGAAGGTGCCGCCGGTGATCGCGCACCCCTCGGTCTCCGAGGAGCCGTGGCGGTAAGCGAAGAGCGGTTGCTCGAAGCCGACCCCGCCGTTGGGACCTTCGTGGCGGGGCCAGCCGTAGTTGGCGCCCGCTTTTCCGTCGTTGATCTCTTCCCACGTCTGCTGGCCGACGTCGTTGATAAAGATGCGCCCCGTGCCGGGCTGGACGTCGAAGGTGAAGGGGTTGCGTAGGCCCCTGGCCCAGATGGCTTTGTTCTGTCCCTCGGCCCCAACGTGCGGGTTGTCCTCGGGGATCGAGCCGTCCGCGTTGATTCGCAGCATCTTCCCGAAGAGGCTCTTGAGCGACTGGGCCTTGTCTTTTTGCCTGTTGTCGCCGACAGCGACGTAGAGCTGTCCTCGCCGAAGTGTATGGCGTCCTCGCCGAAGTGTATGGCCCCGCCGTTGTGGGTCTGCGACTCGCCCAGGTCGTTCAGCCTGAAGACGAGTTCCTCGCTCCCGGCGACGGCCCTATCGCCGTCGGCGGTAAGCCGGACGATCCGGTTGTGAGCCGGGGTTCCATCCGACGCCTTTTGCGCGTAGTGGACGTAGACGTAGTCGTTGCCTGGGTTGCAAAGGTCGCCGAACTTGGGATCGAGCGTGACGCCTAGCAGACCGCGACTACCAGACGAGTCGACCTGATCCGAGATGTCTACGAATGGCTCTTGCAGCAACTCCCATCCTGGTTGATAACGCGCAGCGTACCCGCCTTCTCGGCCACGAACAAACGGCCGTCCGGCGCGAACTCCATCGCCGTAGGACCCGACAGGCCGGTAGCGACCGGCTGCTGGTCAAAATTGTCCGGGAGGTTGGTAGCCCCGGACGCCGGCTTTCCGGCGATGAAGACCAGCAATAGACCCACCAGCATGGCCAAAAGAACAACTAAGAACAACCTGTTCCCGAATATAGCCCTCCGTCCCGGCATCCTTCGTCCCCTCGTCATCGAGCCGCAGCCCGGTTGGAAGATCCGCGCTTCTTTGCTTTAAAACACCGCAACTATTATCGGCACGAACGGCAAAAACTTTTCATACTTTCTCAGGGATTCAACAGTGACACATACGCTACTCGCCTATTGGCGGAGCATACCAATCCGTATCGTTAAGGTCATAACGCATCGACAGCCTCCACCCACCAAATCGGTCCTTAGCCTGGCTTTATTGTGCCACTAGTGAGCTGGATCGGTATTACTTTCTTTGTCCGAGGATGGAGAGCCGGCCACCTAAACGAAGCTACGCGGAAGCTTTAGGGCTTCTCCGAGCCTCTTCAGATACTCGCGTTCGGGGATCTCGACGACGCCCAAAGACGCGAGGTGGTCGTTCTGGATCTGGCAGTCGAGCAGGACGTATCCCCGCTCTTCGAGGCGTTCGACGAGGTACACGAAGCAGACCTTCGAGGCGTCGCGCATCCGGGCGAACATCGACTCCCCCATGAACGCCCCGCCCAAAGTGACGCCGTAGAGGCCGCCTACGAGCTCGTCTCCCCGGTACGCCTCGACGCTGTGCGCCTTGCCCCTTTCGTGGAGCGCCACGAAGCCCCTTATTATCTCCTCGCTGATCCAGGTCTCCGGCCGCCGCGAGCAGGCCCGGATGACGCCCTCGAAGTCCCGGTCTATTCGCACCTCGTAGACGCCCTTGCGAACGACGCGCGCGAGAGACTTCGAGACGCGCAGCGAGCCGAGCTCCAGCACCGCCCGGGGGTCCGAGCGGTAGAACTGGATCCCCCCGTACCGGTCGGCCATCGGGAAGGCCCCGGCGCGGTAGCAAGACTCGAGTATCTCCAGGTTCAGCCTCACGGCCTAAAGCTACCAGCTGGCCGGCCGGTCATCTACCACCGGTCCGCATCTCTCCCCACCCGGTCAAGACGTCTACAATAGGGGCGTGATGGAGGGGCGTGATGGAACTCCCTAACCTGAAGAGCCTGAGTTCCGCGAGCACGGCCCGCACCTACCCCGTGGGGGCGGAGAAGCTCGCCCGCGCCGTCGAGGAGGCCGTCCGGGAGCTGCCCGGATGGACGCTCACGGGCTCGTCGGAGACGGAGGTTCGGGCGTCGCGCAAGACCCGCGTCCCCGGCCTCACGGACGACGTAACGGTCCGCCTGACCCCAAGCCCCTCCGGCGCGCACACGAACACCCAGGCCGAGTTCCGGAGCGCCTCCCGCATTGCCATGTGGGACCTCGGCCAGAACCGGCGCAACCTCGACGAGCTGCTGGCCGAGCTCCATCGGAAACTAACAGGCTAAAACGCTGTCGTGCTTTCAGACCGGCTTCCCCCGGCGTCGCCGCTGTATCACGGCGAAGACCACCGCACCGGCCACGAAGGCGCCGAAGGCGGCGAGGAACAGGTTGGCGTCGCCGGGTGCGCGGTCCCCGATGTAGGCGTAGACAAAGCTGGCGGGCGTCATGCCCGCGGTGGTGGCGAGTAGAAAGCGCCAGAACCCCATCCTCGTGAGCCCGGCGGCGTAGGAGATGGCGTCGAAGGAGACCACGGGTATAAGCCGGGCGGCCAGAACCGCGTACGCCCCGTACCGCGCGAACCAACGGTCGGCGGTCCCGAGGCTCCGCTTGCCCACCAGGACCTCGACCGGCGTCCGGCCCACGGCGCGCGCGATCCCGAAAGAGATGGCCGCCGCGAGCGCGGCGCTCACGATGCTCAACAGCCCACCCCAGAGAGGCCCGAAGGCGAGCCCGTTGGCGAAGCCCAGGAGAAAAGAAGGCACGAACGCGGCCAGGGCCTGCAACACCATCAAGGCCGTCGAGACCACCGGCGCCCAGGCGCCATACGAGAGTATGTAGTCCCTGAGAGCCGAAGCATCCCCGCTCATGAGCACGCCGGAAGCCCGATTCACCTCGCCGCGAAACGTGCCGGAGAACAGGTAAGCCGACCCCAGAGCCCCGAGCAGCAGCACGGTGACGGCAGGCCGGAGCCAGCGCGCGACGCTTCTCCCGCGGCTCTCCCCGTGCTCCTTTCCGATGTCCGGCATCTCGCTCACTGGGGATTGCAGACGAAGTAGGTTCCCTCGCCAGGGATAGAGACCATCTCGAAGTCCACGAAACTCGCCTCCACTATCCCGTCCCGTAGCGCGGTACAGGGTAGCATCGTAACCCTCTGCCGGTCGAGCTCGATATGTTTTCCGGCACCCATCTATAAGGTGATTGTACTCCCGGAGCCTACCCCGCCAGGGGTAGGCTCTTTGCCTCTGGCGACCCGGATTACTCCGGCTCCCCTGGAGATTCTTTCAGCCGGGGCCGGTCTCGAAGGTTTTCGTGTACCAGAGGTGCGACCTTGCCGACCTTCTCGCCGTGCAGATCCGTAACCACCTGGGTCTTCATCTCCTCCGGGGCTCGCACGCCCCTCTCGGCGAGGACGGCGCTGACCGCCGGTGCTACGGCCCGACCGGCGCCGTCGGAGATCTTGAGCGCGAGGCCCCAGGACGCGTGCTCCGCGACCCCGGCGGCGGCGAAGACGCCCTCTGCCCCGCTCTTGGCGACGAGGTCCGTAGCCTCCATGATCCTGGTATCGAAGCGACCCGTCCCCGCGACCATGCCCGGGTACGCGCGCATCGCGTCCCGGACTCGCACCACGGCCTCCAGGAGATCCTCGGGGAAGCCTCCGGCGCCTCCTGCGACGCCTCCCGCGGCGAGGCGGGCGAAGCCCAGAGCTAAATTCTGGAGCGGAAGCGCGAAAACCGGGACGCCGCAGCCGTCCCCGGCGAGCCGCACCTCCTCGGGCTCGAGCCCGCAGAGCTTCGCCACGGTGCGCCGCACGAGCTTCTGGAGCGAGCCTTCGGCGTCGCGGTACCCGGCCGGGTCCCATCCGGCGTGGGCGCACACGGCTAGCATCCCGGCGTGCTTGCCCGAGCAGTTTCCGTGGATGGGACGGGGCTGCTCGTCGTTGCGGGCCAGGCGCGTGGCCGTGGGAACATGCATCGGCGGATGCGTGCCGCTCTGGAGGTCATCCTCCGAGAGGCCCGCTTTGCGCAGGATCGAGCGCACCGCGGCGAGATGACGGGGTTCGGCACTGTGGGAAGCGCAGGCGACGGCGAGTTCCTCGCTCGTGAGCCCGAAGGCGTCCGCCGCCCCGGAGAAGACGAGCGGTAGCGCCTGGAAGGGCTTTGCCGAGGACCGCAGGTAGACGTAGCCTGCGGGATCTCCTAAAGAGTCCAACGTCTCTCCCCGCGCGTCGCGGACGACGTAGCGGCCGCGGTGGACGCTCTCGACGAGGTCCCCGCGCCACACGGCGGCGACGGGCGCGTCGAACGGAGCGTCGGGGGTCGCGGCGTGTTCAGGTTCGGCGGGGGGATGGAGCCCCAAAGAGCCTACTCCCCGGAGAGGCGGATGGCGTGCAGGACGACGAGGTCCTGGGCGACGCGCATCCGGGCCATCGCCGCCGGGAAGTCGTCCGTCGCGTAGTACTCGCGCGCCTCCCCGATGAGGTCCCGTAACCTGGCGAGGATCTCCTCGTCGGGTCCGTGCGGGCCGCCGGGACCGGCTCCACGCACACTCGCCTCGGCCATGCCCATTACGACCCCGGCGCGCCTCCCAGCCCACATCGAGAGGATCGCGTAGTCCAGGTAGCTGTTTATCCGCAGGAGATGCCCGACCCTGAGCCCTACCGGAACCTTCCCCGGCGCGTACTCGCCCTTCGCGTACTCGCCCTTCGCGGGCTCTCCCATCACGGGAACCACCGCCGGATGTTGCTGGAGAGAACGCCGGCCAAATCCTCTTCGGAGAGGCCCGCGGCGTCGGCGGCGCCCAGGGTAGTGTGCAGGGTGGAGGGCAGGTCGCCGTAGGGGATGTCCGAGCCGTAGCAGATGCGCGCGGGGTCCAGGGAGCAGAAGAGCACGTAGAGGTCCTGCGCCTTGACGACGGAGGTTTCGAAGAGTACGTTCGGGTGGCCCTCGAAGGCACGCGTCGCGGCCAGCAGCTCGACCATCGCGGAGTGCCCCAGGATCAGGCGCAGATCGGGGAGCCGCTCGACCGTCGGCAAGAGGGGCTCGACGATCCTCCGCATCGCGAAGCCGGCGTGTACGAGCACCGGAAGATCAGCCTCCGCGGCCATCTCGAAGAGCCGGACGACCCGCTCGTCGTCGAGCTCGAACTCCTGCGAAACGGGATGGAGCTTTAGCCCCCAGAAGCCACGCTCCACGCACCGCTCGAACTCCACCTCGTAGCTCTTGTGCGGGTTCAGGCGGAAGAAAGGAACGAAGGCGTCGGGGTACTCTTCGTAGGCCGCCCACACTACGTCGTTCGGTCCCGAGTAGTCGTCGCGGGCGTTAGGGTCGTTGAGGGGGAAGATGATGCTCCCGTGGACGTCCGCGGCCTCCATCCGGGCCTTCATCCCGGTGGCAGTCATCGCACGGCCGTCGACGTCCACGCCGACGTGGGCATGGGCGTCGAAGACCCGCGTGCCGGCCGGTATCTTTCCCCGCACCCACTCCCAGGGGCCGACCATGGCCCCGGACGTCAACGCCCCGATATCTTGTTCCCGCCTCTTCGTGTCCAAGCACACCCTCGTTTCGAGCCCGAAAAAAGCCGCCGCGCCGGCCGCCGTGCAATGGTATCAGGGGGCATCCGCCGCTGCTAAACTCCGTTGGTTATGAGCCTCCCGCGGCCTTTAGGCGAAGCGTTGAACGGTGCCCTCGGTCGGGCGGCGCGACCGCTCTTGCGGAATCTCTCGCGCCGGTCGTTGCCGAGGTTGGAGGGCGTGGTGGAGCTTTCGGGGCTCGACGGGCCGGTCGAGGTGTTGCGGGACCGTTTCGGGGTACCGCAGGTCTTCGCCGGGAACGAGCGGGATCTGCTCTTCGCCCAGGGCTACCTCCACGCCCAGGACCGCTTCTTCCAGATGGAGCTCGGGCGCCGCGCCGGGCACGGGCGTCTCTCGGAGCTCATCGGCGAGAGCGCCCTCGAGCTCGACCGCCTCTCCCGCACGGTGGGCTTCGGCAGGATCGCCGCCTCCGCCGAGAAGGACTCTCCGCCGGAGACACACAAGGCCCTCGAAGCCTACTCCGCTGGGGTAAACGCCTGTCTCACCGCCGAACCTCGTCCCCCCGAGTTTCTCCTCCTGCGCCACCACCCGGAGCCGTGGTCGCCGGCAGATACGGCCGCCTGGTCCGTGATCATGGCCTGGAGCCTCTCCGCCAGCTGGGAGTCGGATCTCCTGAACGGGACCGCCGGGGAGGAGTACGGGAATGGTCTTCGCGTACACGCAGACCCCGGCCCTGGCCCGGGCGCGGGTTCGAATGCGTGGGCCGTGGCGCCCGGGCGGAGCGCCTCCGGTTCGGCGCTCCTCGCCGGGGACCCGCACCTCGCGTTGGGCATACCCTGCCTCTGGTACGAGGTCGGGCTCTACGGCGGCCCCTACAACGTGGTCGGAGCCTCGCTGCCTGGGACGCCGGGGGTGGTGATCGGGCACAACGAGGAGATCGCCTGGAGCGTCACCGCCGCCCTGACCGACGTGCAAGACCTGTACGTCGAACGCTTCGCGGAAGAGGACACGCGCTCCTACGAGTACGCGGGCGGGTGGCGCGAGGCAGCGGTCAGGGAGGAGGAGATACCGGTTCGCGGCCGCCGCGAGCCGGTCGTGCAAAGGGTCAGGACCACGCTACACGGCCCCATAATCAGCGACGTCCTGGGCGGCGACGGAGACCTGGCGCTCCGCTGGGCTGCTCCCGAGCCCGCCAGGCTCGTCGGGGCGGGGCTCGCCGTCAACCGGGCGCGCAACCAGGAGGAGTTCCTCGACGCCCTGCGTGGCTGGACGGCCCCGAGCCAGAACTTCGTCTACGCCGACCGGACGGGCGTCGTCGGCAAGGCTCTGGCCGGCCCCGTCCCCGTGAGGAAGAACCACCGGGGCGAACGCCCCGTCCCCGGGTGGGACGGCGAGCACGAATGGGACGGCTTCGTGCCGTTCGAGGAGTTGCCCAGCGCCTTCGACCCCGAGGAAGGTTACGTCGCCTCCGCCAACGAGGCTCCCGAAGCAGGTTCCGTCTCCATCCCCGGCGCTTACCTCCCCGGCTACCGGAAGGACCGGATCGAAGAGCTCCTCCGGTCCACACCCCGGCACACTTTGCAGACCTTCCGCGTCATCCAAGGCGACCTCTACTGCGCCCCGGCCCACGCGCTCGCCGGGAGGCTGGCGAAGCTCGTTACCCCGCCCAAAGTACCCAGCGGCTTGCCGCGGGAGCTTGCGGCCTGGGACGGGCACCTCGTAGCAGAGAGCCGGCCCGGCGCGGTGTCTCGTGTCACGCTCGAAATTCTCCTCCAACGCATAGCGGGTAACTTAGACCGCGTCGACTCTCCCCTCCCCACCGGAGCCGAGTCCTACCTTACGAACCTCATTTCAGAGCTCCTCGGAAAGCTCGACTACCTGCCCGAAGAGGTTTTGCGGGAAGCCCTCGAAGGAGCGGTAGAGATCCTAAAAAAGTTCTGTGGCCCCGATCCGGCGGGCTGGAACTGGGGAGTGCTGCACGTAGCGGAGCTACGGCACCCCCTGGGGATCATAGGGGCGTTGCACAGTCTCTTGAACCGTGGCCCGTATCCCTTCGGGGGGGACGCCAACACCGTGCGGCTCGCCGCCTTCCGCTCCGGGAGATCCGGTAAGTCGGGGCGACTCTCCTTCAGCCCCATAACCACGGGGCCCAACTACCGGTTCGTCGTGGACACGGGCGACTGGGGACGGGGATGGAGCATGATCTCGCCGGGTCAGTCCGGCCACCCGGCGAGCGCGAACTACGACGACCAAATAGGGCTCTGGCTGAACGTCCGCTACCGCCCGATGGTCTTTGGCCGCGAAATGGCCGAGCTCGCCGCCAAACATCGGCTCATATTAAGGTCTGGCTAGACCGTTATCGTACTCGACAGGAATCGCTAACCGCGGCCCGGACCGCGGATTCACCGTTGCCATCGTACTCAAAGGACGTCGTCGCAGTTATAGAACTCGGCCAGGCGTTCGCCGCTGAAGATCGCGGGCCTCCCGTCTACCCGCAGGACCGGCTCCGGGTACTCTGAGCGGGCGCGTCGAAGGGTGTCCTCGCCTCCTTCTTTGCACCACCTCTCGGCGAACACGTTCTTGAAGATGCGATCCTCCGGGTAGGCGGGCGTGTTTAGCTCTTTTTCGGAGAGGTCGCCGATCCTGGTGCTCCGCCAGTCCGAGCCGTCCCCCTCCAGCACGTACCCTTGCTTGCTGGTGCCGGAGTACAGGCTCGAGGAGAGGTAGGAGTGCCAAAGCCCGAAGAAGTTGAAGAGCGGCATGACCGCGAACAGGACGAGTACCGTCGCCTGAAGGGCAAAGCCGGGCGAGAGGCTGCGGCCGGGGCTCAAGATCGTCGAAGGCGTAGGGTCGTCCGGTGGGCTCCAGAACAGGATCAGGACGAAGGCGGACATCGCGAAGTTCCAGGGCCAGACCACCACGTTCCAGTCGTGACCGAGGGGCCCTATACAGAGCATGATGAAGGCGTGCATCGAGAGGGCGCCGATCGCCGCCGGCTTTCGGAAGCGGCGCGTCAGGAGCCCGAGGCCGATCGCCGCCTCGATCGCGGGCACGGCGTAAGCTCCCGAGAGCAGCGTGGATTCCACCCAGTCCGGCAATCGCGCGGTCAGGGGTTCGACGAGCCACGGGTAAGTGCTTTGGAAAAACCTCGCGTTGGCTTTCTGGAGACCGCTCCAGAAGTAGGTGGCGGCGACGATCAGGCGGCAAACGTTCAGCGCGTCCCGAGCCCCGATCCGGCCCAGTCCGTACAGACAGCAGGCCGCGAGCATGAAGGAGTACTGATAGAACCACGGCTGGAGCCTGGATCCATCCTCCAGGACGAAGAACGCGGCCAGGGCCAGCGCGGCGACGGCGAGCCATCCCACTGTGCGTCCCCGCGCGGCTCCCACACCGGCGACGAGCGCCACGAAGAGGCCGAAGAGCGCGTAATCCGCCGGGTACGGCAGGGACGGTATCGTATCCCAAAGGGGAGTCAGCGGGTAAGCCCGCGTCGATACCCAGAGGTTTGGAGAGAGGAGCAAGCCCGCGACCAGGCCGGCCGCGAGCGCGAGCCGCAGCCACGCGAGGCAGTCCTCCGCCTCCAGCCGCGCCTTATCCGGGACGCGCGCACTCGAGTCGCCTCGTGCGCTGCGGCCCTCCGGCGCGGTCGCCGGCGGCGCGAAAGGTTTCGTCGTCCGTTTCCTCACGTGCCAAAGGATAGCGGCGGAGGCGGTTTCGCACCAATGGCCGCCAGCCTGCTCCGCGGTACACGACGGAGCCGAGGGCCGATCGGGGCAAAGGTTCTGTGGGAGGTCGTTCGACGGGTTCCCCCGAAACCCCAACGCGGAACAGCTATCGTACTCTCGGTCGGTGAGAATCCTCCTTTGGTATGACGCAGGAAGGATCGCCGCGGTAAGGTGCATTCAACTCTATCTGGAGACTACGTGTCTGGATACCCGGTGTACGAGAACGGCCTCGTCGGGCTACCCGGCGGTACCATAGTCTATCTCAGCGAGATCTAGAACGACACCGACGGCGGGTTTTGCGCGATGCCGCGGATGATTGGCGACCCAGGTGCCCAGCAGAACCTGCGGAGGATTCTCCGGTACGCTTCGGAAGGTGGGAGCTGAACTTCACATTCCTCCCCCGCAGGGGGCCTACTGAGATTCCTCCGTGCCGGAGTCCTCCTCGCCTGACTAGCCCCGCTCGAAGGTGAGCATGGAGACGCGGGGGCCGTCCACGCTCTTTACGCGGAGGATGGCGTCTTCGACCTCGACGACGTCGCCGACCTCGGGGGGGCGACCCAGAGCGCCCAGGACGTAGCCGCCGATAGTGTCAAAGTCTTCGTGGGGGAGGTCGAGGCCGAAGTACTGGTTCACATTGGTGATGAGGATGCGGCCGTCTACGGCATAAGTGTCATTACCTAGAGGTTCGATGGCGGCCTCGTCCTCGTCGAACTCGTCCTGGATCTCACCGACGATCTCCTCGAGGATGTCTTCGATGGTCACGAGGCCCTCGACGCTCCCCCACTCGTCTATAACTATAGCCATCTGCAGCTTGCGGCGCTGGAACTCGCGCAGGATCTCCTCTATCCGCTTGTTCTCGGGGACGACGAGGCACTCCCTGATGAGCGGCTCGAGATCGAAGGTGGCGCCGTCCTCCTTGGCCGCCCGGAAGAGATCCTTGACGTGAACCGCGCCGAGGACATGGTCGAGGTCTCCCTCGTAGACGGGGTAGCGGGTGTAGCGGCCGAAGGCGGCTCTCTCGACGAGCTCATCAAGAGGCGCGTCGTTGGGCAGGGCCTCGACGTCGGGCCTGGGGACCATGATCTCGCGGGCGACCGTGTCGCCGAAGTCGAAGACGTTGTTGAGGTACTCGCGCTCTTGCGGGTCGAGGACCCCCGAGGAGGTCGAGGAGGAGATCATAATCCGGAGCTCCTCTTCGGAGTGGGCCTCCTCCTCCTCGCCCAGGCGAATGCCCCAGGGCCTCAAGATGAAGTTGGTCGAGGCGTTCACCAGCCACACCAGGGGCCGGAAGAGGAACATGAAAATCCTCAGCGGGCGGCTGATCCAGAGCACCGTTCCCTCGGCTCGCTGGATGGAGAAGTACTTGGGCGCCTGCTCCCCGAAGACCAAATGAGCGTAGGTTATGACCGCGAACCCCAGGATGACCGCGACGAGCTCTATGACCGACTCGTTCCCGATCCCCAGAGCTTCGAGGCCCGGGGCGATGAGGGCCGACACGGCGGGTTCTCCGACCCAACCCAGTGCAAGAGAAGCAACCGTAATACCCACCTGGCAGACGGAGAGGTAGGTGTCGAGGTCTCGCAGGACACCGTGAACCACCCCTGCCCGAGCGCTACCTTCCTGCTCGAGCTGGACGATGCGCGACTCCCGCACCCGCACCAGCGCGAACTCCGCCGCCACGAAGAACCCGTTCAGGACGATCAAGACCAGCGCCGCAAGGACGCTGATCGAGGAGAAGACCGGCTCTTCCAAGGCTAAAGGACCACGCCGGGGGAGCCCCGATGTCTCCGCTTACTGTGGCTTGTATCAGCTTCGCTCATCACGCAACGAGGAGGATTATACCCCAGCCGCTCGAGACGCTACCACGCAACGCCGGAGGGGCGGTTTTTCGGGGGCCCGTTGAACGAGTACACTGGCGAAGCTTCTGACCCCGGAGAACGATCCGCGACCAGGAAGGAGTAAGTACCATGAATAGCCGATTTTTCTCGAGGAGAGAACCATGAGGGTGCTCGTCGCCGGGGCGAACGGCCAGGTCGGCCAGCACGTCGTCCGCCTTCTGGCCGAAAAAGGCCACGAGGTACGGGCCATGATCCGGGACAAAGACCAGGCGCCGACGCTCCGGGAGCTCGGCGGAGAGCCCGTCGTGGCCGACCTCGAAGGGGAGGTCGCCCACACGGTCGAGGGCTGCGACGCCGTGATCTTCTCCGCCGGCGGCGGCCCCGGCAGCGGCGCCGAGAAGAAGGAGACCATCGACCGCCAGGGGGCCGTGAAGCTCGTCGAGGCCGCCAGGAAGCACGGCACGAGGCGCTACGTCATGGTGAGTGCGATGGGCGCCGCCGACCCGGAGGCTGGCTCCGAGGCGATGCAGCCCTACCTCCACGCGAAGGCCCAGGCCGACGAGACGCTCCAGGAGAGCGGACTCGACTACACCATCGTCCGCCCGGGGAGCCTCACGGACGAGGCAGGGACCGGCACGGTCGAGGCCGCGCCCTCCCTCGGCAAGCGCGGTGAGATCCCACGCGAAGACGTAGCCCGCGCCATCGTCGCAACACTCGAAAAAGAGAACACCTTCAGCAAGACGTTCGAGGTCCTCTCCGGCGACACCCCCATCGAAGAAGCGTTGGATAGTTTGTAGTTTTCAGTTGTCAGTAATTAGTTGTCAGTAAAAGCACAAGAGATGCTAGCCGAGCGCCGGCCGGCATCCGCGGAGGGACATCGCTTTGGCACTCCGCCACGACTGCGGAAGAGGCCCGGTCACCATGACCGGGCCTCTGATTTTGTAGTGCGTTTCGCCGCCAGGAACTGACTACTGAACAACTGACTACTAAGCTAGCCCCTCGGCCTCGTACTCGCGTAGGAAACCCTCGAAGAGCCGGCGGTGCCCCTGCTCATCGCGCAGGATAGCTATCACCATGTCCTGCGTGACCGGGTCAGCCTCCTCGGTGGTCTCGACGATTCGCTGGTAAAGCTCGATCGCCTTGGTCTCCGCGTCGATGACACCCTTTATGACATGCACCACGTCCGTCTGGTGCTCTGGCGGCTGCAAGAGCGTCTGTTCGGCCTTGAAGTCCAGAGATCCCGGAACGACGCCGTAGAGCTCCTTGATGCGCGCTGCGAACTGCTGGGCGTGCTGCAGCTCCTCCTGTACGTCCTCCTCAAGGGATTCCTTTATCTCCTGGGCGCGCACGCCGTCGGGGTTGGTTGAGTTGGTGACGTAGTTCATCACCGTCTCCAGCTCGGCAAAGTAGGCGCTCTTGAGAAGCTCTATTATCTCCTCGCGCTTCTGGGCCATGTCCTCGGAGAGTATGCCCTCGCCTCCACGTCCGACCTCCATGTCAGTACCTCCTGATCTTTTTCTACCGCACGAGTTTTAGCCGTACCCGCGTCGAACGACCGTGAAACGCGACACACGCATCCTCCTCGCCGCGCCACCGTCCGAGAGCTGGCGCCTACACTTCGAGGGGCTCGTTCTCGCGCAGGTCCTTGGGCTTGTAACGCCGGACGTAGTCGCGGAACTCCCCCACCTCGCGCTCCGCTCGTTCTCGCGACCAGCCGAGATGCTGGACGGCGACCCGGGCCGCGGCCTCGTCCACGTCGAGGGCGACTCTAGGGCCCATCCCAACCATCGACCGGCGCAGGAGGGCGTCGCCGAGCTTCTCGGCCAGCTCGCGACGAAAGGCGTACAGAACCTCCGCCCCGATAATGCCGGTCTCTACCGCGGTCTCCGGGGAGAGCGGCACCCGCAAGGAGGGATCTCCGTGAGCCTCGGCCAATACCTCCGGGGCGCGTGTACCGTAGAGCTTCAGGAGCCGGGTCGCAAGCTCCTCCGAGAGGCCGCTCGTCAGCTTGAAGTCGGCGGCGAACTCCTCGAAGTTCGTGGCACTACCGATAGCTCCGCCGGGGAGCGGGACCTCGTCAGTGCGGCACCTGGGGGCCTTTTTACCGAGCTTCTCGTAGATCGCGTCCACCGTCTCGCGGGAGAGGTTGCGGTAGGTGGTGAGCTTGCCGCCGATGATCGAGAAGAGGCCACCTATCTTCGGGTCGTGCCCGGCGTGGTCGTAGATGAGATGCCCCCGAGTAACGCTCCCCTCGGCGCCCTCGGGCTCGTAGGGTAAGGGTCTTACGCCCGAGTATGTGAAGAGGACCTTGTCGCGTGTCAGGTTCGCCGTGGGGATGACCGTGTTCGTCTCGTTGATGAGGTAGTCGATCTCTTCGTCGTCGGCGACCACGAGGTCGAGGTCGCCCTCGTAGCGGATGTCGGTCGTGCCGATAAGGTAACGTCCGTTCCACGGCACGATGAAGTACGGCCTGCCGTCCTCCCTGGCCTCGGCGTAAAGCGCCTCGTTCACGGGGGCACCGGGGAAAGGGTCCACGACGAGGTGACTCCCCTTGGTGCCCCCGATCATGCGCTCCTCCGCGAGGTCCATCTTGCGCAGAACCTCGTCGACCCACGGCCCCGCCACGTTCACCGTCACCGGCGCCCGCGCCGTATGCCTACCACCCTCCAGGAGGTCGGTGAACTCGACGCCGACCACGTTCCCGTTTTCAACGATGAGGCGCTCCACCTCGGCGTAGGTGAGGACTACGGCGCCGTTCTCGTGGGCAGAGACGGCGTTCTCCACCGCCAGCCGCTCAGCGTACTCGACCTGGCCGTCGTAGTACATGGCGGCGCCGAGAAGGCTTTCGGGCTCCAGGCCGGGGACGCGTTCGAGGACCTCTTCGCGGGTGAGCATCTTGTGCCGGTCGAGGGACTTGCTCCAGGAGAGGAGGTCGTAGCCGATCATGCCGAGCCTCACGAGCGCCGTCCCACGCTTGGAGTACTCGTAGACCGGGATGATGAACGGCAGAGGCTTGACGAGGTGCGGCGCTATGTTCAGTAGCTTCTCACGCTCGGAGAGCGACTCGTGAACGAGGTAGAGCTCGTAGTACTCCAGGTAGCGCAAGCCCCCGTGGATCAGACGTGTTGACCAGCTGGTTGTCCCGCTGGCCGCATCACCCTTGTCTATCAAGAGGACCTTCAGGCCCCGCATCGCGGCGTCCCGGGCGATGCCCGCCCCGTTGATGCCGGCCCCAACGACGATGAGGTCGAACGGGTAACTGCCTATATCGTACGGGACGCGACTACTCCCGTTGCGCTCCATATATCTACTCCTCGTCGTGTAGCTTCGACTCCGTTCGTGCCTCCCGCGCCGCCTCGACGCACTCTCCGGCGTCCGCGCCCGTCGAGGCGAGGACGCCGGCGGCGAACGCCCCCTCGACGAACGGGGCGTCGACGAGCCGCACTTTCTCCGCCACCTCTGGCTGCAGCGTCTCGAGAACGGTCTCGGCCGAGAGCACCGCGCTCCCGATGTCCATGAAGACGAGTACCTCGTCGGCCCCGAGCCCCTCTATGGCAGACCGGATCCGGTCCGGGTCCGTCCCCAAGGCCCCCTCAGTATCTCCTCCGACCGCGGCCATCTCCACCTTTCCGGCCATGCTCCGGACTAGCTCCGTGGTCCCCCTTGCGACTTCCGGGCTGTGGGAGACGAGCACTATCCCGACCATCTCTCTACGCTCCCAGGGACCTGGCGGCGGCGTCGAGTAGCAGGTACGTCGAGCACGCCCCCGGGTCCATGTGTCCCATAGCTCGCTCTCCGAGGTAGCTGGCCCGGCCCCTCCTGGCGATGAGCGGCACGGTCGCCTCGGCCCCCTCGCCCGCGGCCCCGGCGGCGGCCCGGAAGACCTCACTCACGCCCGAGCCCGCGGACGCCGCCTCCCTCGCGGCCCCGGCCGCCGGCGCCAGGGCGTCGACCATCGTCTTGTCTCCCTCCTCGGCCTTGCCGCGCTGCTTCACGCCCGCGAGCGCCGCCTCGATAGCCTCCGCCACGTCCTCCGGCGAGAGATCCTCCTTGCCCGAGAGGGCGGTCGAGGCTTTTAGGAAAGCGGTGCCGTAGAGGGGTCCTGCGGCACCGCCGACCTTGCCGACGAGCGCCATCGAGACGGCCTTCAGGGCGTCGGCCGGCGTCGGGGGGTCAGTGCCTTCCAGGCGTTCGAGGGCGGCCTGGAAGCCGCGGTGCATGTTGTTGCCGTGGTCGCCGTCCCCGATCTCCGAGTCGAGCTTCGTCAGGTGCTTGCGGTGCTCCTCCATCGCGGCTGCCATCGTCCGGATCACGCCCAGCATCGCCTGCGTCGCCGCCAAAGCCTACTCCTCCTTCTCGACGAGTCCTTCGCGCACCTCGTGCTTGAGCACCTTACCCAGAGCGTTGCGCGGCAGCTCGTCCAGGAACACGACCTCGCGAGGCTTCTTGTAGCCGGCGAGGTCGTCACGACAGAAGTCCTGTACCTTCTCGGCGGTCAGCTCCTCATCGTCGCGCACCACGGCGGCGGTGACCTTCTCCCCGAACTCCTCGTCGGGCAGCCCCACCACGGCGACCTCAGCCACGCCGGGGCACCCTTCGAGCAACTCCTCGACCTCGCGGGGATAGACATTGTAGCCGCCGCTGATAATTAACTCCTTCGTCCGCCCGCTTATGGTGAAGTACCCGTCCTCGCTTACCGAGCCCAGATCTTCCGTGCGGAACCACCCGTCTTCCTTGAAGACCTCCCCGGTGGCGTCGGGCCGCTCCCAGTACCCCTCGAAGACGTGCGGGCCGCGCACCTCGATCTCGCCGACCTCTCCGACCGGCAAGGGTTCACGGCTCTCGATATCCACCACCCGCGCCTCCTGTCCGGGGAACGGCCCACCCACCGTGCCGGGCCGGCGCTCGCCGTCGTAGGGGTTGGTGAGGTTCATGCCCGTCTCGGTCATCCCGTACCGCTCCAGGATGCGCTCCCCGAACAGCTCCTCGAACCGCTCGAACGCCTGCGGGCTCAGAGCGGCGCTACCCGCCACGTACAGGCGCAGGGGGTTTGGCCGCTCCTCGCGGGCCTCCGCCTCCCGGAGCAGGCGCGTGTACATCGTCGGCACCCCGAAGAACATCGTGAACGAGCCTTCGAGCAGGGAGTCGTACACCCCGGCGGCATCGAACTTGCGCCGGAGCTCGGCGCTCGCTCCCGAGAAGAACGTGCCGTGGGCGCCGACCATGAGGCCGTGCGTGTGGAAGAGCGGCAGGGTCAGGAGCAGGTGGTCGTTGGCGGTCCACCTCCAGGCCTCGCATATGGCTTCTATGTTCGCGACGAGGTTCCGATGCAGCAGCATCGCTCCCTTGCTGCGTCCGGTCGTCCCGGAGGTGTAGGCGATCACCGCCAGGTCGTCGCCCTCCGGTAGCTCGGGCTCGTGAGGTTCGGCGGCATTCAAGAAGTCCTCCAACTCTCTGCCGGCCTCGATCACGGCCTCCAGCCGGGGCAGTTCCTCGCGCACGCCCTCGAGCTCCGGCCGTCGCTCCCCGTCGGTGAGGCACAGGCGCACCCCGGCGTCCTCGAAGATGTGCCGCAGCTCTCCCCGCCGGTACTGGTTGTTTACCGGCACCACCACGCCCCCGGCCAGGTGCGTGCCCAGGTAGGCCGCCAGAAAGTCGGGGCTGTTCTCCTTGTAGAGCGCGACGCGCTCGCCCGGTTCCAGGCCCCAGGTCTTCAAGGCGGCGGCGAAGTTCTCGGCACGTCCACGCAGCATCTCGTAGGTCCACCGCTCGCCCTCGAAGCGCAGGCACGTCTTCCCCGGCGTGCTTTCGGCGTGACGGACGAACGCCTCGACAATTGAAGACGGGCGCTTCGTCATTATCCGCTCAGGTCCACAGCGACTCCCGTCGTTACGGACAAGCACACCGGTTCGCCCGGAGCGCTAACTAGCCGGAGATAAACCCCTGCTGGTCCCATACCAGGATAAGGCCTTGACTTGTTGGCTCGTTCACCACACTGACCAGCTTCCAACTCTTCCTGGTGCCCGCATTCATGGCCTCCTGGAGCCCCTCTGCCGTGAGGCCCTCCGTCCCGGAGA
>JAUJNO010000007.1:96959-118840 GCA_030448125.1 Rubrobacteraceae bacterium | reverse complement strand
ACGAGCGGTCCAACGACCGGTATCCAGCTGTACGACCAGTCCGAACCGCCCTTGCCCGGAATCGGAAGTACGGCGTGCGCGATTCGTGGGCCAAGATCCCGGGCGGGGTTGATAGCATACCCCGTCGGCCCACCCAGCGACAGCCCGATAGAGAACACGAGAAAACCAACAACCAACGGGACTATGCCGATCGAGAATATCGCGGCCAGGTTCTGATCAGTAAAGTTTTGCGCATTCGAGACAATCGCTACCACGCCGAAGACCAGCATGGCGGTGGCGATCACCTCGGTGATGAAGTTGGAGGCGGTGTTGCGGATCTCTGGGATGGTAGAGAATACGCCCAGCTTGATAACCGGATCGTCGGTCTCCTTCCAGTGCTGGAGGTAAACAAGGTAACAGAGGACCGCCCCGGCGAAGGCGCCGAGTAACTGGGCGATTATGTAGCCCGGGACCTGCGCCCAGGGAAAGGCACCGATAGAGGCCAAACCGACCGTAACAGCCGGGTTGATGTGGGCGCCGCTGATGGCGCCGACGGCGTAGACCGCTATCGCCACGGCCATTCCCCACCCGAAGGTTATGACGATCCAGCCCGAATTCTCCGCCTTCGACTTGCGCAACAACACCCCGGCGACTACGCCGTTACCCAATAGTAGGAGGATAAGGGTTCCAACAAACTCCGCTACGTATACTTCCACCTTCTTCTCCCTTCTCTAGAATGGCCGTCCCGCCGCGACATCGCACGGCGCTTCCAGGTACCGCTTCATCTCGTCGTCGAGCTTGAGGAGCGTTACGCTTATGCCCGCCATCTCCAGCGAGGTCATGTACTCCCCAACGTAGGCCATCTTGTAGATGTCCACGCCCTCGCGCATAAGGACGTCGGCGACGTGCGCGTAGGCGACGTAGAGCTCCATGAGGGGCGTGCCGCCGAGGCCGTTGAGCATGACCGCGACGTCGGAGCCGGGGCTCGTGAAGTCGACGCTGTCGCCGAGGACCTTCTGTAGCAGTTCTTCCACGATCCGGTCGGCGGGCTCTATCTTCTTGCGCTCGGTACCCGGCTCGCCGTGGATGCCCATCCCGATCTCCATCTCGTCGTCCCCGATCTCGAAGATGGGCTCCCCCGACTCGGGCGGTACGCAGCTCGTCAGGGCCATACCCATCGAGCGCACGTTGTCGTTTACGCGTCCCGCTATCTCCTTGACGCCTGCCAGGTCCCTGCCGTCGGCGGCGGCGGCGCCCGCGATCTTGTGAACGAAGATGGTCCCCGCGATGCCGCGCCGGCCGCTAGTGTAAGTCGAGTCCTCGACCGCCACGTCGTCGTTGACTACGACATAGTCGGTCTCTATTCCCTCGTCCTCGGCCAGCTCCCCGGCCATCTCGAAGTTGAGGACGTCGCCGGTGTAGTTCTTGACGACGTAGAAGACCCCGGCGCCGCCGTCCACCGCTTTCGTAGCCTCGAGCATCTGATCGGGGGTGGGGCTCGTAAAGACCGAGCCCGCGCAGGCGGCGTCGAGCATGCCGGGGCCGACGTAGCCACCGTGGGTCGGCTCGTGGCCGGAGCCGCCACCGCTTACGAGGGCGACCTTGTTCTGGACCGGGGCGTCCGCGCGGACGAGGACGTTGTGCTCGGGGATCAGGCGGAGCAGCCCAGAGTGGGCGAGCTCCATCCCCCGACACATCTCCTCGACGACCCTCTCGGGCGCGTTGATGACCTTCTTCATGTTCCTCCTTCCCCTGGTCTGATGGCTAGCCGAGCGGCGAGTCGACCGCCTCGCGGGCCCAGTTCTTGGACCGCTCGACGGCCTCCTTCCAGCGCCCGTGCAGCCGTTCGCGCTCCTCGTCGGACATCTCGGGCTCGTAGCGGCGCGAGAGCTTCCACTTCTCGGCGAGCTCGTCGCGGTCGTTCCAGAAACCGGTCGCGAGCCCGGCCAGGTACGCGGACCCCAAAGCGGTGGTCTCGGTGATCTCCGGCACGTCCACGGGCACCCCGAGCAGGTCGGCCTGGAACTGCATCAGCCAGGTGTTGGCGACCGCGCCGCCGTCGGCCCGGAACTCCGGCAGCTTTATCCCCGAGTCTTTCTCCATCGCGTCGACGCAGTCCTTTGTCTGATAGGCCATGCTCTCCAGCGCCGCCCTCGCAAGGTGCGCCTTCGTCGTGCCGCGCGTGATGCCGACCACCGTACCCCTCGCGTACGGCTCCCAGTGCGGGGCGCCGAGGCCCACGAGCGCCGGGACGAAGTAGACGTCGTCGTTTGAGTCGACGCTGCGGGCGAGCTCTTCGGTCTCGGCGGCGTCCTTTATGATGCCGAGGCCGTCCCGGAGCCATTGAACGGCGGCGCCGGTTATAAAGATGGCGCCTTCGAGGGCGTACTGGACCGGCTCGTCGCCGATGCCCCAGGCTATCGTGGTGAGCAGGTCACCCTCGCTCCTCATCGGCTCGCCGCCGGTGTTCATCAGGGCGAAGGAGCCGGTGCCGTAGGTGTTCTTGGCGAGGCCCTTCTCGTAGGCGGCCTGCCCGAAAAGGGCGGCCTGCTGGTCCCCGATCACGCCACCCACCGGAACCTCGACCTCGAAGAACGTCCCGGGGTCGGTGTTGCCGTAGACGTGAGAAGAGGGTTTGACCTCCGGCAGGATCTCGCGCGGCACGGTGAGCATCTCCAAGAGATCGTCGTCCCACCGAGGTCGTAGATGTTGTAGAGGAGGGTGCGCGAGGCGTTGGAGTAGTCGGTTATGTGCTCGCGCCCGCCGGTGAGCTTGTAGACGAGCCAGGAGTCTATGGTGCCGAAGGCGACCTCGCCGTTCTGCGCCCGCTCGCGCAAGCCCTCGACGTTGTCTAGCATCCACTTGACCTTCGAGCCGGAGAAGTAGGCGTCTATCGTAAGGCCGCTCTTGTCCCGCACCATCTCGTCGTAGCCCTGCTCGGAGAGCTGATCGCAGATCTCCGCCCCGCGCCGGTCCTGCCATACTATGGCGTTGTGGACGGGCTCTCCCGTCTGCCTGTCCCAGATGACGGCGGTCTCGCGCTGGTTGGTGATGCCGATGGCGGCGAGCTGGTTGGCGCTTACCTGCGCGTCGTCCAAAGCCTGCTCGACGACGCGCATCGAGACGTCCCAGATCTCGTTTGCGTCGTGCTCGACCCAGCCCGGCTTGGGGTAATACTGCGTAAACTCCGAGTACGCCCGGCCCACGAGCGCCGCGTCGTGGTCGAAGACGAGCACCGTCGTCCCCGTGGTCCCCTGATCTATCGCCAAAACGTAATCTGGCATTGGACACCTTTCCCTTGTCCGCTTTCTCCCTTCGCTAACGGTATTATCACCCCTTCCCGTTTTCCCGCCATGCGGTTTGTAGTTCCCTGTTCTTATTTTCCTTAGAAAGAGTTTTGGGTCCGAAGAGAGTTTTGCGCGTTCCCGCGTCGGAGTAGGATGCGAACTCCCGTTTTTGAGAGAGTTCACCCGATGATCGTCGACGCCGTTCATGCCCCCACCGCTACCCGTCCGCTCTCCGACGAAGAGTGGGCCATCCTCGAACGCTGCTATCATCAACCGAGAAGCGCGGCCGTCCGCCGAAGTGGCCGCTGAGGCACGTGACCGCGGTGTTCTACCTGCTCAGGAGCGGGTGTTCGTGGCGGATGCTCCCGAGGGAGTACCCGCCTTGGCAGACCGTTTACTACCACTTCCGCAAGTGGAGGATCGATGGCCGGCTGCGCCGAGCCCACGACCGGCTTCGTGAGGCGGTGCGCGAGGCGGAGGGGCGCGACCGCGACCCCGTCATCGACAGCCAAGTGGTGAAGACACCCCGGTGGGCGGACTGGAACGCGGCTACGACGGAGCGAAGCGTCTGGCCGGACGAAAGCGCCACATTCTGGTGGACACGGGCGGGCTAGTGCTGGCCGCGAGGGTTCACGGCGCGCCTCCCCGACCGGGACGGTGGAAGACGATTGCTAGAGGATGGGAAAGGGCGAGAATGGAGCTGCTCTGGGCCGACGGGCGCGTACACGGGCGTTTCGCGAGTGGTTGCGGCGCCAGCTGTCCCAAGTGCCCCATCACCCGGACCGGCAGCTGTGGCGGTCGCGGAGGAAAAGCTGGTTGGTTGATTCGCGTGGCGATGTCGCGGCAGAAGGACTGGTTGAGACCGCGGAGGCGATGATCTACGGGGCAATGAGCAGGCTAATGCTGCGCCGGCTGGTCCGGGCGGCGTGAACCATTTTCGCCCGATGACGCCCCGGCTTCTCGTTTGCAAAACTCGCTCTAGTAACTATCTCGAAACTCCCGCTGTCGGGTATCATCGGCGACGTTCCCCGAAGAGGAGGCGCACGGATGACCGAGCATGCGACTACCGAGGAGAAACCCCTCCCGACGATCTGCGCGTGCCGGACGAGCTGTGGGAGAGGATCGAGCCAATCCTCGCCGAGTACGACCCGCCTAAGAGGACCGGTCGCCCTCGCGTGGACCAGCGGGCCGTCCTCGACGCCGTCGTCTTGACCGGCTTCGCACCGGCTGCCAGTGGAACCGCTTTCCGAAGGAGTTTCCCGACGACCCGGCCCGCTTTCCAACGGTGGGTCGAGTTTGGGGTCCTGGACCGCTGGGCTCGGTCGAGGAGTGCGAAGGACGGGGTGAACTGGGAGTGGCACCGGCCGACGGGGCGATGGGCAAGTCCCGTTTTGGGGGGACCTCACGGGCCCCAACCCCACAGATCGGGCCAAGAAAGGCGTGAAACGCTCCCTGCTGGTCGAGGCGGACGGAGGACCGCTCTCCGTGGTGAACGTCGCCGGAGCCAACGTGCGCGACGACAAGCTCTTGGCCGCGACCCTCGACGCGATCGTGCTCGAGCGTCCGAAGCCCACCGGTGAAGCGTCCCAGCACCTTTCTGGACAAGGGCTACGACAACAAAGGGAGCGGTATCGCGCACATATCGGCGAAGAGAAGCCGACGAGGCTCGCGAGAAGCGCTACCCGGCGAGGCGGTGGGTGGTGGGACGCACGCTGGGCTGGCTGTCGAAGTGCCGGGCGGTATGGTACGCTACGAGAAGAAGGCGAAGAACTACCTGTGATCAAGTTCCTGCATCCTACTCTGGTACCGTCGCCAACACCGCCTGTCCCTTTCGAGATAGTTACTAAGCGTGTGCGGCATAAAAGTTGGGGGGTTGTCGATAACGTCTGGTAGTTTGTGGGTTGAGTGAGGAGGAAGACACCGCAAAACTGTCTGAAATTGCTGAAAGGCGGGCAGCGGAGACTAAGGAGTGGGTGAATAACGATCTCAGCAAGATGATGATAGACCTTGAAGCGGAGTTTCGCAGCATCTTAAGATTGGTAGACGACCGCCGCTTCGGTTTTGGTAGGTCGGAACTTCCGGTTTTGGTAGGTCGGAAAGATCAGAATCGCATACGAGCGTCACCGTCAACGTGGTCGCAGGAATAACCGCCGGTACGAAACCATTACCGACTACCCCACAGGCCGGCAGACGGCTATACAGCGGCGCTGGCGGATACCCTTACTTAATCCCCCGCAGGATAAACGTCCGGTAGCTGATCGCGGGCAGCGCGCACATCGCCATCGCTAGGATGGTTAGCCAGCCAACTGTCCGCAGCGGCCCTAGCAACCGCTACTTGGGTAGGGGTTCCGGCGCTAGTCATCAGGTCCATAAGTTCCTGACGGCGTGACGGGGCGTCGCCTTCTTCCGTTTGTTCGGCCTGTACCGGTTGGGGATCTTCGGCGTAGAATCCTATTCGCTTGGGGGCCTGGTCTTCGGCTACCCTGATAACCCTGAACAACACCTGAAGACCCTGTACCTTTGCGATTATCTGGCACAGGTTGTTTGCGCCGTCGAACCCCTGGAATGCTAGGGTGTCAGTGTCCTGGTAATAACCCACATCCTGAACCCGGATTATCTCCCCGGCGGACGTGTGCAATTCCATCGTAACGGTTTCGTTTTCTTCAAGGGCGTCATGTAGCGCCGATTCGCGCATCCTCAGCTTCCGGTGGAAGTCTTCTGCCGATGTTGTGTCTGTTACCTGAACCGGTTGCGGTAAATTGAAGTTCTGCATGCCGTCCATTGTAGCCTCACTACCCCGCAGGCGCTTAGACGGCCGTATAGCGTAACTAGGGGATGCGCTATGCTGGGGGTATGGAAGATAAACACCAGCGGCTAATAGACCAGATCCGGGCGGCGCTGGCAGCCAAAACACGGACGATATCAGGACGGCAAAAGCGGCGGCGGATAGTTGGCTATCCGACCATCCCAGCGACGCGGGTATCAGAAAGAAGTACCAAGATCTAACGCTAGCCGAATCTTGGCTACGGATCGAAGGGGAATGGCGCTAGCGCAAAAAGCCGCGCCCGGACCATTCACTCCCCACCCGGCCGGATCGTCTCGTACCCCCATGCGAGGCCCTCTTTCTCGTCCCTCTTCGTGCCGCTCACACCGATCGGCGAAGACACTCTACGGCGCCCGAAAATTCGCGTCAAGGTCCATACTTACGCAAAACACCGGTTGCGATAGACTGTCGCGGCGGTCGTCGGCGCAGGCGCACGGGAAGAGCGGGAGGAGCGACATGAGCGTAAAGTTCGCGGGGATTCACCACGTGACCGCCATCGTCGAAGATCCACAGGAGAACGTGGACTTCTACGCGGGCGTGCTCGGCCTCCGCCTGGTGAAGAGGACCGTGAACTTCGACGACCCGGGCAGCTACCACCTCTACTATGGGGACGCGGCCGGGAACCCGGGCACTATCATGACGTTCTTCTCCTGGCCCGGCGTACCGCGGGGACGCATCGGGACCGGCCAGGTGAGCGTGACTTCCTTCGCCGTGCCGCAAGACTCTTTGGGCTACTGGGTGGAGCGCCTCTTGCAGCACGGTGTCCGCTTCGAGCAGCCCGTCCGGCGTTTCGACGAGACGGTGCTTACCATAAGCGATCCGGACGGGCTCGCGGTAGAGTTCGTCGCCCGGGGCGGGACGGTCGGCGGAGAGATCTGGGAACGGAGCCCGGTGCCCCCAGAGTACGCGATCCGGGGCATCCCCGGCGTGACGCTCTCGGAGCGGTCGGGGGAGGTAGCCGAGAACGTCCTCACCAACCTCCTGGGCTTCGAGAAAGTCGAAGAAAGGGACGGCCGGACGCGATACCTCTCGGCGGGCTCGGGCGGGAGCTTCGCGGACGTTCTGGCCCTGCCGGGAGGGGCCGCCGGGCAGACGGCGGTCGGGACGGTGCATCACGTCGCGTGGCGGGCGCCGAACGACGAGACGCAGGAGGCGTGGCGGGAGGAGCTGGAGGCGCGCGGCCTCCACGTCACTCCCGTCCTCGACCGGAACTATTTCCGCTCGATCTACTTCCGCGAGCCCGGTGGAGTCCTCTTTGAGATCGCCACCGACCCGCCCGGCTTCGCCGTGGACGAAGACCCGGACCAACTCGGCGAGAGCCTGAAGCTCCCGCCCTGGCTGGAGAAGGACCGGGAGCGCATCGAAGAGGTCCTCCCCCCCGTTCACCTACCCCACGAGGAGGGCTAGAAGGTGGCCGGAGAATCGCTTAGCTTCGTCCACCGCTTCCTCCCGGCCCAGGCGCCCGACGCCCCGACCCTGCTCCTTCTGCACGGGACCGGCGGCGACGAGAACGATCTGCTCCCCGTCGGCCGCATGCTCGACGAGCGGGCCGCGCTCCTGAGCCCGCGGGGCAAGGTCCTCGAACACGGTATGCCCCGCTTCTTCCGCCGGCTCGCCGAGGGCGTCTTCGACCACGAGGACCTCGTGAACCGCACCCACGAGCTCGCGGGGTTCGTCGAACGAGCCGCCTCCGAGTACGACTTCGATCCGGGCCGCCTCTTCGCGGCCGGTTTCTCGAACGGCGCCAACATCGTGGCGAGCCTGCTTTTGCTCCACCCGCGCTTGCTAGCTGGAGCGGTACTGCTGCGGGCTATGGTGCCGTTCGAGCCGGAGAACCCGCCCGACCTCTCGGGCACGCCGGTCTACCTGGCGGCCGGACGCTCCGACCAGATGGTGCCACCCGAGAACACGGAGCGGCTCGCGCAGCTGTTGCGGGAATCCAGCGCCGCGGTCACCCTCGACTGGCAGCCCGGCGGGCACGGCATCGGGCCGGAAGAGATTCAGGCCGCCCGGGACTGGCTTAGGAATGCGACCTCCGGAACGTGAACTAGAGACCGGGGCCGAGCCCTCAGAGCCCATAGGTAGCCGCCAGGGTAGCAAGCTTGTAACGTCACCCTACACCTAAATCTAGTACGAATAAACGAAAACCCGACGGAGCACCGCCGTTATTCCGATCCTGCTTGTTCCAACACGTTTAATAAACTTAAATATTAGCGTCCGCAGGCCTTCCTCCAGGTTCCGGACGTAGAAGAAGGGACCCATGGCAAGCGCCCCGTCGAACTTCTCGGGCGTGCCCAATCCATCTTCCAGGCGCCCCGGCCGGGTCTCCACGTTCGTCAGCCCCTCCCGGAGGAGGCGCTCCCGCAGGTATCCCTGCATCTCCTCCGAGACTTCCACGGTTACCATCCCGGCGCAGCGGCGAGCCAGGGGCACGGTGTAGTTTCCCGTCCCGGACCCGAACTCTACGACCAAGTGGTCGGGCTCCAGGGCTGTTGCGAGCATCTCGTACACGATCTCTTCCTCCCGCGCCCGGAGCGCGATTCCCTTCCGGGTCTTGCTGAAGAACCATTCGTAGAGGCCGGGGTACCATCCTTCCCCGCCGGATCGGAACCACCGCTCGCCGGTGTTCATTTACAGAAGCGCCCTTTCGTTCTGATGCCCAGGTATCGGCTCACGCGGGGTACGGATACTCCACTCTAACCTATCCCGCAACGGGTCATCCTTCAGCAAGAAGACGTCGCCCTCCCACTCGAGACGCAGGGTGCGCAAATCGCTTTAGCCGGGAAGCGTTGATAATGGAGTAGTCCGAGAGCCGCTGCCGGGTTACCTCGGTGACGATCAACAGCAACGCGAAGTCTAAAGTCGTCGTGTGTACTGGCGACCGCTTTCGTATCATCGACCACCTGCCAAAAAGGTAGATGTAGCCATAGCCGAACCCGAGAAGATGTCCCGGATCTAAGAAACCTCCTCTTTGAGTATCAAGCATGTCTCGAGAAAACACGTCTCGTTGACCCTGTCGTCTGCCCTTGATATGTTGCGGCGGTGGGGATCAGCATCCAGAGCTTGCGCGTCTTTCTCTCCATCCTGGAGCACGGTTCGCTCTCGGCGGCCGGGCGGGAGTTGGGGATGACGCAACCGGCCGTGTCGAACCACCTGCACGCCCTGGAGGAGCGCTTCGGGGTGACGCTGCTGACGAGGGGACGACGGCTGCAACCGACGCCTGCCGGGGAGTGTCTGGCGGGGCACGCCCGGCGGGTGCTCGAAGACCTCGCGGCCCTGGAGGCGGAGGTGGCGCGTCACGCCGGTCCGCGTGGGCGGCTGGTCGTTGGGGCATCCTCGACGCCGGGCGAGCTGCTGATGCCTCGCCTCGCGGTGGAGTTCTCCGCCCACCACCCGGAGGTGGCGCTCGACGTGCATATCGTCGACACCGAGGAGACCATAGCCGCCCTCCTGAACCGCGACATCGAGGTCGCGGTTGTGGGCCGCGACGTGGAGGATCCCCGGCTGATGGGCACCGTCATCGGGCGGGACGAACTGGTAGTGGTGGTCGCCGCCGGCGACCCGCTCGCCGGGACCGAAGTAACGCCGTCGGACCTCGCCGATCGGCCGTTCGTGCTGCGGGAGGAGGGGTCGGCGACGCGCCGCGTCGTGGAGGACGCTCTAGCGGCCATCGGGGTCACGCCGCGGGTGGCGATGGAGCTCGGGTCCAACGCGGCGGTCGCCGGCGCCGTCGCGGCGGGCGCGGGGATAGGCGTCATCCCCGCGCGCACGGTGAGGGATCAGACGGAGGTGCGCGCGCTCGAGGTTCGGGGGCTTGCCTTTCTGCGACCCTTCGTGCTCGTAACCGAACGCAACCGGCCACTCTCCCCGGCGGCCGAGGCCTTTGTCGAGATCTGCACCGGAACCGCCGGCGCAAAGAAGTAGCGTAGGTGAAGGGCGCTCCCAGAGATAACCGGAGCGACGAGTCTCGCTAATCCCCCGCCTATTTCTTACAGAATGCTTAAACGGCTCGCTCGTGGCAGTCCCAACTCTTGACACCGCCGGTCTGAATAATTAGCCTACGGTCATAAGTTTTGCTTTGAGTTGACATAATCTATAGGTTATGAAAGGGAAATGCGTGTGAGGAGTATCGGCGAGCGACGCGACGTCGCGGTGACCTGGAAAGAAGGGGTAGCTTCGTCCGCGCTGAGTACGCTCGGGCGTCTCGTGCTCGCCTTGGCCATCTCCGTGATGCTCGCGTTTCTGTTTTTGCCGTTGATCTCGGTGTTCATTTCGAGGAGTCCCCTAGAGCTGATCTCGAACCTCAACACGGAGATAGCATACCAGGCGCTTCTTCTCAGCCTCGAGACCACGCTCGTCTCGCTGTCGATCATCGTGGTCTTCGGCACCCCGCTCGCCTACTGGGTCGCGAAGTACTCGTTTCGCGGCAAGAGGATCCTGGAGGTCGCCCTGCAGATGCCGATCGTGGTCCCCCCCGCCGTGGCCGGCGTCGGGCTCATACTGGTCTTCGGCAACCTCGGCCTCCTCGGCGGGACGCTCTCCGCATTTGGTGTCGGTGTGGCTTTTACGTGGATCGCCGTGATCATGGCCCAGGTCTTTATCGCCGCGGCGTTCTACGTCTTCGCGGCGAGGCAGGCCTTCGAGGCCGTGGACGACGAGCTGCTCGCGGTCTCCCGCACGCTCGGGGAGTCGCCCTGGCGCACGTTCCTGCGCATAACCGTGCCGTTGGCTTTGCCGGGTTTGATCTCCGGCGCCGCACTCAGCCTGGCCCGGGCTCTGGGCGAGTTCGGCGCCACCATCGTGTTCGCCGGCAACCTCCCCGGAAGCACGCAGACAATGCCGCTGGCCATATACACGGCGTTGCAGTCAAACTTCGACGTGGCCGTCGCCATATCCGCACTGTTGCTCTCCGTGGCCTTCATCCTGCTATTGCTCGTGGGTCTGATCAACCGCCGGCAACGTGCTTTTTCTTAGAGAGAGGAGACCGTTCCTTTGCTCAGCTTCACGCTAGAGAAGCGCCTCCGCGACTTTTCGCTCGACGTGTCGCTCGAGGTTGGGACCGGGACGCTTGCCCTGATCGGCTACTCGGGATGCGGCAAGAGCACCATGCTCCGCCTCCTGGCCGGTCTGCTGGACTCCGACAGGGGCCGCATCGAGCTGGACGGGCGCGTGCTCCTGGATACCGAAACGGGCAGGAACGTGCCCCCCGAAAAACGCAACGTAGGGTTTCTGGTCCAGAACTACGCACTGTTCCCGCACCTCTCGGTCACGGACAACATCGCCTACGGCATCTCTCGCCTGAGCCAGGAAGAGCAGGAGAAGCGGATCCCGGACGCCCTCAACCTCGTCGGCATCCGCCACCTCGCCGCGGCGAAGCCCGGCAACCTCTCGGGGGGCGAGCAGCAGAGGGTCGCCCTGGCCCGGGCGATGGCGCGGCGTCCCGCGTACCTGCTGCTGGATGAGCCTCTAAGCGCCCTGGACGTCACGACCCGCACCCGGGTCAGGTCGGAGCTGCGCGCGATCCTCGAGAGCCTCAACATACCCACGATCGTCGTAACCCACGACTACGAGGACGCGCGCATCCTCGGTAACAAGATAGCCGTCATGGAGCGCGGCAGGATTCTGCAGTCCGGAACGGCGCAGGAGATCTCCCGATACCCCGCGAACGCCTTCGTCGCCACCTTCACCGAGACCAACCTGGCGCCCGTAGGCAACGGAGACAAGAGGCAGGTCGCCTTCGATCCGTGGCGCGTATCGGTCGCGCACGAGCCGGCGGGCGAAGAGTACGAGTGGCGGGGGCGCGTACGGGACATCGCCTCGATGGGAGCGTTTACGCGGCTCACCCTCGAAGGCGACAAGGTCCCCTCCCTGCTCGCCGACATCCCCGGCTCTTGCGACATCGAGGACTGCGAGTTCGACGTCGGAGACACGGTGTTCGGGCGTGTCTCGCCGGACGACGTTCGTCCCGTCCGGACCTCGGAGCCTCCGGTACCGACGAGGACGGAGGGCGAGCTCGAAGGAGAAGAAGATTTCTCACCCCGAACCCGCGGGAGAGGTCCTCTGTCGGGTACCAGGGGCATCGCGCTGCTGGCGTTGTTCCTCGTGCTCGCCGTCGTCGGCGGCTACGCGGTGGCAACCGGCGGCGCCGAGATCGGAGGAGGGACGCTAACCGCTTTCGTCGCGGCCAACTTCACCGACGCCAACGACGCGATCACCGAGGAGTTCGAGAGCCAGCACGAAGAAGCGCAGGTCGAATCGAACTACGCCGGTACGCAGGTGTTGTTCCTCCAACTTCAGCAGGGCGCGTCGGGCGACCTCTTCCTCTCCGCCGACCTCGATTACGCCGAGCAGGCCCAGGAAGAGGGGCTCATAGATTCGTTCTCCGAGGTGTCGCAGAACGAAGAGGTCATCGTCGTGCCCAGCGGCAACCCGGCCGGTATCGAGGGCCTCGAAGACCTGGGCGCGAAGCCGGTGGAGCTCGTGATCGGGGTGGACACCGTCCCCATCGGCAAGTACACGCGCCAGATCTTCGAGAATGCCAACGAGGGTTACGGGTCGGATTTCTCCAGGAGGGTCCAGGATCAGGTCGTCTCCGAAGAGACGAACACCAGAGAAGTAGCGCAGAAGATAGCCTTAGGCGAAGGCGAGGCGGCGATAGTCTACAGGACCGACGTCACGCCCAACATCGCCGATCAGGTAGAGGTCGTCGAGATCCCCGAAGAGTACAACGTAAAAGCGTTCAACTACGCCGGCGTGGTGAGCAACGCGCCAAACCCCGAGCTGGCACGGGAGTACCTGGACTTCATCCTCACGCCGGAGGGCCAGGAGATCCTGCAAGGCTTCGGGTACGAGGAGATCGAGTGAGGAACACGAGCCCTCCGGAACCGCCGGTGGCAGCGAAGATAGAGAGAACCGAAACCAATTGTTGGAGATAGAGAGGGATGGAGAAACATGGCTAAACTGAGCACGCGCAATCGGCTTCCTGGCACCGTAACCGAGGTCGTGAAGGGCGAGGCGGCGGCGAAGGTAACGATCCGGGTCGGAGACAACACGATGACCGCCCTCATCACCCGCGAGAGCGCCGACGAACTCGGTCTGGAGATCGGCCAGGAGGTGACGGCCCTGGTCAAAGCCACGGACGTTATGATACTCACCGGCAACGGCGAGCTGGCTTAGCCTTCGTGCCGGGCCGATTCTATTGCATAGCACGTTGAGGTCGAGGAGGATGGTTGTACTTTCCGGTCTCGGGCGTCGAGGTCAACCCGCTCTTCCCGCTGCTGGCGGCGTTCTTTATATCCCTACTGACCACGCCCGCCGGGGTCTCGGGGGCTTTCCTGTTGCTCCCGTTCCAGGTCAGCGTCCTGGGCTTCACCAGCCCGGCCGTCAGCCCGACCAACCTGATCTACAACGTTGTAGCGACCCCCGGGGGGATCTACCGCTACGTCCGGGAGCGGCGGATAGTCTGGCCGCTGGCCTGGACGGTGGTCCTCGGGACACTCCCCGGCGTCTTCGTCGGGGCCGTCCTGAGGGTGAGATACCTGGCCGACCCCCGCGCCTTCAAGGTATTCGTCGGATGCGTGCTCCTCTACCTGGGGGCCAGGCTGCTCCTCGAGGCCCTCGGACGCCTGCGCGCTCCCGCCCAGCGGCCTCCGGAAGCCGGCTCGGGCGAGGGAAGGTTCCCGGTCGGAGGGGTGGTAAGAACGACCAGCATCTCGCCGCGCAGGATAGAGTACGAGTTCGGAGGCAGACGCTTCTCCTTCGACACGATCCCGGCACTTCTCCTGTCCCTGGTCGTGGGCGTTATCGGCGGCATCTACAGCATCGGCGGCGGGTCCATCATCGCCCCGTTCTTCGTGCTCATCTTCGGGTTGCCCGTGTACACCGTCGCCGGAGCAGCCCTCATAGCGACCTTTTTGACCTCGGCGGCGGGCGTTGCGTTCTACCAGCTACTGGCCGCGACCGACCTCGGGGCGGGGGCGACGGTAGCCCCCGATTGGCTATTGGGCACGGTCTTTGGGATAGGCGGGCTCGCGGGGACCTACGCCGGAGCCAGAGCCCAGAGGTACCTGCCGGACCTCTGGATCCGGGTGGTACTCGGGTCTCTGGTGGTTCTTCTGGCGTTGAGCTACCTCGGCGAACTCTTTTAGGAGGTAACGATGAACTCTGACGAAGGTACTTATACTGTGTGGACACGAGACTTATCTCCACTGTTGCAAAGGAACCCGTTCTCTGGCGGTCGAGGTCTTCGGCTTGCCCCGGAAAGGAGAATTCATGATTCGTAGGTTTTACGCGCTAATAGCGATCTCTCTGGTCTCTCTGGTCCTGGTGGGTTGTGGCGGTGGCGGGGGCGCCGAAGGTGGTGGAGGTGGTGGAGGCGAACAGGGGTCCGGCGACCCGGATCCGCTGAGGGTCGGCCTGATACCGAACCAGAACCCGGAGAGCGTGGAAGCGAATTACGTGCCCTTCGGCGATTACCTCTCGGAGCAGCTCGGGCGGGAGGTGGAGCTTACAGTGCCGGTCAGCTACGGCGCGGTGGTCGAGGCGATGGTCAACGACGAGCTGGACCTCGCGTACTTCGGCGGCCTCACCTACGTCCAGGCCCGCAACCGGGGGGACGTCGTCCCGCTGGTCACGGAGATCAACCCGAGGACCGGCGACACGACGTACGGCTCCGTCATCATCGTACCGGCCGACAGCGAGATACAGGATGTCTCGGAGCTCGAAGGCAGGGACTTCGCCTTCGGGAGCGTCTCGAGCACCTCGGGCTCGTTGTACCCGGCCATCATGCTCAGGGACGCGGGCATCGACTACCGGACGGACCTCGGGAACTTCAACTACACCAACGGCCACGACGCCACGGCGCAGGCGGTCGCGAACGGACAGGTGGATGGGGGCGGCCTGGAGGATCGCATCCTCTACAACCTGCAGGAGGAGGGCACCGTCGAGGAGGGCAGCGTCCGCGTCATCGACGAGTCCGAGCCCATAGAGGGCTACCCCTGGGTGGTCCGCAACGCCCTCTCCGACGACCTGAAAGAGGACATCATCCAGGCCTTCCTCGGCATAGACGACCCGGCGCTCCTGGATCTGTTGCGCGCGGAGGGCTACGAGGAAGTCGATGCCTCAGACTACGCCTACGTGGAAGAGCAGGCGACGGAACTTGACCTCCTCACCGCGCAGTAAGGAGCCCTCCGCCCGGGGGTTCGCCCTGGAGAAGGCCGTGGTCTCGTTTCGCGGGACCGCGGCCCTCGACGGCGCGACGCTCGAGGTGGAGCCCGGGGAGAGGCTCGCCGTCGTCGGGGCTTCGGGCGCCGGCAAGACCACACTCTTCCGGGTGTTGACGAGGGGCGTCGCTTTGAGCGGCGGCAGGGTTACGGTCGGCGGGCGGGATCTCTACTCCCTCTCGAAGGGGGAGCTGAAGGGGGTCCGGCGCCGGATCGGCTCCATCTACCAGGCCTACAACCTGGTCCCGCAACTCCCCGCGGGCGTCAACGCGGCCCTGGGCGAGGTCGGCGGCATGGGCGCCCTGGCGACCCTACGCACCTTCCTGGCTGGCCCCGACGCCGCTCTGGCTTCGCGGGTGGCGGGCGCTTTAGACCGCGTCGGCCTCGGGGACAAGGCCCGGGCCAGGACGGCCGACCTCTCCGGCGGCCAGCAGCAGCGGGTGGCGGTGGCGCGCCTCCTGGTCCAGAGCCCCGACCTCGTCCTCGCCGACGAGCCCTTCGCGGCGGTAGACCCCGTAACCACCGAGCGCGTCTTCGAGGCGCTGCTGGAACTCAATCACGAGGGCGCCACCCTCATGGTCAACCTGCACGACGTGGGGCTAGCCCGCCGGTTCCCACGCGTCGTGGCGCTGCGCGAGGGACAGGTCGCCTTCGACGGACCTCCCGAACGGCTCTCCGAAGAGGCGCTAAACGAGATCTACGCGGGCGACGACCCGCACCAGGAGGTGGTGCTCCCCGAGCCCCAGGGAGACGGGGGCCCCAAAGAACCGATACAACTAGCGGAGGGCCGTGATGGCGTCTCCTCGCACTGAGCAGCCCCGCATAGGCGGCGCGGTCCCGCGCGTAAGCTGGAAACCGGCCCTCGTCGTCCTCGTCATCCTCGGCCTGACGGGCTGGAGCGCCGCGGGCGTCGGTTTCGACCTCGTCGAGCTCCTCTCCAGCACCGGTCCCATCGAGAGATTTATCTCCGGGATGTTCCCGCCCGACCTCTCGGCCAGGACCCTCCAGACCACCGCCAGGGGCGTCCTCGAGACCTTCCAGATGTCGTTCCTCGGCGCGCTCATGGGGGCCGTGGTCGCCTTCCCGCTCGCCGCTTTCGCGACGGGAGAGGACGCTACGGTCGGCGCTTCGCGCGGCGAACGCCTCTTGAGAGTCGTTCCCTACCACCTCTCGCGCTTCATCCTGAACGTCTTCCGCTCCGTCCCGGACATTTTGTGGGCGCTGGTCTTCGTGGTGGCTCTGGGCCTGGGGCCCTTCCCCGGCACTTTAGCCCTCGCGGTCCACTCGGCCGGAATCCTGGGCAAGCTCTTGAGCGAGACGCTGGAGTCGGTGCCGTCCCGTCCGGTCGAGGCTTTGCGGGCGACGGGGGCGGGGGCGTTGCAGGCCTTCCTCTTCGGGCGGCTGCCGCAAGCGATAAGCGGCTTCACCTCTCTCACGCTCTACCAGTGGGAGTGCAACATCCGCTCGGCAACCATCCTGGGCTTCGTCGGGGCCGGAGGGATAGGGCAGCAGATCCTGATCTCCATGAACCTCTTCGACTACCCGAAGGTCGCCACGCTGGTCGGGGCGACCATCGTCGCGGTGCTGGTTGTGGACCGCTTCTCGGCGGCGGTGCGCAGGAGGCTCGTCTATTAGCCCTCGGCCTTCAGCCTTCGGGGTGGAACGTCCGGCGGAGCTTCGCTTCGTGACCTACCTCTCTCCCGGTATCCCTCGAGCGTTCTTCGAGGTGGTCGTCGAGCATGTGCGGCAGGCGTTGGGGCAGCGAGCCTCGCTCTCGGTGGTACCGTGGGTCTCGGGACCGGTGAGGGGAGGCAGCGACCCGTTCTCGGAGGGAGAGGCCGATGTCGGTTTCATGTGTACTCCTTCGTTTTTCTGGCTGCGCGAGCTGGAGAGTCCGCCGGTGGAGCTGCTCCCGGCGGCGGCGGTGTTCGGCGACGATCGGACGCCGGGACGGCCCGTGTACTTCTCCGAGGTCATCGTGCGCCGCGAGAGCCCGGCCCGGTCTTTTCTCGACCTCCGGGGCCGTTCGTGGGCCTACAACGACCCGTGCTCTCTGAGCGGCTACTACAACTTGCTGAAGAAGCTGGCGGAGATAGGCGAAGACGGGGGCTTCTTCGACCGGGTGTTCTGCTCCGAGTCCCACCTGAACTCTATGCGGATGGTCGCCGGGGGCGAGGTGGACGCGGCAGCTATCGACTCGAACGTTCTGAAGATCAAACTAAAGTCCGCCCCGGAGTTGGGAGAGCGGCTGCGGGTGATAGAGTCCTGGGGACCGTTCCCGATCCAACCGGTGGTGCTCCGCTCGGGCCTGCATCCGGAGCTGAAGGAACGCCTGCGCGCCGTACTGCTGGCGATCAACGCGGGCCCGCACATCTCCCCCACCCTCGCCGGATTCGGCCTGGATCGCTTCGTCCCCATTACTTACGAGCACTACGCCCCCGAGGAGCAGGCCCTGCGAAAATGCGAGAGCGTGCTGGGTACCAGACCGCGCTGAGCCCGAACACGCGGGCGAGCCCCGGCCCGCGCTTCGCAGCGCAAGATGCGCGCCTCGAACTTCAAGATGAGGCGTCCTCGGCACGAGAAGGCCGACCCCGAAAAGCAGGAGGCTTTCAAAAAAGTTCGCCGATGAGGTAAGGCGGATCGGCGAGCGTGAGCGCGAACCCGAGAAGAAGCCGCTGAAGGTTTTGGCTTTCGATGAGGCACGTTTCGGGCTGATCATCTGGCACAGAGAAGGCGTTATTGTCCCAAGGGGTTTCGTCTGCCCTACATCATCGTGAGGCGCACTTCTTACGAGTGGACCTACCTCTACGCAGCGGTGGATCCCGCGAGCGGGGAGAGCTTCTTCCGCGCTTACCTGCCAAACGTGGACGGCCCCTGTTTCGAGACATCCTTGAAGCACCTCGGCGGCGAGGTCTATCCCAACTATCATCTGGTGGTCGTGCTCGATAACGCACCCAGCCACCTCTCCGAGAGCATCGCGCATTCCGAAAATGTGAGCCTATTGGCGCTGCCAGCCTGCTCCCCGGAGCTGAACCGGTCGAGAGATGGTTCCAAGAGTTCAGGCGGGCGCTCTCCAACAAGACATTCGAGACCGTTGAGCTACTAAAAGAGGCGCTCACCCGAACTCTCGAGCCCTACTCTGGGAAGAACCCGCTCGCTTACAGCAACTCGCCGGTTTCTCCTGGTGGGTGGAAGCTATCGACCCATTACGTCATCAATAAACTTGATCGGTATTACAGCCTCGACTTCGTGCCACAAAGCTTCGGATACCACGTTACGAGATCGAAAGGAGACGAGCTCGAGACAGCCGTTGTTGACGGGTTCTGTTAAATCTCTGTAAAATCTCCAGAGTTCAAGGACTTTGTCGGTCGGGAAGTCGAGGATAACAAGGTGAAAGTTTCGGGCTCCTCAAGAGCGCTTCTAAGCCGCCGGGAGTGGGTTTACTTGCTCAGCCTCCTGCTCCCTTTCGTGGTCTACAACCTTGCGCTGAAGGCCTTGGTCCTGTCTTCGCGAAACGTCGAAGCTGTCGGGCAATTCAAAGTTTCGACCCTCCGTCTCTTGACATACGGGATGTGGTCGGATGTGTTCTTCGTCCTGGGGTACGCGTTGCTCTGGATCGGGCTTTTCGCTGCTGCGCGTAAGGGTCCTTTACGCTGGGGCGTGCTGGTTCTCTTCCACGCCACCGCGATACTCGTGGTGATGCTCAAGACAATCGCCTACCAGTACATCCAGGAGACCGGCACCACGCTCGACTACACTATTATCGCCCTATGGCTCCCCAGGTTCTATGAGCTCCAAGCGGTGCTCGGCCAGGGGATTCCGCTTTCGGCTTGGATCCTCCTCGTGGCCGCCCTCTCCTACGCGGCTTTGGGTCCCTGGCTTGTGACACGCTTTGCCGTCCGATGGCGAGGATGGCCGAGGAGATCGCCCTCGACCGGGTGGAAGATCCCCTTGTTTGGATCTCTTGTGCTGTGTCTCCTGGCGCTCGGATTCGGCTGGCTATCGCTGCAGGAGGGCTTCAACCCGTACGACGAGTATCTCCGGTTTACCGGTCAGGAGTCGGAGAGGATAACGCAGCTCAACAGACCATTGGTCAGGGATCCGCTCGTCAACGTGGCGTTTACCGCGGCCAAGGAGTTGCGGCGCGAGGAATCCCAAGACGTTGCTTCCTATCCGGCCCTCGCGGACTCGCCTCCGGCGAGCCTCCTGCCTACGGGGTCCGAGCAGCGCAACGTCGTTTTGGTCCTTCTCGAGTCGACCCGTGCGCAGTCCGTAACGCCTTACAACGAGGACCTCGAGACGACACCCTTCCTGGACGAGCTGGCTAAGAATAGCCTCCTTGCCGAGCGGGCTTACGCGACCGTGCCTTATAGCACTAAGGCGAACGTCGCGATTAACTGCGGGATCTTTTCGCACCCCGTCCAGGTGTCTTACGGTTTGTTGCCCGAGGCCGATCCGGGCGGCATACCCGCGAGATGCCTCCCCGAGCTTCTGAAAGACCAGGGCTATAGTACCGCTTACTTCACGCCATCGACGCAGAATTTCGAGAACTTCGGGGATCTCGTAAGCAACTTTGGCTATGACGAGCTCTACTCGTTCGAATCCATAGACGAGCAGGACTTCGAGAGGATGAGCGGCATGACCCTCTCCGGCCTCTCCGGAGACGAGGTCGTGCTGGAGCCGAGCGAGGAGTGGCTAACGGAGCAGAAAGAGGCGGGCAATCCTTTCCTGGCCACCTATTTGACTTCGGCCACCCACTACCCGTACACGGTGCCGGATAGTTACGAGCAGGAAAGGTTCGCCGAGGACGAGGAACTCAATCGCTACCTCAACGCCATCCGCCTCCAGGACGTCTTCCTGGAGAGCCTCTTCGATCAGTACAGGAATCTTGGGCTCTACGAGGACACGGTCTTTGTCATCCTCGGCGACCACGGGGAGGCCTTCGGCGAGCACGGCCTCTACGCGCACGGTAACACACCCCACGAAGAGGCCTTGAGGATACCGATGATCGTCCACGATCCCAGGCGGCTCGAGAACGGCGCGCGCGTCGAGGCCCCGGTGAGCCAGTTAGACATCCTCCCGACCGTAGCCGACCTGTTGGGCTACGAGATCGATGGCGGAGCGTACCAGGGCAGCTCGCTCCTCGGACCGCTACCCGAAGATCGCTCGCTGCATTTCAGCTGCTGGGGAGCAGAGGCATGCCTGGCGAGCCTCGAGGGCACCGAGAAATACATCTACTATTACGACAACCAGCCCGACCAGCTCTTCGACCTATCCGAAGACCCGCTCGAGCAGGAGAACCTGGCGGGTGAGCGCCAAGAAGATGCAGAGGAGCGACGCAGCGAGCTTCTCGCGTGGCGCTCGAAAATCGATGCCATTTACAGGGGCCCGCAGAGGGAGTAGGACAAAAACATACAGCAGATGCTCTCGCGTTCCTTCTTCGCCAAGATGATCGAAAGTTGTGGATCGAGGATCTCCCGAAAGACGTTGTGTACCTTCCCTTCGAGCAATCGAACGGCAAAGCCGACGCTGCAACGTCGGCGGGAAGAACACACCGATGCGCAGCCTACGTTACGACAAACCAAGTGCGGCAAGACACATTTAATTCATTATTAATGTAATTGGGGTGCGCGCTAGGATACCCGTAAGATATATTTCCGTTCATGAGAAGAGACTTCATGTTGTATGCAGGGCTGTACCGTCATTACCGAGAGGAGACTGACGATGAGCGCCACCGAGGCTACCCAGGCACGCACGCGCATAGGTCCCGTCCAGATAGGGATCATCCTTTTGGCCCTGCTGGCGGGCGGCATCCACCTCTACGTATGGCTCATCGAAGGTATCTTGTCGGGGTTGCCGCAGGAACAACAGATGGGGCCGACGTACCAGTTCCTGTTTGTCGGCAACTTTTTTGGCTACGTAACCCTGGCCGCCGCCCTGTATCTGCCCGTCTCCCTGTTGACGCGGTTTCGCCCCGTCGTGCGCGTGCTGCTGATCGCCATGTCTATCGCCGCCATCGCCTCGTACTTCCACGTGGGGTTCTACGATACTTTGGGTAATGCCACCCAAATCATCGAGGCCCTGCTCATCGCGCTGGTGACGGTCGATGCGGGCATGTCCAACCCGAGCGAAGAGCTGTCCGGACGTTAAAGACCGCCCGCGGGCTCTTTCAACGCGTGGAGGAAAGCGACAAAGGAGGTGAAGACGTGCGCAGCGTAGCAGGTGCGGTTGGTCAGTTGGTGATCGGCCTCGTGATCGGGGTCGTCATGTTCTTGGTCATGCAGCCACTGATTTGAAGGATCGTGTCCAAAGGTAGTCTAATTGAGGATCGGCGTTAGCGGTGCCGTGATTCTCCGGGGCTTCGGCTTTTTCCTCGTGCAACACGGTACGCAGGAGAAGAGCCGTGACGACAAGTAGGAGGAAAAAGGTGCAGGGCAGAAACGAGAGTAGCGCGGGAATCGGCCAGTTGGTGATGCTGGCGATCGTCGCCCTGGTCTTGGTTGTGGTGGTTTTGATCCTACTGACCCAACTGAACCAGATTTTTCCACCCTGGGAGGC
Organism: Rubrobacteraceae bacterium; assembly: GCA_030448125.1. Classification (GTDB taxonomy): domain Bacteria; phylum Actinomycetota; class Rubrobacteria; order Rubrobacterales; family Rubrobacteraceae; genus Rubrobacter_F. Next base: position 96,971 of record JAUJNO010000007.1, on the reverse strand, counting down.
CTACTTCTAGGG
>JAUJNO010000007.1:92996-96859 GCA_030448125.1 Rubrobacteraceae bacterium | reverse complement strand
AGTTGGGCAGGTATGGCTGGCGGAGTTGAGCGCAGGACATCTTATCCTTCTGAGAAGCCGCCCTCGAACGTAGCACGACGCGAGTCTCCGATCGCCTGCCCAGAGAAGCCGGAGAGCCTGGGCGTTTGCATTAACGTTGGTGTAACATTCCGTCTTCGAGCATACGCGTAGTCAGTTTATTCGGAGCACGATGGCTAAACACAGTAGTCTCACCCGGCCGGTCGAGGAAGAGGTTCCCCGGAAGCGGACCGGATTACAGCGGAGGATCAGGGAAATACTCGCCGTTTGTGGCGCGCTCGTTGCCGTCGTCGTACCCGTGGTTCTGGCCGATACTTATGGTGGGCAGAGCTCGGCCGCGGAAGAGGACCCGGAGAGCCAACTCTCCGCGACGAACCTCTTCGACCTCGAGCCGGGCCTCGCGATCGTGGAGATGACCCATCAAGGAGAAGGAGATTTCGTCGTGGATCTGCTCCCGGCGGAGCAAGAAGAGACCGCCGCGACGCCGGAGCGCATCGAGTTCTTCGGGGACCAGAACAGTGGTAGCGGTACGGGACCGGCGTTTGCCCTCGCGAAAGAAGCAGGCTCGGTCGACATCTCGAGAGCGGTAGGTATCCAAACTACGGGAAAGTACGTGTTCGACGTAAAGGCGAGCGGGCCCTGGACGATCCAGGTAGACCAGCCTCGCCCCTCCGGCGCCCCGGAGCCGGCCAGGTTCAGCGGCGACGACAACACCGCCACGCCCCTCTTCCAACTCTCGAGCGGTCCTAAGGAGATCTCCGTGACCAACCCGGTCGAAGGAGAGCTGGAGATCTTCCTGCTCGACGGGGAGGGTAACGAGGTAGAACGAGTGTTCGAAGACGAAACGGATGGGGCCGAAGCCCCACCGGCCGCCTCCTCCTCGACGGTCGATATCCCGGAGGACGGCGTCTACCTCTTCGACGTCCGGGCGGACAACCTCTGGACGGTCGAGATCTCCGACGCCGGGTAGCAGGACGCGCCTGAAGTTACCCCGCATCGCTCGCGGGCTATCCGTACTCCTCGAGCCGCTCCAGGATATCCTGCGTCAGGCGCTCCCCCTGTTGTGTCTGGAAGATGGCCTGAGCGTGGGCGTCGCCCGGAAGGATGAGCGCCTCGTTCTGGTCTCCCGGAGCTTCTTCGGCCATCCGGCGCGCCTCCTCCGCGATGCCCTCTCCCTCGCTGGCCACGAAGAGCTTGGGGTACTCCCCGAGTCCGGAGACGCCCCCGGTCCCCGAGAGGAGCATGATCTGGCTTACCTCTTCGGGGTCCTCCTCGGCGACCTCGAGCACCGGCCCGGCGCCCGCGCTAGCTCCGATGAGCGCCACGCTCTCCACGTCGTACTCTTCCTTGAGGTAGTCGATCGCGAACCGCAGGCTCCCCGGCGAAACATCCTCGACCGCCAGGGCCACCATGCCGTTCTCTTCTAACGCCTGGCCTTGAGATTCCCAACTGGCCGCATCGTAGGCCGCTCCGTGCGAGAGCACGACCCCCCGATCCCCCTCTCCCCATACGATTGCCCAGGAATCGCCCACCCCTACCCAAGACCCGGAGGTGTCACTCTCCAGTTCCCCATCAGAACCGCCGGCCTCGCCTGACGACCCGCAGCCGGCCACGAGTACCATCGCAGCCAGCGCCGGCCCGATGGTCTTTAACCAGTTCATCCGGGCGGAATGCCCCCGTTCGGGGACGACCAGTAGAAGATCATGTACGCACCGGCCAGCACGAGGAGGACCGCCGAGGCAAGTTGTGCGTAGGGTACGGCTCTCTTTATCCTCGCGACGAGGCTCCCTTTGAACAGCGCCAGCGCCAGGGTGAGCGCCACGAGCACCGAGGCCATGCCTAAAGAGTAGCCGAGGAACTGGCCTACCCCGGCCAGGGAGCCACCGGCCGAGATACCGCCCGCGACCACCACCAGGAACACCGGCAGGGTACAGCTCAGGGAGGCTGCCCCGTAGGCGAGGCCGAACAGGAAGAAGCCACGCACGCTCACGTCGGTAGGGTCGCCCACCCGGCCGGCGAACCGCTCGAAGACGCCGAAGTACAGGCCGCGCCCGGCGAGTGTCCAAAGCCCGAGCAATATCAGCGCCACGCCGATGAGGATCGCCAGAGTAGGCATCGCCCCGAGAAGCGCGTTGCCCCCGGCCGAGATGACGATGCCGGCGAGGCCGAAGAGGAGGATGAACCCCAGAGAGACGGTCGCGCCGACCAGGAGCGCCCGCAGCATCCGGGCCGCCGGCGAGCGTTCGGCGAAGTCGTCTTCCTTCGCGCCGAGGTAGAGCGAGAGGTAGGCCGGCAGCATCGCGAAGCCGCAGGGGTTGACCGCCGCGATCATCCCGGCCCCGAAGGCGTAACCGACCGGGAGAACCGCGACCAGGCCGGAGAGCCAGCCGGTTAACAGCTCCTGGAGCTCGTTCAAAGAACCTCCTCCAGCTCGCGCTCGAGGGTCTCGTAGTCGGTCGAGGTAGCGTCCTTATAGGCAACCTCTCCGTCACGGTCGAGGATGACGGTGGTCTCCAGGGCGCTCGCGCCCATGGACCGCGAGATCTCACCGTCCTCGTCGACGGTCCAGGGGAGCGGCGTGATGTCGCCCCCCCTCTGCCGGAACTCCTCGATGGTTCCCGGCGTGTCCTGGGGGTCGGTCGAGACCATCAGCAGTTCGAGCCCCTCATCCTCGTATTCCGGATAAAGTTGAGACCAGGCACGGGCCTCAGGGATGCAATCGTCTCAGTAGGCGGCCATGAAGTAGAGCGCGACGACCTCGCCCCGCTTCTCCTCGAGGCTGAACTCCTCCCCTTCGAGGGTCGTGGCGCTGAAGTCGGACGCCTGGCCGGACCCGCCGCACGCCGTGACCGAGAGCACCGTTATCACAACTGCTGCTAACTTTATAGCTCTACTCATCTTCGCTACTGCTCCTCGCATGTAGGGAGTTTACCTCTCTCGAGGGACGATGGTCGTTTTACCGCGCCGGCTCAGGCCCTTTGCGGGTCGAGGATCTGCAGCTCCCCGTTTGTCCTGTCGGCGACGAATACGCGACCGCTGGCCGTATCCACGGCCACGGTGTTCGGCTTGCTGACCGTCGGGTAGCGGGCGAGCTCGCGGAGCGTGTCCCCCTCCAGGGCGAACTGGACCAGGCTGTCCTCGATGGTGACCCACAGGTGGCCGCGCTCCGGGTCTATGGCTATCCCGTACGGTTGGCCGGGAAGGGATACGCTACTGATCTGCTCCGGTTCGGGGCGAGCTTCGTAGATGAGGATGGCGTCGCCGCTCGTGTCCGTTACGTAGAAGCGGTTCTCGGGACCGGCAACTATGTGGGTCGGTCCCTCGCCCGCGTCCGCGCGGCCTAAAGAGTCGAGGGTGTTCGCGTCGAAGACCTCCAGGACCAGCCCCGAAACGCTCACTATGCCCACCAGTCCGTCGTCCGTGACCGCCACGCCCCCGGGTTGCTGCGCGGTCTCTATCGTTTCTACCTCGCTATCACCTTCGACGACCGAAGCGTTGTCCCCGGACTCGTTGCCCACGAAGATACGGCCGTTCGGGGCAGCGGCGGCATCGTGCGGAGAATTGCCGACCGGTGTCTCGGCCGTGATCTCGCCTTCCGGCAGGCTGACCTGCACGAGGGTGTCGGCGCTCTCGGCCGGCACGAGCACCGGGCCGCCGGGACCGGCGAGGCCGAGGTGGCGGGGCGACTCGGGCAGCTCCACGTTCCGGACCACCTCCCCACTGTTACCGTCGACCAGCGCGAGCTGGCCGGGATCCCTGAGACCCACCGCGACCAGCCCGGTCTCGGGGTCCGCCACTATCCCCTCCGGCTCGTTGCCGACTTCGACCACCTCTCCCGCGGGCTC
>JAUJNO010000007.1:0-92896 GCA_030448125.1 Rubrobacteraceae bacterium | reverse complement strand
AGCATCCTGCTCGGAAGAACCCTGCTCGGAGCCGCAACCTGCGAGCGCGAACAGAATCGCGACGGATATGATCGCAACGAGCGAGAGACGAAGCGGGTAAGTCATCGATAAGCTGCCTTTCCGTAGACTCGGAGTGAGAAGCCTGCTGGCATCTTACTCTACCGCATGAAGGTTCAGCGTAAGAGCGACGCAGCGGTCGAGCGTGTTTACGAGAGGCGAACGCGCCAGGGTAGTCCGCCAGATTTCCTCTATAGTTTCCTCGTCGGCATCAGCACTCACGTACAGAGTGAAGGAGATCGGCTCGAAGCCTGAATGGCCACTCTCGCCTACGACGCCCAGAAAGACGAGGGGATTATTGAGCCGCCCGAAGATACCAGCCTCTATCAGGGTCTCGTCAGCATCTTCAATCCGCCTCCTTCGCCGCGTAGCATGCGAAGTGCGGCCAGGGATGCGCCTCACTCCGGCGGGATGGGGCGTTGGCGGAGGGCCTGGGCGACGTGGAAGAGGTTGTGGGCGCAGGTGCTGGCCATCGTCTTGGTCCATTCCTTGCCGTGGTCCGTCTCCGGGTAGGTGGGCCCGGGGCCGGGGCCCATGTTCCAGTAGGTCCAGGCCACCGGCGGGACGCAGAAGCCGCAGTCGATGACGCCCTGGGCGAGCTGGGAGATGATGTGGTGGGCGCCGTCTTCGTTGCCGGTGACCACGAAGCCCGCCACCCGGCCGTAGGCGATCATCTGCCCCGCCTCGTTCTGCTCTGAGAGCATGGCGTCCATCCTCTCCAGCGCCCGCTGGGCGACGCTGGAGGGATGCCCGAGCCAGGTCGGGGTGGCGAAGACGAGGATGTCCGAGTCGAGGATCTTTTGCCGGACCTCCGGCCACTCGTCGCCGTCCCCCTCGTTGGAGCTCACGCCGGGGGCGATGTTCAGGTCCACAAGGCGTACGGTCTCGCACTCGACACCCCTCTCTTGGAGGTTGGAGATCACCTCGCCCGCCAGCATCTGGGTGTTGGACTCCTCGGGCGACTTCTTGAGCGTGCAGTTCAGGATTATCGCTTTCATGCGCGGCATCACTTTATCCTTTCGTTCCGCCGAGAGCCAACCCGTAGAGCCCCCGGCCGTCCGTGCGCCAGTCGAGCAGCGCGAGCCCGGCATCGTCGAACATCCGATCGACCTCCTCGCGGGTGAACTTGGCGCTTATCTCGGTGCGCATACCTTCCCCCGCGCCGAAGTTCGCTTCGAGCCCGAGGTCCGCTATCTCCACTTTCTGCTCCACCTCCGAGAAGAGCCACATCTCTATCCGGCGTTCTCTCGGGTTGTAGACCGCCCGATGCACGAAGAGATCGGGACGGAACTCTCCCCCGAGTCGCTTGTTCAGGACCTCGAGCAGGTTCTTGTTGAACCGGGCCGTCACCCCGTCAGCGTCGTCGTAAGCCGCCACCAGAGTCCTCGCGTCCTTGACGAGATCCACGCCGAGCAAGAGATGGTCCCAACCCACCAGCCCCGGAAACAGCTCCCGCATCCCGTCGGCCGTCCACTGTGGCTGCTCGCCCGACAACAGCGGCAGCGCGATCACGTTGATCCCCGTCCACAGCGGCACGCCCAGAGCCGCGGCCGTCATACCGCTGTCCACGTAAGCGCGTGGCGTCGGACGAAAAGCCAGAGCATAGCCGGCGCCCGCCAAAACCCCCAGAACCACTCCTAAAAAGGAACTGCCCAACGTCGCCGCCAACACCACGCTGCTCGCTCCCCCGGCCAGCAGCCCGATCACCACGCGCCGTACGTATTTATTCACGCTGTTCCTGCCTCCCTAGATGTAAGAGTGCCCATATCCACAGCATTGTTCTAACAACACTGCGAAAGACCTACGCTCTACGCCCGGCGCAGCGTGAAGTAGAAGCGCGTACCTTCACCGATCTCGCTCTCGACGCCGATCTCGCCGCCGTGCGCTTCGACCAGGGCGCGCGAGATCGCCAGTCCCAGGCCGGCGCCGGGAGATATTCCTGTCTCCGGGGGGAGAGTCCGCGACTCCTCGCCTTGGAACGATCGCTCGAATATATGCGGCAGCTCCTCTGAGACGATGCCTCCGCCCGTGTCAACAATCTCCACTTCCACCAGCTCGCCACGAGGCTCCGCCCGCAAAGATATGATGCCGCCTGCGGGAGTGTGACGCAGGGCGTTACCGATCAAGTTGTGGAGCACGCGCTGGAGCTTGGGAAGGTTCGCCAGCACCGGGTCCACGTCTTCCGAGACTTCCCCGACCAGCCGCACGCCTTTACGCTCGGTCTGGGGTTGGAAGCTCGAAAGGGTGTCGGAGACGAGATCGCGAAGCGAAGCCGGCTCCAGGTTTAGCCGCAGCACGCCGGTGTCGATCTGCATGAGCTCGAAGAGGTCGTCTATGAGCAGGCCGAGGTTCGTGAGCTCTCTCCGGGCCGAGGAAAGGTAACGGGCCTCGGTCTCCGGGTCTGGGGCGACTCCGTCCGCCACCGCTTCGACCAGGGCCAGCACGGCCGCGAGCGGCGTGCGCAGGTCGTGGGACACGGCGGCGATCAGGTTTCGCCGCGCCTGCTCGAGCCCGCGCTCGCGCGTCGTCACTTCTTCGAGTGTCCGGGCCATGCGGTTGAAGTCCTCGGCGAGCCCGGCGATCTCGTCGTGGCCCTCGACCGGGAGCTCCGTGTCGAGCTTACCGCTCGCAAGCCGCTTCGTCCCTGCCCTAACCCGCTCGACGCGCTGTGCCATCGGCATCGCCCCATAGAGGCTGAAGCCCACGGCTAGCAACGTGGCGAAGAGCAGCATCGTCAGCAAAACCGCGAGGTCGTGCTCTGAGATGAACATCGCCCGCGACCCGACGAGCACCATGGTGACGAGCAAGAGGCTGGCGATGAGGCTGGTGCCCACGAGCTGCCCCCGCACGCCGCCGACGCGCCCAAGCACGGTCGGCCACATCAAGAGCAGCGCGAGAAGCCCGAGCCCGCCGCCGGCGGCGATGAGAATCAACGTCAAGCTCGGAATGTCGCCCGTCGGTACGCCGAACACGGTCGCGGCGAACGCGACCGTGATCGCTAGAGCGCCGGCGAAAAACAGCAGCGCAACGCTAGCGATCCGCAAGGGGCTCGTCAGCAAGGAGCTCGTCATTCGCCACCGCCGAATTGGTAGCCCACGCCCCACACAGTCTGGAGGTAGCGTGGCTGCCTGGGGTCGGCCTCGAGCTTCTCGCGCAGGCGGCGCACGTGTACGGTTACCGTGCTGGAGTCGGCGGCGAACGCGTGGTCCCATACCGCCTCCATAAGTTGGTCCCGCGTGAACGTTTCCCCGGGATGGGACACCAGGTAGTAGAGCAAATCGAACTCGCGCGCCGTCAGGGCTACGGGCGCATCCCGGACTACTACCTCGCGCGCGCCAGGGTCGATCCGCAGCCCGTCGATCGCGAGCACCCTCCCGTTCACCGGGACAGCTCGGGCTTCGTCCGCCCGCCGGAGCAACGCCGCGACCCGTGCCATTAGTTCGCGCGGCCTGAAAGGCTTGACCACGTAATCGTCGGCGCCCGCGTTCAAACCGAGGACGCGGTCCTCCTCTTCGCCTTTGGCGGTCAGCATGATCAGGGGCACGCGCCCTTCGGATTGGATGCGGCGACACACCTCCAGCCCATCAAGTTTGGGTAGTATTAGATCCAGGATCACCAGATCGGGCCGGTGCCGCCGGTACAGTTCCAGCGCCTCGTCCCCGTCGGTGGCCTCGACGACGGTGTAGCCCTCACACCGCAGGTACAGGCCCACTACCTCCCGGATATTGGGTTCGTCGTCGACGAGCAGTATCTTCACCATCATATGCTTCCGTTCCCCTGCTTCTTATTAGTAGAGTAGTGCCAGGCACTAGAGACCGTAAGGCAGGGTACAGTCTATGTGTCGTTGTCAAATTGCCGCTAGCCCAAAAGCTCTTTCCTGAACGTGGTTCATACCGTGTTACATATAGTAACAAGTTGACCTTACGTTACCATTGTCAATTCCTTACGAAAGCCTTAACATCGTTCCGGCCAGCGCCACCAACGCCACGCTGCTCGGCTCCCCGGTCAGCAGCCTGATCACATAGCCATCACTGAAAACGTGGGTTGAGGGAGGAGACCGACTCATGAAGTCTGCGACGCATGGCTGGAGCAACGCTGAGAGGGTCGGCGCGTAAAGACCGGGCTGAAGCGAGCTTTACTTCACCGAAGAGCGATAACCGGCCTACTTGTCCCACTGCCGAGAGCACACCAGGCTGTTAAAAAACTCTCCGTAGCCTGCTTCTGGTCCTCGATTCGGCTTCGAAAACCCCTGAAATCCTCTATTTCGGGGCACTAAAGGCCGATTTGGGACTGCAGATGAGTCTAGCAGCGACTTTTTCAACACGCTGACACGTTCTCGGAAATAAACCGGATAAACATGTGCGGTGGTGAGTGGCTATGCGGATTTCGGAGCCTCCTGGGGCCTCCGCGAGCTGAATCCACCCCGCGAACCTTGACAACGGAAATTTCCGGTGTAGGCTCTCTCGTCAAAATGGACGCGCATCCAATTGAGGGCGCAAGGAGGACTCCACATAACCATCAGAGCCCCGCGTCGGCTGGCCGTAGGTTGCAGTATCGTGGCCCTCGCAGCCTCCGTCGCCTTGGTCGGCTGCGGCGGCGAAGAACAAGCCGAGGACACGCCGCGGGCCCCCGACACCACCCAGTTGGCGGCCCAGGAGGAGACCACGGCGGTTCCGGCCCAAGGCGGCGGGACCGCTGTGACGACCTCGCGCCAGCTGTCCGCCGACGCGGCGATGCGCGCCGCGGAGGCCGCTCTTGCTCAATGCACCGGGAATGGGAACCGCGTCTCGGTGGCCGTGGTGGACCGCAGTGGGATCGAGCGCGCCACGCTCCGGGGCGATGGTGCGGGCCCCCACACCTACGATTCCGCCGTGCGCAAGGCGTTCACCGCCGCCTCGTTCGCGACCCCGACCTCCGAGCTCCAGCAGCGGACGCAGGATGCCGCGGCCTCCGGGCTGCGCGACATCCCGGACGTGTTGATGCTCGCCGGTGGTCTGCCCGTCCAGGCCGGCGACGAGCCCGTCGCGGGCGTCGGTGTCGCGGGAGCCCCGGGCGGCGACCTCGACGAGGCGTGCGCCCAGGCCGGGATCGACGCCATAGCCGGGGACCTGCGGTAACGCGAGGACTCGGCGAGGTCGCGCGGTGAAGAACATGGTGCGTCGGGTCCACCCGTGGCTGGCCCTCGCCCTCCTGGGGCTCGCGGCGGCCTCCTCCTGCGGCACTACTCAGCAGGAGGAGGAGCAGCCGAGCGCACAGTCGGACGAAGGGGGTACGACGACTGCGGCGGTGACTACTACACAGGCTGCCGCGCCGACGGAAACCACGCGGGCCGCCGCACCGATGGCCGGTCGTACGGCCGAGGAATCTACCGCCACGATGGAGGGCGGCCAGGCGGACGTGGAGACCGGCGTGGAAACCGACGCGGCTTTGATCGCGGCGGCGGAACGCGGCGACGAGGAAGCCGTGAGGCAGATGTTGGAGGAGGGCGCGGACGTGGCCGCCCGCGACGCAAGCGGCCGGACGGCGCTGGTCGCCGCGGCGTACGGTAACCACCTCGGGGCGGCGGCGATGCTGATCGAGGCCGGCGCGGACGTAAACGCCAAGGACCAAAGCGTGCAGAGCGCCTACCTCATTTCAACCTCGGAGGTCGGCGACGATCCTCGTCTGCTGGGGCTCACCCTGAATAACGGTGCGGACGTGGGGAGCCTCGACTCCTATAACGGCACGGGCCTGATCCGCGCCGCCGACCGCGGGCACGTGGGGATCGTCGAGGAACTCTTGAAGACCGACACGGACGTGGACCACGTCAACTCTTTAGGCTGGACGGCGCTGTTGGAGGCGATCATCCTCGGGGAGGGCGACGCGCGCCACAAGGAGGTTGTGCGTCTCCTCATCGAGGGGGGCGCCGACCCGAACCTCGCCGACGGCAATGGGGTGACGCCGCTCCGCCACGCCGCCGCGGTCGACGACCAGGATTCCTCCCTCTTTCTCGACCAACCGCTTGAGCGGCCGATGAAAGCTCGGGTGCTCGAGTCGCTCCGGGACGATTACGTAACAGCCGGCCAGGGCGCGCCGGTACCTGCGATACTGGCCTTCTCCGCGCGAGCGACGAACTCCTGGTCCCTGGCTCTACCATCGTTACTCACCCTTCCTCCGTTCACGCTCCATCAATCTCTTATGGCTACAAGGGTCTCGACGAAGACTACCTCCAGCGTCAGTTCACGTTGCTTTCTAGTCATTGCTCGCGGCGTACGCCATGGTGCTCGGCAGCGCGTTCTCGGCCTGGCGCGAATCGAGCCGGTATGTTGCACTACTATCCACAACACATCGACCTCGATGACGCTCAGCGTAGTCGGTATCGGTCGGAACCGGTTCAGGGTCTTCGAGATCGTTGAGCGTACGTGCTTCGGTCGCCGAGCCGTACGGTCACCGGTAGGGTCCGGCGGGCCTCGATCAGAGAAAAGACCGTGATCTCGACCGTGCATCTGGTCCGAGGTATTGAGGATGCGAAGGTGGTGCTCGTGACTCGTGAACTGCGGTTCCGGGGCCGCTGCTCAGCCGGGTATATAACCCTCGGCTATCGCCCACCACGCTTATGCTGTCGCGGCCTTCAACGTACTCACGCTCCCTTCAACTGTAATTACGGTTGCCTTTGGGGACTGGTGGAGTTTCAAACGAAGCCATGACGTTGCGCCGGTGCTCGCTGCGCTTCCTTTGTGGTAGTTCGCTCGAACATCGATCACAATCTCTTAACCACGCTACGGATGCTGTCCTGCTGGCCTTATGACGCCGCCTGTTACGCTGCAGAGATGCTTCGCTCTGCCAGGCGTGCGCCCACGTCCCGAAACGGAGGGCACCCTTTCGAGGATCGGGTCTATGCCCTGGCCTCGAGAAACGGGGCCCAGGGGCCGCCACGCATTTGGGCGACGTCGCGCAGGATACGGCCGTACTCGCCGCGCTTGAAGTTGCTCGCCTCGCGCTGGCCTGGCCACCCGTTCGCGCTGAGATCGCCAACTCGTCCCCCAACTCGGCGGCGTAGCCGGGTCACGATCGTCGAGACCTTCCTACGGCGGACCCAGAACATAGCGTGCCCTCTCGGGCAGGCGCTCTATCTTTCTTGGGTGCTCGGTCTCCATCTCCGGCGCCGCCGAAGCCTCCACGCCCGGGGTGTCCGACGCCCACGCTCGTCCTCGACGGCGGTCCCCAGCTCCAGGGAACGCCTTCAAATCCAGGCTCAGAGGCCGGTTGTAGTGCAATGCAGCATCGGACATGGTGTCCTTCACATGCACCGCACCTCGTCTGCTGCCGTCCACAAGCCGCCCGGCTACCTCCTCCTCGGTAGGCTCGCTCTGCTGGCTCACCTTGTAGGTCCAGACCCCATCTTCCGGATCGCTTCTCGCCCATATGCACAGGGACCTGGATCATGCGTCCCTTGTCCGTAACGGCTCTCTGGACGGCCTGGCGGATCACCACGTGTAGCCAGGTCGAAGCGGTAACCCCGCTCGGGGTCGAACTTCCTCCACGGCCTTCATCAACCCTATGTTGCCCTCCTGGATCAAATCCTCGAAGGGCAGCCGCTAGCCACGGTACTTCTTCGCGGCCGAAACCACCAGCCACTCAGGTTCTTCTCTATAAGCCTCTGGCGAGCTTTAGCCTACTCGCCCCGCTTGACGACACGCGCGGAGGCTCTGCTCTACCGTGCAGCAAACGAGTCGCTTTGACTTCTTGTGCGCCGAGTACTTCGCCAGAAGCTCGGGTGTCTCCGCCTCGCGCTCGTTCTCGCAACCAGACGAACCTCTATTCGGTACACTACGGAAGTCTAACGTTAATGGACTCGCTTCGAGTGGATGGAAAACTCTCCAACCTGCAAAACTCTACCGTTTAGTCAAGGTTTCTTGTATAGGCGGAAACCGGGTAATGAACACCTCGACACCGTAAAGACACTCACCGCAGCTGGTTCGTCGACTCACCAGATGCGCCATCTCCCCATGTACCACTCCCTCGGGCTGTGACAAAGGCCGCGTTTGCGAGATGAAGCGTAGAACTTACGGGTAGCACCCAAATCTTGCCGTAAATATTTCTTCATCTTCGGTAGCCTCGCGGTGTCGGGTGAGGGCATTCTACAGCATCATTCTACCGAGGCTGTTTTGCAGACATCGGACGGACACCGCTAAACGACCTGACGGCATGGACGGCACGACAAGTTCACCGCGGTCGAACGCGACAACGAGCAAGGCGAAAGAGGCGAAACTTCAAAAAGAATCCTGCGAGCTGGATCTCCCGTCACACGGACTCAGGTATAGGTTGGTCAAGAGAGGAGTACTCCAGGCACTATCTCGATCCGGGACCCCAACCTCGCGTGTCTCGGGGGCCGGCGCGCGAGGACATGGGGCGGTCCTCGGCGACGCCTGCGCAGAACACACCAGACCTCGAGGACGTCTCCGCTTGAAGGACAGGCGGCTGCTCTGCTCAACGACAACGGCTACCTGTGACCGCAGGCCGCAACCCCGACCGGCCGGCGACAAGTGATGATCGTCCGGACCGCCGCCCTTGCCTCCGCCCCGGAGATGCCCGACACCGGCGAGGCCTTCGTTGCTCCTGATCCTGGCCAGGACACTGCTGTTGGTTGCAAACGCCTGGATAACACGGTATCGTGCCCGCGAGCCTTCTCCGTGAGGTTGGGAACCGGCATACCGATGCCACTACTGCAACTGAACAACTGCACCAGAATCGCCTTGCTGCGTTCCGTGGAAGTGCCGGGTCTGACTCGAAACTGTTCTCGCTCGCTCTCATCATCGATCAGACTTCGCGTCGGCCGCCACCATCCGGTAGACGTACTGCAATGGTCGACGAGGTCCCCGCTCTTCCAACGTCTCTATCGTCCGGAAGGACGAGCGCCCGCGGAAGAGACCCTGGCGAAGGCACCGACGACGATCTTTGGCTCCTCGCCCGACTCGGGCTTTGCGGCCGGTCGCGTAATTTGCACCGGGAAGCCCACGAGCCCCGTAGGGGCTCCAGTTCCCCGGCCGAACCGCCTCCGGGCCGCAGGTCTGGCTCGCTGCCCGCCACTCCGGCCACGTGCAAGGCTTTGATCCTCCGCCGCGTCTCCAGGCGCGGGCCGTTGGCTGTGCGTAAAGCACACCGCCGGCAGCCCTCGGCCTGGTTCCCTGGCGGCAAGTTCCATCTTTCGCCGGAGACGGGAAGAAGGAGTTCGTCTCCCTATAAAGTGTCCGCTCCGGATCGCCGGGCTCCGGTGAAGATGATGCAGGGCTCTCCATTCGGCGCGGCGGTTCTCCAGAAGAACAGGGTCATCCGAAGGGGCCGCTGCCCAGGACTGTCTGCCAGGGTCGACACCCCCGCCACCTGATCGTCGCGAGAACCGCCGCGCCCCAAGCTGCTCAAAGGCCACGGGTTTGCCTGGTGAAGTCGTGTGGGAGCAAGTGATAGTGACCTCTCCCGTGACGAGGAAGATGCTACAACAGTTTCCCGTCCGACGGAGGAATCACATGCCTCACTCCCCAGAAGCAGCTCTTCCCTGCCGCGACTCCTGGCTGGCCGCCTGGCCTAATGGTGCTGAACCAAAGTGATAACGCCGATGTCATCATGTGCGCCTCCTTCGTCCAGCAGCTTGACAGCATTAAGCTCGTCAGCGCAGCTGTCGGCGGCGCTTGCTGAACTCTTTCATGCGCCAGGCTGGCCGACGACCAGTTGGCCAGGCGCAATGAGCGTCGCGGACAGCGACCAGCAGGATCGCCGTCCCCGGCCACCAGCGTCCATGGCTCGTAGCCTGGCCTCGACCGTGTGCTCGCCTTCCGGCACCGGCGCCCGACAGGCCAGGTCCCGTGAGGTAGACCGGACAGGCTCGCCGTCGGTGGCCAGGCCTTCCGCCAGGTAGTGAACTTCGCTCGGCACGAGCAGGCCGGCCATGGTGGAGACTCCAGCTCTATCCAGTTCGCGCCGTAATCCGTCACCGCAGCGGTCGGTGGAAGGGTCGTCGAGTTGGGACATCTCCAGGGCACGTCTTCCAGGCGCCGTCCTGCTTCCGGGTTCACCTGTTCGGCGCTCGGCGGGTCCAGGGCTTCTTCTTGCCGAGCTCACCCTGCCGCGCGGGTGGACGATCGTTACCGGCAGCATCCTCCCATTCTCCAGCACGCCTTGGTTGTCGTCCTCCTTTGGTCAGGTGCGCGAGCAAGGAGCCGCTGCAGGCCCGCCTGGCTCTCCGGGAAGTATCGGCGGGCACGATCATGTAGCAGGCGTTGAGGAGTTCGAGCAGTGGAGAGTCGAGATCCTCGTCGGATATATCCGCAGCGGTGGCCATCTGCTCGTAACCGTTCAGCGCCCTCGCGCACTCGGGGTAGCCAGTGAAGCGGAGCGCACGTTGTAGCCTGAACGTTCTACCTTTGGCGTCATCGCCACGGTGCAGCAGACGCCTAGCGCGCCCACCAGTGGTCGATTCACGTATTCGGGCGGATAATATTCGCCCCCACATGCTCCCGGGCGAGCAAGCGTGGCAAAACGGCACTCTTCGGTTTCGCTTTCAGTTACGGAGGTAAGACGTCGAGGCGGTAGTAAGGCAGCAGAATCCATCTTTTCCCTGCCACCACTGCGGCTGTCGTAGCCTTTTCTCCGCGATCAGATCGGCGAACTGCGACGAGATACGGCAATGCGACCGCGAATAGCCCGCGCCGAGTTGCCAGTCGAAACGGTATCCAGGGCGTACGCCGCGACGAACTGATAGCCAGACGGGCCAGCAGCGGACGCGGATCGGTACGCCGTTCTTCAACAGCGGAAGATAAACGCCTCCACCTCCCGGCCTCGTCCTACGTCTTTTCTGCGCCACCTCGATCAGGGAATGTTGGGAGGCTCTGGTCGAAAGAGCCGCCGTCGGAACTGGGCAGGAGACGAGCAGAAGAGCTTTCTACCGGCCTCTACACAAACCGTCGGCCTTGCCCTGCACGGCCAGTGCCGCACAAGTGAAGACCACCATCACGCGGTCGGTGTCGATGCGGGTGAAGCCGCTCGAAATAAGGGCAGCAGATAGAACGCCGGTGCCGGCGGTGTGGTTTCGACAGCGAGGATAGCGCGCAGGCGCCAGGCCGGCGCAAAGCGGGGACCGCCAGCGCCCAAGCGACCAGGGCCAGGGAATGCGGCCGGAGATGGCTGCGCCCGCGTGCCAGGCGCCAGGCTCCTTTCGCAACGTGCTCAATCACCACGGCCTGCGCAGGCCGCCAGCCGACGAGCTCCGCCACCGACACCGATCTCGGGTCCGGTGTAGCCGCCGCCAGGTTGAAGGCGCATGTTGTACTCACCTGGGGTACCCCGGCAACGGCGGACAAATCCAGGCGAGAACCGCCCACCGTGCATCGCATCTCGACCGACGCCCTGCACCCAGGGCGGCTTGCGCAAGGTTGCGTAAAGTTTCTGGCCTGATGATGGTGCTGGCGCACCGAGAAGGCGGGCGCCCTGCTGCTCGTACGAGACGGCCATTCATGGCCCCGGCCCGCCGAGGAACATCATCACCGATGGCAGGAAACGGCTGCGGCCGGCGATGTAACGCTAAAGCCGACGAGCATGGCTGAGCCTCGCCCCAGCCCGCATGACGAGTATCTGGCTGGCCAGAGCTGGGCAACCACCGAGCGCCTGTTGAATGAAGAGCTCCGGATCGCCAACTCCGCGCCCGGATCGTGAGCGGGAGCCAGGACAGGACAGCAGGTACGCGAAGGCAACACGTATTCGAACAGGTACAAGCCCTGTATCCGGCGAGCTGCCGCTACCGAAGGCGCCGGGGTCTGTCCGGAGAACGCCTTGAGTGCGTGTCGAGCGCCTTGAGCAGCAGGTGAAACAGGTAGCTGGCCGGCGGCGAGGGTAAAGAAAGTAAAGAGCAGCATCGCGGGCAGGTAAGTCCAGCCGGAAGATCACCGCAAGGGCGTGCCCGAGAACTGGTGCGGGTTCCGCATAGGACTTCGCCCGACGCCGGGCTTTCGCCACGAGGAAGGTGCAGGGCAGGTGGGCGCGGCGTCCAGCTGACGACGATCCCGCCGCGCAAGAGGTCCCGCATGGCGACGACCCGCGTAAGCTGCGAAGAGCACGGGCTTACCGCGGCAACGTCGGCGTGCCGGCGGAAGAAGGCGAAGTGCAGACGGAACTGGAGCGTCTTGGATAGCCGCATACCATGTCAGCCCGCCCTTTTCCTCGGTTGGAGCAGGGCCACAGAAACGTTCCGGAGGGTTCTCTCTTTCGTCCGTGGGATGATGCCCTGGTAGACCCACGGTCTCGCAGATCTGTCATCGATCTTGGAAACGACGGGAGCCAGGTTTCGCGGCTTGCTGGACGATACGCAACTTCTCCCGCAGGATGTTTTCGGCGGCGGCGAGTAGTCGCGGCCACCACCGCCCTGCGCCCTTGTCCGCTCCAGGTACGCTCATTGCCGGTGGCCGATCACCTCCGGCTCGTAGCCGGCTTGAACAGGCGCGGAGATGTCCAGGGTCAGGTAGCGCATGTCGCCGAGGCCGAGCTCTCCAGGCCACGGGCTCGTGCAGGCGCGTCGAGGGCCGAGACCATCTGCTGCATGGGTGGTCATGGCCGGCGCTTCGTTTTGCCGGCGAGGCCGTCGAGCTCGTCGGTCGCAGCAGCAGCAGGTTGGCGCGGGCGACGTCCCCGAGCAGCAGAAGTCGCCGGGTCTGCTCGCCGTCCTCGTAGAGCACGGGCGGACGGCCGTTGCGCAGGCGTCGCGAAGGTCGCGATCACGCCCGTGTGCAGGTTGAAGACGGACTGGCGCGGGCCGTGGTGCAGTGGCCACGCAGCGCCGCGATTGGGTACGCCGATGCTGCTTTGGGTCGG
This sequence comes from Rubrobacteraceae bacterium, assembly GCA_030448125.1. GTDB lineage: Bacteria > Actinomycetota > Rubrobacteria > Rubrobacterales > Rubrobacteraceae > Rubrobacter_F. The sequence continues at coordinate 79,999 of JAUJNO010000007.1, read as the reverse complement.
GACCGGCGCTCCTGGTCCCCACCTTCGTGATGGCGTAGACCGTCTCGCCCCGGTCGGGCCTGCTCCAACGTCGCGTGTCGCTGACCGCTCCACCGAGTGGACAATAGACGCGCATAATCGCCGGAGGCTTCTTCTGCGGCAAGGTCTGGTCTCCAGGAGGCGAGGCCGTGCTCCGGGCAGGTCGCCGCTCCTCGCGTGGAGCAGCGCGAGGGCGACGACAGGCCTTCTCGACCGGCAGGTTCTCGTCGCGGATGAGCATCTGCGCGGTGCCAAGCTGTTGACGTGTACGTACTTGCCGCTCATGGCGTAGCCGCCGTAGGCCGCCTGATGAACGACGGCGTCCACGTCCTCCAGCGCCCATGCCACAGCCGCCAGTCGCGGATGTCGGCGTTCACGAACTCGGCTTCGAGCGGGATCAAGGCGACTTGCCATTGCGGTGGGTCTGGGGTTCGGTTGTCGAATGCGGACCTTATAGCCCTCGCCGGCAGGTCGGAGGGGTGCGAGCCGGTCAGACCCGCCCCGCCGGTCGCGAGGCTCGCCGCCCGGCCTATACGCCATCGCACCTCGGGCGTCGCTCGGGCGTCATACGCCCTGGGCAAACCTGCCGGTAGCCGTTCTGTCCGTTACGTTCAGGCCAGCACTCCACCGTCGCGGCGATCACCGAAGCCGCATCGACGCTGCCCTGCACGCCGTGCCCTTCTCGAAGTACCCCTTCAATGCTCGCCATCTGGTTCGTCACGTGCGCCGAAGCAGACGACCAGGTTCTCCGTCGCCTCCGAGAACGCGTACAAGGGCGGCGGCCTCCATCTCGACCGCCAGGACGCCCGCCGAGCGGTGGCGTTTGATCTCCCCGTGGCCGTCTCCCGAGAGGGCGTCGGTCGTCCAGGCCGCGCCGCTGGCGACGGCTGGATGTTTTTCGACTCCCCGCGGGCATCGCGCAACTCGGGATGAAGTTCGCTGTACGATGAGGGGCTTTGTGGTGGTGGCCTCGTCCTCGTCGCGCAGGGCGGCGTTCGATCAAGACGAAGTAGAGCAGGCGACCGGCACGGGCGATCAGCCGCCGAGGTAACGCTTGTTAAAAGCCAGCACCCCGAGGCGAAGAGCTCTTCGGCAACGAGGACGGCGAACGGCGCACCCCACCGCCCCGCCGACGATGCCGTAGGATACCCCTCCCTCCTCGTAGTTGTACAAACAGGTGTGGTAGCACGCCCAGTGCGGGTCCGGCTCGGCGCGGCCCCGTCCTCACGAATGCTCGACGGTTGACCGCCGTCCGGATCCAGCACGCAGATCACCGCGGTACCTGCCGTAGGCCAACCTTCCTGCCGTCGGCCTCCGCAACAGGTTGGCCGGCGTAAAATCCGGCGGTTCCACGTAGCTCTTGTTGCCCAGGATGGGGAGCCGCGTTCGACCAGATCGGCGCCCGCCGGCATTCCGCTTTCACGCGGTCTCTTCCCCGCGGTCCGGGCCACCCGCGGAGGGGCCGGGGGTAGACGTCCCGCGCGGCTTCCGCGGCTCCTCGCCCCGAACCTCGGCGTTTTCTCACGTCTCCATGCAGACCGAGCGTCTCCAGAGCGGCGCGTGTCGCGGCCGAATCGGTCCGGTGTTTCGAGTTGCCGCAGATGCTCTACCTAAGTCGCCTTCGACCTGGTCGACGTCGAAGGTGGTCTCGACCCATCCGACGAAGCCGGCATCCGTGCGGGCGATGACGTCGTGCAGCTCGGTACCTGTGCTCATCGATGACGCGACAGAGCACGTGCCCGAGCCTGGCCGCGCATCCCGATCGGGTAGTATCCCCCGTCGTAGGTCGGCCCGGGAGCAGGTCATTGCCGGTCTGGCTCGCGGAAGGCCCGCGCGACGACCTCGACGGTGACAATGGGGCAGGTGGAGCCGATCAGGGCGGCCGCTCTCGCCGCGGCCCGCGGCCCCGTGAAGAACTGTCGTTGGCGCTCCCACCAATCGCCTTCTCTCTGGAACAGAACTCATGCCTCCTCGCGCCCAGAACCACCGGAGCGACCAACAGGAAGATGTCGGCCCAGGCATCGAACGGCGTGACGTACCAACGCACTCGAACAGCGCGTTCGCGAAGCGCGCGGCCAGATCTCGCAGAAACGCCCGGTAGAGCGTGATGGCGGCCTCGTGGCCGATGGTCCGCCAAACCGGGTCTTCGCAAACCCGGCGCGGGGCGCTTGGCCGCGGCGATGTAGAGGTGCGTCGCTCACCGGCTCGTCTCCGTCGCGGACCGTCGTTGGCGCTCCCGGAGGCATCCGGCGTGGTCGCTGAACACCGGTCGAGAGGATATACCGGCCGGCCATGACACTACCTCGGAGGGTGCCCGCCGACCTTCGAGGCGCCGCCGAACCGCCTGCGATGCTGGCCGGCACCTCGCGGTAGCGGCGTAGCCGCCGGATAGCCTTCGCCGTCATCTCCGCAACCCGACGTGGCCGGGTGTCTCCTGCATCGACGCAGACAAATCCGCCCCGCCAGATCGCCGAACGACCCGTGGTCACCGGCCCCACCCGTACAGGAGGCGTATAAAGAAACGCCGGCCAGGCGGTTGCCGAGCACCTGCTGCGGGTCGCGGAGCCGGGCCTCGCGAGAATGACGTGCGGGACCGACGACCAGGTCCGCCTCGCCCGCGAGGAGCAGCTCCGGGAGGAAATGCCGGAGAGGTCCCGGCGGGTCGTCGACGGCATCGCCGTCGAGCCGGCAGTGCACGTCGGCCTCCTCGGCGGCGAGGACACCGGCGAGGCAAAAAGCTGGCGGCCGCGCCGCTCTTCGCCGCCACGACGGCACCGCGCCGGCCCCCCGGGCGACCTCTCCGGTCCCGTCAGGTAGAGCCGTTGGCCACGACGATGACGCGGTGAAGCGCGACGCTTCTCTTGCGCGCAGGTCTCGTGCCCAGGACTATCGAGGGCTTCATCGAGCGCGGGGATGACAACGACGATGCGTGGGAGGAAAACTGGCAGGGCCTCGTCTCTTGCGGGTGGTCGGCCGGAGCATCGCGCTCGGGTTGTCTCTTCGTCATATGCCACAGTTCAGTTTACTCGACGTTTACGCGGCGGATCTTGCAATCCTCGCCAATCCTTACGAAAACAAAAGTCGATCAGACTCTTGTGAAAATGTTTGTTGGCTTCGTAGCGCGTTTCATGACGGAAAGGACGAGGCCGAACACGGGGATATTCCGCTCTCTTTTGAGCCGCCGTGACTGGTGTCTGCTCCAGTCTCCTGGTCCCCTTAGTCGTGCGACCTGGCTTTGAGCTCTCTCGTCGTTTCGTGGCCCAAAGATCTATGGAGCTTGCGGAAGACCTCACGCTGATGCGGTCGGACCTTTTGTTCGGCCTGGGGTACGGCGTGTTGCTCTGGGTGGGCCTGTTCGCGGCAGCGAGAGACGCTTCCCGATGGATCGTCGTCGGCCTCTTCCACGTGGTGAGCGAAGTCTTCGTCGCACTGATCACGACGAGCGCCTACCAGTATTTCAAGGTTACCGGTTCGACGCTCGACTCCGTTTTATCCTCATCTCGCTCTCTTCCCCCGAGGGACTGGGAGCCGTCGTAGCGAGCGAGGTCACTCCGAGTCTTCTGGCTCTGATTTTAACCATCCTCGCCTACGCGGTTCTGGTCCCTGGCTGATGACGCGCCTTGTCGGTGGGGGCGCGGTTGGCCGAACCTTGGCATCCAGACGGCGAGAATGTCCCGGCTTCGCCTCGCCGCTGTGGGGCTTACGACGTATGCTGCTTCGTTCTCACTGCTGCCTGGCGACAGCGGCAGCACGGGGAGCCCGGAGCAAATTCTCCTGGGGCGCTTGCACAACCTGGTGATGACCGCGCCGAGGTGGCGGAGAGCGAGGAACCTTCGGGCGTTTTACCAACGACTCGTCCGTCGATGGGTCCCACCTCTGACGCTAGCTTGCTCCCACCGGGGTCCGAGCGGCGCAATGTCGTCTTGGTCCACCTCGAATCGACCCGCGCGAGGGCCACTACCCCCTACAACGAGAATCTCGAAACGACGCCTTTCATGGACGAGCTGGCGAAGAAGAGCTTCCTGGCCGAGCGGGCCTACGTGGTCGTCCCCCACACCACCAACGCCCTCGCCGCGACCAACTGCGGCTTCGACCCTCCGCTGAACCCTGGCAGACTGCGTCGCTGGGGGACGAGGTGCCATCTCGGTGCCTAGCTGACCTCTTGAAGGAGCAGGGGTACAACTCCGTCTGGTTCACCTCGTCGATCTCGACCTTCGAGATCGAAAGAATGCCGGAGCCGTGAAGAACCTGGGCTACGAGGAGTTCTACCCGGTCGAGACCATGAATACGAGGGGTTCGAGCAGGCGAACTACTTCGGCTACGAGGACGACGTAATGCTCGAGCCGAGCGAGGAGTGGCTGCGGAAGAACGGGGATGAGCCCTTCCTGGCCACCTACGAGACGAGATCACACCCCACCACCAGTACCTGGCCCCCTCGAAACGCTACGGGCGCGAGGAGTTCACCGAAGACGACACAGTCAACCGCTACCTCAATAGCCTCCGCTACCAGGACTTCTTCCTCAAGAACCTCTTCGACCAGTATGCTCGGCCTCTACGAGGATACGGTCTTCGTCATCTTCGGCGACCACGGCGAAGCCTTCGGCGAGCACGGCCGCTACCAGCACGACAACGTGCCCTACGAAGAGGGGGCTGGAGGATACCGATGCTCATCCACGAACCGAGGCAGTTCGAGAACGGAGCAAGCCTCAGAGCCCGGTCACTCAGCTCGACATCCTCCGACGGTAGAAAACCTGTTGGGCTACGAGATCGAAGGCGGGGAATACCCGGGCAGTCCGCCCCGGAGCCGCTGCCCGAGAACCGCACGCTTATGTTCAGCTGCTGGGACGAGAGCGGGTGCCTGCGGCATAAAGGGGACGGAGAAGCATATCTACCACTTCGACGATAGGCCCGACGAGTTATTCGACCTGTCTAAAGACCCGACCGAGAGTCGGAACCTAGCCGGGGAACGTCCTCCAGAAGAGCTGAGCAACGCCGGCGCGAACTTCGAATGGCGCGCGAAGGTGAGCTCCGTGTATACACGGGCGGCCAAATAGCCGGCGCGGTAGAGCGCGACTCGTTCTCGTCCCAGCCCTTCCCGCCTTTCGACGGCGAACTACCTTGATACGGACCCGCGAGTATCGAGCAGCAGAGCCATTGTCTTCTCGAGGGTGAAGGGTGGAAGCGTTGCCTTCGGTACGATTCGACTTCGGGAGTATCTCCGACCCTCACTGTTCATCTGGGACCGTCCACCTGATGGGTGGCGCCTCGTCCTCGGTCTTGAACTGCTCCTCGAAGATTACGAACTCCGGCCTCGCCCCGCGGCGTCTGGAAAACGACGAAGCCACGCTCGCACTGGCCCGACACGGGGTCCATGGTCTCCAACACGGCTTCCTTCACCTTCGTCTTTGCGCCTTCACCGGCAGCAGGTGGTCGCCGTCCGGCATCTGCAGGACGAAGGCTGGCGAGCCGACGTGCATCAGGTTCTTCCTCGAAGACGAACTAGCGCATCCCTCGACTTCGATGGCCGAGAACTCGAAGTCCGGGCCGGGCTCGGAGGAGTCTTCGTGGGGGGCAAGGGCGACTCAGGAGAAGACGGTCAACGTGTTCGTCCTCCGTGGTGGTCGCCGCGTCGCCCACGACGGCTCCTCGTTCTCCGTAGCGAGCTGGCCGGACGCCCTTACTGTCCCCGCGTGCCGAGTCGCCGGCGAAGCTACAACCTCCAAACCGGTACCAACAACAGCGAAACCAGAACAAGCCAGTACTTCATCTAAAGCCTCCTACTGCCCTACAAAGAATGTGCCAGACCGGGGTTGTCGCACCCCGGCCCGCCGATTCGTCCTGCCAGGCTAGAGCCCGGAACCTTGTTAGTTACGGACCGCCGTTGCCGCCACCGCCGTTGTTGCCGCCGCCGTTACCGTTACCATTGCCGTTGCCGCGGTTGTTGTTGCCGCCGCTGTCGCGATCCCGGTCGCCGCCGTCGAAGTTGCTACCGTCGAAGTCGAAGGCGATGCCATTGTCGGAGTCGAATTCGAAGTCACCATCGTCGAAGTCGCTATCGAAGTCGAAATCGTGGTCGATATCGAGATCTAGATCGTGGTCAAAATCGCTACCGTCGAAACTAACCAAGAAAGCCATTCTCGAAGGAATCGTCCCGCAGAAGGGGAAACACGCGGGAAGTCGACCAAAATCGCCATCATCTTGGTCGCTCGTCTGAGCCGTGGCCGAGCCGCGGCCACCATCATCATCGCCAGCATCGCGGCCAGCACCATTAGCTTCCTCAACTTCTTGCCTCTCTTTCTTCCACAGTTTCTAGCAAAACCTCTTAGTGTCTGTATTGGACCGGTCCAGCGCCGTACCTCCTTCATTCTCCGTCCGTCTTCTTAATGTATGAGGCAGAACTTACGTAGCCCTTGCTGGTTACTTACAAGGCGCCAAACAATTAGATTTCTGTGTTTCAAGGTGGCGACCACTGTCGCTATGTCGGTTCGGAACGTTCCTCTGCTACCCCAGGGCTATCGGCAGCACACGCCGAGCCCTAGCACAAAGAGCCACAGCGCGGGGGCGGGCGTTCCCACGGGGCGTTGCCGGCGCTCGCGGGCAGCGATGCGTGGATCGAGCCGCGCCCAGTCAGCGTGGCGGCGTTCGAGCAGCAGGAACAAGAGCGCCAGCGCCGCGCCGTAGATCAGGTGTCCGATCAGCGACGGCAATCCGGCGGCGGCGGCTTCGGTAGTCCAGACGAACGGGCCGCCAAGCAGATGGGCACAACCAGGTGGCCCACGAACCACCAGACGAGCTCGTAGAGCATGCCCCAGACCACGCTCGATCCGGCGTCTGGCGCTTTCGTAGCTAAACAGCAGGCTGCTGTAACTCATGCCGATCATGGTGCTGATCCCCATGTGGACCACGAAGCCAAGCACCGGCGACGAGCCGCTCCACGAGGTTGGCTATCGCGGGTAGTACGCCGGTAGCGACCATCACCAGACTGAACAGCAACCCTCCCACCAGGCTCGCCAGTGCGCCCCAGCCCAACGAACGCAGCGTGCGAGTCCCCGACCCTCGACCTCGCGGTTGATCGGGTCGGAGTCGTAGAAGAAGCCTATCCAGAGCCGGTCGAGCACCGCGTAGACCAGGCCCAACAGCAGACCGTAGATCACGCCCCACCAGCGAGCCGAACAACGCGCCACCCTGCCCGTACGACCAGTCGGGCGCACTACCCCAAAGATGGGCAGGAGCGTGAGCGGCCCCAAAACCACCAGAGGACGCCGTAGGCCATCCCCCAGCCCAGAGACGACCCGAAGCCACGGACGTCGCGCTGGAACAACGCGCCGAAGCTCACGCCGATGAAGACCGCGATCACAAAATGAAGCATCATACCTACCGTGGGAGAGTCGGAGTTGACCAGACCCGCGATCAGCGGGAAGAAGTCGACCTGCGCCATCCACCTGCCGAAGGCCCAACCACCCACGATACTCCACACCGCCGACGACCAGCGCCCGCGGCCAGCTAAAGCGCACCTGCTCCCGGTGGCGGGCGCAGGCTACCCAGTATTCCCAGCGCCAGCCCCAAGCGGCAGGCCGAAGAGGAGCAGGTACGCGATCAAGCTGGGGGAAGTGGGCGCGGGCGTGTGTCGAGCATTCCCATCGCCGGGACCTCCGCCGAGGCTGCGCCTGAGTCGCCTAGCAACGGGAACAGCCCCGCGGGACCGGCCAGCCAGAGCAAGAACGCGTAGCCGAAACCCCAGAGCAACCCCGCGCCCGGACTACCCGCCCGCCGCCCGACCAACAGCGTGAAGAGCAGACCGTACAATCCGCCGAGCACCACGCCCGTCAACAACGAGGCCAGCCCCAGCGCCCAGATCACAGCCCCGCCCAGGCAACCGACGACGAGGCCGGAGGCTATCCCCATCGCCCGTGTTGGCTCATCTGTCTAGCTCGATCGTCTGCACGATATCGCGGGGGAAGAACAGCTCGATGATCCAACCGACGAGCACGCGCACCTTGCGCTCCAGCCCCGGCAGCTTGCCCAGGTAGATAGCGCGCCACATCATCCAGGCCAACAGCCCCCGAGAAGCGAAACCCCTGATCTCAGGCGCACGAGTTCGCGTAGCTCCACGACGCATAGTAGCGTCCCCAAGCCCTTGTAGGAAGGGCTTGGCGCTTTCCGCGCACGCCGGCGGATGTTGTACGCCAGCGCGTAGGCTTCAGCAGCGCGTACCGGGCCGGGGGCGGGGAGGGCTCGCCGGTCCTGGCATCCGTCACGGCGGCGCAGTCCCCCGCCGCCCATAGCCCCTCGTGACCTGGCACCCCCTGCTCTCGTCCACCAGCACCGCGCCGCGCTTGTCGAGCTCTACGGCCAGGTCCTCCAGCAACGGATTCGGTGTACCCCGCCGTCCAGACCAGCGTTTCGGCACGGATTTCCGTCGGAGTCCAGCACGACCACACCCCGCCTGGCATCGGCCACGCGGGTCTCTAGCTTGAACGTTACGCCTCGCTGTTCCTTCATGCGTTTGAGGGCATAGGCGGCCAGAGACTCGCTCAGCTCCGGCAGGATACGATCCCCTGCGGAGCACTGCTGACCCGTACTTCCTCCTCTGGAACGTTTGGTAACAGTGAACCAGCATGCCGCGCAAGAAATCGTTCAGTCCGCCGGCCAGCTCCGCGCCCCGCGAAGCCGCCACCCGCCACCACGAAGGTCAGCAGCGGACGGCGAACCTCAGGGTCGGGCTCGCGGTCGGCGCGCTCGAAAGCGTCGATGACGTGGTTGCGGATGCGGATCGCATCCGAGAGCGTCTTGAAGTCGAACGCCTCATTCTCGAGACTTTCCATGCCCAGGTAGTTGGGGACAGACCCCACAGCCAACACGATGGTCGTAAGCCAACTTTCGCCCTCGGACGAGCCGTCATCCGGCGCCAACAGCACCTTTTGCGTCTTCCGACCTCGATCTTATCCACGCGCTTGCGCACGACAGCGGTGCGGCCCAGGGTCGTGCGCAGCGGGCTGCCGATGTGCGTGGGATCCAGGCTGTTCGCGGGTTGCGCGATCCTGGCCTCCCATGGCGGCCAGCCCCAGGGTAGTGGCGTAACTCCCGAGGCCGATCACCGCATCAGGCGTCGAGAGCATCGCGTAGGCCTCGGCCGCGGCGTCTACCTTGTCCCCGTCGAAGTAGGGTAGCGGCGGTTCCGGCAGGTGCTTGATGATACCCATCTGATAGAGGGAGATCAGGCCCATCGAACCCGCGGCGGTGAGCGCCAGACCTACTATCTTTCGCCTCCGGGCCAGAAACTCGCCCGACCCTTGCCGGAGTTGCCGACTCAGTTCTTCTGGTTTCATATTCTCCTCCTGAATAAAGCGGCACAGGCCGCGCTTGCTACACCTGCCCCGGCGAGAGCCAGCCATCCACGGTGAGTGGTCGCCCACAGCTGCGGGCTCCTGGCGTGCGCCTGGCTATCGAAGATTCCGTGAGAGCCGTGATCCTCCGGTACTGGATCAAAGAGGTTGTCGGGGCGGTCCGGGTCCACGGGTTCTTCCGTCTGCTGGCCGTCGTACGCCGTGCGGGCAAGGTAACGGTCGCCGAGCCAGGGCGCTATCTTGTTTCCCAGTATCGTTATCACCGAAGAGGTTCCCACGTATACCTCGCGCCGTTTGTTGTGCGCCGCCCAGTAGATTGCTTCGGCGGCGACCTCCGGCTGGTAGATGGGCTCCACCGGCTGCGGGTGGCGGGGCAGCCGAGTCCTGGACCAGCCGAACTGCGGCGTGTTGAGCCCCGGGAGCTGCGCCATCGTCAGGTGAACGTTGCTCCCTTCGTGGAGCAGTTCGGTACGCAGGGAGTCCGTAAAACCCCTTACCCCGTGCTTCGCTCCGCAGTAGGCGGCCTGCAACGGTATGGCGCGGTAAGAGAGCGCCGAACCGACCTGCACGATGGAGCCCCGATCGCGCGGGAGCATGCGCTTGAGCGCAGCCATCGTACCGTACACGGTACCCAGGTAAGTTACCTCGGTGGCGCGTTTGAACTCCTCCGGCGTGACCTCCTTGAACGGCGAGAACACGGATGCCATCGCGCTGTTTATCCAGACATCGATCGGACCAAGCTCTTCTTCTACCGCCCCGGCCGCGGCCTCGACCTGATCTGCGTCGGCCACGTCGGTGGGCACCACCAGCGCCCTGCCGCCCGCCGCTTCGACCTCCTTGCGTGCGCCCGCAAGACCCTCCCGTCCCCGGGCGAGCAACGCTACTCGCGCTCCGCGCCTGGCGAATGCCTGGGCTATCGCCCGCCCCACGCCAGCCGAAGCGCCGGTGACCACCACTACCTCAGGCATCCTTCGCCTTTCCGTTCGACTCCGCCTCGATCAAGCTATATCTACTTCGACTCAACCCTGGCACCATACCCAACACTACTCCTTAAACTTTCGCTTCGGCTCGTCCTTGTGAACGGCCATATCGCCCTTTTCCTCAAACTCGACTGCCTCCCTCCACGCCTTCTCCAGACCGACCCAGCTGTCCCTGATGACTCCGGACAGGTCCGCGTCCCAGAGCGAATCCGGCACCTCGCTCGAGAATATTTCGAGTACGTAGGCGCCGCGATAGCCGCTCTCGTGGATCGCGCGGATCAGGGCCGGCAGGGGAATTTCTCCCTGCCCGACGACGTGGCGATCGGCGAGCGACCGGGGCGTACGCCAATCGCTTACCTGCACGACGAAGATGTGATCGCCGCACGCTTTGATCGCCTCGCCGATGTCGGCGTTCTGCCAGACGTTCCAGGTGTCCACGCAGACGCCGAAGTTGTCGCGGTCCACCGCCGCAACGATCCGCATGGCCTGCTCCAGCGTCCAGATCGCGGACTCCACGTTCATGAGCGCCGGGTTGAGTGGTTCCAGGGCGAGGCGCACCCCATGCGTGTGGGCAAAGTCGGCCAGCGCGCGGTACTCGCGCGCGGCCACGTCGAAAACCTCCCGGACGTTCCCGTTCGGTGGTGGACCGGTGTTGGAGACGAAAGGCGCATCGGGAGCGAACCGGCTGACGCGCTCGATCGTACGGCGAAACCGCTGCGTGCGTTCGTGCAGGTCTTTGGGCTCCGGCTGCATACGGCTGGGGAACAGGGTGCGGACCGCGGGCTGGACCGAGCTGATCGTCAAGCCCCGCTGGCCGACGAGCGCCAGTTGGTCCGCGGCGCGATCTCCGTCGAGCTTGTCCTCGCAGATCTCGATAGCATCGACGCCGAGCCGGGCGTAGTTGTCGACGTCCTGCTCGAAGCTCCAGGGCCAGGTCGTGAACTGGCTGACGCCGAACCGATACGCTAACGAAGTGGTCACGATGCGCTACCTAAAACCTACTCGTATGGCGGGACAAGCCTCCATCTATAAAGAAGGTACTCCCGGTCACGTAGGCCGAGGCGTCGGAGGCCAGGTAAAGGGCCATCTCCGCCACCTCTTCCGGCCTACCCATCCGGCCCAGCGGTATCTCCGAGAGCAGCTTCTCCATCTGGTCGGGGTGAGCCTCGAGGTTCTCGTTTATCGGGGTCTCGATGGCGCCGGGGGCGATGTTGTTGACGGTGATACCGTGGGGAGCAAGCTCTACGGCTATCGTGCGCATCAACATGCGCACGCCTCCCTTGGCGGCGCAGTAGGGCGAGTTGTTGGGCATGGACCGTTCCTCGTGTATAGACGAGATATTGATTATGCGCCCGGGCTCGCCTCCTTCCACCATCCTCCCGGCGGCCACCTGGCACCCGAGCCACGCCCCGGTGAGGTTGACCGCTATAACCTTGTTCCACACATCGAGCGGCGTCTCCAGGAACGGCATCTGGTCCTCGACACCCGCGTTGTTCACCATGATGTCGAGACGACCGAATTCTTCCACGGTCTTGCGCACCAGGTCCTCGACGTCCTCCTGCGAGGTGACGTCGGCCCGAACGGCCACGGCCTTGCCTCCCGCGTCTTCGATCTGCTTGACCACGTCTTCGGCCTCATCCGGGTCGTCGCCCACGTAGTTCACCGTGACCGCTGCCCCCTCTCTAGCGAACGCGAGGGCGATAGTCCTTCCGATGCCCGACGATCCACCCGTAATGATCGCGACCTTGTTCTCGAGCTGCTGCAAGATCTACCTCCTAACCATCGTTACCGTCGCCCAACACGTGTAGGAACAGGGCCGCCGTCCACGAGAAGAATTCGTGCCCGTAGAACGCCTCAGTCCGGTTCTATGAGATGCCGCGTGGTCCGGCCTCGCGTCCCGTTTTCGCGGTCGACGACCAAAGATTCCTCCCTCTTTCTCGACCAACCGCTTGAGCGGCCAGTAAAGCTCGGAGTGCTCGAGTCGCTCCGGGACGATTACGTAGCAACCGGCCAGGGCACTGCCGGTACCTGCGATACCGCGCTTCTCCCGCGCGAGGAGCAGCGAACTCCTGGTCCTGGCTCTACCATCGTTACTCACCCTTCCTCCGTTCACGCTCCATCAATCTCTTATGGCCTACAAGGGGGTCTCGACGAAGACTACCTCCAGCGTCGGTTCACGTTGCTTTCTAGTCATTGCTCGCGGCGTACGCCATGGTGCTCAGCAGCGCGTTCTCGGCCTGGCGCGAATCGAGCCGGGTATGTTGCACTACTATCGGCATCCGACTCGATGACGCTCGCGTAGTCGGTATCGGTCGGAACCGGTTCGGGGTCTTCGAGATCGTTGAAGCGTACGTGCTTCGTGCGCCGGGCCGGTACGGTCACCCGGTAGGGCCCGGCGGGCTCTCGATCAGAGAAAAAGACCGTGATCTCGACCCGTGCATCCTGGTCCGAGGTATTGAGGATACAGGCAGTCTCGTGACTCGTGAACTGCGGTTCGGGGCCGCTACTCCAGCCGGGTATATAACCCTCGGCTATCGCCCACCGCTTATGCCCTGTCGCGGCCTTCAACGTACTCACGCTCCCTTCGCTGTAATTACGGTTGCCTTCCGGGGACTGGTGGAGTTCAAACAGAAGCCCGCGGCGTTGCGCCCGGCGTGCTCCGCTGCGCTTCCGCCCCCATGGTAGTTCGCTCCGAACATCGATCTAGTCTCTTAACCGCTACGGATGCTATCCTACTGGCCTTACGTAGCCCTTGCCTATTCCTTACAGAATGCTTAACTCCTGCCCAGAGCGTGCGCCACGGCCCGAAACAGGCGGAGGGCACCGCTACCGAAGGATCAGGTCTATGCCCTGGCCCTCGAAACGAGACTTGGGGTGCTCCCCACGCATTTTAGGCGACGGCGTCGCGCAGGATACGGCCGTACTCGCCGCGCTTGAGGGTGCGCTCCGCCTCGCGCTGCAGCTGGCGTACCCGTTCGCGCGAGATCTCCAGCTCGTCCCCCAGCTCGGCGAGCGTGGCCGGGTCACGATCGTCGAGTCCATACCGGCGGACCAGAACATAGCGTACCCTCTCGGGCAGGCGCTCTATGGCCTCCTTGAGGTGCTCGGTCTCCATCTCGCGCATGACCTCGCCCGGGGTGTCAGACGCCCGCTCGTCCTCGATGAAGTCCCCGAGTTCCGAGACGCCTTCGTCCGAGCTCAGAGGCCGGTTGAGGCTGGTAGCGTCGAGCATGGTGTCCTTCACATACCGCACCTCGTCTACCGTCCACCCAAGCCACCCGGCTACCTCCTCCTCGGTAGGCTCACGCTCCGCTGAAAGCTCCTTGTAGGTCCGGGCCATCTTCCGGATCTTCTCGCCCATATGCACGGGGACACGGATCGTACGTCCCTTGTCCATAACGGCTCTCTGGACAGCCTGCCTTATCCACCACGTAGCGTAGGTCGAGAAGCGGTAACCTCGGTCAGGGTCGAACTTCTCCACGGCCTTCAGCAGGCCTATGTTGCCCTCCTGGATCAAATCCTCGAACGGCAGCCCGTAACCACGGTACTTCTTGGCCACCGAGACGACTAGCCTCAGGTTCTTCTCTATAAGCTTCTGGCGGGCTTTCTTCTCGCCCCGCTTGACGGCTTTGGAGAGCTCTATCTCCTCCCCGTGTGTGAGCAGGTCGCCCCGGCCTATGTGCGCCAGGTACTTCGCCAGAAGCTCGGGGGTCTCCGCCTCGCGCTCGATTCTATTAGAGCGAACCTCTATTCGGTACACTACAAATCCTAACGTTAATGGACTCAACTGGATGGATCGGCTCTCCAACTTACCGCGAAAGCTCTACCGTTTAGTCAAGGTTTCTTGTATAGGCAAAGCCGTTGACCAGACACCTCGACACCGTAAGGCCACTCCGCAGCTAGTTCGTGGAGCCTATAGATCTGCGCCATCTCCCCCATGTACCACCTCCCTCTGAGCTGTGACAAAAGGCCACGTTTACCAGGATAAGCCGTAGAACTTACAGAGTACTTACCAGTATCTTAAATATTTCTTATATCTTCAGTAGCCTCCGCGAGGCGTGGGTGAGGCATTCTCCCCAGCATCATTCTACGAGGCTGTTTTGCAGGCATCGGACAGACTGTAAACGACCTGACGGCGCTGGACGGCGACCGTTCTGGCGATTGAACGCGACAACGAGCAAGGCGAAGAGGCGAACTTCAAAAAGGTCTACGAGCTGGATCTCCGTCGCACGGACTCCGATGGGTTTTGGTCAAGAGAGAAGTGCTCGACCTGCTCTCGATCCGGGACCCCAACCTCATCTCGGGGCCGGCGCGCGAGGGAGACATGGGTCTCGGCGACCCCTTCTCGTTCCCCTTCCAGACCCTCGAGAGCGTCCTCCCGCTTGAGGACGGGCGGCTGCTCTTGCTCAACGACAACAACTACCCTGTGACCGCGGGCCGCAACCCCGACCGGCCCGACGACACGGAAGTGATAGTCGTCCGGACCGCCGCCCTTTCCTCCCCGCCCCCGGAGATGCCCGACACCGGCGGGCCTTCGTTGCTCCTGATCCTGGCCGGTTCCGCACTGTTGGTTACAGGAACCGCCTGGATAGCTTTACGGTATCGTGCCCGCGAGCCTTCTCAATGAGGTTAGGAGACCGGCATGCTACCGATGCCGCCTCTTACCAACTGAATAACTGCACCAGAATCCCTTGCTGCGTTCGTGTTCAAGGTCTGACTCGAGCCTGTTCGCTCGCTCTCATCCTCGATCAGACTTCGCGTCAGCCTACTCCCCCCTGCATCCGGTAGACGTACCCGTGGTCGAAGCCGAGGTCCCGCTCTTCCAACGTCTCTATCGTCCGGAGGACGAGCCGCGGGAGGACCCTGGCCGAGAGCGCGAGCAGGCGGTCGAGCTCCTCCTTCGACTCGGGCTTTGCGACCCCGGTCGCGTAATTTACCGGGAAGCCCACGAGCCCGTAGGGAAGCTCCAGTTCCCCGGCCAGAACCGCCTCCGGGCCGCAGGTCTGGCTCACTGCCGCTACTCCGGCCGCATTTAAGGCTTTGATCTCCGCCCGCGTCTCGAAGCGCGGGCCGTTGGTGTGCGCGTAAACGCCGCCAACGGCCACCTCGACTCCCAGTTCCCTGGCGGCAAGTTCCATCTTTCGCCGGAGACCAGGAGAGAAGGGTTCGTCTCCTATAAAGTGTCCACGCTCCGGATCGCCGGGCTCGGTGAAGATGGTGCAGGGCTCTCCATTCGGCAGCCGGTTCTCCGGAAAGAACAGGTCGTCGAAGAGGATGGCTCGCCCCAGGACTATGCCAGGGTCAACCGCCCCCGCCACGGTCGTCGCGAGAACCGCCCGCGCCCCGAGCTGCTCGAGAGCCACGAGGTTTGCCTGGTGGGGAATCGTGTGGGGCAAGTGATAGTGACCTCTCCCGTGACGAGAGATGCCCCCGACGTTCCACGTCCCGACCCGGAAGATCGCCACCTCCGCCTCCCCGAAGCGGCTCTTCACCACGCGCGACTCCTGGCCCTGGCCGCCGGGAAGCTCGTAGATGCCCGAACCAGTAATGACACCGATGTCTATCATGTGCCTCCTTCATCGGCAGCTTGTCAGCTCGTCAGCTCTTGGCTTGTCGGCGGCACTTTTCGACTCTTTCGCCGCCGACTGACCACGACGATAATAGTTAGCGCAATGAGCGTCGCGGACATGACCAGCGAGATCGCCATCCCCAACCGCAGCGTCCATGACTCGTAGCGCAACTCGACCGTGTGCTCGCCCTCCGGCACCGGCACCGAGCGCAGGAGGTGGTCCGTGAGGTAGACCGGGACGGGCTCTCCGTCGACGTAGGCCTTCCACGCCGGGTAGTAGACCTCGCTCAGCACGAGCAGGCCCGGCGCTCCGGTAGAGGACTCCAGCTCTATCCGGTTCGCGCCGTAATCCGTCACCGCGGCCCGGTCGGTGGAAGGGTCGTCGGGTTGGGACATCTCCGGGGGCGCGTCTTCCAAGAGCGCCGTCTCTTTAGGGTTCACCTGTTCGGCGCTCAGCAGGTCCAGGGCTTCTTCTTTCGATCCCACCTGCCGCGCGGAGTGGACGATCCAGGCCCGCGGCAGCGCCTCCCGATTCTCCAGCACCTTTAGTTCGTCGTCCTCGTACACGGTCGGGTGTTGCGCGAGCAGAACCCTTTGCAGGCCCGCCTGGCTCTCCGGGGGGGTATCGGCGGGCACGATCATGTAGCGGGCGTTGAGGAGTTCGAGCAGTGGAGAGTCGAGATCCTCGTCGGATATATCCGCGTAGTGGTAGCTCTGCTCGTAACCGTTCAGCGCCCTCATGTACTCGGGGTAGCGGGCGAGCTGGAGCGCGTTGTAGCCCTGGACGTTCTGCAACCCCAGCGTCATCGCCCGGTTGTTGGCCCCCAAAGCGCCCACCAGCGGTCGGTTCCACCCGTTCGGGCCGGAGATCTTCGCCCCCACGTACTCCGGGGCGAAACCCAAGTAGCGAAACGGCTCTTCGGTTTCGCCCCTCGATTGCAAGAATCGAGCCGCGTCCGAAGGGCGGTAGTAAGACGTAAGATCCATCTTTTCCCTATACACCCCCTGCACGGCTATCGTAGCCCTACTCTCCGCGATCAGGTCGGCGAACACGACGAGGATAAGCAATGCAACCGCGAGTCCGCGCCAGGTTGCGAGTCGGGCTGGTATCAGGGCATACGCCGCGACGAGCACGATGACCAGGATCAAAGCCAGCAGCGGACCCGCGAGGATCGGTACGCCGTTCTTCAACAGCAGGGAAGATAGCGCCTCCCACTTCCCGGCCTCGTCCGTCTTTTCCTGCGCCACCTCGATCAGAGATGTCAGGAGGCTCCTGGTCAGAAAGAGCGCCGTCAGGACGGGCAGGACGAGCAGAAGAGGTTTTCTGCCGGCCCTCTCCCCCAGGCCCGTCAGCGCCGCACCGGCCAGGAGTGCCGCACATAGGTAGAAGACCACCATCACGCGGTCGGTGTCGTGCGGGTGCAACCGCTCGAAATAGGGCAGCAGATAGAACGCCGAGTGCAGCGGTGTGGTTTCCTGACCCATGAGGATAAGCGCGCAGAGCGCCAGGCCAGCAAAGTAGGGGACCGCGAAGCGCTTCCAAGCGACCAGGGGAGCCAGGGGGGCCAGGGCCAGGATGGCTGCGCCCGCGTACCAGGCGCCGGGCTCCAACAACAACGAGCTCCAATCCTGCACGGCCTGCACAGGCCACCAGCCGACGAGCTCCGCCTGGGCACCGATCTCGAGGTCCGGGTAGCCGCCCCCGCCAGGTTCGAGAGCATGTTGTACTCCACCCTGGGGAGTACCCCGGCGGCGGCGGCGAGACCGAATCCGAACGCGAGAACCGCCCCACCGTGCATCACGCATCTCAGAAGCCGACGCCCTGCACCCAGGGCGGCTTTGCGCAAAAGGTTGCGTAAAGTTCCTAGCCTGATGAGTAGTGCTGGCGCACCGAGAAACGGGGCACCTAGCAACTCGTACGGGACGGCCATTCTTTGTGTAAGCCCGCCCGAGACATCGTCTGGTGGCGAGAGCAGCGTACGGTAGGCGATGTACCCGCCTAAAGCCAGCAGGGCGTAGTACGAGCCCTGCCCCAGCCACGCGGCGAGTATCTGGCTCAACCCGAGCCCCGACACTCCCCACCACAGGCACCTGTTGAGCCAGAAGGGGCTCCGGATCGCCAGCTCCGCGCCCAGGATCGTGAGCGGGAGCCAGGACATGACGGCGGGGTACGCGAAGCAGCACGTGTTCGACAGGTACAGAAACCCACTGTATCCGTAGGCTACCGCTACCAGAAGGGCGCCAGGGATCTCCATCCCGAGAGAACGCGCGAGCGCGTAGCTAAAGAGCGCGGCGAGCAGCAGGTGCAAAAACAGGTAGCTCTTGGCCGCGGCGACGAGGGGTAAGAAAGTAAAGAGCAACATCGCGGGCAGGTAAGTCCAGCCGGAGAGGGGATCTGCCGCAAAGGGCGTGCCCGAGAATTGGTGCGGGTTCCACGCCGGGACTTCGCCTGACCTTAGACTTTCGCCGAGGAAGGAGTACCAGGGGTAGAATTGGGTAACGGCGTCCGGCCCGACGACGATCCCGCCGCGCAAGAGGTCCCACGCGGCGACGACCGTAAGCGCGAAGAGCACGAATACCGCGGCAACGTCGGCGTGCCGACGGAAGAAGGCCGAGGGTAGACGGAACCGGAGTGTCTTGGATAGCCGCATATCCCGTATCAGCCCGCGCCTTTTTCTCGGACGGAGCAGGGCCAGGGGAAGCGTTCGGAGGGGTTCTCTCTTTCGTCCGTGGGAAGATGCCCTGGTGACCCGGTCTCTCGCAGATCTGTCATCGATCTTGGCAGGAGCCAGGAGGTTTCGCGGCTTGCTGGACGATCCGCTTCTCCCGCAGGATGTTTTCGGCGGCGGCGAAGTAGTCGCGTACACCGCCCTGCGCCCTTATCCACTCCAGGTACCGCTCGATGCCGGTGGCGAGATCCACCGCCGGCTCGTAGCCGGCGGAGCGGGCGCGGGAGATGTCCGAGGTCAGGTGGCGCATCTCGCCGGGCCGAAACTCTCTCCGGGCCACAGGCTCGACGGGCGCGTCGAGGGCTTCGGAGACCATCTCTGCTACTTCGCGGATGGTCGTAGCCCGGCCGCTTCCTACGTTTACCGGCAGGCCGTCGAGCTCGTCGGTCGCGGCGGCGAGCAGGTTGGCGCGGGCGACGTCCCCAACGTAGCAGAAGTCGCGGGTCTGCTCGCCGTCCTCGTAGAGCACGGGCGGACGGCCGTTTAACAGGCGCGTCGCGAAGATCGCGATCACGCCCGTGTAGGGGTTGAAGACGGACTGGCGCGGGCCGTAGGTGCACGAGTAGCGCAGCGCCACGGCCGGTATCCCAGTCTGCCGCCCCCAGGTCAGGACCAGGCGCTCCTGGTCCACCTTCGTGATGGCGTAGACCGTCTCGCCCCCGGTCGGGGCCTCCTCCGGCGTCGCGGCCGGCGTCGTGACCGCTCCACAGAGTGGGCAATGAACGGCGTAGTCGCCGGAGGCGAGCTGCTCGACGGGCCGGGTATCCGGGAAGACGAGACCGTGCTCCGGGCAGGTCGCCGCTCCCTCGCGGTAGACGGCCTGCGAAGAGGCGACGACGACCTTCTCGACCGGCAGGTTCTCGTCGCGGATGATCTCGAGCATCTGCGCGGTGCCGAAGCTGTTGACGTGTACGTACTTGCCCATCTGTGGCATGTAGCCGCCGTAGGCCGCCTGGTGGAAGACGACGTCCACGTCCTCCAGCGCCGCCCTTACGGCCACCCGGTCGCGGATGTCGGCGTTCACGAACTCGGCCTCCGCCGGGACCCAGGGCGGCTTGCCGTTGCGGTGGGTCTGGGGTTCGAGGTTGTCGAAGATGCGGACCTTATAGCCCTCGCCGAGAAGCAGGTCGGAGAGGTGCGAGCCGATCAGGCCCGCCCCGCCGGTCACCAGAGCTCGCTTGCCGCCCGGCCTATGCGCCATCCTTGCCACCTCCCGGAGCGTCGCTCAAGGCGTCGCCCACGCTACCATTGGGCAAACCTGCCGGTAGCCCGTTCTGTCCGTTACGTTCGAGCCAGCACTCCGCCGTCGCGGCGATCACCCGAAGCGCATCGACGCTGCCCTGCGCCGTGCCCTTCTCGAAGTCCCCTTCGATGCTCGCCATCTGGTTCGTCACGTGCGCGAAGCAGACGACCGGGTTCTCCGTCGCCTCCGAGAACGCGTACAGGGCGGCGGCCTCCATCTCGACCGCCAGGACGCCCGCCGAGCGGTGGCGTTTGATCTCCGTGGCCGTCTCCCGGAAGGGGGCGTCGGTCGTCCAGGCCGCGCCGCTGGCGACCGGCACGGGATGTTTTTCGAAGGCTCCGCGGAGCATCTCGCGCAGCTCGGGATGAAGTTCGCTGTACGATGAGGGGGCTTTGTAGTGGTAGCTCGTCCCCTCGTCGCGCAGGGCGCGTTCGATCAGGACGAAGTAAGGCGGGCGACCGGCTGGAGCGATCTGTCCCGCCGAGGTAACGCTTATTAAAAGCCGGCACCCCGAGGCGAAGAGCTCTTCGGCAACGAGGACGGCGAACGGCGCACCCACCGCCCCGCCGACGATGCCGTAGGATACCCCTCCCTCCTCGTAGTTGTACAAACAGGTGTGGTAGCACGCCCAGTGCGGGTCCGGCTCGGCGCGGCCCGTCTCCCGCAGATGCTCGACGGTGTCGCCGTCCGGATCCAGCACGCAGATCCGCGGTACCTGCCCGTAGGCCAACCCCTTCTGCCGTCTGGCCTCCCGCAACAGGTTGGCCGGCGTAAAGACCGGCGGTTCCACGTAGCTCTTGTTGCCCAGGATGGGAGCCGCGTTCGATAGATCGGCGCCGCCGGCGTTTCCTTTCACGCGGTCTCTTCCCCACGCGGTCCGGGCCACCCCGCGGAGGGGCCGGGGGTAGACGTCCCGCGCGGCTTCCGCGGCTCATCGCCCCGAACCTCGGCGTTTCTCACGTCTCCATACAGACCGAGCGTCTCCAGAGCGGCGCGTGTCGCGGCCAGATCGGTCCGGTGTTTCACGAGTTGCCGCAGATGCTCTAAGTCTTCGACCTCGTCGACGTCGAAGGTGGTCTCGACCCATCCGACGGAGAGCCCGGCACGCTCCGTGCGGGCGATGACGTCGTGCAGCTCGGTACCTGTGCTCATCAGTGTGCCGTGGAGCACGTCGCAAGGGGCCTGGCCGCGCATCCCGATCAGGTAGTATCCCCCGTCGTAGGTCGGCCCGAAGACGAGATCGTGCCGGTCTAGCTCGCGGAAGGCCCGCGCGACGACCTCGACGGTGACGTGGGGCGAGTCGGAGCCGATCAAGACGGCCCGCTCCTCGCCGCGGCCCGCGGCCCCGTGAAAGAACTGTCGTTGGCGCTCCCCCCAATCGCCTTCTCTCTGGAACAGAACTCGTACCTCCTCGCACCCCGGAACACCCGGAGCGACCAACGGAGAGATGTCGGCCCAGGCATCGAACGGCGTGACGTACCAACCGCACTCGAACGGCGCGTTCGCGAAGCGCGCGGCCAGATCTCGCAGAAACGCCCGGTAGAGCGTGATGGCGGCCTCGTGGCCGATGGTCCGCCCGAGCCGGGTCTTCGCAAACCCGGCGCGGGGCGCTTTGGCCGCGATGTAGAGCGCGTCGCTCACCGGCTCGTCTCCGTCGCGGACCGCCGTTGGCGCTCCCGGGGCGTCCAGCGTGAGTAGCGGAACACGGTCGAGAGGATATACCAGCCGGCCATGACACTACCCCGGAGGGTGCCGCCGACCTTCGAGGCGCCGCCGGACCGCCTGCGATGCCTGACCGGCACCTCGCGGTAGCGGTAGCCCGCCCGGATAGCCTTCACCGTCATCTCCACCGGCCAGCCGTAGGTCATCTCTCGCATCTCGAGCGCGAGCAGGTCGCCCCGCCGGATCGCCCGGAACGACCCGTGGTCACTGACCCCCACCCCGTACAGGAGGCGTATAAAAAGAGCGGCCAGGCGGTTGCCGAGCACCTGCTGCGGGGTCATGGAGCCGGGCTCGCGAGAGCCGAGCGTGCGGGACCCGACGACCAGGTCCGCCTCGCCCGCGAGGAGCGGCTCCAGGATGCCGGAGAGGTCGTCGGGGTCGTCGGCGGCGTCGCCGTCGAGCAGCACGATCACGTCGGCCTCCTCGGCGGCGAGGACACCGGCGAGGCAGGCGTAGCCGTAGCCGCGCCGCTCTTCGCGCACGACGCTCGCGCCGGCCCCCCGGGCGATCTCCCCGGTCCCGTCGGTCGAGCCGTTGTCCACGACGATGACGCGCTGGAGAGCGCGACTCCTACCTTCGCGCAAGGTCTCGACCACCCGGGCTATCGAGGGGGCTTCATCGAGCGCGGGGATGACGGCGACGATGCGTGGGAGAAGGCGCGGGGCCTCGTCTCTTGCCGGGTGGTCGGCCGGAGCATCCTTGCTCGGAGTTGTCTCTTTACGTCCCATATGCCACAGTTCAGTTTACTCGACGTTTACGCGGCGGATCTTACCAATCCTCGCCAATCCTTACAAAAGGCTTAAAAGTCCAAATCGGAAGCTCTTGTAGAAATGTTTGTTAAACTGTGGCGCGTTTCATGACCCAGGGAAAGGACAGGCCGGAGACACGGGGATCTTCCCGCTCTCTTTTGAGCCGCCGTGACTGGGTATATCTGCGCCTTGTGCTTCACTATAGAGGCCGCGACTTGTTCGGGTTACGGGGAGGTGCGGCGTGAGGACCGACATCCTGGTGGTGGGCGCGGGCTATGCCGGCAGCGTCGTGGCCGAGCGTCTGGCGCGAGCCGGCAGACGGGTTCACGTGATCGACCGTCGTCCCCACGTCGGGGGCAACGCGTACGACGAGTACGACGAACACGGCGTCCTGGTACACCGCTACGGGCCACACATCTTCCACACCAACGCGATGCGCATCGTGGATTACCTCTCCAGCTTCACGGAGTGGCGCCGGTACGAGCACCGCGCTCTGGCCCACGTGGACGGCAAGCTACTACCCATCCCCATAAACCTCGACACCGTGAACGGGCTCTACGGGTTGAGCCTGGACGAAGAGGACATCAAAGCTTTCTTCGAGCGGGTGCGCGAACCGAAGACCCCGGCGTTGACCAGCGAGGACGTGGTAGTCGGTGCCGTCGGCCGCGACCTCTACGAGAAGTTCTTCGAGAGCTATACCCGCAAGCACTGGGGGCTAGATCCCTCGCAGCTGGGTGCGGGCGTGGCCGCCCGCGTCCCCG
This sequence comes from Rubrobacteraceae bacterium, assembly GCA_030448125.1. GTDB lineage: Bacteria > Actinomycetota > Rubrobacteria > Rubrobacterales > Rubrobacteraceae > Rubrobacter_F. The sequence goes on along the minus strand of JAUJNO010000007.1, from coordinate 56,881 downwards.
TGCGCACCAACCACGACGACCGCTACTGGACCGACGAGTTCCAGGGCGTGCCCCTGAACGGTTACACGAGGATGTTCGAGGCAATGCTCGACCATCCCAACATCACCGTCGAGTTGGACGTCGACTTCCACGAGGTTAGAGAGCGCATCCAGGCTACGCACATCGTGTACACGGGTCCCATCGACGCCTACTTCGACTACCGCTTCGGGAAGCTGCCCTACCGGTCCTTGCGCTTCGAGCACGAGCATCTACCGGATCGCTCCCATTACCAGCAGGCGCCGACCATCAACTACCCAAACGAGCACGACTACATACGCGTCACCGAGTTCAAGCACGTGACCGGCCAGGAGCACCCCGGGACGTCCATCGTACGCGAGTACCCGCGGGGCGAGGGGGAGCCCTACTACCCGATCCCGCGCCCCGAGAACGAGGCCTTGTACAAGCGTTACCAGTCCCTGGCCACACGCCAGGAGAACGTCACCTTCGTGGGGCGCCTGGCGCAGTATCGCTATTACAACATGGATCAGGTGGTTGGGGCCGCATTAAAAGCCGCGCAGAATATCCTGGAGTGACGAATAAGACCGGTGCAGCAGTTGCAGTAACGAAGACTTAATAGTCTACTTGATAGCTCGCTCCAGAGCTTCGATGTCCTTGACGTAGACGTGCCTGTGCCTCAGCTCCACAGCCCCGGCCTTCCGCAGCTTGGCGAAGGCCCTGGTTACGCTCTCGCGACTGGAGCCGATCATGGTGGCCAGCTGCCGCTGGGTGTAGCGGGTGGGTATCATCGGACCCTCACGGGTCATGATGCCCTCGCTCTCGGCGAGTTGGAGGACGAGGCTCGCCAGGCGGGCGGGGACGTCCTTGGTGCCGATGTCCTCGAGCCGGGTCTCGCACAGGCGCAGCCGCTCGCTCAGAACGCGTATCATCCGCAAGCCCACTTCGGGATTCTCGCGCACGAGGCGCTCCAAGTCCTCATTCTTCAGGATACAAACGTCCGTCGACTCCATGGCCTCCGCGTACGACTCCCGCAGCCGCTGGGCCGTAAGCGCCATCTCCCCGAACATCGTTCCGGCTTCCATCACGGCGAGCGTGAACTCCCACCCGTCGGGAGCCACCTTGTATATCCGCACCCGGCCGTTCTTCAGCATAAAAAGCGCCTCGTTCCGATCCTCCGGCGTATAGAAGATCTGTCCCTTCTCGAGGTGGGTAGACGGAATGCGCTCGATCAACTCCGCTATCTCCTCTTCCGAGAGAGGCTCCAGGATATCCACCATGGAAAGGAGCTGTATCTTTTTCTCCGGCAGCAAAGTCTTTGTCTCCTCCTCTTGGGGTTCTCGAAGCGACAGTAAGTAATGAGATCCTTCGCTCTTCGAGAGTATAAGTGACGTACGTCACTTAATTATATTCGCCGTTACCATATGATCGCAAGAAGTCCGCCGAAGGAAGCTAAAGGAAAGAGAGCATCCTATGTCAGCAGAAGAGAACAAGGCCGCCGTACAGCGCTTCGGAGAGGAGGCCTTTAACAATGGCAACCTGGAGTCGTCGGAGGAGCTTATTGCCGACGACATCGTCGACCACGATCCCGCCCCCGGACAGGCGCCCGGCCGCGAAGGCATCGAGCAATTCGTCACGACGATGCGCTCCGCCTTCCCCGACCTGCAGACCACCATCGACGAGATAATCGCCGAAGGGGACTACGTAGCGTTCCGCTACACGATTGAGGGCACTCACCAGGGCGAGTTCATGGGTGTAGCACCTACCGGTAATCGGGTGTCGGTGACGGCGATGGAGATGCTCCGGTTCGCCGACGGCAAGATGGTGGATCGCTGGGGCAACACCGACCAGTTGGGCATGCTGCAACAGCTCGGCGCTATCTCCCAATTCTAGCGCAGGAAGAAGCCGGGCTGGCGGACAAGGCCAGAGACAAACTGATGGTCCAGGAGGCAGTAGAAGGGCCAGGGTAGGCCCTGGCCCTCCTACCCTTCCAAGAGAGGTGATTTATGCGCCTGGATCTCGCTCCCGGCAACCGGTTCCCCGACGTGGAGCTGCCGGATGATAGCGGGCACTACCGCAAGCTTTCGGAACTCGCCGGGGGGATCCCCTCATCCTCAACTCTTGAAGAGTCTGCTGACAATCGGATCGAATGGTGCGCTGGGAGTAAGAAGGTAATGAAGATCGCATAGACGGCAGGCTCGTGTAAAAAGCGTGGCAGGGCGCTGAGGATCGACGAGCGTTCCACGCGACGGAAGATCGACAACGAAACAACGAATGAGAGGCGGGACGATGGCAGACAGGTTCGACGTAATCATACTCGGTATGGGCCCGGGCGGGGAGGTCGCGGCCGGCAAGCTTATAGCTAGCGGCAAGAAGGTCGCGGTGGTAGAGCGGGAGTTGATCGGTGGCGAGTGCGCCTACTGGGCGTGTATACCCTCCAAGACCCTGCTTAGACCGCCGGAGGTCAGGGGAGAAGCGACCAGGGCCTTCGGGGCCAGCACCCCTACCCTGACCCTAGAAGAGGTCTTCGACTACCGCGACCAGATGATCCGAAACCTCGACGACTCCTCGCAGGTGGAGAGCTACGAGGAGCAGGGCACCACGGTCGTGAAGGGCGAGGGCCGGATCTCGGGTCCGGGAAAGGTCGAGGCGAACGGCCAGACCTTAGAGGCCGACCACATAATCGTCGCTACCGGCTCCGCTCAGACCATACTGCCCATAGAGGGCATAGAGGATGTCCCCTACTGGACCAACCGCGAGGTGACGACGATGCGCGAGGTGCCGGGGCGCGCGGTGGTCATAGGCGGCGGCCCCAACGGCATAGAGGCGAGCCAGTGGCTCAACCGCTTCGGGGCTGAGGTGACGATCGTCGAGGCATCCGACCGGCTCATAAGCCGCGAAGACAGAGAGGCCGGGGAGATCATCCAGGAGGTCCTCGAAGAGGAGGGTATAGACGTCCATTTGGGCCGAAGGGTCGAGAAGGCCCGCAAGGAGGGCGACGATGGCACGGTCGCCACGCTCGACGACGGCACGGAGATAGAGACGGACGTGATAGTGATCGCCGCGGGTCGGACGCCTCGCATAGAGGGGATCGGGCTCGAATCTATCGGAGTGGAGCCTGACGAGAAGGGGCTGCCGATAGACGACCGCTGCCGGCTTGCGGATGGGGTGTGGGCCTTGGGGGACGTCACGGGGGTGTCGCTCTTCACCCACGTCGCTAGATACCAGGCCAAGGTCGCAACCGACAACATCTTGGGTAAGGAGCGCCATGCCGACTACCGCGGCATCCCCAGGGTCGTCTTCTCCGACCCCGAGGTCGCCGCCACGGGCCTGACCGAGGAGCAGGCACGCGAGCAGGGGATCGAGGTCGCGAGCGTGACGCTAGACATGACCAAGGTGCTCGCCCGCCCCTGGACCTATGAAGAGAACCCGCGCGGGCACTTCGGGCTCGTGGCCGACCGGGGGCGGGGGGTCCTCGTCGGGGCGTGGGCCGTCGCCCCGCAGGCGGGAGAGTGGATCCACCAGGCCTCCTTAGCCATCCGGGCGGAGATCCCCATCGAGAAGCTCCTCGACGGCGTCTACCAGTTCCCGACCTTCTCGGAGGCGTACATCGAGGCGCTCGAGCAGCTAGACCTTTAGACCACCGCGGCAATCACAACTGCCTGGGCTCCGCGCTGCAGCTCGGCCCCTTGCTCCACCCAAGCCATTACCCGGACGGCCTCAAAGCCACCACGGGGTTCGCGGTGGCCTGCTTGCCCGCCGGCTCGGAGCCGAGCCCAGTGCATTCTTGCCGAGCGCAGCCAGGCGCGTACGAACCACCTTGGGGAGATACGGAAGCATCTGGCTGCTGTCACGGGAGGGTTGGGGAGTGGTGGCCGGGGCATCGACCGCATGCCCCACCTCTTCGCGTCGTTCGTTGACGGCTATAGCGGCCCGAGGCGGGGCGGCGGGCGGTGCTCGAGTACATCCTCGCCGATTTGGGCGCCGGGACGCTGAGTTTCCTGGGGAACAAGGTGAAACCACTGCTCGCGTTGCGCGCTACGCCGTTGCATGCGGCGGCGAGGCTTGCCCTCGGTGGCCTGGCGACCGCCGCGCTGGTTGCCAGGTTGATGCGCCGCCGCGGTTAGATCTTTTGTCTACTAACTCCCTCTGCGCGAGTTTACTGACAGGTCAAGCGGCGGCTGAGACCCCACTACGCTTGGTGACACTTCGAACCGACCAACGTAGAGGAGGCCTTAATCTTGACCTCCGGCTTAGCTTCAAACCGGCAGACGGCCAGCGGTCTTGATGACGGTGGTGCAGGCGTTTCCCGCCTTCGGCACGTCCTCGGGGTTGCTCAGGGTGTAGTGGATCATCTCCTGGACGCGCCGGACCTCGTCTTCGCCGCGCACCACCGGGCAGTACTCGTCCGGCTCGTCCAGGCGGTTGCGTAGCGCCCGGCGGCTCGCGCAGCCCCCCGCGCAGCTCTCGACGAACCGGCACGGTTTGCACGCCTCCGGCACGTGGCGGGACTTCTCGAACTCGGGCCTCTCCCAGACGCTGTGCTCCGCGTCGGCAAGGTGCGGGATGCGGGCGGCGGCACTAGGCCAGTACGGGCAGGGCGTTATGGTACCGGCGGGCAGCGCCCGGATGCTGCGTTGGCCACACGGGTTACCTCGGGTAGTCTCGAGGCCCATGATCGCGTTTACCAGCGGCTCGCTGCACACGACCACCGGACCAGCGGCGAACAGGCTGGCGAACCCCCGCCAGAACTGCTCGTAGGAGAGGGTGAACTCCTCGCCCATCACCGGCTGGTACACGTTTACGCGCAGGTCGCAACCGAGCCCGGCGGCGAACCGCGCCACCTCCTCCATCCGCTCGTAGTTGGTACTCATCATCACCGCCGCCACAGAGGTAGGGATGCCCAAGGACTGGCACCGTTCCAGCGACTCTATCGCCAGCTCCCACGCGCCCGTGCCACGGAACTCGTCCGTCTCCTCTTTGGTCGGGAAGTCGAAGGAGAGCTCGACGGAGTGGAAGCCAGAGAGCTCCTCGTCGGTCAGCATCTCCAGGCTGTAACCGTTGGAGGTGACCGCCGTCTTCACCTCCCGTTCCCTGAAGAGCGCGAGCATCTTCCGGTACTCCGGGTGTACCCCGTTCTCGCCCACGCCGAGGTTGACCGATCCCACGTCGAGGTTGTCCAGAATGGTCTCGACCTCCGGCACGGAGAGACGTTGCTGCGTCAGCGTGGGCCGGTAGCAGTGCGGACAAGCAAGATTGCACTCGTTCGTGAGGCCTATCCCTACCGCTACCGGCATACACGCTCCTTTCGGATATTACTGTTCTACACCACGGAGGCCACAACCCCACTATGGCATAACTTTATCATTGTTTCCTTACGGTTGAATTAACTTTTTGGATCATTTCCGGCCACCGTCGGGGAGCCGCGCGGCCAGGCGTGATCTTTACCGGAGGCCGGCGCCGGAACGGAGGAGCCACCTCCCGGAGGCTCGCAGGTGCGGTCGCTCTGTTATTGGCGGGAGACACGGCCTCTCTGTAGTACCCTACGCTGCTGGTGGGACACATCGGCGAAGAAGCAAGCAAGAAGAACGAGCCGCGCCCCTCGCGGCGTCTCGCGGCGTCCGTTTACCGGAGTGGCGCTCTCGTGGTTGCCCTCGGCGTCGCGGGCTTCGCGTTCGTTCTGTACCTGAGGACTTTGGCGCCGACCGTCCTCTACTATGAGAGGCCCGAGCTGATCGACGCGGCCATGCTCCAGGTTCACTCGTACACCTTGGGGATAACGCACCCTACCGGCTATCCGACGTACACGATGCTCGCCCACCTCTTCACCTACCTGCCCTTCGGCGACCCCGCCTACCGGGCCAACCTCGCCTCGGCCGTCTTCGGCGCGGCGGCGGTGTTCTTCCTCTTCTTCGCCGGCCTGCGGTTGAGCGGACGGATCTGGCCGGCGGCGATCGGCTCTTTAGCCTTCGCCGGGGGCAACATCTTCTGGAGTCAGGCGGTGATCGCCGAGGTCTACACCCTGAACGCCCTCTTCGTGGCGGCGATCCTCCTCGTCCTCCTCCTCTGGCGGGACACGGGACGAGACCGCTACCTCCTGGCCGCGGCCCTTCTCATGGGCCTCTCGCTCACGAACCACGTGACGAGCGGCCTCCTCCTCCCCACCGCCGCGCTCTTCGTCTTCGCCGTCAACCGCCGGAAGCTGCTCGACCGGCGGCTCGTCCTCAAAGGGGCGGGGCTCTTCGTCCTGGGGCTCGCGCCTTACCTCTACCTGCCGGTGCGAGCCTCTATGGGGCCGCCGGTGTACGAGGCCGACCCCGGCAGCTTCGCGAGCTTCTGGGAGCTCGTCGCCGGCCGCGAGTTCGGCATCCGCTTTGCGACCTCCGGACCGGGCGAGCTTCTCTCACGGCTCGCGTCTCTCTGGGGATACCTCCTGGACGAATTCCACGCCGGGCTCCTACTTGTCGCGGCGGTCGGGGCTATCGCGATGCTCCTCAGGGACCGCGCGGGGGCGCTGCTCCTCGGCGTACCCTTTCTGGGCTGGCTCGTCTACGCGATCGGGTACGACATCTTCGACTACTTTATCTACTTCATACCATCCTACCTTATACTGGCCCTCTTTATAGCCGTGGGAGCCGCCGCGATCCTCGACGGCGTCGAACGCCTCGTAGCACGGACCCCGCTCCTCTTGCGGAGGATAACGCCGCTCCTGCTCTCCATAGCCCTGCTGTACCTCGCGGTGGCGGACATCGGGGAAGATTATTCGCTCGAGGACCGTAGCCAGGACCTGAAGGGACGCCGGATCGTCGAAGCCGTGGCCGAAAAGACCGCGCCCAACGCGACTATCCTGCACCACCGCGGCCCGCTGCCTTACATGATCCTCGTCGAGGAGCGCCGCGCCGACCTCACGCTCGTAAGCCCCTGGTACCCCTCCCGTAATCCTATGAGGGTCTGGTCAGCCTCGTCCACGCCCGACAACGAGTACCCGACGGAGGAGAGCGTCGGTAGCAACGGCGTCGCCGACGCCAGGGTGGCCGCGAGAAAGGGACCGGTCTACGCCCTCGAGAACAGCGTAGACCTCTGCGACTTCCAGAACACGGGCTTCTCCGTCGTCCGGGTCGAGGGAGACCTGCTATACGAGATCGTGCCCCCCGACCGCACGCCCTACACGAGCTCCGGAGAGCAGCAAGAAACCGTCGTGGAGCCTGGCCGTGTCACAGACGAAACGGCGAGCTGTAGTTAACGCTCGCTCCGGAGCTCGAAACGCTCTCAACGCCTGACGGCCACGACCTCCAGGTAATCGCTCGGGACAACCATCGTCCCGTCGCCCGAACGGTTCGTACGATTCACGAGGTCCGCGAGGTCGCCCTCCAGGCTCTCCTGTTCCGCCGGGCTCAACGACTCGAAAGCCTGTCGCGTCGGACCGAGGTGGGTCTGGAGCATCTCCAGGTAGTGCCGCACCGAGCGGTAGCGAAACACGAAGCTGCGCCGGGTAGTCCGGAGATCCCCGATCCCATCTCCGAGTAGCTCTCGCACGTGCTCTTCCGCGCCCCATCGCGAGGGCGACTCCAGACCTGGAGGCGGAGGCACGTACCGGGCGAAGATGCGAGGCATCTCCGCGGCAAAGCTATCGGGCGTCCAGCTCGCCAGCCCGATCCTGCCTCCCGGACGGCAGACCCGGAGCAGCTCGCCCGCCGCCCTCTTCTGGTCGGGGGCGAACATCACCCCCACGGTCGAGAGCACGACGTCGAAAGAGGCGTCCGGGCAGGGAATATCCTCAGCGTCACCATCCTGGAACGCGACCTCCAGCCGCTCGGCGGCGGCTCGCTCCCGACCTCGCTCCAACAGAGCCGGGACGTAGTCTATGCCGGTCACCTCGCCGTAGCGGCGGGCGGCGGCCAGGGCCGTGTTGCCGCTGCCGGTCGCCACGTCCAGGACCTTCTGGCCGGGCCGCAGATCCACGGCCTCGCAGAGAAGCTCGCTTATGATGAGCAACGCCGCTCCGAACATCGCGTAGTCGCCCGAGGACCACGCCCGTTGTTGGCGTTTCTTGATCTTTGCCAGGTCGGGCTGCTGAGGCTGCGTGTTCATGTGCTCATTATCGTCCTACAAGGACGACCGAGTACTGTGAAGCAGAGCAAGCTAGTTCTGCGAAGCGCCACAGTGGGGGCAAAAAGCGAAACCGACCGGGATCGAAACGCTACAAGACAAACAAGCTTTCTCGCTCGCGGTTGGTTGTCCGCATCCGGGACAAAACCGGAATTCAGCCGCAACCTCTCTACCGCAACTCGAACAAGCTATAGTTGAGCTTTCTGGGTTGAAAGGTTTTTCTGTGCCTGTATCGTTTTTATGCTTGAAGGCTCTACCAAACACGCCCTTGGCTCTGTCACCAGCCAACGCGGATGTGTCTTTAACGCCTCTCACTGCATGTCCTGCAACGCCACTAGCTCTGGCCGCTGCCCCGCCAGCAACCCCCGCTGCTCTCTCAAATATACTCCGCTTGGCTATTACTCGGTACTCTTGAGTTTTTCGTTCGACCTCGTCCAAGTCTAAAGGCAAGTTCAATTCTTTGGCCACGTTTGTTAGGAACTCGCGCTCTCTCTGGGCCAACTCACCGTCATAGACGGTCATTAATATCAGTACGTCTATCAAGCTACGCCGTACTTCACTATCTTCTATCTGAGCCATCGCTTCTAGGATATTTGCCTCATTGGCTATCAGTTTCTGAAATTCGGCCTGCGTGTGCTCATCAAACGACATCCGCGAGAGCATGGCTCTATAAAGCTCTTTTTCTTTTGTGGAGAACTCACCATCAACTTGAGCTATGTACATAGCTGCGGCGGGGAACGCTAAATCGTAGATGCTCTGACGCGATACTAAGGCCCGTAATTCCTCGGTGACTTTACCTCTATTCCTGAGATGAATTTTGGCGATTTTGCCTACCGACCTAGTAGTTGCGTAATTGTAGGTGCTCCCTACGGCAGCAGAGGCTGCAGGAACCGCATACTTGCGGATGGTTTGCTGCGAAATTTTGAAACCGAGTCGTCGCGAAAAGTCTTCGATGGCTTCGAGGGTGACTTTGCTAACGTGTTTTCTCACGGCTCCAGTAGCCTCGGCTCTAGCTGCTACCTGAACCCCCTTACTAATCATCTCTACTGGAGCAGCGCGCAAAGCGTAGCCAAAAATCATGAGTACGTCTTCTAGGTCAAGTTGAAGCTCGTAAACAACGGAGAGGTCAAGTACTAGTCGCATCTGGATTCGAGCTAGATGAACCATTTCAACCCCAATAGCACCCTCGAATAAGGGGGACGTCATTCCCGCAGAGACTAAAATGGCTATTTGGCTCGGAGTTGCTGCTGCTCCGGCGCTTGCTCCGACGATAGTGGCATCTCGGACCGCTACAGAGGTCATTTTGTCTGAGATTGCATCAGGAGGTAGCCCCGGATACTTCTGCTGAAAATATTCTGCTCTAGCGTTACGGTCGTAAGTACGAATAACTGTTCGTAATAGGTTGACAAACCATTCGCCGCTCTTGACTTCATCAAAGCTTTGCGTTTCCGCAAACTGCTTTGCTTCGTCGAGTTCTGAAGAAACTTGAGCTTTAGTTACATCGTCTTCCGGTTTGTAAGTTTCTTGTTCCGGCATAATCCCCTTCCCTGCAAACAGAGCATTCCGCTTGCTCATTGTACTATTGCTGCCTACTGGCAACGCAATTCAGCTCTTGTCTGCAGGAGCGTCGGGTACCGGCTCGGCGTTTGAAGTAGCAGTAAGGCTACAGAGCGCACGTCCTAAACCCGGCGAAGATATCCCTCCTGTCGGGGGTGGCGAAGTTGCGCCAGGTGTTGCGGAGCATGCGATCGCGGGTAGCCCAGCAGCCGCCGCGCATGACCTTGTGGTCCCCGAACCAGGGCTCGGAGTAGTCCTTGTACGGGTCGCGGACGAAGCCGGGGTACGGCCTGAAGGTGTCAGAGCACCATTCCCAGGTGTTCTCGATCATCTGCCGCACCCCGAACGCGCTGTCGCCCTCGGGAAAGGCCGCGACGTCCACAGGCCCCAGGAGTCGCCCGTCGAGGTTATACGAGGGACGAGAGAGAGATCCTCCCGAGAATCATTCTACCGGGCTCCTTCTGGTCGGATGTCTAGATACTCCTTCGCAGCCGCCAGGAACTCTCTACCACCCTCGATGAGATCTCGAACTGCCTGCGGTTCCATGAGGGTCGGATTCGCCGAGTAGTCGGCGAGCTGGCGCAAGGTAAACGCCCGGTCGAATAGTCGGTGGAACCGGGGATCCAGTTGGTTGGTCCTCGCGAAGTAAAAGCCGTATTGGGCTATGACCTGAGAGTGGCGTGAGAACCTGAAGCCTTTTGATAGCAGAAGACCCTCAGCTATGTAGAAGTAGCCGTAGTAGGCCCTGGAGGCGGCAAAATCCGCGTCGCCAGCCTCCAAAAGACGCTCGGCCGCCGCGAAGGAGCGCTCGGCTTTCAGGAGGAGATTCTGTATGTTGTTCACGCAGTGGATATCCCTTCTCTGCGCGCATTCCAGAGAAGCGGATCCTCGGCCTTTCGATAGTCGTCCGTGCTGGCTGGTAGGATAGATAGAACGTAGCCCGACTCCAGGGAGATAGGCCACTTCACCGGCTCTAAATGCAGGATCTCCTCAACCGAGTCTACGGGACCTTCGAGTAGGAGCAGAAGATCCACGTCGCTGCCCTCGTGAGCTTCCCCTCGAACATAAGAGCCGTAGAGCAGCAATCCCTTGTAGCGATCGCCGTAGAGAGCATCAAGCTTCCCGGACAAACGGGATAGGACTTCCGCGAGATCAAGGGGCAGTAGGTCCATTAGGCTTCTCGACCATTGTAGCGCAACCCATTCAGGTGTATTCACGTTCCAATCCCGGCCGGTACCGGCGATGAAACAACCTAACGAGAAACTGCTTTGAGGTATCGCGAGGCTACAAAGCGCAAGTCCTGAACCCGGCGAAGATGTCGCGCCGGCCGGGGGTGGCGAAGTTGCGCCAGGTGTTGCGGAGCATACGGCCGCGGGTGGCCCAACAGCCCCCGCGCATGACCTTGTGGTCGCCGAACCAGGGCTCGGAGTAGTCCTTGTACGGGTCGCGGATGAAGCCGGGGTAGGGGCCGAAGGTGTCCGAGCACCACTCCCAGGTGTTCCCGATCATCTGCCGCACCCCGAACGCGCTGTCGCCCTCGGGAAATGCCGCCACGTCCACGGGGCCTAACAACCGCCCGTCGAGGTTGGCGTGGCGCGGGGTCGGCGGCTCGTCGCCCCAGGGGTAGAGGCGCTTGTGGGAGGTGATGCTCGTGCCGTCGGGCGAGGCTTCAGCGGAGGCGGCGAGCTCCCACTCGGCCTCGGTAGGTAGGCGGCGTCCGGCCCACCGGCAGTAAGCGTTTGCTTCGTGCCAGTTGACGTGCATGATCGGCTGGTGGGGCGACAGGGACTCTACGTGATCGAACCTGCGGTGGTTCCAGCCGTCGTTGCCTTTTGACCAGTAGGCCGGGTGTTCGGCGGAGACGGAGTCGCGCCACGCCCAACCCTCCTCGCTCCAGAGCTCGCGCCGCTCGTAGCCGCCGTCGTCCACGAAACGAGCGAACTCGGCGTTTGTGACGGGGGCGCGGGCCATCATGAAAGGGGCGACCTCGACGGGGTGGGCCCACTTCTCGTTGTCGAAGACGAAGGGGAGGTCGTCGGTGGCGCCCAGCATGAATTCTCCGCCGGGGATCTCGGCGTCGCCCTCATAGGGACCGGTGGGCTGATCGCCGAGGAGCGACGGGTCGTAGTCGGAGATGGGCGGAGCCGGGAGGCCGTGGGTGTGGCGGGTGTAGGTAAAGGCTTCGCCGTGCATGTCCTCGTGGAAGGTGGCGAGGCGGGCGAAGTAGGCGTTCTCTCCGTTGGGGCCTTCGGTGTTCAGCTTATGTAAGGTATCGTCGAGGACGCGTTGCATGTAGGCCAGGGTGTCCTCGCGGGAGAGGAGCGGCAGATCCCAGCGGGTGTCGTGGGCGACCTCCATGGAGTTGTAGAGCGCGTCGGCGTTCTCGAGGGTGGAGGGGCCGAAGGGGCCGTCGGCCTCGTACCAGGTACCTTGCGGGCGCCGGAGGTTCCAGTACTCCTGAAACCAGGCGAGGTGCCCTATCTCCCAGAGCGGTGGGTTGACGATGCGGAGCTGCGGGCCCATCATCTGCCCGTCGCTCAGGTCGCTCACCAGTTCGAGGGTCCGTCTCCGGGTGTCTACCAGCATCCCGGCGAGTTGCCCGGTTTGTTCTCGCGTGTTCTGCATGGAGTTATTAGCCTCCCTCTCCAGTTTCGCCTCGGTTCCCGGGCAATCTTAGCGAAAATCATCTGGCGCATGGTATTAAATACTCTTGAGCAGGCGATCATGAGGTTATCCAGTACGCGATGAAGATCTACATCGTAACACCGGCCGGACCAAAGCTGCGCAACGGCAACCGGGTGACGGCCGTGCGGTGGTCCCGCTTTCTGCGGCAACTGGGCCACGAGGTCTCGCTGGGGGAGAGCTGGGGCGGCAAGGAGCCGGACGTGATGATCGCACTGCACGCCCGCCGCAGCCACCCTTCTATCAAGAGTTATGCCACCGCCCACCCCGACCGTCCCCTTATAGTAACCCTCACCGGCACCGACCTCTACCGGGACATCCGCTCCGACGAGGCGGCCAGAGAGTCGCTGGAGTTGGCGACGGCCCTGATCGTCTTGCAAGAGAAAGGCCTGGGGGAGCTGGAACCCCGCCACCGGACAAAGACCCGCGTCGTCTACCAGTCCGCCGAGCCGGTAAAGCCCCAGCCTCCGGCGAAGAGACATTTCGAGGTCTGCGTGATCGGGCACCTCAGGGACGAGAAAGACCCGTTCCGCGCCGCCCTCGCGGCCCGGCTGCTCCCCTCCACATCCCGCATCCGCGTGACTCACACCGGAAGACCCTACGATGAGGAGTTCGCCGGGAGAGCCCGGCTGGAAGCCTCGGAGAACCCCCGCTACCGCTGGCTCGGCGAGGCGCCCCGCTGGCAGGCGCGGCGTCTCCTGGCCCGGTCACGGCTCCTGGCGCAGACCTCGGTGATGGAGGGCGGGGCGAACGTAGTCTCGGAGGCTCTTGCCTCGGGGGTACCGGTGGTCGCCTCGGATATTCCCGGAAACGTCGGCATACTCGGCGAGGGCTACCCCGGCTACTACCCGGTAGGCGACGAGGAGGCCCTGGCCCGGCTGCTGCACCGCGCCGAAACAGACGGCGCGTTCTACGAGGCACTCAAAGCCCGGTGCGCGGAGCGCAAACACCTGGTGCTGCCCGAACGCGAGAAGGCGGCTTTGGGGGGACTCGTGGCGGAGGTCGTGGAGGCCTGTTCCCGGAGGGATCTGGGGTTATACTTGACGCATGGATGAGAAGACACGCATAAGGTTGACGAAGTACTCGCAGAAGGCCGGTTGAGCTTCTAAGTTCGCTCCAGGGGACCTGGAGCAGGTACTCAAGGGGCTCACGCCGGCGGCGGCGGAAGGATTCGTGAGCGGGATGGAGACCCGGGACGACGCCGGGTACGTCCCGTTCGGCGGCGGCTTGCTCTTGCAGTCGGTGGACTTCTTTACGTCCATCGTGGATGACCCGTACCGGTTCGGCCAGATCGCCGCGGCCAACGCCCTCTCGGACATCTACGCGATGGGCGGCGTACCCCTGACGGCGATGAACCTGGTCGCCTTCCCCTGCTCGTTGGACCTGGGGATACTGCGCGAGATCCTGGCCGGCGGCCAGTCAAAGATCGAGGAGTCCGAGGCGAAGCTCTGCGGCGGCCACTCTATTCAGGACGACGAGCCCAAGTACGGCCTCTCGGTCACCGGCTTCGTCGAGGAGGACCGGGTCGTGAGGAACGCCGGCGCGAAGGCCGGCGACGTGTTGGTGCTCACGAAACCCCTCGGGGTCGGTATCCTGACCACGGCGCTCAAGCGAGACCTGGTCTCGGAGGCGGAGATCGAGGACGCCATCGAGGCGGCCGCCACACTGAACAAGGGCGCGGCCGCCGCGATGCGCGAGTTTCCGGTCTCGGCGGCGACGGACGTAACCGGCTTCGGCTTCCTCGGGCACCTCTCCGAGATGCTCGAAGCCTCCAATGTCGGGGCGGTCTTACACCGAAGCGAGGTGCCGGTCTGGGAGAGGGCGGTCTCCCTGGCGGCGGAGGGCTGCTATCCGGGCGGCCTGAACGCCAACCGGGAGTACCTGGGCGACCGCGTCCAGCCGGACAACGTCGGCACGGAAGACCTCCTGCCTCTCTTCGACCCGCAGACAAGCGGCGGCCTGCTCGTGGCGGTCCCAACAGAGTGGTCAGCGAAGTTCGTTCATGCCCTGGAGAAGCACGGTACGCCGGCGGCGGTGGTCGGCGAAGTACTCGAGGGAAGTGGTATTCAGGTCACCAGGTAGCGTTTAGTTGTTGGCGTTTAGTTGTTGGCAAAGATCCATCCCTACCTTTCCCGAGAGCAATCCTTCGCCCGTGTACGCCTCTGTAATGACAGACCTGGGAAGAGGCGCGGGCGGTCCTGGCTGCTTTGTAACCAGAAACCCGCAAGACTTCGCCAACCCCGATGTAAGGGACGTCGCCCTCGCCGGACGGGGATGCAGGCTGCTCATCAGGTTCGCCGACGGCCTGGACTACGTGCGCGCCAACTCGTAGATCGGCATTCCCGGCCCACCTATCCCCTCCGCTTCACTCTCTCGTAGTGCTCCTCGAAGCTTTCCTTCGGAAAGGTGTAACACGGCGTCACGAACGGCAAACACCTGGCAAGTTCGGCGAGTAGCCATCTCGAAAAGCGACGCCTTGACATCCTTCCGGGTCGGAGTATCATTTACTTAGCTAGCTAAGTAAATCTGTGTGGATGGGCGGGAAGATGGAGAGTTTAAGAGAGACCGTAGAGCGTGAGGTTTCAAGCTGGACGGGGGTCGAGGTGCGGCCGCACCGGTTTGGGGGAGTCGAGTTTCGGGTGATGGGGCACGAGATCGGTCACCTTCACGGGAGCCGGATGGCGGACCTGCCGTTCCCGGTTCGGATACGTAAGGAACTCGTGGCGGAGGGCAAGGCCGAGCCGCACCACCTCCTGCCGCGGACCGGTTGGGTCAGCTACTACCCGCGCGGGCCGGAGGACGCGCCCGCCGTCGTGGAGCTCTTTCGCCTGAACTACGAACACCTCGTGGAGAGGGGCAGGAAGAAGGCGGAGAAGGTCGCGTCGGACGGTTCTCCGGGTGAGGAAGCGCGCTGAGGTCTCCGGCCACGAAACCCATCGGAGAGACGACCGGCTACCTCCTGGCGAGGGTCTGCAAGGCCCATCGCGGCGGGGTCGGCGCTGCTCTGGCGGAGGTCGGGCTGCACGTCGGACAGGAGATGGTGCTCTCGCACCTCTGGAGGCGAGACGGGCTGACTCCTTCCGAGCTAGCCGACCGGCTGGGCGTGGAGCCCCCCACGGTCACGAACATGCTCAGCCGCATGGAACGGGCCGGCCTTCTGGAGCGCTGCCGGGACCCGAAGGATGCCCGATGTACGAGGGTGCATTTGACGGAGAAGGGCCGGGAGCTGCGCGAGCCGGTGGAGCGTCGCTGGGAGGCGGTACAGGAACGCGCCTTCGCGGGGATCACGGCTGAGGAGGAAGTACACCTGGGTGGGCTGCTGGCCAGGATCCACGACAACCTGACCCGGGAACCCGGAGAGAAATAGCTTTTTAAGACCATTTCGGTTAGCAGATTTGGGAAGGAAGATTTAATGACTTCCATAGACAGGAGACTACACGTCGTCGGGATCGGCGGCACGCTGCGGGACGGTTCGACCGGCCTGCGGGCGCTGGAGGAGGCGCTCACGGCCGCGGAGGAGGCCGGGGCGACGACCGAGCTTCTGGACCTGCGCGAGCTAGATCTGCCGATGTACGAGCCCGGCAAGCCTTTGGAGGAGTACGGCGAGAGCGTGGAGAGGCTCGTGGAGGCCATGCGCGGCGCGGACGCGATGCTGTGGAGCACGGCCGCCTACCACGGGACGCTCGCCGGCGTCACCAAGAACGCCCTGGACTTCACGCAGTTCATGGCGCGAGACGAGAAGCCGTACCTGCAAGACAAGGTCATAGGGCTCATCGCGACGGCCGGAGGTGACATGGCGGCGGTCAACTCCATAAATGCAATGGTCAACATCGTCCACGCCCTGCGCGGAGTCGCGGCCCCGCTCTCCGTGCCGGTGACGCAATCGTGGAAGGTCTTCGACGAGGAGGGGAATGTCCGCGACGAAGGGATAGCCAAACGGCTGGAGTCGCTCGGGTGGCTCATAGTCGAGATGGCGACGAAGCTGGGAGCCGGCGACGCGCTCCGGACCGCAGCTTAGTAGGCGGAGGAGTCGATGAGCCCCCCGGAGAGAGCCGGCGCGGAAGAGGCGAGGTCGGCGAAGTCGGCCCGGCTGCTGCTGGCGGTCCTCGTCTCCGCCGTCTTCGTCGCGGTACTGAACACGTCGATGGTCAACGTCAGCGTGCCGAGCATCCGGGAGGAGTTCGGGGCTTCGGAGGGGCAGGTAGGGTGGGTCATCACCGGCTACCTCCTCGTCTACGCCGTCGGCATTCCCCTCTACGGCCGTGTCTCCGACCTCTTCAGCCTGAAGCGGACGTTCGCTTTCGGGCTCGTGGTCTTCGCGGCCGGGTCTCTGTTCTGCGCTCTCGCCCCGAACCTCTTGTTCCTGGTCTTCGGGCGCGTGGTGCAGGCCGCCGGAGGGGCCGCGGTACCGGCCCTGGCGAGCGCGACGGTGGCAAAGGTGCTGGCGCCCGGAGAGCGCGGGGCGGCCCTCGGCTTGATCTTCTCTAGCGTCGGGGTAGGCGCCGCGGTCGGGCCGGTGCTGGGCGGTGTGGCCGATTCCGTGGCCGGTTGGCAGTCACTCTTCTACGGGACGCTGCTGTTGACGCTCATCCTGATACCCTTCGCCCTCTACGAGCTGCCGCATACCGAGCCCTCCGACGACCGGAGCTTCGATTTGCCCGGTGGTATCCTGCTCGGGCTGGCAGCGGGTCTCTTCCTGTTCGGGATCACGCAGGGCCAGGTCGCCGGGTTCGGCGCGGTTACCTCCTGGGGCAGCTTCGTAGGCGCGGCTCTAGCGGCGGTAGCATTCGCCCGGCGCATCACGACCACTCCCCACCCGTTCGTCTCCCCGTCCCTGTTCAAGAACACGGGCTTCGTAGCCGCCGTCATCGTCGGGTTCTTCTCCATGCTGGCGAACGTATCGTGCCTGGTCTTCGTTCCGCTCCTCATCTCCACGGTAAATCAGCTCTCGAGCGGGGCCGCGGCGCTCGCGTTGACGCCGGGCGCGGTCGCTCTGGCAATCCTCTCCCCGTTCGCCGGACGCCTCTCCGACCGCGTCGGCGTGAAGCCACCCGTCTTCGCGGGCCTCCTGGTTATGCTGATCTCCGTACTCTTTCTCTCGACCTTCGGGGCCGGTGCCCCACCCATCGTCGTAGCGGCGGGTATGCTCGGTCTGGGCACGGGGTTCGCCTTCGCCAACTCCCCCGCCACCAACGCCGCGGCAGCCGCATTAGGGCGAGAAGAGGTCGGTGTAGGACTTGGGATCTACCAGGCCCTCTTCTTCCTCGGCGGCGGAACCGGACCCGCGGTCATCGGCGCGTTCCTGGCGGCGAGAAGAGAAGCAGGAACGGAAGCTCTCAACCCTTTGTACGCGCTCGACGCCGCATCCTTCTCCGATGCCTTCCTGGTGATAGCGGTAGCCCTCGTGCTCGCGTTCGCCGCCTCGCTCAAGCTGCAAAGGAGCAACAAGCAGCCGGCCAAAGAGACCGAGAGCTGAGCCGGCGCAATAGATGACCGGCACGCTCCACAAGTTCGTCCACGGGACGAGAAGAGAAGAGAGGAGTAATTATGGACAGCAACGCGTTGACCATCGAGCAAGAGGTGCGCCGCTGGCCCGGCGTATCCACGGCCCCGGGCAGGTTCGGCGCCGTCGCGTTCCGCTACGGGAAGCGCGAGATCGGGCACCTGCACCGCGACCGGATAGCGGACCTTCCCGTGACGAAGGAGATGCGCGAAGACCTCCTCGAAAAGGGCCGCGCTCGTCCGCACAGGGCGGGGGTAAAGGGCTACATCAGCTACCCAATACAAGACCCCGAGGACGTCTCGGTGGTCATCGAGGTCCTCGGTTGGAACTACGCCCGGGCAAAGGCCGCTGCCGAGAACGCCGCCAGAAGCCGCGCCGAGAGCCGCGAGGAGATGGAGGATAGAGCATGAGTGCGTTTACGGCGGCGGAGATCGAGTACCTCCGGAGCCAGCAACTCGGTCGTCTGGCAACGGTAAACGAGGCGGGCGAGCCGCACGTGGTACCGGTCAGCTTTCGCTACAACGCGGAGCTTGACACCATCGATATCGGCGGCCACAACCTCGGCAAGAGCAAGAAGTTCCGTGACGCGGCCAAGACCGGGCGCGCGGCCTTCGTAGTGGACGACGTGCTGCCGCCCTGGCAGGCTCGCGGGGTCGAGGTGCGCGGGCGGAGGTCTTCTCCGAGGGCGGCGAAGAGGTCAACTCCGACTTCGACGCCGAGTTGATCCGCATCGTGCCGGGCCGCATCGTAGGTTGGGGCATCGACACCGACGCCTATCGCCCGAACAGCAGGTCGGTAGGCTGAGGAACGCCCTCGGGCCGGTGGAGGACACTCTCAAAGCCACGCAAAGCTCCCCGAACTCCAGTAGCTAGCACTTTGGGAAAGGAGATGTAGTGAGCCCGGAAGGGGATGTAGTAGACCAGATCCGTCGGCTCGAAGACAGGTGGATCGAGGTGTACCTGGAGGGAGACGTCGAAGGCTTCGCCGGGCTGCTTACGGAGGACTTCATCTACACCAGCGAGCGTGGCGTCTTCGGCAAGCAGACTTACATCTCCAACCTGGCGGCTGGGGTCATCGAGATGCGAGGGCTTTCGAATAGTGACCACGAGGTGCACGTGCATGGACCGACGGCGATCTCGACCGGCGCGAGCACCCTCGAAGCCAGCTACCAGGGACAGTACATCAGCGACGTGGGCAGGTTTACGCGCGTTTGGGTGGACGAGGGCGGCGTCTGGCGCGCGGCGGCCTTGCACGCAAACAACGTCTCGAAAATCTCGTCGGCGTAGTTAGGAGATCAAAAACGATGAGCGATTATGGTAGGGAACTCGAGTTCGGCGCGAGCGTCGAGCCGTTGGCCGATCCGCCGGATTGGACGGCGCGTGTAGCGAAGGCGGCCGACCGGGCGGGGCTAGATCTCGTCGGCATTCAGGACCATCCGTACCAGCGAAGGTTCCTCGATACGTGGACCTTGATCTCTACCCTCGTCCCCGTCACCGAACAGGTACGCTTCTTCCCCGACGTCGCCAACCTCCCCCTTCGTCCCCCCGCTATGCTCGCCAAAGCCGCCGCCAGCCTGGACGTGCTCTCCGGCGGCCGCGTGGAGATGGGCCTCGGCGCGGGAGCGTTCTGGGACGCCGTCGCCGCCATGGACGGTCCACGCAGGAGCCCCGGCGAGGCGGTGCGCTCCGTCGAAGAGGCGATAAAGGTCATGCGGCTGGTGTGGAGCGACGAACGCTCGCTCCAGTTCGACGGCGAGCTCTACTCACTCAAGGGCATGCGCCCTGGTCCACGCCCCGTCCACGACATAGGCATCTGGGTAGGCGCGGCTGGCCCGCGAATGTTGAAGCTTATAGGACGGCTCGCTGACGGCTGGGTGCCCTCCCTGTTCTGGGCACCTCCAGAACGGCTACCCGAACTGCACGAGCGGATCGACGCCGGCGTCGCCGAAGCTGGACGGAAGCCGGAGGACATAAAACGTGTCTACAACTTATCGGGCAACATCGGTGCGGAAGGCGCCGGTCTTCTAGAAGGCTCCGTCTCGAAGTGGGTCGAGCAGCTCACCCGGTTTGTCGTGGAGTTCGGGATGGACACCTTTATCTACTGGCCGTCCGAGGACCACGTTCGCCAGATCGAGGTCTTCGCCAATGAGGTCGTCCCCGCCGTGCGCGAGGCCGTGGAGAAGGAACGAGCGCCGGAAGGTACTAGGGCACATGAGTGAGGACACCTTCGTGAAAGGAGTAGAGCACTACCCTCCAGGTGACATGCGAGAGTGATTCCGGCGCCGCCCTCGCCGTTCTCGGCGCCCTGATCGCTCTGTTTTTCATCCGCCGGGACGAGTGCGAGGAGGCCGCCTCGAAGCACGTTCGGAGTACACTCTGAGCAGCGCACGGAAGGGGAACGAGATGGCGGGGAACATAACACGCGGGGAGTTGAAAGCGAAGATGGATCGGGGGGAGGAGTACGTCCTCGTCGACGCGCTCTCGACCGAGCACTACGGGA
This sequence comes from Rubrobacteraceae bacterium, assembly GCA_030448125.1. Lineage (GTDB taxonomy): Bacteria > Actinomycetota > Rubrobacteria > Rubrobacterales > Rubrobacteraceae > Rubrobacter_F. The sequence goes on along the minus strand of JAUJNO010000007.1, from coordinate 36,537 downwards.
GCAGTCATCTGCCGGGCGCGATCAATCTCCCATACGAGTTCGTTGACGAGGCCGAGAGTCTTTTGCCGGATAAGACCGCCGAGATCGTCGTCTACTGCATGAACACCATGTGACCGGCCTCCGAGGAAGCCGCCCGTGAGCTGGCGGCGAAGGGTTACACAAACGTACGGGACTATGAGGAAGGCAAGCTCGCCCCTACGACGCCGGCCTGCCGTACGAAGGTAACCAGTAGCGAAGGAGAGAATCAATGGAGACGCAGAACCAACGACCGATAATCCCCGAAGGCTACGAGGACCTTCTGGAGTCCACAGCCCTCGTCCACGTAGCCACGATCGGGCCGCACGGCGAGCCACAGAACAACCCTGTGTGGTTCGGCTGGGACGGGGAGCACGTAAAGTTCAGCCAGACCAAGACGCGCCAGAAGTACCGTAACCTGAACCGCGAACCGCGCATCGCCCTCTCCATCGTCGACCCCGAGAACCCCTACCGGTACATGGAGATCCGGGGCGAGGTGACTCGTATCGAAGAGGACCCCGACCTCGACTTTATAAACTCGATGGCGAAGAAGTATCTGGGGCTAGACAAGTACCCGTACCACCAGCCCGGCGACGAGCGGGTCATCATCTTCGTGCGGCCTGAGCATACGACCCAGATGGGAGCGTAAAAGGAGTTGGCGCGGCGTCGGGGCGGCGATCCTCCGGACAGATCCCCGGGCGGCCGGGAGGACTTCGGGAGCGGCCTGGGCGCCGTCCGCCGGGCTCTGGGCTACCTGCGTTCGTACAAGGGCGAGGCGCTCGGGGCGTTTGTGGCGCTGCTGCTGTCTTCGGCGGCGTCTCTGGCGACGCCGCAGCTGATCGCGTACGCCATCGACGAGGGCATCGCCCCGCGCAGCTTGAACGTTATCTTGCTCGCGGTCGGCGGGCTCGCGGCGGCGGCCCTCTTGCGCGGGCTGTTCCAGTTCTTGCAAGGATACCTGGCCGAACGGGCCTCGCAGGGGGTAGCCTACGACCTGCGCAACGACCTCTTCGCGAAGATAGAGCGTCTCGGTTTCAGCTACTACGACCGGGTGGAGACCGGCCAACTAGTCACGCGCCTGACCAGCGACGTAGAGCAGATCCGGACCTTCGCCGGCTCCGGCGCCGTCCAACTCGCGGCGGCCGCCGTGATGCTCGTCGGCACGACGGTCCTCCTGTTCTCGCTCGACTGGCGGCTCGCCCTCGTAGCTTTAGCGATAGTCCCGGTCATCTTCGTCCTGCTTCTGCGCTTCGTTCGCAGGATCGGGCCCCTCTTCCGTGGCGTGCAACAGACGCTCGGGCGGTTGAACTCGGTTTTGCAGGAGGACCTGGCGGGGGTGCGCGTGATCCGGACCTTCGCCCGCGAGGACTACGAGAATGCCCGCTACCGCTCGGTGAACGACGAGCTTCTGACCCAGAACCTCGCGACCGTCCGCACGTTCTCGAACAACTTCCCGTTCGTCTTCCTGCTCGCCAACCTCGGTACGCTCGCGATAATCCTCTTCGGCGGGCTGCAAGTCATCGGGGGCAGCCTCTCCGTCGGCGAGCTGGTCGCCTTCAACACCTACCTGGGTTTCCTTCTCTTCCCGATCCTCACCATAGGCTTCCTGGCCGCCGGCATCTCCCGGGCCGGCGCCTCCGCTGGGCGCGTCTTCGAGGTGCTCGATGCGCCTCTGGAGGTACAGGACGCCCCCGACGCCGTACACCTCCCCCCCGTCTCGTGCCGGGTCGAGTTCGACGACGTGAGCTTCCGCTACCCGGGCGACGAGCGCGAGATCCTGCATAGCATCAGCTTCGCCGCCGAGCCGGGACAGACAGTGGCTATCCTCGGCACGACCGGCTCCGGCAAGTCCTCTCTCGTCAACCTCCTGCCACGCTTCTACGACGCAACCGAAGGCAGCGTGCGGCTCGACGGCCACGACGTGCGCGACGTGACTCTAGCGAGCCTGCGCTCCCAGATCGGCATCGTCCTTCAGACCTCGCTGCTCTTCTCCGGTCCCGTGCGCGACAACATCGCTTACGGCAGACCCGGAGCGACGCAAGAAGAGATCGAGGCGGCAGCCCGCGCGGCCCGGGCGGACGAGTTCATACGCGCCTTGCCGGAGGGTTACGACACGGTCATCGGCGAGCGGGGTGTCGGGCTCTCCGGCGGGCAGCGCCAGAGGATAGCCATAGCACGGGCGCTCCTCATAGATCCGCGACTCCTGATCCTCGACGACAGCACCTCGGCGGTGGACGCCGAGACCGAGGCGGCCATCCAGGAGTCACTCGACCAGCTTATGCGCGAGAGCCACCGCACCGTGTTCGTAATCGCCCAGAGGGTGAGCACCGTGCGCGACGCGGACCTCATACTGGTCCTCGACGAAGGCGTTATCGCCGCCCGCGGTACGCACGAAGAGCTCCTGCGCGACAGCGAACTGTACAACGAGATCCTCGGCTCGCAGATACTCGCGGGAGAGACGATTGCTACCGGCGGCAGCGGGGGTGGCAGGTCCCTCCCGAACGGGGACCGCTAGTAGCCGTGGGGATGCGAAGCATCGAGTCCATCGCCAGAGAGCCTGGGGAGAGTGCCGAGAACCGGGGCGCGACGGCGCGGCGTCTGCTGGGCGAGTTGCGTCCGTACGCCCGTCAGCTGGTCCTCGCCTTCGTGCTCGTCGTACTCGGGGCGCTCTCCCAGGCGGGCGGTCCGTGGCTGATCGGGCGGGCCATAGACCGCTACATTCTGGGCGGAGACCCGGCGGGCCTCTTCCGGACGATGCTGCTGCTTCTACTGGTCTACGGTGTTGGTACTCTGGCCTCGCGCGGCCAGATCTTGCAGGTCGGCTCGGTCGGCCAGAGTGTCCTGGCCTCGCTGCGCGAGCGGATCTTCGAACGGCTCCTGCGCCTCCCACTCGGGTACTTCGACCGCCGCCCCGTGGGCGACCTGATGAGCCGGGTCACCAACGACGTGGACACCCTGAACCAACTACTCTCCCAGGGTATAACGCAGCTTCTGGGCTCGTTCTTCAGCCTGATCGGGATAGTCGTCGCGATGCTGATCCTCGACTGGCGCCTGGCTCTGGTGTGCTTCACCATCATCCCGGTAATGCTCTTGTTGAACGTCTACTTCGCGAGAAGGGCCAGGAGGGCCTTCAGGACGACGCGCGAGACCGTCGGCAGCGTCACGGCCGGGCTCCAGGAGGAGATCGTCGGCGTCCGAGAAGCGCAAGCGTTCAACCGTACCGAGGCGAATATCGAGCGTTTCCGGGAGCGCAACGCCGCCAACCGGGCCGCAAACGTCCAGGCGGTGGCCATCACCTCAGCCTTCGCCCCGGCGATAGACGTCCTCTCGACCCTCGCCACGGCGGTCGTTATCGGCTACGGCGGCTACCTCGTCGTGACGGGTACCCTGACCGTCGGCCTGTTAACGGCGTTCCTGATCTACGTGCAGCAGTTCTTCCGTCCCATCCAGCTCGCCTCGCAGGTCTACACCCAGGCCCAGGCTGCTTTGGCGGGCGGCGAACGCATCTACAACATCCTCGACGAAGAGACGGAGCCCCCCGATATGCCCGGCATCCCGAAACTCGACTCCGTGGAGGGACGGATCGAGTTCGAGAACGCCAGTTTCGCCTACGAGCCGGGCCGTCCGGTGCTCCAGAACATCGACTTCGAGATCGAACCGGGGCAGACGGTCGCGCTGGTCGGGCCGACGGGGGCGGGCAAGACGACCATCGCCAACCTCATCCCCCGCTTCTACGACGTGAACACCGGGGCGGTGCGGATAGACGGCCGGGACGTGCGCAAAGTGGAGCGGCGAAGTTTGCGGGAGAAGATCGCGACCGTCCTGCAGGAGCCGTTCCTCTTCGCCGGGACCATCGCACAGAACATCGGTTACGGTAAGCTAGACGCGACCCGGAAGGAGATAGAGGCCGCCGCCCGCGCCGTCAGCGCCCACGGCTTTATCGCCGCTCTACCGGAAGGCTACGACACCCGTTTAGGAGAAGGCGGCGGGACTTTGAGCCAGGGCCAGCGCCAGCTCCTCTCCTTCGCACGGGCGGTCCTGGCCGACCCGCGCATCCTGATCCTGGACGAGGCGACGAGCAACGTCGTAGCCGCGGTGCTCACGGTCCTCGGCGCTCGCGTCGGGGATCGTGGAGCGCGCGCCGCTCTCGTTCCCGATAATCTTTCTGGGTCTCGGCTTCCTGCTCCGGCGAGAGGGGCCTGGGCCTCTCCGCGCTCAGCCCGGGAGGACCTTGTGCTCGAGTCCGTGGCCGTCCTGACTTTAGCCCTCGTCCTCTTTCTCGACGCCGTGCGCCTCAGGGAGGGTGAGATGGCAGGGCCGGGCTGTTGTGCTCTTATAGGCCCCGGAACCCTGATCATCATCTCGGTCGTCGCCCTCGGGGCCGCATCTCCTGCTCGGCGCGACGCTCGTCGAATCCCTCCTATTGGGAACTATCCTGGCCTCGACCGACCCGGTCGTACTGCGCGACGTAGTCCGCAACGAGCATCCGCGCTCGGTCAGGAGCATATAAGCATAGGGCCGGAACGAACGACGTAGTAGTACTGCCGATCCTGCTCGTCTTGATCGCCGTCGCCAACGTCCAGGCTAACGGCGTTGCGGGATGGGCGACACGTTCGCGGCCCAGGTCTTCGTGCTCGGCCCCGCGGTCGGGTTCGTCGTCGGCGCGGGCAGGGCCTGGCTGATGGGCAGGGCCGACGCTAGGTTCGGCATCAGCCGCGAGTACCAGGCGCTCTACGGCATAGGGCTCGTGCTCCTCGCTTTCGCGGGCGCCCAGGGTTGGGTGGCGACGGCTTCCTGGCCGCCTTCTCCGCGGGCCTCGCGGTCGCGCCTCCTGAACTTCGACCTGTGCGACTGCTTCCTCGACTACGGGAGACCACGACGAGATGACCATGCTCCTGGCCTTCGTCTTCTTCGGCGCGGCGATATCAGATCGCGTACGAAGTCCCGCTCCTCCCACCCTCGCCCTGGCGGCCGTGGTCATCTTCGTCGCCCGCCCCCTGGCTATCGGGCTCGTCCTCCGGCGCGCCGCCGTGAGCAACGCCGCGCGGGCGTTCATCAGCTGGTTCGGCCCGCGCGGCCTCAACTCGCTCCTGCTCGCCCTGCTGGTCCTCCAGAACGGTGTGGCGAACGCCGAGTTCCTGCTCGCCGTGACCGGCGTGGTCGTCACCGTCTCAGTCGTCTTGCACGGGGCCTCCGCAACCCCCCTCTACGGCCGCGCGGTCGAGAGGGCCACACTGAGGAGGAGCGCGAGAGCACCGCCGCCGGGATCTTCGGAGCAGCCGCCAAAGAAACACCCCGGATCGGCGTCGAAGAGTTGGCCGAGCAGCTAGAAGGCCCGAACCCGCCCCTCGTCCTCGACGTTCGCAGTACGAGCGGGATCTGACGCGCATCCCTGGTAGCATCCGGGTGATGCCGGACACGGTCGAGACTGAGTGACGCGCTACATAGCCGAGCATCCCGACGGAGGCCTCGCCTGCGCCCCATCGCCACCTACTGCACCTGACCGGACGAGGCGACCAGCGCCCGGGCGGCGCGGCGCTGAACAAGCTGGGTATGGACGCGACGGCCCTCCGGGGGCGGCTTCGACGCCTGGAGGGCGAAGCATCCCGTGGAGCCAGTCGAGACGGAGCAAATAGTCGGGTAGCCTCCTCGCCCGCCGGCCTCAATCGGCTTCGACGACCGCCAGCCCTGTTGGGCGTTGGTAGTGATCGTTAGGTAGAGGTCGAGACGCTCCCAGTTCAGGCCCGCGTCCGGCAACGATAGAGACCCAAGCGCGTGACGCCGGACTCGTCCTGGTTCGCCGCCAGTACGGCGACGATCCTGCCACGCATCGGGCAACCCCCTCCCGGACCTCCCGCCAGGGTTCACCGGCGGTCTTGCGGTAGATCGTGGACTCCGCGGCTCTCGGGTCGTGGGCCTTCCACGGGCTGCTCGCGGCGGAAACGACGACCGTCTCGGGTCCTCCGGGGTCGACGGCCATGCCCCAGAGGTAGTGATGCCGGAGATTCAGCGAAGCGCCACTTCGTCGCTCTCGGCGTACCCATATCCGCCCATGAACCCGTCGGTGGACGAGTGTGAGTCTGTCGAGGCGATCCTCCACTCGCGCTCGATCTCGCCACGAAGACCCTCTTGGGGTCCGGAGAGATCCAACGCACGTGATGGGTCTCGGGCCTGGGCGAGCAGTCGGAAGGCGCTGCGCAGCCCCGAGCTCCCGCCCCATCCTCCGCTAGACCGCGCTGACGGTCCGTCGGCCGTTTGTCTGCCCGGCAAGGCCCGACAACTGGGCGTATACACCACAAACCCCGGTCGAACATCCCGCAGTAGACCACCTCCGGCTCTGACGTTCCAGACTGGGGCGAGGACCCGGACGGCGCCGCTCGGTCCGCCAATCCTTCCGATCAGGTTCCTCGTCATTCTGTCGTCCGCATTTTGGTGGATTGTTCAAGTCTCCCGTTATGCGGTAAAGCGGACAAGCCAGAGACTAGAGCATGGGATATGCCGTTATCGCCTCCAGCTTCAAAAGCGCGAACCCCATGATTCCTTTGCGCCAGGAAGGCCTCTACTTCGGGCCCGGTAGCTCTCGATGCCCCATCCTTGCTTCTCCGACCAGCCGATGCCGGCCCAGAGTGCTCCGCGTCACCGTCGCTTCTTATTACCGACGACCAGCGGCGAGAGCCTTCAGGTCCACCCGCAAGGGTATCGCGTAACGTTGCTTCGTGGGCCGACCGCACAGCCGCTGGTGGGAGCGGATGGCCTTCAGGTTCTCCAGTTCGCCTCGATCACCTGCCCGATGGTCGCGGGCAAATGCTCGTTCTTGGTGAGCCGGGGGCTTGTCGTAGACAAAGCGACTCCACGAAGAGTTCGAAACCACCGATGTTTGCCGCTCCACCGCGGCGGCGTGGAGCTTCGTCACGCTCTCCTCCCACAACGCCCCCCATCCGCTTTCTCGTGAGCAGGCGCGTGAACGCGTCGTCGTGCGCCGGTGGGTTCGCTTCCGGTTGGGAGAGCGCTACCCGCAACCGGAAGCGTTCTGGGCGGGTTCATCGCAGCTTCATCCTCAAGTCGCTAATCATTGTACGCCCGCGAAGTACAAGGAACGAAGACCCGGATCCCTGGCCCGTCGCCGTGGACGAGGCATCGATCCTCCGGGGCGGTCTGCACCCCATTTCTCTGGCTTCTGGACCCTGCTCAAGCCCTGACGCCGCTTGATGCCCAGACCCGCCCACCCCGGCCGGAGGAGCGTCGCGTTCCGATGGCCCGGTCTCCTCGAGCGTACGGGCTGATCGGTAACTCCCGACGGAAGAGGATCTCGTACCGCTATTCCTGCTTCAAGCGTGCGTGTCCCATCGCCGCCTATGCCGGCCTTCGACCTGTCCCCGTCGTATCCGCACGAGCGCCACGCCCGCTGCTGCTCGCAGCCTCGATCACCTGCCCGATGGTCCCCTGCTCACGAGGGGCTGGGCATGATGGGCACATCCCGGATATCCGCATGGACTTCGCGCGGTCAAGGAGGCCCGTCGCCGTGGACGACGTCGAAGGACTTCCAGGAGCCACCTATCTGATGGATGCCGATGCTGCGTTTCGCCGGTATACTCCGCGAAGGTCTCGAAGCGATCGCCTGGCCCAACCGCCCTCCTCCGATGTACGAGACGCTAGACTTTGCCGGTCGCCGCTCTCCTGCGTGAGGTTGCCGCGGCCTTAATCCTCTATCCGCTCCGCACTCGGTGCCGCGGTTACGACCAGCATGCTAGGACTGACAGTGGTTCTTGGAGGGCTCGGCTACCTACTGGAATTCGAAGCCGCCCCGGGCCGCCAACCCGCGCGCCAACATGGTACCGTTTTGTTACGTGCCGGTCCTCCACACGTTTAAGCTTTTGTCGGTTGGGCAACATGTAGACCATGGCGTCTCCGGTCGAGGAACCGGTTCGGACGGGAAAGGAACCGACACGGCAAAGGGCGCGGCGGATCGCCCCTCTCGTCCCTGCCTAGCGGAGGCAACGGTTCGGGCGGTAGGAGTAGAACCGCGCCGGGTGATCCATCGTTGGGCGAGAGTCCTTCCTCGCCATGCTCGTGCTCGGCCGGGCTACTGATCGGCGGAACCCCCAGAGCCTCTAGCCTAGGATGAAATTTGGACGAGGAGAATTTCTGTGCTACTAAGAGCTTGCCCCCGGATGAACTTGCTACTTTTCGCGTTTGCCGATTCTCCGAGCGATTAAAGCGGCTCCTAATCGACTATTGACACATTCGCTACCCGCCTATCCGCGCAGCCTCAAAACTCGCCTGGACGTGTGGGTCGGGATCTTCCACCGGCGTGGCACTGGGACTTCCCCCGCCTTGAGCGGCGCCGTTAGCTGCCAGCGCGCCCATGCTGGTGACGCTCGTGGTCGCGGCCGGCGGGCTGCGGCATTTGATCTACCGCCAGCCGCCGCCTCGCCAGGCGCCGCGCGCGCGAGCGCGTGTGGGAGCGCTACGGGATACCGGGCGTGGCGTTGCAGGCCCCGCTGCTCACGGGACCGCTGCTTGCGGCGACCCTCCTCGCGCTGGCGCTCGGTGCCCCTCCCCGTCCCCTGCTGCTGTGGATGCTCGCCAGCGTGGTGTTCTGGGGCGCCGTGCTCGCCGGGGCGGCGGCCCTGGGCCTCTCGATATTTAGCGGCTAGGCGGCAGGCGAAACCGATACGGCGGCAAATACATCGCGTTCTCCGAAGAACAACCCTTGCCCAAGGCCGCGGCCTGTTTTGAGGTTCTCCTCTGGCCCGGCTACGAACCTTCGACCGCACGCAGCGCCCTCGACAGCGCCTCGAACTCTTCACGGCAATCCCTGCATTTGTCCAGGTGATCTTGCACCAGCGGCATGGCCTCTGAGGCGTCCAGCCCGGCGAGCTTCATCTCCACGAAGCGGTCCACTTCCTCGAGGCACTCGTCGCAGCCGATCTCGTCCGGGCGGGTCGTTGCTATCAACCGAACCAGGCTACTCAGTTGGTCGCGGTCGAGCATGGTCACAAAGTCTCCCTTTCGGAGATCCTGCCGGCAGGTCTCGCGGCGAGATGCCCTCGGCCATCATCCGCCTCTTGAGCCGCCGGCGGGCATCGTGCAGTAGCTTGTAGAGCGCGTTGCGGTTGGTGCCCATGCGCCGCGCCACCTCTTCAAAGGCACCTCGTCTATCTCTACCGCCACCAGGGCCTGCCATTGCCGGTCCGTTAATTCCTCGGCGATCAAACGCTCCAACATCGCCAGCAAGACCTCCTGGGAGAGCAACTGCTCCGGGGTGGGCGACGGGTCGGCCAGCGTGTCCAACCTGATTTTGGCCGCGCCGTAGCGTGCAGCCAGGTCTTGCAGCGACACGTCGCGCCACCGCTTGCGGCGCAGCTCGGTGAAGGCCACACGCACGGCGATCTTCTGGGCCCAGGTGGTAAAGCGGCTCTCGCCCCGGAAGGAGGTTGCCGCAGGATCTTCACCAGCGCGTCTTGCGCGAAATCCTCGATGGCCGCCGGGTCAAAGCCGCCACCCCCGCGACCGTCCAGCGCGCCCCCCAGCCCGCGCACGAGCACGACCCGCAGCTCCGCGAGCGCCTTCTCACGCCCCGGGCCCCGCAACTCGGCAAGCCATTGTTCGTTGGTGCGTTCTATAGCACACGGCCCCCGTCTCGGTTGGCGACCATTTGGCGTGCTATCTATTGGAGATCCGATCCTGTTAGAGGCAAAAGAATTGGGACGGATAAGGGTAAGAACTCGCGGCGCCGCGTAGTCGATACATGTAAAACGGCGAGGGCCAGAATCGGAGAAGGAGAGATCAGCGTATGCCCGACCAAGTGCGGGAACATCGACTCGACTTCCTTGGGTCGACAGAGCCCGCAAGGTCAGCGGCAGCTCAGCGAGTATCACTACGAGCATTTCCGGCCGAAGCACCTCTTCGCTGATCTGTGGCGGTCGGTGCTGGGCGAGGGGGTTGCAGCCCGGCGCGTCGGCCCCGGACTTCGAGCTGGAGACCACCGAGGGCGACCGGCTGCGTTTGGGCGAACTACGGGTCGTCCGGTGTTGCTGCACGGCGGCTACACCTGACCGATCACCACCGGCGCGGTCGCGCCGACAAACAACTCTACGAATGGTACGGGGACCGGGTGCGGTTCGTGGACATTGCCGATCCGGCAGGCCCACCCCGGCGAGCTTCGGGGGCGTACCGCAACCACGAGGAGATGCTGGCGGACGCCCGCGCGTACAAGCGAGACGAGGGATCGAATGGCCGGTGCTGGCCGACGACTACGGGGAGGGTTCACCGGACCTTTAGCCGCGAGATGGCCGACCCCTCTTTCCTGATCGACTCGGAGGGGCGGGTGGCCTTCTACTGCATGTGGACGCACGCTCCGACCCCTGAAGAGGGCCATCGGCGAGTTGCTCGAACAGGGCGGTCGCGGGGCTCCGGTGGCCGGCGGCATAGATCAGAGGCCCACCTCTTCGCCTCTTTCGTGGACGGATACCGCGGTATCAGTCGGGGCGGCAAGCGGGGGGTGCGCGAGTACATCACGGGCGGACTGGGGGCCAGGATCCTGACCATACTCGGCAACAAGGCCAAACCCGTACTCGCGCCGATCGCGTTGCGCGCAGCGCTGCCCCCTGGCGGCGAGGCTCGCCTGCTCGGCGGCCTGGCGGCCGCCGCGCGCTGGGGACGTGGTCGATGCTGCGCGACTAGGCCTCTGGGGAGGGCCGGGGCCGCGCGGCACCTTCGACCAAGAGGCCCTCGAGCAAGCCCGCGGTTCTGGACGACGAGGAACCGCGGCCGGCCGGCGGCCCCGGCGCGAACTGACCTCGCCAGCGCAAGCGTACAGACTCCCAAGGAGGACCCGATGAGACCCGAAGTTGAGCCGCGAGTTGCGGGAGGGCTCAGGCGAGTTTCTGGCCCGGCGGCGGAAAGTGGCGGGGCTGGCGCTCGCCGCCGCGGGCTCGATGGGTCTGGTCTCCCTCTACCAGTTAGGCGTCATAAAGCACCTGCCCGACCCGCCCCTGCCCGGCTTCGACTCGGACAAAGTGGACGCGGCACCCGAGGCGTACTCCTGGTTCCAAGCCCCCGACGGCCCGATCGGTCTCGGCTCCTACGCCGCTACGCTGGGCCTCGCCGCGATGGGCAGGGAGAACCGGCGTGATCCCCGCTCGCCCTGGCCGCCAGGTGGCCCTGGACGCCCTGCAGGCTGGCAAGCTCACCGTGGACCAGGTGAAGGATCACGGGCCCTCTGCCTCTGTGCCTCATCGCCGCGGGAGCCACCTTCGCCGCGGTGCCGCTCGTAATCCCCGAGGCCCGCGCCGCCCTCCGCCACCTCCGGCGATGAAGGACGTCCGAAAGGTCGCAACTTGGCACGGAGAAGGTGCTGCCTTCGAGATATAGGCAGAGGTCCCCGGAGAGCGAAGCACAGGTCCGGGGTGCGGAGAGAGAAGGACCTCTGGATAACGAGGGGGCCCGGGAGCTAGCAGACACACGGCCAACAACGCATGGAGGCAAAGGTTAAATGAAAGCACTGGCATGGCACGGCAAGCGCGACGTACGGGTCGACAACGTGCCCGACCCCACCATCAGGAACCCACCGACGCCATCGTGCGTATCACGACGACGGCGATCTGCGGCTCCGACCTGCACCTCTACGATGCTCGGCATGTTCATGGAGGAGGGCGACATCCTCGGCCACGAGCCGCATCGTCGAGGAAGTCGGAAGCGAGGTCACCAACCTTTCGCCCGGCGACAGGGTCGTGCTCCCGTTCACCATCTGTTGCGGACACTGCTGGATGTGCGGCCAGGGCCTCCACTCGCAGTGCGAGACCACCCAGGTCGCGACCAGGGGACAGGGGCGGCGCTCTTCGGCTACACCAAGCTCTACGGGCAGGTTCCCGGGGGCAGGCCGAGTATCTGCGCGTCCCCAGGCGCAGTTGGTCGATCAAGGTGCCCGAGGGGCCGCCGGACGAGCGCTTCGTCTACCTCTCGGACGTTTTACCCACCTCCTGGCAGGCGGTCGAGTACGCTGGCATCCCCAGGGCGGCAGCGTGGCGATCTTCGGGCTGGGACCGATCGGCGACATGTCCAGTCGCATCGCGCTGCATAAGGGCCACCGGGTCATCGCCGTCGATCTCGTGCGGATCGAGAGGGCGCGCCGCCACGGGATCGAGGTGCTGGACACCAGGGACCACGACGATATCGCGGAGGCGATCCGCGAGATGACCGACGGGCGGGGCGGACTCGGTGATCGACGCGGTCAGGATGGAGGCGCACGGCTCGCCAGCGGCCGGGTTGCGCAGCAACTCGCGGGCCTCCTGCCCGATTCGGTCGCACAGGGCGTCATAGAGGAGGCCGGGGTCGACCGCCTGAGCGTCTTTTACGCGGCCATCAGCACGGTGCGCCGGGGCGGCACGATCTCCATCGGTGGTGTCTACGGCGGGCCGGCCGACCCCCTCAACATGCTCCAGCTCTTCGACAAGCAGATACAGCTGCGGATGGAGCCAGGCCAACGTCAAGCACTGGGTGGACGACATCATGCCGCTCCTCACCGGCGACGATGACCCCTCGTCGAGGGCTTCGCCACCCACAAGATGCGCTGGAGCAGGCACCCAGAGGCTACGAGATCTTCCAGAAAAAGCAGGACGGCGCGATCAAGGTGTTGCTCCAGCCGTGATCATCGCCAACACGACGACGAGGAGAGGGTGAACCGGATGCCGCGGGCGATTGAGGCTCTTCGTCATCACGAGCGCCTCGCGGCATCGGCCACGACCGCGCGCGCCTTGGCCGTCGCGCGGCGAGCGTGGTGCTCGCGCGCGCGCGAGCAGAGCCTGCGAGGTCGCCGAGGAGTGCGAGGCGGCCGGCGGGCCCCTGGTCGTCCCGACGGACGTCGCCGACCAGGAGGCCGTGCGGGCGCTGGCGCGCCGGGCCGCCGAGCGCTTCGGGCGGATCGACGTGTGGGTCAACAACGCGGGCGTCATGGTCTACGGCTACTTCGAGGAGGTACCCGACGAAACCTACCGGCGGGTGATCGAGACGAACCTGTGGAGAGCAGATCCGGCGCCCGCGCCGTGCTGCCTCTCTTCCGGGAGCAGGAGGGCGGCGGCGTCCTCATCAACATGTCTTCCCTTTGGGGCGGATGTTCTCCCCGTACGTGAGCGCGTACACGACGAGCAAGTTCGGGGTACGCGCGTTCTCCGAGAGCCTGCGCGAGGCCCTCGCCGAGTCGAAAACGTCGACGTGTGCACCATCCTGCCGGCGTCCGTCGACACGCCCATCTTCCGCCACGCGAACAGCTACAGCGGTCGCGCGCCAAGCCCGTGCCCCCCATCGCCGATCCGGACCGGGGGGTGAAGGCGATCCTGCGTTGCATCGAGCGTCCGCGGCAGGAGGTCACCGTGGGGCAGTTCCGGCCACCTGGAGGCGGTGATGCAGGAGGTCGCGACGGGGCCTTCAACTGGCTCGCTCCATACGTAATGAATCCAGCCGCCTTCGGCTCCGAACCCGCGGAGCCCGGGCCCGGCAACGTCTTCGAGCCGATGCCGGAATGGAACCGCGTCAGCGGAGGATGGCGGCGCGAGGGGAACCCTATGCTCGGGCGTGGCGCCCTGGCGGAGCAGCGCGGTCCTGGCGCCGCTGCTCGCCTACCGGCTAGTGCGGCGCCTATGGTAAAGATCGTGGCAATATCGTCGCGACGCTGGTCTAATCGTTCGTCGCGATCCGGCTTTTCTTGCCCGTGCGAGACCGAGCCCTACCTTCAGACGGTTTACTTCTTCTCGGCGGTAGACACACGTAACATCGGGTGGTTACATCGAGCAGATGGAGGAACCTCCGTGAGAACGATCGGCGAGCAGGTAGTGGTGGGTACCGGCCTCGAGCGGCATCGGCCGCGAGACCAGACGCACTCCTGACGGGGGGCGACTGCTCACGCCATGGCGACACGAAGGCGGCCCTCATTGGCGCGCACGTACCGCGTCGCGCCCGAGGAGGTCGGAAATAGCGCCTCGGCCTACTCCCTTCGCCCACGTCGTCGTCACCGACGCTCTCAGGCCGAAGGTCGGACCAGGTAGAGCGGCTGGCCCGGGAGGCGGTAGACAGCCGCTTCCGGGCGCCATCGACCTGGCGGCGCTGGGTCAGGCTATGGGGATGCCGCGGCCAGCGAGTGGGCGACCGTGGAGGGACGACGGCTCGTCTTGGAGCGCCTCATCCGGCGTCATCCTCGTGAGCCAGATCTACGGCGTGAAGGCGGCGCTGCCGCACCTGAAGCGCCAGGGGCAGGGGACGATCATCAACAACGCCTCCGTCCTCGCGGCACGCGCCGTGGGCCCCTCCAGGCCGCCTACTGCGCGGCCAAGCACGACATCGTTAAGGGGTTCACCGAGGCCCTGAGGCTCAGAGCTGGAGCACGAGAAGGCGTGGTAATCAACGTCACGCCCTATGCCCTCCTCGGTCGACAACGCCCCTCTTCGGACGCGCCCGGTCGAAGCTCGGCGTCGAGCCTCGACCGATGGCCGCCGTCTACGAGCCGCGGGTCGTGCCGAGGCGATCCTCTTCGCCGCCGAGCACCCGCGGCGGGACATCATCGTCGGCAGCGGGGGCAAGATGCTGGAGGTGATGGAGCGCATCAGGTCACTCCTCGACCGGCTCATGCTGCGCGCGGCGCGATGTTCGAGATGCAGAAGACCGACCGGGCGGATGATGGGCACGACAACCTCTTCGACCACGCCCGTGCGCGAAACCGGCTCTTCTACCGGCGAATTCAGCCGGCTCCCCAGATCCACGAGCCTCTACACCCGCTACCTCGAGCAGCACCCGAACCGGAAACGCGTCTTGCTCGGCCTGGCCGCGGCGGGGCTCATGCTGCGCTCGATGTTTGAGGCGGCGATCAGCCGGATCCGTTCGGCCGCACGCCGGTCAGGCCGTGCGCCTGGTTGTCGCGTCGGGCTTCGTCTTGGTCCCGCCCGCGCCAGGCGGCGCTTCGCCCGCAGGCGCTACTCGCCCGCAGCGCTTCGCCCGCAGCCGCGCCGATCCTGACCTGCGTCCGGGATCCGGCGGATGCGCCGACCCGAGCATCGGCCCGAAGAGCAGTGAGACACGCTCCCCCATCCCGTGAAGGTGCCGAAGGTACCGAAGCGCCGGCCGCGGCGGGCGCACCATCCCGCTGCCCCGTCCCGTCGGGCGAGGAGCCGCCAAAGATGGAGGCGCTCGGGCCCCCAAGCTCCCGCTCCATTCCGGCCCGCCCGCGCCCACGAGGAGGAGTTGATGGACCTCCCCGGCCAGGATCGGGCCTCGCTCGCCGAGTGCCTCGACGACCCGCGCCGCGTCAACCGTTGCATGAAGCGGCGTTTCTCTGACCGGTTTTCGCGCTTGCGCGCCTCACTCGGATCTCGCCCCAGGTGCCGACCTCGCTGTCGTCGACGTCGCGACCGGCGCGGACTTCCCGCGCGCCGTGGCGGCCTGGGCGGGGCGGCGTGGCCTGCGGGCGCGAGTCCTCGCCACCGACCTCAGCCCGAAGATCCTGGGCCGGGCCGCGCGCGGCGCCCCGCCAGGCGTCGAGTTCGCCGTGGCGGACGCCCGCCGTCTGCCGTTCGAAGAAGGGAGCTTCGACGTGGCGACCTGCTCGCTTGGCTCCACCACCTCGAGCCCGACGACGCGGTGCTCACGCTCGAGGAGATGCGTCGGGTGGCGGGCGCGGCGTGGTCGTCAACGACCTCGTCCGGTCCTGGGTCGGCTATGTGGGCGCCCAACTGGTGGGCCGAACGATGAGCAAGAACCTATTGTTCCGGCACGATGCCCCGCTCTCGGTCCGCCGCGCCTACACGAGGGGCGAGATGGCGATCGCTCGCCGACCGGCGCGGGGCTCGGCCCGGTCCGCTTCCTCGGCTTCCCCGGTTACCGGGTCGCGATGATCGCCGCCGGGGCCCCGTGAACGCCCTCGGACGCCGAGGTGCTGGTGGTCGGCGGCGGGCCGGCCGGGGCGGCCACGGCCGCGCTATTGGCGAGGAGCGGACGCGACGTGCTGCTGCTCGAGAAGGCGAGCTTTCCCCGAGAAGCCCTGCGGTGATGCATAGCCCGGGCGTCGTCGACGCTTTGGGGCGCCTGGGGGCGCTCGAGGCGGTCTTCGCCGAGGAGCACGCCTGGCTGGTAGGCATGCGCGTGGCGTGGAGCGAGACGGCTTCTTGCTCTCTTACCCGGACGGAGACCGCGACCGGAGGGCCTTAGGTATACAGCGCCCCGTCCTCGACCGCGTGCTCCTGGACCATGCGCGGGCGTGCGGCGTTCGGGTGCGGGAGAAAATGCGGGTGCTGGGGGTAGCCGTCGACGGGGGCGCGTGATCGGCGTCCGCGAGACCGACCAAGGGCGGAATGGCGAGGCGGTTTTGCGCTCGCGCTTCGTAGTGGCCGCCGACGGGCGGCGCTCCGCGATCACGCGCTCGCTCGGCCTGGACCTGCCGATCCGGTGGCCGCGGCGGCTGGGTCTGGCCACGCACTACGCTGGTGATAGCGAGCTTGGGCGGACTCGGGGAGATGCACGTCGGCCCCGGGACGTATTGTGGGCTGGCCCCGGTCGGCGAAGGTCTCGTCAGCGTCGGGCTCGTGGGAGCGTTGGGCGCGAAGCCGACCGGGGACCCGGCCGAGCGGTTCTTCGAGCGGAGGCTGGCCGGGCTGCCGGGGGCCACCCGGGCTTAGGCGGCACCGAAAGGGTCGGCTCGGTGCGAGGGATCGGACCGCTGGCGCCGCCGGGTCCGCCGGGCGGCCGGTCCCGGCTACCTGCTCGTCGGCGACGCCGCGGGCTTTCTGGATCCCTTCACCGGCGAGGGCGTCTCGCGGGCCTTGAGGGGAGCCGAGCTGGCGGCGGAGGCCGTCGAACGCGCGCTGCAGGCCGGATCCGACACGTTCCCGTCGGCTACGAGCGAGCGCGCGGGCCACGTTCGCGGACAAGGAGCGCCTCGTCAAGATAATCCAGCTCTTCCATCGGCTCGCCCCGCTTCTTCGGCTACGCAGCCAAGCGCCTGGCGGAGCGGCCCCACCCGGCGGTTATCATGAAGGGCGTCCTGGGCGACTACCGGCCCGCAGCGGAGGCGCTCAGACCCGGCTACCTCTGGTCGCTCTTGAGGCCCTGAAGGAGGCAACGTGCATACGGAGAACGAGATCCTTATAAGGGCGGACGCGGCGGAGGTGTACAGGCTCGCCGCCCCCGTCGAGCGCTGGCCGGAAATACTGCCGCATTACCGGTGGGTCCGGGTCCTCGAAGACGACGGCGAAGGGCGGCGCCTGGTCGAGATGGCCGCACGCCGCGACTTCATCCCGGTGCGCTGGCGGGCCGAGCAGCGGCTCTTCCCGGACGTGCCGCGCATCACCTTCCGCCACGTCGGCGGCGTCACGAAGGGCATGGAGGTCGAGTGGGCCTTCGCACCCCGGGGCGAGAGAGTGGTGCGGGTCGGCATCCTCCACGACCTCCCGCGCCTGGTTGGCTGGCCGTTGATCGGGGGGGTCGTGGCCGAGAGGATCGTGGGTCCCTTCTTCGTCTCGAACATCGCCGGCAAGACGCTGGGGCGGATCAAGGAGCTCGCCGAATCCGGGGCGAGGCGGGGACGATGAGCCGCCGCGTCGTCATCACCGGCATCGGGGCCATCACGCCGATCGGCTCCGGCGGCGAAGGCTCTGGGACTGGAATCCGGCGTGGCGAGTCTGCCGGACGCCGGATCACGCGCTTCGACCCGGCCCCCTTCGGGTCGAAGATCGCGGCCGAGATAGACGACTTCGATCCGCTGAACTACATGGACGCCCGCCGGGCGCGCCGGCTCGACCGCTTCTCGCAGCTCTCGGTCGCCACGAGCCGCCAGGCGCTCGAGGACGCGGCCTTCAGCACGAACGGCGACGCCGGCAAGGGGGTCGCGGTCTACCTGGGCAGCGCCCTGGGCGGGTCGGCTTTCGGCGAGGCGGAGCACGAGCGCTTTCTGGAAGGGGGACTGCGCGGGGTCGCGCCGACGCTCGCGCTGGCCGTGTTCGGCGGCGCCGGGGCGACCAACGTCGCGATCGAGTTCGGCCTCAAAGGACCCGTGATGGGCAATGCCAACTCCTGCGCCTCGGGCGCGGTCGCCGTCGGCGAGGCGTTCCGGCTAATCGGGGCCGGTGGGGCCGACGCGGCTCTGGCAGGCGGGGTCGAGGCGCCGCTCTCGCCGCTGATCTTCGGCGCCTTCGCGCTCATACGAGCCATGACGACGCGCAACGACGCGCCCGAAGAGGCGAGTCGGCCGTTCGACCGCGATCGCGACGGCTTCCTCATGGCGGAGGGCGGGGCGATGCTTGTCCTCGAGGAGCTCGATCACGCGCTCTCGCGGGGGCGCGCCCCTATGCCGAGATCCTGGGCTACGGCGCGACCAACGACGCCCACCACATGATGGCACCCCTGCCCTCGGGCGAAGAGGCGGCGCAGGCTATGAGGCTCGCCCTCGCCGAAGCAGGACTGAGCCCGGAGGAGGTCGACTACCTGAACGCACACGCAACCGGGACACCTTTAGGGGACACGGCCGAGGCTTTGGCGATTCGCCTCGCGTTCGGCGAGCACGCGAATAGTCTCCCCGTCAGCGGCACCAAGGGCCTCTACGGCCACGCTTTAGGGGCGAGTGGTGCGATCGAGGTCGCCATCACGGCCCTTGCGCTCGACAGAGGATGGGTGCCGCCGACCGCCAACCTCGAGGATCCAGACCCGGAGTGTCCCCTGGCCTACGTGCCGGCGAACGGGAGAGACGCGACTATCGACACCGCCATGACCAACTCTTTCGGCTTCGGCGGGATAAACGCCAGCCTGACGGTAAAACGCTGGTAAAGAGAATAGCATCAAGAGGAGATGATTCATCACCGGACGTCTCCCGCGAAGTTTCGCGAAGTTCGAGCCCCCATGTGCGAGTTAGGGTGGGAGGCCAGCGAGGAGTCCGGAAAGGGGGAGCCACCGGGGCGCGGGAAGACGCAGAGAGCCGAGGTTCCAGCCACATCAGCGCGGATGCGGGCCGCGACGCGCCCGTGGTGGTCCTCGGAGCGGATAGCGCATAGCTTGCCGCCTTTACCACTCCGCCTAGTAAGAGCATCTCTATGGAGAACGTTTCCAAGGGCCGGGGGCCGACCCTCTGGGGCGGTCTGCGCCCCGCCCCACGAGGCTGCGCCTTGCCCTCCGCGCCGGAGCGCGGCGTGCCGGCTGTCGATGAATCTGCGGGTTTGTAGCAGCCGGCGTGATGCGCGGAGGCGGTTAGCTACATCACATGGTTAGGCGTTACTTCGATCTTGTCGAAGGCGTGGAACTACTCACGAGCTGATCGCCCCCGAATGGAGGGAGAGCGCGAGCCGTACAGCTTGTCTACCTCTGTAGCGCGAGGGCCGTGCTTCGCCCGCCGATCAGCCCGTGAAGAAGGTTCGCCCCAAGGCATCTCTCCCACGACCAGCTTCGGGATGTTGATGAAGACATCCGTGCCGCTACGCTTGACCACCGCATCCAGCGGAATATAGGTGTCGGTTTCGAAGATCAGCCCGCGCGGCACAAGCAGGTAGCCTTCAGTTTCCTCCGTCGCTTCAACGACCTTGTCAACCGTGCCGATCTCCCTGTGGTCGGAGCCACGAACCGTATCGCCCGACTGCACGTCTACGCGGGCTGCCGTCAAAGCCTCAACGGCGGCTAGGAACTCGTCCACGGTTATGACGGCGTTGGCGATCAGCGGATAGTTCACGCGGATCGAAGCCTCGTATTCCGGAATACTTGACGCGCCGATGGCGTCGGAGAGAAACGTCACGTCGAACCCTTCTTCCATGGCGTGACGCCCGGTAGACTCGCAGCACAGGTTGGCGGTCATTCCGGCGATTACCAGGTGAGTGATCCCCATCCGCCGGAGGTGTTCGGGGAGGTCGGTCTGGAAAACATCACAACTCTTATGCGGCAGGAGCACCGTATCGTCCTCGCGTGGCTGCAAGTCGGGATGAAAGTCTGCCCCCCAACTGCCCGCCAGAAACATCTTCTTCTCAAACATCAGGCGGTTGATCCCGCTCCTCCGTTGTAACTGCTCGTCAGCGTAATCCTCCTCCGTGTACGCCATCGGGCCGAACAGGATAGGGATGCCGCGCGGTCGTACACCCTCAATAGCGCGCTTCAGATGGTCCACCACGTCGTTCATCTTCTACGGTAGTCTTGGTCATCTCCCAGCCGGCTCCGCCCTCGGAGAGGAAGTCGTTGACCGGATCGATCACCAGCAGGGCCGTCCGGTTAGGCGGGAATGAAATTCCGGCCTCTTCCTTCGGCAGGTAGGTGGCGCCCGCCGTCGGGGTCTCGGGTCTCGACTGTGGCATTGTGTTTTTCCCTTTCGTTCGTGTTTGTGCCGCCGTTTGTCGTCGTCTGCCGTGACCGGCGGCCTGGGTCACGGAGAAGGTTGAAAATTCGTCCAGAAACCAATGGACACGGTCGCCGGTGAGCTGGAAAACCCCGCGAGGACCGGGCCGGAGAGCACGAAGAGGCCGGCCCGCTCCGGGAGCCCGGCCGGCCTCGGCGATGCCACTCCCTGCCAGCCCGACCAGCGCCGCGTCTTCTTCCCATCTTCTTCTTCGCGTATGACGCGACGGGTCGCGGAGCCGGCTCCGTCCGCGGCGGCAAGGAGGTCCGCCCAGTGTCGGTCCCGTCCGCGAACCTCACCACGACGCCCCCCGCGTCCTGCTCGAAGCCCACGCACCGCGCGCCGAACGCGATGGCCTCGTCCCCCCACAGCCTCCGCCAGAGCGCCCAGTAGCTCGCCGCGATGCACGTTGGCGCTCGGCGCGGAGAAGCGTCTTGCGGTCCGGTCGAGTCTTATCTCGGTCAACTGCTTGCCTTCCGAGGACAGTAAGACCAGGCGATCCACCGGCTCGCCGATACCATCCCAGGAGGCCCTCGAGTCCAAGCTCTTGCAGCACCACCACGGCGTTGGTCCAAAGCCCGAGCCCAGTAGTCCCCTGCTGGCGCAGTCGCGGCGCCCGCTCAAACACCGCCGCCTCGAACCTCCGGCGTCGAGGGCCGCGGCGACGACCAGCCCCCGGAAGCCGGCGCCTACGATCGCCACCCTTGCCCCCGCAGTCACGAAGAACCCCATTCTTCCGGCGGGGCGCTTTGTAGCCTCTTGCTCATCCCTCCTGTTCCCCTTGCTCCGGCGTCGTGGGAGGGGAAGGATGCCACGTATGGAGGTCTGCCGCTGGCTATAGCCGTACGTCGCACCTTTGTAAGTAGGTCTGCTACGTCGCCCATCCTCCAAGTCCCGTTTTGCCGATCCTTCGGTCTCTACCGGGCGCGGTGGAGGATCTCGCGGGCGTCCTCTGCCTGGTCGCCGAATTCCCGCGCTAGCTCTTCGATGTCTTCTTCGGGGACGCCCACGTCGCGCAAGGTGCTCGGGAGTTCGAGCCTCTCGACGAGGGCGGCGACGCGTTCGGCGGGATCTCCGCCGAGGGCGCCGGCGAGCTGTTCCCAGCGATCACGCAGGCACCCGACCACCAACGACTTCGAGGGTAGGCGCGAGGGTTACGCAGGAGGTGTAGCCGTGGGGGACGTCGTAGCTCGCCCCGATCCGGCGCCCCAGGTTGTGCGAGAGGCCCATCGGGGTGTTCAAGGGACCGAAGTACGCCATCCAGGACGCGAGCTGGAGCTCGTGCCTTACCCCCATGTCCTCCGGCGCCTCTTTGGAGCGCGGCAGATAGGTAACCAGCCTCCTCGCCCCTTCGAGGCCCATGACGTCCTCTATCGGGTGCTCCTCCTTTGCCAGGAAGCCTTCTATGGCGTGGTCCAACGCCCGAATACCGGTCGAGAGCCAGAGCTTCTCCGGCGTGTAGAGCGTCGCCTCCGCGTCCAGTATCACCACCGGCGGGACGGCCTGCTCGTCGGCGAACCCGCTCTTGCGGCCCGCCTCTTCGTCCGTGACCCCGATAGCGTGCGCCCATTCGGCTCCGGAGAGCGTGGTAGGTACGGCGACCTGGGCCGGGTAGCCGAGCCGGACGGCGACGGCTTTCGTTCCGTCTATGACGCTCCCGCCTCCCACACTCACCAGGATATCCGCATCCCTGGCCTCCTCGGCGGCCTTCTCGACGGCACTGCCCGGTGTGTGCTGGCCCATCCCGGAGAAGGTTCCGGCGTGTTTCTCGCCAAGCATACCCTCGATCCGGCGGACGAGATCCGTCTCCTTGTAGAGAGTTCGCCCGGTGACGACGAAGGCCCGGTTGAAGTTTTGGGCCTCTTCTTCTAGCTTCTCCAGGCTGCCGGGGCCGAAGTGGACCCGGCTCGTCGGCAGAAACGTGTGCGTCCCCCTGTTCACGGCCTGGATTCTACACCTGCCCCGGCCATAGACCCAGCCTTCAGCGCGGCCTTAGCCGGCTATTTGAGTCCGACGACCATGGAATCTGGTCCAGCCAGGTGTTCCACGTACGTTTCCCGGAACCCCGTCTCGCGCATCCAGGAGGAGCGAATCAGCGCCCGTGTAATCGAAGCCTCCGGGCGTTTCGATCAGCATGTTCAAGCTCATCAGAAGCCCAAAAACGTTCTCACTCCGGCCGTCGTCGATGATCGCGTCGTAGACGATCAGGGCACCGCCTTCAGGAAGCGCCTCGTGCGCCTTTGCGAGCAACGTCCGTTTTTGCTCGAGGTCCCAGTCGTGCAAAACGTGCCCCATCACGAGGACATCCGCCGCGGGCAACGGGTCCTCGAAGAAGTCGCCCGGGTAGAAGCGCAACCGGTCGTTTAGGCCGTGTGAGTCCACATACTGCTCGAATATCGGACCGACGGGTGGCAGATCAAACCCACCGCCTGAGAGATGGTCGTGGGCCAGCGCGACCTGGACCGGCAGCCCGCCTTGAGCCGCCCCGACGTCAACGAAGGTCTGGTACCGGTCCCACGGGAACTTGTTCGCGATCGCCATCGCCGCGCCCAGGCTGATGCCCGTCATGGCTTTGAGAAAACCATCGAGGCGGCCCGGATCCGCGTAGATAGCAGCGAAGAAGTCTTCCTCTCCTCCTTTTGCTTCGTTCTGCGGCTGGCCGGTGCGTAACGCCTCCGTGAGCGAGTCCCAGAACGGATACAGCCGGGCGTTGGCCATCTCGAGCAGGCCCCCAACGTACGAAGGCTTCACCCGGTCGAGGAAGAGGTCGGTTTCGGTAGTGTTAGAGTACCGATCGCCGTCTCGCTCCAGCATGCCCAGAGCGACGAGCGCGTCGAGGAAGTCTCTCGCGCTGCGCGGGTGCAGCATAAGACGTTCGGCGAGCGTCTCGAATCCGAGGGGACCTTTGGCAAGCTCGGTGAACAAACCGATCTCGACCGCGCTCAACAGCGTCTTCGAGCCCCAGAAGCCGAGGCCGAGCTGCATGATTCTCTCGGGTGTTGCTTGCTCGTTCACGTGGACCCTTTCACCGCCTTTCGATACAGTTCAGGAAACGGGCTGAGGTTGCTTGCGGCTCGGCTTTATGTTCTGGTTCAAGCGGAACAGGTTGGTCGGGTCGTACTTATCTTTGAGGGCGACGAGCCGCTCGTGCTTTTCGGGTCCGAAGGAGGCTTTGACCTTGCCCTCGCTCTGGTCGCTGGTGAAGTTGAGGGAGATGCCCGGGATCGCAAAGAGCTCCATGGCCTCCATGAACTCGCGGGTCCAGGCAACGTGGGTCTCCGACTCCGCCGGATCTTCCCACATCGAGATCGCGTGAACGGCGTGGGATGCGTCCCGGCCGCCGAGGGCGGTCTCGTCTTCTCCGACGCGGCCGACCGCACGCCCCATGGGTTGGATCACCACCTGCGTAAACGGCGAGCTTACCCTGGCCGTGTAGGCCACGATGGTGTCTATAGCCTCGTCGCTCAACCCGTCCAGGTTCTCCGCCTTCCAGTAGTTGTTGCGCCCCGGAGGGTTCCCGGGATCCAGGAGGGTCTGAACCACCGTGTACGGCATGGGCTGGACAAGGTCGACGTCGGGCGGGTCGAACTCCTTTAAAGGCCGGACCCATCCTTCGCCCTCTTCCACGGGACCAGCGTAGCAGACGATGAGCCCGACGGCCGGCTGGCCCTTCAAGTGCTCGGGCACGAAGGGCGCGGGTGGCGCGGTGATGAACGCGGGGGTGACGTTGAGCTCGTCGGGGGCCGTCTCCATGTAATCCCGCCAGAACCTCAGGAGCTCCTTCGCCCTTGTGGCGGGATAGAGGAGCATGCCCCCCAACAGGATCGGCCCTATGGGATGGAGCTGGTACTCGAAGGAGGTGACGATCCCGAAGTTCCCGCCGCCGCCGCGCAGGCCCCAGAAGAGGTCCTCGTTTTCGGACTCGCTCGCCTTGAGGAATTCGCCGCCCGCGGTGACGACCTCGGCCGAGAGGAGGTTGTCGCAGGTGAGCCCGAGCTTACGCTCGAGCCAGCCGCTCCCGCTGCCCAAGGTGAGGCCCGCGATGCCGGTGTGGGTGACGCGCCCACCGGTGGTTGCGAGGCCGAACGTTTGCGTTTCGCGGTCGAACTCGCCCCACGTGACGCCGGCTTGGGCACGGGCTGTCCGTGCTTCGGGGTCCACCCAGATGCCCTTCATCGGTGAGAGGTCGATGACGATGCCCCCTTCGCACACTGCGTAGCCGGGCACGGAGTGTCCCCCGCCGCGCACTGCCACCACCAGGCCCTCCTCGCGGGCGAAGTTCACCGCGGCGATAACGTCGGCCACGCCCGTGCAGCGGGCGATCAGGGCCGGATGACGGTCGATCATCGCGTTGAACACGGCGCGTTCGGCGTCGTACGCCTCATCGCCGGGCCGGACCAACGCGCCACGAAACTCCGCCGCGAACGCCTGCACGGCCGCTTCCTCTAGAGGCTTGCCTAAGGGCACGCCTACGGGAGTGTTCTCCTCTATCATCGTTCGACTCCTTCCGCGCGACTCTCCATCAACAAGTCGCGGCTCACGCTTCCAACGCGACTCTATCCCGAGAATTTATGGAAGGGAATACCTTTCAGAAAAATCTGTCCGAAATAGTTGCGGGATCGGGAAGGGACCAGGATGCAAAAGTCCCGGTCCCACTTCTACATCGCCTGGCTCCGAGGAGGTTACCCGCTTGGTAAAGTGTAGCCCGTTCCTCCTCCCTTCCGCATGGCTTCCCCCCTCCTCCATCGTCATCAGCGGCGTGGTCTTTAAGGCTTTCACCGCGCCGCCCGCCGAGGCGGCCATGGGGACTCGTGAAACGGAACACTCCGCCGGGGAAAATTATGCAAAAGCTGGCGAAGTCGGCGAGGGGTTATTCTCCAGCTCTCTCGGAGACGCTCTGTCGGGCGTTTCGTGGGCCCGCAGCCTCTACCCGGCCTCCTCCCAGCCGTGGCTGCGCAGATATTGCTCCAGGCTCATGAGCTCGGGGTGTACACCTCTCAGGGCCTCGATGTCGGCCTCGTAGCCCTCGTCGTTGAACCACTCGTACATGATGGCAAACTCTTCGCCCATCTGCTCCCGGAATTGGTTCCACGGCACCTGGTAATAACTTATCTCCCGGCCGGTTACCTGGCTCATGGTCTCAGCCACCTCCGGCATGGTCAGCTCGTCGCCTGCCAGATCTACCTCGCGCCCAAGCCACTCGTCCGGGTTCTCGAAAGCCATGGCAGCGAAGGCGCCGATGTCCTCGACGTTCACCTGCTGAAGCGGTTTTTCGGGGTCGAGCGGCTGAGCCAGGGTGCCATCGAGAATCTGGTCGCGCATCATCTCCCAGTTCTGCATGAAGAAGACCGGGCGCAGGATCGTGTAGGGGAGATCGGTCTGGCGCTTGTACTCTTCGATCTCCCCCTTGCTGTCGAAGTGCGGGATCCCCGTCTCCCGGTGAGCGCTGCCTACCGAGCTGTAGACGACGTGCCGCACGCCCGCCGCCTTCGCCGCGTCCGCGAGCGTCTTTCCCTGCCGAACCTCGACTTCGTAGCCGCCCTCATAGAAGTTCTGCACCGAGAAGACCCCGTAGGCGCCCTCAAGGGCTTGATCTACGGAGGATCGGTCGTTCAGATCACCACGTACGACTTCGGCGCCCGCTTCGGCCAGAGCCTGCGCCTCCGGTTTCTGAGTATCACGGCTGAGCGCCCGGACCCTGAAGCCCCGCTCAAGGAGACGCCGCGCCACCGCTCCCCCCTGGTTACCTGTCGCTCCGCTCACAAGTATCAGAGATCCTCCGTTGCCCACGTTTTCCATGGTCTGCTCCTTCCGTACTCGTTCTACGACTACTCCCGGCTACCCACGGTAGCTCAGCAGCCGACTTACTCCAGAGCTCGGTCGAGTCTTCTGAGTAACTCGAAGAGTTGCTTCTGCTCCTCCTCCGAGAGGACGGAGAGCCGCTCGTCGATCAGGGCTTCGTGGGCCGGGACGACCTCAGCGAACGTCCACCGTCCTTCGTCCGTCAGGAAGAGGCGGTTGGTCCGGCCCTGAGACCGGCGTTCGATCAGGCCGCGCCTCTCCATCCGGTCCAACAACTGGGCGACGTTGCCCTTGGTGACCAGCAGGGAGTCGGCTAACTCCTGTTGCGTGATCCCCTCGGCCGCCCCCACGTGCGCCAGAACGTCGAACTGCGCGTTATTCAAACCCCAGAACTTCAGCTGCCCGGCAAGATCCCGCTCAACCCTCTGCTCAACCCGCAGCAACCTCAACCAGGCCATCACCGATGGCCTCCGTAGACTCCTGCCCCTAAACCCGGAACGCTCGCTCAACATGTTATTTAGTTTAGACCTAAACTAAATCTACGTCAAATCTTACTCGCCCAGGCGGATTGCCGATCTTATAGTTTAGTGCTAAACTTTATTGAGAAGGGATGTAAACAAGCTTTTCTCGAAGGAGGACTTGGGATGGAACTTGGCGGATTGCACCACGTCACGGCGGTAACCACCCACGCGGCGGAGAACGTGGCGTTCTACACGGACGTGCTGGGGATGCGGCTCGTCAAGAAGACCGTGAACCAGGACGACGTCTCGGCGTATCACCTGTTCTACGGGGACGAGTTGGGGAGGCCGGGGACCGAGGTCACCTTCTTCGACTGGCCCCACCTCAGGATCGCCCCGAACCACGCGGGGACGGGGGAGATCTCGACGACGGAGCTGAGGGTAAGCGGCCGCGAAACCCTCGACTGGTGGGCCGGGCGTTTCGCTGAGCACGGCGTCCGGCACGGCGGCGTCGAGGAGCGCGACGGGCGCTACTTTATCGACTTCCTGGATCCCGAGGGCCAGCGGCTCCGGCTCGCGGACGAGGGCGAGGCCCCGCGCGTGGCGGGAGGTATTCCCTGGGAGGAAGGTCCCGTGCCGGGAGAGTTCGATATACGGGGCCTCGGGGCGGTGGACTTGACGGTGAGCGACCTCGCGCCGACGGCGTGGGTGCTCGCGGAGGTTTTGGGCTTCCGGCTCGTGGGCGAGCACGAGGAGGGCGGGGATCGGGTCGCACTCTTCGAGGTCGGGCCGGGTGGTCCGGGGGCGACGGTGCGGGTGATCGAGAGCCCGGACGCGCCGCAAGCACACCTCGGAAGGGGCGGCGTCCACCACGTCGCGTTCCGGACGCCGGACGGGGAGGAGCAACGCCTATGGCGGGAGAAGCTGCGGGAGGCCGGGCTCGGGGTCACGCCGCAGATAGACCGGTACTACTTCCGTTCGATCTACTTCCGCGAACCCGGCGGTATCCTGTTCGAGATCGCCACTGACGGCCCCGGCTTCGCCACCGACGAGGACGCCGCCCATCTCGGCGAGAGGCTCTCGCTGCCGCCATTTCTGGAGGGGCGCCGCGAGGAGATAGAAGCTCGGTTGAAGCCGATACCGGTGGCCGGGGGCACCTCACGGCGGTAGAAGCCGGCGATAAGTGGGTAGTAGGTAGTTACGCGAACGATAAGCTCCGGGCTCGGAGCGACAGAGAAGGAGTAGGCATGGGTAGACGGAGAAGCGAGAGCGGCATGGGTGGTCTGGCGGCGCTGGTCCTGCGGGCGGCGTTGGGCGCACTGCTGGCGGGGCACGGCGCGCAGAAGGCGTTCGGGTGGTTCAACGGGCCCGGGATGGAGGGCACCAGCGGGTTCATGGAGATGCTGGGCTTGAGACCCGGTCGTCCCTGGGCAACCCTGGCGGCGCTCTCCGAGTTCGGCGGAGGCGTGCTCACGTTGCTGGGCCTGCTCAACCCCTTGGGTCCCCTGGGGGTGATCTCCTCGATGAGCATGGCGACGACGAAGGCGCACTGGGGCAAGCCTATCTGGGTGACCGAAGGCGGCGCTGAGTTGCCTGTGACGAATATGGCGGCGGCGCTGGCCCTCATCCTGAACGGTCCCGGCAAGTACTCGCTCGACAGGGCTCTCGGCATACGCCTGCCGGGCTGGTTGGCTCCTCTGGGCCTCGCGGGCATCCTGCTCACGGTCCTCTACGCCGGCGTCGGAGCCCCGTCCGCGCCGGAGGAGGACCAGGCCCGCGAAGAGCTGGCGGGCGAGGAAGATTAAGGCCAGGGCCGCGCGAAAGCCCCCACTATCCCGAGCGGTACGAAGAGTCACGCAACACGCACCGCCGCCGGGGTGATGGCGAAGGATCAGACGTGGAGCCCACCTGCGCAGGTGGGCTCCACGTCAGGAAGAGCTAGCCGCCCGCGCTCCTTGCAGGTCCTGCAACTTTATGCGGCACCACGAGATTTCGTGATGTCCCCCGGCCCGCAGGAACCGCCAAGCGCGGGAAAGCCCAGCTGGAGCAGAATGTTATGCAGGATCGTGGATACGGGTTTCCGATAAGGCGAGAGGCTGTTGAAAAACTCCCCGACACCCGCTTCTGGCCCTGTTTTTAGCTCCAACGGCGGCTATTTTGAGGTCTCCAAGCCCGATTTGAGGACATCTATGGACCTCCAACCGACTTTTTCAACAGCCTGGCGACCTCTCGGAAGGTGAGTGAATAAAGGCAACCCGCCCTCTAGCTAGGCCTAATTTCTGTAGAGGCTGCAACAATGCTATTGACATATGCGGCTCTTTATGGCATCAATCGAAGTGACGCAAGCGTTGGAACGGGTTTGACCTAAGCCCGTTGGAGAAAGGAAGCTCATGAGCGACCAAACGAATGTAGATGTGGTCCAGCAAGCCTACGCTGCGTTCGGCCGTGGGGATATCCCTACGTTGCTGAGCTTCCTGACCGACGACGTAGAATGGAGCCAGCCCGGGCCCTCCGTAGTCCCTTTCGCCGGCACTCGCCGTGGTCATGAGGGAGTCGCAGAGTTTTTCTCCTTGGTTGGGGAAACGCTCGAGTTCGAGCAGTTCGAGCCTCGTGAGTTTGTTGCGCAAGGCGACACCGTTGTCGTCCTGGGTTACGAGCGAAGCCTCGTCAAGCCGACGGGCCACACGATTGAGCAAGAGTGGGTACACGTCTACACGCTCAGGGATGGCAAGATCGCCAAGGGCCGGTTGTTTGAAGACACGGCGGCACAGATTGTCGCGTTCGGCGCTGTCTGAGCCCGGCTCCTTTTATGCCTTCATAGCCTCTGGGTTTCCGAGAAGACCTCGTAGAAACTGTCCGAAAAGTCGCGGTGGGCTTCAACCTGAAGCCTCAAAAGCCGACTAAACGGGCCGAACAAGCCCTATTTTCGCTGCTGGAGGCCAGCAATAAGGAGGCTTCGGACGGCCTCTAGACCCTTTTCGGACAGTTTCTAGCGGCAATCCGGTGAATAGAGGGGCGGCGTAATACCTGACGGAAGCCCCATAGCTCCGGTCTCATCCCTATAGGACCGTCTACTCCCATGTCTCAGACACAATGCCTGTAACGTATAGGGGCCAAGGGGTGGCGGAGACGAAGCGGAGGTTGATCGTGACAGAGTTTTACGAAGGCATCGCCGACTGGTGGCCGGTCATCTCGCCGCCGTCCGAATACGCTGAGGAGGCGGCGCTCTACGTCGAGATGATCCGCGGCGCAGCGCGCAGCTCAGGGCTTGGCCCGGTGCGCAAGGTGCTCGAACTAGGCAGCGGCGGCGGCAACAATGCCTCGCACATGAAGCGGGCGTTCGCCCTGACACTCGTCGAGCCTGCGGATAGGATGCGCGAGGTGAGCCGCGCACTCAATCCTGAGTGCCTACACTTGGCCGGCGACATGCGCGATGTCAGGCTCGGTCGCACCTTCGACGCGGTGTTCGTCCACGACGCGGTGGATTACATGACCACAGAGGACGACCTGCTAGCGGCGCTAGCGACCGTGGCGGCGCACCTCTCGCCCGGCGGCGTGGCACTAGTGGTGCCGGACGCGACAGCCGAGACGTTCGAGGAGGCTACTGAGCATGGCGGCGGCGAGGACACGCGCGGACGTAAGGCGCGATACCTGCAGTGGACGCTGCCGCCGGCGCCTGGCGAGACTTCCTACACTGTGCACTACGCGTTCCTCCTACGCGAGCTCGACGGGAGCGTGCGCACCGTCCACGATGTCCATCGCTGCGGAGTGTTCGGACGTGCCACTTGGCTTAGGCTGTTCGCCGAGGTAGGGCTTTCCGCGACGCGTGCGCCCCGGACGATCGAGGGCATCACGTACGACTCGTTCGTGGGGCTGCGCGCCGCGCCGTAGATTCATGCTCTAGGCACCCCTGCAGTTTCCTCCGAGAAGACCTCGAACCGGCAACCCGCCTGCCAAGAGCGCGGTTAGGCTCCTCTACGCCAGCGCCAGCTCCACCTCGGAGGCTCCCTCACCCAAGACGGCGCTGAACCTCAGTGTCGGGGGTTGTGTATTAGTGGCTGGATATAAGCAAGTGGTAGCCGCCTGGGCCTCTTTAAGGTCCCGCAGCTTTATGCGACGCCACAAGATGTTGTGATGACTTCCGGCCCGCAGGAAGCGCCAAGTCGTGGCAAAGTTCAGCTACAGCAGAATGTTAGACAGCATCGTGCATAGTAGTTGCCGAGAAGGGGACCCAGCCTGTTGAAAAACTCGATCCAGGGGTGTTTATAGGTGCATAGACCGGCTCTAGAGACCCCAAATCGGCCTTTTGGCGGCCAAATCGAGGGTCACAAGTGAGCACCGGCGACTTTTTCAACAGCCTCGGGACCTCTCTCGGCAACTGGGCGAATAGAGACAAGCTACCGGGTAAGCGGAGCCCTGGGAGGAGCGTAGGATTGGAGAAGGCAGTAGTGGTGACTGCGACGGCCAGATGTCGGTCTTCGGGGTGGACTAGCCGAAGCGTCGGCGCGTGGTCTGGACGCTTCCTCTGTCGCGGATAGACTGGCCTCGGGTAAGACGAGGCGGCCCATCTACCCCGGGCGTTCGCCTTCCCCACCAACGGGGTGAGCGGCAGCAGCCGCTCGCGCAGCCCCTCTGTCCACAGGGAGAGGTTTTTCTGACCGGCACCCCAGACCAGCAGCACCGCCATCACGCCGTAGATGGGCAGATGGCCGATCAGCTCCTCCCAGGCAAACAGCGTCAGCGTCAGATTTGTTGGGAACCACGCGACGACGACGACCTCACGCACGAAGATCCCCAGCGCTATCCACAGCCCCACCAGCAGCTCCACGGCCCCCGCGCACAGCACGAACGCCTCATCGGTGAGCGACACCCCCAGGGCACCCGTGAAGTTGAGCGGGTACTCTTCCAGGAAGCCCAAGCCCAGCGGGACGTTTGCGAACTTCTCAGTGAAGGCGACGAAGGCGAGGCTCAGGCCCACCCCGACCCGGACGGCGGGCACGGCGTAACGTGAGAGCTCCACCCTGGGCTCCAGGCGCGGGAAGAGCAGGCGGTCAACCGAGAGGGGGCCGCGACCGGCCAGCAGGAAGAAGGCCGCGAAGCCCAGGTACAGCACGTTCTCCAGCATCGGCTCGAGTCCCACCAGGAAGATGCCAAAGAACCACAGCAGGCCGAGCGCCGCCGCGGCCACGCGCGTCAGGCCGCCGTAGAAGAGGGCGAGTGCTATGCCGGCCTCGGCTAGACCGAGGAAGTTCGCCCACACGCCGGGCATCTCGTTGTCCGGGGAGAAGAGCGTCCCCTGCACACCGTTCACGAGCAGGGGCACGGCGACGTGGATGCCGAGGATCAGGGGCACCAGCCCGTAGAGCAGGCTGCGGCGCCCGTCGGTGGCCCCGAAGGCCTCCGGCCCCGGCAAGAAGCCCCGCCCCCGTGCCCTCCAAAGCATCCCGCCCAAGAGCGTCACCAGCAGCACCGCCCCGACGAGCGCCAAGGGCAGCGGCCGGAACAGGAGGTCCCAGCGCAGCCCGCCGGACGGCTCCCCCACGAACCACTTCTCGTGTGCGTGCGCCGGTCCCGCCGCGATCCCAAGGAGTGCGGCGAGAGCCGCAGCCCCCAACGAGAGCCGCCCCAGAATTTTCATACCTGCCCCCTTAGAGCTTGCGCCAATAGGCGAGTAGAGAATGCATCAACGGATAATAAACGACGGTTGGATCGTCCGGACAGACGCCAAGTGCGGAACGTTACCCGCCTATAGGCGCGGCCTCTTAGAGATCGCCTAGAGCGTAGCGAACGTATCGCTCGCGCGGCGGGTGGAAACGGATGTTCGCCAGCGGCCGCCAAGAGCCACTAGCAAGCGCTTCTTCGCCCTCGCCCGGATAACTCAGGGTAACCTCGATCTCGTCCCCGTCCAGTTCGATCCGGTTATAGAGGGGGCATGAACCCCTGTTCCTCGTACTAGAAACCGTGCCACAGTGGATGATCAGCGTGTTCGAGACGTTGTAGACGTAAGGGACGTGGCGATGCCCGGATAGGACCATGTCCACCTCCAACTCCCGTAGGATGGCCAAGATGTCACCCGCATCGCTCAAGATGTTCCTGTCTCGCCCGGTCCCAGGGATGTCCAACAGGTGGTGGTGGATCACGAGTATCTTCGGTCCTCGGTCCCAGCCCCGGAACTGCGAGTCGAGCCAGGCGTAGTTCTCACGCCCTACCTGTCCCTCATCGAGGTCAGGCTCGCTGGAGTCTAGGGCCACCACCTTGGCCTCCCCTCCGGGCACCGAAATCTCTAGGCTGCTCGCTCGCTTCCCGAACAGATCTTCGAAATGGTAATACCCGACATTGCGGCCATCGTGGTTGCCGGGAACGATGACCACGTTCTCGCACTCCAGGCGGTTTAGGTAGGACTTCGCTTCCTCGAACTCATCACGGTAACCCTTCGTGGTGAGATCCCCAGGTATAGCAACGAGGTGGGGTTCGAAAGCGTTGATCTCCTCTAGCGCCGCATCCATCAGATCTGGCACGAACCTTGACCCTATGTGGATATCCGACATCTGGGCGATGCGCACCTGTACCCCCTTAACACTCCATGAAGACGAGTCCAGGCTAGCAGAATTCCGCGTCGGCTGCCCCCTGACAGAAGCGCCTTGGCAGTATGAGGAAGAAGGGGAGGCGACGATCACTGCGTTGGCTAGAAGGTCGTTTAGACTGCTTTGAAGGACGACCACGAGGGCATCACTAGGCTACCCCGAACATGTTGGGCGATGGCCTCCACTATAGTGGGGGACTGAACACGACTTAGAGCTTGCGCCACTAGGGAGTGCGCCCGGATGTAGAACGGGCACGGATACTCGATCATTCGGGGAGTTCTCGAAGCTGCCCTGTGAAGGAGCCAATCCGTGCCCGCACTCTCACCATACATCATCGAGCCCATCTGGGAACAGTTCGCTGCGCTGTTGCCCGAGAGAAAAGCCGATCATCCGCTGGGCTGCCACCGGCCTCGCGTGCCGGACGGAGTGGTCTTTGAGAAGCTGGTGGTGCAGGTTTTGGTATTCGGCTGCGCCTACTGGAGGATAGCCGATGGCTCGTGCTCCTCGGCTACCACGCTGCCTGCCGTAGTAGGCGCGAGGAGTGGTGGATAGAGGCCGGGGCGATGGACGCGCTCGAAGAGATGGTGAGGGAAGCCTACGAGCGGACCATTGGGCTGGAGCTTTCGGACCTAGCCGTAGACTGGGACATAGCCGTAGATTGCTGCATCACCAAGAAGGCCCCTTGCGGCGGCGGCGGCGAGTCGTGGCGGGTAAAAGCCCGGTGGAGCGGGGAAAGAGGGGCATCAAACGCTCTCGGTGGCCGTCGATGCCGATGGGGCATCCCGCTTGGTTACATTACCGCCCCCGGCCAACCGCCACGACTCGCCGCTCTTGTGCGAGACCCTGGACACCGCGTGAAGGCATCGGGGTCTCTGCCCGAACCGGCGAACGTGCATCTGGACCGCGGCTACGACTCGGACCTCACCCGCAAGCGGCTGGAGGAGGAACGCAGCCTGATCGGGGTGATCTCAGAAAAGGGAAAGCCTGCGCCACTACAAGCTACGAAGCGCTGGGTTGCGTGGAGCGCACGAACTCCTCCTGGAATAACGCTCACAAGAAGAAGCTGGTGTGGTGTACCGAGCGGCGAGGAGAGTGGTCATCGACTTCTGGGTGGCCTTCTCGAAGGCGATCATCATCGTGGGCCGGCTCATCCGAAAAGCCTGGACTCGCTACCGTTGGGAGAGCCGCCCTTCTCACAGACCGTGACCTATTGGCGCGGCCTCTTATCCGGAACCTCGGTTTTCTGGAAGCCATCTTAGCGGCAGGGGTAGTTGCCGTAAGTGAAACCGCTTGCGAGATCGAGTCCAGCGCACCTAGAGAGCACAGGTAAAAGAGTGCCCCAGCTCAGAGGTTCGAGATCAGGCGAGGGACAGCTCGATCACCGGCTCTTGGCCCAGCGTGGCAGACAAGCGGAACTCAGGGGTGCGTTGCGTTTGGGACGAATATGAGCAAGTGCTAGCCGCCTACACCCCTTCCAAGATTCCGCAACTTTAAGCGCCGCCACAAGAAGAAGATGTTGTGATGGCTCTCGGCCTGCAAGAACCGCCCAGACGCGTAATATCCCAGCTGGAGCGGAGTGTAAGCAAGGTCGTGTGTAGAGGGACCCCTCCTCTCGGCAGTTCAGTGAGTAAGACTTTGCGGGCGGTTCTTTGGGGGGTTCGCTGGGAATAAAGGGATGCATGAGTGTGGCGCACCAACGGCCGGTTGAGAGGATGGTACGCCCCTTCCAGGACTTCGCCCACAAGCAGTCCTCTGGTGGCATTGTTCTGATCATTGTCACAGTGGTGGCCCTCGTCTGGGCTAACTCGCCATGGGGCGCCAGCTACACTGCGCTGTGGGGTTCGAAGCTGTCGGTGAGCCTAGGCGACTTCTCCCTCTCCAAGGACCTGACGCATTGGATCAACGACGGGCTCATGGCGATCTTCTTCTTGGTTGTGGGGCTCGAAATCAAGCGCGAGGTTCTGGTGGGCGAGCTTTCATCCATACGGGGCGCGGCGCTACCCGTAGCTGCTGCAGTGGGCGGGGCCGTGGTTCCCGCCGCGATCTACGTCGCTATCAACGCCGGGACAGAGGGCGCGGCAGGCTGGGGAATACCGATGGCCACCGACATCGCCTTCGCCCTGGGAGTGCTAGCGTTGCTCGGGGAGAGGGCACCTGTGACGCTCAAGGTGTTCTTGACGGCTTTAGCCATCGTTGACGACATAGTGGCCGTCTTGGTGATCGCGCTGTTCTACACCTCGGCCATCTCGTGGTCCGCCCTCGCCGTCGGAGGGCTCTTCCTGGTCGCGCTTGTGGTAGCCAACCTGATCGGGGTGGACTGGACGTTGGTCTA
This sequence comes from Rubrobacteraceae bacterium, assembly GCA_030448125.1. GTDB lineage: Bacteria > Actinomycetota > Rubrobacteria > Rubrobacterales > Rubrobacteraceae > Rubrobacter_F. The sequence goes on along the minus strand of JAUJNO010000007.1, from coordinate 993 downwards.
CGCCCTGCTAGGGATCGGGCTGTGGCTAGCCTTCCTGTTGTCGGGGATCCACGCCACGATAGCGGGGGTGCTCTTGGCGTTCACGGTGCCGGCCAGCTCTTTCATCAACCCCGACCAGTTCCTCAAGCGCAGCAGGTACGTCCTCGACCGCTTCGAGCAGGCCGGCGAGAAGGGGGAGCACGTGCTTACAAACGAGGAGCGTCAGGCCGCCTTGCAAGCGCTCAACCACGCCACCTACAAGCTGGAGCCACCCCTGCACGAGCTGGAGCACGCCTTACACCCGTGGGTGGTCTTCGCGATCATGCCGCTCTTCGCCCTAGCTAACGCAGGGGTGACACTCGGCGGAGGTATCGCTGAGGCACTGATCAACCCGATCGCCCTGGGGATTGTGGCAGGTCTTGTACTCGGCAAGCAGCTCGGGATCACACTGTTCGCGTGGCTGGCCGTGAAGAGTGGCATCTCAGAGTTGCCAGGAGGGATCAGTTGGCGGCACCTCTATGGGGTGGGCTGGTTGGCGGGGATCGGCTTCACGATGTCGCTCTTTATCTCCGACCTCGCCTTCCCGGATAGTAGTTCTCTGGTGGACGCGGCTAAGATCGGCATCCTGGCCGCCTCGCTGATCGCGGGGGTCGTAGGCTGGACAATACTCAGAGGAGCTAGCTCTTCACGTTCTAACGAATAAAGCCGAGGCGACGAGAATTGGAGAGGAGGGGTCGTTATGCGGGGGGTCAGAAAGCCACCAGAAGAGTGGATTGATCAACAGGTGGTAGTGAGTTTCCCGAGCCCGCAATCAGCTCAACTGGTTGCGCGGCTCGATGGGATCAGCGATTGGGGCGTCACTCTGACCCCTATACGCTTCTCTGGGGAAGGGCAGGTAGAGACAAGCGTGGTCTACCCGAGCGGTTTCTACTCATGGGATCGTATCGGCAGCATACGGCTCGCTCATGAGGACGAACGGATTTAATCAACGCTCAGCGCTTAGCTTCCGAGAAG
>JAUJNO010000006.1:161887-204505 GCA_030448125.1 Rubrobacteraceae bacterium | reverse complement strand
GTACGGAGGTTTCGCGGAAGATGACAAAGAGAGGCTTCGGCGGGATAAGTGGATCCGGGATTATATACTTGACACAGCGGTGCGGTAGAATGGTAGGGTGCCTGCCAGGTGGTTATCTGCCCTCAAGTCGAAAAAGGGATTCGTCGGCTCTACGATCCTGGTCTGTTACGCGATTTATGGCTTGATGGCCGTGTTCGGGGTGGCAGATCTTCTCTCGGACAATGCGATACCAACCTTAGAGTGGTTGGGTACCGGACCGGGGGTCTTAATCGCGGTTTTATTCGCCGTCGTCTTGATCGTATGGGCAACAAATGCGCAACAACCGGAAACCCCGCCATTGAGCGGGCCGATGCCCCAATCCGAAGGAAACCGCGAAGTTGAACAACTACGAAAGAAGCTACACAAGGCCGAACAGGAGCGCGACGAATTGCGCGCTTTTCTGGCCGACCCAACCGCCAAGAGGCAGCGTGACGAAAAGATGCTACGAAGAGCTTGTCTCAAGGTAGCGCAGGAGGTTGGCGTCTTTGCAAGGGAGCGCAGGTACAAGAACGATGACGAAACGGTAAACCGCTTTAAGCAGAGGCACGAAGACAAGGTAACTAAACTGCGCGATGAGCTAGACCAGCACGGATGGCTTACCGCAGAAGAGCGCGAAGCCCTAACTTTCCGCGCCGACGACCATTGGCGCAAGATCGGATACATAGCAGAAACACTTCGGTCCATCGGGATGGGGCACTAAGCAGCGCCCCGACTTCGACCCTCAAGACTGAACCGGCAAGCGGTAGGGGGAACTTCACCAAAGCGACGGTTTGCTGATTTTCTCTCCACTGGACAAAACGTAGGGGTCGGGGAACTGGTGATTCGCGTAACTCTCTTTGCCGATCCTGAACGATTTGGGGGCGATCTTCCGAAGATCGTTGTTGACCCGGTTGTACGGAAACGCAAAGCGAACGTCCTTTTGGGGAGATGCGCCTTGCGCGGTTTTGACGGCAGGTGCAAAGTCCGTGTCTCCCGTCACCAAGACGACAGTATCGCAAGCATCCGTGAAAACCAACTCAAGTAGCTTTGCTGCTACGGCTACGTCTGTCTCTTTTTCTTCCCACTGCTTAAGCCTTTGGCCGCAATGACCGCAATCGGTATTGCCACAGTGAAAGCAGCGATAATCCGGCTTCCTCTTGAACCTTGCCAAGTCAACTTTGACGCCGGTGTCCTTCAAACACTCGATAAACTCTTCGTGCCTTTTGACTTTGCCAGGATCGGAGGCTTCAAGGTGCGTAGCAAGGGCAGAAAAGTAGTAAACGTCTTGGAGGTGAGCGGTCTTGCTAATTGTGTATAAGTAGGACTCGCACAATGCACGAATATCGAGCCACTTGGTAGACTGCCCGCCTAAATGCTTGCTCGCAGTCCTGGTTGAGTGGTAAAGGTTGAACCCGTCGATGATAAAAACCGTCCGACTCATCTGGGTATTTTACAGCAAGGCTTTGTTCCGAAAGAAAACCCCCAGGTCGTAACCTGGGGGGGCCCGGTGAGCTTTCGCCCATCCGAGGATGATATATCTTGTATTTTAACAGAGCCGCTTTTTGGCGCAACTTCAGATCGGCACAAAAGCGGCTTCTATATACAATATATTGTGGTTTTTGCCCTTCAAAGCTCCGATCCCTAGCTTGCACGGGTATTTTGCAGTGAAGCCTTAATCCCCGATCAGCTTCGCATAAGGCAAGCAGTTAGCGACTAGCAGCTTGCACAAAGCGTCCCGGAACATGTACGGATTCTCCCGGTTGTTAAACCGGAACTCTAGCTCGTCAAGGTGCTTCGCGGATACTTGGTGGTAACTGCCGACGATAGACCGCTTGAGTAGGGACCACACGTTCTCAATGCTGTTCGTGTGAACCTCGCCCCTTGCCCACTCTTTAGCGCGATGCTTTACCGCTTCGTGCTTCGTATCCACGTCTGCGATTCCTTTGTAAGCGGGCCACTCATCGGTGTAGATAGCTTCGGTATCGTCGGCGGTATTCTCTCGGATGAAGCCGTGCAAGGTCTCCCGATCCGTGCCGCGTACTACCTGCAAGCAGATGTTCCCACCCCGCTGCATAGCTCCTACCACGACGGTTTTGTTCCCCTTAAAGCCACGGCCCTTGCCTTCTACTTCCCCGCCAACAAAGGTTTCGTCCACTTCCACGATGCCCTTCAAGAGCTGCGCGTCAACTTCTTTGAGAGCGGCGCGGATGCGATGAGAGAGGTACCACGCGGTTTTGTAGGAGACGCCGATGGTGCGCTTGAGTTGGTTTGCGGATATACCCTTTTTGCTCTCTACGATAAGATACACGGCAAGAAACCACTTCCAGAGCGGAAGGTGTGTGTCGTGGAAGATGGTACCGGCGGTAACGGAGAACTGGTAGCGACATGAGCGGCACTGGTACTGGTGGCGATCCTCCATCCGGGCGATGTCCCTTGAATCGCACCGGGGGCACTCTACCCCTTCGGGCCAGCGCAACTCTTCCATACGAGCGCGGCAACTCTCTTCACTGTGGTAGTTCTCTACCAACGACACAAGGTTTATCTCTTGTTCCTTCAGCATGGGAGGTCTCCTAAGCGATGCCCCGTAAGAAGAAAGCCGCCACTGAAATGACGACCGATGAGCTTATGAAGGATTTGTTCCCCAAAAAGGTGCGCGACAAAGCTAAAGAAGTTGCCGAAAAGTCCCGCAAAAGTGAGAAAAAATCGCCTCATAAGTGAAGTCTACATGAGGCGATATGCTGTGTCAAGTATATAATCCCGAGTGGATCATCGGAAAGGAGACGGATGAGCGAGCGTAACGGTGGACCGAGGCCTCAAACGCCAGCTTAGAAAGGCGCACGATTTCATGCTGGACGATGCTCCCATAACCTTCAGGACTCAGGAAAGGCGAGACGTAATCTTAAGAATCTCAAAAGATATTCAGCGAGAACTTGATTCCTCTCGGGAGTAGGGGGCGGAAGGAAGGGCTTGAAAGTACCGACTCAGGAAGAGTACCGGAGTTACGACGGGGCGCATTGCTTTCGCCTGTGGCGTTCGCTATCGGAAGACTGGAACTGCCCGGCTTGCGGTCGCAGTAAATTTGAGATTATGCGCTGGACGTTCAGATGCAAACGAAAAGACCCCCAAACGGGGCGGTGTCTGGAAAAGTACGAAGGATGGGTGGCGGGGTTGCACAAGCACCACGATCATGGAGCTGATTACGTTTGGCGATCGTTCTTCGATTCAGACGAAACTCACGAACAGTGGCGACAGCGATATACGGCTGCGATGCGTTTTCCAGAAACGGTGATCTGCGACCAGTGCAATGCCGCCGACGGACGTGCGAAGCGTCGGCTTGGATTGCCTGCCCACTTCTCCTTTACACCCGACGAAATTGGTCGATTCGTTTTATCCGCGCCGCACGAGCAACATCGTCTTGACATAGACGAGGCGTTGAAGATCTATCGAGGCTTTCATCACTGATTGCTGCGCAATATTGCTGCCAACACAGATGCACCACTCGATCATCAGCGGGTTCGGGTCCTCGAAGATGTAGTCGAAGACCTGCTGCCCCACCTTCGGATCTGTCTTCTTCTTGTTCTCCGTCCGCTCCATCCCAACCCCCTACAAACCGCCCCTCGCCGATCTTACCGTACCTTTAGGGTTTGTTGTCTTCGAGATGTTGGAAAGGTTGTTTTCGCCGTTGTTTTCGGGGGCATCTCTCGTACCCTTGGTGCGAACGAGTAGAAAGGAGCACGGTTATGTCCGTGGAGGATCTGAAGCAGAGCCAGATGATGAACCACATGATAGAGGCGCTGGAGAACGGCGAGGACATCGGCCACTACGGCCGGTTGACCTTCGCGATGGTTGGGGTTTATTTCGCGAACGACGACGAGCTGGTGCAGGTCATGACCCAGGACGAGGACGCCGACGAGCGCGAGGTCCGGGCGATGATCCAGCAGGTCCGGGAGAAGGGCTACAACCCGCCCAACCGCGACAAGATCCTGGAGTGGCAGCAGAAGCAGGATTTCCAGATCTGCCCGAACCCCGATGACCCGGACGCCTGCAACGTCTACAGCGAGCTCGACATCCCCCAGGAGGTTCTGGAAGATATCCAGGAGTACCGCGAGGAGAAAGCTACTTAAGCCGCCGGATTTCGGCTAAGGATCCCGTTTAGACCGTAGGGCTGGTCGCCTTTCGAAACGCAAGGGCTGCCCGGCGGCTCTCTACTGCGATGCTAGGTCCCGTCCCGGCGGGCATGCTGGCCGTTGACGGCTGGCTGCTGAAGGCTATCGAGCGGCGGCCGTTCCTCGACGGCGACGCGCCGCAGCTCGAAGCGTCCCGAGAGCGGCAGGAAGAGCGGTCCCGGGGCGCGTTCGTCGAGGTCTTCCTGCCCGTGGATGCGGGCGGCGGTGGCCACGTGGGTCGCGTAGGCGGCCTCGCCGAGGTCCGGCAGGGACACGTCGGCCTCCGGATGTGGGGCGAGGCGGGTCTGGGCTAGGGCCGAAGCGCCGGCCGCGTCTGACGCATCGAGTAGGAGGCTCAAGGCCGCGCCGTAGCCCGCCGGGAAGGGCAGGGACGCCAGCAGCGCCCGCCGGGCGGCGAATTCGGACGAGAGCGGATCGACGAACCCGGCGAGCTCGGGGCGGTACAGGTTGATCAGGGGCCACGCCACGAACTCGGAGAGGGCCTCTGGCCCCCGACCACCAGCCCTGTCGGATCGCGCGGAGAAGCCCTTGACGAAGCTCAGTTCCCGCCGCGAGAGAAGGGGGCCCAGAAGGCCCAAAGCCCGACGTCCCTCCGGATCCGCCACGCTCGGGTCCAGGAAGAGCACGACGTCTCCCTCCGCCACGGAGAGCCCTCGCCACAACGCGTCGCCGTAACCCTGTACCGGGCCGAAGCCGGGCATCACGTCCGCGTCCCGATAGTCCCTCGCGCCGTCACCAACGGTACGGCTATCTTCCTCCCCCGGACACAGCACGATGGTCTCGTCGACGAGCCCGTCCCTGGCGAGCGGCCCGAGCGTGGCGAGCAGGGCGGCCGTACCGCGGCCCTTGCCCCTCATCGGCACGACGACGCTGACGGAGTTGTTGGAGGCTTGTTTCTTCTCCAGGAGATCTCCTACGTCGAAGTCGCGGGCGTCGTAGGTGTTGCGGTGGGCCCACGAGGCCAGCGCCAGGTCCCGGGCCAGGCCCCTCTTCGCGCGCCCGACGAGCCGGGCGGAGGTCCTCATTCTCACGGCGAGCGGCCGCTCGATGGGGACTCCGCACCTGGCCAGGGCTCGCTCCAGGTACTCGTCTTCCAGCGCCGCGAGAGGCTCGAGGCCACCTATCTCAGCGTAGGTCGCCGCCGTGAGCGCGAGCGAGGCGCCGCTGAACTGCCAGTGCTCTGCCTGGATCGGCCCGCCCACGGAGTCCGGGGCCGTGAGCAGCTCGCGTTGCCGCAGACGGTCCTGCTCGGCGCGCCACCCGGCGACGCCCTCCGCGAGGTCGGCGTCGTCCCTGAGTTCGATGCGTCCCCCGATGGCGCGTGCCCCCCGGCCCGCCGCTTCGAGCTGCACTGACAACCAGTCCGGCTCCACCACGGTATCGGCGTCCGTCGAGGCGATGAGGCCGTCCGACCGCCCCGAAGCCAGGAGTCGGGCGTACGCCTCCTCCATCCCCACCCGGCGGGCGTGTCCGGCCCTCCGGCCCGGACCTTCGAGCAGGTGGAGGCGAAGACCGGGATTTTCCGTGGCTACCTCCAGCGCCCGGATCTCGGTCGCGTCCGTGCACCGGTCCAGAACGAGCAGAACCTCGTACTCTTCGCTGGAGATTCTCTCCTGCTCCGCGAGCGCCGTTAGGCAGGAGCCGATGAGCGCCTCCTCGTCGCGGGCGGGGACTACCACGGAGATCCGGAGCGCCGGGTGCGGCGGCGAGAGAGGCTTACGTTCGGGCATCAGGGCAGGGGGGCTCCCTGCTCGATGATCCCTCGCCCCTCCTCGTAGTCCTCCTCGGCGTTGTAGGCCAGGACGCCGACGCACTCCTTGCCGTACCAGACCGTAAAGGCTTCGCCCTCAGCTCCGTATTTCTCCACGAACTTCGCCTCGTCCCAGCCACCGCTCCAGGAGTGGTACTTGAGTGTCCTGTTGCCTATCGTCGACCAGAATCCCGGAACCATGTTCCAGGCTGCCTCACCGCCGGCGAGCACGGCGCCGGCTACCCGGCCGTGGTTGAGGGCCTCGCCCCAGTGCTCGACCTTCTGGCGGCTATCGGCGGCCTCGTTCATGGCGAAGACGATGTCGCCGACGGCGAAGATGCCCGGCGCGCTCATTTGCATCGAAGAATCGGTAACGATGCCGCCCCGCTCGATCTCGAGGCCGGTGGCTTCGGCGAGCCCGGTGCGGGGTTTGACGTCCGTTCCGAAGAGCACGGTCTCCGTGGAGATGTTCTCCCCGCCCTCGACGGCGACCTCGAAGCCGCCGTTCTCGCGCTCTATGCCCGCGACCCCGACACCGAGGCGCAGGTCCACGCCGTATCCCTCGAGTCAGCCTGTGATGCGCCGCGCCACGTCCTTGCCGAGCCGCTCTCTCTGCGGCCCGTCTTCCTGGCTGATGAGGGTGACTTCGGTCCCGCGCAGAGAGAGCGAGGCCGCTGCCTCGCAGCCTATAAAGCCGCTACCCACGACGACGGCCCGGCTCCCTTCGCCCACGCGGCTCTTCAACCGCTCCGAGTTCTCGATGGTGCGCATGACCAGGGTCTCAGGGTCGTCCGCGCCGGGTACCGGGAGGCGAACGGGCTCGGAGCCCGTGGCTAGGACGCAGGCGTCGTAAGGCACCTCCTCGCCGTTCTCCGTCGTAACGACTTGCCGGTCGCGGTCGAGCGCCCTCGCGGCCGTGGCGAGCCTTAGCTCCACATCGTTCTCCTCGAACCACCACGGGTTCTCTATTGGCAGTTCGTCTCGTTCGATCTCGCCGTGCAGGTACTCCTTGGTGAGCGGCGGGCGGCTGTAGGGAGGGTAGCTCTCGGCGGTGAGCAGGATGACTCTTCCGCGGCCGCCGGCTTCCCGGTAGGCGCGGGCGGTCGAGACTCCGCCTGGTCCGCCGCCGACTATCACTATGCGGTCGTTCTGGTTCATGGCTTGTCCTAGAGGAGATCCAACCTGTACTCCGGCTCGATAATCGTGGTCGTGCCCGACGCACGTCTCTTCTAACCCCAACCGCGTCTCTACCTGGCCCTCCTTCTGGTGATACTAACCTGAGCGCCGGGTCTCCAAAAAACCGGCGAATATTAGCATAGGCCCTCGCGGCTACAGGGTGCTCGCCTTCACTCCCGCGTCGGCGCTCGTGGGAGAGCGTCGCAACCGTGCGTCGAGAAGGGACAAGACCTGGCCGGAGCGTCGAAGCTCGTCCTTCACGACGTCGCGGGGCTCGCAAGGGTGGGTACACGGCCTGGCTCGGGTGGGTCTGCGGGTCCCGGCGGTGACGTGGCGCTCGCTGGCTTGTCGTGCGGGGATACAGCTCTAAGTGACGGGGTTCTCCCGTGGGGGGTCTTCGGGGCCTCTCTGGGTGCGGGGTCTGATCGCTATGTGAAGCTCTTCGAGCTGCTCCGGGGCAACGGGGCTGGGAGCGTCCATCATCTCGTCGCGGGCTGCCTGGGTCTTGGGAAAGGCCATCACCTCCCGGATGTTCGGTTCGTCTCTGAGGAGCATGATCAGGCGGTCTACCCCGGGCGCTATTCCCCCGTGCGGCGGCGCCCCGTAACGAAAAGCCTCGAGCATTGCCCCGAACCTGCGCTCGGCCTCCTCCGGTAGGATGTTCACCGTCGAGAAGACCTTCTGCTGCAGTTCGGGGCGGTGGATCCTGATGCTCCCCGACGCGAGCTCCGTCCCGTTGGCGACGAGGTCGTAGAGCTGTCCTATGACCTTCAGGGGATCGGTGTCCAGGAGCGGCAGGTCTTCCTCGCGCGGCATGGTGAACATGTGGTGCATGGGCTCTATTCGCCCCTCGTCCTCGTTCCACTCGAAGAGCGGGAAGTCGGTCACCCAGCACAGGGCGAGCACGTTCGGATCGGCGAGGCCGAGCCGGTCCCTCATGTGGAGCCGCAAGCGGTTCAGGCTCTCGAAGACGACCGCGTCCCTATCCGCGACGAAGAACATGTAGTCGCTCTCCTTCGCCCCGAGCGCCTCTTTGAGAGCCTCTCCCTCCTCCGCGGAGAAGAACTTGGCGATAGGGCCGGAGAGGCCGTCCGGCCCTACCTTGAGGTAGGCGAGCCCGCGCGCGCCGCCAGTAGCCGCAATGGACTCCAGCTCGCCTATCTCGCGCCGCGAGAGATCTCCGAGTCCTCCGACGGCAATACCGCGTACCGATCCCCCGGACTCCACCGCTCCCCGGAAGACCTTGAACTCCGAGCCGCGTGCGATCTCCGAGACGTCGCCTATCTCCAGCCCGAAGCGGACGTCCGGTTTGTCCGTCCCGTACCGGTCCATCGCCTCCGCGTAGGTGAGGCGCGGGAACGGCTTCCGCAGCAGCCTCTTCCCGGTGAAGCCCTCGACGATCTCGGTGTAGAGGCCCTCGACGAGGTCGAGAATCTCGCCTTGCGTCGTGTAGCTCATCTCCAGGTCTAGCTGGGTGTGCTCGGGCTGCCTGTCGCCCCTCTGGTCCTCGTCGCGCAAGGCCCGCGCGATCTGGAAGTACCGCTCGAACCCGGCGACCATCAGGAGCTGCTTGAACTGCTGCGGCGACTGCGGCAGGGCGTAGAACTCACCCGGGTACAGCCGGGCCGGCACCAAATAGTCGCGGGCGCCCTCGGGGGTCGAGGCGGTCAAGAGCGGCGTCTCTATCTCCAGGAAACCGCGCGCCGTGAGGTAGTCGCGCATGTGCTTGACGATGCGGTGCCTGAAAACGATGTTCTCTTGCATCCGGTCCCGACGAAGGTCCAGGTAGCGGTACTTCAGCCTGAGAAGCTCGTCCACGGGCCTCTCCCGGTCGATCTCGAACGGCGGCGTCTCACTCGCGTTCAGGACCTCCAGCGCCGTCGCGGAGACCTCGATCTCCCCGGTCGGAAGCTCCGGGTTCTCGTTGCCTTCGGGCCTCTCGACGACCTCCCCCTCTATCGAGATGCTCCACTCGGGCCTCAACTCCTCGGCGGCCGCGAACACCTCTGCCGCCTCCGGATGGAAGGTGACCTGAGTTATTCCCCAGCGGTCCCTCAAGTCTATGAAGATGAGCCCCCCGTGGTCCCTGCGCCGGTTCACCCAGCCCGCCAGCCTCACGCGCTCGCCCACGTTCTTGGCCCGCAACTCGCCAGCCGTGTGCGTCCTGTACGGGTTCCCGCTCGGGCTCCCGCTCGATTTCCCGTTGTCTTCCCGGTGCAAGGGTCTCCCTCCGCCGCTCCAAACGTCTTGCTCGTAATCTCTTGCAAGTATATGGTAGGTGCGGAGACGAAACCACGGATCCAACCAGGACCTTCGCGTAAACCCCGCATAAGCTACGCCGCGACGAAAGGCGCGCGGAAGCATTTGAGCGGTCCGTTGCACCTATTTCACCGCTGTGGTAAGTTGCGGCGGGCCGTGAAACCTTCTTCGGAGGCCTGCTGGCGGGCGTCGAGGACAGGAGAGAATGCCATCGTAGGAAACGGTTTCGGGGATTTGACTCGGAACCTCGGTGCGTTCTTGCTCTCGCTCCTCGCCTTGACGGCCCTTCTCCTCCTAGTCGCGGGCTGCGGCGGCGGAGGAGACCAGGCCCAGAAGGCCCCGGAGCCGCCCGCGACGCCGCCGAAGGACGCAAAGGGCGGCGGGGGCACAACGCCTCCTGCCGGAGCCCCCGGTGGGAACACCGCCGGCGGTTCTACCGTGGAGTCGAAGACCGGGGCCGAGGCGCTCGAGGACTCGCCGTTCGAGCTCAACCAGCGGCAGCCGGTCCCGCCGGACTTCAGAGCGGCCTACCAGCGCAAGGCTTTGATCGTGGTCGAGTTCATCAAGGAGAACCCGGACTCTTCGCGAGGGATCGAGTACCCGCAGGGCATCAGGCCTGACGAGCAGGTCGACCGGGACCTCGAAAACCTGCGCGAGGACTACCCTCAGGTCGAATTCTTTACATACGATATCACCAGGCCTGGCGACGCGGAGAGCAACGAGGAGTTGGACCGGGGCGAGTACGGGACGCTCGCCGTCCAGCTGGAGGTCGGCTACACGCCGTTCGTGGCGATGCTCGCGCCACGCGGGGATCAGTACGTCGTCGAGAACCTGTTCCAGGGGTACGTCGAGCAGGGCGTCCTGAACCAGGCGCTCTTCGATCTCACGCGCAACGACGCCGGGGGCAACTCGAGCGACGTCGACGTGAGCCTCGATAGGGTCGAGCTCGCAGAAAGCGGGGGCGGCATAGAGTACGTTACGATCACCAACCAGGGCGACGAAGAGGCCGACCTGTCGGGATTCACCCTGCAAGTGCAGGACCCCGATACCGGCGAGATCGACGACTCCGGAGGAGGCGTGCAGGTCAACGACGCAGTGAGGCTGGCCCCCGGGGAGCAAGCCTCCATCGGAAGCGACTCGGGGGTCGTGGACGCCGACGGGAGAGAGGTAGCAGGCTCCTTCTCGAACGCCGAGTCGCTTACGCTCAGGGCCGGGGACCAGGTGGCGCTCCTCGACAACGGCGGCGCCGTAGTCGATACCATCTCGATCTAGAACTCGGTTGTATACAAACCCGCCTCCGTGCCTCAAACGCGGCCCGGTACGTTAAACTAAGGTGCCGATGCAGAACGATGTCGTTTACCTGGATCATGCCGCCACCACCCCTCTCGACGAACGGGTTCTCGAGGCGATGCTGCCGCACCTGGGAGGGGCCCCCGACGGGCGTCCGCGTGGCAACCCCTCCTCCCTGCACTCGGCGGGCGCCGCCGCCCGTGAGGCCGTCGAGGAGGCCCGTGCCTCCGTCGCCCGGCTCGTCGGCGCGAACGAGCCCGGGGAGATTCTGTTCACCGCCGGCGGCACGGAGTCGGACAACCTGGCGGTCCTCGGCTTGGCGGCCTCAGACCCGAGCAGAAAGCACGTCGTGATCTCGGCGGTCGAGCATCCGGCGGTTCGCGAAGCTGCCGGTCACCTCGAGGCAACTGGCTACGAGGTAACGAGGATCGGCGTTGACGCGGGCGGGCTCGTCTCGCCCGCCCGTTTCGCCGGGACGCTACGCCCGGACACGGCCCTGGCGGCGGTGATGTGGGCGAACAACGAGGTCGGGACCGTGCAGCCCATAGAGGAGATAGCCGAGCTCTGCCGCGAGGCGGGAGTACCGTTGCACGTCGACGCTGTACAGGCCGCCGGACGTCTGCCCATAGACGTCTCTCGGGTACCCGTCTCCACGCTCGCCCTCTCGGCCCACAAGCTCCACGGTCCGCAGGGCGTCGGCGCCCTGTACGTGCGCGGGGGCGTCGAGCTCGAGCCGGTACTGTTCGGCGGCGGCCAGGAGAGAGGCTTGAGGAGCGGCACCGAGAACGTCGCGGGGATAGTGGGCCTCGGGGCGGCGTCCCGGCTCGCCTTCGAGGAGTTGGAAGAACGGACGCGGCACGAAGAGGCCCTGCGGGAGGCTTTGATCTCCGGCGCGACCGGCCTTCCCGGGGTGCGCCTCAACGGCCATCGCGAAAAGCGCCTCTCCAACAACATACACGTAAGCGTCGAAGGTGTCGAAGCCGAAAGTCTCGTGCTCTTTCTGGATGCCCTGGGGTACGCCGTCGGGAGCGGGTCGGCGTGCGCTTCGCGGGGAACCCCAGCCGGCCACAAAGCCTCGCCGGTTCTGCTCGCGATGGGCCGCACGCAAGAAGAAGCCATAAGCTCCGTCAGGATAACCGTCGGCAAGGATACCACCCGCGCCGGGATCGACGGGTTCCTCGAAGCTTTCGCCGCCGCCGTCTCACAACTGCGCGAACTGTCTCCACTGTATACGAGCTAAGAGCCAACGGCTGATTGCCGAAAGCCGATTGCTAGGGTAAAAAGAAGAGCATGGTCTACAAACCTCAGGTCATGGAACACCTCGTCCGGCCCCGCAACGTCGGCGAGCTGGACGCGCCGGGCGGCGTCGGAGAATCCGGGGACGCGGCGTGCGGCGACGTCGCCCGCTTTACCGTCGGGATCGAGGCGAATCGTCTCGAGGAGGTCCGCTACAAAGTCTACGGCTGTGCGGCGTGCATCGCCGCGGGCTCGGCGCTCTCGGAGCTCGTGCGGGATACGCACCTGCTGGAGGCGGCGCGGGTGTCGAAGGCGGATCTCGAAAACTCTTTGGGCGGGCCTCTGCCGGAGGGCAAGGAGCACGCGCTCACGCTCGTCCTGGACGCCCTGCACAAGGCGCTGGAGGACCACTGGAACCGGCAGGCCGGGGAGATGCTCGTCGAGGGATACGATGGAGGCCCCGACGGCGGAACGAACGGCCGCATGAAGAGCGTGGTCGTCGCCACCAGCGGCGGCGTGGACTCGGCCGTCACGGCCTTGCTCCTCAAGGAGGCCGGCTATGACGCTGCGTGCGTGACCTTCCGGCTGCACGACGGGGAACGGGGGAGCCGCTCGTGCTGCTCGCCCGACACCGTCCTCTTCGCCCGGGACACGGCCCACAGGATGGGCCTGCCACATTTTACGCTCGACCTCAAGGATCTCTTCGACAGGCGGGTCATGAAGGACTTCGTGGGCTCGTACGCCGCGGGCAGGACGCCGAACCCGTGCGTCTCGTGCAACGCCCACGTCAAGTTCCACGCCGCCTCGTTCCTCGCCGACAGGCTCGGCTTCGACCACGTCGCTACCGGCCACTACGCTCGCGTCGTCGAGGAGCCCGGCGGGGTTACTATGGCGAGGCCGACGGACGCCGCAAAAGACCAGACGTACGTCCTCTGGCCGGTGCCTAAAGAGCTGCTCTCGCGCACGATCTTCCCGCTCGGCGAGTACCGCAAGGAGGAGGTGCGTCGCATCGCCGAAGAGAAGGGCCTCGCGGTCGCCTACACCCCGGAGAGCCAGGACATCTGCTTTATCCCGGACGGCAACTACCGGGGCTTCGTCCGTAAAAAGATCGCCGCGGAGCCCGGCGAAATCATAGACACCGGGGGACGTACCCTCGGGCGGCACGCGGGCGTCGTGGACTTCACCGTCGGCCAGAGGCGCGGTATAGGCGTCTCCGCCCCGACGCCGCTCTATGTGACCGAGGTGCGTCCGGCTCAAAAGCAGGTCGTCGTGGGACGCCGCGAGGACCTGGAGGTGAGCGAGGTCCGCGTCGGGGACCTCAACTGGTTCCTCGACTACGGGGAGGCCGATTCGGTGCAGGTCCGTTACAATAGCCCGTCCGTGACCTGCGAGGTCGAGGACTCGGGAGGCGGAGAGGTCCGCGCCCGTCTCGCGGAGCCGGTGGTGGGCGTTGCGCCCGGCCAGTCGGCGGTCTTTTACAAGGGCGACCGGGTGGTCGGCGGCGGGGTGGTGCGCCGGGACGGGTAATTTCGGTGCGCCGCCGCTCCCGCCCGGTGAGCGACGGGCGGCGAATGTATAATTCGACTTCCGTTGTGCGGTGGGCGAGACCGTTGGAGGTGCGGCAGGGTTGTTGGAGGTATTCGTAGAGCTGGCGAAGGGGGCGCTCTTCGTGGCGCTTGCCGTGGCGTTCCTGGTGCTGGCGTGGATGTTTTTGCGGCTTGCCAGGATCTTCTCGACCACCGAGGAGACTATCAAGGAGGTCTCCGAGCAGGTCGTGCCGCTCCTCGGCAAGACGCACGTCACGGTCGATAACATAAACAGCCAGCTCTCCCAGCTCGACGACGCCGTCGGCGACGTCGCGGACATCACCGGCGAGCTCGACCAGACGACGGCTGTTATAACCCGCGGGGTGCGCGGCGGCGTCATAAAGGTATCCTCGGCCACGGCCGGCCTCTCGAAGGGCCTCAGCGCCTTCTTCGGAGGCTCGGACGACCGCACGAAGGACCGTCCGGTGGGGGATCGGACTCTCGAACCGGAAAGCGCCCCGGAGACTCCGGGAGAGGGGACGTAGGCCGTGCCCGGTTGGGGCAAGCTGGTCGCGGGCGCCATCCTCGGGGCGGCGGGCGCCCTGTACGCGACGAACGAAGATCTCCGCAAGCAACTGCCCCGTACGGCGCGCGACCTTCCGGTGGCGGTTCGGCAGCGCTTCGAGGCGGCCACGGCGGCGGCCCGGGAGGCCTCGGCGCGTCGGCGGGCGGAGATCCTGCGGGAGCTGGAGGCCCACGGGGGGGACCATTCCGGGCACAGGGTCCTCGAGGCGCCGCCAGAGGTACCACTTCCCCGAGAGGTTGAAGAGCCTACGGTGCGCGAGACGGAAGACGTTTAGCAGATTGATAACGTGAAGGAGGAGGAAACGGGTTTGGCATCCGCCGACGCTGTCGAGTACGACGCTGTCGAGTACGACGCTGTCGAGTACACGTATCTGACACTCCCGCCAGACAGGGCCTTGCGCTCCTGCATCGGCCTCGTGGTCGCCGGGCTGGCGGCCCGGGCGAGGATAGGGGTAGCGGGCCTGGAGGAGGCCGTCGAGCTCCTCGAGAGCCGGCACTCCGCGGACGGCCCGACCCGGTACCGCTTCTACCTCAAGGATGACGGCCTCATCGCCGAGGTCGAGGAGGGAGAGTCGGTTGTGAACTGGGGCAACGACAGTGTATCTAGCGCGGCTGGCGCGGCCGGCTGGCGCACCGTGGTAGAGATGGTGTCGTGAGCCGGCGCTACCGGCGACCCGACAAGGCGCGGACCAGACGCCTGCTCGTACGCTACCACAAGCACGGCGACCATAAAGCCCGCGGACAGGCCATCCAGGAGCAACTCCCGCTCGTCGAGTTCCTGGCGAGAAAGTTCGCCGGTCGTGGCGAGCCGGTCGAGGACCTCGTGCAGGTCGCCTCCGTGGGGCTCATAAAGGCGGTCGACCGCTTCGACGTGGACCGCAACATCGAGTTCTCCACCTACGCGACGCCTAATATCCTCGGAGAGATCAAGCGCTACTTCCGCGATAAGGGCTGGGCGATGCGAGTGCCCCGCGGCCTGCAGGAATTGAGGCAGTCCGCCAAAGAGGCGATCCGCGATGGCACCGTAAAGACCGGTCGCTCTCCGACCGTCCAGGAACTCGCCGAGTCCCTCGACTCGGATATCGAGAGCGTCGCCGAGGCCCTGACGCTGGGCCGGGCCTACAACACCGCGAGCCTCGACGCGCCCGTGAGCCAGGACGACAAAGAGGGCGACACCATCATGGATCTGCAGGCCGACGAGAACTCCCCGATAGATGGGCTCGAAGACAAGATACTCCTGCAAAAGGCGATGGAGAACCTGAAATACCAGCAACAGGAGATCCTCAAGCTGCGCTTCAATGAGGGCAAGACCCAGACCGAAATCGCCGAGACCATCGGCGTCTCCCAGATGCACGTCTCGCGCCTCCTGCGCCGCGCCATCGACGACCTTAGAAACCAGCTTGGCGAGATGGACGAGCCGGAGGACGAGCCGGAGGGCGAGCCGCGACCCAGAGAGCTGGAAAACAAAGCCTGAAAAAGTACAATACCTCCATGCAAAGTCACGATGTACGCAAGAGATTCCTGGACTTCTTCGTAAGCAAGGGCCACCAGCTCTACTCGAGCTCATCCCTCGTTCCGCACAACGATCCCACGGTCCTCCTCACCACCGCCGGGATGCAGCAGTTCATCACTTACTTTACCGGCCAGGAGCGTCCCCCGACCCCCCGCGCCACCAGCGTCCAGAAGTGCTTCAGGACCGTCGACCTCGAGGAGGTCGGCGACTCGACGCACCTCACCTTCTTCGAGATGCTCGGCAACTTCTCCTTCGGCGACTACTTCAAAAAAGAAGCCATCGAGTGGGCCTGGGAGTTCCTTACTCGGGAGCTAGAGTTGCCGCCGGAACGGCTCTGGATCACGATCTTCGAGGGCAACGAAGATGCCCCCGAGGACCTCGAAGCCAAAGAGCACTGGATGCGCTGCGGCGTCCCCGAAGAGCGCATCTTCGGCCTTCCCAGGAGCGAGAACTGGTGGGGCCCGCCCGGCGACACCGGCCCCTGCGGCCCCTGCTCCGAGGTCTACTACGACTACGGCGAGGGCCTCTCCAAAGGCGACCCTTTCGCCGACCCCAGGTACGGCCCCGGCGGCGACAAGGGCGACCCGCGCTTCATCGAGATCTGGAACCTCGTCTTCAACCAATATGAGCAGCACAAGGACGGCTCCCTCACGCCTCTGGCCCGCCCCGGCATCGACACCGGCATGGGCCTCGAGCGCACCGTCGCCGTCGTTCAGAACGTCCGCTCCGTCTATGAGACTGACCTCTACGCCCCGGTCTTCGACCGCATCCAAAAAACGAGCGGCGCCGCTTTAGGCTCCTCCAAAGACACCGACCGGGCGCTCTACATACTCGCCGACCACGCCCGCTCCATGGCCTTCCTTATCGCCGACGGCGTAAGGCCCGGCAACCAGCGCCGCGAGTACGTTCTCAGACGCATAATACGACGGGCGACGTTACAGGCGTATTCGCGGCTTGGGATAGGGGCCGAGGGGGTGGCGGATCTCGCGGAGGTCGTGGTGGACCGCATGGGCGGCTTCTACGAAGAGCTAAAGGAGGCGCGGGAGGACGTCCGGCGCATCGTCGTGGGCGAGGCGGCGCGCTTCGTCGAGATCTACGACTCCGGCATGGAGTTGTTGGAGGCGGAGATAAGGCGCCTGCCTGGGGGGAACTTCCCCGGGGACGTGGCGTTCACGCTGCACGACACCTACGGTTTTCCGGTCGAGGTCACGCGGGAGGTACTCGCGGAGAGGGGCATCTCGTTGGACGAGGCGGGTTTCGAGGAGGCCATGCACCGGCAGCGCGAACGGGCACGGGGGGCGTTGCAGGGTCACGAGAGGCTCGTGGCGGCGTTCCGCGACAGGGAGATAAAGAGCCGCTTCGTCGGGTACGAGCGGGAGCAGGTCGAGACCACCGTCCTTGCCTCCGAGGAGGCGCTGGGGAGCGAAGTTGGCGGGGAGATGCACCTGGTGCTCGCGGAGAACCCGTTCTATGCTACGGGCGGCGGGCAGGTGTCGGATGAGGGTTGGATCTCCTCCGAGCATGGCCAACTCGAGGTCTTTGACGTGATCCCGGCCGGCGACTACCAGGTCATACGCGCCCGGAGCGAGCGCGGTACCGTCGAGGCCGGCGATGCCGTCACCGCCTCGATAAACCGGGTGCGTCGCCAGCAGATCGAGGCAAATCATACCGCAACACACATATTGCACTGGGCGCTCCGGGCGGTTTTGGGCAAGGACATCGTTCAGGCCGGAAGCTACGTCGGACCCGACCGGATGCGCTTCGACTACCGCCACACTGGAAAGGTCGAAGAGACCGATCTCAGGCGGATCCAGGAGCAGTGTCTCCTCAAGGTTACCGAGAACCAGCCCGTCCGCTACTACGTCACGACCCTCGAAGAGGCCCGGAACCTCGGGGCCATGATGCTCTTTGGCGAGAAGTACGGCGATCTCGTGCGCGTAGTCGAGATAGACGGCTTCTCGCGCGAGTTGTGCGGCGGCACCCACGTCCGGGGCACGGCCGAGGTCGGGGCTTTCAAGATCATCTCTAATAGAAAGCACGGCGCCGATCTCTACCGCATTGAGGTCCTCACCGGCCGCGAGGCGCTCTACTACCTCATCCGCACCTCGGAGAAGGCGGAAGAGGTCGCGGGCGCCCTTCGCGTCGGGGTCGGAGAGCTTCCCCATGCGGTCGGTAACCTGCGCGAAGAGGTGCGCGAGGCCCGCGAGGCCGCCGAAGCGCAGGCCCTGAACAAGGGCCTTGAAGAGGTCGGCTCCCTCGTCGAGAGCGCCGAGCACGTGGACGGCGCCGAGATCGTGACCGGGCAGGTCGCGGCGGCGGACGCCAAGGGCCTCCGCCAGATCTCAGACGACGTAAAGAACCGTCTTGGGGGACCGTCGGCCGTGGTGCTCGCCGCCGCCGTGGGTGATAAGGCCGTCCTCATAGCGAACCTGCACCCCGAGGTCTCCCGCAAGGTCGGCGCGGGCGAGATCGTCCGCGAGGTCTCGAGCGTACTGGGCGGGCGCGGCGGCGGGAGCCCCACGATGGGTCAGGGCGGCGGCGGTGAGGTGGCCGCCATCCCACAGGCCCTCCTCAAGGCAAGGGACATCCTGGGCCAGAGGCTCGCGGGTCCCGGAAAAGGATAGCGCTGCCCGCCAACGGCACGCCCGGACGGGTCGCCGCCCTGGACCTCGGCGAGGCGCGCACCGGAGTAGCGCTCTCCGACCCCGGCTGCTCCATCGCCCGTCCCCTGGAAGTGGTGCCCTCGGATCGGTTGACGGAGTACCTCGGTGCGCTTCTGGTGGAGGAGGGGACAACGGAGGTCGTCGTGGGTATCCCGAAGACGCTCCGCGGCGAGCTCGGCTCTCAGGCAGGACGGGTTCTGGCTAAACTGGCCGTACTCAGAGAAGAGTTCCCCGACGTGCGCTTCGTGGAGTGGGACGAACGCTTCACCACGCGCCTGGCCCGCTCCTCGCCGGGCGGACCCCGGACTGGGGCTCGCAAGGGGAGCCGGACAGGCCGGCGTAGAGGGGGGACAAAGGAGCGGGTAGACCACCTGGCGGCGGCCGCCATGCTGCAGGAGTATCTGGATCGGAGGGGGGCGTTTGAGGCGACGCGACAGGATTCGTCGTAGGCGCGAACGGGAGGAGGTAGATGCGCGCCTCGAGGCCGTGCGCTCTTCCGATCCGTCCCCGGAGAGACCGCGCCGCACGCACGGCGGCAAGCCGAAAAAGAGACACCGCGGGCGCAAGTCCCCGGCCAGACGTTTGGTGCTCCTGGCTCTGCTGCTCTTTGTTGTTCTGGGCGGGATCTACCTGCTCGCGAGCGCGGTGTTCGATGGCGGGGAGGAGCCCGTGACGGTCGCGGTCGAGCAGGGAGACACGCTCTCCAGCGTCGCCGATAAGCTCGAGGAGGCCGGCGTGATAGAGAGCTCCACCATCTTCAAGCTAGAGTTGCGCATCCAGGGTGGGGAGACAGAGATAAAGGCCGGCGAGTATCGGTTCGTGCCCGGCGAGGACCGCCAGGAGATCCTAAAGACCCTCGCGAGCGGCGATTCTGTCTCCGCCTTCACCATCACCATCCCCGAGGGCCTGACGCTGGGGCAGACGGCGCGGGTGGTCGAAGAGGAGGGCGGCGTTCCCGCCGAGGAGTTCGAGGCGGCGGCCGGGAGGACTGACTACGGGTACGCCTTCCTCGACGACCCGGCCATCAGGACCACCGAGGGCTTCCTCTTCCCTAAGAAGTACGAGTTCGAGAGGGACGTCGATGCCGGGCAGGTCGTGGGCCGGCTCCTCGAGCAGTACCTCCTGGAGAAGGAGGGTCTCGATTTCGCCGCCGCGCAGGACCGCTTCAACCTCACGGAGTACGAACTCGTTACGGTCGCGTCCCTCGTCGAGAAGGAGTCCGCCAACCCCGAGGAGCGCCCGCTGATAGCCGGCGTCATCTACAACCGCATCCGCTCAGGCATGCCGCTTCAGGTCGACGCCACAGTCCAGTACGCTCTGGGCAAGGCCAAGGAGGATCTCAAGCTCGACGACCTCGAGGTCGACTCGCCCTACAACACCTACAAGAACCCAGGTCTGCCGCCCGGCCCGATCGCCAACCCGAGCCGCGAGTCGATACGGGCCGCTCTCGAGCCCGCGGAGACCGGGCACCTGTACTACGTGCTGGAGGCCGGAGGCAAGGAACACTTCTTCACCGACGACTACAACGAGTTCCTCGAGGCCAAGGACGAGGCCGAGGACGAGCGCTGAACGCCTCCCCTACACGGTAGAATGAAACTGTCGGATCGAACGGCGCCTCGCGTATCCGCCCGTCGAGGCTAAAGGTCTCGAACCGTTTCGCCGATAATAGTTCTGGAGTCACCGGCGTAATTGGTGCCGGGAGGTGCAAAGGTATAAGATGTTGAGCGGAAGGACGAGATTGCTTGGCGTTATCGGACATCCTATCGGACACAGCCTGAGCCCCCGCATGCACAACGCCGCCTTCGCCGCCGGCGGAACCGGCCCCGACGGGGTGGACTATGCGTACGTGGCGATGGATGTCCGGCCGGAGCGTTTGCCAACGGCTGTCGCGGGGCTCGCGGCCCTGGGGTTCGTCGGCTTCAACGTCACCATGCCGCACAAAGAGGCGATGCTACCGCTCGTGGACGAGCTCGACGAGACGGCCCGCCTCGCGGGCGCAGTGAACACGGTCGTCGTCGAAGAGGAGGGCTTGCTGCGTGGCCTGAACACCGACGGGAGCGGATTCGTCGAGGCCTGCAAGGAGGCGGGTGTCTCCTTTGCCGGCCGGGGGGTGCTGATCCTGGGCGCCGGGGGAGCCGCCGCCGCCATCGCCGTCGCGGTCCTCGGGGAGGGGGCCTCGCGGCTTTACCTTGCCAACCGGACCGCGCAAAAGGCCGGGGAACTGCGTGAGAAGTTGTCGAAAGTCGCGCTCGGGGCAGAGATCCTGGGGTGTCCGTTCGAGGAGGTTGAGGATATCGCGAAGGAGGTCGAGGTTTTGATCAACGCCACGTACCTCGGGATGAAAGAAGTAGACCCTCTGCCGCTCCCCGTCGGAGCTTTGACTGCGGAGAAGGTGGTGTGCGACGCCGTTTATCTCGCCGGGAGGGAGACCGGTTTGATCCGGCGAGCCAGAGAGGCCGGGGCGCGGGTCGTACCCGGGGGGAGGATGCTGCTGTACCAGGGGGTTCAGGCGCAGCGCATCTGGACGGGCAGGGAGCCAAACCTGGAGGTGATGAGCGATGCGCTCGCCTGATGCCGGCGGGCGCGACCCGGAGCGCAAGATCGGGTCCGTCCTCCTCTCGATGGACATGATCAACGAGGAGCAGCTCGAAGAGGCGCTCGCGATCCAGAAGATGGACAAGAGGAGCGTCGGGCAGATCCTGGTCTCTTTGGGCTACCTGTCCCACGAGGATCTGGCCCGCGCCCTCTCCATATGCCTGAACGTCGAGTACGTGGCGCTCTTCGAGGTGCAGGTCGACCTGGATGTTCTAGGAATCATAGGTGAGGACGTCCTACTCCAACACAAGGCCGTTCCCTTACAGGTGGAGAACGGGCACCTGATAGTCGCGATGAGCGACCCGAACGACATCTACGCGACGAGCGACCTGACAATAAGTGCCGGGTACCCCGTCACGCCCGTCGTCGCCGCCCAGGATGCGATCCGGCGCCTGCAGGATCAGCTGTTCGGCGGCGACGATTCGGTACAGAGCGCCGTAGTCCAGCCCAACGAGGCGGTCTCTAAGGCAGCACGGGCCACCTCGTCCTCTCGACGCTCCACACCAACGACGCCCCCGGCGCTCTGTCCCGGCTCACCAACATGGGGGTCGAACCCTTCCTCACCTCCTCGGCGGTGGACTGCGTTATCGCACAAAGGCTCGCGAGGAGGCTCTGCGCGAGGTGCAGGGAGCCTGTGGAGATCGAGGAGGAGATCCTGGCGGGCATGGGGTTCCCCTTCGAGCACGCACCGGACGAGTTGGGCTTCCACAAGGCGGCCGGCTGCAACTTCTGCGGCGGCACCGGCTACCGGGGCCGGCTCGGGATCTACGAGCTCATGGAAGTAACCGACAACCTGAAGGATATGATCCTACGTCGCGCCCCGACCAACGAGCTCGGGCGGTCCGCCCGGGAGGAGGGCATGATCCGGCTGCGTGACGACGGGCTCCTGAAGGCGGCCGCCGGACTCACCACGATAGAAGAGGTTCTGAGGACGGTCGTCTGGGTGCGTGGACGCGGGGCTAAAGTTTTGGCCGGCTTGTGCCGGTAACTCTTACGGTGGTTAGAGTACCAACGTCGAAAGAGGGGCCATAGAGAGAAGATGATCGAGAGTGGGCTAAACGACTACCTGTTCGACGCTATAAACGCGGGGGCGAGCGACCTGCACATCACCACGGGTCTGCCGCCCATGATCCGGGTGAACGGCAAGGTGCAGCCCCTGGAATACCCGCCGCTGACGCCAAACACGACGCGGGAGATGCTCTACGATATCCTCTCCAACGACCAGCGCCAGCGTCTGGAGAACGACTGGGAGTTGGACATCGCCTATACCCTGCCCCGCACGGCCCGCTTCCGCGTGAACGTGTACTTCCAGCGCGGCTCTTTAGGCGCGGCCTTCCGGACGATCCCGGAGAAGATCCTGAGCTTCAAGGAACTCGGGCTCCCCAAGGCCATAGAGCAGATGGCGGAGACGCCCCGCGGGCTAGTCCTCATAACGGGACCGACCGGTAGCGGCAAGTCCACGACGCTCGCCTCGATGATCGATAAGATCAACGAAGAACGCCACGAACACATAATGAGCGTCGAGGACCCGATAGAGTTTTTGCACACGCACAAGAACTGCATCGTCAACCAGCGCGAGGTCAACCAGGATACCAAGAGCTTCGCGCAGGCCCTCAAGCACGTCTTGAGGCAGGACCCGGACGTCATCCTCGTCGGCGAGATGCGCGACCTCGAGACCATTCACCTCGCCATAAGCGCGGCGGAGACCGGCCACCTCGTTTTCGGGACGCTCCACACCCAGGACGCCCCGCAGACCGTTGACCGCATCATCGATGTCTTCCCGTCCCACCAGCAGTCCCAGGTGAGGGCGCAGCTGGCCATCGCCCTGCAGGGCGTCGTGACGCAGACCCTCATCCCCAAGCGCGACGGCAAGGGCCGGGTCGTCGCCTGTGAGATACTGGTGCCGACGCCGGGTGTGCGAAACCTTATCCGTGAGGGGAAGAACCACCAGATCTACTCGGCCATGCAGACCGGCGGCAAGTTCGGGATGCAGACCATGGACGCGGCGTTGGTGGAGCTGCTTCGGAAGGGCGCGATCTCGCGCGAAGAAGCCGAGAAGCGCTCCAGCAACGCCGACGAGCTCAAGCGCCTCATGGGAGGTGGCGGCGGTTCGGCGCCCGGCGGGATGGGCGGCGACGGCATGGCTGCGAGGTCCGGGAAGTCCGGGTACGCGGAGATCCGGCGCGCTAGAGAGACGAAGTAGAGGGAGGCTCCTTTGGCGGTATTCGCGTACAAAGCCCGGAGTCGTCAGGGCGAGATCCTTGAGGACAAGATGGAAGGCAACGATACGATGAGCGTGGCGATGACCCTGCGCCAGCAGGGTCTCCTCGTCATCGACATCAAGGAGCAGGGCGTCGGGCAGAAGGACATCCTCGAGCCCTTTAAGAGGGTCAAGCTCAGCGACCTCGTCATCTTCACGAGGCAGTTCGCTACCATGATAAACGCCGGCCTCCCCATAGTCCGCACGCTCTACGTCCTCTCCGAGCAGACCGACAACAAGAAGCTCAAGGAGACCCTCGACGACATCCGCAAGGAGGTCGAGGCCGGTCTCGCGCTTTCCGAGGCTTTAGAGAAGCACCCCAAGGTCTTTAACAAGCTCTACACCGAGATGGTGCGGGCCGGTGAGATCGGCGGCATCCTCGACGACGTGCTCCTGCGCATCGCCTTCCAGCTTGAGAAAGACCAGGACCTCCGGCGCAAGGTCAAGAGCGCCATGACCTATCCCATAGTCGTGCTGATACTCGCCATCCTCGCGGCGTCTTTCATGCTCATCTTCATCGTCCCGATCTTCGCCCAGATGTTCGAGGACCTCGGCGGCACCCTGCCGCTCCCGACGCGGGTAGCGATGGGCGCCTCCGACCTACTGACGAGCATATGGGGGGTCTTCATCTACGCTGGCATGATCGGCGGGGTGATCTTCTTTTTGAGGTGGAGGAAGACCGAGAACGGGCGCAAGGCCGTCGACCCGGCGATGCTCAAGATACCGGCCAAGATCGGGGACATCATCCAGAAGGTGGCGCTCGCCCGCTTCGCCCGGACTTTGGGTACTTTGAGCGCCGCGGGCGTGCCCATCCTGCAGTCTTTGGAGATCACGGCGATCTCGTCGGGCAACTACGTGATCGAGAAGGCCCTCTTGAAGAGCCGGGAGGCCATCCGCGAGGGTTTGCCGATCTACCAGCCGCTCGAAGACGAGCCGGTCTTCCCCCCGATGGTGACTCGCATGATCGCTGTTGGTGAGGAGACCGGCGACATAGACGGGATGCTCACCAAGATCGCCGAGTTCTACGAGTCCGAGGTAGACGCGGCCGTGAAGGCCCTCACCTCGATCATCGAGCCGCTCATGATCGTGGTCGTCGGCGGCATCGTCGGTGGCATCATCGTCGCGATGTACCTACCGATGTTCCAGATCTTCGAGCTGATCGAGTAGACAGCGAGGGGATCGGAGACCTCCCGGATGACCGTCGTAAGACAGGTGGAGAACGACCGGGTCATCTGGTTGGTCAGAGCCTACCGGGAGAAGGGCGACCGGCGGGCGGTGGAGCGAATCTTCGCGATACACGGCAGGATCCTGAACCACATCGTCCGCCGCTACTCGAGCTCCTCGGGCGAGCCTTACGAGGACCTTCTGCAGGTCGGTTACGTGGGGCTTATAAAGGCTGTCAACGGTTACAAGATGGGCTCGAAGGCGAAGTTCAGCTCCTACGCCTACTCGATGATCGACGGCGAGCTCAGGCACTACTTCAGGGACACGGCGCTCGTCAAGGAACCCCGGTGGGCGAGGAGCCTCTACTCCAGGATCTCCGAGTCGACTATGCGCCTGACCAGCGAGCTCGGCCGCCCGCCGCTCGTCGAGGAGATCGCCCAGGACGTGAACGTTACTCCGGAGGGCGTGATAGAGGTTATGAAGCTGTTTCTGGATACGAACGTCTCGTCGCTCGACGCGCCCAAGCCGGGCTCGGACAGCGATGAGGGGCTGGACCTCTCGGCGATCAAAAGCCTCCAGTACGAGGCGTTCTCCCTGCCGATCGAGGACCGCATCCTGCTCGAGCAGGGCCTGGAGTCTCTGAGCGAGCTGCAGCAAAAGGTCGTCTACCTCTTTTTCTACAAGGACTTCTCCCAGACGGAGATCGGCAAACGGCTCGGCCTCCCGCAGCGTAAGATCTCCCGCATCATTGCCTCGGCCACCAAATCCCTCAAAGAGAAGCTCTCCCAGCGCCGATAGCTTTTTGTTCTGTAGAATGGCGCTTTTGGACTGGGTGTATCGCGATCTGGCTAGGAAGTGAGTAGACGCTTTTGGGGTTCTTCGAGAAGGTAGGGGACAGGGTGGTGGGAGCGCCCTCGATCCTCGCGGCGGACTTCGCGTACCTGGCCGAGGAGGTGCGCCGGGCACAGAACGGAGGTGCGGAGCTGGTTCACTTCGACGTCATGGACAACCACTACGTCCCGAACCTGACCGTCGGTCCGGCGGTCGCCGCCGCGCTGGTGCGCGCCACGAGCCTGCCCGTCGACGCGCACCTCCAGGTCGAGCGTCCGGATTCTCTGATACCGGCGTTCGTCGAGGCCGGGGTGGTAAGCATTTGCGTGCAGCCGGAGGTCACCATACACTTGCACCGGACGCTCAACGCGATCCGGGCCACGGGCCTCGAAGCCGGCGCCGCCCTGAACCCGAGCACCCCACCGGAGATCCTCGAGTGGGCGCTGCCGCACCTCGACTACGTCAACGTCATGAGCGTCAACCCGGGCTTCGGGGGACAGGAGTTTATCCCGGAGATGGCCGACAAGGTGCGCCGCCTGCGCGAGATGACCGACCTACCGATACAGGTGGACGGCGGCATCACCGAAAGGACGGCCCCCCTGATGGTGGAGGCCGGGGCGCGGGTGCTAGTGGCCGGCTCGGCGGTGTATAGGGGCGACCCCGCGACCGAGATGCGTAAGGTTATCGAGGCCGGACGCCGCGCCGCCGAGCAGCAGTATGGGTAGCGAGAGAGCGGTCGGTAACGTCTTCACAACCCGAGCGGCAGCCGTATGGTAACTTGGCCTTTGATAACTTTCGGGGGCGGGTGAAATTCCCGCACCGGCGGTGAACCCGTGGGGATCTGAGTCCTCGCGGACAGCCCGCGAACCTTCGGCGAGAGTCTGGGGGTTGAGCCGGTGAAGGCCTGTGAACACAGGCCGTAGTCCGGCGCCGACGGTGAGAGTCCGGATGGGAGAAAGGTAGCTGTGACTCGGGACGCTTTCATGCGACGCGCCCGCGAGCTAGCGGAGCACGGGCGCTATACCGCAGCACCCAACCCCCTCGTCGGGGCGGTCGTGGTGCGTGATGACGAGGTGGTAGGCGAGGGCTGGCATGCTCGCGCCGGAGACTACCACGCGGAGGCAGCGGCCCTCGAAAGGTCGGGGCCCGCGGCAAGGGGCGCCGAACTGTACGTGACGCTAGAGCCTTGCAATCACCACGGCAAGACGCCGCCTTGCACGGCCGCGATCCTGAGGGCCGGTATAAAGCGGGTCGTGGCGGGGCACTTGGATCCCAACCCCAGAATGCGCGGCCGCAGCGTGGAGATCCTGCGCGAGGCGGGCGTCGAGGTCGAGGTTCTCGACGACGCTTTTTTCGAGAAACAGAACGAGCAGTTCTCGCGCCTCATGCACACGGGGCGCCCGTTCGTTCACGTCAAGCTAGCCACGACCCTGGACGGTAGGATCGCCGCATCGAACGGTGAGAGTAAGTGGATCACCGGCGAGGCCGCGCGGCGCCGGGCGCACGAGCTCCGGGCAGAGGCCGGCGCCGTACTTGTCGGCGCCGCAACCGCGCGCGTCGACGACCCTCTCCTTACTCCCCGCGGCCTCTCCGAGGACCCGCCCGCGGTCACCCGTGTAGTCCTCGACCCGCGCCTCACCCTGCGCCCCGACGGCAAGCTCGCGCGCACGGCTTACGCGGACCCGGTCATCGTCTTCGCGGCGGAGAACAGTGACGGCATCCGCGCGGAGGAACTACGTGCTTCGGGCGTCGAGGTCGTGCCGGCGCCGCTCGTGAACGGAGAGCTGGATCTCGTCTTCGTACTCGAGGAGCTCGGCCGTCGGGGTATCCGGAGCGTCCTGGTCGAGGGAGGTGGGGAGACGGCCGGCCGCTTCGTGGGCCGGGGGCTCGCCGATAAGCTGACCCTATTCTATGCTCCGAAACTGCTCGGGGCCGAAGGGATGCCGCTTATGGGCTCTCTGAAGGTGGCCGGCGTGGCCGGAGCGCCGGAGCTGCGTGTTGACGCCGTCGAGAAGATCGGGGAGGACGTCGTGGTGACGCTGTACCCGCTAGAGTCGGAGGAGGATCTTGTTTACAGGGCTGGTTGAGGGGATGGGCCGCGTGGTCTCCATCGAGGAGGGCGGCATGGCGCGCCTCGCTATACACGCCGGGCGACTCGCCGGAGACGCAAGGGTCGGCGACTCCGTATTGGTGAACGGGGTGTGCCTGACGGTCAATGAGACGGACGCGGAGACGCTCGTCTTCTACGCGATGCCCGAGACCCTGCGGCGGACGGCGTTGGGAGGGCTCCGCGAGGGGGGCGTCGCCAACCTGGAGCGGGCGATGACGCTGGGGACGAGGTTCGGCGGGCACATCGTGCAGGGCCACGTCGATGGGGTAGGTGAGGTGATGAGCGTCACACCCGAGGGCGGAGGTCCCTTCGAAAGCCAGGCGGAGATCTGGGAGTTCTCGGCGCCCGCGAGTGTCCTCAAGTATGCTGTCGAGAAGGGGAGCGTGTGCGTAGATGGGATCAGCCTCACCCTCGTCTCTATCGAGGAGTCCTCGTTCACCGTCTCTATACTGCCCCAGACGAAGAGGGTGACGAACCTGCGAAGTCTCGCGCCCGGGGACCGGGTGAACCTGGAGGCGGACGTTATAGCCAAGTACGTGGAGCGGCTATTGGAGCCGCGGTCAAAAGGAAATTCGCAAACTTTCGAGAGGAGAGTGGAAGATGCCGTTTAGTCCTATAGAAGAGGTTATCGAGGAGATCAAGAACGGCAAGATGGTCATCGTCTGCGACGACGAAGACCGGGAGAACGAGGGCGACCTGACGATGGCCGCCGAACTCGTAACGGACGAAGACATAAACTTCATGGCGACCTATGGGCGCGGCCTCATCTGTCTGCCGATGAACGGCGAGATCGTCGACCGGTTGGAGATCCCGGACATGGTCCAGCACAATCACTCGCGTATGGGCACCGCCTTCACCGCGAGCATCGAGGCGAAGAACGGGATCACGACCGGCATCTCGACCGCGGATCGCGCCCACACCTGCCGGGTCGCGGTGGACGAAGCGACGGGGCCGGACGACCTGGTAATGCCGGGTCACATCTTCCCCTTGAGGGCGCGCTCGGGCGGCGTTCTGCAGCGGGCCGGCCAGACGGAGGCGGCGGTGGACCTCGCGCGCATGGCCGGCTTCAAGCCCGCCGGCGTGATCTGCGAGATCATGAACGACGATGGCACCATGGCCCGCGTCCCCGACCTGGAGAAGTTCTCCAAAGAGCACGGCGTCAAGATGGTGACGGTCGCCCAGATCATCGAGTATCGCCTCCGCTACGAGCGGCACGTGAAGTTCGCCGTCGAGACCCGCCTGCCGACCAAGTTCGGGGAGTTCAGGCTCAAAGCCTACGAGAACGACGTGGACGACATGACGCACCTGGCGCTCGTGATGGGCGAGCCCGAGGGCAAGGACAACGTCCTCGTGCGCGTCCACTCGGCCTGCCTCACGGGTGACGCTTTACACTCCCTGCGCTGCGACTGCGGCGGACAGCTCGAGAAGGCGCTGACGAGGATCACCCAGGAGGGCGAGGGTGTGCTCGTGTACATGCAGCAGGAGGGGCGCGGCATCGGTCTCCTCAACAAGATGAAGGCCTACCACCTCCAGGACGAGGGGCTCGACACCGTCGAGGCAAACCAGAGGCTCGGCTTCGCCCCGGACCTCAGGGATTACGGTATCGGCGCCTTGATCCTCAAAGACCTCGGCCTCTCGCGCATCCGCTTTATGACCAACAACCTCACCAAGGTCGTGGGACTGCAGGGATTTGGGCTGGAGATCTCCGAGAGGATACCGCTGGAGATAGAGCCGAACGGGGAGAATAAGCGTTACCTGCAGACCAAGAAAGAGAAGCTCAACCACGTCTTCGATAATTTCTAAGGAGGCGGAGCTTTGGAGAGGGAGAAGGGGCCGAACCACATCGAAGGGGATCTCACGGCTGCCGGCCGCTCCTTCGGTATCGTGGCCTCGCGCTTCAACGACTTCATCGTCCGTCCGCTCCTCGACGGCGCCCTGGACGCGATAAAACGGCACGGGGGTGACCTCGCCTCCGTGGACGTGGTCTGGGTGCCGGGTTCCTACGAGGTGCCGCTCGCCGCCAAAAGGCTCGCCTTCTCGGGACGTTACGACGCCGTGGTGTGCCTGGGGGCCGTTATCCGGGGCGCTACGGCCCACTTCGATTACGTAGCGGGCGGGGTCGCCGGCGGCATCTCGGCGGTGGCGCTGGAGGCGAACCTGCCGGTGATCTTCGGGGTCATCACCACTGACACTATCGAGCAAGCCATCGAGCGGGCCGGCACCAAGGCTGGCAACAAGGGCTTCGAGGCCGCCGTCACCGCCATCGAGATGGCCTCACTCCTGGATCGAATGGAAGAGCACGCGGCCCGAGACGACGCTTCGGGGAACGCGCAGATCGACGCTCCCGCGACCGCGACACGGTCGGAGAGCCCCGGGATGGGGAGGAGGGCTTAAGTTCTCTTTAGGCTGGGGTGCCTTCGACGGTGGTGGGGCGCGTACGGGGCGTGGCCTTCTGGACCTTGAACCCCTTCAGGCAGGAGGTGCAGACGTAAGCGCGCTTCGTCGAGGCGCCTTCCTGGATCCGGATCTTCTGCAGGTTCGGGTTCCAGCGCCGGCGCGTGGCGCGCAAGGAGTGGCTGCGCGCGTTGCCGAAGCTCGGATGCTTTCCGCAGGAATAACAAACTTTCGCCACGATATATCTCCTGTGCTAGGATACCGGCCAATGTGTGGTGAAGGCCCGGAAGCGACGGCTAAAGAGACGCCGTGTCCAGGCTTCGGGCGGAGATTGTACCAGATTCTCGTAGAGCGCAGTTGCAAGCGGAGCCGGTCCCGCTCGTCGTGGGGCGGCCTCTTTCGGGACTCCAGGGACGGGTGATGGAAGGGACGGCTGAAAAACGCGAAGGAGAAGCGGCAAGCGCCGCGGTGAGCGCGGACTTGAAGATCATCGTCGCGTCCGCGCACGCCGCCCTCGTGACCCACGCATCGAAGATAGACGCCCTCAACGTCTACCCGGTCCCGGACGGCGACACCGGGACGAATATGCTCCTGACGCTCCGGTCGATACTCGAAAAGATCTCGACCACGCCCGGCCTCGAAGGGGAGGAGGTGGCCAGAGTAGTATCGCGGGCCGCGCTCATGGGGGCGCGGGGCAACTCCGGGGTAATACTCTCCCAGATCGTGCGCGGTGCCTGCGAGGCTCTGGAGAAGGCAAGCACTATAGACGCCGTGGAGATCGCGGCGGCACTCACCGGAGCGAAGGAGCGGGCGTACGCGGCGGTGAGTGAGCCCGTAGAGGGCACGATGCTCTCGGTGATAAAGGACGCGGCGGGCGCGGCCCGGTCCTGTGTGGAACGGGGAGAGAAGGACCGGCTGGAGGTGTTGCGGGCGGCCGTCCGGGAGGCGCACGCTTCGGTGAAGCGGACCCCCGAATTGCTCGATGTCCTCAAACAGGCGGGGGTCGTCGACGCCGGAGGCCTTGGGGTGGCCGTGATACTGGACGGGCTTCTGGCGGCTCTGAGCGGTGAAGAGCCCGCGGACCTCCTAGAAGAGGACAAACCCGAGGCAGGCGGAGAGCGTCTGCGCGAGACCGTGGCCCACTCGGCGGAGGAGGCGTGGGGCTACTGCACGGAGTTCTGCGTCGGCGGCTTCTCCGGCGACGGAACAGAGTTCGAGGCGCGCATCCACGAGATGGGCAAGAGCGTGCTCGTGGTCCCCGACGACGACCTCGTCAAGGTCCACCTGCACACCCAGGACCCCGGCGGCGCTCTCACCTTCGCGGCCGGCTTCGGCCGGCTCTCCGGCGTCAAGGTCGACGACATGGAGGCCCAGACGCGCGCCCGTGTCGAAGGCAGCGGACAGCCGGTTTCCTCGAAGAACGTGACGAATCTTGGTGTCGTGGTGGCGGGCCGGGGGGCGGGGAATCGGGAGCTCTTCGAGTCGATGGGCGCGGTGGTCGTCGAGGGGGGGCAGGGGGCGAACCCGAGCGGGGAGGAGCTCGCCCGGGCGGTCGAAGAGACCGGGGCCGAAGACGTGATCCTGCTGCCGAATAACAAGAACGTCATCCTGATCGCGGAGAGGGCAGGAGAACTCGTCGGGACCCGTACCCACGTCGTTCCCACGACGAGCATCGCGTGCGGGCTGGCTGTGATGGTCGGCTTCGACGACGAGGGGGAACCCGACGAGGTCGTCGCGGAGATGCGTGAGATATTGCGGGGACTTCGCTGCGCGGAGGTCACCCGGGCCGTGCGCGACGCCCGGGTCGAGGGGCGCGAGGTGCGAGAAGGAGCTTACATCGGATTGTTGGATGGGGAGCTTCTGGCGGTGGAGGACGAGATCGAGGGTGCGGCGCTCGATCTCGTAGGGAGGATGCTCGAGGAGGGTGCGGACGTCGTGACGTTGCTCCGGGGAGCGGAGCTTGGGGAGACGGACGCGGAGGGAATAGCCGAAGCCATCCGGCGCCTGGACCCCGATCTCCTGGTGGAGGTCAAGGACGGCGGGCAGCCGTTGTATCCCTTGCAGGTTGTGGCCGAGTGACTACCGCGATCGTCACGGACTCGACGACGAGCCTGCCCGAGGGGATGCGAGAACGCCCCAACGTTCGGGTGGTCCCGCTGACGTTCTCTTTCGGCTCCGAAGAGACGTACACCGACAAGGTAGACCTCTCCAACGCCCAGTTCTACGAGAAGCTCGAGAGGGCTCCCGCCTTCCCGACGACCTCTCAGCCCCCTGCTGGGGCGTTTGTCGAGGCCTACGAGTCTCTCCACGCGTACGACGACATCCTGGTGTTGACGCTCTCGCGCAAGTTCAGCGGGACCCACGGCTCGGCGGTAACGGCGGCGGGGATGGTCGACAGACCCGTGGAGGTCATGGACACCAAGAGCGCGGAGATGGGGTCGGGGCTCATCCTGCTCGAGGCGCTGAATGTGATCGACGAGGGTGGAGACTTCGAGGAGGTCAAGAGGGCAGTCGAGGCGGCGATAAAGCGCTGCAGGATCCTGTTCGCCGTCGGCACCCTCGAGTATCTGGAGAAGAGTGGGCGCATCGGGCGGGCCCAGCGTCTGCTGGGAACGGCGCTCGACGTCCGGCCGGTCTTGCGCGTCGAGGACGGGGAGGTCGTGCCGCACAAGCGGGCCCGGGGGCGAAAGCGGCAGATGGCGGCCATCCTGGAGGAGGCGAAGCCCGCCGTGGAGGCGGGACGCACCCTGGCTTATGGTCACGTCAGCGCCTGGGACTCGCTCACCGAGCTCAGGGCGGCACTTGGCGTGAAGGGCTGCTTCGTCGCGGAGATCGGCGGGGTCGTCGGGTCCCACGTCGGACCGGGAGCCTATGGCGTGGCCTTCCTATAAGGAGCACGCGTCCCGGGAAGGGTGCGCTCCCGCGCGGTACACGCTCCCCTTTCTCCCGCAAAGGACGGCCCTGCCGGAGCTGCGCGCCGTGCCCGTCACGGAGTTGCCCGGCGTGGGACCCCGAATCGCGGCTGCGCTCGAGGAACTGAACGTAACGTCCCTCGCCGACCTCGTCTCCCACTATCCCACCCGCCACGAGGACCTCTCGAACGTGAAGAAGATCTCCGACCTGCGCGTCGGGGAGAGGGCGACGGTCGTTGGCCGGGTGGTGAACGTGAAGAAGGTGGGACGACCGGTGCGGGGACGAGCGCCGGGGCTCTCGGTGCAGCTCTACGACGGTACGGGCTACATACCGGCGACCGTCTGGGGCCGCGGTTGGCTCTTGAACCAACTCGTCCCGGACGCCTGGGTCCTCGTCTCGGGCGAGGTGCAGCGCAGGCACGGACTACAGCTCGCGGCAAAGAACCTCGAGCTCATCGACGACCCGGCCACGGTGGGCGATACCGCCCACGCCGGACGCTTCGTGCCGGTCTACCCGGCCAACAAAGGCATAAACGCGCGGAGGGTGAGGACCCTGGTCCATCGCGCCCTCGACGAAGCCGGGCAGATCCTCGACCCCCTGCCGGCAGAGATCCTCGCACGTCACGGTCTGGCGAACCTGCACGACGCGATACACGAGATCCACTTCCCCGCCGATAAAAAGCGCCTTGAGGCGGCCACGAGACGGCTCGTCTTCCACGAGCTCTTCCTGATACAGACCGGCCTCGCCGCTCGCAAGGCGCGTCTGGAGAAGACCGAATTCGGCCGGAGTCAAAGGGGAGACGGGCGTCTGCTCAATCCTTTCCTGAAGGATCTGCCCTTCGGACTCACCGGGGCACAGGAGCGTGTGATCGGAGAGGTCCTCGAAGGGATGCGCTCCGAGAAGCCCATGCGGCGCCTCCTCCAGGGCGACGTCGGGAGCGGCAAGACCGTCGTCGCCGTCGCGGCCCTGCTCTCAGCCGTCGAGTCCGGGGGGCAGGGCGCGATCATGGCCCCGACCGAGGTCCTCGCCGAGCAGCACTTCATCTCCATCTCGGCGGCCTTGAAGGACCTCCCGGTACACGTCGTGCTCCTCACCGGATCGCAGGGCGCGACGGAGCGGCGGGCGGCTCTGGCGGCGTTGAAGAGTGGAGAGGCGCACGTCGTCGTGGGAACGCATGCCCTGATCCAGAAAGGCGTCGAGTTCCGAAACCTCTCTCTGGTAGTCGTGGATGAGCAGCACCGCTTCGGCGTCGGGCAACGTGCCGTCTTCAAGGAGAAGGGCGCGACCCCGGACACGCTGGTGATGACGGCCACCCCGATCCCGAGGACGCTCTCCCTCACGCTGTACGGAGACCTCGAGGTCTCCCTGCTCGACGAGCTGCCGCCCGGCCGCAAGCCGGTCGAGACGAGCATGATCGAGGTCCCAGAGCGGGACGGGGCCTACGAGGCGGTGCGCGCCGGGCTCGAAGAAGGCCGGCAGGCGTACGTGATCTGCCCGCTGGTGGAGGAGTCCGAGGCTCTGGAGGATGTCCGGGCGGCGGAGGAGCTCTACGAGGAGCTAGCCGGGGAGATCTTCCCGACCCGGCGTGTCGGGCTCCTCCACGGCCGGATGAAGGCCGCTGAGAAGCGCGAGGTGATGGCCGCGTTCCGCGCGCGGGAGATAGAAGTACTCGTCGCCACTGTCGTCGTCGAGGTCGGGGTGGACGTGCCGAACGCGAGCGCGATCGTGATCGAGGGCGCAGAGAGGTTCGGGCTCTCCCAACTGCACCAACTGCGCGGCAGGGTCTGCC
The DNA here is from genome assembly GCA_030448125.1 of Rubrobacteraceae bacterium. Taxonomy (GTDB): domain Bacteria; phylum Actinomycetota; class Rubrobacteria; order Rubrobacterales; family Rubrobacteraceae; genus Rubrobacter_F. The sequence continues at coordinate 170,246 of JAUJNO010000006.1, read as the reverse complement.
GGGGCCTGCATCCCCCCCAATGCTTCCTCGTCGGCGACCCGAAGACCGAGGACTCGCGTAAGAGGCTCGAAGCGTTGTGCGACCATCAAGACGGCTTCAAGCTCTCCGAGGTCGACCTGCGGATCAGGGGTGAAGGCACGCTCTTTGGGAGCCGCCAGAGCGGGATGCCGGACCTCAAGATCGCCAAACTACTCAGGGATATAGACGTCCTGGTCGAGGCTCGGCGCGCGGCCTTCGAGCTCGTAGCCGCCGACCCCACTTTAAAGAAACCCCAGCACCGGCCTTTGAGGCGTGAGATCCGGGACCTCCTGGGCAAAGACGTCGAATGGCTCTTCCGGGAGTAGTGGGACTTTGAGGATTATCGCCGGCTCGGCCCGCGGCGTCAGGCTGGTCCCGGTCCCGAGCGGCGTCCGTCCTACCTCCGACCGGGTGCGGGAGGCAGTCTTTAACACTTTAGGCCAGTTCTTCGACGGCGGCGAAGTTCTGGACCTCTACGCCGGGACCGGAGCTTTGGGTATCGAGGCTCTGAGCCGCGGTTTCGACGGGGCGACGTTCGTCGAGAAGAACGGGCAGGCGGCGCGTATGGTTCGAGAGAACCTCGCTCGCGCGGGGTTCCCGGAGAAGGGGGAGGTGTTGCGGGGGGATGTTGCGGAGGTGCTCGAGCGGCTCGTGATCGAGGAGCGCAAATTCCATTTGATATTTGCGGACCCGCCATATAAAATCCCGCCGAGGGAGATCGGGGGCCTCCTGGAACGTCTGGCGGCCTTGCTTACGCCCGATGGGCGCGTCGTGTTCGAGAGCGGCGACCCAACTCCCGTGCTGACCACGGAGAGCTTGAAAGGGGCCAGTCGCCGCTACGGCGGCACCGTCGTAACCTTCCTTGAACGATCAGAAGAACACACCATGAAGCTCGCGATCTGTCCCGGTAGCTTCGACCCCATCACCGTCGGGCACCTCGACGTGATCCGCCGGGCCGCGAGCATCTACGACCACGTCGTGGTGGCGGTCGGCAAGAACGTGAAGAAAGGGCCGAAGGTTAGTGTGGAGGAGCGGGCGCGGCTCATCGAGAAGGTTGCGGGGCCTCTTGAGAACGTCTCGGTCGAGATCATAGACGGCCTGCTCGTGGAGTTTGCCCGGGAGCGAGGGGCCAGGGTGGTCGTCAAGGGCCTCCGGGCGGGCTCGGACTTCGAGTCGGAGTTCCAGCAGGCGCAGCTCAACCGGAGACTCTACCCGGAGTTCGAGACGGTCTTCATCATGGCGGCGGCGGAGCACAGCTTCCTCTCGTCGAGCGCGGTGCGCGAGATCGCCAGCTACGGCGGGGACGTGCGCGGGCTGGTCCCGGAGGAGATACTGGACACCGTCCGGCGGCTGTACGTGGACGGACAGGCAGCGGCAAGCGACAGAGGGTAGAATAAAGAAATGGACGTACTGGTTTTGATAGACAGGTTGGAGGAGTTGGTGGAGGAGGCCCGGAGCTTCCCCGGCTTCGGCAACACGGCGATGATCGACCGTGATGCCACCTTCGACGTCATAGACCAGATGCGCCAGACCATCCCGGAGGAGCTCAAGCAGGCTCGCTGGATCGTCAAGGAGCGCCAGTCGATGCTCGACGAGGCGCGCAGCGAGAGTGACCGCATCATCCGCCAGGCCCAGGAAGAGGCCGAGAAGATCACCTCCGAAGAAGAGGTCCTGAAGAGGGCCGAGAAGCGGAGCGCGGAGATCCTGGAAGACTCGAGACGCCGCGAGCGCGAGATCCGCCTGGGTGCGGAGGACTACGCCGACGAGGTGCTGGCGAACCTCGAAGAGAACCTGGCCCGGCTCCTCGAAGCCGTCCAGCGCGGCCGCTCGAAGTTGCAGGGCGTTCCCGAAGAGTAACCCCGGGTAGTAAAATACGGGCGTGGACGTACTGATCAAACTGAAGCGCCCGGGCATGGGTGTAGGAGATTCCCGCGAGCTTTCGGCTTCTTTCGAGTTGCCGTCCTTCGACCTCTACGGCCGCCGGCACGAGGTAGAGGCGGCTGAGGTGCGCCTCAGGGTGACCCGCCTCGCCGAGGGTCTGCACCTCGACTTTGAGGTGACCTGCGAGCTCAAGACCAGCTGCGACCGGACCCTGGAGCCCACGGAACTCACGATCCGGTTCGGCGAATCGGAGTTCCTTTCGGGGCCGAACGACCCGGAGCTGTACGTCGGGGACTGGGAGTTGAACGTCTCCCGCTACGCCCGGGAGGCTCTCCCGAGCGAGGTACCCATGCAGGTCTTCTGTTCGGGCACGGAGCGGGTGGAGCCGGACTCTCGAGAAGACGGGATCGACCCGCGCTGGCGGGGCCTCGGCGACATCTTCGCCCGGGGCGCCAAAGCCCGGCAAAGCTGACAACCAACAACGGGAGGTAACACCGTGGCCGTACCGAAGAAGAAGACGTCGCAGGCTCGCAGGGACCAACGCCGGGCGCACCACGCCCTGAAGGGCCCCAAGCTCGTGGCGTGCCCGAACTGCGATCAACCCCACGTGCCCCACCGGGTGTGTCGGGAGTGCGGTTACTATAAGGGGCGCACCGTGGTCGCCGTAGAGGCCGTCGAGTAGAACGAACCATCTCCGCCGTAGTGCCCGAAGCGTGCGCGTAGCGGTCGACGCCCTCGGTGGGGACAACGCGCCGGGGGAGGTTGTTGCCGGTTCTCTGGCCGCCGCGACGAAGCTCACCGACGACGAATTCGTCCTCGTCGGTAACGGAGACGCGATAAGGCCGAGATTGGAGGATGCTCCGGCCAACGTTTCTTTGCGCGAAGCTCGCGGCTTGGTAGGCATGGAAGAAGACCCGGCGGCCGCCCTGCGCGCCCGGCCCGATTCGAGCGTAGCAGTCGCCGCCGAGATGGTGCGGGCGGGCGAGGCCGAAGCGTTCTTTTCGGCGGGGAGCACAGGGGCCGCGGTGGCGGCGGCGCTCCTCAAGGTCGGGCGTCTCGAGGGCTGTAGAAGGCCGGCGATCGCCACCATGCTGCCGTTCGACAAACCCGTGTTGCTGCTGGACGCCGGCGCGACGGTCTCTTGTAGGCCGCAAGACCTCTTGAATTTCGCTATCCTTGGCGGCGTGTTCGCGCGAAGATACCTACGTCTGCAGAGCGACCCCAGAATTGGTCTGGTCAACGTCGGCGAAGAGCCGGGCAAGGGCGACGACTTGGCCAAGGAGGCTCACGGGCTCCTCGCCGGGTCCGGCGCCGTCCACTTCGTCGGCAACGTCGAAGGACGGGAGATCGGGCACGGAGTAGCTGACGTCCTCGTGACCGACGGCTTCACCGGCAACGTCGTCCTCAAGACCGCCGAGGGCGTGGCCCGCGAGATCCTGGGCATGGTGCGTGAAGCGGTCACCTCGAGCACGGCGACCAGGCTCGCCGCGAGTGTTCTGCGCCCGCGGCTCGTCGCTGTACGCGACCGGGTGGACCCCGAGAACTACGGCGGCTCGTTCCTGCTCGGCGTGCGAGGGATCGTGGTCATCGGTCACGGCAACTCCCACGCGAGGGGCGTCGAGAACGCTTTGGTAGGCTTATCGCGCGCCGGCTCCGGCCTCGTCGAAGACCTTGTGGGAGCCCTCGCCGCGGCGCGGAGGCCGGCAGCTGGAGACGCGGTTTGAGCAGCGCGCGCGACGATGCCGCAGGCACGATCGTGGGTGCCGGGCGCGCCCTTGGAGGCCGCGTGGTGACCAACCACGACCTCGAAAAGATCCTCGACACAGATGACGCCTGGGTCGTGGAGCGCACCGGCATAAGAGAGCGCCGCTTCGTCGCGGAGGGCGAGAACTGCGCCACTTTGGCCGCCGACGCCTCGAAGGCGGCGCTCGCGCACGCCGGGCTTACGGGCGACGCGATAGACCTGATCCTGTGCGCCACCTCTACCGCCCCCGAGTCGATGCCGAGTGCTGCCTGCCTCGTCGGGGAGGCGATCGGCGCCCCCGGTGTCGGCGCGATGGATGTCTCGGCGGCATGCACCGGCTACTCGTACGCGGCGAGCGTCGCACACTCGATGCTCAAGAGCGGCGCCGCCCGGCGCATCCTGCTCATCGGGGCGGACGCGATGACGAAGATCGTGGACGAAAAGGACCGCTCGACGGCGGTGCTCTTCGCCGACGGCGCGGGCGCGGTGGTCCTCGAGCGCGGCTCCGGCGAATCGGGTTTCGTGGACCATATCCTCGGCGCCGACGGCCGGATGGCACCCTTAGGGCGGGCCGGGCACCCGGGCACCCAGAGCAAGCTCCACCAGAACGGCCGCGAAGTCTTCAAGTTCGCCGCCAGGATCTTCCCGGAGATGACCGAGAAACTCCTCGCCCGTAACGGCGTCTCCCCGGACGAAGTCCAATACGTCATCCCTCACCAGGCAAATGCACGCATAATACAAGCGGCGACGCGGAAGATGGAGATCCCGGGGGAGAGGGTCGTGGTGAATTTGGACCGGTTCGGGAACACGTCGGCGGCGAGCATCCCGATCTCCTACCCGGACATCTACGACAGCCTGGAGCCGGGGCGTTACGTCGTCACGGTCGGGTTCGGTTTCGGGTTGACTTGGGCGGCGAACCTGTACAGGATCTAGGGAGCGGAGGGTTTTTGGCGCTACGTTTGGCTGTTGTGTTCCCCGGGCAAGGTACGGCGGGCGGCGAGGTCTCAGACCGCGAGCTTCGGGAGGCTATCCAGCGGTACGCCGGCGACGGCGAGGTACCTTACCAGCTCTCCGTGTTCGCCAGCTCGGTCGATACGTTCCGCAAGCTCGAGAAGAAGGGTATCGAGGCGGACGTCGTGGCCGGGCACTCTTTGGGCGAGTACGCGGCGGCTTACGCGGCGGGCTCCTTAGGGCTAGAAGACGGGGTGCGGCTCGTGGTGGAGAGAGACCGGCTGATGACGGAGGCGTCGACGCGGAATCCGGGGGGGATGACGGCGATCATCGGGGCTGGCGCGAGGGAGGTCGCCGACGCCGTGGACTCGGCAGAGGGCGCCGTCGTCGCGGCCAACTTCAACACCCCGCGCCAGACGGTGATCTCCGGGGAGATGGGGGCGATGGAGGCCGTCGCCGGGCGCGTGGGCGGGAAGAAGCGCAAGCTCGACATCGCGGGCGCGTTCCACTCGCCCTTCATGCAAGAAGCGGCGGTGGCCATGGACGCTCTCCTCGCGGAAGTACACTTGAAGGACCCGGAGATACCCATGATAAGCGGGATAGAAGGTGCCGTACTGGCGAAAGCCGACGATGTGCGCCTCGCTTTACGGGACCAGATGCTCTCCCCGGTGCGATGGGTCGCGGTCGTGGAGCGGCTTGCGGCGTTGGGCGTCGAGGAGGTCGTGGAGGCCGGAGGAGGGACGCTCGCCCGGATGCTGCGGGACTTCGAGGATGTAGAGATGCGGGGACGGGTGGCGAAGGAGGTTCTCTCTTGAAGGCGCCGCTCGGGCCGGCCACTATTCGGGAGCTCATACCGCATAGGTACCCGTTCTTGCTCGTGGACAGGATCGAGGAGATAGAGCCCGGCGTTCGAGCCGTCGGGATAAAGAACGTGACGCAGAACGAGCCGTTTTTCGGGGGACACTTCCCAGACTACCCGGTGATGCCTGGGGTGCTCATCGTCGAGGCGCTGGCGCAGGTCGGCGCGGTCGGGGTGATGGCGCTCGAGGAGTTCCGCGGCAAGCTGGCGCTCTTCGCGGGTATTGACGGAGTCAGGTTCCGGCGCCAGGTCATACCCGGGGACGTGCTGACGATGGAGGTCGAGATCTCGCGCCTCAAAGGACGCGTCGGCCGGGGCAAGGGCGCGGCGACGGTAAACGGCGAGCGCGTCTGCGAGGCCGAGCTTATGTTCGCGTTCGCCGAGAGGGTGGAGGGGGAGTAGTGGAGGGAAGGGTAGCACTCGTGACCGGCGGTGGACGCGGCATAGGACGTGCGATCGCCGTAAAGCTCGCCGAAGAGGGTGCGAAGGTGGCGATCTCCTACCGCTCGAACGACGCCGCGGCCGAAGAGACCGCGGAGCTGGTGCGAAAGGCCGGCGCCGGATGCGAAATTTTCAAGGGAGACGTAGCTTCATCCGAGGCCGTCGAGGCATTGATGACGGGTGTCGGTGAGGCATTCGGATCGGTGGAGATACTGGTCAACAACGCCGGGACGACGCGGGACAACATCCTCATGCGCATGAAGGAAGCGGAGTTCGAGGAGGTACTCGCGACGAACCTGAAAGGCACGTACCTTTGTACGCGGGGGGTTCTGCGGGGGATGGTACGGGCGCGGTGGGGCAGGATCGTGAATATTTCCTCGGTGGTGGGTTTGCTCGGGAACGCGGGGCAGGCAAACTACGCGGCGTCGAAGGCGGGCATGATCGGCTTTACCAAGAGCGTGGCGCGGGAGGTGGCCGGCCGGGGCATCACGGCCAACGCGGTCGCGCCGGGTTACGTGGAGACGGAGCTCACCGGCGGGTTGCCGGAGAACGTCAAAGAGCAGATCCTGGGCCAGGTCCCGGTGGGGAGGTTCGGGGAGCCGGAGGAGATCGCGGAGGTCGTGGCGTTCCTCGCGGGCGATGGCGCGGCGTACGTTACCGGGCAGACGATAGCGGTGGACGGTGGGATGGCTATGCAATAAGGTGATTTGCGCTACACTACGCGCTATCTCGCGGGCGGGAGCGCCCGTGAGAGGCTGTTCTGGGAGGTTATATTCGTCGTAAGGAGGCGTAACATGGAACGGGACGAGATATTGGAGAGGATCAGGGAGATCACCGCCGACCGGCTCGGGGTGGACGAGGGCGAGGTGACGCCCGAGGCCTCGTTCAGGGAGGACCTCGAGGCGGACTCTCTGGACCTCGTCGAGCTTATTATGGAGCTAGAGGAGCAGTTCGGGATGGAGATACCCGACGAGGAGGCGGAGAAGATTACCACGGTCGAGGAGGCCGTGGAGTACGTGACGGAGCACCAGGCGGCGTGACCGAAACTCCCCGCAACAGCGAGCTGAACGGCAGGGGGTACGCCCTCGTTACCGGCACAGGGACGGTGACGCCCCTGGGCGTCGGGACGGAGAACTTCTGGGACGCGGCCCTGCACGGCAAGAGCGGCATCGGGGAGATCACGCTCTTCGACTCCTCGCCCTTCCCCTCGCACATCGCCGGCGAGTGCTCGGACTTCGATCCGGTGGACTTCATGTCGAAGAAGGAAGCTCGCCGGATGGATCGCTACTCCCAACTCGGCATCGCCGCGGGCATCCAGGCCGCCGAGAGCGCCGGGATAACCGGGACGATCCAGAAGACGCCCGAGCGGGTAGCCATCGTAATGGGGAGCGGCATCGGGGGGCTCTCGACCTGGGAGCGGGAGTACAAGGTCCTGCACGAGAAGGGCCCGAACCGGGTCAGCCCGTTCCTCATCACTATGATGGTGCCTAACATGGCCGCGGGACAGCTCGCCATAGCCCTGGGGGCTACCGGCCCGACCCAGTGCCCGGTCCTTGCCTGCGCCACGGGCGGCGAGGCCATCGCCGAGGGGCTCGAGCTCATCCGCCGGGGCGACGCGGACGTTGTGATCGCCGGCTCCGCCGAGGCGCCGATAACCCCGCTCTCGATGGCCGGTTTCTGCGCGATCCGGGCGATCAGCACACGCAACGAGGAGCCGCCCCGGGCGAGCCGGCCTTTCGATGCGGACCGGGACGGCTTCGTAATGAGCGAGGGCGCCGGGGCGATGATCCTGGAGAGCCCGGAGCACGCCGAGCGGCGCGGGGCGGAGCCTATCGCCAGGGTTGCGGGCTACGGACGTACCACGGACGCTTACCACGTGACGGCGCCGGACATCGAGGGGCGCGGGGTCGAGCGGGCGATGCGTCTCGCGCTCGAGGACGCCGGCCTCTCCGCCGGGGAGGTCGGGCACGTCAACGCGCACGCAACCTCAACGCCGACCGGAGACGGACCGGAGACCAAGGCGGTCTCGCGCTTCCTGCCGCACGCGGCGGTTTCGGGGACGAAGTCCATGACGGGACACTCTTTCGGGGCGGTCGGGGCGATGGAGAGTATCATGTGTGCCCTCGCCTTGAAGCACAAAGTCCTGCCGCCCACGATCAACCTGGAGAAAGTCGCCGAAGATTGTGAGCCTCTAGACTACGTTACGGAGGCCAGAGAGGTGCCGCATCTCGGGGCCGCTGTCTCGAACTCCATGGGCTTCGGCGGGCACAACGTGGTTGTGGCCTTCACCAGTATGGAATAATATGGAACTTATATGTCTATAAGAGATTTGATCGACGTACTACCGGAGCCTTTGAGACAGCGTGCCCTCACCCACCCGAGCGTCGCCGACCCATACGACTCGAACGGGCGGCTGGAGTTCTTAGGCGATTCCGTGCTCAATAGTCGGGTAGCCGAGCTCGTGT
>JAUJNO010000006.1:142264-161787 GCA_030448125.1 Rubrobacteraceae bacterium | reverse complement strand
CGGCTGGAGTTCTTAGGCGATTCCGTGCTCAATAGTCGGGTAGCCGAGCTCGTGTTCCACGGCTACCCAGAGCTTCTGGAGGGAGATCTCACGCGCATCCGGGCGCACCTGGTAAGGAAGTCTTTCCTCGCGAGCGTCGGTCGGGGCGAGGGGATAGAAGAGAACATCGAGAGTTCGGTAATAAACGAATCGGTGATTGCCGACACGGTCGAGGCCATCATCGGTGCGGCATACCTGATAGACAAAGAGCTCGTGTACGGGACGATAGACGAGATCTTCAACCCCGCCGAGGTAGACACCGACGAGCTTCGGGACTGGAAGACCCTGCTTCAGGAGACGCTGCAGGCCGAGGGCCTGCGCCCTATCTACAGGGTTCGCGCCAAAGATGGACCTCCCCACCGCCCGCACTTCACCAGCGCCGTTGCGGTGGACGGCAGGGAGGTTGCCTCGGGTGAGGGCCACTCTATCAAAGAGAGCGAACAGGCTGCGGCGCGCGCGGCTTTGGAGATACTGGGCGTCCGCCCAGTGGCGCGGGCTGCCGTCGAGGTGCACGTAGGGGCTTAGCTTTTCGGGCGCTACCAAGAACTTATGGAGAGAGGGGTAATCGCGCCGATTAGCTCGGAGCCCTCACAGCACTGCTCGTGGCAGAGTCGGTTCTTCTTCGGGTTGTGATTGACCCTCTTATCTTGTTGGGGTATGTCGCTCCGTTTCTCACCCTGGTGACCGGGGCGGTTCTTGGCTATTTCTTTCGCAAGAGGGCCGACGAGCACCAGATTCGGTACGCGCGTCGTTACGAACGCCGCGCCGAAGTATTCACCCGTCTGCACGAGCTTTCCCTGGAGGTTTCGCAGGCGTTGTTCGAATGGACTTCGCCGTTCGGGTACTCTGAAGGGCCGTCGAAGGGGGAGCTAGGTCAACGAGCGGTCGACCGATTCAACGAGCTACTCAAGTACCATGAGACGCACTCCTCCGTCTGGCTCGAACAAGGTGAACGCGAGAAGGCGGAGGAATTTGTAACAGAGGTGCGAGCTATCATCGACGACTTTATGGACTTCGTTGACATGGGAGGGCTTAGAGAGCCTGGGGGACCGAGTTGGGGAGAACTCGGGGAGGGTAAGAGCCGGAGCAAAACGTGGACCGAGATACACCGCCGTACCCGCAGCGAGCTAGGCAGACTCAGGGAAGAACTCGGCGCGGAATTCCATAGAGGGCTTTCCTAATGGCACGCCATGTTGAGTTCTCGATAACTTTCGCTCTCGGAAAAGGTTACTTATGCTCGGCGGTGGTAGTAGATCGGTGTTTTGCTGCGCTTTTCTCTGTGTCTCAAGCATCAAAACCGCGTAGAATACGCCGTTAGTGCTTTCGGCGATCTACATAAAGGGCTTCAAGACCTTCGCCCGGCCGGTCCGGTTGCCGCTCACTGGCGGGATCACGGCGATCGTAGGGCCTAACGGTTCGGGGAAGAGCAACATCACGGACGCGCTCCTGTTCGCGCTCGGGGAGGGGAGCCCGAGCATCTTGCGGGCTGGTCTGATGAACGATTTGATCTTCTCTGGATCGGACTCCCTGCAGCCGGCGGGGATAGCGGAGGTCACGCTGGTCCTGGACAACACCAAAGGCGACATTTCTTTGCCGTACGAGGAAGTCTCGCTGACGCGCAGGATCTCGCGCGGCGGCGAGACGGAGTACAGGATCAACGGCACGCGAGCGCGCCTCACGGACGTGCGGACGGTCGCCGGCGAAGCGGGCCTCGGCCGCCACAGCGTCCTCCGCCAGGGGGCCGTGGACGCCATCGTCTCCGGGGGGGCGGCGGCGTGTCGCAACGCGCTCGAGGAAGCAGCAGGGCTGGGCGTCTTCCGCAGGCGTCGCCTCGCCGCCGCCCGGAAGCTCGAACGGGCCGCCGACCGGCTGGAGAGTAGCCGCCGGCTCGAAGCCGAGCTCTCGGCCCAGCTGCGGAGGATAGAGACCGAGGCGGTGGCCGCCCGCGAGTACCGGGAGCTCGAAGCCCGCTACCGCGAGCTCTCTCTGGCCCACCTCTACAGGACCGCGACCCACAACCTCGACGACGCTCGCGAACGATTGGCGGACCTCGAAGAGAGGACGTCCACCCTGCGGACGCGGCAGGAATCACTGCGTGAGGAGGGGGGACGGCTCGGGGCTGAAGAGAAGGAGCTCGAAGGCCGGGTGCGCACGGCGGAAGGGGCTATCCGGGGCCTGGAGAACGGCTCGGAGACCCTGCGCGCCGAGGCCCTGCGCGCCGAACGGGCGCTGTTGCGCCTGGAGGGCGCCCTGGACCGGGGGACGGACCGCACGCGGCTGGTCTCTCGCCTCCAGGCCGAGCTCGACGGAACCACCTCGAAAGCGTGGCGGCTCGAGGAGATGATCTGTGGGCTCGAGGAGGAGCACTCGCGGAGGAAGGAGGCGTTCGGGCAGCTGGAGGAGCTCGTGGCGCGGGGACGGGCGGAGCACGCCGCGGCGGCGGAGCGGCGGGCGCGGCTTGCGGGGAAGCTTAGGGATTCGCGGGAGCGACGCGAGAGGATGGCGGGTCGCGTCGTGGAGGCGGACGTTCCGGGAGACGAGGAGATCGAGCGCCTCGAAGAGGTAGGAGATGAGCTGGGCTCGTACTCGCCGGAGGGGTCACGCGAGCGCGGCGCGGCGTTGCTCGGCCGGCTCGGAGAGTTGCGTGGAGCGGCCGCAGGACGGATGGAGGAGGCGAACCGGCGACGGGGCGTGCTCGCCGCGCTCGTCGGGAAGACGCAGGCGGAGATCCGGGCTCTCAGAGCTTCGAGTGGGGGTGGAGTCGGCTCCTCCGTCGGCTCCGCCGGAACCGGCAAACGCCTCTACGAGGTACTCCGTCCCCACGCCGGCTACGAGGCTGCCGTCGAGGCCGCCCTGGGAGACCTATCCGGCGGGGTGTTGGTCGAGACCCTGGGCGAAGGGATGAGGTTCCTCTCTGGCGACGACTCCGCGGAGCGCGTGGTGGTGCGGCTGGACGCCGAAGGGGTGCCGAAGAACGGTACGCCCCCCGGGAAACCCCTCCTGGACTGCGTCGAGATCCTCGACGCCTCGTACGCGGAGGCTCTGGAACGCCTTCTCGGGGGCGCCTACGTCCTCGAAAGGGCAAACCACGCCGCCCCGAAGAGCGGCTACGACGTCGCCGTAACCCGCGCGGGCCTGCGCTTCACTCGAACGAGCGCGAGCCGCCGTACCCCCGACGGGGACTTCGTCCGTCAGGTTCGCCTCGCGGCGGAAGAAGAGCGTCTTGAGGCCCTGAAAAGCCGTTTCGGGGAGGAGCTCTACGATCTGCGGGAGGCCGCCTTCTCCGCGTCCCGGCGACTGGACGAACGAGCCGCGCGGGTCGAGACGCTCGTCTCTCTGTCCTCCCGGACGGCTCGCGCTGCGCGGTTGCTCGGCTCCGAGACCAGGCGCCGGGCGCAAAAGGCCGCAGTCGCACGCGAGCGGCGAGTGGCTGACGAGGCGAATATACGGAAGATGGAGGCGGAGATCTCCGCGACCGAAGACGAGCTGCGCGGGGCGCGAGAGGTTGAGGAGCGGACGAAGGAGGAGCTGGACGACGTTCTCTCGGCCGCGGAGTCGAAGTACGCTGCGGCCCGCGAGACGGCCGAACGTCTCGCCCGCGTGCGAACCGAACTACGGAGCGCCCGGGAGCACGAAACGCGGGTCTCGCGTGAGTTGGCCAACCTCGAAGCCGCGACGAACGCCGGCACGAACGCCCGCCGGACGGAGTTCAGCCGGCGCCTCGTAGAGAATGTCCGGCGCCTCGACGAGGCCGCCCGCGAACGGCTCGCCCGGCTGCGGCGCTCCCGCTCCGAGGCCGCCGGGTTGCGAGCCCGAGCCGCCGAGAGGCGTGCCGGTCTCGCCGGAGAGGCCGGCGACGTCGCTGGAGAGCTTGCCGGGGCCACCTCGGAGGCCGCCGTGCTGCGGGGGGAGCTCTCCCGCGCCGAAGAGGCTGCTGCGGCGGCCGAGGTGGAGATCTTCGAAGAGTGGGGCGCGACCCTCGAGATCGCCCGCGCTGCCGTCGAAGCCCTCGCCGAAACCGCCGGCGAGGACCGCGAACGCGAACGAGCGCGGCTCGCCCGCAGGCTCAAGAACTTCGGCGACGTGAACCTGCTCGCCATCTCCCAGGAAGGACGGCTGCGCGAGCGGTACGAGTTCGTCTCCGTCCAACGCGCAGACGCCGAGGCCGCCGCTATGGAAATTGAACGCATAATACAGAGTGTGGACGGTGAGATAGAAGCGCGCTTCGAGGCGACCTTCCGGAAGGTGCGGCGGGCGTTTTGTGAGATCGTGCCGCGGATGCTCGAGGGGGCGGCGGGCGAGCTCGAGCTTTCGGAGGAGGGGGTGGAGATCGGGCTGAGGCTCCGGGGACGTGGGTGGCGCTCTCTGCGCGTGCTCTCGGGCGGGGAGCGTTCGCTTCTGGCGCTGTCGTTCTTGTTCAGCATCTTCCTCGGGCGGTTCGACGTCGCCTCCGGGGCTCATCCGGGGGTGTTTTGCATGCTCGACGAGGCCGAGGCCGCGTTGGACGATCTCAACTTGGCCCGGTTCCTCGCTGTGGTAGACTCTTACCGGGCAAACGGGCAGTTCCTGCTGGTAACGCACCAGAAGCGGACCATGGCGGCGGCGGACATCCTCTACGGGGTTACGCCTGACGCCTCCGGTGCCACTGTCGTTGTATCGAAACGTTTAACAGGAGATTAAGAGAAGCCGTTATGGGACGGTCATGGCGTAACTTTTTTAGAAGGTCCAAGGGCTCTGAGGAGGAGTCCGGGACGATAGTAGAGACCCAGGAGCCCTATTCGGACGGGGCGGTGCCGGAGGAATCGGAGCCGCTGAAGGCGCCCGTGACGACGGCGGAGCTCGATGAAGCCGAGGCCGAGTTGGAGGCGGTGGCTCCGGAGGCGGGATCTCCGGAAGAGCCCGAAGTGGTCGAGTCGGAGGCTCTGGAGGAGGCGATCCCCGAAGCGGCGTACACCGAGGCTCCGGCCATAACGGACGAGACCGTCGAGGAGGAGCCCGGCGGGTGGTTCAGCCGTCTGCGGCAAGGCATGCGCAGGAGCCGGGAGTCGTTCGTCGGGCAGTTGAACGCGGCCATGGCGGAGTTCCGGGACGCGGGAGACGAAGAGTTCTGGGAGAGGGTCGAGGAGATCCTCATCACCTCCGACGTCGGGGTGCCCACCACGGCGAAGCTCGTCGCCGAGCTGGAGCAGGACGCCCTGGAGAGGAACATTACGAGTGGTAAAGAGCTCCGGGAGCTCATGATCGAGCATGCCACCCGCCTGCTCGATAAGCCCGTGGAGCTCGACATCTCGCAAAAGCCGACGGTGGTGTTGATGGTTGGGGTCAATGGCACGGGCAAGACGACGAACATCGGGAAGCTCGTTCACTTCCTGCCTGGCAAGGTTATGCTCGCCGCCGGCGACACCTTCCGGGCGGCGGCCATCGAGCAGCTACAGAGCTGGGGCGAGAGGACTGGGGCGAAGGTGATAGCGCGGGAGCGGGGCGCGGACTCGGCCGCGGTTGCCCACGAGGCGGTCGAGGAGGCCGAGAGGGACGGTACCGACGTACTGCTCATAGACACGGCCGGGCGCCTGCACACGAAGGTCAACCTCATGGCCGAGCTCGATAAGGTGAAGCGGGTTATAGAGCGCCAGCTGCCCGACGCGCCGCACGAGGTCCTCATGACGGTCGACGCGACGACGGGGCAGAACGGTCTGAGGCAGGCGAAGCTCTTCCACGAGGTCGCGGGGGTGACGGGGATCATACTGACCAAGCTCGACGGAACGGCGAAGGGTGGTATCGCCCTTGCCATCGCGAACGAGGTCGGGGTACCGATAAAGTTGATCTCGGTCGGCGAGCAGATAGGCGACCTCCATCCGTTCGAGGCCCGCGAGTTCGCGGAAGCGTTGTTCGGGGAGCTGTAGGGTGTTCGATACTCTAAGCGAGAGGTTGGGTTCCGCACTCGATGGAGTGCGCGGCAGCGGCACCCTCACCGAGGACCAGGTAAAGAAGGTGACGCGGGAGATCCGTCTGGCCCTGCTCGAGGCGGACGTGAACTACGGGGTAGTCAAGGAGTTCGTGGGCAACGTCCGCGAGCGGGCGACGGGGGCCGAGGTCTCGAAAGCTCTCTCTCCGGGCCAGCAGATCGTGAAGATAGTCAACGAGGAGCTTGCGAACCTCATGGGTGGACAGGCTAGCAAGCTCACTTTCGCCTCGCGGGCGCCGACGGTGGTGATGCTCGCGGGGCTAAACGGCCACGGCAAGACGACGACCGCCGGGAAGCTCGCGCTCTTCGCGCGCAAGAACTCGGGCAAGAGCCCGTACCTCGTGGCGTGCGACACGTACCGACCGGCGGCGATCGAGCAGCTGCAGGCGTTGGGCAAGGAGATCGGTGTCCCCGTGTACACGGAGGGGACGGGGCCGGCACCCGAGGAGATCGCCGAGCGCGGCGTAAAAGAAGCGAGGGACGGCGGCTACGACTTCGTTATCGTGGACACCGCGGGGCGGCAGGTCCTGGATCAGGGAATGATGGAGGAGATACAGCGCGTCCGGCGGGCGGTAAAGCCGCACTCGGTCCTCCTGGTGCTGGACGTGGTGACGGGCCAGAACGCGGTCGACGTCGCGCGGGCCTTCCAGGAGTACGCGGATTTCGACGGGATGGTCCTGACGAAGCTCGACGGCGACGCGCGGGGTGGGGCGGCCTTATCGGTAGTTTCGGTGACGGGGCGCCCGATCAAGTTCGCCAGCGAGGGCGAGAAGATGGGGGAGTTCGACTACTTCTACCCGGACAGGATGGCGGGACGCATCCTGGGCATGGGCGACGTCATGACCCTCATCGAGAAGGCCGAGAGCCAGATGGACCGCCAGGAGGCCGAGTCGCAGAGCAAGAAGCTCCTGGCCGGGAAGTTCGACTTCGAGGACTTCCTCAAGCAGATGCAGATGATCAAGAAGATGGGACCCCTGTCGAGCCTTCTGGGCATGATCCCGGGCCTCAATAAGCAGCTTCAGGGCGCCAGCCTCGACGATTTGGACGACAAGGCGTTGGGCCGCGTCGAGGCGATGATCACCTCGATGACCGTCCAGGAGCGGCGCAACCCACGGTTGTTGCAGAACCCGAGCCGGGCGCGTAGGATAGCGCGCGGCTCCGGCTCGACCCAGCAGGACGTGCAGAAGCTCGTCAAGCAGTTCGGCCAGATGCAGAAGATGATGAAGCAGATGGGCAAGGGTGGTCCCGGCGGCGTGCCGAAGCGTATGCCGCGTATCCCGTTCAGGTAACAAAAGAGAGAGGTGGAGAGATGGCGGTAAAGATCAGGCTGGCAAGGCATGGGGCGAAGAAGGCGCCCTTCTACAGGATAGTGGTGGCCGACGCGAGGAGCCCGCGCGACGGGGCCTTTATAGACCGGGTCGGCACCTACAACCCGCGCACGCAGCCCTCGGAGATCAACGTGGATACCGAGAAGGCTCAGGAGTGGCTCGACAAGGGGGCGCAGCCCACCGACCAGGTGCGCAAGCTCTTGAAGATCTCCGGGGTCCTCTAGGTCGAGGAGGCTTCCGGTGCGGCAACTGGAGGACTTGCTCGTTTTTCTCGCCCGCTCTCTGGTGGACGAACCGGAAAAGGTCGAGGTGGAGGGCAGGGAGACGGAGTCCAGGGTGGATTTGACCCTGCGCGTGGCCCAGGGGGATATGGGGAAGGTGATCGGGCGCGGCGGCCGCATAGTGAAGGCTATTCGCACGGTGATGAAGGCGGCCTCCGTGAAGGCGAACAAGCGCGTAAACGTGGAGGTTGTGGACTAGGAGCCGTGGGGAAGCTCCCGCCTAGCGAACTCGCCGACCCGGTGGTGATCGGCGTGATCTCCACCCCACACGGGGTGCGGGGTACCGTCAGGGTGCGGGCGCCGGGCTCGGGTCGTCACCTCCGAAGAGGCGTCAAACCAGTCATCAACGGTGAACGGCACCAGATACTCGCGTCACGCCAAACGCCCAAGGGCTTCCTGGTTGACCTCGAAGGTATCGGGGACCGCAACCTCGCGGCTTCCTTGCGCGACTCCGAGTTGATCCTCGACCGCGAAGAGTTGGATGCGCCGGACGAGGAAGAGTTCTATGTCGGGGACCTCGTCGGTCTCGAGGCCTACGACGAGGCGGGGACGCGCATCGGGAGCGTGTCCGACGTACTCGAGACGCCCGCGCACGAGATCCTCGTGCTCCGGGACGACGAGGGGGAACCCACGGAGCGTTACGTGCCCTTTACCTACGAGCACGTCCCGACGGTAGACCAGGAGGAAGGCCGCGTCGTGGTGAACCTCCCCGAAGCTATCTCGGAATGAAGAGCATAGACGTCTTCTGCGTCTTCCCCGAAGCAGTTGAGAGCACCCTACGAGTCGGGGTGGTCGGGCGGGCAGTCGAGAGCGGCGTGGTCGCGCTGCGTACGTTCGACCTGCGAGAATACGCGCCGAAGGGTCGGATAGACGACATGCCCTTCGGGGGAGGGGCGGGGATGGTGGTGCGGGTGGACGTCGTCGCCCGCGCCTTCGAGGAGGTGTACGCGATCCCGGCGCGAGAGGTCAGGGAGGAGCGGCGCGTGCTCGTTACGGAACCCGGCGGGCGTAACGTAGAGCAGGGGTACGTTCGGGAGCTTGCGGAGGAGCTTTCGGCTGGCCGGAACTTGACGATGGTCTGCGGGCGGTATGGCGGGATGGACGAGCGGGTGCGCACCGCACTGGCGACCGAGGCCGTCTCTTTGGGCGACTTCGTGCTCTCGGGCGGGGAGATCGTGGCGGCCGCCCTCTCGGATGCGGTGATACGGCTCCTGGGCGGCGTGCTCGGTAACTCGGAGAGCCTCGTCGGGGAGTCGTTCTCGCGGAAGGGCGCTCTGGGGCCGCCGCAGTACACGCGGCCCGCGGCGTGGTATGGAGAGGAGGTGCCGGCCGTGCTATTATCCGGCAACCATGCGGAGATCCAGGCCTGGCGCGAGAGAGAGGCCCGCGAGAGGGCCGAGGCCAGGGAGGAGATGCGGGGCGAAGCCGAAAAGGGACCACGCCTCATCTCCGAGGCTCCGAATAACACCCACGAGAGGAGACAAACATGATCACGAACGATACGATAAAGTCGAACGGCGCCCGCTCGGAGATCGCCGAGTTCAACCCTGGAGACACGGTGCGGGTCCGCTACCGGGTTATCGAGGGCAACCGGGAGCGTGTACAGAACTTCGAGGGCCTCTGTCTGCAGCGCAAGGGTGCTGGCATAGCCGAGACTTTCACCGTGCGCAAGAACTCCTTCGGGGTCCCGGTAGAGCGCGTCTTTCCCCTGCACTCGCCGAAGATCGCGGGTATAGACGTGGTCTCCAGGGGCGACGTCCGGCGGGCGAAGCTCTACTACATCCGGGAGAAGGTCGGCAAGAAGGCCCGGGTCAAGAAGGCCACCTAACCTCAAAGCAGCATATTGAAGACCCACACTTCGAGAGGGCGTCGCTCCGAGAGCGGCGCCCTCTACGCATTCGACGCCGCGTGGGTCGCGGAGCACGCGGAGCGCGCGGAGCGACGCGGCCCTCTTGCCGGGGCGGACGAGGCCGGGCGGGGCGCCCTGGCCGGGCCGCTCGTCGCGGCGGCGGTGGTCCTTGGGGAGGGCGAGATCTACGGCATAAACGACTCGAAGGCGCTCGGCGAGGGCCTTCGCGAGGAGCTGTTGGGGGAGGTGCTCGAAGGCGCGCGGGCGCTATGCGTGGCTTCCTTTCCCGCGTGGTGGATCGACCGCCACGGCATCGGCGCGGCGAACAAGGAGGCCCTGCGGCGCGCCCTTGAAGGCGTGCGCCCGTACTCCGGGTGCGTCCTGGCCGATGGAAACCTCAAGCTCGGGCCCGAGGTGGAGTCTCTGCCGCAGGCGGATTGCAAGAGCGCCGCGGTCGCGGCGGCGAGCGTGATGGCGAAGGTCTTGAGGGACGGGGCGATGCGGGCGCTGGCCCGGAAGCATCCGGGGTATGGCTTCGAGCGCAACCGGGGGTACGGGACGCCGGAGCACCGCGAGCTTCTGCGGGAGGCCGGCCCTTGTCGGGTGCATCGCCTCAGCTATGCGGGAGTGGGCTGATCTGAACCGGCGGCAGAGCAGCCGGCAGGTGGGGGACCGGGGCGAGGATTTGGCCTTGAGGTACCTCGTGAAGAAAGGGTACGAAGCCCTGGAGCGCAACTACAGGACGCGACACGGCGAGATCGACCTCGTCCTGCGGGGTGAGGGCGCCCTGGTCTTCGTCGAGGTCAAGCTGCGGAAAGGGACGGGGTTTGGGGACCCTCTGGAGGCCGTAACGCCCAAGAAGCAGGCCAGGATACGTCTCATGGCCGAGCAGTACCTCGCGGAGAAAGAGGACGATTTCCTCGCTGGCTTCGACGAGGTGCGCTTCGACGCCGTAGGCATCCTCTTGTCGGGGGCGGGGAGACCGGAGGTCCGGCACGTCGAGGACGCCTTCTGAGGCGCGTACGTGCCGTTGGGAAAGACTAAGGAAGCCTTCAATCGCCGCAAGACCTTCCGTTGCTTAAGAAAGCATGTTACTTTGTATGTACACGGTCGGGTATACCGACGCGAGACGAGACTTATGAGGCTAGTAAGTAGGGCCACAGTAGGGAACGGGTGTACGGAGTAGTGTCTGTTTGCCGGGTACGTAGCCTTTCTTTGTTTGGGATAGACGCCCTGCCGGTCGAGGTCGAGGTGGATGTCGGCGCGGGCTTGCCGGGGTTCTCGATCGTGGGTTTGCCCGACGCGGCGGTGCAGGAGGCGCGAGAACGGGTGCGAGTGGCGATCTCGAACAGTGGTTATAAGTTTCCGACGAAGAAGGTCATAGTGAACCTCGCGCCCGCGTCCTTGCGCAAGGAAGGGCCGGCCTTCGACCTGCCGATCGCGCTCGCAGTCCTCGCCGCTTCGGGGGTGGTCCCGGAGGAGGGCCTGGAGGGGATGGGCGTTGTAGGAGAGCTCTCGCTCGACGGCGGTCTGCGTGAGGTGCGGGGGGCGCTCTCGATGGCCGAAGGCGCGAAGAAGGAGGGGCTCGGGGCCCTCCTTCTTCCGGAACAGAACGCCCCGGAGGCGGCCTCTATCGGCGGTCCCAGCGTCTACGGAGTGCGCTCGCTCGCGGAAGCGGTCGGCCTCATCGCGGGCGAGAAGGATGTCGCTCGGTCGTCACCTGAAACGAACGGCCGGGAAGCCACGGAAGCGATGGCCGACGACTTCGCCGACGTCGCGGGCCAGCGGTACGCCAAGAGGGCGCTGGAGGTGACCGCGGCAGGTGAGCATAACATACTCATGAGTGGTCCACCTGGCTCGGGGAAGACGATGCTCGCGAGGAGGTTGCCCGGCATACTGCCGCCGCTCACCCGCGAGGAGAGCATCGAGGTCACCAAGGTACACAGCGCCGCCGGCGAGGGAGAGGGCGCGCTGGTGAAGCGGCGGCCATTCCGGGCTCCGCACCACACCATCTCCACGAGTGGGCTCGCGGGCGGGGGGAGCAGCCCCCGTCCCGGCGAGGTCTCGCTCGCCCACCACGGGGTGCTGTTTTTAGACGAGTTCCCCGAGTTCAATCGCGCGACGCTCGAGGTCTTGAGGCAGCCCATGGAAGACGGGCAGGTGACGATCTCGCGGGTTGCCGCGACGTTGACCTACCCGGCCCGCTTCACGCTCGTGTGCTCGATGAACCCGTGCCCGTGCGGGTACTCAGGCGACCGGCGGCGAGCCTGTCGCTGCTCGGCGGGGCAGATAGAGCGGTACCAGAGCCGCATCTCCGGCCCCCTCCTCGACCGGATAGATCTCTTCGTGGACGTGCCGCGCCTGACGCGCGAGGAGCTCCGGGGTTCCCAGGAGACGGCGGAGACCTCGGAGGAGATCCGGGCCAGGGTCGCCGCCGCGCGTGAGGTCCAGATGGCGCGAGGGGGTGTCCCCAACGCCGCGCTCGCGGGGCGCAAGCTGCGCGCGACGTGTGCCCTCGGGGACGACGCGGAGGCGCTCTTCTCCCGGGCCATCGACCGGATGGGGCTCTCGGGCAGGGCCCACGACCGGGTCTTGAGGGTGGCGCGCACCGTCGCGGACCTGGCGGGCGAGGAGAACATAGCCGTCGAGCACGTGGCCGAGGCGCTCAACTATCGGAGGGCGGCCGTAGTTGATCGCTGATCCCAAGGCCGCCTACCTGTTCCTCTCCCTGCTGCAGGCCAGGGTGGGGGCCAGCGTCGTCTCGCGGCTCGGGGACCTGGATCCCGCGAAGATACTCGCGTTGCCCGCCGGAGAGGTCGCCGAACGCGTGAGGCTTACCGAAAAGGGGCGGAGGGCGTTCGAGGAGCTCAAAGGAGGCTTCGATCCGGGGGTCATCCTGGCTCGCCTCGAGGAGAGGGACATCGCGGTCGTCACCCTCGCGGACGAGGACTATCCCTCCATGCTCGCCGAGATCCCGGACCCTCCGCCGGCGCTCTTCGTGGACGGCGAGGTTCCTTCTGGCCCGACGGCGGCCCTTGTCGGTTCTCGCAAGGCCTCGGCGACGGGTATCGAGGCGGCTCGTACTTTGGGTCGGGCGTTAGGCGAGCGCGGGGTATGCGTGGCGAGCGGGCTCGCGCTCGGGATAGATGCGGCGGCGCACGAAGGGGCTCTGGAGGCAGGCGGGCCCACCATCGGGGTGCTCGGGTGTGGGATAGACGTCGTCTACCCCAGGAGCAACCGGCGCCTCTTCAGGCGGGTCAAGGACGGAGGGGGCATCCTCTCCGAGTATTACCTGGGGGAGGCGCCCTTGCAGTGGCGGTTCCCGGCCCGGAACCGGATCATAGCGGGCCTCAGCGACGTGGTCGTGGTCGTCGAGGCGGCCGAGAAGAGCGGCGCCCTGATTACCGCCCGCCACGCCCTGGAGGCGGGGCGCGACGTGTGGGCCGTGCCGGGACCTTTCGCCTTCGCCGAATGCCGGGGATCCAACGCGCTCCTCGCGGACGGCGCGGGAGTTCTCTGGGACGTGGACAGGTTCGTGGAGGCCGTAGCCCCGGTGTCCGCTCCACGCAGACTGCCCGTGGCGGAAGATGCGACCGCGGCGGACGCCGGGGTGGAGCCCGTACCGGCCGAGCTACCCGAGAAGGAGGCCGCGGCGCTCGCGGGGGTGGGCTTCGAGCCGGTGGGGGTGGACGTGGTAGCCAGGCGGGTCGCCAACGAAGCTGGCGGGGTCGAGATGCGCGAGCTCCTCTCCGCGCTGGCGCTCCTGGAGCTCAAGGGGTACGTCAAGCGGGACGCGGGCGGTGCCTTCGTGAGGAGCCCGATAGGGAGCCCGAGCGGGAACCTGGGAAGGATGCGATGACCGGACGAACCGTCGGGCGTCTGTGGGTACAGTACCTGAAGATTCGGGAGGAGCTTCGGATCGGCGAGGGGCTTTCGGATGAGGAGGCGCGGCGGGAGGCCGAGCGCCAGGAGGGGCAACTCAGGGGCCGGCTTGTCATCAACTACTCGCCGCTCGTCAAGTACGTGGCCAGCCGGGTCGGGGCGCGCGTGCCCGGGGCGGTCGAGCAGGAGGACATGATCTCCTGGGGCATCCTGGGGCTGCTCGACGCGATAGAGACCTACGATCCTGACCGTCCCGGCAAGAGAGCCAAGTTCGAGTCGTACGCGATCTCCAAGATCCGGTGGTCCATCCTCGACCAGCTCCGCAGCCAGGACTGGGTGCCTCGCCGCGTTCGCTTGCGCGCCCAGGAGATAGAGATGGCCACGACCAAGCTCACCCAGGAGCTCAGGCGTCCCCCCACGGAGACCGAGATCGCCGGGGAAGTAGGTCTCGAGGTCGGGGAATACCACGACTTCCTCGACCAGTACTCGCGTGCCCACGTGGTCTCGCTGGAGGCGCGCCTGGAGGTCGATGGCAAGCCGGGGATAGAGTACGGGGCGCTCGTCGAGGATACAGCAGCCGTCGACCCCCAGTCCCAGGCAAACCTCGTAGACCTGCGCTCCCAACTCGTCGAGGCTATAGGCCAGCTCGAGGAGCGGGAGAGGCTCGTCGCGACCTTTTATTTCTACGAGGGGCTCACCTTGAAAGAGATCGGCAAGGCCCTCGATCTGACCGAGGGACGCATAAGCCAGATCCTCCGTCGCGCCCTTACCAAGCTGCGGGGGCATCTCAAGGAGTCTCCCCTCGTCCACGAAGCCGGGGGGCGGCACGCCTTCGGTTAGAGACCCGAAGGTCGCTGGACCGGGCTAGAAGCCGGTGGCTCGCTATGCTACTATCTGCGGAGTTTTGATTACGCACGCCCGCCGTAGGGGCTGCAGTTAGCAGGCCCAGGTGGTGGTCCGCGGAAGTTTCTCGTCGAGTCAACTTGCGGATTGCGAGGCGCGGGCGGAGGCTCTAACCACCTGAAAAAAGGAGAAGCAGGTACTTTGGAGACTACAACCCAGCAGATAGGCGTTAGGGAGCTGCTCGAGGCGGGCGTCCACTTCGGACACCAGGCCAAGCGGTGGAACCCGAAGATGAAGAAGTACGTCTTCGCCCAACGGGCCGGCGTCCACATCATCGACCTCGACCAGACGCTAACCCTCATTGACAGGGCCCGGCAGTTCATCAGGGGCGTGGCCGAGGCCGGGCGCGAGGTCCTCTTCGTCGGGACCAAGAAGCAGGCCCAGTTCACCGTGGCCGAGCAGGCCGTGCGCTCGGGGCAGCCGTACGTCGTCGAGCGTTACATCGGCGGGATGCTGACGAACTTCCAGACCATCCAGCCGCGCATCCATTACTTCACGACGCTCGCCCAGACCGTCGAGGAGACGCCCGAGGAGGAGAGGACGGGCAGGGAGTGGTTCGCCCTCTACCGCGAGTACCAGAAGCTCCGGCGCAACTTCGCCGGCATCACCGAGATGGAGCGGTTACCCGGGGCGGTCTTCGTGATCGACCCGAAGAGAGAAGAGCTCCTCGTCAAGGAGGCGAACCGGCTCAAGATACCCGTGGTCGCGCTCACCGACACCAACTGCGACCCGGACGTGGTCGATTACGTCATCCCGGGCAACGACGATGCGATCCGCTCGATCAACCTGATCTCCCGCCTCATTGCCGACTCGATACTGGAGGGCCGGGGCGAGGACGTTACCCCGGCGGAGGACCGCCCCTTGCCCCCGGCGGTCGAGGACGCCATCGTCGCCGAAGACCTGGCGACGGAGTCCCTCTCCGAGGCGGCAAGGGAAGGCGGACTCGCCGACGATCAACCCACGGGCCTCGCCGACCCCGTGGAGTCGGCCGGCGAGATCGCCCCGGAGGAAGACCCGACTACGAGCTACCGCGGCGCCGAGGACAGGCAAGAAGAGCGGGCTAGCGAGCAGTCCAACGACGGCGACTTGCCCGTCGCCAACGTCACCTCCGCCGACGAGCCGGACATCCCCGAAGCGGGTCGGGCTTCGAGCGGGGACGCCGAGAGCGTGCCCGGAGGCGGAAGCTTGAGGCCCGGCGAGGAGGCCGCGTTGAACGAAGGGACCGCGGAGGCCGCTCCGAACGGCGATGCGACCGCGGAACCGGCGACTGCGGGGCCGGCGTCCGAAGAGCCTGGGACCGGCGAGGAGACGGCCTCGAACGGGGAAGCGGCGCGCGACGAGGCCGACGAGAACAACGAATAGGGAGAAGCAAGGACTTTGGCTAGTACCATCGAGAAGATAAAACAGCTACGGGAGGAGACGGCCGCGGGGATGATGGACGTCAAGCGGGCGCTCGATGAGTCCGGCGGCGACGTCGAGGGAGCCCGGCGCGTTCTCAGAGAGCGCGGGCAGGCCATCGCGGCCAAAAAGAGCGCCCGGGAGACACACGAGGGCCTGATCGAGGCTTACATACACTTCAACGGCCGGGTCGGGGTCCTCATCGAGGTGAACTGCGAGACGGACTTCGTGGCCCGTACTCCGGAGTTCAAGGAGTTCGCCCGCAACGTAGCCCTTCACGTGGCCTCGATGAGCCCCCTGACCGTCTCGCCGGAGAACATCTCCCAGGAGGCGCTCGACGAGGAGCGTTCCATCGCCGAGGCGCAGGCCGCCGAGATGGGCAAGCCCGAGGAGATCACGAGCAGGATCGTCGAGGGCCGGATGAAGAAGTTCGTGAACGAGAAGGCCCTCCTCACCCAGCCCTACGTCAAGGAGCCGGATAAGACCGTCGGCGAGCTTCTGCAGGAGACGGTCCAGAGGGTCGGCGAGAACGTCGTGGTCCGGCGCTTCGTCCGCTACGAGCTCTAGGGCTCCGGGTAGCCTGGAACCGTGGAGGAAGCCGCCCCGAGGGAGGCAGAGAAGGCAGCGGCTACAGAGTCCGAGCTGGGCCCGGTAAAGCGTGTCGTCCTCAAGCTCTCGGGGGAGAGCCTCGCGGGCGACGGGGGCTACGGTATAGACCCCCCGAGCCTCGACGCTACCGCCAACCAGGTCGTCGAGGCCGTCGAGGCCGGGGCGGAGCTGGCGGTCGTGGTCGGCGGGGGAAACATCTTCCGCGGCTCGCAGGTCGCCGACGTGCTGGGCATCGAGAGTGCTACGGCCGATTACATGGCGATGCTCGGGACGGTTATAAACGCTCTGGCGTTGCAGGCGGCGTTGGAGCGGCGTGGTATCCCGACGCGGGTGCAGTCGGCGATCCAGATGCAGGAGGTCGCCGAACCGTACATAAGGCGGCGCGCCATGCGCCACCTGGAGAAGGGACGGGTGGTGATCTTCGCCTCCGGTACCGGCAACCCGTTCTTCACCACGGACACGGGGGCCGCCCTGCGCGCCCTGGAGATTGGGGCCGACGCGATCCTCATGGCCAAGAACCGGGTGAATGGGGTCTACGATAAGGACCCGCGCACCAATCCGGACGCGGTCCGCATAGAGCGGCTGACGTATATGGACCTCCTCTCCAGGAACCTCGCCGTCATGGACTACACGGCGGCCACGCTGTGCAGCGGGGAGCGCCTGCCGATAGTCGTTTTCGATATACTGAAACCCGGCAACCTGCGCGGCATCTTGAGGGGCGAGCGGGTCGGTTCCCTGGTCTGGAGCGCGGGTGGCGGTAGTGGAGACGTACCCGCGGATGGAGCTACGGGCGGGGCCGCGGGCGGAGGAGAGTAGAGATGTCCGACATCGTTGACCTGACGGCGGCCGAAAACAGGATGCGGGGTGCCCTCGAGTCGGTCCGGCGCGAGTTCTCGACCATCCGCACGGGGAGAGCCAGCCCCTCTATCCTGGACCGCATCGAGGTCGAGGCGTACGGCTCCCGGATGCCATTGAGGAGCGTGGCGAACGTCAGCGTCCCGGAGCCCCGGCTGCTCACGGTCACGCCGTTCGACCCGGGTACGATCAAGGCCATCGAACGCGCCATAGACACCTCCGACATCGGGCTGAACCCCCAGAACGACGGCAAAGTCATCCGGCTGCCCATCCCGGAGCTTACCGAGGAGCGCCGCAGGCAGTTCATAAGGCTCGCCCGCCAGTACGCCGAGGAGGGTCGCGTCTCGATCAGGAACGTACGGCGCGACGAGATGCGCGACCTCAACGAGCTTATGAAGATGGGTGAGATCTCCGAGGACGATGAGCGCCGGGCCGAGGCCGAACTCCAGCAGATGACCAACAAGTACGTCAAGCGCGTCGACGATGCCCTCACGGACAAAGAAGCCGAGCTCCTTGAGGTCTGAGCCCTGCTGAACCCCGCGCGAAAACGTCTCTCCGAGCGGGTCGCCGATCTTTCGGAACGCCGCGTCCTGACCCCCTTGGACCGGGAGAACCTGCCCCGGCACGTCGCCATCATCATGGACGGCAACGGCCGCTGGGCGAAAGCTCGCTGGCTCCCCCGGGCCGCCGGGCACCGCGCGGGCGTCGCGGTCCTCACCCCGCTCCTGGAGGCCGCGGGCGAATCAGGCGTCGAAGCGCTCACCCTTTACGCCTTCTCCACGGAGAACTGGGGGCGTCCCGAGACCGAGGTAGACTCCTTGATGACCCTGTTCCTCGAGACGGCGAAGGGCAAGGTCCCGGAGCTGAACGAGCGCGGCGCACGCCTGCGTTTCCTGGGCCGTCGGGAACACCTGCCGGAGGCCGTCCGGGTGGCCATGGGGGAGGCCGAGGAGCTCACCAGGAACAACGATAGGCTCCAAGTCTATATCGCTCTCAACTACGGGGGGCGGGCGGAGATCGTGGACGCCGTCCGGCGCATGATGGAGGATGGTCTCAAGGCCGAGGAGGTCGACGAGGCGACCTTCGCCTCCTACCTCTACGCGCCCGAGGTCCCGGAGGTAGACCTCGTCATCCGGACGAGCGGGGAGTTGAGGATCTCGAACTTCCTCCTCTGGCAGATCGCCTACGCCGAGTTCTACGTAACGGAGACGCTCTGGCCGGACTTCTCCCCGGAGGAGTTCCGCCGGGCCATCACCTCCTTCGCGGCCCGCAGCCGGCGCCGCGGCGGGGTCTAAAGGACCTACGGGGAGGATCCTCTTTGCTTCGTTGGCGCGTCGCTACCGCCCTGATCCTGGCGCCGATAATCCTCGGTGCGATCCTCTACGGCGGCTGGGCGATCCCCGTCATGATCCTCCTCGTCGTCGCCCGCGCGGCCCAGGAACTCGCCCGCGCCCTGAAACCGCTGCCGTTCCGGGCGGCCTTCGGCGCAGGGGCGTTTCCGGTCTTGCTCTCGATCCCCTACGGCGCGACCGGAGCCCTCGCCGGGGTGATCCTGAGTCTACCGTGGGCTCTGTTGTGGCTCGCCGCCCAGCCCGAGGCCCGCACCTTGAGGGCCCTCCTCGCCCTGCTCTTGATGGCGCTCTGGGTCGGCGCGCCCATGGCGCATCTCGGCCTGATCGGGGAGGAGCTGGCCGGCGGCAGATACCTCATCCTCGTCGCCGTGGTGGGGCCCTGGATCTCCGACTCCGGCGCTTACTTCGCCGGGCGCTTCTTCGGCCGCCACCCGCTCTTCCCGAACCTGAGCCCCAAAAAGACCGTCGAGGGCGGTATCGGGGGCATACTGGCGACGATGACCGCCATCGGATACTTCACGTACGAGTTCCTGGATTTCGGCCCCATTGAAGCGGCGCTCTGGGGACTGGCGATCTCCATCCTCAGCCAGGCCGGGGACCTCTTTGAGTCGATCCTCAAACGCATCCTCGACCTCAAGGACTTGGGCCGCGCCCTCCCCGGCCACGGCGGCATCCTGGATCGCATAGACAGCATGCTCTTCACCGCCCCCGCGATCTACTACTTCTACGTCCTCTTCGCCTTGTGAGCTCCTCCGAGCGGCGCCGCCTCACCATCCTCGGCTCCACGGGCAGCATAGGCCTCCAGGCCCTCGACGTCGTCCGTTCCCACAGAGACCGCTTCGAGATAGTCGGCCTCTCCGCCAACAGCGACGCGAAGACGCTCGAACAGCAAGCCGAAGAGTTCGAACCCGAATACGTCGCCCTCGAAAGCGGAGACGCCGGCCCCCTCGATGTTCCGCGCGCCGAGAAGATCACCGGTCCCGGAGCCGCGGCTGCCCTGGCCGAGGTCCCCGCCGACGTGATCCTGAACGGCATCGTCGGATTCGCCGGTCTGGCCGCGAC
>JAUJNO010000006.1:83311-142164 GCA_030448125.1 Rubrobacteraceae bacterium | reverse complement strand
CATCGCCAGTCGGTGGTACACGGCGGCGCCGTCTTCGAGGACGGCTCGGCGATACTGCACGCGGCACTCCCGGACATGCGGCTCCCGATCTCCTACGGCATCCTCTACCCCGACAGGGTAGACGTCGGCGCGAAGCCGGTCCCCTTCGGCGCCGCGTCCTGGACCTTCGAGGAGCCCCGGAACGACGTGTTCCGCTGCCTGCCGCTAGCCATGGGGGCCGGGCGGGCTGGCGGGGCGTACCCGGTGGCGCTCAACGCGGCGAACGAGGTCGCCGTTCAGGCCTTCCTTGACCGCGGGATACAATTTCTGCGTATACCCGACATCATGGAGGAGGTCCTCGAAGCTGTGCCGGAGTTCGGTGCGATGGAGAGCATGGAAGCAATAGTAGCCGTAGATCGCTGGGCCCGGAAAGAGGCGAGCGAGGTCGTGAGCAGGTCCGCGCGAGACAACCAATGACGATCCTCATCGCCATCCTGGGCCTGATCGCCCTGATCGTAATCCACGAGCTGGGCCACATGCTCGTCGCCAAAGCCATGGGCGTGCGCGTCCCCGAGTTTGGGATCGGCTTCGGCCCCGCCCTCTTCAAAAAGAAGCTCGGCAAAACCGTCTATTCTTTCCGCATAATACTTTTAGGCGGGTTTGCGAAGATGGCCGGGATGGAGGGCGTGGCGAGCGTGGAGAAGGAGACGGGCGAGCAAGGGTCGGACACCTACCCGGCGAAGCCCCCCTGGCGGCGAGCGCTCATCATCTTCGCCGGGCCTTTTGCGAACCTGGTGGCGGCCGTCCTGATCCTGGCGGGCATCTTCATGGTCGGCGTGCCGACGGAGGCTACGACGGAGATAGAAGAGGTCATCCCGGACTCGATGGCCGCCGAGGCGGGCGTGCGGGGAGGAGATCAGATAACGTCTGTCAACGGCGAGGACATAGAGTCTTGGAACCAGTTCCAGGCGGCCCTGGAGGGACAACAATCGGGCGATGAGGTGGAGCTCGCTGTTCTACGCGGCGGGGAGCAGAGGGAGTTCTCCGGGGAGCTCGCGGCGGATCCCCAAGACCCGGGCAGGGCGATAGTCGGGGTTCGTCCGGTCGTCGAGTACACCAGTTACGGTCCTCTGGAGGCGCTTTGGCTCGGGGTTCTCAGGACCGTCGAGATAATAGGGCTCTTTGGGTGGTTCTTGGGACAGCTGGTGACTGGCGGGATCAGCTTCTACGATTCCGTCTCGAGTCCGATAGGCGTGGTTGGGGTAAGCAGCGACATTGCCTCGCAGGGCGCGCAGAGCTTCGCGCAGCTTCTGGCTTTGATCAGCATAAACCTGGCGGTGTTCAACCTGCTCCCCATCCTGCCGCTCGACGGGGGGCACCTGTTCTTCATCGCGGCGGAGAAGGTCTTGGGGAGGCCCGTGAGCGCCGAGACAGTCGGCAAGATCGCCGCCTTCGGTATCGCGCTAATACTAATGCTCTTCGTCTTCGCAACTTACGCGGACCTTAGTAAAATCTTTACCGGACAGCCCTTTATACCCGAGAAGGGGCCGTAAAAGTCTTAGGAGTGAGATGACAGAGGCAGCGGTACAGGAACGCCCGATCACCAGCCGCCAGATCGTGGTGGGCGGCGTGCCGATCGGCGGCGGCGCCCAGGTGGCCGTCCAGTCCATGACCAACACAATGACCCACGACGTCGAGGCGACCGTGCAGCAGGTCTACGACCTGAACGCCGCCGGCGCCGACCTCGTGCGCGTCTCCGTCAATGGCTCCAGGGCCTTGAAGGGCTTCAAAGAGGTCCTCTGGCGCACCCCGGTACCGCTGATCGCCGACATCCACTTCGACTACCGGATGGCGCTCGGGGCGGCTGACGCGGGCGCCGCGTGCGTACGCATCAACCCCGGCAACATCGGCGGCGACGACCGCTACCGCGCCGTCATCGAGAAGTGCGCGGAGACTGGGGCCGCCATGCGCATCGGGGTCAACTCCGGCTCCGTCGAGAAGCGGTTCTGGGATCTGCCGAAGGCCGAGGCGCTGGTCGCGAGCGCCCTCCAGAAGGTCGAGATCGCCGAGGAGATGGACTTCAGTAACTTCAAGGTCTCGCTCAAGGCGAGCCACGTCCCCGAGATGGTCGAGGCGAACAGGGAGTTCCGCCGCCACTCTGACGCCCCGTTGCACCTCGGCGTCACCGAGGCTGGAACCAAGCTCCCCGGAGCTATAAAGAGCGCCGCCGCTCTGGGCCAACTCCTCCCGTACGGCATCGGGGACACCATTCGTATCTCGCTCGCCGAAGACCCGGTCGAAGAGATACCGGTGGCGTACCAGATCCTCTCCGCCCTCAACCTCCGCCACCGCGGCCCCAACGTCATCGCCTGCCCGAGCTGCGCCCGCACTCTAGGCTTCGACGTGATCGGGATGGCAGCGCAGGTCGAAGACAAGCTCAAGCACTATGAGGACCACTTCACGGTCGCCGTGATGGGCTGCATCGTCAACGGCCCCGGTGAGGCCAGGGATGCTGACTACGGCGTCGCCGGCGGTAAGGACGATGGCCTCATCTTCGCCAAGGGCCGCCCGTTAAAGAAGGTTCATCGCGACGAGATCTTCTCTGCCCTCTTCGAGGAGATAAGGAAGGATGGCTGGAAGTAGCGATTTGCAGGTTTCCACTGATAGCTCTTCTCGTGAAGTATGAGCGGCTGAGCTACACTCGCCACGCGAGACAACGTATGAGGGAACGAAACATCTCGGAGGCGGATCTCCTGCGCGTGATAAACGATCCAGATCTCACCTATCCGAGCTACGGCAAGCGCGTTTCTGAGGACGTTTTTGAGAGTGGGAGGTTATTGAGGATCATCTACGTCGACACCCCGGAGGCCGGGACCGATGCTAGGATTATCAGCGCCATAGACCTGGAGGAAGGTTAAGCTCGTGAGGTTCGAATTCGATAGCGAAGCCGATGCATTGTACATCAGGGTAAATGAAGGGCGGGTGGAGAGAACTATAGAGCTTGAGGAGGGCGTCTACGCCGACCTCGATGCCGAAGATCGCCCCTTGGGCCTGGAGTTCATCGCGCTAGCCGCCTTCGACGGATGGATGAAGCGCCACGGCACGCTCAACGTGCCCGAGCGAGCCGAGGGTCGGGAATCCTTCTTAAGCCCGGCCTAGAGCCGAGTAGCAAGTAGGACAGGATGTCGACAACGGCGTGATCTTCGCCAAGGGCCGCCCGTTGCGCAAGGTACACCGCGCGAGATCTTCGACGCCCTCTTCGAGGAGATAGGGAAGGACGGCTGGAAGTAGCAGCCAAGGAAGAGGGCCGGGTTATTGAACCCGGCCCTTTCTTATGCTCGGAAGGAGAATAGACTGCTAGCCCTGCTCCACAGTCCTATGACTCGCTTCCTGCTCTACTGTTGTATGTCGTTAACGGTATACTGGTACCCTGGAGTGTAGCCAGGACCAGCTAAGAAATTGCCAGGGCCATTAGTATAGCTACCCCAGTACCAATTGACCCAGTCTATGTACCAGCCTCCCTGGATCGAGGGGTTGTGGCACCATCTGAACACCCAGGCATACCAGTATCCTCCAGAGGATACGTAATACGCCGTCCGATAATCTCCACAGTAAGTCGGCGCTCCGGGTTGAGCACTAGCAGACTCGGCTCCTCCTACCTGAACACCGCCTACTATCGCTAAGGGACCGCCTATCATGGCTCCCGCCATAACCGCAACTACCGTGAGAGCTAGAACCAAGCGTCTCACCATGGGTTGTTGTCTCCTTTCTTCGCCTTCATGGCGAATTACGTACCGCGATAAGGTTCGTTCGCCGGAAGCCGGGGTATCCGGTGCAGGCCGCGATGAGTCGCTCCCGGCGTGTCTCCCCTTGGTTGTCTACCTGCGGCGCTTGAGCACCGCGTAGGTCAGGACGCCCGAGCCCAGGAGCAGCGCGGCGGCGGGCAACAAAAGCGCCGGCGTGGTCACCGCGCCACCGCTCTTGGGTAGCGTACCGCCCTTGGGCGCCGGTCCGCCGGGTTCGTCTATCGGTTCGTCCGGTATCTGCTCCGGGATCTGTTTGCCGACTGCCTGCTCTAGAGCGTCTTCTTCGAGCACCACCACCACGTTCTGTTCGGGTGACAACGGGTCGTCATCCCCTGGTCTTGTATCCTGAGCCAGAGCGGCCGGCGCCAGGATCAGCATGGCCAAGAGAGCCGCCGTAGCCAAGTAAGTTGTCCTTTTCACGAGTGCCCAGTTTCCTCCCTTCTGTGTACTTTTCCTCACGACCTGAGAAGCTCCTTACACTATCGTCAATTTCTTCCTATGCCGTACCTCCTAGGGCAGCGTTCTACTGTTCAGAGCATGACCCACGATCAAGGCTCTGAATATGGGTAATTTGTCCTGGTACCGATCGGGACATTGTCCCGCTTATGAGCGCTTCTTTGTTTCGTTGTATCCCATTGCCCTGCGCCGTTCACCCTCCGGCCTCTGGCGCACGCTTTTCTCGGAGACCTGTTTCGGCTCGCTACGGGAGAGTCGGGTTGCCTTGTAACCCTGATACTCTGCGTTATAATCATTTTGCTGTATGGAGCAAGGGGTCCAGAGGACCCGTTGCTTTTTTAACGTCTCGAAACGGGGAGCGGTAAAAACGGCAAGATTGGACAGACTGGCTGAGGTTGTAGAGAGCGCCCTCCCGGAGGGGGCGGAGCTCGTGGAGGCCCGCTTCTCTGGCGGGCCTCTTCTCACGCTGCTCGTGGATCGGGAGGACGGACCCGTGAACCACGAGTTCTGTTCCGGGGTGATCTCCAGGGTCTCTCCGTTGCTCGACGAGGAAGGCTACGACGGCCTCGTCGAGGTCTCTTCACCGGGGATCGATCGCCCCCTTACGAAGCCGGAGCACTTCGAGCGCTATGTCGGGCACGAGGCGAAGGTACGTACCGCCGAGCCCATAGAGGGGCGGCGGAACTTCACCGGCACCATAGAGCGGACTAACGAGACGGCTTTTCTACTAAAACTCTCAGAGGACGCGGAGGTGGAGTTGCCGTTCGGCTCCGTCGCACACGCGAACCTCAAGGAGGACATATAACGAGATGAACACCGCATTACTATCGGCGCTGCACGAGATCGAGGTGGACAAAAACATCCCCTTCGAGACGGTCAAGGGCGTTTTGGAGGAGTCCCTGCTCGCGGCCTACGAGAACCGCGAGGGGGCGGTCGAGGGGGCTGAGGTGGTCCTGGATCAGGAGACGGGCGACCTCCGGGTGTTGAAGGACGGCGATGACATAACGCCCCACGACTTCACCCGTATCGCCGCCCAGGTCATGCGCCAGACCTTTTACCAGCGCCTCAACGAGATCCACAACGAGCAACTCCTCGATGAGTACGGGGGGCGCATGGGCGACGTCGTGACCGGCATCGTCCAGCAGGCGCACCGGCGGATGACGCTCGTGGACCTGGGGAGGGTCGAAGCGCTCTTGCCGGCGAGCGAGCAGGTCCCCAACGAGCGCTACGAGAACGGGCAGCGGATCAAGGTGTATCTGCTGGAGATCCGGGAGCCCGGACGGGGCCCGGGCATGACGGTCAGCCGCCGCCACGAGGGCCTCTTGAAGGGCCTCTTCGAGCTGGAGGTACCGGAGATCTACGACGGCCTCGTCGAGATACAGGCCGTGGCCCGCGAGGCGGGCCTGCGCTCGAAGGTGGCGGTGTGGTCGAAGGAGTCGGGGATAGACCCGGTCGGCGCCTGTGTGGGGCCGCGGGGGAGCCGCGTTCGCGCGGTCGTCTCCGAGCTTCGGAACGAGAAGATAGACATTATCCAGTGGGACCCGGACCCGGCGCGCTTTATCGCCAAGGCGCTCTCGCCGGCGCGTGTTCGGGAGGTCTACCTGGACGACGACGAGAAGCAGGCGGAGGTCATCGTGCCGGACGACCAGCTCTCGCTGGCCATCGGCCGCGAGGGCCAGAACGCCCGGCTTGCGGTGAAGCTTACCGACTGGAAGATAGACATAAAGCCCGAGAGCCAGGCCACGGAATACGACGAGGAGCTGGAAGAGGACTGGGAGCTCGAGGAGGACTCGGCGATGCACCGCTGCCGGGCCGTCCTCGCCAACGGCCGGAGGTGCCCTAACACGGCGCTGGCGGACTCTCTGTTCTGCGGCATCCCGTCGCACCAGGCTCAGGCCGCCGAGTTCGAGGGTATGATAGAGGGTTCTTAGGGGGTTTATAGATGAGCAAGCGCGTATACGAGATAGCCCGCGAGAGATCGCTGGAGACAAAAGAGGTAATGGAGCGCCTGAGAAGCGCGGGCGTAGAGGTGAAGAACCACTTCACCGTGGTCGAGGAGCCCGTCTACGAACGGATCTTCGGCGACGGCCAGAGCCCCCAGACAAACAACCCGGCCGAGGTAAGCGCCACGGCCGAGATGGTCGAAGCGGGCGCCTCCGACGGCGCGAACAACGGGCAGACCGAGGCTTCTCCGGCTCCCGCCGCTACCGCCGAGCGGCGAGAGTCTCGCAAGGGCGGACGCAAGCGGCGCCGGGTCGTCATAGACGCGAGCGCCACGAACAGGGGACCGCGGCCGGTCGCCGCGGGTGAAGCCCCGGCGCAGAGAGAACCGCGCCCGGCGCCCAGCGCGGCTGAAGCCAGGCAGGAAGAGAAGACGACGGCCCGGGTCGAGCCGGGGGCTACGGTCAAGGATCTGGCGGACGCTATGGGCGTAGCGCCGGCCCAAATCGTCAAGGTCCTCTTCTCGCTGGGTGAGATGAAGACCGTCACCCAGACGCTCTCGATCGAGGAGATAGAGCTCATCGCCGAGGAGATGGGTGTCGAGGTCGAGGTTGGGGCCGTCGAGGAGCCTGTCGAGCCGGAGCTGCCCGAGGACGCGCCGGAGGACCTCGTGGAGAAGCCGCCGGTCGTGACGGTCATGGGCCACGTGGACCACGGCAAGACCTCG
Organism: Rubrobacteraceae bacterium; assembly: GCA_030448125.1. Taxonomy (GTDB): domain Bacteria; phylum Actinomycetota; class Rubrobacteria; order Rubrobacterales; family Rubrobacteraceae; genus Rubrobacter_F. The sequence continues at coordinate 135,255 of JAUJNO010000006.1, read as the reverse complement.
CTTTTGGACCGCATCCGCAAGGCGAACGTCCAGTCCGGGGAGGCTGGCGGGATCACACAGCACATCGGCGCCTACCAGGTCGAGAGCGGGGGGAAGAAGCTTACCTTTATCGACACTCCGGGCCACGAGGCGTTCACCGAGATGCGGGCCCGCGGCGCGAAGGTTACGAACGTCGTGATCCTGGTCGTCGCTGCCGACGACGGGGTGATGCCCCAGACCGACGAGGCTATCGAGCACGCCCGGGCCGCGGGCGTCCCCCTGGTCGTCGCGCTCAATAAGACCGATGTGCCCAACGCCAACCCCGACCGGGTGTACGCTGAGCTCTCCGAACGAGAGCTCGTGCCGGAGGCTTACGGCGGCGAGACGGTAACGGTCCCGGTCTCGGCCAAGACCGGCGAGGGTATAGACGAGCTGCTGGAGAATATCCTGATCGTCGCCGAGCTCGAGGACCTCAAGGCGAACCCGAAGGCCCCCGCGAGCGGGTACGTGATCGAGAGCGAGCGCGACCCGGGTAGGGGGCCGGTCGCCACGCTCCTCGTCAACCGCGGCACGCTCCATCGGGGCGACACCGTGCTCGCCGGTACCGCCTACGGGCGCGTAAGGGCGATGCTCGACTACACCGGCCAGCGGATCAAAGAGGCTGGCCCCGGCGACCCGGTAGAGATACTGGGCCTCTCCGGCGTCCCCGAGGCCGGCACCCGCTTCGAGGCGATGAACCACGAGCGCACCGCTCGAGACCGGGCGCAGCAGGCCGAGGCCGCTTTGAGGCGCCAGGAGCTTGCCCAGGGCGGGACGCGTCGCACCCTCGAGGAGCTCCTCGGCGAGGGCGGCGTCCAGGACCTCAACCTCGTCGTCAAGGCGGACGTCGCGGGTTCGGTCGAGGCTCTGAAGGAGGCGCTCGCAAGGCTCACCAACGAAGAGGTGCGGGTCAACATCGTGAGGAGCGGGGTCGGGGCGATCACCGACTCCGACGTGATGCTCGGCACGGCGAGCGGCGGCATCGTGCTTGGCTTCAACGTCCGACCGACGGCCACGGCCAAGCAGGTCGCCGAGAGGGAAGGCATCGAGATACGGACTTACGACGTGATCTACAAGGCCCTCGAGGAGATAGAGGCCGCCATGCGCGGTATGCTCGCCCCCGAGATCGAGGAGCGCGAGACGGGGACCGCCGAGGTCCGCGCGATCTTCCGGGTGCCGAACGTCGGGGCGGTCGCCGGCTGCTACGTGACTGCGGGTGAGATCTTCCGCAACAACCGCGTCCGCGTGGTGCGGGACGGCACCGTGATCTACGAGGGGGGCATCGCCTCTTTGAGACGCTTCAAGGACGACGTTCGTTCGGTGCGGTCCGGCTTCGAGTGTGGCATCGGCGTCGAGAACTTCAACGACGTCAAAGAGGGCGACGTCCTGGAGTTCTTCGAAATCGTCGAGGTCCCGAGATAGCAGGGGCATAAGGCCCTTTGTTCTGCGCCGTCAGACTAGAGCTGGAGCTGCCTTTCAGCTCCAGCCTCAAGGACAAACGCCAGACCTTGCGGTCTCTCAAGGACCGTCTGCGCCGCAAGAACGTCTCCGTGGTGGAGGCAGATCACCAGGATCTCTGGCAGCGGGCCACAGTCGAGCTCGCGCTCGCCGGGATCGACCGGCGGGCGCTTGAAGAGAAGCGCGAGGAGGTCAGGCGCGCGCTCCTGAACTACGAGGAATTGGCAATACTGGAGTGGCGGGAGGAGTTCGTCAAGCTATGAGCGGACGCACCCGCAAGGTTGAGTCGCAGCTGAAAGAGATCGTGGGCGAGGAGGTCGGGGCGCTCTCGGACCCGCGCATCCAGGGCCTCGTCACGGTCACCGGCGTTCGCGTGAGCCCGGACCTGGCCCACGCGACAGTCTTCTACAGCGTCCTCTCGGGCGAGGACCTCGAAGGCGCCCGCGAGGGACTGCAGAGCGCGGCCGGCCGCATTCAGGCTGCGGTCGGGGCACAGACGCGCCTCAAGCGCACGCCGAGGCTCCACTTCGAGCCGGACCCGGTCGTGGAGAACGTAGGGAAGATCGAGGCAGCACTAAGAGACATCAGAGAGACGGGAGATGATGCGCACGAGAGCGAGAAATAACACGGCGCGAGAGGTAGCGGGCTTCCTGAAGGGCCTTGAAAAGGCCGCGGTTACCACCCACACCGGGGCCGACGGGGACGCCATAGGCTCCGCGGTCGCGCTCGTGTACCTCGTTCGTTCTCTCGGCGCCGAAGCGGTGTTCTGCCACGCCGAGCCCGTACCGAATTATCTGCGGTGGCTCCTGCCCAACGAGCCCTTCGTGGAGTGCCCGCCGGATCACGACCTGCTCGTGGTCGACACCTCCCGGGCCGACCGGGTCGGGGTGCCGCACGAGGGGGTTCATCCCATCCGCCTGAACCTCGACCACCACGCGGACAACCCACTCTACGGCGAGTTCAACCTCGTGGACGGATCGGCTGCGGCGAGCGCCCAGATCGTAGCCGCCCTCTACGCCGAGCTCGGCGTGCCTCTGGAGAAGAGGACGGCCGAGGCGATCTACACGGGCGTGGCGACCGATACCGGAGGTTTCCGTTTCCGCAACGTCTCCCCGGAGGCGCACGAACTGGTCGCCGACCTCCTCCGCGCCGGGGTGATACCCGCCGAGGTGAACGACCGCATAAACCGAACCGGCACGGTGCAGCAGCTGAACATCGTCGGGGTCTCCATGGCGAACGCCGACCGTTACGGCGAGGCCATCGTCTCCATCGTGGATAAAGATGACTACACGCGCACCGGCGCGACCGAGCTCGATTCGAAGGAGTCCATCGACCGATTGAGGAGCGTAGCGGGCGTCGAGCTCGTGGCGCACCTTCGGGAGATAGAGGGCGGCACGAAGGCATCCCTACGCTCCGAAAGCGTGGACGTCGGCGAGATCGCGCGTCATTTCGACGGCGGCGGTCACCGCCTCGCGGCGGGCTACACCACGCCGAAGCCGCCGCGCGAAGCGAGGGAGGATCTGCTGAAGCTTCTGGGGGGCGTCGTGAACCTCGGCGAAGCCGATACTACCGGGGGCGCCGGATAGCCTCGCCGGCCAGGCCAGCCCTCTCCGGCGCGCTACTTCTGGATAAGCCGTCCGGCATCACCAGCGCCCGGGCGGTCGCCCTGGTAAAGCGCCTCTTGCCGAAGGGGACCAAGATCGGGCACACCGGCACCCTCGACCCTCTGGCCTCCGGCCTCCTGGTCCTCCTCCTGGGCCGCGCGACTCGCCTCTCGCGCTACGTAACGGGCCTCGACAAGTCCTACGTCGCCACCGCCCGCCTCGGCGCCGTCTCCGACACTTTAGACGCGGACGGCGGCATCACACTCCTCCGAAACGCCCCGATGCCCGACGAAAGGGCCGTAAGCACCGCCACGCGACGCTTCACGGGCGAGATCCTCCAGACCCCGCCGATGGCCTCCGCCGTGAAGGTGGGAGGCGAGCGCCTCTACAAAGCGCAGCGCCGCGGCGAGACCGTCGAGCGCGAGAGCCGCCCCGTCACGGTCCACGCCTTCGAACTCCTGACCCTGGACCCCGAGAACGCTGCCGCGACCTTCCACGTCTCGTGCAGCAGCGGCACCTACGTGCGAACCCTCGTCTCCGACCTCGCCAACTCCCTCGATACCGGCGCCTACCTTACCGCCCTCCGCCGTACCTCCGTCGGACACATGTTCATAGAAAACGCCGCCCCGCCCGAAGAGCTCGAACCCGATATCTTATTTAAACGCATAATACAAGCGAGGGACGTGGTGGCGCACTTGCCGGGGGTGGAGGTTTCGGTGGGGGAGCGGTTTGGAGTATGCAACGGGCGGCGGTTGGGGGCGTCCGGCTGTTCGGGCAGTTTTCGGGTCGAGGCCGGGGGGGAGTTGTTGGCGATCTACCGGGATGGGGACGATAGCGCGAGGGCGGAGGTTGTGTTGTGCGACCCGTAGTCGTGGCTCTGGGGAACTTCGACGGGGTGCATCTCGGGCACCAGGTCGTGGTGAGGCGGGCGGTCGAGGAGGGGCGTAAGCGGGGTTTGCGCGTCGTCGCGGCGACCTTCGATCCCCATCCGCGGGCCGTTCTGTGGCCGGGGAACGAGCCGAAGCTCTTGACGACTCTGGAGGTGAGAAGGGAGCTGCTATTGCTCGGGTGTGGGGTGGATGAGGTGCGCGGGATCCGGTTCGACCGCGAGCTCTCGAAGAAGAGCCCGCGGGAGTTCGTGCTGGAGGTGCTCGTCGGGTCGCTCGGTGCCGGGGTGGTGGTGGTTGGCGAGAACTTCCGTTTCGGCCACAAGGCTTCGGGGGACGTCGCGGAGCTCGGACAGTGCATGCGGGAGGTGGGCGGAGAGGCGTACGCCGTACCGATCTCGCACGCGCTCGGGGAGGATATCAGCTCTACCCGCATCCGCGAGCTGGTCGCCGGTGGCGAGGTGCGGGAGGCCGCGAGGCTCCTGGGGAGGCCGTACCTGCTGCGGGGCGAGGTGGTAGAGGGAGACAAACGCGGTCGACAGCTCGGCTTCCCGACCGCCAACGTGCTCCCCGACGAGCGCGCCCTCGTGCCCGGTCGGGGAGTGTACGCGGGCCACGTATGGGTGGAGAGCGAGCGCTACGGGGCATGCACGAACGTGGGCACGGCGCCGACTTTCGAGAGGCGGGACAGCAGGGTCGAGGCGCATTTATTGGACTACGGAGGGGATCTATACGGGAAGGTGGTAGACGTCACATTCGAGGAGCGCCTGCGGCCGGAGAGGCGGTTCGCAGGTGTCGAAGAGCTCAAGGAGCAGATAGCGCGGGACGTCGCGGAGGCGAGGAGGGTTCTCGGCGAGGGTGCTTGATGCATGTGGTAGCATATATGTGACTAGAGAAACAGGTTGAGAGAGTAAGAGAGCAAAGAGGAGCAAAGAAGTTGGCGGTAGTGGAGAACAAAGACGGGATAATCCAGGAGTACGCGACCCAGGACGGCGACACGGGTTCGCCGGAAGTCCAGGTCGCGGTGCTCACCAGCCGCATCCGGCACCTGACCGAGCACATGCGCGAGCACAAGCACGATTTTCATTCGAGGCGAGGCCTCTTGAAATTGGTCGGCCGGCGGCGCCGGCTCTTGAAGTACTTGCAGAAAAAGGACGTCGAACGTTACCGGACCCTCATAGGTAGGCTGGGTCTGCGCCGGTAGAGCGTAGATGTACGAGCCTTTAGCTGCATTCGTAGAAACAAAGAGGAGAAAAAGAATATGCATTTAGAGATACCCGTAGGCGAGCGGTCGATGGTGCTCGAAACCGGGAAGCTGGCCCGCCAGGCCGGCGGCGCCGTTTTGGTCCGGCTTGGGGACACCGTGCTCCTATCGACCGCGACGAGGTCGCAGGCCCCGAGACCTGGGGTGGACTTCTTGCCCCTCAGCGTGGACATCGAGGAGCGAATGTCCGCGGCCGGCAAGATACCGGGCGGCTTCCTGAAGCGCGAGGGGAGGCCCAGCGACAGGGCTATCCTCACCGCCAGGCTGACTGACCGTCCTGTAAGGCCCTTGTTCCCCAAGGGCTACCGCAACGAGATACAGGTCATCGGCACCGTGTTCGGCGCCGATCAGGAGACGCCCTACGACACGGTGAGCATGGTCGGGGCGTCCGCTGCTTTGGCCCTCTCGGACCTGCCGTTCGACGGGCCCATAGGGGCCGTGCGCGTCGGAAGGACGCTCGACGGTGATTTCATCCTCAACCCGACGTACGCCCAGATAGAGGAGAGCGACCTCGACCTCGTGGTAGCGGGGACGAAGGAAGCGATCACGATGGTCGAGGCCGGCGCCGACGAGGTCCCCGAAGAGGTGATGGTCGACGCCATGCTGATCGCCCAGGACGCCATCCGGACCCAGGCCGAGGCCATCGAGGACTGGGCGAGGGAGATCGGCAAGGAGAAGCAAGAGTTCGCCGTCGAGGGTGACGAGAACCCGTTCCTCGCCGACCTCAGGGAGCGCTACCTGGACCGGGTGAAAGAGGCGATCATCAACCCGGATCGCAGCGGCCGGCACGAGGCCCTGGACGAGCTGCGCGCGGAGCTCACCGAGGGGCGCGAGCCCGAGGAGGCAGAGCAGATACAGGCTGCCGTCTCCGTTCTGCGCAAGGAGGCGTTCCGCAAGCTCTTGCTCGAGGACCGCAAGAGGACTGACCTTCGGGGGATGGACGAGATCCGCCCGACCTCCGCGGAGGTCGGCGTTATTCCGCGCGTACACGGCACGGGGCTCTTCACCCGCGGCGAGACGCAGGTCCTCTCCTCGCTAGCTTTGGCGGATCTCGGGCTCTCCCAGAGGCTCGACACCATAGAGCCGGCGACTGGTAAGCGCTACATGCACCACTACAACTTCCCGCCCTACTCCACCGGCGAGACCGGCAGGGTTGGGGCGCCTCGTAGGCGTGAGATCGGGCACGGGGCTCTGGCCGAACGCGCCCTGATCCCGGTTATACCGTCCGAGGAGACCTTCCCGTACGCGCTGCGCATCATCTCTGACGTTTTGGAGTCCAACGGCTCCTCCTCGATGGCGAGCGTGTGCGGCTCGACGCTGGCATTCATGGACGGCGGCGTGCCGATCAAGGCGCCCGTGGCCGGGGTCGCGATGGGTCTGGTCAAGGAGGGCGACGACTACGTCATCATGACGGACATTCAGGGCCTCGAGGACCATTTGGGCGACATGGACTTCAAGGTGGCGGGGACGCGCGACGGCATCACGGCGCTCCAGATGGACATGAAGATCACCGGGGTCTCGGCGGACTTACTCCGGCAGGCCCTCGGGCAGGCCCAGAAGGGGCGCTTGGAGATCCTGGACGTCATGCTCGGCACCATAGCCGAACCCAGGAGCGAGGTCTCGGAGTTCGCCCCGCGGGTCGAAGCCCTGAAGATCCCGACCGACAAGATCGGGCTCCTCATCGGCCCCGGCGGCAAGACTATTAACGCCTTGCAGGAGCAGTTCGGGGTGAACATCTCCGTGGAGGACGACGGCCAGGTCTACGTCGCGGGCGAAGGCATCGCGGCCAAGGACGCGGCCGGGGCGATAAACGCGATGACCAGGGATGTGGAGGCTGGCGAGATCTACAACGGCAAGGTCGTAAAGACCACGAACTTTGGCGCCTTCGTCGAGTTGACGCCCGGACGCGACGGTCTCGTGCATATCTCGCGCCTGGCGCCGGGCAAGCAGCGCGTCGAGCGGGTCGAGGACGTCGTCGCCGAGGGTGACCGCATAAAGGTGCGCGTGCTGGAGATAGACAAGCAGAAGCGCATCTCCCTAGAGAAGCTGGAGGACTAGAGCACTTGAGCGAGAGGAACGTCAACGTAAAGGAGTTTCCGGGGGGCTTGAGGGTCTTCTCCGAGCCCCTCAACGAGGCGACCAGCGTCTCTTTGGGGGTCTGGATCCGGGCGGGCAGCCGCGACGAAAGAGACGAAGTCGCCGGTATCACGCACCTCATGGAGCACATGCTCTTCAAGGGCACGCCCTCGATGAACGCCCTCGGCATAGCCGAAGCCTTCGAGAGCATCGGCGCCCAGGACAACGCGGCGACCGGCGAGGAGTACACCGTCCTCTACGCCCGTTTCCTGCCCGAGCACCTCGAGAGGGCTCTGGACATCATGAGCGAGATGGTCACCCAGCCTACGCTCGCGGACCTCGAGCGGGAGCGGGAGGTGATCGTCGAGGAGATCAAGATGTACGAGGATAGGCCCGACCAGCTGGCCGACGAGTACCTCTCCGGCTTGATCTTCCACGACGATCCCCTTGGTCGTCCGATCATCGGCTCGGCCGAGACGGTGCGCGGCGTGGACCATAACACCCTGAGAAGCTTCCACGGGAGCACCTACACCGCCCCGAACGTCTTCGTCGTCGGGGCCGGCAAGCTCGACAGCGCCGAGCTCGAGCGTATGGTCGAGGAGAAACTCGCCAGCAAGCTCCCCGCAGGCGAGCCGTTCGTGCGGGAGGCTCGTCCGACCCCGCCACAGAGCCGCTTCTACTACAAGTTCAAGGAGACGGAGCAGTACCACGTGGCGATGGGCTCTTTGGGTATCCCCGCCAGGAGCGAGGAGCGCTTCGCGATGAGCGCCCTCAGTAACATCCTGGGTGGCGGGATGAGCAGCCGCCTCTTCCAGGAGGTTCGGGAGAAGCGGGGCCTCGCCTACGCCGTATACTCCTACCATCACGGCTACTCGGACGCGGGCGCCGTCAAGATGTACGTGGGCTCCACGACCGGCAACGTCGAGGAGGCCGCCAGGGTTATCGCCGGGCAGCTCGACCGTATCCGCGAGGAGACCGTAACCGAGGAGGAGCTGCAGCGTACCAAGGAGCAGCTCAAGAGCTCGACGATCCTGGCCATGGAGAGCACCGCCGCGAGGATGACCCGTATTGGGCGCAGCGTTATAACGGGCTCGGAGCTCCTGACGCCCGAGGAGATCGCCGCCCGCATCGACGCGGTTACCGCCGAAGACGTAAAGCGCCTCGCGAACGAGCACCTGAAACTAGAGAACATGTACCTCGCCGCCGTCGGCCCGAAGGAGCTCGATCTCGGGAGGTACCTGGCTGCTTAGAGCTATCAGCTCAGAGTGCCGAAGGCTGGCAGCCTTTTCCAAGGAGGTAAACAACACTGTTAAGCGAAAAGACTTTGCAGGTCATACCCCTGGGTGGACTGGGGGAGATCGGCAAGAACATGACCGCCGTGCGGCAAGAGAGCGGAATCGTCCTGATCGACGCCGGCATGGCCTTCCCGGACGAAGAGATGCCGGGCATAGACCTGGTTCTCCCTGACTTCACCTACCTGAGGGAGCACCAGGACGAGTTGCGGGGCATCGTCCTCACCCACGGCCACGAGGACCACGTCGGCGCCTTGCCGTACCTCTTGCGCGAGTTCAACGTCCCCGTCTACGGGACGAGACTCACACTCGGGCTCGTCCGGCCCAAGCTCGCTGAGTTCGGCATAAAGAAGGCCGACCTCAGGGAGGTCAAGGCGGGCGGGAACACCAAGCTCGCCGGCTTCGATCTCGAGTTCATCAACGTCAACCACTCCATCCCGGACGCGGTCGCCATCGCGCTCCGCACCAACGCCGGGACCATCGTCTTCTCCGGCGACTATAAGATAGACCTGACCCCCATAGAGGGCGAGCCGATGGACCTCGGCCGCTACGCGGCGTTGGGGGAGGAGGGCGTGCTCGCCTACTTCGGCGACTCGACCAACTCCGAGCGTCCCGGTTACGTGCCTTCGGAGAGGATCGTCCAGGAGACGTTCAACGAGGTATTCGAGAAGACGGAGGGGCGGATCATCGTCGCCTCCTTCGCCTCGCACATTCACCGCGTGAGTCAGGTCGTCGAGGCGGCCAAGGCGCACGGCAGGCTCGTCGGCGTCACGGGACGCAGCATGATCCGCAACGTGCAGATCGCGCGCGAGTTGGGTTACCTGGACCTGCCGCAATCGATGTACGTGGACCAGCGGGACGTGAACCGGGTCCCCGACGGCGATATCGTGATCCTGACTACCGGCTCCCAGGGCGAGCCCATGGCAGCCCTCTCCCGCATCGCCGCCGGCACGCACCGCACCATCGAGGCCGGTCCGGGAGACGTGGTGGTCGTCTCGGCCCACCCGATCCCCGGCAACGAGCGGGGCGTCTCGCGCACGATCAACAACCTGATGAAGCGCGGGGCGGAGGTACTGTACACGCCCCTCCGGGCCGTCCACGTCTCCGGCCACGCCGCCCAGGAAGAGCAGAAGCTCGTCCTCTCGCTCCTGAAGCCAAAGTTTCTCGTGCCCGTCCACGGCGAGTTCAGGATGCTCAAACACCACGCCAACACGGCCCTGACTTTGGGCATCCAGGAGGAGAACATCTTCCTCCTGGAGAACGGCGACCGGCTGGAGTTTAGGAACGGGGAGGCCAGGAAGATAGAGCCCGTCCAGGCTGGGATGTTCCTCGTGGACGCCGGCAGCGTCGCGGACACGTCCGAGTCGATCATGCGCGAGCGCCAACAGCTCTCCGAGGAGGGTATGTTCATCGTCGTCGCCCGCATCAACGCCCAGAGCGGCGAGCTCCTCGGGCCGCCGGACGTAATATCACGGGGCTTCGTGGACCCGCAGGCCCAGAACGGTCTCGTGGATGAGTCCATCAGTATCGTCACCAAGACCCTGCAGCGCACCGCCAGCCGCAACGTCACCGACTGGAGCGAGCTGAAGAAGGCCATCCGCAAGGACCTCTCGGGCTTCCTCTCCCAGAAGACGCGCAAGCGACCGATCATCCTCCCTCTAATAGTTGAGGTCTAAGGGACGGGGGGTACCACATAAAGTGCCCCCCGTTGACACTGCTTTTTCTGCGCTAGACTAGGCCGCATGGCTACGAGGAAACGGACCGCCCGGAGCACCTCCGGCAGGTCCGCAAACGGGTCTTCGAGAACGAAGAAGCGCTCCTCCCGCAAGAAGGGGAGGTACGTCTCCAAAGCAAGAGCAGCCTTCTCCCGCGAAGCTATGGGCATATTTCTGCTCGTCGCCGGGTTGTTCTTGACCGCGGCGTTCCTCACGGGGCGGGGGGCTTTCCTGGGTGAGGCCGGCCTCGCGGGGGCCACGCGCCTCCTGGGGCTGGCAGGCTTCGCGTTGCCCCCGCTCGCGGCGCTCGCCGGCTTGCTCGTGCTGCTCGGACGCCTGCCGTGGGGGAGGACCCTGGGCGCGGTCCTGCTCCTGCTCGCGGCCGCCACGACCCTGGCGGCCGCCTTTCTTTCGCCGGAGCAACGCTTCGAACCCGCGGCCTACGCTGAAGCTGGCGGTCTTCTCGGGAGCGGCCTGTACGCGGCCGTTCACGCCGCCGTCGGCTCCATCGGCGCCGTCTTCGCGCTCTGCTTTCTATACGCCGTAGGCATCTCGCTGTTGACCGGCGTCACCCTCCGCGCGGCCGCGCAGTGGATAGGTGACGGCGCACACTTTCTCTACCGCTCCCTCTCTTCGTGGGCGCAGGAGCTCCGGGAGAAGCGAGAGCGGGATCGGCGCGAGAGGGAGGACCGCGCGTCCCGCTCGTCCATCCGGCCAGCACCGCGGGAGATCGACTTGCCTATCGAAGATCCTTCGCCGGAGGAGCCCTTAGGCGGACCACCCGAGGGTCCCATGAAACCCGCGGGCGAGGCCGAGGCGCTCGAGGTGGTGTTGCCGGAGCGGCGGGAGCCCGTTGGCTTCGATGCGGGGCGGGAGCAGGTGGTGCCCGGGGAGTACGTGCCGCCTCCGCTCTCGCTGTTGAGCCTTGGACGCAGCGATCCCGAGCACGACGCCGAGGGGACCAGTCGCAGGCTCACGCGCGCCCTCTCGGAGCTTGGGGTGGAGGCGCATGTGGTCCGGGCGGTCGTGGGGCCGCGTGTGACACGTTATGAGCTGCGCCTGGGGAGCGGCGTCAAGGTCGGCAAGGTCAGGAACCTCCAGCAGGACATAGCCTACGCCCTGGCCGCGACCGAGGTCCGCATCCTCGCCCCGATCCCCGGCAAGAGTGCCGTCGGCGTGGAGGTGCCGAACACCAGGCCGGCGAAGGTCACCCTGGGGGACGTCTTCAGCGAGTACCCGGACGCGAACGAATGGAGCCTCCCCGTGGGCCTCGGCAAAGACATCTCCGGGCGGGCGGTCTTCTTCGACCTCGCCGAGATGCCGCACCTGCTGGTGGCGGGTACCACGGGGAGCGGCAAGAGCGTCATGCTCAACGGCCTCCTGACGTCGCTATTGCTCACCACCGACCCCCGGCAGGTCAAGATGGTCCTCGTGGATCCAAAGAGAGTCGAGCTCACGCAGTTCGCCCGCGTCCCGCACCTCATAACCCCGGTCGTCACCGACGTGAAGAAGGCGGCCAACGCCCTCTCCTGGGCTGTCTCGGAGATGGAGCGGCGCTACGAGGTTCTGGAGAGGATGGGGGTGCGCTCCCTGGAGGGCTACAACGACCGGGCCGAGAAGCAGATGCCGTACGTGGTCATCGTTATCGACGAGCTCGCGGACCTCATGATGACGGCGGCGGCCAAGGTAGAGGACGCGGTCATAAGGCTCGCCCAGAAGGCGCGGGCGGTAGGGATACACCTCGTCGTGGCCACGCAGCGGCCGAGCGTGGACGTGATCACCGGCATGATCAAGGCGAACGTCCCGAGCCGTATCGCCTTTGCCGTCTCCAGCCAGATAGATTCCCGCGTGATCCTGGACACCGCCGGCGCCGAAGCCCTCCTCGGCCAGGGCGACATGCTCTTCAAGCCCGTCTCTGCCCTTCGCCCCTCCCGCGTCCAGGGTGCCTACATCTCCGAATCGGAGGTAGACCACGTGGTCTCCGCGTGCATCGAGGCCGGCCGCCCCGCCGGCGCCGAGGCGCACTACATCGAGGGGGTAACCGAGGCGAAGCCCGGGAAAGAAGAGACCGCCGAGCCCGAGGACGACCTCCTGCCCGAGGCGGCGAACTTCGTGGTCTCCACCCAGCAAGCCTCCGTGAGCGCCGTGCAGCGTCGCTTCCGGGTCGGCTACTCCCGGGCTGGCCGCATCATCGACGCCCTCGAACGCAAGGGCGTCGTCGGCCCCTACGAGGGCTCCAAGAGCCGCTCGGTCGTCGCCACCGAACTAGACCTTACACACATCTTCGACGGCGGGGAAGGGGCGCGCAATCAACCTGGCACGCCGCATGGTACTGACCGGCAAGAAGCCGCTTTCGACCCTTTTGATCCGCGCGGAGGGAACGGACGGTCGGGCGAGGACGGCTAGGCAGAGAATCGCGAAGTTGTCCGTTCTTGTGGTACTCTCCATATCGTGAACGGTGGGGAGCACGACAACGGACAGGGTGCGGGCCAGATCGGACCCATCCTGGAGAAGAGGCGCCTGGAGAAAGGCCTCTCGCTCAAAGAGGTCGAGCAGGCCACCAAGATCCGGACGCGCTACCTGGAAGGGCTGGAGCGCGAAGACCCGACCGTGCTCCCGGACCCCGTCTACGCCCGCGGCTTCCTCAAGACATACGCGAACTTCCTCGGCCTCGACGGCGAACGTCTCAGCAGGGAGCTAAAGGACCGCCGGGCGCCGCGCCGGGAACGCCAGCTCAGCCAGGAAGCGCCTGGATCCAGCGAGTTCGAGCAGCCCCTGATAACCCCCGGCGGCGTCGGCGGGGCCGAGCGCCGGAGGGTCTCCGGGGCGACCATCCTGACCGTCGTGCTCGCCGTGCTCGCGCTCGCGGCGGTGATAGGCGTCCTCTACTACGTCGGCTCTCGGTCGGTGGGCAGCGGCGCGGAAGACGACGCCCCCGAGGAGCCGGCCGTCGAGCAGGAGCCGAACCCTACCCCTTCGCGAAAGGAAGAACCCGCCACGGAGACGACGACTGGTGGTAGCGCCACGAGCGGCGCCGCCGACGAAGCGGATGACAACGCCGCCACCGAGACGGTGGTGGTAACAGTCAGGGCAGTCGGTCCACCCGCGGGAACGACCGTTCGGGCCGACGGGGCGGTCGTCTACGATGGGATCGCCCAATCCGGCTTCTCCCAGACGTTCGAGGCGCAACAGGCGCTTAGTATCTCGACCGCGAACGGGGGTGCCATCGAGGCGGAGGTCGACGGCCAGAATATAGGCCGCCTCGGCAACCTCGGTCAGCCCGTGACCCGCGAGTTCGCGCCGCAGCCCGGGAACTGAGCTTGTGGGTCGGACGCCCGACCCTCCTGCCTTTCTCCATCTTGGGAGGCGTAGTAGCCTGCAGTATAATCCGTCTGTAAAGCAAGGATCAGCGCGAGCTAACGCGAGCCGACTTTTTTGGAGGATGCAACGATGGACAAGACGAAGGCCATAGGCGCCGCCGTCTCTCAGATAGAGAAGCAGTTCGGCAAGGGTTCGATCATGCGCATGGGCGACGAGCCGCCACGCAAGGTTGCCTCGATCTCCACCGGCGCCCTGGCGCTCGACCTGGCCCTCGGGGTCGGCGGCGTGCCCAGAGGCCGCGTCATCGAGATCTTCGGCCCCGAATCGAGCGGTAAGACCACCCTCGCCCTGCACATAATCGCCGAGACGCAGAAGGCAGGCGGCCTCGCCGCCTTTATCGATGCCGAGCACGCCCTCGACCCCACCTATGCCGAGGCCATCGGCGTCGATCTCGAGAACCTCTACTTCTCCCAGCCCGACAACGGCGAGCAGGCCCTCGAGATCGCCGATACCCTCGTCCGCTCGGGCGCCCTGGACCTCGTCGTCATCGACTCCGTGGCTGCCCTAGTGCCTAGGGCTGAGATAGAGGGTGAGATGGGAGACTCGCACGTTGGGCTTCAAGCTCGACTGATGAGTCAGGCTTTGAGGAAGCTCTCGGGCTCTTTGAGCAGGTCGGGGACGATGGCGATCTTCATCAACCAGCTGCGGGAGAAGATCGGGGTGATGTTCGGTTCTCCGGAGACGACGCCGGGCGGGCGGGCGCTCAAGTTCTATTCGAGTGTGCGTCTGGATATCCGGCGCATCGGGGCTTTGAAGGCCGGCAACGACACGGTGGGCAACCAGACGAGAGTCAAGGTCGTCAAGAACAAGGTGGCGCCGCCGTTCAAGGTCGTGGACTTCGACATCATGTACGGCGAGGGTATCTCCAAGGAGGGGAGCATCCTGGACATCGGCATAGAGCACGAGGTGGTGCAGAAATCCGGCGCCTGGTTTGCCTACGGGGATGAGAGGCTGGGGCAGGGTCGCGAGAACGCCAAACAGTTCCTCAAGGAGAACGACGAGGTGCGCGGGCGCGTCCTCGCCGAGATCTATGAGAAGCTTGGCTTCAGCCAGACGGACGATTCCCCCGATGGGCAGGAAGAGGTTGCCGGTGAGCCGGCCGAGCGCGTAGTCTAGGAGAGACGCCGTTGGCCTTATCTTGGGGGATCCGGTGCCGCTGGTAACCGGTGTGATCGAGCGCCGCGACAGGGCCAGAGTCTTCGTCGACGGCGAGTTCTGGGCGGAGCTGGACGCGGGAATAGCCGCGGAACGCGGTCTGCGGGAGGGGGCCGAGGCCTCAGCGGATGAGCTCGCTGAAGCGAGGGTGGCGGGGGAGAGGCCGCTGGCAATGAGCCGGGCCCTCAACGTCCTGGGCTACCGGGCGCGGTCGGCCCGGGAGCTGCGCGAGAGGCTCAAACGGGCGGGGTACGCCGGGGAGACGGTGGATGAGGTGATCTCACGCCTGGAGGAGCTCGGGTACCTCGACGACGAGGGGTTCGCCCGGGAACTCGCCCGCTCGGAGGCCCGAAAATACGGCCCGCGCAGGATCTACGGGGACCTCAGACGGGCCGGGATCGACGAAGAGGCCGCGTGGGAGGTCGTCGAGGAGGAGTTCGCGGGACGCTCCGAGCACGAGGCGGCGCGCGAGGCTGCGCGACGGCGGTATAATACGGGGGAGGGATCCGACGCCCAGGTGCGCCGGGTCTACAGCTTCCTTATGCGGCGGGGCTACTCGGCTGGCATCTGCGCCGAGGTTGCTCGCGAGTACCGCCGGGAAGCCGACCAGTGAAGACCGGAGTATACCGACCGCCGCCGCGGCGACGGGGTCGCTTGACCCGGTCGCCGCGGCGGGCGACTTTTGGAGGAAAATCTAATGAACGTTTTACTGCTGGTCCTGGGGCTGGCCGCCGCCCTCGCCCTCGGCGTCGCTGCGGGCTACTTTTATTGCAAATCGAGGGCGGCGACGCGCCAGGCCCAGGCTCGCACCGACGCCCAATCGATAATCGAGGATGCTCGTCGTACCGCCGAAACGACCCGCCGCGAGGCCGAGCTCTCCGCCAAGGAGGCCGCTTTATCGGTCAAGGACGAGGCCGAGGCGGAGGTCCGGGCTCGACGCGCCGAGTTGAGCCGCGTCGAGGAACGCCTCGACAATCGCGACGCCGCCCTCGATAGGCGCGACGCCAAGCTCGACGAGGCCCGCCGCGAGCTCTCCCGCCAGGAAGAAGCGCTGGGTGAACGCGCCGCCGAGCTCGAGGCACGCGAGGCTGACCAGGTTAAGGCTCTGGAAGAGGTATCGGGACTTACGAGGGGCGAGGCCGAGCGCAGACTGATAGGCAGTCTCGAGGTGGAGCTCGAGGACAGGCTCGGGCGTATGATGCGCGACCGGACCCTGGAGGCGGAGCAGAGGGCGGACGCGGAGGCGCGCCGCATCACCGCCACCACCATGGAGCGGCTGGCCTCCGACATCACGGCCGAGTCGACCGTGAAGGCCGTGGCGCTGCCTTCCGACGACATGAAGGGGCGTGTGATCGGGCGCGAGGGGAGGAACATCCGGGCGTTCGAGGCGGCCACCGGGGTGGACGTCATAATAGACGACACGCCGGAGACGGTGGTCATCTCGTGCTTCGATCCGGTGCGGCGTGAGATCGGGCGTGTGGCGATGGAGCAGCTGGTTCAAGACGGGCGCATCCACCCGGGCCGCATAGAGCAGCTCGTCTCCAAGGCCAGGAAAGATATCGAGAAGGAGATAAAGAGCGCCGGGCGCCAGGCGATCTACGACGCCAAGATCTCCGGCGGCATGCACGGCGACCTGATCCGGCTTCTGGGCGCCTTGAAGTACCGCACCTCCTACGGCCAGAACGTCCTCAATCACTCTGTTGAGGTGGCCAACCTCTGCGGCATGATGGCGGCGGAGCTCGGCGCGAACGTGAAGCTCGCGCGCCGGGGCGCGCTCCTGCACGACGTCGGCAAGGCGATAGACCACGAGGTCGAGGGTACGCACGCGCTCATCGGCGGCAGGTTCGCCAAGAAGTCCGGCGAGTCCGACGACGTGGTGCGGGCCATCTCCGCTCACCACCACGAGATCGAGATGGAGACCGTCGAGGACGTGCTGGTCGCGACGGCCGACGCGGTCTCGGCCGCCCGCCCGGGCGCCAGGCGCGAAACGACGGAGACCTACATCGAGCGTTTGCGCTCCCTGGAGGACATCGCTCTCGGCCACCGCGGGGTCGACAAAGCCTACGCAATCCAGGCCGGGCGCGAGATCCGGGTAATGGTCCAGCCATCCGAGGTGGACGACCGCATCGCCGCCAAGCTCGCCTTCGACATCTCCAAACAGATAGAGAGCGACCTCGAGTACCCCGGCCAGATCAAGGTCACCGTCATCCGCGAGAGCCGCGTCACCGAGGTCGCCCGCTAAGGCGACCTCCTCATCCCGTGGAAGGACCGTACAGGGACCTCGGAGCCGGCTTCGCCCGGCTGTTGGGCGCCGAAGGCCTCAGGCGCAGCCCGGGGCGTCTCCGCTTCGTCGAGGACGCCCTCTTCGAGCTCCTGCGCAACTCCCGCGACGCCGGTGCCCAGAACGTCCACGTCGCCTCCTCCTTGAACGCCCGCCGCTACCGCACCCTCGTCGTCATCGACGACGGCCGCGGCATCCCCGAAACCCACAAACACCTCGTCTTCGAGCCCGGCGTCACCACCCGCCACCTGGACCCTCTCCCGGAAGACCCCACACGGGACACTGGGGACACCGGCAGCCGGGCCGGCGCCGTGGCCGGCGCCGCCCACGGCGCCGGCCTCTCCCTCTACCATATAAAGAACGCCGCGCTCTCCGCCGAAGTCCTCTCTGCCTCTTCTCCGACCGCGATAAAAGCTGTCTTCGACATCCGCTCCCTCCCCGAAAAACGCCTCCAGTCCGGCGACCGCCCCTCCAAGACCAACCTCCCCGCCACCCTGGTCAGGTTCGTCGCCGAGTCCGGCCCGCACTCGCCGCGCCTCTACCACGCCTCCCCGGCAAAAATCCTCTCCCGTCTCCTAAAAAACCGCATAATACATTCGAGAGGAGCGAGCGAGAGGAGCAAAGGGGAAGCCAGGCAGGTGCGGGAGGCTGCCGTTCTGTTGGGCCTGGAGGTGTCGTTGAGGACGGTGCAGAGGATCCTTGCGGGGGAGGTGCCTGCTGCGGTAGAGGTGACGACTGCGACGGAGGAGGCCGTCGGCGCGGTCTCCGGTGGGCGTGGTTCCGGCGTTTCGTCGCTGGCTACGGGACGGGACGGGCCTTTAGGCCCCGAAGGGCCTATACTCTCTGTGGGAGCCGAGGAGCTCGCCGAGATCCGGGCCGTTCTGCGGCGGGTGGCGTGGTCGAGCTACCTGGAGCTTGCGGGGTTGGATCTGGAAACGCGCCCCGGAGAGGTGATCCTGAGAGCCCGCATCCACGAGCAGGAGGACGAATATGAATAGCACCACGAATGGAGGAAAAGACGCCGCGAAAAGCGTTGCGAAGGACGCCGCGCCGATTCCCCTGATCAGGAAACCCGCCGCCGGGACCTCCGCCGGTCCTCCGGGTTCGGCGTCCAAAACGGCGTGTATAAGGACCTTCGGTTGCCAGATGAACGTTCACGACTCCGACCGGATGCGGCGCATGATTCGTGACGCCGGCTACGCCGAGGTCCAGAGCTACGAAGAGGCCGACCTCGTCATACTCAACACCTGCTACGTCCGCGAGAACGCCGTCGACCGCGTCCGCGGCCACCTCGGCGAGCTAAACCGCCTAAAAAGAGAAGGCCGCGTCAAAAAGATCGCCCTTACCGGCTGCATCGGCGCCGCCAGTGAAGCCCAACAGCTAGAAAAGCAATACGGTATAGATCTTGTACTTGGTACCCATAATACATATGAGTTAGCAGAATTCGTTGGTTTACCAGGGATGGAGGAGACGTACACACCGGAGCTTCCGGGGACAGAGGGGGAGCACTCGGCCTTCGTCACGATAATGACCGGCTGCAACTACAAGTGCAGCTACTGCGTGGTGCCGTCGGTGCGTGGAAGGATGGTGTGCCGACCGACAGAGAACGTAGTTGAGGAGGTCAGGCGGTTGGTTGGCTCCGGGACGCGGTACGTGACATTGCTCGGGCAGACGGTGGACGCCTGGCGGGCTCCTGACGGAAGCGGCAAGAGGTTCTGCGACCTGTTGGAGCGGGTCGCGGACGAGGCGCCGCGGGTTTGGTTCACGACGAGTCACCCGTCGAACATGGAGGATCGCACTTTGAGGCTCATCGGGGAGAAGGACACGATAGTCGGGAGGCTGCACTTGCCGGTGCAGTCGGGCTCCGACCGTATGCTGAAGGTAATGCATCGGGGCTACAAGTCGGAGAGGTACCGGCGCAAGATAGAGGTCTTTCGGGAATCCGTGCCCGACGGAACTCTGAGTACGGACATCATCGTGGGGCACCCCGGTGAGACAGAGAGGGACCACGAGGAGACCTTGAGGCTCGTCGAGGACTGTTCATTCGACTCGGCCTACGTCTTCAAGTTCTCTCCAAGGCGTGGGACAGAGGCGGCCGCGCTCTCCGCGGAGCCCGAGGGCGCGGTCCCCGAGGACGTGGCCCAGAGGAGATTCGTCGAGGTATTGCGGGCCGTCGAGCAGAACGCCTTCCGGCGTAACCGGCGTAAGATAGGCTTGGTCGAGGAGATCTACGTTCGCCACGGTCGCAGCGGCGGACCCAACGAAGAGAGCCTCGGCAAGGCCGTCGGAGAGACGTGGAGCGGTCACGCCGTCCACGTACGTACCGGCGCTGGGGCGGGACGTTACGTAACCGCGAAGATCGAAGAAGCAGGACCCCACGTACTCTACGCCGGGGAGACCTTAGGTCCGCCAAGCTAAGAAGGTGGTTCGTGGTCTCTAGGACGTCTCGTAGGCATCGCCGCGGGGCCCTCGTCGTTTGCGGCCCCACTTCCGCCGGCAAGAGCGCCCTTGCCGACACTCTTGCCGAGGCCATCTCCGCCGAGTTCGGAGCATGGGCAACGACGATCCTGGTCGACTCCATGCAGGTCTACCGGGAGATACCGGTGATAACCAACCAGGACCGCGCGCGACCCGCGGAGCTTGTGGGTATCGTCTCGGTGGCCGAGGAGTGGACCGTTGCCCGCCACAAGGAGAACGCCGAAGGGATAATCGATTCACTTTCATCGGACCTCCCGTTCTTGCTCGATGCAGGCACCGGCATGTACCTGAACGCTCTCGTCCTTGACGTGCCACTGGCCCCGAAGGCGCCGCACGTGGTTCGTAAGGAGGCCGAGAGGCTGGCTGCCGGCGCGGAGAACCCGAGGCGAGAGGCGAGGCGATTGGAGCTCGAGCTCTCCGGGAGTGCGAAGCGAGGTTCGATATGGGACGGTGACCTCCTCTATGATCTCGCCCTCGTGTACCTGCGTCCTCCCAGGCACGCCCTCGACCTAGATATAGACGCGCGCTCCTCCAAAATAGTCCGAGAGGGCGCCGGAGAAGCGATGCGCCTGAAGGAGTCCGGCATTCTTCCCAACCCATCGGTGCGAGAGTCTATCGGCGTCAAGGAGATGCTACTTCACGTCTCCGGCGCCCTCTCCACCGGCGATGCCGAGGAGGCAATAGCGACCCGCACTCGCAGGCTCGCCCGGCGCCAGATCCGCTGGTTCGACAAGCTCGCTCGCACCCTCCGCGCGCGCCAGGGCCAGGAGGCCGCCGACGAAGTCGCCGGGCGCGTCCTGGTCCTGGAACGTCCGGAGGATCAAGAGGGGGTCATGCATTCAATACACGGTATAATAGGGCAATGACACAGAGAAGCCAGAAGGAGCGGAAGACTGACGGCGAGGCCCTGCAAGGGGCCATACTCGTCGGGGCGGGCGAGGATCGCCAGCTCGAGGAGCTCGCCCGTCTCTCGGAGACGTTGGGGCTCGAGGTGATAGGGAAACTCGAGCAGGGCCGGCGAGACGGGGCTGGGTATCTGGGGCGCGGCAAGCGGGAGGAGCTCGGAGGTCTCGTCGGGGTCACCGGGGCCGAGTTCGTTGTCTCGGACGATGAGCTCTCGGCTTCGCAGGCGCGGGTCCTGGAAAAGGCCGCGGGGGTTCCCGTCGTGGACCGGACGCTCCTCATCATTCGTATCTTCGAGGCTCATGCGAGGGACGCCGCGAGCCGGCTCGAGGTCGAGCTCGCGGAGCTTACCTACAGGCTACCCAGGGTCAGGGGCGGATACAAAGCCCTAAGCAGGCTCGGCGGCGGCGGCGTAACGACCAGGGGACCTGGCGAGCAGCAGCTCGAGTACGACAGGCGCGTGATCCGGCAGCGCATGGAGAGGATCCGCAAGAGGCTCGCGGAGGAGAAGGCCGCGAGGGAGGTTCGCGGCGCCCGCCTCAAGAAGGAAGGCCCTCCGAGCGTCGTCCTGGTGGGCTACACCAACGCCGGCAAGACCACGATCCTCAACACCTTGAGCGGCGAGAGCAGATCCACCGCCGACAGGCTCTTCGAGACCCTCGAAACCACCACGCGCCTCGTGGCTGGGACCGTCTCGGGGGCCGCCGGGAATCGTGCGAACGGGACGGGGAGCGGCTCGGGAGAAGAGGCGCCGGGGGCCGTCCGCCCAGACTTTGTACTCACCGACACGGTCGGCTTCATAAGGAAGTTGCCCACCCAACTCGTGCATTCCTTCGCGAGCACGCTCGAGGCCGCGAGAGACGCCGACGTAGTCATCCTGTGCGCCGACGCCGCTAGCGAGAAGCTCGAAGAAGAGATACGCACCGTCGAGGACACTCTGGCCGAAGCCTTCTCGGCGGAAGACGGAGCGACGTGGCGAGAGGTGGTGCTGTGTCTCAACAAGATGGACCTCCTCTCGGGAGATAGGCGGCGAGAGCTGGCGTCCTCTTATCCCGACGCGGTTTTCATAAGCGCGAAACGGGACGCCACCGGTCCTCTGCTGGGCGCTATCAACGACGCCCTGGCCCGCAGCCGGGTGCGCGTGCGCCTCCTGATACCGCACTCCGAGTACGGCGCGGTTGGCGGCCTCTACGGACGGGCTGAGATACACGACCGCGAGGACACTGAGGAGGGCCTGAAGCTCGACGTCACCCTGTCGAAGCCCCAGGCCCGCAGGTACGCCCATTACCGCACCGCGTAAAGGAGAAGAGGTTCTAAGGCTCTTTCCCGAACCGACCGCAAGGCTGGCGGTAGAGGACGTCTACTCCGACATTCACTTCCTAGCGAGGGAAACCCCAGCGAGGGAAACGGCCCCGAAGGAGTGGCCCTACACGGTGATCAATATGGTCGCCTCCCTCGACGGTAGGGCGGCTGTGGATGGCAAGGCAGCTTCCCTGGGAAGCCCGACCGACCGGGCACTCATGCGCGCCTTGCGTGCCCGCGCGGACGCCGTGATGACGGGAGCGGGCACGATCCGCGCCGAGAAACTCACCCTAACAATCCCCGAAGATCTAGCCCGCTCACGCGAAGCTCGCGGCCTTGCGCCTCAACCCCTCGCCGTTATAGCAACCACAACCGGCGACGATATCCCGCTGGAAAAGAACCTTCTCGGCTCCTCGCCCGACAACCTCCTCATCCTAACCTCAACCGGGATCCCCAAAGAGCGTTCGGCCATCCTCTCGTCGTACGCATCCGTGGAAGCCGTACCCAAGGAGCCTGCGAGCGACCGGCTCGACCCGAAGCAGGCTCTCATAACCCTAAAGGAGCGCTATGACATAAACATGCTCCTCGTCGAGGGAGGCCCGGCCTTGAACCACGCCCTGGTCTCAGCGGGCCTCGTAGACGAAATATTTCTGACGCTCGCCCCAAAACTCCTCGGCGGCGAGCGACCCGACGTGCTCACCATCCTCGAAGGCCCAAGACTCTCGTCCCAGAACTCCCAGAACTCGCCCCAAGAAAACACTAAAGCCGAGCCAATCTCCATCCACCTCTCCAGAGCCGGCGAACTCCTCCTCAGATACGCCCTGTCCAACCCTACAAGAGCTCTACAAGATCCTTGAGTTTCCGATAAGTGTAATTCTCGGAAACTCAGGAAGTGAGGGCATAAAGAAGGGCCAGGGCTTTTACACCCCGACCCTTTGAAGCAGTCGTCTAGGTTAGCCAGAGGCTGAAGCGGCTTGGTTTACTTGCTGGTCGCACGTAGTGGACGACTCAGGGCTTGCCGTAATGTTGGACCCTACCTCCTTACGGGCACATCGTTATCCACCTGGATTTCGTCGCCTCTATGGATGAAGAGGACCACGGCGGCAGCTGGACTGCTCAGTACATCCGTAGGGTCCTTATACCGTTCTGCGAGCGGGAGGGCGATTTGCCTACCGAAGTAGGGTAGGCGCGTATCGTCCATCGGGCCGGGGCTTATGTAGTGAGAAAAGCGCTCAAGAACTGCGATCCCTGACGCGGCCAATCAGCAAGCCTGCCGCTGCTCCACAGATGGGCGGCAAAGATCCGTAGAAGGCTATCGCCAGAGGAAGAAGCAGGAAGTAGTAGATAACCTCTGGTAGCCACCCTACACTGAAGGCCTCCAAGGCGAGCGGGCCCACGATACCGGAAACGTAACCGAAAGGCGCTGCCAGAGCGTAACCGATTACGATAAACACGCTTCTCTGACGACTAGCCATTCGCCTTAGCATAGAGATCAACACGAACCCGGAAAGCACCCCCACGAAGAGGAAGCCCAGTACGGCAGCGGCTACCTGCTTACTGTCCCCCGGCAACTCGCCGAAGCGCGCGAAGGTCACTCCCAGGGCTACGATCGGCCATAAGGTAGCGATCGGGATGACCAGAAAAAACGACGGGCTCATATTGGTGTGCTTAGCTTCGCGTACATGGGTACAGTAAACCATTCCAAACGGCCTCTGACAGCGCTTTGCACGGACATTGGACCAGGCAATCTCCTAGGGGACATGGATGCTTCTTTAGAAGGCCCGCTCGGAAGACAATGACCTTCGTCAAGTACGCCCTCCCGAAGAACAACTTGACCGGGTCAACCTCATTGCAACCCGCTATGAGAAAGAGTTTGGTAATAAGGTGAAGACTACCTCAACGCCACAACTTTACTGCAATCAGTCACTGAATCGAGTTCAGAAGCCCTGCTCTGACGCCTTGCAGAGCAAGTTCTCGGACCTATTTGAGCTTTACCAAACTCTTTCTGAAGAACTCCTTGCTCCGGTCGGGGTCCTTCGGGGCTCCGGCCCTTTTTATAAGGTGTTGCGAAGTCTTGCCAAGTGTCCGGTGCCTCGCGCGCGTTTTTGGGTCCTTAAGGAACGGATGTGCGGTAGGTAGAGAAGGTGCGTTCTCGGAGACTATAGGTAGCAAAAATATTCGGGCTAGCGAAGCTGCTCCTGTGAAGAGTCAGCGATCGCTAGCCCGTGCAACAAACTCTGGTCGTGCCACAACGCCAGTGCCTGCGGCTAGTTGTAGATCTTCCTCTGCATCGGTCCTTACCTCCTACTAGAGGGGCAGTGTCGCCTACTATGCTATCGTAACACATATTTCAAAAAAACGTCGCCTGCAGAAATCTAAGGGGCGGGCTGCCTCTATTCATCGAGATGCCGCTAAGATGTCTACTGCCAGCAGTCAGATGAAGATTCCCTATTTTCCCTACTGGCGCAGCCTCTTAGTACGTATGCCGAGAAACACGAGCGTCCTTTCACGCCTCCATCCACATCTCATAACCTCTGTCGCGTCGATGTCGGAGTTCTGGATCAGGACACAGAGTAAACGTGCGGTGCAGGTTGAGTGGTTGTGGGATGCAGCTTTGACTAAAGTTTACAAACCAGACTATAATAATCCTTAACAACGCAGAGGTTCTCAGGGGGTTTTATGTTGCGCAGCGGAAGGCTGCCGGTAAGGCTGGTAATCGTGGTGTTTATCGCAGTTTGCGGGACCGTGGCGGCGTGGACCCTGATCGGCTCTGACGGGATGGTCTTAGCCCAGGACGATGGCAAGGACAAGGTCGGCACCCAACCACCAGATGGTGGAGACCAACCTAACGACCCTTTCGAGGACGGGCCGGAGGATCAGCCATCACCGGGCGACGAGCCTGGTGCCTCCTCTCCTAATAATCCTCCCCCTGGGAATCCCCAGGGGAAGAATCGTCCCTCACCGCCGCCACCTCCACCGCCTCCCAACCCAGATCCGGGTACGCTAATGGAGGCAGGTGGTCCCTCGGAGGGACTCATACCAAGGATGCCGGGCGGCGGGTGCCCCAAGGAATTTCCGGTCGAGAAGGAAAAGGGCTGCTACAGCCCAGCACGTTAGATAGTCATAGATAGTCATAAGGAGGGTTTGTGCGGTTGGGGGGGAAATCTTCGAGGGCGCTGGTGTTGTGTACAGCGATGATCTTAGTGATGGTTCTCCTTATAGTGGGACGGGTGGCCTGGGAGACCAGGGAGGTCAGCAAGAAGAAGGCCGATATCTCCGTCGCGCGGGCCGCGCAGATCGAGGGCGATGGGCAGCCAGGCGGCGTCTCCCCGGCGCAAGATCCCGCCCAGGACGACGGGAACAATCAGGACGTTGAACAGAGGATCCAACAACTACTCGACCAGTACGGGAACGTCGAATGCACTGATTTCGAGAGCAGGCAACAGGCCCAGGATGTTTTCGAGCTGGATCAAATCCTCTTCGGCGACGCCCTGGACTCTGATATCAATGGCGTAGCCTGCGACGAAGAGGATTTCTTTGGAGGACAAAGCAGAAGGGAAAATCTCCTCGAGGCCGGCGGGCCGGGGAACGGTCCTGTCCCGCTCATACCCGGAGGCGGCTGCCCGAAGGAGTTCCCGCTTCAAGAGGGCGAATCCTGTCATTCATCCTAAAACGTTCCCCTTAGCTCTCTCCGAGATCAGAACCGGTAGAGCCGTGTACAACAGTGTACGCATCTTAAGCTAGTCTCAAGCGAGCCTTGAGGAGGCAGGCGTAGGACACCCCTCGTGCCGGACGGAATGTACCCCAAAGAGCACCCCATCCAGAGCTAGAAGCCCCGCGATACAACTGGTTATAGAGGGAGAGTATTATAGGTATACGCTTTGCTGGCGAGCTCTTCGGCGCGGCGGACGTAGCGCATGGTGGTCTTGGGGTCGGAGTGGCCGAGGAATTGTTGGATAACGAGGAGCGGAGCCTGGTTTACTGCCATGTTGGTGCCGACGGTGTGGCGGATGGAGTGTGGGGAGATGGCTTTGGTTATGCCGGCGGCGTTGGCGTACTTCTTGACGATATAGCGCACGGCGCGGGTGGTAAGAGCTTTGTCGCCGCCCCCTTCGCGGGAGACGAAGAGGGGCTTGCGAGCGTCGGCGTGGGAGGTCAGGCTGCGTTTCGAGAGGAGGACGTGACGCTGGACGAGCCGCCAGAGATCCGGGGAGATGGGGACGGCCCGGATCTTCGCGCCCTTGCCCAGGATGCGCAGGAGCACCTGCCCCTCGCTCGCCTCCCTGAAGTCTCCGATCTTCAGCCCCACGACCTCCGCCTCCCTCAAACCAGCGCCGGCAAGCACTGCCAGGAGTGCGTAATCGCGCATGCTCTTCGCGCGCGCCACCGCGAGCATCCTCCCGAACTCTTCCTCCGTTAGCACGTTGTAGGAAGGGTCCTGGCCTACTTTCGGGCTCTTGGCGAAGAAGCGCAACGCCTCGGGGTTGATCCGGGTCACCCCACCCATGTACGCGAACGTCAGGAACCTCCGCAGAGCAGCTAGCTTCTTCGCCGCCGTCGCCGAAGCGTACGCCTTCAATAAACGCTCCCGGTACAAAGACAGATCCTCCACCGTCACCTCTCCCAGAGAAGAACGCCCCAACTCCCCCATCAGAAACGACACAAACATCCGAATCTCTGTATTATACGTTCTGATGGTCTGAGGGCTGGTGAGGGTGCGGAGGTAAACGGAGATCAGGCGCTCGGTGTCGGGAAGGTCAGCCTGGTGTGCGGGTGTGCCGGAAGGATAGTTCCGGAGCTCCGGAAGGGCGCTTGCCGCTTCGGTATTGTCCGCCTTGATTTTACCGGTTTCGCTCATCGGTTAGTCATCAGTCAGTCGTCGTAGGTGATGAGGGAGGTGAC
The DNA here is from genome assembly GCA_030448125.1 of Rubrobacteraceae bacterium. GTDB lineage: Bacteria > Actinomycetota > Rubrobacteria > Rubrobacterales > Rubrobacteraceae > Rubrobacter_F. Next base: position 108,539 of record JAUJNO010000006.1, on the reverse strand, counting down.
CGGGTAGGGGGCCAGGAGCTCGCGGCCGCCGAGGAAGCGGAGCTCTATGAGGAAGGCGACGCCGGCGACGATGCCGCCGGCGTTCTCGACGAGCTGACACATGGCGCGGGCGGTGCCGCCGGTGGCGAGAAGGTCGTCGACGACGAGTATGCGGGTGCCCTGGGCAACGGCGTCGACGTGGACCTCAAGGGAGTTTTGGCCGTACTCGAGGTCGTAGGAGGCGGAGATGGTCTCCCGGGGGAGCTTGTTCGGTTTGCGTGCGAGGACGAGGCCTTTGCGGGCACGGTAGGCCAGAGCCGTCCCGAAGACGAAGCCGCGGGCCTCGGCGGAGAGGATGCGGGAGTAGTCTATGCTTTCGGTGGCGCGGGCCATCCCGTCGACGGCGGCGTGGAAGGCAAGGCCGTCCTCTATGAGGGGGGTTATGTCCTTGAAGGAGATGCCGGGCTTGGGAAAATCGGGGACCTCCCGGATGTGGCGCGCTACCTCCTCCTCCACCGCAACCCCGCTCGGAGGCCCGCTCGGGGACCCGTACGTCATGAGGCGAAGCCGTCTATGGCGTTCGCCATCATCAGCTCCTTGAGCCTCGAGTCGACGGCGGCGAGGTGGCGCGCCTTGTTTAACGCATCTTGTACACGCTGCTCATCCCCACTCCTGAGGTCGGGGTTGAGGATCTGCTTGAACATAGCGGCCTCGCGTTCGACGGCGGCCATGATGCCCCGCAGGTGGCGCGGTTGGATGGAATACTTGGCCATCTCGAGTGCCATGCGCGCTATCTCGACGTCACGTTGGGTGAGCTCCCCGCTGCGGCCCACGACCCCGACCGAGACGAGCTCCTCGACGAAGCGTGCCTCGGTCTCTATGGCGTCGGCCAGCTCCTCTTTGGTGTAGGTCCGGTCCTCGAGGACGCGCGAAAGCTCGCCGCCGGACTCGCCGGCGGCGACGGGCATGCCGCCTTCGATACGCTTCTTTATGACTTTAAGGGGCAGGTACTCCTTGTCCTGCAGCGTCAGGATGTACCTGAGCATCTCGACATCCTGGGGAGAGAAAAGACGGTACCCCCCACGGGTGCGGGTCAGGGTGATCAGACGCCGCCGCTCCAGGTAGCGTACCTTGCTGACCGAGAGCGTGGGGAACTCCTTGCGCAGGCGCGCCACGACCTCGCCTATAGTGTAGTGGTCTTTCTGGCCACCGTTGTCCGTCATATCCAAGCCGCTACTCCCATCCTCGCTTGCATCGCCTCCAAACGCTCCGTCGTTGCAAGAGCGGAGCCCACGCGCCCGTCCCGGGCGCGTTTATTGCGTACCTACCCTACGTGAACACGAACTTGAAGCGGTACTTACCTACCTGTATCTCGTCGCCGTTTCTGAGGTCCACGGAGTCGACGCGAACCCGGTTGACGTAGGTGCCGTTGAGGGAGCCCGCGTCCCGGATCCTGAACCCCTTCCCGGCCTGCTGCTCGCGGCGGAAGATCTCCGCGTGCTGTCTCGAGACCGTGACATCGTCGAGGAAAATGTTGCTCTCGGGGCTACGTCCCACGGTCACGAGCTCGTCGCCGATATCGTGCATCCTCCTGCCCGCCGTGCCCTCGACCTGATCCAGTTCGATGAGGGCCGCCCCCTCGGGGCCGCCCTCGTCGCGCCCGGCGCCGGGTGCGGCATCCTCGTCTTCGCCCACGAAGCTCGGCGCGTAGGAGACGGTTGACTGCACGTGGACGATCCGCGTCCCGCACTCCGCGCAGAACTTCATCTGAGGAGTGACCTCCGAGCCACACTCGGGACAGCGGTTCAAACGTCGCTCCCTTCGGAACCTTCGGGAACCTCGGGACGCCCCAGCCAGTTGCCCTCTCCCTCCTCACCCATGAGGATACGCGCGAGCTCCTCGGGTGAGAGCGCGACGCCGCCACGCCGGACGAGCTCGGCCCTGATCAGATCTATCCTCCCCTGGAGAACCCGACGGCGGTAACTCAACGCCCGCTCCTCCTCGGCCAACTCCTTCAATAGTGCCCTAAGCTCCTCCTCGGAACCAGACGTGAGATCCGGCTCCTCCTCCCACTCATAACCCTCGCCGCCCTGCTCGGGGCCCTGCTCGGGACGCTCCCCGGCGCCCGTCGGATGCTCCTCGTCGCTCACAAGCTGAAGTATACCCTCCCCTGAACCTGAAGTACAGTCTTAGATGCCCATATGCGACATCTCCCCCTCTAAATCCCTCATTCGCTCCTTATGAGGCCCTCGACAAGCTCCGCGTACTCGGAGACGAGCCCCTCCGAGCCGGCCCTGAAACCGTTTCCCGAGCCGTTGGCGGTTCCGTCAGCGGAGCTATCGGCCTCGGCGTAGACGTAGAAGAGCGGGTTATCCGGGTCGGGGAGCATGAGGACCCACGAGCCCCCTACGAGGTTTAGCTTGACGCCGTCGGTCAGGATGGCGTCGGCGTCGGCGCCGAACTTCTCGGCGAGGCCCCGCATCACGCGTCCCTTCGCGCCCCACGGGCATTCCAGCTTGCGGCGCCTGACAGCACCGAAAGGTTCTCCGAAGCGGGCCCGGACGCCCGAGAGCGACTCCGCCAGCAGTCCCTCGCGGAAGAGCTCCAGGGCGCGAGCCAGTGTCACGAAACAATCGGGGGCGGGCAGGAAGTCCGGGAAGACGTAGTGGCCGTCCGCGAGCCCCGCAACATCGGCCCCGACCTCGGCGGCCTTTATCACCACGTTCCCCAGCCCCGTGCGGCTCTCTACGAGGGCGCCGCCGCCCTCCCCTACCAGCTCCTCGTAGCCGCGGCTGAGGTTGATCGGCAGGACCACTTTCTCAGGGCGCATGCGCTCGAGGAAGCAGGCGAGCATCACGTCCGGCGGGACGAACTCGCCAGAGTCGTCGACGAACTGCACGTCCTCTCCCGTGGGGCCCACGACCGCCCCGAAGGCGGCCCCGACCGTCGGCACGACGCGCCCGACTCTGTCGAGGGCCTCAGCGAAGTGCGTCCCCGGGTCGTCCCCCGGGGTCCCTGGAGCCGCCGGGGCGGCGGAGCGGGAGGTCCCGGGGGAGCCCACGACGTTGGCGTTCGTAAAGCCCTCCATGACGACGGCGTTGATCCCGAGCCTCGCGAAGACCCGGCTCGCCACCAAGCTCGCCACCTCCCCGGAGAAGTCCACGACGAGGGTCGCCCCTTCGGTCTTTTTGCGGTTCGCGGCCATCTCCAGACGCTGGACGTACTGCTCGACGGCCCGGCCCGGGTAGATGAGCTCGCCTATGTCGGCCCCGTGGGCGCGGCGGTACTCCTCCCGCACAAAAACCTTCTCTATGGCGCGCTGGTCGGACTCGCTCATCGGGGTCGCCCCCGAGGAGAAGAACAGGATCTCGATGTCGTCCGGGTCATCCCCGGCGCGGACGTGCGCGCCGGCCACCGATTTGCCCGCCAGGACGTCGTGGCGCACCACGCCCGCGTGGGCCGCCCTGAGGTCCCGCACGTTCACCCCGACTCCCAGGAGCGCGCTGGTCATCGCCCTCTTGGCGACCTGGGCGGCGCGCGAGGCGTCGCGGCCCAGGGTGACGACGGAGCCGGGGTCAAGCTCCGTGCCGAAGGAGGAGGCGAGACGAATCGTGAACTCCGGCGTCAGATCCACGTTGAACTTGCCGGAGACGACGCCGCCCTTGAAGACCGTGCGCAGGCCCATCGTCTCGTAGATCAGGGACTGCGTCACGTTCGCGCCGCTCTCGACGGTCTTGTGCGAGAAGATCTTGACGTCCGGGGCGACGGTCGCGCCCTCGCCGACGATGACGTCGTCGCCCAGGGCGCTCCGCTCCAGGATGCGGGCACGCTCCTGGATGTACGAGGAGCGGCCGACGAGGGCGTCGAGCAGCTCCGCCCCCTCGCCGACGTAGGTCCCCTCGGCGATCACGCTGCGCTCCACGGTCGCGCCGGCCCTTACGACGACGTTGTCGGCGATCACGGAGTAAGGGCTGATCTTCGCCCCCTCATCTACCCGGACGTTCTCCCCGATGACGACCGGACCCTCTAGCTCCTCGTCGTCGACCTGCGCCCGTTGCCCGACGTACACGTTCTCTCTCAAACGCGTCCCCGGCGGCCGGACGCCCCGCATTTTGCCGTCCAGGACGTCGCGCTGGGCCCTCATGTACTGCTCGAGGTTCCCTATGTCCTCCCAGTAATCCTCGGTGACGAAACCGTACAGGGGACGCCCCGCCTCCAGGAGCTTCGGGAAGAGCTCCTTGGAGAAGTCGTACTCGCCCTCGGACGGTATCTCCGCGAGGGCGGACGGCTCGAGCACGTAGATGCCGGTGTTGACCGTGTCGGAGAAGACCTGCCCCCAGGCCGGCTTCTCCAGAAAGCGCGAGATGCGCCCGTCCTCTTCGGTGATGACGATGCCGAAGTCCAAGGGGTTCTCCACGCTCTTGAGGACCATCGTCGCCTCGGCGCCGTTATTCTCGTGAAACTCAAGGACGCGGGAGAGGTCGCAGTCGGTCAGGGCGTCACCGCTGATGACGAGCACGCGCTCGCCCTCGAGGTGCTCCTCGGCGAGCTTGACCGAGCCCGCGGTGCCGGCCGGGGCGTCCTCTATGGAGTAGCCGATGCTGACGCCCCAGTCGGAGCCGTCGCCAAAGTAGTCCTGGATCTCCTCGGGCATAAATTGCAGCGTCACGACTATTTCGGTGACGCCGTGGTCTTTGAGCAGCCGTACGATGTGCTCCATGCACGGCGTGTTGACTATCGGGATCATGGGCTTCGGTTGGTTGCTCGTCAGCGGCCTCAGGCGCGTGCCCTGTCCACCGGCCATGATCACGGCTTTCATCGCCCGGCTCCCGGGGCGCCGGGGCTTTTGCCGGGGCTTTCGCCCCCCATGCGCCTCTTTATCGTGCCGACGTACAGGACGCCCGCGGCGAGCGAGAGCGCCAAACCTGAGTAGAACATCACCTCTCCTACGACCTCTCCGAAGATTCCCGGCCTGTACATGACCACCACGACCGACGCCATCAGGACGGCAGTCGCCGCTTTACCCACCCTGTTGACCCGTATCTTACCCCGAAACGCGAGGCTCCCCAAAAGCGCGAGAACGTCCCGCCCGACGAGCACCGCCACGAGGGGGGCCGGCAAGAGGCCCCGCACCGCCAGCACCACCGCCACGCTCGAGAGCATTAACTTGTCGGCCATGGGGTCCAGGAACTCGCCGAGGCGCGTGGTCCCGGACCCTCCCCGCCGGCGCGCGAGCTTGCCGTCCAGAAAGTCCGTAGCCGCCGCCAGAACGAAGACCGTCGCCGCCACGGCGTCCTCCCGCCCGAGCAACAAGAGGAGCACGACCGGTATCGCCAGGATCCGCAACAGGCTTAACGCATTTGGTACCGTTAGTATGCGGTCTTCGGGGTGCTCTCCGGTTCGTTTCACCGGCTGCTCCTCAAACGCAGGCGCACGCTCACCCCGTACAGGCCGTAGCGTTCGCGTAGCGAGTTCTCCAGGTAGCGCAGGTAGCTCTCAGGGACATCCTTCGGGCGGTTGGCGAAGAGGGTGAAGCGGGGCGGGGCCGCGCCGGTCTGGGTGGCGAAGCGTATCTTGACGCCCTTGGGCGGCGCGCTGCGGTCGACCAGGGCGTTGACGAACTCGGCGACCTCGTGCGTGGGGACCCTCATGTTGTACGCGGTGTACAGTCGGGCGGCAAGCGGCATGACTTTCCGCGTTCCCGACCCCGTGAGGGCGGAGATAGATACGGCCGGGGGCCTGAGGTCAGTCATTCGGGCAAACAGGGTATCCTCTATCTCGCGCAGGCGCTCGGGCTGGACGAGGTCGCGTTTGTTGATCAAGATCCCGCACGCACGCCCGGCCTCCTCAACCCTCCTCGCCAGCCGGAGATCCTCGGCCACGAGTCCCTCGACCGCATCTACCAGGAGGAGCGAGACGTCCGAGCGGCGGATCGCACCTTCCGTCTTGAGTGTCGAGTAGTACGGGACGCCCTCGGCCCGCCTAGCGCTCCTGTTCACCCCGGCCGTGTCCAGGAGCAGGAAGCGTCCCCCAGGGACGCTTCCTCCCCCGGGGACTGCTCCCTCCGGCACGTCTTTGGGCGCCTCGATCTCGTGCTCCACCGCGTCGGTGGTGGTTCCCGCGACCTCCGATACGACGGCCCGCTCGGAGTCCAGGAGCTGGTTGAGGAGCGTACTCTTCCCGACGTTGGGCCGTCCTATTACCGCGACACGCGGGGGACCCGGGCTCTCCTCTTCGGGCTCGCCCTTCGGCAGGAGCGAGACGACGACGTCCAGCAAGTCCCCTATCCCCAACCCGTGGCTCGCGCTTATGGCGTGCGGCTCGCCCTCCCCCAACCCGTAGAAGGGGTAGCGTCCCGAATCGTCGGCGGGGTTGTCGAGCTTGTTGACGACGAGCACCACCCTCGCGCGCGCCTTGCGCAGTTCCCTGGCGATGGCCGCGTCGGCCTCGGCAACGCCGAGCCGCGCGTCGGTTATGTGGATTATGGTGTCCGCCTCCTCGACCGCCACGCGCGCCTGCAACGTGACGAGCGCCTCGAGTCCGCCCCTGGCCAGCGGCTCCATTCCCCCCGTGTCCACCAGCATAAACTCCCGCCCCGCCCACTCCGCCCGGTTGTAGGACCGGTCGCGTGTCGTCCCAGGCTCGTTGGCGACCACGGCCTGCCGGCGTCCGAGTACCCTGTTCACGAACGTGCTCTTGCCCACGTTCGGCGCCCCCACGATCGCCACCACCGGCAAGCGGCTCACGACGGCGTCCCCCAAAACTTCTTCCCGGATCCCTCGCCGAGAGCGTAGATCGCGCGCAGGACGTCTCCCGCGATCTCCTTGCGAGCCTCTCTCTGGTACATCGTACTATCGGTTTTTATCGGGTCGCCGACGTAGACGTGGAGTCTGCGGCCCCCGAGACGTTCGAGGGGGTTGGGGGCCTTACCGACGAAGACGGGGAGTATCGGGGCGCCCGAGCGGGCGGCGAGCATTGCAACCCCGCTCTTGGGGACATCTTCCGGCTCGTAGGCCTTACGGCGGGTGCCTTCGGGGAAGATGCCGAGGGCCCAGCCGGCGGCGAGGAGGTCGAGGGAGGTCTTGAGCGCCGCGCGGGCGCCCTTGTTCCTGTCCACAGGGAAGGAGCCGATGAGGTAGAAGAACTCCTCGAACGGGAAGGCGAAGAGCTCCTTTTTGGCCATCCATTGAACCTTGCGCGGCATGGCCATCGAAACGAGGAACGGGTCCGCGTACCAGCGGTGGTTAGACGCCACGATGAGGGGGCCCTCTTTGGGAATCTTTTCGGCGCCGTGGACGGTAAAACCGAAGAGCAACCACCCGAGAGTGCGCATGAAGTGGCGGAAGATCCGGTACCGGCGCGACATGCCTCGCGAAGCGCCCTTCTTTATCCTCTCTAGCCTATCGACCTCCACCTCTACAGGATCCCCTGGCGCTCGCGGGCTAGCTCCACGACCCTCGCGACGACCCTTTCGAGGTCGAGCGTGGTGGTATCGAGGACCACGGCGCCGGGCGCTGGTCTCAGGGGGGAGGCTTCGCGCTCGGAGTCGCGCTTGTCGCGGGTGTGCATGGCCTTGCGGATGCGTTCGAATTCCTCTTCGCGCCCGGTCTGTAGGGCGCGGCGGCGGGCCCTCTCCTCGGGAGAGGCCGAGAGAAAGACCTTGAGCTCCGCTTCGGGCAGAACGACGGTCCCGACGTCCCGCCCCTCGACGACCGCGCCGCCGGCGGCCTGGGCTTTGCGGGCCGCCGCCCGCTGCCTCTCGACGAGGACCTCCCTAAGCTCGGGGTGTGTGCTAACCCTGGAGGCTGCGGCGGCGACCTCGGGGGTGCGTAAAGCGTCTTCGGGAATATGCTCTCCGCCGTGGAAGACGCCATCTGCCGCGAGGTCGACGTCTCCCCCGACGGTGGCAAGGGCGGCCCCATCGTCGAGGTCCAGACCCTCCCGGAGAGCCACGAGCGCGACGGCCCGGTAGGTGGCGCCGGTGTTCAGGTTGGCGAGCCCCAGGCGCTCGGCGACGGCCTGGGCGACCGAACTCTTGCCGCTCCCCGCCGGCCCGTCTATTGCTACCAGAAGTTTGCTCATTCGAGAGGTAAGTATAGCCGATGAACTATTCGGTTCCCGCCTCTAAAGCGTCCCGAGAAGGTCAAAATATTCGGGGAGCGTCTTGGTCACGCAGGCCGGGTTCTGTATCCGGATCCCCGGTACCACGAGCCCCACGAGGGAGAAGGCCATCGCCATCCGGTGGTCGCCGTAGGTGTGTACGAGGGCCGGCCTTACCTCTCCGGGCGTTATTCTAAGGCCGTCGTAGCGCTCCTCGACCCGGACGCCTAAGCGACTAAGCTCCGTTACTACGGCGGCGATACGATCGGTCTCCTGGTGCCGGGTGTGGGCGACGTTGGTTATGGTCGTCGGACCATCGGCGAAAGGGGCTATGGCAGCGAGCGTGATCATGGTGTCCGAGATCTCGTTCATGTCTGCCTCTATACCCTGTAACCGTCGCGGCCCCCGAACTTCTACAAAGTCCGCCCCAACCTCCACGTCGCATCCCATCCGCCGGAGCACCTCCACAAACCAAAGGTCCCCCTGCGAAGATCCCACCCCAAGCCCCGGGACCCTGACCCGGCCACCGCTCAAGGCCGCCGCCGCGAGAAAGTACGAGGCGCCTGAGGCGTCCGGCTCGACGGCGTAGCGGCGCGCCCGGTAGAGCCCTGAGGGGACAGTGAAGCTACCGTCACCCTCCTCGATCTCGTCGACCCCGAAGGCGCGCATCACCTCGATCGTAATGCCGATGTAGGGCCGCGAGACCAGACCTCCCTCTATTCGCAACGTCACGGGCCTTTGGGCATACGGAGCAGCCATGAGGAGTCCGCTCAAGAACTGGCTGCTCTCCGTCCCCCGCACCCGCGCCTCCCCACCCTCTATCCCCCCACCCCTCACCCCGAGTGGGAGCCTCCCCTCTTCCCGCGTGTACCTCACCTCGGCCCCCAAAGAGCGCATGGCCTCGACGAGATCCGCGACCGGCCGCTCCCGCATCCTGGGTACCCCATCCACGAGGTACGGCCCCTCCCCCAAAGCGAGAACCGGTGGCAGGAACCTGGCCGCCGTCCCAGCATTCCCCACAAACACTTCTACCTCACCTACCTCACTCCCAGGTATTATGCCTCTTTTTCCTCCGATGGTAACGATGCTGGCTTCGCGGTCGGCGTGGACGGGGAGGCCGAGGCGTACCAGGGCGTCCATTAGCCAGTAGGAGTCGTCGCTGAAGAGAGGATTCTCGATAGTGGAGGTCTCATCGGCTAAAGAAGCCACGATCAGGGCCCGGTTCGTGATGCTCTTGGAGCCCGGCACCCGGACGGTTGCGTCTACCGGATGGTCTAACGGCTTTATCTCTATCTCATCCGGGAACGTGCCTCGCACGTCTTCGATCTTGAAGTCAACCCCCGGAACTCCACGAACTTGCCTCACCTTAGAGCCTCTATCTCTCTTTGCGTCAGGGGACGGTAGCAGCCCTCAGGGAGGTTGCCAAGCTTCACGGGTCCTATTCGCACGCGCTTGAGATGAATCAGGGTAAGCTCCACAGCGGCGCAGGCACGACGTATTATGCGGTTACGGCCCTCGTGGATGGTGAGGTTGAGGGTGGTTTTCGCGGGGGTACTGCTGAGTTGGGTGAGCTTCGGGGGGAGCATCTTGCCGTCTTCGAGCCGTGGGCCTTTAGCGAGGGCGGCGAGGCGGCTTTCGGGGACGGGGTTTTCGAGGATTAGTTCGTACTCCTTCTCTATCTCCGAGGAAGGATGGGCGACATGGTGGGCGAAGGGGCCGTCGTTGGTGAGGAGGAGTAGGCCGGTGGTGCCGGCGTCCAGGCGGCCGACGGGGACGAGGCCGGGCACGTTTTCGGGCATTAGTTCGGCGACCGTCGGACGGCCTCGTTCGTCCTTGAGGGTGGTCAGGTAGCCTTTGGGTTTGTTGAGGGCGAGGTAGGCGTGCTCTTGGGGAAGCTCTACGGGTTGGTCGTCGAGGAGCACGCGGTCGTTAGGGGTGACGCTCTCTCCCAGGAGGGCGGTTTGGCCGTTGACCCGTACGCGGCCAGCGGAGATCAGGGCCTCTGCCTTGCGCCTCGACGGGGCGGCGCCGCTCCGGGCGAGGAAGGCCTGCAGGCGCACCCCTACTCTTCTCCACCTTGCAGGGTTGGTTCCGGGCGAACGCTCTCATGCTCGCCGTCGAGTTTGCCGACGCGTCCGCGAACGCGTTCGCGGACGCGGGAGATCTCCTCGGGGTCGACGACATCGTCGAGGGCGGGGAAGTCATCGCGGCTCTTCGCGCCGGTGGCGAGGAGGAAGTCTTCGGTGACGTCGAGGAGTGCGGGAGCGCCGGGGCGGTCCTGGTCGCGTCCGGCCTCCACGAGGAGGTTGCGGTCGATGAGGTTGCGCACCACGGCGTCGGAGTTCACGCCGCGGGCGGCGTTGATACCGGTGCGGGTGAGAGGACCGAGGTAGAGGACGCAGGAGAGAACCTCGTGGGCCGCGCCCGAGAGCGGGGCCGGGCGGGCCTCCTCACGGAACCGCTCGACGGCGGCGGAGCAGAGGGAGTTCGTCGCGAACTGGAAGCCCCCGGCGACCTCCCGGAGCACGATGCCGGAAAGGGCGGGCGAGTAGCGCTCTCTGAGTTCCTCGATCGCAGCCCGCGCTTCGGGCTCGGGGAGGGCGGTGGCCGAGAGTAGGGACGGGAGGGTCACGGGCCGGGGGCTTACCAGGAGGACGGCTTCTATCAGCGCGGCCGCGCCCGGCGAAGCCGTGACGCTCCGGGAAGCTGCGGTGGGATAGGTGATGCCTTCGTCGTGCCTTTCTTCGTTCACTTCGTGGGCTCGAGGGTCAGGGGGCCGAAGGGCTCCGGTTGAGAGAGGGTCAGGCGGCCCTCGGCGGCCAGGGAGAGGGCGGCGGAGAAGGCGACGGCGGAGCGGAGGCGGTCCATGTCGCGCACGAGGTCCTCGAAGGAGAGGGGCCCGCGGACGAGGGAGGTCCGGATCAGGGCCGCAAGCTCCTGGACGGTCACGGTGATCGGGCCGAGGTGCGACACTTCGGGCTCGGCCGTGCGCGAGAATGCCCTTTTGGCTGACTTCGCGAGCCGCTGTTTGCTCAGCACGAGGCGTCCAGGGCGAGGCCGGAGGGCGTGGCCCGACGGGTAGAGACCGGCGTTCTTCGCGAACCGCTCCCCTAGAGCTTCAGCTCCGCGCCGTATCTTCAGGTAGGTGACGAGGCGTTCTTCGAGGTCTTGGGCAGAAGGTCCCTCGTCGGCTTCCTCCCCTTCGGTCTCCTGAGTGGGGACCAGGGCGCGGCCCTTCAGGAGGACGAGGGAGGTCGCGGAATCGACAAAGTCGGTGTCGCGTTCGAGGGCGCATGGGGCCTCGCCGGGAGGGGCCGGGGGGTTCGTGTCCCGGTATAGGGTCACCAGCTCGCGCAGGGGGACCTCGAAGATCTCCAGCTCGTCCTTGAGGATCAAGGCGAGAAGCCCCTCGTAGGGGCCGGAGTACACGTCGAGCTCGACCGTAAAGGCCGCGAGGGCGCGTCCGCCTCTAGGCTGCTCCCGCTCCATGCTCAACGGGCCTCCTCGTGGAGGGGAAGAACGGACTGGAGAGCGTGGTGATCCATCCCATACTCGCGGGCCAGGGCGTCGCTGACCATGCGCCCCTCGACCACGGCGGCGCCGCGACCCAGGCCCGGGTCGGAGTTCAGCGCGTCGACCAGGCCGCGTCCCGCTATCTTCTTGACGTAGGGCAGGAGGGCGTTGGAGAGGGCTCTCGTGGCGGTCACGGGGACCGAGGCGGGGACATTCTTGACGCAGTAGTGGGTCACGCCCAACTCGACGAAGACTGGCTCGTCGAGGGTGGTAGGCCTGCTGGTCTCGATCGAGCCGCCCTGGTCGACGTCGGCATCGACGATGACACTCCCCTCCTTCATCTTCTCGACGGTTTCACGGTCCACGAGGTGCGGGGTCTTCGAGCCGATGACCTGGACGGCGCCGATGAGGAGGTCCGCCCAGGGGACGAGCTCCCGGACACCCATGCTGCTCGCCGCCAGCGTCCTGACCCCGCCGAGGCGCATGCCCTCCACGCACCGCAGGCGATCGAGGTCGCGGTCGACGACGACCACCTCGGCCCCGAGGCCGCTCGCCACGCGCGCGGCGCCCGAACCGACGATGCCCGCCCCCAGGACGACGACGTGGCCCGGACGGACGCCGGCTGCGCCCCCGAGCAGGATGCCGCGTCCGCCGGCCGGGCGCTGGAGGTAGTGAGCGCCTATCTGGGGGACGAGGCTGCCGGCGATCTCGCTCATCGGCGTCAGGATGGGCAGAGCTCCCCTCTCGTCCCGGATGGTCTCCATGGAGAACGCCGCGCACCGCGATTCGAGGAGCACCCGCAAGAGGCGGCGGTTCACGGAGAGAGAGAGGAAGGCCAGGACAACCAAACCCTCCCTCAGGTGGTCATGCTCCTCAGACACGGGGCCGAAGACCTTGGCGACGAGCTCCGAGTCGCGCCACACGGCCGCCGCGTCTTGGACGAGCCTGGCGCCCGCCTCCGCGTACTCCTCGTCCCAGAGTGCCGCCTCCTCCCCGGCCCCGGCCTCGACGAATACCCTGTGCCCGGCCTTCGTGAGCTCGTAGACCGCGTAAGGCGTGAGGGCGACCCGGCTCTCCCCGGACGTAAGCTCGCGCACGACCCCGATCCTCATCCAGCCTCCCCGAACGCGAGGGCTGTCCCGGTGTCTGAGGAGATGAGGTCTTCCGCGTGGCTGCGTCCCATGTCCGAAAAGGTTACCCTGAAGGAAGCCTCCGATCCAGCCGCGCCAAAGAGCACGCGCTCGTGGGAACACCGGCCGGGGAGCCTCTCCCCAACTCTCCGGACGACGAAGACGAAAACGTGGCGCGGGGCTACTGGCGGGGAGGGGTTCGGCATGGCTATCGTAGAGGCGGGCGCCACGCGGGGTGCGCCCCGAGAAAGGTTTCGAAGGCGTCTTCGAGGCCCCTGATTCCGACCGAGGCGTCGACGCCGGGGGCCGGAGCCCAGGAAGGGCCGAAGCCGGCGCGCAGGCCGGCGTCAGAGAGCTGCCGCGCCAGCGTCTCCACGAGCGGAGCAGGCGTCGCCGACGGGTCCGCGAGGCGGACGGCGCCGGTCTCGAGAACGGCATCGGTGAGGGCGGCGTGGGCGGCGACGGAGCGTAAGACCGCTTCCAGAGCCGCGGTTAGCGGCTCGACGTGGAGGGCGCGTATTTCGCAGGAGATCTCCCTCGTGGCCGACGCGACGTCGTCATCTTTGCAGGTGAGGGAGTAGAACCTGGCGCCGGGCGGGGGGGCGCAGAGGATCGGTCCGGCCGGCATGCCGTCACCGGGGCACCAGGAAAGGGCGGCCCAAAAAGAGATCGCTCCGGCGTTCCTGGTAGAGATTCTGCCCGCGGGCTCCTCGGGGAGCAGCGCGAGGACGCGCCCTTCGAGAGCCTCTTCGAGCGCCGTTCCGGAGCCGGCGGTGTCCCTTGCGCCCTCCGCTCTCAGCGTACGGTCCGCTCCCCGGCCTTCGAGGGCTCCCGGGCGGCCTCCGGGCTCCCTTCACGGGTTTTTTTTAGGCCGCGGCAGGCGGCGACGAAACCCCTGAAGAGGGGATGGGGCCTCAAAGGCCGGCTCTTGAACTCCGGGTGGAACTGGCTCCCGATAAAGAACGGGTGGTCTTTGAGCTCGGCCATCTCGACGAGCCGGGCGTCGGGGGAGGTGCCGGAGAAGACCATCCCGGCCTGCGAGAGGGCGTCCCGGTAGCCGTTGTTGACCTCGTAGCGGTGGCGGTGACGCTCGTACACGAGGTCCTCGCCGTATACCTCGCCCGCTAAAGTGTCCGGTTGGATCTTGCACGGGTAGCTCCCGAGACGCATGGTCCCGCCCATCTCGACGCCCACCTGGTCGGGCATGATGTCGATCACCGGGTGCGGGCTCTCGGGGTCGAACTCGGTCGAGCTGGCTTTGTCCAGGCCGACCACATGCCGGGCGAACTCGACCACGGCGATCTGCATCCCCAGACAGAGCCCGAGGTACGGGGTCCCCGTCTCCCTCGCGTACCGGGCCGCCTCTATTTTCCCCTCCGTCCCGCGGTCGCCGAACCCCGGCAAGACCAGGACCCCGTTCGCCCCGCCCAGACGCTCCCCGGTGGACTCGAGGTCCGTGAGGTCCTCGGCGTCGACCCAGTCGATCTCCACCTTCACGCCGTGCGCCCCTCCAGCGTGCCCCAGGGCCTCCACGATCGAGAGGTACGCGTCCTGGAGCTTCACGTACTTGCCCACGATGGCGACCCTGACCGACTCTTCGGCCGAGAGCATCCGGTCCACCAGCGCCCGCCACTCCGCGAGGTCTGGAGCGGGCGCTGAGAGCCCCAGCTTCTCCAGGACGAGCTCGTCGAGGCGGCCTTCGTGGAGAGTGAGGGGTATAGAGTAGAGCGTCGGGGCGTTCTCGGCGGGGATCACCGAATCCAGCTCGGTGTCGGAGAAGAGCGAGATCTTCTTGCGGACTTCCTCGTCTATCGGCCGGTCGGCCCTGCACAGGAGGACATCGGGAGAGATGCCGATCTGCCGCAAGGTCTGCACCGAGTGCTGGGTCGGCTTGCTCTTCAGCTCGCCCGCCGCCTCGATGTACGGTACGTAACTGACGTGTACGTAGAGTACGTTCTTCCGGCCCACGTCGTTCCGAAACTGCCTTATGGCCTCCAGGAACGGCAAGCTCTCGATGTCGCCTACGGTGCCCCCGATCTCGGTGATCACGATATCCTTCTCGCGCCCCAGGCGCCCGATTCTGTTCTTTATCTCGTTGGTTATGTGCGGAATTACCTGAACGGTAGCCCCGAGGTAATCCCCCCGCCGCTCGCGCTGTATGACCTCCCAGTACACGCTCCCGGTGGTAACGTTCGATAGTCTCCCCAGGTTCTCATCCAAAAAGCGCTCGTAGTGCCCGAGGTCGAGGTCGGTCTCGGCGCCGTCCTCCGTTACAAAGACCTCGCCATGCTGGTAGGGGCTCATAGTGCCGGGATCGACGTTTATGTACGGGTCGAACTTCTGCAAGACGACCCTATAGCCCCGGCTCTTGAGGAGCATCCCCAGAGCAGCAGCACTCGTCCCTTTACCTATGGAGGAGACCACGCCGCCCGTCACGAAGATATATTTAGTGTCCGTCATCGGCTCCGTCAAACTAACCGCACCTCCAGAGATCCAACCCTCTCAAAGACCCTACCCTTTCTCTCGCCCCGAGATGCTCAATGCCTTCGCCAAAATCGCAAGCTCAAGATCGCCCGCAAGCCCCGCTGGAGATAGCCCGGCCCGCTCGCAACGATCAATTACCCGAGAACAGCCCCTACAGTCGCCGCCCCCGAGTCCCCAGTTATGATACGCCCCTCGAGGTCGAAATAAAACAGCGCGACGACCCCGATCACCGGCAGTACCGCCACGCACCACACCTACCAGAAAGAGTAGCCCGACCGGAAACACCAGTGTTTATTGTATTATGCGAAAAAATAAATCGAGAATGTCTCATCGCTCACTGGTGAGGAGTTCGCGGGCGTGGGCGAGGGAGGCGTCGTCGATCCTGCCGGAGAGCATCCGGGCCAGCTCTCGGCGGCGCTCCTCGCCCTCGACTTTTTGGATGCTGGTGAGCGTGCGCCCGTCGGAGGCGGCCTTGGCGACGACCACGTGCGCTTTCGCTTCGGAGGCTATCTGGGGGAGGTGGGTTATCGTCAGGACCTGGTTGCGCTCGCCGAGCTCCCTGAGCTTCGCCCCGACCGCCGTCGCCGTCTCGCCGCCTATCCCCGCGTCGACCTCGTCGAAGACGTAGGTGGCCCCTGGCTCGATACGTTCCTGAGACAGCCGGATGGCGAGCATGATGCGGCTGAGTTCTCCGCCCGAGGCGTAGCGCCTGACCGGTAGCTCCGGCTCGCCGGGGTTCGGTTGGATCACGAACTCCACTCGCTCCTTGCCGCCCGGCCCTAGAGAGCCCTCGACGAGCTCCGCCCGGAAGGTCGTCCTCCCGAGGTTCAGGTCGCTAAGGTTCGCCTGCACCTTCCCCGAGAGCTCTTCGGCCGCCCGATGGCGACCCGTCGAGAGTATATTCCCGAGCTCCTCTAGCTTCGCCTCGCCCTCCCTTATGCGTCCTTCGAGCTCCGCTGTCTCCTCCTCGAAGTTCTCCATGCGGGCGAGGCGGGCTCTGGCTTCCGCGAGGTACCTCTCGACGTCCTCCCCGTACTTGCGCTCCAACGCCCGCAGGGCCTGCAGCCGATCCTCGACCGTTTCGAGACGGTTCGGGTCAGCCTCGAGCTCATCGAGGTAGGCCCGAAGCTCGTAGACCACGTCCTCGAGCTCCGCCGAGAGTCCCCGTATACGATTCAAAAGGCCCGAGAGCCCCTCGTCGTGGCGGGCCGCCCGGTCCAACTCCGACTCCGCCCGGGCGACGGCGTCGACGGCGCCGCTCTCTTCGCCCGAGAGCGCAGTGGTGGCAGAGGAGGCGCCCGCCAGGAGGTCCGTCACGTTCCTCAAGCGGTCCCGCTCACGCACGAGGTCGGCGTACTCGGCGGCGCTGTAGCCCGCCTCCTCCAGCTCCGCCACCTGGTAGCGGAGAAACTCGACCTCCCTCGTGCGCGCCTCCGCCGATCCTTTCAGCTCCGCGAGCTCCCGCCGATCCTTCTCGACGCGGCTCCACAGCTCGCCCAGGGAAGACTTCGCCTCGTGCGCCTCCTCGTCCAGGAAGTCGTCCAGAATGCCGAGCTGCTCGGCGGGGTCAACGAGGCGGGCCTGCTCCCTCTGTCCGTGGTAGGAGACCAGCCGTTCGCCCAGAGACGCGAGTGCCTTTACGGGGACCGTGACCCCGCCCACGAAGCAGCGCGAACGGCCCTCTTCGGTCAGGGTGCGACGCAGCAGGATCTCCTCGTCTACCACGTCCACCTCCTCGGCGAGGTCGCCCAAAGTCTCGTGGAGAATCCTCTCCGCCATCCCGTCGGGGAGGACAAAGGTGCCTTCGATAGTCGCCTTTCTGGCGCCGGCGCGGACCGATTCGGCGCGGGCGCGGCCGCCGAGGAGCATCTGCAGGGCGGTGGCGAGCAGGGTCTTGCCCGCGCCCGTCTCGCCGGTAACCGCGTTCAGGCCGGGGGCGAGTTCGAGGGTGGCCTCCTCGATCAGGGCCACGTTTTCGACGGCGATCTCCGTGAGCACTGCTCCTCCAAGCCCTCCTTCCGAGGTCCTACAAAAAGGTCCTCCGCACGGCCCGCCACCAGGTCCACTCGTCGGTCCTGCCTATTCTAACGCTTTCGTGCGAGAGCCCCACCGAGAGATGCTCGCCGGCGGGTATCTGCTCGGGGTCGCCGCCGTCCAAAGAGAGCAGCGCGTTACGCTCCTTGATCCTGAGCTCCACGACCTGCTCCCCGCCCAGGACCAGCGGGCGGCTCACCAGCGAGTGCGGGGCAATCGGGACTATAACGAAGCAGGCCACGTCGCCGGAGATCAGGGGTCCCCCCGCCGAGAGGGCGTAGGCCGTAGAGCCCAGAGGGGTGGCCGCGATCAGGCCGTCGCACTGGTAGGAGACGAGGTCTTCCCCGTTTACGGCTACGTCTACCGAGGCGATCTGGTGCGGCCTCTCCTTGAGGAGCACCGCGTCGTTTATGGCCGTGCGAACCTCGTCTTCGCCCTCCATCCTGATCTCGAGCATCCGGTACTCCTGGACGTGTAGCGCGCCGTCGAGGACCTTCTCCACCCCCGAGTCCAAATCCTCGGGGCGCATCCCGCTCATGAATCCGACCGTGCCGAGGTTGACCCCGAGCAGCACCCGCCCCGGGTACATGCGCGAGGCCCTGAGCATAGTCCCATCCCCACCGAGCACGAAGACGAGGTCGAGATTCCCATCCCGATCCCCCGTGGGGGTCCCCGTGGGCTCCGTGAGCCGCTCGACCTCGACCCCCCGCTCCCCCAGGATCTCGACGAGCCGCTCTGAATGCCCGTCGTCCACCTTGGGGTTGGCGACGATACCGACCCGCCGTATCGTCTCCGGTGCCTCGCTCAAAGCTCGTCCCCCACCGCCGCCAGGATGCTCCCCTCGTCGAGCGTGGCCCTGGCACCCCGCAGGAGCCGCATGGGATACTCCACGTTCCCCGCCCGCCTACCGGCTACCGGCGAGCGCGTCACTCCCGCGGCCCCAAAGCCTGAGCGTTCGAACGCTTCCGCCACGCCACGGACCACAGCCACGCGCACCGCCGTGTCTCGCACGAGCCCGCCGCGTCCCACGTGCTCTGGTCCGGCCTCGAACTGCGGCTTGACGAGCACCACCGCCTCCTCGATAGAGGGCGCCGTCGAGAGGAGGTTCCCGAGCGCGACCGCGAGCGAGATAAAGGACAGGTCGGCGACGAGGAGCTCCGGCGCTAGAGGCAGGTTCTCACCCGAAAGATAGCGCACGTTCGTCCGCTCCATCACCACGACGCGCGGGTCTTGCCTCAAGGACCAGTCGAGCTGGCCGTAGCCGACGTCCACAGCCACGACCCGTCGCGCTCCCCGCCTGAGCAGAACGTCCGTGAAGCCGCCCGTGGATGCCCCCGCGTCCAGGCAATCCCGGCCCTCGACCTCCATCCCGAAGGTGTCCAAAGCGTGGTCGAGCTTCTCCCCGGCCCGGGAGACAAACGAGCTTGCGCGGGGCGTCTGGACGATCACTTCGGAGGCCGGCGCGACGCGGGATCCCGCCTTGGTCACGACCTCGCCGTCAACCCGCACGGCGCCGGCCATGACGAAGGCCTGCGCCCGCGCCCGGCTCTCCGCGAGGCCCCTCTCGACGAGCAGGGCG
Organism: Rubrobacteraceae bacterium; assembly: GCA_030448125.1. Classification (GTDB taxonomy): domain Bacteria; phylum Actinomycetota; class Rubrobacteria; order Rubrobacterales; family Rubrobacteraceae; genus Rubrobacter_F. The sequence continues at coordinate 89,720 of JAUJNO010000006.1, read as the reverse complement.
TCGAGCCGCGGCAAGGCTTTGCGTGGGGCGCTTCCTCGCGAGCGCGGGAGCCGCGAGGCGTCTGGTGACAATCCGGGAGCCTCCTCCGTCCTTTTCATCGATCGGGCGGGGCCGCTAGTTGGCCCGGTGGCGGACGAAGAGCGCCAGCTCTTCGAGACCCGAGGTGTCGCCGTCGACCGTCGAGAGGGCCCGGAGCGCCTTTTCGGCGGCCTCGTCCGCCTCCCGCTTCGCTCCGTCGAGGCCGTAGACCCCGACGAAGGTGGCCTTGCCCTGCTCGGCGTCGCTCCCGGCGCTCTTGCCCAGGGCTTCCCGCGTCGAGGTGGCGTTCAGGACGTCGTCCACGATCTGGAAACACAGGCCCATCTCCATCGCGTACTCCGAGACGGCGGCCTGCTCGTCCTCCCCGGCCCCCGCCAGGATCGCGCCTATCCTCGCGCTGCTCTTTATGAGCGCGCCGGTCTTGTAGATGTGGATCATACGGAGCGTTTCGGGGTCCGCGGCGCCTCCAACCCCGGTCTGGTCCATGTCGATGACCTGTCCTCCGACCATCCCGTTTACCCCGGTAGAGCCGGCGAGCTCGCGCACGACCTCCAGGACCTGTTCGGAGGAGCCCTCCTGATAGACGGTGATGAGCGTCAACGACTCCCCGAAAAAGGCGTCGCCCGCGAGGATCGCCATCGCCTCGCCGTACTTCTTGTGGACGGTCGGCCTACCCCGCCGGAAGTCGTCGTCATCCATCGCCGGCAGGTCGTCGTGGATTAGAGAGTACGTGTGGATAAGCTCTATGGCCGCGGCCGAAGGCAACACGAGCCCGGGCTCCGCCCCGAAGACCTCCGCGACCTCCATGCACAGAGTCGGACGCACCCTCTTGCCCCCGCCGAGCATCGAGTAGCGCATCGCCTCGACCAGCGTCTCGAGACGCGGCTCCTCCGAGAACACCAACCCCTCAAGGTACGCCTCGAACCGCGCCCGGTGCTCCTCCCAGCGCCCGGCGCTTCGCGGAGCGCTTCGCGAAGCGCTTTGCGCCCCGTCGAACCTCTTACCCATGCTCGACCCGCCGGTCGTGGCGTTCGGTCTCGCCGAGCCAGGCCTCTTTCGCCCCCCGCAGGACGCCGCCGACGAACTGGGGCGCCTCGTCGCTCGAGAAGCCCTTGGCGAGCTCCATGGCCTCGCCCGTGGCAACCTCGGCGGGCACGTCCTCGACGTGGAGCATCTCGTAGAGCGCGAGGCGCAGGATCGCGCGATCCACCACGCTCATCCTGTGAACCGGCCAGCCAACGGCGACCTCGCCGAGCCGCTCGTCCAGGGCTTCGCGCTCTCGCTCCACTCCGCGCACGAGGTTAAGCGCGTGCGCGTCGACCTCACCCCGGCACGAGCGCCAGCACTCCAGGACCTCGCTTACGGTCCGCCCGGTGACGTCGCCCTGGTAGAGCATCAGAAAGGCGTTCTTGCGGGCCGTGCGCCGGCTGCTCAAGGAACCCCTAAACCCTCGTCAGGTACTCGTTGGAGCGCGTGTCTACCCGCACCCTCTCGCCGACGTTCACGAAGAGCGGCACCTGCACCACGAGCCCGGTCTCGAGCGTGGCGGGCTTCGAGCCGCCGGTCGCCGTGTCGCCCTTGAGACCCGGATCGGTCTGGGCCACCTCGAGGTCCACGTGCGCCGGGGGCTCGACGCTCACAACCTCCCCGTCCGCCGAGAGCACCTTCACCTCGCCGTTCGGGACGATGAAGCCCGCCGACTCGCCGAGAACCTCGACGGGGATGGCCACCTGCTCGTAGGTCTCCGAGTCCATGAAGTAGAAGAGGTCCCCGTCGCGGTAGAGGAACTGCATCGGCCGCGACTCGGTCCTCACGCCCTCGACCTTTTCACCTGCCCGGAAGGTCTTCTCGACCACGGCCCCCGTGTCGAGGTTTCTCAGGCGCGTCCTGACAAAGGCCCCGCCCTTGCCCGGCTTTACGTGCTGAAAGTACATGATGGTGAAGCGCTTGCCGTCCACCCGGATGGCCGCGCCGTTCCTGAACTGGTTCGTAGAGATCATTCCCGCGATCGCTCCTCGATAATACAAGTCTTGCTCCCAAAACGCCACGATATTATTGCACAGATTCGTTGCGATCCCGCCTCCCCTCCCGCGCGACACCTGCGGAGGTTACCGGGGTTTGCTGCTCTCCTGGTAGCGCGGCAGATCGTCGCGTAGGTCGAGCCATCCGAGCCTCTGAGAGATTCAGCCGTGCATCTCCGGCTCGAACTCTTCCGGCTCGTCAAAGACCCACACCGGGACGTAGATCTCCCCCGGCAACCGCTCGTCTTCGTACGAAAGCGGCGCCCCGCAATCTCCGCAGAAGGACCGGCTGACGCCAGGCGATGAAGAGTAAACCTTCGGCGCTCCCCACTTGGTCTCCACCTGCTCGGTCCGGTACCTGACGAAGAGCGAGACGGGAGCACCGCTCGATCTCCGACAATCGCGGCAATGGCAGTAGATCACGCCGGCAGGGCCCGTGCGCCCGCACCCCTATAGTAGCCCCACACCGGCACCCGCCCTCCGCCACAGGCTTGCTCACCGTCCACCGCGCCGCGACAGAACGTAAGCGACGGCGGCCCGGTAACCGTACGCGCCCATCCCGGCAACGACCGCATCGACCGCTGGCGACACGACCGAACGACGGCGCCACTCCTCTCTCGCGTGAACGTTCGAGAGGTGAACCTCTACCTTCGGTACACTCACCGCCTCCAGGGCGTCGTGGAGGGCGTAGGAGTAATGGGTCCAGGCACCGGGGTTTATGGCAAGCCCGGCCGACTCCGCCGCCTCCCGGATAAAGCCGACCATCTCTCCTTCGTGATCCGTCTGTCTAAACTCGAACTCCACCCCCGGAAACTCGCTAAGCAGAATCTTCTCTATATCGTTCAGGGTTAGAGTTCCGTAGACCTCCGGCCGCCGCTGCCCGAGCGTTCCGAGGTTGACGCCGTTGAGGACGAAGACTTTAGGGGCCAAGGACTGCTCCTACTGCCCGGCGGGCCTCATCGACGCCTACCGGCACGTCCCGCTCGGGGTAGCCCACGTCTCTCAGGAGGACGAAGCGGTACTCCCCGGCGCGGTCCGAGCCGCGGCGCTTTTTGTCACGGCCCATCGCCACGAGGACCGATTCGACGTCTACGGCGGGGACTCTTCGCGGCAGGCCGGCGGCGCGGAGGAGGTCCTCGTGAACCTCGAGCAGGTCGGTGCCGGACTTCTCATGGGAGAGGCGGGCCGCGGCGAGCATCCCGGCGGCTACGGCCTCGCCGTGGGGGAGGTCGTAGCCTGCGGCGGCTTCCAGGCCGTGGCCGATGGTGTGACCGTAGTTGAGGATGGCGCGCAGGCCGCCCTCGCGCTCGTCCTGAGTGACCACGGCGGCTTTAGCGCGAACGGAGTGCAGGATGAGGGCTTGTAGGGCTTGCGCGTCTTTGGCCCTCGCGGCCGCCAGGTTCCTCCTCAGGTCCTCGAAGAACTCTCCGCCGGTGAGGAGGCCCATCTTGACGACCTCGGCGAGGCCGTGCGAGACCTCGCGGGAGGGTAGGGTATCGAGCCAGTCGAGGTTCGCCGCGACGAGGCGGGGTTGCAGAAAGGCGCCGACGAGGTTTTTGCCCTCGGGGAGATCGAGGCCGACCTTGCCTCCGACGGAACTGTCCACCATCGCGAGCAGGGAGGTCGGCAGTTGGACGAGGGCTACGCCTCGCATGTAGCTGCTCGCGACGAAGCCCCCCAGGTCGCCCACCACCCCGCCCCCGAGCGCGAAGAGCGTCCCGCTCCGGGGCAGCCCGGCTCGGGCGAGGGTGCGGATCACTCCTTCGTAGACCGAGAGGCTCTTCGAGGGCTCTCCGGCGGGAACCGTGACCACGTCAGCTACGGTCCACCCGGCCCTCTCGAGCGCGTGGGTCACGGCGGGGGCGTGGAGCGGGCCCACGTTCGAGTCGGTCAGGAGGACGGCGGTTCCGGGTGATAGGGCGGCGGAGACGGCGGTCTCTAGGTCCAGGGCCGGCTCGACGCGGACCTCGTAAGGCGTCGTCGCCTCGACGGTCACGCTAGCTTTCATTCGCTGTAAACCCATTCGAGGATCTCGTCGGCGACGCGGCGGGGCGGGCGGTTTCTGGGCTCTATCTGGAGCGCGGCGACCTCCAGGTAGTAGGGGAGACGCTCGGCGTACCGGCGGGAGAAGTCCTCGAAATTGGTGCCCCGCAGTGGACGTTCGGGGCCGCGGGTCCTCCGATAGAGGACGTCGGCGTCCTCCCACAGGAACACGGTTGGGACCTCCACGAGCCGGGTTCGGTTGCGGGGGTCTATCACCACGCCGCCGCCGCAGGCGACGACGCTCTCGCGGGGCCCGTCAAGGGCGCCGAGGAGCTCCCGGCGCTCGAGGGCGCGGAAGCGGGGTTCGCCGGAGGATTCGAAGATCTCCGGGATCGAGGCCTCCATCCTCTCGGCCACGGCCTCGTCGAGGTCGACGAGCGTCCACCCTAGTTCCTCGGCCACGATGCGGCCCACGGTGCTCTTGCCGCTGCCCATGTACCCGACTATGGCCAATGGCCCCTTCAAGGTTTAGGGCCGTGTCTCCGGGTCCCGCGAGGCGTTCCGCGAGGCGTCGCGGAGGCGTGTGGTGTAGGAGTCGTAGGACGCTCGGATGTCGGTCATATTGTCGGCGCCGAACTTCTCCAGGAACGCCTCGGCCAGCACGACCGCGACCATCGACTCGCCGATCACCGCCGCGGCGGGCACGGCGGCGGTGTCGGCCCGCTCCCGGAAGGCGCGCGAGGGCTCGTAAGTCGAGAGGTCCACGGTGCGCAGGGCCTTGGCGATCGTGGAGATCGGCTTCATCGCGGCGGCGACTACAACGGGCTCGCCATTGGTCATGCCGCCCTCGAAGCCGCCCAAGCGGTTGCTCGAGCGGACCAACTCGCCGTCGGGCTCGGAGAGCAGGATCTCGTCCTGCACTTCGCTGGAGCGGCGGCTGGCGACGCCGAAGCCGAGCCCGATCTCCACGCCCTTTATGGCGTTTATCGACATGACCGCGTGGGCGAGCTTGGCGTCGAGCTTGTCGCGCCAATCCACGTAAGACCCCAGTCCCGGCGGACATCCCTCCGCCACCACCACGAACTCCCCGCCCAGGGCATCCCGGGCGTAGCGGGCCGCGTCGATCTCGGCCTTCATCCTCTCGGTGGCCTCCTCGTCCGGGCAGCGCACCTCCGAGTCGTCGGCCTTTGCCGCCAACAACGCCGCCCGCTCCTTGTCGAAAGAGGCCGCCCCGACCCGGTACACGGCGCTGTTTACGATTATGCCGAACGCGGCGAGGAGCTTCTTCGCCACGCCGCCGGCGGCGACTCGGGCGGTCGTCTCGCGGGCGCTGGAGCGCTCGAGAACGTTCCTCAAGTCGTCGAAGGCATACTTCTGCATCCCGGCGAGATCCGCGTGTCCGGGGCGGGGCAGCGTGACCTTCTTGGTCGGGGGGACCCCTTCCTCGGGTGGGTCCGGGGTCATCCGGGCCTCCCAGTTGGCGTAGTCTTGGTTGCGGACGAGCATCGCGATCGGGGAGCCCAAAGTGTAGCCGTGGCGCACGCCGCCGAGGAACTCGATCTCGTCCTTCTCTATCTTCTGGCGTCCGCCGCGCCCGTAGCCCCGTTGCCTCCTCGCCAGGTCCCTGTTGACGTCCCCGGCGACGAGTCCGAGTCCCGCCGGAACCCCATGCACCAAAGTGACCTCGCCGGGACCGTGCGACTCCCCCGCCGTAGAAAAACCAAACCTCACCGCTCGAGCACGTCCTCTCTATGTCTACACGAACTATAGGCCACCGACACTATAGGCCGCCCACAGCCTAATATAAACTACCAACACGCGTCTGGGACGTTAAGACTACGACATACCGGCAGTAATCCCGGTTAGCAGCCGGAAGCGAAGCTCGCGCTGGTCCGCCGGTAGCGGGCGCTAGACGCCTCGTGATCTTCCACCGCGAGAAGTCCAGGCTCGCCACACGCAGGGCCTGGGGATCCTGGTGACGATCATATACACGACGGCCGCCTGCTCCGGCCTCGGCGTCCGTTAGATCATACGCCGCCGGCCTCCCGTGTCGAATCATGGAATGAATGCCCGAACCCTTACGGCGCCGGCAGGTCTCCGCCGCTGTTGAAGAGGCCTCCGCCGTCACCGGCCTGACCACCACCGGCCTGACCGGACCCATCTTGAGCGGGGCCACCTTGAGCGGGGCCACCTTGACCGGCGCCTCCGCCGGGGGTGCTTCGAGAGTCCGGATCGTTGGGGGACCTTTGCCCGATGAAGTCCTCGTCGTCACCTCCATCGTCACCTCCATCGTTGCCTCCCCCGCCTCTGGCGCCGTCCCGGTCGTTGCCGCCCCTACCTCCGTTGGCGCCCCCACCGTCCCGACC
>JAUJNO010000006.1:30065-83211 GCA_030448125.1 Rubrobacteraceae bacterium | reverse complement strand
CGCCGTCCCGGTCGTTGCCGCCCCTACCTCCGTTGGCGCCCCCACCGTCCCGACCGCCGCCGTCCCGACCACCGCCGTCCCGACCACCGCCGTCCCGGTTGCCGCCGCCCCGGTCGTTCTCATCGCCGTCTTGGCCACCGCCCCCATCGCCGTTATCGGCGTCTTCTTCGCCGGCCTTGGGCAGGAGCTGGCGGAAGGGGTCTTTAGGACCCTCGTCGTAGCCTCCGTAGGAGGCGTCGGAGTCGCGGTTCTCGACCGCGGGAGCGGGCGTCTCGGTATTCCCGCTGTCCGAGCCGTTTCCCTGGGCGAGAGACGCCTGGTTCGAGGCCTGCTGCTCCTCCTCGTCGCCGGGACCGCCCATAATGGCGCCCGCGACGAGCCAGGCGAATATCAGGAGCGCCAGGACCCCCAGGACCGCCGGTACGACTTTGTTGTCGCGCAGCAGGCCATCCCGGATGCGACCGATCACCGCCGACGCGCTGCGCCCGGAGGACCGGCTCTCGGCGTCGAGAAGCTGCAACCGCCGGGTCACTTGGCCGCACCCCCGCCCTTGGCTCCCCCTTTGGCCCCGCCTCCGCCCTTAGCGGCCCCTCCGCCCTTTGCGGCGCCTCCGCCTGCGGGGGCCGGGGGTGGCGCGGCGCCTCCCGCGGCGGTATCGCCACCCGCGGCAGGCTGGACGTAGACCTCAGCCACGATCTCGACCGTCAAGAGTTCCTCCACGCTCCGGTTCGTTGTGGTCTCTCCGCCACCGGTGGTTTCGCCCCCCTGTTCGTCGACCGGCTCGTAGTTGACCTCATTGATCGTCACGAGCCGGGCCAGGTTCCTGACCCGGAGCAGGAAATCCTGGAGTTGCTCGTAGGTCCCTTCAAAAGACATTGTAATCGGTATGCGCGAAAAGTCACCACCGCCGGGCGGGGCTTCTGGGTCTCCCGGTTCGATCGTCAGTTGGGTCACCTCCGCCGCCCGGGCGACCTCTTCTATCTGGACGACGAGGGTGGGGATCTCGGCCTGCTCGGGAATGCGTTTGGAGAGCTCGAGGATCTGGCGCTCGATGTCGTCGGAGTTGCGCCGGATGTTCTCCAGCTGGGCGGCCGTCTGCTCCAGCTGCTGCTTCTGCTGCTCTTTGCGGGTCCGCTCGTCGTACTTGGCGAGGTACTCCTGCCTCAAGGGGCTGAAGAGAAGGAAGTAGTAGGCGACGGCGAGCACGATCAGGATGAGGATGCCCAGGATCAAAATATTCCTGTCGTTCCGGTCCACTAGCGCTCCACCCCCGCTCGGCTTGCCTGATCGCCCGGCGGCCCGGCTCCTTCGTCGGCTCCGTCTTCTTCCTCGCCGATGAGCACTTCGTCGCCGTTCTCGCCGATTCTCGTGACGAGCTCCGCGCCGACCTCGAAGTTGATGGCGGGCCGGGCGAAGCTCTCGCGGTCGAGCTCGGCGCTGGTGAGGTCGGCGTTCGCCAGAAAGCGCAGGTTGTTCATCCTGACGATGAAGTCCGAGACGTTCTGGTAGTCGGGCAGGGCGACGCCGGTGAAGGTGACGGTGCCGGGCGGTTCGAGGTTCTGCACCTCGGGCGCCCCTCCGGCCGGCGCCTGGATGTTTATAGGGGTCGCCTGGGCGACGAGGCTGTCGAGCGCGGTCGACTCCGGTATCACGAACGAGAGACCGCGCAAGAACTCGTCCCACGGGAACCGCGTCCGGAAGATGCCGTCGGCGATGGGTTTCTTGGCATCCAGACGTGCCTGCAGGTCCTGGTAAGGAGCGAGCTCCTGGATACGCGCCTGTTCGCGGGCGATATCCTGGTCGAGTTGCGCGATCTGCTCCTCCTCGTTGCCGAGTTGTATGTAGTAGTAGAGATAAAGCCCGATCATGACCAGAAGCAGAAGCGCCCCGAGGATGAGCAGTATCCCGAGGATGCCGCCCCTCGTCGCCGTCGGGACCGCGGCCCCGCGGCGGCGTCGCTCCTCGGGCGGGAGGAGGTTGATCCGCCTCATGGGCGGATCAACCTCAAGCTTCCTCCAGGGCCAGCCCCAACGCCACGGCCAGAACCGGCTCCATCACCCTTAGCTGCTCGTCCGGCACGTTGGACCTGTTGCCCCCCAGCTTCTGCAGCGGCGTCCCCCGCCGCGTCTCCACCCCGAGGAGGTCCCCGAGGTACGCGTCGAGCCCGCCCACCAGAGCCCCCTCGCCCGAGACGAAGACCTGCGTGACCTCCCTGGAGCTGGGCTGCGAGTAGTGGTACTCGATGGAGCGCTGCACGTCCTCGGCCAGGGTCTGCGCCGCGTCCTCAAGGCCCCGCCTCACGTCGTACATGAGCGCCGGGTCGAAGTCGCCGTTCTCCTCCGGACCTTCGGCCTCCTCATCCTCCTCACTTGACTCAGGCCCGATCTTCAGCCTCGGGTTCATCAGCTGCCTCTCGGCCTCTTCCTCGGGCAGGTCGGCCGCCTCGGCGACGGCCTGGGCCAGGAAGCCCGAGCCGCCGGGGATAAACCGGGTCAGCGTCGGGCTGCCGCCCTGGGCCACGACGAGGTTGGTGATCTCGGTGCCGATGTCGAGCAGGAGGATCGCGCCCTCGTCGTCGAAGAGGCTGTTGGGCAGGGTCGACCGGACGAGAGAGAGCGCCTTGACGTCCACCCCCTCGGCCCTCAAGCCCGCCGTGCGCACGGCCGAGGAGTAGCGCGAGATCATCTCCTTCTGGGCAGCGACGATGAGGATGCGGTCGAGGTCCGACCCTTCGTCCTGCGGACCCAAAACCACGTAGTCTAGTATGGCCTCGTCTATGGGCATCGGGATGTGATCCTGGGCCTCGAAGTTTATGGCGCCCTTGAGGTCCTCCGGACTCATGCGCGGGAAGTCCAGAAGACGTACCACGACCTTCTGGTTCGCTACGCCGAGGTACACCGTCTTGCCCTTGAAGGAGTGCGAGGACCAGAACTCCCGGAGCTCATAGGCGAGCAGGTCGTGGTCGGCGACCTCGCCGTCGGCTATGGCGCCCGGCTGGAGCTTGCGATACCCGACGTGCTGCAGCGAATAGCTCCCGCCGCTCCCCCCGACCTGCACGGCCTTTATGGCCCCGCGGTCTATGTCGAGGCCGACGGCCGGCGCCCCGAACGGAGTACTAAACCTTCCGAGCACCATTTACGTCCCCCCGATCAGCCGCAGGTACCAACCCCACATCTCCTGCCCCAAGAACAGCGTAAAAACACCCGCGAGTGCCAGGAATACCCCGAACGGCAACGCGCTCCGGCGCTGTATCGCGCCCGTAACCATCAGCACCCCACCGACGACAGCCCCAACGAGCGCCCCGACAAAGACCGCCAGAGCGGCGTACGACCCCAGAAACGCCCCGAGCATGCCCCCCATCTTCACGTCCCCCATCCCCATCCCGCCCGGATAAGCCAGAGCCAGCGCGAAGAGCCCCGCCGCTACCGCTACCGCCGATACCAGGTAAACCCACCATCCGCCGGGATCCCTGGCGGCCGACAACGCCAACCCGACTACCGCCGCCGGAGCCACTATCGCGTTCGGCAGCAACCGGTGCTCGAGGTCGGTCCCCGCGAGCGCCACGAGCACCGAGATCAAAACGAGCGCCCACACGAGCGCCAGAGAGAGCCCAAACTCGTAGGCCGCGAGGGCGAAGAGGAGCCCGGTCAGGGCCTCGACGAGGGGGTAGCGGGGCGAGATGCGCGCCTTGCAGTTTCGGCACCGTCCCCGCAAGACGAGGTAGGAGAGCACCGGCAGATTGTCGAAGCTCTTTATGCGCTCCCCGCAAGACGGGCACCTCGACGACGGCCAGACGATGGACTGGCGGATCGGGACCCGGTGGATCACGACGTTCAGAAAGCTCCCTATCACGAGGCCGAAGAGCCCGACCACGACGGCTATCACGAGCCGCCCTCCTCCATCGAAGAGAGCGCCGCGACCTCCGCGTCCTCCTTCACGATGGCCCTGCGTCCCACGCTGGCGTTCTGCCCCAAAACGGCCCGGGCCCCAACCCGGGCGCCCGGGCCGACAACCGCCCCCGCCGAAACCCACGCCCCCGCGCCCACCACGGCGTCCCGGTCTACGACCGCCCCCGGTCCGATATAGCAGTGACTCCCTACCGCCGCATCCGGATGCATCACCGCCCCGGCCGCCAGCACGGATCCATCCCCGACGACAGCCTCCGCCGACGCGTACGACGCCGGATGCACCGCCGTGAAGAACCGCGCCCCGAGAGCCCTGATGGAGTTCGCTAACCGCAGCCGCACGGCATTGTCCGTGATGGCCACGACGACGTGTACGGCCTCCACGCTGAGCATGCTCTTCAACATCCCAACGTCTCCAAGCACCGGAAACCCGCGCACCTTGTCCGGAAGTACAGCGTGAGCATCGTCGTAGAAACCGATCACCCAACTCTCAAACCCGCTCGCGATCAGAACATCCAACGCCAGACGCCCATACCCACCAGCCCCCACAATGGCCAGCCTGATGCCCTCGTCGAGTCCGACTTCCTGTACCTCAACTTGCGGTTGAGTGATGCCAGCGATGGTCTCCGGCTCGGTTACTGCGTTCTCCTCTCCACAGTCTCCTCGGCACCCATACGAGGAATTGTAACATCAGCATTACCACCTTGCGCCTATCTCTACATCCTGCGGACGCCCAAAACAGGCACCACTACAGGTAGTGTCCGCTCAGGACGAAAATGCCCCCTCCAGGCGCCTCCCGCGCAGGAAGGCGTCTGCCGCAAGGACCCTGCCCCCCGGCACCTGGAGCTCCGTGATCTCCAGAACCCCTTTCCCACACTCCACCAAAATACGCTCGTTTGCAGGTAAAATAGTACCAGACTCCGAATGGGAAAGATCGTCCCGGAAAACTTTTGAGCGGAGTACCTTTATAGGGCCGGAGACCTCGGGATGGAAGGTACGGGCACCTATATATGGTGTAAGCGCGCGGACCAGATCATGCACCTTCTCGACCCTCTCACCCCACCGTATCACCCTTTCCTCATCCTCTAGTTTAGCAGCATATGTAGCATTAAGATTGTCCTGCTCGCTTAGGGTTAGGCAATTTTCTTCGAGCTTAGACATAGCCTCTACTACAGCTTTAGACCCGAGTTCGGCGAGGGCTAGCGTGAGCTCGCCGCCGGTCATGTCGGGAGGGATGGGGGTACGGTATTGGAGGGCGACGGGTCCTGTATCGAGCCCTTCGTCCATACGCATGATGGAGACGCCGCTCTCCTTCTCTCCGGCCATGATCGCGCGCTCGATGGGGGCGGCGCCGCGGTAGGCCGGCAGCAGAGAGGCGTGGACGTTCCATGCGCCTTCTCTAGCCGCGTAGAGGGTACCGGGGCGCAGGATCTGTCCGTAGGCCGCGACCACGAGGGCGTCGTGGGTAGAGATCTCCTCTGTCACCTCACCGATGCGGGCCGGCTGGCGCAAGGGGAGACCCGTGGCGAGCGCGAGCTCGGCCACGGGGGTCGCGGAGAGCTTGCGGCCGCGGCCGCGGCGGCGGCTGGGCTGGGAGATCACGAGTCCTACCTCGTGGTCCGAGGCCAGGAGGCCGCGCAGGATGGTGGCGGCGAAGGCCGGGGTGCCGGCGAACGCTAGCTTCATGGAGTCGTCTCTGGCGTGGTGGGGTTTACCGGCGGGCCATCATGCGTTCCCGCATCTCGCGCATGGCGTTCTTGCGAGACTCGCGGTCGGTGCGATCCAGGATCAGGATGCCGTCGAGGTGGTCTATCTCGTGTTGGAAGATGCGGGCGAGGAGGCCCTGGGCCTCGACGTGCACGTGCTCGCCTGCGGGGTTTCGGCCCGAGACCGTCACGGCGGCCGGGCGTTCCACGTCAACCTTGATCTCCGGGATAGAGAGGCATCCTTCGGTGTCGTTCTCGCTCGCCTCGGAGCGCTCCTCGATCACCGGGTTGACGATCGCGTATTCTTCGTCTTCGTGGGCCGCGACGAAGATACGCTTGAGACGTCCTATCTGGTTGGCGGCGAGTCCCACGCCCTCGGCCTCGCGCATGACCCTCATCATCTCCTCCGCCAGATACACGAGCGACTCGTCGAAGTCCTTCACCGGGGTCGCCCGCGACTTCAAGACCGGGTCCCCGAACGTCCTGATATCGTGCGCCGCTTTCTCCACTTTTTTAAACCTCCTCGGGGTCCATGTTTATGCGCGCTTCGAGTCCGCCGTGGTTCTGGCCCCGACCGCGGCTCTCAGCCGCCAGCCGGGCGGCGAGCGCCGCGGCTTTCGCTAAAGCGGTGCGCTTGCGGCTCCTCAACAACACCCGCCAGGCGGGGCGCCTCCCGTCTCTCGAGAAACCCGGAAACGGCGTCGGGCCGAGCATCTCTACCCCGCCGATGAGGGCCGGCCGCAGCCGTGATTCTACCGCACGCCGCACCGTCTCCTCGGACCCCTCGAACACGACCTCCGCCAGGTGCGCGTGGGGCGGGTAGCGCAGCTTGCGACGCTTGGGGAGCTCCACCGCCGCGAACGCCTCATAGTCACCCCGGAGCGCCGCCCGCAGAACGTGGTCCTCCGGCGAGCGGGTCTGCACGAGCAGCCGAACCCGGCTGGACTGGGCCGCCCCGTGCAAGAGCCTGAAACCTCTCTCGGTGGAGCCCGCCCCACCGAAGAGGAGCGAGTCCGCGTCGGGGACCACGACCAAATCCCACTCTCCCTCGAGCACGCACCGGGCCGTGCCGACCACGACCGGCGCCTCCTCCCCTTCCCGCCTGTCAGCCGTCAGGAGCCCCACCTCGACGCGAAGGGTCTCCTTCAACTCCGCCCGCACCCGCTCGACCGCGAAGCCGGCGGCGATGAGGCGATCCGAACCGCACGCCGGACACTCCTTGCCGGCGGTCTCTTTGTGCCCACAGTGACCGCAAAATAGGGAGCCGGATCCAGTCGCGTCCCGAAGCCTCAGGGGCAGATCACACTCCGGACACGTCCGGACGAAGCCGCACCGGTTGCAAGAGACGCTGGCGGCGCTACCGAGCCGGTTGACCAGGACACCGACGCGCCCCTCGTTCCGGATCGTCCGGCGGCAGGCGTCGAGCAGAGTCGAACTCAAGACGGCCCCCGTACCCCTCATGTCCACCACGGCGACCGAGGGCCATCGGTCGGGCTCCCGGGGCGGCAGGCGCAGCACCCCGCTCTCCGGGGCATATAGTCTCAAAGAAGGAAAAGGCGAGAAGAAGAGTACAGGGGCACCCTCGATCCGGCCCCGCGCGGTCGCAAGCTCCCGAACGTGTAGCGGCACCCCCTCGTAGCCCGTGCTTGCCCGGTGCGCCTCGTTCGGCTCGTCCACCACACAGACTACCCCGAGGCGCGCCACCGGCACGAGTACGGCCGCGCGCGTCCCGACCAGGACGTCCACCTCCCCCCGGCGCGCCGCCTCGTAGACTGCGCAGCGGCTTCGGCCGACAACGCTGTGGTACGGCGCGACCGTGAGCCCCGCGGGCAGAAGCTCCTCGAACGCCTCCACCAGCCGCTCGACAGCCCCTATCTCCGGCGCGAGCACCAGAGCCTGCTCTCCGCGTTTAACGGCAGCCCTCGCGACGGCGGCCGCCGCCGCAACGCTCTCCGCGTTCGACAACCGCCACACCCAGGCTCCACCCCGCGAGAGCGCCTGTTCCACCCCTGCCCCGTAAGTGGCCAGCCCCGTGCCGGAACCCCTCGTATACGATACGGGCGCCGGCTCAGGTCTCTTCTCCAGCCGGACGGCCCCGCGCCGGACCAGTCGCCTGAGCACCTCCCGCCCGGCGCCGGCCTCTTCCAGAAGGGTCGCGGCCGGATATCCGCCATCGCGGCCGACGAGGGCCTGGACGAGCGCCCGCTGGCGAGGCGCCCGGCGCAGATCAAAGCTTCCCTCCCCGGCTACGACCCACTCGACGGTTCGTTGCGCGGGCAGCGATGGCGTCAATACGACCCTTCCGGCTTCTTCGGCGGCCTTCAAACCTTCACCGCCTAAGGTACGCCGCAACTCCATCCGGCCCACGGCGCTGCCGGCTCTCCAGGGCCACTTCGGAGCGGGACGGCGGACCTCATAGGTGGTGGTTGCCAGTCCCGGTGGGAGCGCCATCCGAATCACGGCGGGCAGCGAGAGGGCCGCGGCCCCGGCGGCCCAGCCGCAGAGCTTTACCAGGCTCTCGGGAAGGGAGAACGCCCCTACTACGTCTCGTATTTCCTTAAGCGGGCGCCCGCCGAGGCGCTCGCCGGTCTCCTCGAACTCTACGACAACGCCGAGCCGCCCGTAACCAGAGAGTGGGACTACGACCGCCGACCCAACCTGGACCCTCTCCGCGAGGTGCTCCGGCACGAGGTAGCTCAAAGGCGGCAGAGCGTGCGAGGAGATTAGCAAGCTTACCCGCGCGGCAGGGGCCATCGTCGTTTGGCGCGACGAGACGCCCCTGCCCGAAGGTCCGCGCAGGGGCGCCGTGTTGTGGCGCGCCGTGCGGCTGGTCAAGCTCTACTTACAAGCCGGCGGCGCGGCGCAGGGCGTCGGCGCGGTCGGTCTGCTCCCAGGCGAAGCCCGGCTCGTCGCGCCCGAAGTGACCGTAGGCGGCGGTCGACGCGTAGATCGGACGCCTCAGATCTAGGTCGCGTATGATCGCCCCCGGCCTCAGGTCGAAGTGCTCTTCGATGAGGGCGTTGAGGGTCGTCTTGTCGACCGCCTCGGTACCGAAGGTCTCGAACATCACGCTCACGGGACGGGCCACCCCTATGGCGTAGGCCAGCTGCACCAAGCACCGCTCCGCCAGGCCCGCGGCGACCACGTTCTTGGCGACCCACCGGGCAGCGTAGGCGCCCGAGCGGTCCACCTTCGTCGGGTCCTTGCCCGAGAAGGCGCCCCCGCCGTGAGGGGCCGCCCCGCCGTAGGTATCGACGATGATCTTGCGCCCGGTGAGGCCGCAGTCTCCCTGGGGCCCGCCGGTGACGAACCGGCCCGTGGGGTTGACCAGGACGTCCGTGTTCGCCTTATCGAAGAGCTCCTCGGGCATGACCGGCTCGATCACGGCCTCCAGGAGGTCGCCTTTTATCCGGCTCTCGGTCCCGTCCTGGTGCTGGGCGCTTATGAGGACCTTGTCGATCCCTACCGGTTGGGCGCCCTCGTAGCGAACCGTTACCTGGCTCTTGCCGTCGGGTCTCAGGTAGTCCAGGTCGCCGTTCTTGCGGACCTCGGTGAGGCGATGCGTCAGGGCGTGGGCAAGCGAGATGGGCAGCGGCATCAGCTCTTCGGTCTCCCGGACAGCGTAGCCGAACATCATCCCCTGGTCGCCGGCCCCAACCTCCTCGATCTCGGCGTCGCTCATCTCGGAGGGGCTCTCGCCGGTCTGGGAGTCGGCGGCCCGGTCCACGCCCTGGGCTATGTCCGAAGACTGCGGGTCTATCGACACGATGACGCCGCAGGTCTCGGCGTCGAAGCCGAACTTGGCCCTCGTGTACCCGATCTCGGAGACCTTCTGCCTGACGAGGGTGGGAATGTCCACGTATGTGTCGGTGGTGATCTCACCGGCAACGACCACGAGACCCGTGGTCACGAGCGTCTCGCAGGCGACCCGGCTCTTGGGGTCCTTCTCCAGGGCCGCGTCGAGGATCGTGTCCGAGATCTGATCGGCTATCTTGTCCGGGTGCCCCTCGGTGACCGACTCGCTCGTGAAGAGGTGCGAGGTTTTGACCCCCACCCCCTCGCTCTCGACCGTCCTGGATACCGTACTCTCTGCCGCCATGCTCCCTACCTCCCGTTTCCTATCTCCAGCGCCACGGCATCTAGAATGGCGCGGGCCACCTGCGTTTTCGAGGTCCGGGGCACGAAACGTTCCCCGTCCTTGCCCACGATGTACGCCTCGTTCTCGTCGGAACCGAAGCCCGATCCCGAGATCGAGATGTCGTTCCCGACCACGAGATTCACGCCCTTCGTGCCCAGCTTCTCACGGGCGTCGGGCACCGGGTCCCCGTGGGTTGCGGCGAATCCTACCATAAAGAGGTCCGGATTTGACTCGCGGACGGCCTGCAGGATGTCTCCGGTCGCCACGAGCTTTAGTTCCAACTCTTTCGTGCCGCCCCGCCGGATCTTGCCCTCGTTGATCTCTGCGGGCGTGAAGTCGGAGACGGCCGCCGCCATGACGAGCGCGTCGGCGTGGACAGCCAGCCTCGTCGTTGCCTCCTCCAGCTCCGCGTAGTCTTCGACGTCCACCCACCTTACGCCCGGCTCCTTTACCTCGACGTTCGCCGCGACGACCATGACCTCGGCCCCACGCCGCACGGCCTCGCGGGCGACGGCTCGCCCCATCTTCCCCGATGAATGGTTCCCGACGAAGCGCACCGTGTCTATCGGCTCCCGCGTCCCCCCGGCCGTGACCAGCACGCGCAGCCCCGAGAGCGGCCCACCCAAAGCATTCAGGACCGCGTTCGAGATCTCCCCCGGGGATACCATGTCCTCCCCGAAGCCCTCCAGCACCCGACACCCGTCCCCCCGCAAGAGCTCCACGTTCTGGCGTACGGCCGGATGCTCACCGGTAGCTTCGTCCATTTCGGGCGCGACCACCGCCGGCCGGACACCGGCAGCGTAGGTTCGTTCGGCGGGATCTTCGCCCAGGCCGCGAGCGAGACGGGCCAGGGTACCAGCGGTGGCCGGCGCGAAGATAACCGCTTCCGGGGTTTCGGTGGCCTCCTCGACCACGGGCGCCAACGTCGCGAAAGCGGCGGCTCCGACAAAGTGTTCGGTACCCTGTCCAAGAACTACCTCGACGTGGTGTCCGGCGGAGGCGAGCTCGCGAACGATCTCCGGCGTCCGGAGCGCGCCCGGCCCGGGGCCGACCGAGAGGAGGATCAAGGCCCGGTCTCTTACCGGGTGTTAGGCCGCGCCCTCATCTTCGCCGGCTTCGCCGGAGGCGCCGGTGCTCGCGGCTGCGGTGCCCGCGCCGCTCGGAGGATCCAGGAAGGCGTCACCGGCAGCTGCGGCGTCCGCCGGCCTTTCCTCGTCGGCCTCCTCCGGCGGCCTCCTGAAGCCGACGTCGAGCTTGTTGGCCCGGAGCTCCTCGAAGGAGATGCTCAAGGGGTGCTGGGAGCGGGTGTGAACCTGCGGTCCCGGGATGCCCAGGGACTCGTTCAGGCCCAGCGTGGCCGCGTACTCGTTGATCTGGCGGGCCCGACGGGCCGCTACCAAGACGAGCCCGTAGCGTGAGTCCACCTTACCCAACAACTCGTCGATCTTAAGCTCGTTCAGCATCTTCGCCGCCTCCTTCTACAATGTTGCGCATTGTCCTGATAATATCTTCCCGCGCCTGCTCTCGTTCGGCGTTGACGACCTCGTAGTCGAACTCGCTCCGCGCCGCGACCTCCTTGAGCGCGGTCGTCATGCGCGCCTCGAGCGCCTTCTCGTCCTCCGTGTCCCGGTCCATCAGCCGCTTGCGCGTCTCTTCCAGGGAGGGTGCCCGAACGAAGACCATGACCGCATCCGGCCGCTTCTCACGCACCTTACGCGCCCCCTGAAGCTCTATCTCGAGTATCACCGAGCGCCCAGTCTCCAGGTACTCCTCAACCTTCTCTTCGGGCGTGCCGTAGAGGTTGCCCGAGTACTCGGCCCACTCGAGGAAGCGGCCCTCGTCGATCCACTTCTCGAACTCCTCCCGACCGAGGAAGACGTAGTCGCGGCCGTCGACCTCGCCCTCACGGGGCTCGCGCGTGGTCGCCGAGACCGAGTAGGCCAGCTCGGGCACCGCCTTCAGAGAGGCCCGGATCAGGGTGGACTTGCCGGCCCCGGAGGGACCGGAGACGACGACTAGCCTTCCTCGCCGCAACCCAAAGCCCTGATCAAACGATCCCGCTGGCCGTGTGTAAGGCCGACGAGCGTCTTGGACCGGCTCACCCCCGCTTCGCGCATGATTCTCGTCACCTTTACCCGCCCTACGCCCCTCATTGCGAGCAGCATCTCCTCGACCTTGGCGCCTTTGAGCTCCTCGGACGGGTCCATGAGCAGGTCGTAGATGCTGAGCGAGCCACTCTTGAGGTCGCGTTTGACGTCGGCCCGGGCGAAACGCACCCGGTTCGCCTCCTCCAAAGCACTCCGCCGTTCCGCGGAACTTCTCTCTGGCGCCCGCCTTAGCATCGAATTTATAGTATACCAGCGTAACCCCTCAACGTTCAGTCAAAGCGTCCGCGAGATCCCTCGCCCGCAGGCCGTTCTTCCGCAGGTAAGCCGCGAACTCCTCGAGCATCTCCTGCGGCTCCCGGACGAAACTCCCCGACCCCACCTGCACGGCCGCGGCCCCCGCGAGCATGAACTCCGCGACATCCGTCCCGCTCGTCACCCCGCCGACCCCGATCACGGGCACCCCCACCACCTGAGAGACCTCGTAAACGGCCCGCAAAGCTATCGGCTTTATCGCCGGTCCAGAGAGCCCGCCGCGCAGAGAGACCTGACGCTCGCGCGGATCCAATACGAGCGCCGGGATGGTGTTTATGAGCGTCACCGCGTCGGCCCCAGCCTCTTCGGCGGCCACCGCGTTATTCACGACGCCCTCGTTGGTCAGCTTCGCGAACAGGGGCTTCCCCGAGAGCGGGACGCGACAGGCCGCGACGACCTCCCGCACGGTCCCCGGGCCGGCGCAGAACTGGAGACCGCCGTGCTCGACGTTCGGGCACGAGAGGTTTAGCTCCACCGCCGAGACCCTCTCCTCGCCGGCGAATCTCTCGCACATCGCGACGAACTCCCCCACGGTATCCGCCGCTACAGAGACGAAGAGGGGCAGACCGACGTCGTAGTCTGTGAGGTTCTCCAGGAACCGGTCCAGTCCGGGGTTCTGCAGTCCGATGGAGTTGATCATCCCGGACGAGACCTCGGCGACGCGGGGTGGCGGGTTGCCGGCCCGGGGCCTCGGGGTGACGGTCTTCGGCAGCATCGCCCCGTATACGCCCTTTACCTCCCCCAGCGTCTCCTTCGCGAGGGTGCCGGCGGCGGGAATAAGCGGCGTCGCCAGCAAGATGCCGCATAGCTTTACCCCGAGATCCACGTCGGGGTCAGTTCCGACAACCGTGGCACGGCGCGTTACCAAGCGAGGACTTCACCCGGGAAAACGGGACCTTCGACGCAGGCCCTGGTGTAGGCGCGTTCCCCAGCCTCCCAGACCGGGACAGCGCAGCCGTAGCAGGAACCATTCGCGCAGGCCATCCGCTCGCGCACCGCGAGTTGGGACGGAATCGTGTCCCTGGAAACACGCTTCACCGCGTCAAGCATCGGAGCGGGACCGCTGGCATAGAGACCGGCATAGCGGGAGAGGTCACCGATACTTTCGAGGACCGCCCGCGAGGCGTCCGAGGCTCCTCCGGTGGGCACCAGGGTGGCGTCCGGGTAGCTCCCGGAGATCCAGGCCGCGTAAGCTTCGGGGGCGGCGGCCGGTATCTCCAGATATACGTCGTGGGCGACTCCAGAGCGGGCCAGGTGCCTGGCGAGCAGCTTCAAAGGCGAGACCCAGACTCCCCCTCCTACGAGAGCGACCGGTCCGCCGTCGATGGTGTATCCACGGCCTAGAGGGTCGCTGACCAGGAGTTCGGTGCCTTCTCCGGCGAGGAGGGCCGTTCCACGGCCCCGGATCTCGAAGAGCAGCCTCATGGCCTCGCCGTCGTAGTCGTGGGCGAAGAGCGGCCGGGGGAGGAAAGGGTCGAGGCTGCGCGTGGGGCTGGTGGAGCTAGCGACGCGGGCCATCACGAACTGGCCGGGCTCGGGTGGGGAGCCGGTCCAGCGGTAGCGCAGCAGGGCGTGATCTCCGAACCTTTCCCGTTGGAGGACCTCTACCGTGTGGAGCTTCATACCGCCGTGGTTATGCTTTCGCGGCGTAGAGGCCCTGCAGGGAGTTGACCCTCTCGATGCCACCGCCGCGTATCTTCGACTCTACCCCCTGGATGGCGGCGGCGGCGGCGGCGAGGGTGGTTATACAGGGAACGCCGTGCATGAGGGCTTTTCGCCGGATCAGGTACCCATCCGTCCTTGCTCCCCTGCCCCACGGCGTGTTAACGAGCAGGTCCACCCCGCCGCGCTCGATGAGGCCCAGCACGTCCTCCCCGTTCTCCCCGATCTTTGGCACAACCGCGGCCGAGAGCCCGTTATTCTTGAGTACCTCAGCCGTCCCCTCGCTCCCGGCGATCTCGAACCCCAGGTCCGCGAAGGCCCGCGCGATCAGGACGACCGCCCGCTTGTCCCGGTTCGCCACGGAGATGTACACCCTCCCGGATGTCGGCAGCTTCTGTCCGGCAGCCGTGAGCGCCTTGGCGAAGGCACCGCCGAAGGAGCGGTCTATCCCCATCGCCTCCCCGGTCGAGCGCATCTCCGGGCCGAGCAGGGGATCCACGCCCGCGAACCGGTCGAACGGAAACACCGGCGCCTTGACGCTGAAGCGTCCGTTCGTACCCGGAGCACCCTCTAGGCCCATCTCCCGCAGCTTCTCTCCGAGTAGCACGCGCGTCGCCACCTTCGCCAGCGGCACCCCGGTCGCCTTGGAGACGAACGGCACTGTGCGCGAGGCGCGCGGATTGCACTCGATTATCAAGACGTCCTCGCCGCGCACGATGAACTGCACGTTCATCAGACCCACGACCCCGACAGCCAGCGCCAGGCGCCTCGTGTAGTCCTCGATCTGCTCGACGAGCGCCCGGTGGATGGTGATCGGGGGCACGACGCACGAGGAGTCGCCCGAGTGAACCCCCGCCTCCTCGACGTGTTCCATGATCCCCCCGACGTACACCTCCTCCCCGTCCGAAACGGCGTCGACGTCGACCTCGACGTAATCTTCCATGAACTTGTCGATGAGGATCGGGTGCTCCGGGTCGGCGCTGACGCTGGACCTCAAATACAGGTCCAGATCCTCGTTGCTGTAGACGATCTCCATGCGGCGTCCGCCGAGGACGTAAGAGGGTCGCACGACCACGGGATAACCTAGCTCGCGGGCTACCTCACGCGCCTCGCCGGCGCTCCTGGCGGTGCCGAAGCGGGGGTGCGGGATGCCGATCTCGGTCAAGAGACGTCCGAAGCGGGAGCGGTCCTCGGCCAGGTCTATGGCGTCGGGGGGGGTGCCGAGGATCTTCGCCCCGTTCTTCTCCAGCTCGCGGGCGAGCTTCAGGGGGCTCTGGCCTCCGAACTGGAGGATGACGCCATCGGGCTTCTCGCGGCGGACGACCTCGAGGACGTGCTCGGCGGTCAGAGGTTCGAAGTAGAGCCTCGTGGAGGTATCGTAGTCGGTCGAGACGGTCTCGGGGTTGGAGTTGACCATCACCGCGTCGTAGCCGGCCTCTTTGAGAGCGTAGCTCGCGTGGACGCAGGCGTAGTCGAACTCGATGCCCTGACCGATGCGGTTCGGGCCGCTCCCGAGCACGACGACGGAAGGGTTCTCGCCGCGTTCGACCTCGTCTTCGGTCTCGTAGGTCGAGTAGTAGTAGGGCGTGCGGGCGGGGAACTCTCCGGCACACGTATCGACGGACTTGTACGTCGGGTGGACCCCAGAGCGCCGCGCAGGCCCCGGATCACCTCGGTCGAGGTACCGGCGGCGGCCGCAAGGGACTCGTCGGGGAGACCGGTCCTCTTGAGCTCCAGCAACTCCTCCTTGCTCAGGGTCTCGAGGTAGCGCCTTCGGCGGCGACGATCCTGGCTATCGAGGCGACGAAGAACGGGTCTATCTGGGTACGGGCAACGATCTCCGGTATGCCCATCCCCGCCCTCAACGCGTCGAAGACCGCGAAGATCCGGTACGGGTTCGGCTCGTCGAGGACCGAGCTTATGTCTCCGCTCTCCACCTCGAGTGAAGCCATAGCCTTCGAGAGGCTCTCCGTGAACGTTCGGCCTATGGCCATCACCTCTCCCACAGAGTGCATCTTCGTGCTGAGCCTCGGCACGGCTCCCGGAAACTTCTCAAAGGCGAAGCGCGGTATCTTAGTCACGACGTAGTCGAGAGCGGGCTCGAAGGAGGCCGGAGTCACCCGCGTTATGTCGTTGGGGATCTCGTCAAGCGAGTACCCCCACCGCGAGCTTGGCGGCGATCTTGGCGATCGGGAACCCCGTAGCCTTGCTGGCCAGGGCACTGCTCCGCGAAACGCGCGGGTTCATCTCGATCACGTAGAAGTCGTCCCCCTCAGGATCCACCGCGAACTGTATGTTGGATCCCCCAGTCTGTACTCCTATCTCTCGTATTATGCGTATAGAGGCGTTGCGGAGGGTCTGGTATTGCTTGTCGGAGAGGGTCTGGGCGGGGGCGACGGTGATGGAGTCGCCGGTGTGGACGCCCATGGGGTCGAGATTCTCGATGGAGCAGATGATGACGACGTTGTCGGCGAGGTCGCGCATGACTTCGAGCTCGAACTCTTTCCAGCCGATGACGCTCCGCTCGACGAGGACGCTGCGCACGGGGCTGGCGTCGAGGCCGTCGGTTACGGCGCGCCTGAGTTCTTCGGGGTCGTGCGCCGTGGCGCCGCCCTTGCCGCCTAAAGTAAAGCTCGGGCGTATTATGAGCGGGAAGCCGATGTATCGGGCGAGCTCCAGGGCTTCTTCGACGCGGTTGACGACGCGGCTCTCAGGGACCTTGAGGCCTATGCGCTCCATCGCCTCGCGGAAGAGTTGCCGATCCTCCGCCTTGCGGATGGAGGAGACCGAGGCGCCGAGGAGCTCGACGCCGTACTCGTCGAGGGTTCCTCTCTCGTGCAGCTCTATCGCGAGGTTCAGGGCCGTTTGTCCGCCGAGGGTAGGGAGGAGCGCGTCGGGGCGTTCGCGGCGTATGATCTCGGCGACCGTTTCGGCCGTCAGGGGCTCGACGTAGGTGGCGTCGGCGAGCTCGGGGTCGGTCATGATGGTGGCGGGGTTGGAATTGACCAGAATGATGCGGTAGCCCTCGTCGCGAAGGGCGCGGCAGGCCTGCGTCCCGGAATAGTCGAACTCGGCGGCCTGCCCGATGACGATCGGACCCGAGCCGATGATCAGGATACTCTCTATGTCGTCCCGGCGCGCCAAGTCCTCTAAGCCCGAGCCTTTTTCTCGGAGATCTCCTCTACGAACTCGTCGAAGAGATAGCCGGAGTCACGCGGTCCAGGGCTCGACTCGGGGTGATACTGGACGCTCCAGGCATGGAGCGAGGGACTGGCGAGCCCTTCGACCGTGCCGTCGTACAGATTGCGGTGGGTCATCTCCACTCCCGCGGGCAGGCTCTCTTCGCGGACGGCGAAGCCGTGGTTCTGGCTGGTGATCTCGATCCGTCCCGTGGAGAAGTTGCGGACCGGATGGTTCGCGCCGTGGTGCCCGAACGGCATCTTGTACGTCTCACAGCCCAGGGCCAGGCCGAGGATCTGGTGCCCGAGGCAGATGCCGAAGACCGGCCTCTCCCCTAGAACACCGCGCAAATTCGTGACCGCCTCGTTCAGGGCAGCCGGGTCTCCGGGACCGTTGGAGAGAAACACGCCGTCGGGCTCCTGCGCGAGGACCTCCGAAGCGGGCGTAGAGCCGGGCATCGCCAGGACCGAGGCGCCCCGGCTCCGCAACTCTTTGTAGATGGAGCCCTTCACCCCGTAATCGAGGGCGATTACGCGGCCGCGCTCCTCGCCAAAGGCCGGGAGCAGGACAGGCTCGGAGAGCTCGGTAATAGAGGAGGCGAGGTCGAGGCCAACCATCTTCGGGTGGGCGTTGGCCTTCTCGCGCAGAACGTTAACGTCGCGCTCGACCGTCGAGATTACGCCGCGCATCGCGCCCTTGTCCCTCAGGTGGCGGGTCAGGGCACGAGTGTCTATCCCCTCGACTCCTAATACCCCGTTCTCTTCGAGGAGGGCGGCCAGGGAGAGCTCGCTCGCCCAGTTGCTGTAGTGCGGAGTGTACTCGCGCACCAGGACGGCGGCGGCCTGAACCTTCGGCGATTCCTCGTCGCCGGGGATGATGCCGTAGTTGCCGATAAGGGGGTAGGTGAAGAGCAAGATCTGGCCGCGGTACGAGGGGTCCGTGAGGGTCTCCTGGTAGCCGACCATGCTGGTCGTGAAGACGACCTCTCCCGAGACCTCTCCGGCTTCGCCACCCGCGAAGGTCCAGCCCGTGAAAGAGGCGCCGTCCTCCAGCACCACTAACGCCCGGCTCCGCCCAGTGAGCCTCGAATTAAACCCTTGCCCCAAACCTTGCTCCCATTCCGTCGTATACCAACTCGCCACCAACCATCGTGCCCACGACACGCCCCTCGAGCCTCCGCCCGAGGTACGGGCTGTTCGAGGAACGGCTGACGAGCGCTTCCGCCCGAACCGTCCACTGCTCGGAGAGGTCCACGAGCGTCAAGTCCGCGGGCGCACCCGGAGAGATCCCGTAGGCGCCACCTTTGACCCAACGTCCCGGCGTACACGCCATCGTCTCGACGAGCCGCGAGAGCGAGAGCCTCCCGCCCGGCTTCGCCACGAGCTCCGTGTAGAGTGCCGAGAAGGCCGTCTCGTGTCCCAAGAAGCCGGGGGCGGCTTCCTCCAGCGGGAGCTCTTTCTCCTCAGAGGCGTGCGGCGCGTGGTCCGTGGCCACGAAATCTAGGATACCATCCTTCAAAGCCTTTCCAACGTCGAGCCGGTCCGCATCCGGCCTCAACGGCGGGTTCACCCGATACAGGCCCTCCAGCGTGCCTACCAGATCGTCAGTGAGCGTCAGGTGGTGCGGGGTGGTATCGGCGGTTATGTCTCCCCGTCCCTTGAAGAAACCGACGAGTGCCGCGGAGAGCGCGGTCGAGACGTGGGTTACGTGGACCCTGGCACCCGTCTCCGTTGCTAGTACCAGCGCCGTTGCCGTCGCCACGTCCTCGGCGCTCCCCGGCGAGCCCGGCATCCCCGCGAGCGCCGCCGCGACCCCGTCGTGGACCACGCCGGTCGCCAGCGTGTGGTCTTCACAGTGCAGGATCACCGGCAGCCCCGCGGACTTCGCGTAGAGCATGGCGTTTCTCAAGACCCCGGCCGATTGTGTCCCGAGCCCGTCATCCGAGACGCAGAACGCCCCGGCCTCCTTGAGGAGGCGCATCTCCGTGAGTCGCTCCCCCTCGAGCCCTTCGTGCAAGGCCGCCGAGACGTAGGCCCGCACCCGCGACTCCCTTTCGACGCGACGCACGAGGCCGGAGACGACCACGGGCCTGTCCACTATGGGGTCGGTGTTCGGCATCATCACGACGCTCGTGAAGCCGCCCGCGGCGGCGGCGGCGGAGCCCGTCTCTATGGTCTCCTCGTCCTCCCGGCCCGGCGTACGCCAGTGGGCATGTACGTCCACGAAGCCGGGGAACAGATGCAGGCCGTCCGCGTCGAGGCGCCGCGTACCCCGCAGGTTCTCCCCGACCTCAGCCACGCGTCCGTCTGAGAGCCTCACGTCCGCTATACCGTCCAGGCCGCTTGCGGGGTCGAGGACGTGGGCGTCACGGATTATCAGGTCACCCGACACTCTCGTCGGGCCGTCCGTCACGCGGCCACCTTCTGGGCGGCGCTCACGGCCAGGGCGAGGACCGCCGAACGGACGGCGATGCCGGAGGCGACCTGGTCGGGGACCAGGGAAGAGTTAGCGAGGACCACATCGCCGGAGATCTCCACGCCTCTGTTGACGGGGCCAGGGTGCATGACGAGGACGCCGGGCTTCAGGTGCCGCTTCGCGACACCGTAGTAGCGAGCGTACTCGGCGACGGACGGGACGCGCGGGGATCGGGAGGTCATCCGCTCGTTCTGGAGCCGGAGGGTGTAGAGAACTTCGGCGCCCCAATCTAGCGCGTCGTCCACGGAGGGCAGGATCGGGCACCCCCAGGCCTCGGCTTCGCGGGGCAGGAGGGTGTCGGGGGCCACAAGCGAGACCTCCATGCCCGCGGCGCGGAAGGCGGGGATCACGCTGCGCGCCACCCGGCTGTGCAAGACGTCGCCCACCACGGCGACCTTTCTGCCCACGAGCTCGTCGAAGTCGCCCAAAGAGTTGGAGAGCGCGTGCAGATCCAGGAGCGCCTGGGTCGGGTGCTGGCCGCAGCCGTCGCCGGCGTTGACGATAGCGGCGTTCGTGTAGCGGGCGGCAAGACGAGCCGCGCCCGCCGCGGGGTGACGGATCACGATAGCATCCGCCCCCAGAGCATCGAGGGTAACGACGGTGTCAATCAGGGATTCGCCCTTCTGGATCGCCGACCCCTTCTCGGAGAGCGAGATGACGTCCGCCCCCGCCCGCCGGGCGGCGAGCTCGAACGAGACGGCCGTCCGGGTCGAGGCCTCGAAGAAGGCCAGGCAGACGGTCTTGCCGGCGAGGGTGGGTACCATGTGCCCTGCCTCATAGGTTCGGGCGAGGTCCAGAACCTCTCTCAGCTCGTCCCTGCTAGCCTCTTCGAGGGTCAGAAAGTTCTTAATCTGCAACGCGGATCACCCCGTCCTCCCCGTCGGTCTCGACCAATCTCACGCGCACGCTCTCATCCCGGCTGGTTGGGACGTTCTTCCCGACGTGATCCGCCCTTATGGGCAGTTCCCTGTGCCCGCGGTCCACGAGGATGGCGAGGCGTATCGCCGCCGGACGGCCAAGCTCCAGGAGGGCATCCATCGCCGCCCGGGCCGTCCGCCCGGTGTAGAGCACGTCGTCCACGAGCACGACCGTCTTTCCGGTGACGTCGAAGGGAACGTGACTCCCCCGCACCTCGGGATACTCGCCCCGCTGCGCGCCTAGCGCCTCCCGGTCGTCTCGGTGCAGCGTGATATCCAGGGCGCCCACCGGAACCTCCAAACCCTCGAAGTGCCGTACGTTATCAGCGATCCTGCTAGCCAGCGGAGCCCCGCGGGTGAGCACGCCGACCAACGCCAGGTCGTCGAGAGAAGACGCGTTGCGTTCGAGGATCTCGTGCGAGATGCGCCTCAAGGAGCGATCTATACCGTCTTTGGAGAGAATCTCGGTGAAGGTCTGGGCCTCGATGGCGTTCGCCGTGCCGTGCCGGCGGGCGCCGGCGCTCAATCGTCTCAACCTATTACCTCCTTCGCGCCTCACGGGACGCCGTTAAAGGGTCGGTCCGGGCTATTGTACCTGCTCCGCCGAACACAATAAAGCCCACGGTCAGAAGGCGTCGGAGGTAAGGCTCTACGTAGCGGGGAAGCCCGGATCCAAATCCCGAGCCGCCTCGCGAAGGTCTTCGGGTATGGAGGCCTCGAACTCCAGTGCTTCGCCGCTCACCGGGTGGATGAAGGCCAGGCGCTCGGCGTGCAGCCAGAGACGTTGGCCCGGGACGGCCTCGCCGTAGAGGGGGTCGGCGTATACGGGATGCCCTATAGCCGAGAGGTGGACCCGAATCTGGTGCGTCCGCCCCGTCTCCAGGCGCACCCGCAGCATCGCGTGCCCCGCAGCCTCGTGCATGACCTCGAAGTGCGTAACCGCCGGCCTCCCAACCCCCGCGGCCATGAGGGTAGGGTTCGCGGGGTCCCGTCCCACCGGCGAGTCGACCGTCCCCGTGCGCGGCAGCCTCTCCCCGACGACCAGGGTCCGGTAGATACGCCTTACGCGCCGCTCAGAGAGCGCCGCCACGAGTCCCGAGTAGGCTTCCTCGCTCTTCGTAAGCACCATGAGACCGGAGGTGTCCCGGTCCAGGCGGTGTACGACTCCCGGACGCTCCGGGTCCTCCCCGCCCGCGATGCCCCTACTCAAAAGCGCGTTGACCAGCGTCCCCGAACGATTCCCCGCTCCCGGGTGTACCACGAGCCCTGCGGGCTTGTTCACCACCAGAAGGTGTTCATCCTCGAAGACCAGCGGAACGGTGATGTCCTCGGGTTCCAGGCCCTCCTCGATGAGCCGGGCCTCTACCCGTTCCCCGCCGCGCAACTTGTGAGCCGGGGAGGACTCGGCGCCCTCAACCCACACTGATCCTTCCTCGATCATGCGCCGCGCGGCGCTACGGCTTACGTCGAGGCGCCGGGCGACGAGCCTGTCCAGGCGCTCGCCGGCCTCTTCGGGAGCGACCTCGAAGTTGTGGCTCTCGGCGGTCAGCTTTCGGCCGTCAGCAAAGATTGCGGTACGACCGCGGGGTGAGCGCGGCCATCCTCAAAGAAGGGTATCTAAGCGGGCCTGGAGGTCACCCGGCCCGAGGCCGCTTACGAAGACGAGCTTGTCCCGGCTCGACGCGCCCTTGACCACGGCGACCTCCGAGCGGGACACTCCGAAGAGTCGTGCCAGGTAACGCTCGACCTCCGCGTTGGCCCTACCCTCGACCGGCGGCGCGGCGGCGGAGAGCTTGATCGCACCCTCCCCGTACAGTCCCTTGACCGCGGTGCTCTTCGCCCCGGGCGAAACCCGAAGCTTCACGTAGACCCCGCCCTCGGTAGGACGGGCAAAGTCCTCGGCCCCGACCCTGGTGCCGGCCTTATCCACGCCGCCGCAAGAAGCGGCTCGCCCGGAAGATCTTGCGCTCCTCGTTCTCTCCGGCCCACGTCTCGCCCTCCCGCGTCTCGCCCTCCCGCGTCTCGCTCTCCCTGAAGAACTCGTCGGCGGTGCGGCCTTCTCCGGCCGGCATAGGCTCCTCGCGGTCCACCTCCCGGGCGACATCGGTCCCGGACGCCGCGGTGACAGCCTCCCCGGAGGTGCTCTGCTGGCCCGCCGGGCTCTCTACGCTGGATGGCTCGACCTCCGGCTCCTCCTCGACCTCCGGCTCCTCGACCTCCGGCTCCGACCTTAGCTCGCCGGTCTCCGCACCGGCCGTGCCACCGTCCGGGGCCGCGACGGATTCTATGCGCTCTGTGTCCCCACCGCCCTCCGCGACTACCTCCATGCTGCCGGTCTCCTGCAAGTCGGGCTCGTCGCGGTCATCCAACCCGCGGGTCTCGGCTGCTTCGCGGGCGGTGGCGACCGACTCGAGGTCGAGGCGTTCACGCAGGGAAGCCTCTATCTCCCTGGCCGTGGCGACATCGGCGTTGTCCATGACGGCGAGGTAGCTCTTTAGCAAGTGCCTGAAGTCGTTGGAGAAGTCCTGCTTTGCCTGGCGCAGGACCTCGTAGGAGTCCTGGACCCGCTCGACCCGGCCCGAGGAGTCGGCCAGGATGCGGTGCGCTTGCTCCTTGGCCTCGCGCACGATCAGCTCGGCCTCCTTACCCGCGTTCCGCCGGAGGTCGCGCGCGACCTGCTGGGCATGTACGAGCGCCTCCCGGATCGAAGACTCCAGCTCCTCGAACTGCTGGAGGCGCTCCTGGAGTGTCGTTATCTCCTCCGACATGCGCTGGTTCTCGGCAAAGGTCCGCTCGAACTCGTCCGCGACCTCATCCAGGAAATCGTCCACCTGGTTCGCCTCGTAGCCGCGGAAGCCGTTCTTGAACTCCTTGCGCCTTATGTCCACCGGTCTTATAGCCATAGAATCACCCCGTAACAGGTCGTATAAAGTTGTCGATGACCAACATTAGCAGACTCCGCCCGATGTACAGCCCGAAGATGACGATTATCGGAGAGAGATCCAGCGCGAAGCCGCCGAGATTCAAGGGCGGCATCCGGCTCCGTATGGGCATCATGATTGGGTTGACCACCGCGCCCACGGCGTCGTAGATGACCTGGAAAAAGGGGCTCGACGGGTAGCCGGGGAACCAGCTGAACAGAATCCACGCTATCACGAACCCGAGCAGTATGTAGAACGCGTAATTTACCGTGTTCGCGAGCAGCAGGCTCACGCGGTACCCGAACGTCTGCAAGAACCAGGCGAGCGCCGGGGTGAGCGCCAAATGCGGCACCATGCCCATCACTCGGCCAGCCTCCGGGCCTGCTCGGTGGCGGCCTCTATGCCGTCGTAGACGGCCGCAACGAAACCGGCCTTCTCCATCGCCACGAACGCCGCCGCCGTCGTCCCGCCGGGCGTCATGACCTCGTCCCGGATCTGGTGCGGCGCCCTCTCCTTGAGCAGGACCGCCGTGCCCCCGATAGTCCCGTTGACGAGCCTCCTCGCCACGTCGCGAGGGATGCCCTCTCTTACACCCGCCTGTATCAAAGCATCCGCGAAGAGCGCCACGTACGCCGGCCCCGAGCCGTGCAGCGCCGTCGCGGCGTCGAAGAGCCTCTCGGGCAGCTCGACCACGTCGCCCACGTGCCGGAAGATGCCCATCACCTCCGGCAGGTACGTCCCGCCGGGCTCGTTCGCGGCCACCACCGCACTCCCCAGGCCGACCGCCGCGCACACGTTCGGCATAACCCGCAAGACCGCCGCTCCCCCAGGCAGCCTACCCTCGATAGCCGAGATCGGGACGCCAGCGGCGACGCTCACCACCGCCTTCTCACCGCCCTTTATCGCCGGGGAGATCTCGTCGAGCACCCTCCCCACGTCCCAGGGCTTTACGGCCAGCAAGATCAGGCCGCTCCCTTCGGCGGCCTCCTCGTTCGAGGTGGTGGTAGCGACGTCGTAACCCTCGGCGAAACGTTTCAGCTGCTCTTCATGGACGTCGCTAACCGTGAGGTCGAAGTTACCCGTGGCCGAGAGCCGGGCGACGAGCGAGCCTCCGATCTTGCCCGCCCCGATGATGCTTACCCGCTCCAAAGCCTAGAGTTGGTTGAAGAACGCCCGCTCGGCGAGCCGCTTGCGCTCTTCGGCCGAGACCTCGACGTTGCGCGGCGTCAGGAGGAAGACCCGGTTCGCCACGGTCTGTATCTGGCCGTCGAGGGCGTAGGTCAGGCCGGCGCAGAAATCCACCATCCTCCTCGACAGCTCCCCGTCGGCCTGCTGGAGGTTCAGGATCACGGGCTGCTGGCGCTTGAAGCGGTCGGCCACGGCTTGGGCATCGTTGAAGCTCGCAGGGTCCACCACGCTCACCCTCGTGGGGGGCACCCGCTGCTGATCCGGGACGGCGCGTAGGTGCGCCTGCGACCCACCCTGAGCGTCGTAGGTTCCCTGGCGCTCCCGCCCACCGGAGCCTTCGCTACCAAAGAGGTCGCCCAAAGAGGTACCGAAGGCCGAGGAGCGATCCGAGCGACCGAGACGCCTGACAGTCGGGCGTGGCTCGGCATCCGGGGCTTCGCCCGCGTAGCGCTCCTTCCCATAGGCACGCCTGTCCTCTTCCTCTTCGTAGTAATCATCTTCGTCGACGCCGAAGCCGAACCACGCAGCGACGCGCTCCAGACGGTCTCTAACTCCCATCCAGCCTCCTCACGAGCGGACCTCCTCAGTATCCTCGATCAACGCCCGCCCGATCCTGATAATGGTGGCCCCTTCTTCGACGGCGACCCTATAGTCGTTGCTCATGCCCATCGAGAGCTCCGACAGGTCGAAGTGGGGACTCCAACTACTTTCTAGCCTATCACGAATCGCCCGCAACTTTGCGAAAACATAGCGCACATCTTCGGCCCGTTCAACCAGGGGTGCGAGAGTCGCGAATCCGCGAGCGCGCACCTTCCCTTCGGTTCGCACCGTCGCCTCGAGTAACGGCTCGATTTCGCCCTCCTCAACCCCGTACTTCGATTCTTCCCCGCTGACGTTGACCTGGATGAGGACCTCCACCCCCTCCTCCGGCGCCCGCCTGGAGAGCTCCTCGACGAGCCTCGCCGAATCTACAGAGTGGATGAGAGCGACGCGGGGGACGACGTCCTTCGCTTTACGGCGCTGGAGGTGCCCTATAAAGTGCCACTCGAAAGCGTCTCCGAAAGTCTCCTGTTTTCTCAGGAGGTCCTCGGCCTTGTTCTCCCCCAACAGATCCACCCCTGCCCCGGCGAGCGCGTCCATCTGCTCCGGCGCATAGTACTTGCCGGCGACGAGTATCCTCACCTCGTCCGGCCCGCGTCCGCTCTCGCGCAGAGCTTCGGCAACGCGCCCTCGCACCACCTCCAGACGCTCCCGAATAAGCTCTTCTGTTCCCACACTCTGCTTCGTCATAGCGTCACCACCGGATGAAGGTTTATCCGGCAGCCCACGGGCGCCCCCGGCGTACTGGCAGGGAGCGTGGTCATCAGGGTAAAGACGGGTTGTCTCGCTTAGCGGCGCCGGAGGAAGGCCGGGATGTCGAGGACGTCGCCCTCGGTCTGAGGCTGCTCCTCGCGCGGCGAATCCTCCGGGGTCGTCTGCTCATCGCGGCGCCGGGTCGCGAGGCGCTGGTCGAAGCCTGTCGCGATCACCGTGACGCTAACGCGCTCGCCGTACGTCTCGTCCACGACGGCCCCGAAGATGAGGTTCGCGTCCTGGTGAGCGGCGTTATGCACGATCTCGGCGGCCTCGTTGACCTCGAAGAGCCCGAGGTCGGTCCCGCCGGTGATGTTCAGTATGATCCCGGTCGCCCCCTCGATGCTCGCCTCGAGGAGCGGGCTGGAGATGGCCGTCTTCGCCGCCTCGGCCCCCCTGTTCTCGCTGCTCGACTCCCCGATACCCATGAGCGCCGAGCCGGAGTTCTGCATGATCGTGCGCACATCCGCGAAGTCCAGGTTTATGAGTCCCGGTACCGTAATGAGGTCCGTTATGCCCTGCACGCCTTTCCGCAGCACGTCGTCAGCCATCTTGAAGGCGTCCATCATGCTGGTGCGCTTGTCGGCCACCTGCAAGAGCCGGTCGTTCGGGATGATGATGAGCGAGTCGACGTTCTCCTTGAGGCGTTTGATCCCTTCCTCGGCATAGGTCGAACGACGCCGCCCCTCGAAGGCGAAAGGTCTGGTGACGACCCCGACGGTCAGAGCCCCGGCCTCCCGGGCCAGCTTCGCAACCACGGGCGCCGCGCCCGTGCCCGTGCCACCGCCCTTACCCGCCGTCACGAAGACCATGTCCGCGCCCTTGACGGCCTCCTCGATCTCCGCCTTGCTCTCCTCGGCGGCCTCCATACCGAGCTTCGGGTCCGCCCCAGCGCCCAGGCCTCGGGTGAGCTTCTCCCCGACGTGGATCTTCATGTCGGCGTCGGTCATCTGGAGGGACTGCGCGTCGGTGTTGACCGCGATGAACTCAACCCCCGACAACCCGGAGTTGATCATGCGGTTCACCGCGTTGGTCCCGCCACCACCGATCCCCACGACTTTTATTACCGCCAGATAACTTGCGCCCGAGTCCACTAACATACCCCTTCTCAATCCTTCTTCCGTCTAGCTTCTCCCGCCCGCTCTCGGCTTACCACCGGTGTAGACCCTCCCAGGCTACACTCCGAAGCCAAACCACTCCTTGACCGCCGTCACTATGCTACCAAAACTGGTAGCCCTTGCACCTTTACCCTTCGGTCTACGGTCATCGTTTTTCGCGGAGAAGTATAGCAGACCCACGGCGGTTGAATACTGAGGCTTTCGTACAGGTTCAGCATTGCCCTTTACGCGGCGCGGAATGGCGATCTTTGTGCGCATCCCGAGGATCTTCTCGGCAAGCTCGTCCATGCCCTCCAGGAGCGAGCCGCCGCCGGTCAGGACGGCGCCTCCGGGCAGGAGGTCCCGGACCCCGGCCTCGTCCATTGAATCGCGGGCGTACTCGAGGACTTCCTGGGCGCGGTACTCGAGGATCTGGCTGACAAAACGGGCGTTGTAGTGCTTCTCGCCCAGCCTTATGGCGGCCACGTCGTCTATCTCTTTGGAGATAACGGTACCGTACTTGAGCTTGAGTTGGTCGGCGGTCTCGAAGGGGGTCTTGAGGCCGTATGCGACGTCGGCCGAGAAGCTCTGGCCGCCTATGGGGATCACGGCGGTATGGGTCAGGGAGCCGCGCATGAAGGTGGCTATGTCCGTCGTGCCGCCGCCGATGTCTATGAGGGCTACCCCCAGGCCGCGGTCCTCGTCGAGGAGGCACGCCTCGCTCGAGGCGAGGGGTTCGAGGACCACGCGCGAGACCTTTACGCCGCAGTCCTCTACCGCCCCAAGGAGGTTCTGGATCGTCGAGATCGCGCCACTCACCACGTGCGCCCGCATGGTGACCTTTCTCGCCGCGAGGCCTACCGGCTGTCTGACCCCTTCGGTGCCATCGAGGACGAAGGAGCGGGGGACGACGTGGATCACGCTCTCGTCCTCCCCGAGCTCGGCCTGCCGCGCCTCGGCCTCCAGCCGCCTTACGAACCGCTCGGTCACGAGCCGGTCGCGGCTCCTATTTAGCTGCGTGACCTCGGTGTTGTAAGAGGAGATGTGGCCGCCGGCGATGCCGACGCTCACCTCGCTGCCGCGACCGTCGCGCAGAGCCCCCCCGCAGGCCTCTATAGCCTCGGCCACCGACTCGGTCGCCGCCTCCCGGTCCACGACCATGCCGCGCCGGAGGCCGTGGCTCGGCGCCTCGCCCACGCTTACCACCTCCGCCCACCCCCGCCGACCATCGATCACCCGACCGGCGATCGCCACTATCTTCGTGGTGCCAACGTCTATGCCGTAGACCAGCTTCGACAAAGGCTACCCGCCCGTCTCCGCCGCGGGCTTCGCACCGGGCTTCGCACCGGGCTCCGCGCCGATCACGACCCGCTCCGGCGCGCGGAGGTCGAAGTAGGGGGCTTCGGGATGCTCCTCGATGAGGCCCTCGAGGGCTCGGATTTGACCGTCCCCCACGTCACCGCCGAAGAGGACGCGTTGGCCTTCGACGGTCGCCTCGACGCCCTCCGCGTCGACCTTTTCGACCGCGTCGAGCAAGACCCCGTTCCTTTCTAGCACCTCGTTGACCTTCAAGATCTCCTCTAGCTGCACCTCGTCGATCCCGACCCGCTTCAGGGCGGCGCCTCCGAGACCGGGAAGCTCAGTACCATCCGCGGAGAGCACGAGCCTGCGTCCTCCCAGGTCTCCGTCCAGCACGGCCCTGCGTTCTTCAACCTCAACCGTAACTATACCGGACTCCCAATCTTTCAGCACCTCCGCACCTTTAACCCAAGAATTAGACTCTATCCGACGTTCGAGGGCGTCGTGGTTGAGGAGGAGCAGGCTGGCGTGCTTTGGGACGGCCTCCCAGGCCTCCGATTCAGGGAACATGCGGGCTCCTTCGACCTCTACGCCGGTCACGGGGAAGAGGAGGTAGGAGACGGTGAGGGCGGCGAGGGCGGTGAGGAGGGCTACGGCGCCCGAGATCGCGACGGGCCGAAGGAACTGCCACAGAAGGATCCGTGCCAAGCCCTGGGTCCCTGCCTAGCCCAGCACGCTCAACAGCTCGTCACCCACGCGGGAGATGTCGCCAGCGCCCATGGTCAGCACGGTGTCCTTCGGCTCGGCGATAGTCCGGAGCACGCCGGGGATGTCGTGTTGGTCGGGGATGTAGTAGACGTCGGGGCGGGACAGGCTCTCGCAGATCGCATCGACGATCAGCTTGCCGCTAACCCCGGGCTGGGGCATCTCGCCCGCGCCGTAGACCTCGGTTACGAGGACGGCGTCCGCGAGCGTGAGGGCCTCGCCGAACTCGCGGTAGAGGGCGCGGGTGCGCGAGTAGCGGTGCGGCTGAAAGACCGCTATCACCCGTCCCTGCTGGCGCAGGGTAGCCCGCGCCACCTCGAGGGTCGCCGAGAGCTCCGTCGGGTGGTGGGCGTAGTCGTCGACGACGCGGACCTCGCCGCGCTCCCCCTTCAGCTGAAATCGGCGCCTGACGCCGGAGAAGTCCTTGAGGCTCGCGGCGGCACGGTAAGCGTCGTGGCCGAGCCAGCGGGCGACGCCCGCCGCGGCCAGGGAATTGAGGACGTTGTGCCGGCCATAGACCCCCATCTCCACCGTGCCCCGCTCCTCGTCGCCTTCGATGAGGGTGTAGGAGTTGGAGGAGAGTATCTTCGCGCGCAGGTCTCCCGCCGACAGTCCGTAGGTCGTGACCGGGCAGGGAGCGATCGCCGCGAGACGCAGGCAGTTCGGGTCGTCGGCGCAGGCGACGAGGTGCCCGTCGGCGGGCAGGGCTTCGACGAACCGTTCAAAGGCCGCGAGTACGTCGTCGAGGGAGGCGTAGAAGTCCGGGTGTTCGAACTCGACGTTGGTGACGACGGCGGCTAGCGGTTTCAGGTAGAGGAAAGAGCGATCACTCTCGTCCGACTCGGCGACGAAGAGGTCTGATCCACCGAACACGACGTTGCTTCCGATGTCGTTCAGCTCGCCGCCGATGATGGCGGTGGGATCCTCGCCCAGCGCCCGAAGGGCGTGCGCCGTCATGCTCGTGGTCGTGGTCTTACCGTGGGTGCCGGCCACGGCCACGCCGCGACCGCCGGCCAGGATGCGGGCGAGGGCCGCGGCCCGGGGAACGACGGGTACGGAGCGCCGCCGGGCCTCCAGGAGCTCGGGGTTCGTGGAGGGGATGGCGGTGGAGATCACCACCTGCTCGGCGTCCCCGATCTGGTGAGGGTCGTGCCCGATGTACACCCTCACGCCCGCCTCCCTTAGCCTCCTCGTGTACGGCGACTCCTTGAGGTCAGACCCGGTAACCTCGTGCCCGCTCTTGTGCAACACCTCGGCGACCCCGCTCATCCCAGCGCCGCCGATACCGATCATGTGTATCCTCATCCTCGTCTTCCTTTCTCGTTCGTCACCGTGGCGTTCGCCGCTTCAAACAGCCGCCCGGCTATCTCGTCCGCAGCCGTAGGAGTAGCCAGAGCCCGCATATTTCCGGCGTACGTCTCCCGGCGTATCGTGTCGCTCAGTAGATCTTCGACACGAGCACGCAAAGTTTCGGCGGTTACTTCATCATCGCGCAGGAGCTCGGCCGCGCCCTTCTCGGTGAAGTACCGGGCGTTGTGGAGTTGGTGATCGCCGGTGGCATGGGGAAACGGGACGAGTATAGCCGCCCTCCCCGCCGCCGCCACATCGAACAGGGAGCCGGCGCCCGCCCGCATCACCACCACGTCGGAGGCGGCTAAGGGGTGCCAGAGCTTGTCCTCGTACTCGACGATCCTGTACCGGGGATTGTCGGTGGAGAGGCGCGCGAAGTCCCTCTTGCCGGAGACGTGGAAGACCGTGTACGGCGTGGCGCCCCGGAAAGCCTCGGCGGCCGCGAGGTTCAGCTTCAAGGCGCCGCCACTACCGCCGAAGATCAGGACGACCGGCGGCTCGAGCTCGAGCCTCTCCAGGGCCTCCTCCCTCGACGCCTCGAAGAACTCCCTTCGTGTCGGCATCCCCACGGGCTTGGCGCCCCGGAGGTATCCGGCCGCGGCGGGGAAGGTCACGAAGACTTCCTGCACGAACCGGCTCGCGAGGCGGTTGGTCCTTCCGGGGACGGAGTTCTGTTCGTGGAGAAAGGTGGGGATGTTGAGGGTGTTCGCCGCGAGGACGGCCGGAGCGCTCGCGTAGCCGCCGACGCCGAGCACCACGCCGGGACGGTACTTTTTCAGTATGGCCCGGCAACGAACGAGAGCTTTGAGGAAGAGGAGGCCGGCGCGGGCGCGCTTTACGGGACCGCCCGAGAGTCCCGCGAGGGGTAGAGCGTGCAGGGTGTAGCCCGCCTTCGGGACGAGGGTGGACTCGATACCGGTGGTAGAGCCGACGAATTCCACGGCGGCGCCCCCGGCGCGGAGGCTATCCGCCACGCAGAGCGCGGGGATCGCGTGTCCCCCCGTTCCGCCGCCGGCGATCAAGACTCGCGGGGCGTCCCTTCCCGCCGCTCGTCCGCTTCTTTCCGGGTCCGACCTCACGTGCTCGCTCGCCGTCCTCCGAGATGCGGTAGAGAACCCCGACGGTAGCGAAGCAGACGATCATGCTCGAGCCGCCGTAGCTGACGAAGGGGAGCGTCATCCCGGCTAAAGGGACAGCTCCCATGGCCGCCCCGATGTTGAAGGTAATCTGGACGGTGAGCATCGTGGCGAGCCCCGCCGCCAAACATCGAGCCATTACCGAGGGAGCGTCCAAAGCTATCTTGAAGCTCGCGATGGTGAGGAAGCCGAAGGCCCCGATCACGGCCACCATCCCCAAGAGCCCCAGCTCCTCGCCGATGAGGGCGAAGATCATGTCGGTCTGCACCTCGGGCACGGCGACGCCCCCCTCCCCAGCCCCGGTCCCGGCACCGAAGAAGCTGCCCGCCTTTATGGCGACCATGGACTGCACGATCTGATACCCGGAACCCTCCGAGACGCTCCACGGGTCCAGAAAGGTCAAAAAGCGCTCGCGCCGGTAAGGCTCGAGGAACATCATCCCGACGAGCGCCACGAACGCCGCCGCGCCCGCGAGTAGCAGATCCCCCGTCCTCAGCTCCGAGGCCCACAAGACCCCGGCCGCGCCCGCCGCGATGACGACCGAGGTACCGAAGTCCGGCTCGAAGAACACGAGCCCGAAGAGCAGCCCCACGGCCGCGACCGGCCGGAGGGGCAGCCCGGAGCCCGGACGCGCCCGGGCGACCGCGCAGGAGAGCAAGAGGATCGCCGCCAGCTTCGCGAACTCCGAAGGCTGTAAGCTCACCGGACCCAGGTCGAACCAGCGCCGCGCGCCTCCGACCTCGGTCCCTAGAGAGGGGATCAGGACCAGCACCAGGCTCACGAGCACGACGAGGTAGAACCCAGGCGCGATCCTGCGCCACGAGGTGTAACGTACCCACCTGGCCACGAGGAACGCGACCACTCCGAGAGCCACGTGTGCGGAGCGCACGATCAGGTAGTGCGTCCCGTAATCTTTGGAGGTCGCCGAGTAGACCATGACGTTCCCGAACAAGGCGAGCGCCAGCGCCACCACGAAGAGGTTCGTTCGGAGCGACATTACCGACCGACGGCCCCCTCGTTCGAGTGTCCTCTATAACCGTTAGCCTCCTCGGCGCTCACGAACCGGGCGAAGGCCGTACCCCGCTCGGCGTACCCCGCGTACTGGTCGAAGCTCGCGCACCCCGGCGAGAGCAGCACCACGTCCCCAGGGTGGGCGAACCGGCGCGCCTTCTCCACCGCCGCGGCCAAGTCCGGCGCCAGGAAGACGAAGACGTCCATCGCTACGCCCCACTCCTCCAGGAACTCGTAGATCCTGGGCCCCGCCTCGCCCTGGCATACGATCGCCCGGCAATCATCGAGGAGCGGCAGGATCTCGGAGAAATCCGTCTCCTTCTCCGAACCGCCGAGGATCAGGACGGTGGTCTCCTCGAAGCTTGCGAGCGCCGCCGCCACCGCCGCCGGGTTGGTCGCCTTGGAGTCGTCCACGTATGTCACGCCGTCGCGCTTCGCCACGACCTGCAACCTGTGCGCCTCGATCCGGTACCCGAGCAGCCCCTCCCGGATTTCTTCCAGCCTCACGCCGAGCCTCTCCGCCGCGGCCGCCGCGAAGAGCGCGTTCTCGTAATTGTGCGGCCCCACGAAGGGCAGCTCTCCAACCTCCGCCAGAGGCCGGCCCCGCAAGGAGAGACGTCCCCCCTCGACCAACGTCTCGCCCTCCCCAACGACGATGGTCTCCGCGACGAGGCTGTCTATGAACTCCCTGCTCACCAGGTCGGTGGAGCTCACCAGCGCGAGGTCTTGTTGTCCCTGCCCTTCGAAAACGCGCAGCTTATCGGCGGCGTACTCCTCGAACGAGGCGTGCCAGTTCAGGTGATCCGGCCTGACGTTGAGAAGCGCGGCGACCTCGAAGCCCGGCCCGGGCAGGTAGTGCAACTGGAAAGAGGAGAGCTCCAAAACGAGCAAGCCGGCCTCCCGAACCTCCTCCAGGCAGCCGCTCAGGGCCCGCCAAGAGTTACCCGCCACCGCGTGCGGGACGTTGGAAGCGGCGAGGATGGCGCGCAACATACCCACGGCGGTCGTCTTGCCGTTAGTCCCGGTCACGGCCGCCACCCTCACCCCCGGCCCCAGCAGCTCGAGCCCCAGGGCAACCTCGGAGAGGACCGGGATACCCCTCTCTTCGGCGGCGGCAAGTACCGGGTTTCGCGGACGAACGAGCGGGCTCGCCACGACGCGGTCGAATCCCCCCTCCAGGACTCTCGGTTCGGCTCCCAAACGTCCCTCGATGCCGAGCGAGTGAACGATTCCTCTCGTACGTTCCGAGTCTTCGGAATCGGCCACGACCACCTCCTCGCCTCTCTCGATGAGGGTGCGGGCGGCAGCGACGCCCGACTCCCCGAGACCGTAGACGAGCGTCTTCATACGGCGTCGTTGTAGAGGGTGAAGTAGTAGAGGACGAAGCCGGTGACGGCGAATGCGAACTGTATTATCCAAAACCGCACCACCACCTTGTTCTCCTCCCACCCGGAGAGCTCAAAGTGGTGGTGGATCGGGGCCATCTTGAAGACGCGCTTCTTGGTTAGCTTGAAGAAACCGTATTGGATTATCACGGAGAGCGCCTCTAAAACGAAGATGCCCCCGATGACCGGCAGGAGCAGCTCGGTCTTGGTGAGGATCGCGGCGGCCGCCAACACCCCGCCGATGGCCAAAGAACCCGTGTCGCCCATAAAGACCTGGGCCGGGTGGGAGTTGAACCAGAGAAAGCCGACGATCGCGCCGACCATCGCTCCGCAGATTATCGCCAGGTCGTACTCCCGCTCCAGAAAGGCTATCGCCGTGTAGACCAGGAGCGATATCGCCCCGGCTCCGGCCGCGAGGCCGTCGAGGCCGTCGCTAAGGTTCACGGCGTTGGTCGTCCCGACGATGACCAGGACCATCAGCAAGCTGAAGAGCGCGACCCCGATGACCACCCCGGGTCCGAGCACCAGGTTCTTCTCGAAACCGGGAATAACGATGTTCTGCGTTATGCCTACGTAGTGCAACGCCATGACGTCCGCCAGGACCACGGCCAGCGTCAATAGCAGGAACTTGTAGCGCACGCTCAAACCCTCGTTGCGCCTGTTGGAGATCTTCTGCCAGTCGTCGTAGAGTCCTATCCCCGCGACCACCGAGACGAGTAGCAGCGTCGTCAGGGTAGCCACGTTCAGACGCGCCACCACGAGCAGCGCGGCGACGAGGCCCACCAACATCACCACCCCGCCCATAGTCGGCGTGCCCTGCTTGATCAGGTGCGTCTGCGGCCCCTCCTCCCGCACGAACTGCCCGAACTTCTTGGTCTGCAGGAACTCTATGAACTTGGATCCCAGGGAGACGGTCACCACAAAAGCGATCGCCGCAGCCAGGATAACGCTAAACAAGAGCCAATCTCTCCTTTAACTTCCGGGTCAAACGGTCCAATCCTACACCCCTCGACCCCTTGACGACCACGTAGTCGCCCCCCCGCAGCTCGTTCTCGAGCCCCTCCGCCGCCTCCCCGGCGTCTTCGTAGAACAGAACCTCACCCGAAAAGGCCTCGGCGTACCATCGTGCCTCGTCCCCCACGCACACGAGCAGGTCCACCCCGATCTCCCCCGCCAGCTGGCCTGCCTCCCGATGATACTCCCTCGCCCCGGCCCCGAGCTCGAACATCCCGCCCAAAACCGCGACGAGCCGCCGGTTCTGCCTCCTCGCCCCCTCCGCCCCGTACCTCAAGACCGCCGCGACCGCCGCCGGCGAGGCGTTGTACGAGTCGTCGTAGACGAGTATGTCGTCCCGCAGCCTGTACACCTCGCCCCGGAGCCCCGTCCGCCGCAACCGGACGAGCCCCCGGGCGCACTCCTCCGGGGTCAGGCCCAGAGCCAGAGCGCCCCCGATCGCCGCTAAAAGAGGCTCGACCAGGTGCGTCCCGAAGACCGGGGTCTTGACCTCGACCACACGCTCCTCCGCCCCGTCTCTCACGTGCAACTCGAAGGAGAGTCCGCTCTCTAACTCCGAGACTTCCGTGGCGTGAAGGTCGGCTTCCGGTCCACGTCCGAAGGTGATGCGCCGCGCGAGGTTCCTCCCCGATCCGACGGCGGCCTCCGGTACTCCCAGGGGAGAGACGAGAGACCCACTCTCGGGGAGCGCCAGGGCCAGCTCGCCCTTCGCGGCGGCCAGGTCTTCGAGGCTCCCGAACGAATCCAGGTGGACCGGCGATACGGCGGTGAGGACGCCCACCTCCGGCGGGGCAATGCGACAGAGGTGGGCGATGTCGCCCTTGTGCGTCGCTCCCATCTCCAAAACCAGGACCTCCGTCCTTTCGTCGGCGGCGAGGACCGTGAGCGGTAGACCTACCTCGTTGTTGAAGTTGCCGGCCGTCGCCGAGACCCGGCGGCCAGCGTACCGCAGGATAGCCTCCATGGCGTCCTTGACCGTGGTCTTACCCACGGTGCCGGTTATCCCAACTACCGCCGGCGCGTCCATCCCGCCTAAAGTCCACCGCGCCAGCTCCTGCAACGCGTCGACGGGGTTCTCGACAACCACCGTCGGTACCGAAAGAGGCCGGGTAGCAACCGCCGCGACCGCTCCTCGGAGGTGCGCCTCCGGCGCGAAGTCCGTCCCGTCCACCCTTCCTTTGAGCGCGAAGAACAGCTCCCCGCCGCGCACGGAGCGCGAGTCGACCGATGCCCCCGTCGCCAGAGCCGCCGCGTCGCCGCCCGCCAGAGAGCCGCCGACGACCCGTGCCACCGTTTCCAGGGAGACAGGTTTCAATGTATCCTGTCCTCCTTCCTCGCGTCCGGGGCGGGGGTTGGGTCGGGGGGCGGAGGGTCGTACTTCGTGCTCTCGCGGTCCGGGGGGACGTTGAAGTGGCTCAAGGTGAAGCCCATGACGTCCTGGAAAGCCGGGGCGGCGACGACCTCGCCGAAGAGGTCCTTCTGCGGCTCGTCTACCAGTATCAGGGCGACGTACTCGGGGTCCCCCGCGGGGGCGAAACCGATAAAGGAGGTGACGTACTCGTCGCCGTAGGAGCCGGTCTCGGGATCTACCTTCTGCGCGGTCCCGGTCTTGCCGGACACGGTGTAGCCAGGGATCTGGGCGAGATGACCCGTCCCCTCGTCGACCACGCTCTGGAGCATCC
This sequence comes from Rubrobacteraceae bacterium, assembly GCA_030448125.1. GTDB lineage: Bacteria > Actinomycetota > Rubrobacteria > Rubrobacterales > Rubrobacteraceae > Rubrobacter_F. The sequence continues at coordinate 46,607 of JAUJNO010000006.1, read as the reverse complement.
CGCGTACTATAGCCGAGGTCTTCTCGCTTATCACCCGGCGACCGGCCCCGTTGGGGGTGGCCGCATCGGATACATGGGGCGTCACCTCGCGCCCCCCGTTGGCGAGCGTGGCGTAGCCCGTGGCGAGTTGCAGCGGGGTGACGGTGAGCCCCTGGCCGATGGGGATGTTGCCGATGGAGGATCCGCTCCACTCCTCGAAGGGGGGCACGACACCCGCATTCTCGCCCCACAAGTCCACTCCGGTCCCCTCCCCGAACCCGAAGCGCTTTATGTGCTCGACGAGACGCTCCCCGCCCAAAGACTGGGCGGCCTGGATCGTGCCCACGTTCCTCGAATGCTGGAGGATGCCTCCGGGAGTCAGGATCTCCGTGGCATGCGGTTCGGAGTCGCGTATCACGACGTCGGCGACCGGGATCGAGTCGGCCACGACGAACGTCGTATCCTCGGAGACGGCCCCTTCTTCGAGGGCCGCCGCCATCGTGAAGGGCTTGAACGTCGAGCCCGGCTCGTAGGGGTCGGTGAGGATCCGGTCGCGCTTGACCTCCTCGGAGGCCTCCTCGAAACGGTTGTTGTCGTATCCGGGCGTATGGGCGAGCGCCGCGATCGCCCCGTCCTCGACCCGCATGACGAGCCCCAGGGCGCTCTTCCCTTCGTACTCTTTCGCGGCCCCGGCTAGCGCCCCCTCGAGCTCCTTCTGCACCGCGGTATCCAGCGTGAGTCTTACCTCCTGGCCGCCCCCGAGGACGTCGTCGTAGCGGGCCTCAACCCCACCGTAGGCCTTATCGGTCCCGAGGTGCCCCACGAGCTGGCTGGCAAGCGGCCCGTTCGGGTAGACGCGTCTCTCATCCGGCGTCACCGAGATGCCCGGCAGGACGAGCTCCCTTACCTCACGCGCCTTCTCCGGTTCGATCTCTTCAGCCACGATGCTGTAACCGCTGGACCCGCCCCCGTCGCTCTTCTCCGTGAGCTTCTCCTCGATCTCGGCGGCATCCCCCACCTCTTCGCCGAGCACCTCGGCCAGAGCTCCGGCGGTCGCTTTCGGGTCCTCGATCTGGTAGGGAGTGGCGATAACCTTGCCGGCGTCCAGGCTCGTCGCGAGACGCTGGCCGTCGGCGGAGACTATAGCGCCTCGTCCCACGCCGCCAGCCTCCGTGACACCCGGCCGCTCGTCGGCGTGCGCCTCGGTGGCGAACGTGCCGTAGCGCTCGTCGTGGTCGACGCTCAACTGCACGGCCCGCGCCCCCAACGAGAGACAAACCACCGCGACCATCCCCACGACCAGGCGCAGCCTCCCGCGGCCCACCGCCCTGCTCGTCTTGCCGCGCTCGGCGGGAGGCCCCGAACGCCTCGACCGCCCCTGGGAGAGCGGCATGACCCTCGCACTGCGCTCTCCGCGTTCCCCGGTGGCGCCCCTCGGATTTTTGCGCCCCCGGACATCATTCGCCGTTCTCTTTCGTCTTCTCTCCCCCGCCATTTACTACGTCCTCCCCATCGCTCCCATCGTAGGTCTCGAGATCTTCGCCGCCGGGATCCCGCATATCGAGATCCCTCCTGGCCAGAGCCCGGATCCTCCCCGGTTCCGAAAGCTCCGTGAGCCTTACCTCGAGCCGCTCTCCTTCGTCCTCGGCCTCCTTTTTTTCCTCCTCTAGCCGTATTACCTCATCCCCGAACTGAGCCGCCACGGTATGCACGTAGACGCTCCCCAACATCAGGAGCACCGGCACCACCACCAGCACCACGAACAGACGCCCCTTCCAAACCCCGCGTCGCCGCTTCCATTTCGGCGCGCCCCCCGGCGCTTCCTCCGGGACCACCCACGGAGAGTCCCGCCCCCGAATGGGACTCTCCACGGATGTCCGGTATCGTGATCTCCTCTGCGGCGCGGCCACTAGGAGGTTTCCCTCGGAAGGCGATCCGCCTCGAGCGGCTCCGCGGTGCGCGCGGCGGAGCGCAGGCGCGCCGAGGCGCTGCGTGGGTTCTCTCCGACCTCCCGCGCCGAAGGCTTCCGGACAACGCCCTTACGAAAGATGGGACGTGCTCCGCATATGCAGACCGGCAGCTCCGGCGGGCATACGCAGCGCCCGGCCCTCTCGGAGATAAAGCGTTTCACTATGCGGTCCTCGCCGGAGTGGAACGTGATCGCCACGAGCCGCCCCCCCGGCAAGAGGACCCTCTCAGCCGCACTCAAGGCTCGCTCGAGACCGCCCAACTCGTCGTTGACGTAGACGCGCACGGCCTGGAAGACCTTCTTCGCCGGGTTACCGCCCCTCTCCTTCCAGCCGACCGCCGCCCGCACGGCCTCCGAGAGCTCCAAAGTGCTCGCGAGCGGCCGCCTCCGGACGACCTCCCTCACCACCCTCCGGGCCTCGCCGCGGGGAACGTCCCCGTACCGGACGAGCACGCCGACGATCTCCGCCGGCTCGGCCCCATTCAAGAAGTCGGCGGCCGACTCCCCGCGTCCCGGATCCATCCGCATATCCAGCGGCCCCTCCCGGACGTAGCTGAAGCCCCGCGCGGCCTCGTCTATCTGGTAGCTGGAGAGGCCGAGATCGAAGAGGACCGCGTCTACCCTCTCGCCCTCCCCGACGAGGCCCTCCAGAACCTCGTCGTAGGCTCCGGGCCTGAAGGTAAAGCGCCGGTCCTCTTCGGCGAGCCTCGCCGCCCTCGCCGCCGCCTCGGGGTCGCGATCTATACCGACGACTCTCCCTTCGGGACCGAGCTCCCGGAGTATCCGCCGGGCGTGCCCCCCGCCGCCGAAGGTAGCGTCCACGACTCTCTCGGCGCCTTCGAGGGAAAGCGCCTCCGCAGCCTCCTGGGGCATCACCGGGTAGTGGTCGGTAGCCATCAAACCCCGAATTCTCCCCCGGCGAACTCCTCGATAATGTCTGCGAAGGACTCGTCGGCGCCGGCGACGTAGCGGTTCCACTCCTCGGTGTCCCAGATCTCCAACCGGTCGTCCACCCCGGCCACCGTGATGTCGCGGCTCAAGCCCGCGTAGCCCGCGAGCTTCGTCGGGAGCAAGACCCGCCCCTGCCTGTCGAGCGTCGCCTCGAACGCCATGGAGAAGAACATACGACTGAGCTGCCGCCCCTTCGCCGAAAGGTCAGCATTAGCCTTGATGTTCGCCTTGAAAGCCGCCCACTCCTCGGGCGGGAACGCGAACAAACAACGGTCAACCCCCTTCGTAATAACGATGCCGCCCTCAAAGTAGGGCCGGAGTCGGGAGGGGAGAGTCAACCGCCCTTTCTCGTCCAGGGTGTGCTCGTACTCTCCAAGAAGGGCCAGGGCTTCGTCCTCCCACTACGTCCCACTTTGACCCACGACGTAGGAAATTCTTGCATATGCACGGAAAATACGCAACGCGCTGCGGTCGCACCCGTCCCGCCACCTCCAAAGAGGCGCGTTTTAGGCTCTTTTTCCCTCCCCCCCAGGGTATAGGAGTCCCTCTTAAATATCTATGAAAATACCTTCGGAGCTCCGTATCTGGATCATGAAGTGGGGCGAGGGACCGGGCACGGTCGTGGAATATGTGGTGTCGCACGAGCCTGGGAGACAACATGTTGTGTTTCCGGAAGATAGGTAGAGGATCTTTGCGGGCGATGGCGGATACTTGCGGGATGATCGAGGTTCGAGGGGCTAAGAGTGTGGGTGGGCCCACCAGGACTCGAACCTGGGACCGTCCGATTATGAGTCGGATGCTCTAACCAACTGAGCTATGGGCCCCGGCGGACGATCCACGGTGGCCGTGGCCAGGAGCCACGAGAGGCTTCCGTGGTCGCGCCGAGCTCCCCTGGTTGGACTCGAACCAACAACCCTTCGGTTAACAGCCGAATGCTCTGCCTATTGAGCTACAGGGGAAGAGTTTACCGGCTGAGTATACGATTCTGGTGGCCGGACTTCAAGATTCGAGGGTGAGGTTGCTCGCCTCCACGGCGGCCGCGTTGAGGCGTTTTGTCTCCGCGTGCAGCCGGTACTTCTCGTCGAAGTCGTCGGTCAGAAGCTTGGCCTTCTCGCGGCTCAAGGCCGCGAACCTGAACCAGGCGGCGCGCAGGGAAGCCTCGGAGGGGTAGAGTCTCTCCCCCGCGGCCCGGAGAGCCGAGATCTCGTCCATCAAGGGACGGGCACGCTCGTCAGAGAGGACAGCGCCGGGATCCTCCGTGTGCTCGACCAACAAAGCGAAGATGCGCGCGTGCGCCTCGTCAACGAAGTCCCCGGTCCCGAGCACGACGGGCTCATTCAGGGAATCGGGGGCCGCCATCCCCTCACGGAGAGCGCGAGACGCCAGATCCGGGTGGGCGAGCACGATCGCGAGCAGCTCGCGCCCGGCTTCGGTAAGGGGATTGGAGGGCGCGCGCCGCGGTCTCCTGGAAGACGGACGGCTCGCTTCGTTCGGCGGGCCGGTCTCCTCGCGAAGCGCTTCGGGGTTTACTCCCAAAGCCTCGGCCGCGATGCGTAAAGCTTCGCGATTGAGAACGGGGTCCTCGATCTGGCGCACGAGCGCCTTCACTTCGGGGACGGCGCGGGCGCGGCTCGTGGCGCCGGCTCCCCGGACGCGGCCCGCGATGCGCTGGATACCGTACTCGAGAACCGGAATGGCCCTCGAGAGGAGGTCCAGGAACTCCCCGGGTGCGTGTTCGAGGAGCCAATCGGCCGGGTCTTCGGGGAGGCGCAAAACCCGGAGGTCCAGCTTCAGTTCAGCCGCCGTGACAGCTGCCTTCTCGACAGCCTTCTCGCCGGCCTCGTCGGGGTCGAAGAGCAGGTAGATCCGGTCCGCGTGCCCGCTCAGAGTCTTCAGGTGCTGCTCGGTCATAGCCGTGCCTAAAGTCGCGACAGCGTTCTTTATCCCCGACTGGTAGAGCATGAGCACGTCCGTGTAGCCCTCGACGATGAGTGCCGCCTTCTCTCGCCGCACCGCCTCTGCGACCTGAGGAAAACCGTAGAGAAGTGAACGCTTGTTGAAGATCTCGGTCTCGGGGGAGTTGAGATACTTCGGCTTCGCATCGCCCAGAGCACGTGCCCCGAAGCCGACGATCCTGCCGCGCCGGTCGGAGATAGGAAACATCAAGCGGTCGACGAAACGCTCGCCGCCACGCTGCGAGAGCAGGCCTGCAGCCTCCAGCGCCTCATGGTCGAGATCCACCCTCCGAGCAGCCTGCATGAAGCCCGGCCGCCCGCGAGGCGGAGCGTACCCTAAACGAAATTCTTCTATAGTAGATTGCATAAAACCGCGGCTCTCCAGGTAATGGCGCGCTTCCTCCGCCGCGGGAGATTTGAGGAGGTACTTATGGTAGTAGGCGGTCGCGGCGGCGAGGGCCTTGTATGCGGAGCGGCGGCGAGCGGTGCGCTGGGCTGCGGCTCGTTCCTCCCCGGGCAAATGGCCCTCGAACTTGAGTTCGATACCGAAGCGTTCGGCCAGGTGAGATACTGCCTCGACGAAGGAGAATGACTTGAGCTCCATCACGAGCTTTATGGCATCGCCGCCCTTCTGGCAGTTGTGGGTTATGCCCATCTTGGTCAAGAACGTGTGCGAACCCGTGGTAGTGATATCGATAACCGTCGTGGGTTCCTCCCGACAGGTCTCGGCTTTTTGGACGATAGACCAATAGTAAGTCGTGCCGTCTATCGGCGCGAAAAACCCCTTCGTCGACTCCTTACTCAGCACGAAGACGGAGTAGGTCTTTCTGTGTCTTACGCCATCTTTGCTGATGCGCGCCGGGATAGAGTTGATGGAGCAAACCTTCCGGGCTTGTACGCACAAGGCAAAGATCCCATAAGCTAGCTCTTCCGACACCGTGGTGGTCGCGGTCACCCCATCCCTGGTATGGTCGTCCCCATCAGCGTACCCCTCAATGAGCGCCGTCTGGCACGTAGCCGTCCAGCTCAACGCCTCGATCGGTACCCGCTTGTTTTCACATCCGCACCCGAACCAGTAACCGAATAAGGCCGCCAAGTCCGTGCTGGAACACGTAACTTCGCAGTTGTTCTTATCCGGCCTGATCTTTATGGTGCTGGGTTTGCCAAACTCTTCTTCAAGGATTTGCGAGACTTTCGCGGCAAGGGTTTCGGACTCGTGGGCACCAAAGCTCCATTTGACACCCCCCCTGTAGAGCGAGCCCTCAGCCAGCCAGATACCATACAACCAGGCCGTGCTCGTGTTCACGTGCAACTTCGTGGTCCGCTCGGTCCTCGGTCCCTTCGTGTACGTCTTGATCACGTGCTTTCCGATCAAAGGCGCATCAGCGCGATCCTCGTCTGGAACCACGGGGTAAAGCCAGAAGTCTCCCGGTCGAATGCTCGAAGCGTGGTCAACGCTCAACTTCGCGCCGGCAACCCTGTTGCGAAGTCTGCCGGAGAGCCTTAGCCGCTCATCTTCCTTAGACCTGTAATGAAGCCCCGAGATGGCTCGCACCGCTTCGTTCTTTCTGACAAAGACGCACCAGTGATCCGGCGTGAGCTCGATGCCTTCTTTTGCCGCGCCGGTCCCGATCCTCAGAGTAGAACCGGTTTTTATCTCCTTATCAGTTACGATCTCCCACCGCCCGTCGAGGCCGATGACCTTATCGCCGATCTCTATCTCTCCTATCGGGATCAAACCCCTCGCGGTCCAGATTCGCTCGTTCGGCTCCAGACAGCCGAAACAGTAATAGAAGTTCTTCTCTGGGGAGACGCTGAACGAAGGGCTCTTCTCCTGGTGGTAGGGGCAGAGGCCGGTGTAGTTGGTCCCCTGGCGTTTGAGCGCGGTGAACTCGGAGGCCACCTCGACGATGTTCGCGGCCTCTCGCACTTCTTCTATGCTCCGTGGCGAAATCTTCAAGCGCCGCCGTGCCCTTTCGATCCTTCTCGTTATACCATCGTACAAATATTATCCCTGGCCCGGAATGCCGACCGGAGCCGATGGTACTCTACATGGTGTGAGCGTGATCGGGCAATTTGTAAGAGACTCGCGGCCAGACTTCGCGGATCTGCCGCCCGGGGTAGGCTTCGAGCCGAAGGACGAGCCTTTGAGGCGCGACATAAACCTGCTCGGGCGTATTCTGGGACAGGTAATAGTCGAGCAGGAGGGCAAGGGTCTGTTCGGGGCGGAGGAGGAGATCCGGCTCCTGTGCAAGCAGCTCCGCTTCGACTACGACCCCGACCTCGACGAGAGGTTGAGGAGGCGAGTAGAGCGGATGGGCGCGGAGGAGCTCGGACGGATCGTGCGAGCGTTCTCGGTGTACTTCCAGCTGGTGAACATCGCCGAGCGCTACCATCGCATACGGCGCAGGAGGCAGTACGAGTCCTCGCCCGAGGCTCCGCCGCAGAGGGCTTCCCTGCGGAGCGCGCTGGCGCGGCTCAAGAGGGAGGGCCAGAGCGGTGAGGATCTGGGGCGCGTGCTCGAGGGGCTGAACCTGAGCCTCGTTCTGACGGCGCACCCGACCGAGACCCAGCGACGCAGTATCCGCCGCAAGCACCTGTGGATAGGCGAGATCCTCGGCTCGTTGGAGGTCGAGAACCTCACCCCTCGGGAGCGCAACAAGGCGGAGGAATTCCTCGCCGAGGAGATAACCGTTCTGTGGCAGACGGACGAGTTGCGCGTCGAGCGGCCCGAGGTGGAGGACGAGATACGGCGAACGTTGCTGTTCTTCGAGAAACCCCTCATCTCATCGACCCTCGACGTCTACCGGGACCTCGAAGACGAGCTCGCCCGCCAGTTCCCCGAGAAGAGCCTCATCCTGGGGCGTGTCCTCGAGTTCGGCTCCTGGGTCGGTGGGGACCAGGACGGGAACCCGTTCGTCAGACCGGAGACGCTAAGCACGGCCCTGAACCTGCATCGGGACCTTATCCTCAACCGCCACCTGGACTCCGCCCTCTCTCTCGCGGAGCATCTGAGCCAGTCCGTGAGGCTCGCGGCGATCTCGGAAGAGCTGGAGCACTCCATCGAGCGGTACGAGTGGCTCCTGCCCGACACGGCGCGCGAGTTCAGAAACCAGGAGATGAACGAACCCTACCGGCGCAAGATGCTCCTCGTGGCCGCCCGCCTCCAACGCACGCTCGCGGATCCGGGCTCCTCCGCGACCTACGGGAGCGCGGCGGAGTTGAAAGAGGACCTGCTCGTGCTGCGCAGAAGCCTCCTCCGGCATGGCGGGGAGCGCGTCGCGGAGGGTGGCTTGCGAGACTTCATCCGGCAGGTGGACGTCTTCGGGTTTCACCTGGCCCGGCTCGACGTTCGCCAGGAGAGCTCCCGGATAGCCCGGGCCGTCGGCGAGCTGCTGCCCGGCGAGGATTACCAGAGCCTGGACGAAGCCGGGAAGGTCGAGCTTCTGCGGCGGCTCTTAAAAGAACCAGCTGCGGCCGAGAAGCTGCCTGAGGATCTCTCCGACGAGAGCCGGGACGTTCTGGAGACCTTCGGTCAGATCAAACGAGCAGAGGACGGGACCGAGTCGCCGGTGGAGGCGTTCATCTTGAGCATGGCTCGTGGGGCGAGCGACGTCCTCGCGGTGCAGTTCCTGGCGCGTAGTGCTGGCCTGCTCGAAGTCGACGACGAGGGACGATGCACGGAGAACCGTCTAAACGTGGCTCCGCTCTTCGAGACCATAGACGACCTCGAAGAGGCGCCCGAGGTGCTGAGGAGGCTGCTGGAGGACCCGTTCTACCGCTCGGCGCTCGAGAAGCGGGGGGATCTGCAGGAGATCATGCTCGGCTACAGCGACTCGGGGAAGGACGCGGGCTACGTGGCGAGCAACTGGGCCCTGTACAAGGCGCAGCGGGCCCTGAGCGTCGTGGCCCGGGAGCACGGCGTGAAGCTCAGGCTCTTTCACGGTCGGGGCGGGACGGTGGGCCGGGGCGGCGGCCCAAGCTACGATGCCATACTCGCCCAGCCGCCCGGCACGGTCGGAGGACATATCAGGATCACCGAACAGGGCGAGGTCATCTCGTTCAAGTACAGCATGCCGGGACTTGCCCGTCGCAACCTCGACACCGTGCTCGCCGCGGTCCTGGAAGCGAGCGCCGAAGAGAGAGAACGGGAACCGAAGAAGGAATGGGTCGAGGCGCTGGAGCGCCTCTCCGCGTCGTCTTGCGAGACCTATCGGGGGCTGGTGTACGAAGACGAAGACTTCTACGCCTTTTTCTCCGAGGTGTCCCCAATAAGGGAACTCTCGTTGGTGAACATCGGTAGTCGCCCGGCGAAGAGGGTCGAGAACCCCGACGTGGAGAGCCTGCGCGCGATACCCTGGGTCTTCGCCTGGACACAGAACCGCTTCCTGCTCCCTTCCTGGTACGGCGCCGGTACCGCGCTGGATACGTTCGACGAGGACGCCGAGCGGGGTCTCGACCTCCTGCGGGAGATGTACTGCGGGTGGCCGTTCTTCCGGACGCTCGTGGACTTCATGCAGATGACGCTGGCGAAGAGCGACCTGCGCATCGCCGAGGCTTACTCCACGCTAGTCGAAGACGTCGGTATCAGGGAACGCTTCTGGGAGCGGATCTCCGAGGAGCACGCGATGAGCGTGCGGGCGCTTCTCCGGATCACCGAACAGAAGCACCTACTCGACAACACCCCCATCCTGCAGCGCTCCGTTCGCCTCAGAAACCCCTACGTGGACCCGCTCTCCTACATACAGGTGAGCCTCCTAAAACGCTTCCGCTCCCTCCCCGAGGACTCACCCGAGCGCGAGGCGATAGCCCATCCCCTGCTCCTCACCATAGCCGGCATCTCCTCCGGGCTCCTGAACACCGGATAACCGCGGCCGCCGGCTTCCAGCGAGTAGCTTTAGCTTCGGCTTTTCTTCTCTAACCTCTACGCGAAGATGGTATCGCTTCGGGGCAGGAAGATGCGCTTGTAGGTCGCCAGGGCGTAGCGGTCGGTCATGCCGGCGATGAAGTCGACCGTCTCGGTTACGGGGTCGGGGTCGCTCTTTGCCCGCTCCTCCGGTCTTTGCAGATAGTAGTCGAAAAGCGCCGCAATCACTTCTCCGGCCTTGTGATTCTCCCGGGAGCGCGGGTTGTGGTAGACGTTCTTGAAAAGCCAGCTGCGCAGTTCCATGAGGGCGTCGTACACGTCTTCGGAGAGCGCTATCCTTCCCCGGGTCCTCGACGTGAGGATCATGTCGCGCACCATTGTGTCTATCCTGGCGCTCATGTTGTCGCCGAGCACTTTGATGGATTCTTTGGGCAGATCGTCAAAGGAGATCACGCCCGCCCGCAGAGCGTCGTCCACATCGTGGTTTACGTAGGCTATTCGATCGGCGACGCGCACGATCTCACCCTCCCTCGTCGCCGGATAACCCTTGCCGGTATGGTTTAGGATGCCGTCCCTGACCTCGTGGGTGAGGTTCAGACCCTTACCGCCCTTCTCGAGTACGTCCACGACCCGTAAAGAGTGCTCGTTGTGGCGGAAACCGCGCTTGTCGTCCAGGTCCGCGAGGACGCGAGCGAAGGCCTCTTCGCCGGTGTGGCCGAAGGGGGTGTGGCCGAGGTCGTGGCCGAGAGCGATGGCCTCGGCGAGGTCCTCGTTGAGGCCCAGGGAACGGGCGATGGTGCGCGAGACCTGCATCATCTCCAGGGTGTGCGTGAGGCGAGTGCGGAAGTGGTCTCCGTCCGGGGAGATGAAGACCTGCGTCTTGTGCATCAGCCGGCGGAAGGCTTTGGCGTGGATGATGCGGTCCCTATCGCGCTGGAAATCGTTGCGCACCCCGTCGGGTGGCTCCGGCACCGGCCGCCCAACACTGGTCAGGCAGGCCCACCCCGGGGTGGGCACGGGTGTTCTCACGAGACCTTCGGGTCCGTGCTCTTCGGCCTTCACGCCGGACGGAGGGTACGTTTGTCGGGGGCGACGAGGACCGTGCTGCCGGGGGCGTGGGCGAGGACGTGGGCGGAGACGACCCGGCGTACGCTCTCTCCAAGCCTCTCCTCTATAGAGGCCTCTCTTATAGGGCGCGCGACGAGGGTTTGCAGCGAGGAGAGGGTCTCGGGAGGCAGGGGGAAGGCGTCCGAAGCCGCCGCGCGGCAGTCGGCGCAGAGCACGCCGCCGAGGTTCGGGGCGAAGTAGGGAAGCTCCCCGTCGAAGGCTTCGTCGAGATCGCGCTCGCAGCTAACGCAGGCGTCGAGACGGGGGGTGTAGCCAGCCAGGGTCGAGAGCTTCAAAGAGAACGCTGCCTCTACGCTCTCGAAGCCCGAATCGCGGTTCTCGAGGGCGTCGAGGGCGTGGTAGAGGAGGTTGAAGACGCGACGGTCGGCCTCGTCGCCTCCGGACAGGGCCCGGACGGTCGCGACCATGCCTCCTGCGGCTTCGAGGCGCTTCAGGTCCTCACGGACGCCGTGAAAGGAGCGCAGGACCTCGACCTGGGTTACGGTGTCCAGGGTTCGGCCCTCGTAGGCCAGGAAGTCGACGCAAGATAGTGGTTCGAGGCGGCCGCCGAAGCGAGATCTGGTGCGCCGGATGCCTTTAGCGATGGTCGAGACGAGGCCGGCGTCCCGGGTGTAGAGGTCCAGGATGCGGTCGGCCTCGCCGTAGCGGATCGAACGGAGAACTATCCCCTTACTCCTGTAGACCGCCATCCTCGGCCTCCCGCATGATGTTCACGCTTCCGCTCGTCCCAAGCCGCGAAGCTCCAGCGTTCAAAAGGTCCAGGGCCTCCTCCAGCGTCCGGATGCCCCCGGAGGCCTTTACGGCGAGCCCATCGGGTGCCTCCTCTCTCAGAAGGGCGACGTCCTCGGTGGTGGCGACGCCGGGCCCGAAGCCGGTCGAGGTCTTGACGAAGTCCGCCCCGCTCGCGGCCACCATCTGCACTGCCAGTTGCTTCATCTTATCCGAGAGGTACCCCGTCTCGACGATGACCTTCAGAACAGCGTCGTTGAGGCCGTTGTTCATCGCGACGGCGCTGACCTCGCCGTTGAGGCTCGCCAACTCCTCGGCCACGTAGGCGAACTCTCCCGAGAGAAACTTCGAGATGTTCATGACCACGTCGATCTCGGAGGCGCCGCCCTGGATGGCATCGCGGACCGCCGCTGCCTTGACCAGCGTCGTGTCGGCCCCGAGCGGAAACGAGACCACCGTCGCCACCTTCACGTCCGTCCCGCGCAGCTCTCTAGCAGCGGACCTGACGTGGCACGGCAAGATGCAGACCGCGGCGAAGTGGTAGTGGGCCGCCTCCCGACACACCCGGCGGACGTCCTCCTCCGTGGAGCCGGGTTTGAGGAGCGTGTGATCCACCGTCTTCGCAAACTCTCGCACCCTCATTCCCAAGAGCCACGCTCCTCGCCGACAAACCTGCACGCCACTGTAACCGGCCGAATTATAACCCGAGCCGCTCCAGGAACCGCGGGTCGTTGCGCCAGCCGGGAGTAACCTTTACCTTCAGGTCCAGATAAATACGGGTACCGAGGAGGCGTTCGACGTCGCGGCGGGCCTCGGTGCCGATCTGCTTGATAGTCTTGCCGTTCTTGCCGAGCACGATCATGCGCTGCGACGCCCTCTCGGCATGGATGATAGCGTAGACGACGGTGACCCCTGAGTCCTTACGCTCGACTTCGTCGATCTCCACGGCGATCGCGTGCGGCACCTCCTCGCGCAGGACGTTCAGGGCCTTCTCTCTGATGTACTCGGCCAGGATCAGGGACTCCGGATAATCGGTAACGGCGCCCTCGGGGAAGTAGTGGGGGCCGGGCGGCAAGAGCCCAACCACCGTCTCCATCAAGGGCTCGACGTTGAGGCCCTCCTTCGCGCTGAGTAAGAACACATCCTCGTACTCCGCGAGGTTCGAGACCTCCTCGACTATCGGGAACGCCTCGGATGGATCGCGCAGGAGGTCCACCTTGTTTATGCACGCTATGGCCGGTGCCCCGGACTCGGCGACGAGCCGGGCCACGTAGCGGTCGCCGGTACCGAGCCCCTTTTTCGCCCCTTCCGCGTCGAAGAGGAGCAGCACGACGTCGGACTCGGAGAGGCTGTCGAGGACCTGCTGCTGCATGCGGCTGCGTAAAGTGTCGCGGGGCTTCTGTGAGCCGGGGGTGTCCACGAAGACCGCCTGGTAGCCCGGGCCATTACGGACCCCGCGGATGGGACCGCGCGTGGTCTGCGGCCGGGGCGAGGTGATCGAGACCTTCGCGCCCACGAGTTGGTTGACCAGGGTGGACTTGCCGACGTTCGGGCGTCCCAGTACCGCGACGAAGCCGCTCTTGAAGCCGTTCCGAGAGTCTTCGATCACAGGTCCTCCGGGCCGAAGGCATACGGGAGTATGGCTTGGAACGGGTAGCGTTCGAGATCTCCGGAGGCGTCGAGCACGACGACCTCTTCGCAGCCGAACTCGTGCAGCACCTGCCGGCACGCCCCGCACGGGAAGCAGGGCGCGGCGTCGGGGCTCACGACGGCGACGAGTTGTATCTTGCGGTCGTCCGGGTTCACGGCGCCGGCGACCATCCTGGCGGCGGCGTTGCGCTCGGCGCAGATCGCAAGCCCGTAGGAGGCGTTCTCGACGTTGCAGCCGGCGTGGACGGCGCCGCTCCCGGTCAAGATCGCGGCGCCGACCCGGAAGTTGCTGTATGGGGCGTAAGCTTTGGAAGAGGCCGCGCGCGCGGCCTCGATAACGTGCGAGAGATCCACACGCCCGATTGTATAGGACGGCGGGCTAGAAGAGTTGGAAGACGGCGACGGCGAGGAGGGTGCCGATGAGCGCACCGGCGGCGACCTCGTAGTAGGTGTGGATGCCGGCCTCTACACGGCTCTGGCAGACCAGCAGGGCCATGAGCAGCGTGATCAGGGAGACCAACCCCGCGAAGCGCCCCTCGGAGGCGACGAAGCTCGCCGCCACCCATCCCGCGAACGAGACCGCAGCGTGCCCGGAAGGCATCCCGCCCAGGAATTTGTTCGGTGCGCGGGTGAGCGCCTTGCCCAAGAGCACAGCGATGGTGACGAGCACGAGCGCGACGAGCGTGACGTGCCCAGGCCAATTACGAACGCGCTCCAGCGTCTCTAGCGAGAAGGGGCCGAGGTTGTCGCTCAGGAGGAGATACCCGACCGCCAGGGCCGCGACGCTCGTCACGAGCACGGCCCCGGCCGAGACGTCCTTGGCAAGCTTGGCGAGCGGATGATACTCGCGGGTCACGAGGTCCACCGCGAACTCCATCGCCGTGTTGAACATCTCCGCGACGAAGACGGCCATGATCACGAGCACGAGTATCGCCAACTCCAGCTTACTCACGCCCACGAGCAGGCTCAGCACCAGAACGACCGCCGAAGCCACGACGTGAAAGCGCATGTTGCGCTGGGTACGCACCGCGTAGATTAAACCCCGGTAAGCGTGGTTGAAGGAGCGCGCAACCCCCTGCTGCCCCTTCACGGCCCTGACGACCTTTCCGCCCCGCTTCGTGCCCTGCTTCGCGCCCTGCTTACCCCTCCTGAACACCAGCACCCCTCAGCACCGTCTCCTGCACCGCGGCCATCTCGGTCCCCTCGAACTCGTCGCCGTGGTCCATCCCCGCCAGATGGAGCGCCCCATGCACCACCAGTTCCTCGACCCCCGCCCGGTCGAAGTACACGTACTCCGGCGCCACCACGATCTCGCCGACCATCTCCCCGCGTGGTCCGTCGATGCCGAAGCTCAACACGTCCGTCGGTGAATCTATCTCTCTGTACTTCAGGTTCAGCTCGCGTATGGTCGGCAGGGCTACGAGGGCAACCGAAACCTCGCCCATACGTTCAATGTCAAGGCCTCGGGCGCTCATAGCGGCGGCGCAGAGCTCGGTGGCGCGTTCGGGGGTGAGTTTTTCGTGGTTCACCTCGTCCAGGACGGCGACGGAGAAAGGCAACGGTCTTTAGGAGGAGGTCGAGTTTTTCGCGGGACGGGCCTGTTCGCCGGGGGCCGCAGGGTATTCGATGCGAGGACCGATAAACCCTATGATAGCCTCGCGGATAGCTTCGCCGGTCTCGTGGATCTCACGCATCGTCAGCTCGCACTGGTCGAACTGGCCGTCTTCGAGCTTGGTCCGGATGGTGCCGTTCACTATGTCTTCGATGCGTTTGGGGGTCGGTTTCTCGAGCGACTTCACGGTTGCCTCGATAGAGTCGGCGAGCATCAGGATCCCGGCCTCCTTGCTCTTCGGGCAGGGGCCAGGGTAGCGGAAGTCCGACTCGTTGACGGTCGCGCCGGTCGCGAGGGCCTCTTCGAGGGCCTTGCGGTAGAAGTACTCGATACGGGTCGCGCCGTGGTGTTCAGCGACCATGTCCAGGACCTCGGAGGGCAGGTTCCACTCGCGCCCGAGCTCTACGCCGTCTTTGACGTGGCGTTTGATAATGCGGGCGGAGAGACCGGGTGCCAGGGTCGCGTGCGGGTTCATGCGTGAGATCTGGTTCTCGACGAAGTAGTTGGGGTGTTCGAGCTTGCCGACGTCGTGGTAGTAGGCTCCCACGCGGGCGAGCAGGGGATCGGCCCCGATGCGCTCGGCGGCGTTGCGCGCGAGCTCCCCGACCTGCATGGAGTGGGTAAAGGTCCCGGGTGCCCCGCGGAGGAGCTTCTGCAGGAGGGGATTGCCGGTGTCGGCGAGCTCGAGGAGCTTCTGAGGGGTCAGGATGTTGAAGACGTTCTCCAGCAGCGGGAGGAGGACCATCGCGAGCATCAAGGAGAGGATGCCGTTCGCGAGTCCAATACCTCCTAGCTCTACGGCCATCCGAAGGTTTCTGCCATCGATCAGGGCGACCGCGAAGGTCACGACCGCGGTGACGAGGGCGATAAGGAGCCCCGCTCGCAAGAGCTGCGTCCGGGGCCCCACGCGCAAGACGGTGTAGATCGCGAACCCCGAGGTAAGGAGCAGGGTCGCGGTCAGGAAGAAGTCGTTGCCGGCGATGATGCCGACGTTGACGCTGGCGATGACGACCATGACGAACATCAGGCGCGGGCCCAAGAGGATAGTGCCCAAGATACTAAGGCCGGCGAGCGGGATCAGGTACGGTGGTAGAGAGAGCAGGACAAAGACCCTGGCGAGCGCGGTGAAGAGTACCAGGAGCGAGGCCGCGAGCAGGATGCGGATGAGGGCGTTCTTGCGCAGGATCTTGCTCCCGAACCGCTCGAGGAAGTACCAGGCGATCCACATCTCCGTCGCCACCACGATCCCCACCCCGAGAAAAACGGTTGGAGGGCTCGGACCGCCAGAAACGGCGGGCCGGACATCTACCCCGATCAAGAGCGTCAGCGAGAACCAGACGATGAAGAGCAGCGCCGCGTACAATCGCACCCGGGGCAGCCCCTCGAGCCAGGCCCGCAGCATCTCCATACGTGTCGCCCGCCGGTGAAACTCCTCCGCCCTCCTGCCCGGCACTCCCCCCGCGGGAAGTGCGCCGGCGGGCGCGCCGACCCCGACCGTGTCTACAGGTTGGTCCGAAGCCCCGTTCTCCGAGACCTCGTTTCGTGAGCCAAGATCATCTTGCGAAACCTCGCCCTTCGGGGCTTCGTCCTTCGGAGCGTTGTCCACGCCGTCCGCCATCCTTCCCCGTCGGGGTACGCCCTACGCCCCGGCCTCGGAGGGGCCTTGCGCCCCTTCGTCTTGCGCCCCTTCGTCTTGCGCCCC
>JAUJNO010000006.1:0-29965 GCA_030448125.1 Rubrobacteraceae bacterium | reverse complement strand
CGGCCTCGGAGGGGCCTTGCGCCCCTTCGTCTTGCGCCCCTTCGTCTTGCGCCCCCTCGTAGGCGTCGACGATACGCATGACGAGGTCGCTGCGGACGATGTCGTCCCGCTTGAGGCGCACGAAGGAGACACCCTCGACGCCGTCGAGCGTTCTCCGGGCGTCCTCGAGGCCACTCATCTTCCCCTTGGGCAGGTCCACCTGGGTGGTGTCTCCCGTTATGACCATCTTGGAGCCGAATCCCAGGCGCGTGAGGAACATCTTCATCTGCTGCGGCGAGGTATTCTGCGCCTCATCGAGGATGACGAACGCGTCGTTCAAGGTACGGCCTCTCATAAACGCCAAAGGTGCGATCTCGATTATACCCCTCTCCAGGTGCGCCTGGAACTTGGCCGGGTCGATCATCTCGTACAAAGCGTCGTAGAGGGGCCTGAAATAAGGATCCACCTTCGCCATCACGTCCCCCGGCAAGAAGCCCAAAGACTCCCCCGCCTCGACCGCGGGCCTGGTCAGGATGATCCTGGTGACCTCCCCCCGGTTCAAAGCGTGGACCGCCAGAGCCACCGCGAGGTATGTCTTGCCGGTCCCCGCGGGACCGATTCCGAAGACGACCTGGTGCTTGCGGATGGCGTCGGTGTAGGCCTTCTGGTTGCGTGTCTTCGGCGAGACGCGGCGGCCCCGGTGCGAGACGATAACGTCCCCCAGGACCTCCTTGCCGCCCCCGTCCGCGCCCATCCTGTACAGGCGCTCGGCCGTCTCGGGACTAGGGTGGTTGCCGCTCTCCGCGAGCTCGACGAGGCCGTCGAAGACCGCCTCGGCTCTTTCGACCGCGGCCTCTTCCCCGTGCAGCAGGATCTCGTTCCCGCGCACGATCACCTCGCACTCCACGAGCTCCTCGACGCGCCGCAATATAGCGTCCCGGTCCCCAAAGACCTCCAGCATACGTCCCGGCGGCACCACCAGCTTGACCTCGACCTCTCTTTCAGCCCTGGCTTCCGTGTTTCCTCCTAACCTTCTACCGTAGCATCCTACTCTAGCCCTGCAGCCGCTCTCGCGCGAGTGCGGAGAGCCTTCTACCGTCCGCCCGATCCCCGGCGATGGCAGTCGCCCGGCCCATTACGGCGCCCATGTCCCTCATGCTCGTGGCGCCGGTTTCGCTTATCGCCTCGTCGATTATCCGTCTCATCTCCTCGTCTGAGAGGGGAGCGGGAAGGTAGCCGCGCACGATTTCGGCCTCCGTCTCCTCAGCCTGGGCCTGCTCTTCGCGGCCCACTTTGCGGAAGGCGTCAGCCGACTCCTCGCGCTGCTTGAGCTGGCGCCGTAAGACCGCCATCTCCTCGTCCCCGGTGAGCGACCGGCCCTTCTCGATCTCGCCGTTCTTCAGCGCGGCGCTCAGCAGCCTCAAAGCCTCTATGCGGGGCCTGTCCCGGCCCTTCATGGCTTCTTTGGTATCACGCGAGATGTCGTCCCGTAAGCTCACCGCTACATCTCCATGCGCTCGCCGCCCATAACATGCACGTGCAGGTGGAAGACCTCCTGCCCCGCATCCGGGCCGTTGTTGATCCTGAACACGTACCCTGACCTAGCGACGTCCATCTTCTCCGCCACCTCCTGCGCGACCTCGAAGATGCGCTTCGTCACACCCTCCGGGAGCTCCCCAATCTCCTCCAGAGAGGAGACGTGCTCCCTGGGAATGACGAGCACGTGCACCGGCGCCTTGCCGCCTATGCTGTGGAAGGCCATCACCCCCTCCTCTTCGTACACGATCTCGGACTCCTCTTCCCCGCTCGCTATCTTGCAGAACACGCAACCGTTCTCGCTCACAGGCTCCTCCCGGCGCTCCTCGTACACTCCACGACGGCGCAGACTCGCGCCACCGCAACCATCCCCGCCGTCTCGCTCCGCAACCGGTACGGCCCGAGCGACGCAAGGGAGAGTCCAGCCTCCCGTGCCATCACCAGCTCCCCATCGCTGAAACCACCCTCCGGCCCCACGAACAGCCCGACCACCGGACCCGGCACGACATCCTCCAGAGGCGGCAGGTCCGCCCCGTTGTGCAACAACACCCCGGTCTCCCCCGCCTCACGCACAGCCTCCGGGAAAGGAACGACCTCCGCTACCTCCGGTATGCGAAGCCGCAGGGATTGCCGGGCCGCCGCCTCGGCTACCCGGCGCCAGCGCAGCACCTTCCCGTCACCCTCCGAGAACCGCACCACGCCCCGCTCCGTGGAGAGAGGCACGACGCGGCTCACCCCGAGCTCGGTCGCCTTCTCCACCACGAGGTCCATGTGCCGCCCCTTCGGCACCGCCTGGTACAGAACGACCTCCTCTCCTTCGCCGCCCCCGGCTGTAGGCCGCTCCTCGAGTATCTTGGCCTCACGCCCCCCGAGTAGCTCGGCGACGAACAACCTCCCCGCGCCGTCGACGACCTCGACCCTCTCCCCCGCGCGCCCGCGCAGGACCTTGTGGACGTGATGCCCCTCCTCCTCGGAGAGGCGCAGAACGGCACCGGTCTCGAGATAGGAGGAGGAAAAAAGGCGTGTGATCTCCGTCAAAGACGAGTACCTTACCGGAAGACGCTCCTGAGGCGGTCGAAGAAGGACTCGCCGCCGCCATTGCCGTACGTCTCCTCGCCGCTGGTCGCCTCGAAACGCTTTAGCAACTCGCGCTGCTCGGCGTTGAGCCGCGTCGGCACCATAACGTCCACGACCACCTTGAGGTCGCCACGCCCCCGTCGCCTGAGACGAGGCATCCCCTCACCCCTCAAGGTCAGCGTCGTCCCCGGCTGCGTCCCAGGGTCCACCCTCATGGCGGTCATCCCTTCGAGCGTCGGCACCTCAGCCTCCGTTCCTAGAGCCGCCTCGACGAAGTTGATCCTCATCCTGTGGATCAGGTCGTCCCCGTCTCGCATGAGCTCGGGGTCCTCCTCTACTCTTACCCTCACGTATAGGTCCCCGGACGGCGCGCCTCGCTCTCCGGCGTGCCCCGCCCCGGAGACCTTGATACCCATCCCGTCCTCGATGCCGGCGGGTATCCGGATCCGGCGCGTCTCCACCTCCGAGACCCGGCCGCTCCCCCGGCAGTTGTCGCAGACGACCTCGATGATACTGCCGCGCCCACCGCAAGTCGGGCAAGCCTGCGTACTGACCATCTGCCCCAGCAAACTCTGCCGCACCGTTCTCACCGCGCCCGCTCCGCCGCACGTACCACACTGGCGCGTCTTCGTCCCCCCCGCGCCGTCGCAGACCGAACACCCTTTGACAACCTGAACCTTCACTTCACGTTCTATCTCATAGGCTGCCTCGCGGAGCGTGACCTGAACTTCAACTTCAGCATCGTTGCCGCGGGCGGGGGCACGCATGCCGGAGCCCCCGAAGAAGGAGCCGAAGGGGCTCTCGCCGAACTGGTCGCCGAAGAAGGCGTCGAAGATGTCCTGAAAGCCGCCGAATGGGTCTCCGCCGGACCCGGCGGATCCGGCGCCCGCGCGGGGAATCTGGTGCCCGTAGGTATCGTAGGCCTTGCGCGCCTGGGGGTTCGAGAGGACTTCGTAGGCCTCGGTTAGCTCCTTGAAGCGTTCCTCGGCGCCGGGGTCGTTCGGGTTGGCGTCGGGGTGGTGGTCACGGGCCAGCCTGCGGTAGGCTTTCTTTATCTCCGTCTCCGGGGCTTCGCGGGACAGGCCCAGGACCTCGTAGTAGTCGCGCTTCGTGCTCGCCAAGCTGCGCTAGAACCTCGAGTCCAGGTGTTGGGTCAGGGCCTCGGCCGCGGAGCGAACCGTGGAGATGGCGGCATCGTACTCCATCCGCTTCGGACCTATGAGGGTCACGACGCCATAGGGGCGTTCGTTGTGCTTGTAGGCCGCGGCGACGAGGCTCGTGCTCGCCAGGTTGTAGAAGCCGGATTCGGCGCCAATAGAGACGATCACGCCGGAGGAGTTCGAGGCCGAGCGGATCAGGGCGTCGCCGACGAGCTTGAGGAGCCAGCGGCGCCGCTCGAAGATCTCCACGACCGCCGAGAGGCTGGCCGGGTCGAGGTCGTCCAGGCGGGCGAGGAGCGCCGAGGCCCCCCGGATAAAGAGGCCGCGCTCCGTCGCCCGTCCCAGAACCTCGACGGCCTCCAGGACCGCGCCCACGGCGAGCGGGTTGTAGTCGGTGAGGAAGTGTCTCGCGGTCGCGAGCTCCGCCAGTTCCAGGTTCGTACCGATCGGGCGGCCACCGAGAAAGGTGTTGAGGGAGGCCAGGATCTCGCGCAGCTCCCCGTCCTCGACGTAAGACGGCAGGGTTATAGTCGTGCTCGACGCCTCGCCGCTCTCGGTGGAGACCACGATGAGGTGCGCACCCTCCCGCAACGGCAGGTGATCCACGCGGGCGATAGAGCTCCCGAGAGCACTAGGCCCCGCGACTACCGCCAGGAGGCGCGTCACCTCGCTCATCCCCTCTGAGACCCCCTGCAACAGCTCGTCCACGTTGCCGTAGCCCTCCGGCGCCCGGAGGAACGGGGGTCCCTCCTCCGGCGAGTCTTCAGACGTATCCCCGGAGATCAGGGCGTCCACGTAGAAACGGTAGCCCGCGTCGGTTGGGACACGGCCGGCCGAGGTGTGCGGGTGGGTGAGGAGGCCCTTCGCCTCGAGGGCGGAGAGCTCGGCCCGGATCGTCGAGCTGCTCGCGTCCACCACGTCCGTGAGCGCGTTGCTGCCCACGGGCGTGCCCGTCTGGATGTACAGCTCCAGGGTCTTCACCAATATCTCGCGTTGCCTGACGGAGATCGTCATGCCGAAAATTCTACCACGATGGCCGTTGGCTTCGGTCTTCGGAGTTCCCGAGGCTTCAGATCCTCAACGCCGCGAGGAAGGCTTCCTGCGGTATCTCCACGCTCCCGACTTGTTTCATCCGCTTCTTGCCCTTCTTCTGCTGCTCCAGGAGCTTGCGCTTGCGGGAGATGTCGCCGCCGTAGCACTTCGCCGTCACGTCCTTGCGGTAAGCGCGGACCGTCTCGCGTGCGATCACGCGCTTCCCCATCGTCGCTTGCACCGGCACCTCGAACTGCTGGCGCGGGATGAGCTCTTTGAGCTTCTCCGTCAGCGCCCGGCCCCGGTAGTACGCCTTGTCGCGGTGGACGATGATCGAGAGCGCGTCCACCGGCTCTCCCGAGACCAGGACCTCGACCTTTACGAGGTCGGCGGCCTCGTAGCCCGTGAACTCGTAGTCGAACGAGGCGTAGCCGCGGGTACGGCTCTTCAGAGCGTCGAAGAAGTCCGTAATGATCTCCGCGAGCGGCAGGTCGTAGGTCAGCTGCACCCTGCGCGTCGAGATGTACTCCATCCCCACCGAGACGCCGCGCCGCTCGTGACAGAGGCCCATGACCGCGCCGACGTACTCCTTCGGACAGATAAGCGTCGCACGCACGACCGGTTCCCGGATCTCCTCGAAAAACTCCGGCAGCTCGCTGGGGTTGGTGATCTCGCGCACCTCAGCGTCCACCACGACCTCGTAGCGCACGCTCGGCGACGAGGCGATGAGGTCGAGGTCGAACTCCCTCTCCAACCTCTCCTGGATGATCTCCATATGCAGCAGCCCCAGGAAACCACACCGGAACCCGAACCCCATCCGCGAGTTCTCCGGCTCGAAGAAGAGCGAGGCGTCGTTGAGCTGCAGCTTCGAGAGCGCCTCCCTGAGACGCTCGAAGTCGTCCCCCTCTGTCGGGTAGAGCCCCGAAAAGACCGTCGGCAGCGCCTGGGCGTAGCCGGGCAGGGGCTCCGCGGCCGGGTCCGCGACCCGCGTCACCGTGTCGCCGACGCGCAGGGCCTCGATGTCCTTCAAGCCCGCGATCACATACCCGACCTCGCCGGCGTACAGCGCGGGCAGCGCCGTCGGTTTGGGAGTGTAGCAGCCGACCTCCAGGAGCTCGAACCGCTCCTCCGACCCCATCGCCCGGACCTCGTCGCCCTTCTTCAGTTCACCGTCCACGAGGCGGGCCAGCGAGACCACGCCCCGGTAGGGGTCGTAGTACGAGTCGAAGACGAGCCCTCGCGTCTCCTCCTGCGTGGTCGTTGGGGCGGGGACACGATCCACGATGGCATCAAGGACGTCCCTAACGCCCTCGCCGGTCTTGGCGGAGATCTTGAGGATGTCTTCCTCGTCCACACCCAGAAGTTCGACGAGCTCCTCAGTCACGGCGGGCACGTCGGCGATGGGGAGGTCTATCTTGTTGAGGACTGGGATGATCTCCAGGTCGTGCTCCATCGCCAGGTAGAGGTTGGCGAGCGTCTGGGCCTGAATGCCCTGGGTCGCGTCCACGACGAGGAGCGCCCCCTCGCACGCGGCGATGGCTCGCGAGACCTCGTAGGTGAAATCCACGTGTCCGGGGGTGTCGATGAGGTTCAGAGTCCACTCGCCATCGCCGCGATGGTAGAGGACCCGGACGGCCTGGGCCTTGATCGTGATGCCCCGCTCCCGCTCGATATCCATCGTATCCAGGATTTGGGCCATCCGATCCCGCTCCGCGACCGCCTCGGTGATGTCCAGAAGCCGGTCGGCCAACGTGCTCTTTCCGTGGTCTATGTGAGCTATTATGCAGAAGTTGCGCGTACGCTCGATATTTATCACGGATAGATTCTACCATGATTGCCCTCTTGTTCAGCGTGTGTTACATTCTTCCGGTTAGGCCAGATCCGATACAAAAGGAGCCGCAGGATGCCCGCACCATCCAAACGTGACAAGCAGAGCCTCAAGAAGTACGAGCAGAACAAGCCCGTGCGCACCCACCTTAAGAACCTCTCCAGGAACTTCTACAGGTCCATCGACGCCGGCGACACCGAGAGGGCGGCCCAGATCCGGGACGAAGCCCAGCAGTTCTACAACAAGGCCGCCACGAAGGGCGTCATCCACCGCAACAAGGCTTCCCGCAAGACCAGCCGCCTCGACAAGGCGCTCGCCGGCATCAGGGGCGAGGGCTAACCTCTACTAGCTTTCGCGGGGTCTTCCGCCCGGA
Organism: Rubrobacteraceae bacterium; assembly: GCA_030448125.1. Taxonomy (GTDB): domain Bacteria; phylum Actinomycetota; class Rubrobacteria; order Rubrobacterales; family Rubrobacteraceae; genus Rubrobacter_F. The sequence continues at coordinate 22,980 of JAUJNO010000006.1, read as the reverse complement.
CGCCCGCTCCCGTTGAAACTCAATAACGTAGTCCCTTGGGGACGCTCCTACGAGGAGTACGTCGAGATGTTCGCTCTCTCTCCCCAGGACCTCGAAGGCAAGACACTCGACTGCGCCGCCGGTCCAGCGAGCTTCAACGCCGAAGCGACCCAAAAGGGATACCGCGTTACCTCTTGCGATCCGATCTACCGGTTCACTGCCAAAGAGATCGCCGGTCGTATCGACGATACTTACGAGACGGTAGTAACCGGCGCAAAGGCCAACCGGGACCGCTACGTTTGGGAGGAGATCAGCTCTCCGGAACATATGGGCCAGGCCAGAATGGTAGCCATGCGTCGTTTCTTGGAAGACTTCCCACCAGGATTAGAGAAAGGGCGCTACCGTCCTGACGAACTACCCTCGCTAGGATTCGGTAACGGTGAGTTCGACCTGGCGTTAAGCTCTCACTTCCTGTTCACTTACTCTAAGCAGCTCTCGGCAGATTTCCACGTCGCTGCTATCGAGGAGATGTGCCGAGTCGCCAGCGAAGTACGCATCTTCCCACTGCTGAACTACGACGGAAGGCCGTCCCGGCTCCTACGCCCGGTCGTAAGTAAGTTACAGGCGCGAGGGTATCGCGCCGAAATGCAGCGGGTACCCTACGAGTTCCAGAAGGGCGGAAACCGACTCCTCTCCGTCACTCGCGAGACCCGCTAGCTCAACTTCAGCACCGCGAGCTCCACCTGCAACTCATCCGCGAGGTCGCTTCCGCCCTTCAACCCACCTTCGAGATCGAGCGTGAGGGCGAGTGCCCGTTCGAGGTCTCTTTCGTCCATCTTCCGGGCCTGCTCCTCTAGCTTCTTGGCGACGAAGGGCGGGACTTTGAGCGCGCTCGCTACCTCGGGGCGGGGAGCTCCTCCCTCGAAGAGCGAGCGGGCGCGGGCCAGAAGACGGAACTGGCGCCGAACCATGTATACGATCCGCAACGGCGGCTCTCCGGTAGCGAGCAACGCTTCCAACAACTCCAGCGCCTCGCCCCGATCCCCGCCGCCCAGAGCGTCGACGAACCGGAAGATGTTTGACTGCAGGTCCGGCCGGACCAATGCCTCAACGTCCTCCAGCGTAGCAGTTCCTTCAGCGTAGAGCGCGAGCTTCTCGACCTCTCTGGAGACTCGAATCTTGTCGTCGGAGCACCGCGCCACGAGCTCCCCGGCCACCTCTTCCGGCAGATCGATGCCAAGCTTCTTCGCGTAACCGATAGCCCATTTCGCGAGCGCCCTGCCGGTCGGCTGCTTGAAGTCGTGGACCTCGCCCGTCTTCTTGACCGCGGCGAGCAGCTTCTCGCGGGCGCCGAGCTTCTCGCCGAGCATTAGGAGGTCGGCCTCGGGCGACGGATCTTCGAGATAGTCTAAAATCTTTGCTTTCTGGGCGGCGTTCCAGGCGTCGAGGTTCCTGACGAGGACGAAGGGGCCGTCGCCGAAGAGCGAGTAGGAGTTGCAGGCCGAGACGACGGTCTCGGGGCTCGTCTGGGCCGCGTCGTAGGCCTCTGCCGCCCGGCCCTTGCGCAGCTTCTCGACGCTGCGGGCCTTGCGTTCTTCGTCGTCGCCGAGCAAGAGGTAGACGGACATGCGCCTATTCTAGCTCTAAAGCACGGCGACGAGCACGGTCCAGAGCGCGGCCCACATGACGAGCAAGCCCGCGACCCTCGGCCAACGCTCCTCCGGGAGCGTAGCTTCGGCGATGGCGACCGGTATGCAGCCCAGGTAGAAGAGCCCGACGAGGGGCAGTGTCGCCCCCGGCGTCGCCACGGCGGCGACCGGCAGAGCGGAGGCGGCCTCGGCGACCCAAACGAGCACCGTGACGAGGAAGCCGTTGGAAACGTTTATGAGGTAGGCGAGGGGTGCTACGAAGTTGCCCATGAGGGTTCCAAGCAGGCCCAGAGTGAGGATCGGGCCCGAGAGCGGCACGGCGACGAGGTTGGTGAGCACCCCGATCGCCGAGACCTCGTCGAAGCTCGTCGCGATGATCGGGGCGGTGGCGATCTGGGCGGCCAGAGAGACGGCCAGGAGGTTCGCAAGCAGCTCCGGCGGCTCCTTGAACGGTCGCAGGATAGTCCGTTTTACGAACGCCTGTAGCGGTTTTCTGAGGAGCAGGATGCCGAAGACGGCGGCGACGGAGAGCTGGAAGCCGGGGCTGTAGACGAGCAAAGGGTTCCAGGCCAGGACGGCGGCCAACATAGTCGTCATGAAGTGCAGGGGCGAGAGCTGGCGCCCGAAGAGCGGGGCGGCGAGGACGAAGGTCGCCACGACGCCGGCCCGTATCGCCGACGGCGGGGCGCCCGCGACGAAGATATACAGCCACACCAGGCCAAGCGTGGCCGGGTTGCGGAAGAGCATCGGCACGGCAAAGAGGCGCAGGACCACGTAGATCATGGCCGCCAATACCGCGACGTGCTGACCCGAGATAGCGAGCACATGAGTTATACCGCTCCTTCTGAACGCCTCCTCGACCTCCTCCGGCAACCGCGAGGAATCGCCCAGTACCATCCCCCGCACCACCGCCCCCTCCCGGGGCCTCAAACCGTAGCCTAGGGCCGCGTCGGTCCGGCGGTGCACCTGTCCGACCCAGCCCCGCTCCTCGTCCGCCAGCCACACTCCCTTAGCGTAGACCACGCCGGAGATACCCCGCGTCTGTAGATACCGGCCGTAGTCGAAGCCGTCCTCTTTCGTCTCGGGACGCTTGAGATCTCCGTTCAGCTGCACCCGGTCCCCCACCCCGACCCGCATGTCACCGGAGTAGACCTGGACGCCTCCGCCACGCAGGACCTCCTTTTCCTCGTACCACAGGTGCTCGACCCGCATGTCGGCCCGGTACCCGACCTTCGTCGGGACCGGCGGAGAGGTGATCCTCCCTACCACCAGGACCTCACCCGGTTCAACCGTCGCAAACTCGAGGAGGGGGTCGAAGGCCGTCGTGTGCAGGAGGGCTATCCCGGCCCCGCCCGCCACGAACAACGGAGAGAGAACGGCCATCGCCCTCCACTCGTCGGGGACGAGGCCGCGCCGTATCGCCACGCCGGCACAGACTACGAGGCTCGTCAGAAAGATTATCGCGGCGAGAAGTGGCGCGACCGTAGCCGCGACGATCCCCATTGCGAGTAGCAGCGCCCAGAGGTCCAGGCGTACCGGCGGGCTCAGGTCCAGCCCGAGGTCTTGCCCCCGGGCCTGATCCGCCGTCTCAAACCGTTGCAAAGGGTCTTATCTTCTCGAGCGTTTTAGGCCCGATGCCGGGAACCTCTTCCATCTCGCCCACGGACCTGAACGAGCCGCTGTGACGACGGTGCTCGATTATCTTTTCGGCGGTGGAGGGACCGACTCCTGGCAACTCGTCGAGCTCTTTGGCGTCGGCAGTGTTGATGTTCACCAGGAGTGGCGTCTGGGCTTCGGCCTTGGCCTCGTCGAGGGAGGTGCTGTAGACGACCTTCGGGGCCGACTCGGAGGCGCGGGAGGAGTAGTAAGCGCCCCCGGCGAGCACGAGCACGACGAGGGCGCTGATCAGGATCTGGGGTTTGTAACGCGTGAGGAAGCCGGACGGAAGCCCCGAGGGGTCGCTCCCTCGATGCTTCTTCGCGGTCTCGAACTCTTTGGGCACTTCAGGTTCCCCACAAACCCGCGACGACCAGAGTGGAGCCGAGGGGGATCGAACCCCTGACCTCCGCGCTGCCAGCGCGGCGCTCTCCCAGCTGAGCTACGGCCCCAAAAAGCTCTCAGAGTATAGGCACGGAAGGGGCGAGTGTCAACGCGTTACAAAGTGCGCATGTGTCGCGCGGCGGAGCTCTGCGCTACTCCTCCCAGCGTTCCTGGGGGGCGCCGCGCCAGAGGGATTCCAGGCGGTAGTAGTCGCGGGCTTCGTCGGTGAAGACGTGGACGACCACATCGAGGAAGTCCAGGCTGATCCAGGCCGTCCCCTCGTCGACGCGCCGCGAGCGGGCCTGTAGCCCTCTTCTCTCATCTTTTCGAGGACCTCTTCGACGATGCGCCGCGTCTGGCGCTCGGTCTCGGCGCTCGCCACGACGAAGTAGTCGGTGTAGGAGACTATCTCCCTGAGGTCTATGATGGTGACGTCTCTGGCGAACATCCCTGTCGCGGCCCGGGCAGCCGTCTCCGCCATGTGCCGGGTGAGTTCCAGATCGCCCCGGGCCTCGTCGACCTGCTGCCGCCTCATCGCGGACTCGTCGCGGTTCACGCCTCTTTCCTCCAGCTCAAACTTCCCTCCCGTCTCTGTTTCTCATCCTCGTCTTTGCGAGCACCGTACAACCCCCTGTCGTGGATGATCTCGTAAACCCCCTCCGGCACCAGGTACCGGACGCTCTCGCCCTTGGCCAGCATCCGTCGTATACCGGTGGCCGAGATGTCCACCCGCGTACACTCGACGGGGATGATCCTGTCGAAGTTGTCGAGCGCCTTCTCGAGGTGCTCCAGGTTGGAGATGTCGTAGCCGGGCCTGGTGGCCGCCACCATCGCGGCCTCCTCCAAAAGTCTGTCGGGCTCTCTCCAGGAGAGGAGGTTGGAGACCTCGTCCGCGCCGCTGACAAAGAACCACTCGTCGCCCGGGTCCCCCCGGCGCTCCTTGACGAGCGGGACCGTCTCCACGCTGTGCATCGGCCTTCCCACGTCGACCTCCACGCGGTCCACGGAGAACTTGTCGTTGCCCTCGACGGCGGCCTCCACCATGTCGAAGCGGTCCTCGGGGCCGGCCTTGACGCTGGAGGCCGTCTTGTGCGGGGGGACGCCGCCGGGAACGAAGATCACGCGCGCGAAGCCCAGGGCCTGGGCGACCTGCTCGGCGATGATCATGTGCCCCTGGTGTATGGGATCGAAGGTCCCCCCGAAGATTCCTACCCTGCTCATCTCCCACCCCTCCTGTTGTCCTCACCGGACTCCCTCATTGGAAATCGAACTCTACCTCGCCGATCCTGACCTCGTCCCCGGGCTCCGCCCCAGCCCTCCTGAGTGCCGCCACGACGCCCTTTCTCTCCAACTCCCGCTGGAAGTGCCGTACACCCTCCGAACTCTCCCAGTCCGTCCGGAGCGCGAGCCGCTCGACATCCTCGCCGGAGACTTCGTAGGCTCCGTCTTCGACCCTCTCGACGCGCAGCCCTTGCCACGTCGGCCGGAATACGCGGTGCTCCGTCGGGCCGGAGCCCGCCCCGTTGGCCCCCACCATCTCCCGTTCGCTCAGCTCCCGCAGCCGTTCTTCGAGGAGATCCCGCAACTCCGTCACGCACTCGCCGGTTAGCGCCGAGACCTGGAGGGCTTCGGGGAAGGTCTCCCGCAAGTACTCCCGCAGCTCTTCGTCTAAAGTGTCGATCTTGTTTAGGACCACGACCGCCGGCTTGTTCGAGAGCCCGGCGGCGTAGAGCTCTACGCGCAGGATGGCCTCCGCCCCCTCGGGGTCTTCGGAGGCGTCGACGACGAGCGCCAGGAGGCGCGCTCTCGCGATGTGCCTCAAGAAACGGTTCCCCAGGCCCTTGCCCTCGCTGGCCCCGGAGATGAGACCGGGTATGTCCGCGACCACGAACGGCTCCCGGTAAGTCTTCTCGTCCACCACGCCGAGCCCGGGCGTGAGGGTAGTGAACGGGTAGTCCCCGACCTTCGGCCGGGCGGCGCTCAGCGCGGCCAGCAGGGAGGACTTGCCGGCATTCGGGAGACCGACGAGCCCCACGTCAGAGAGCACCCTGAGCTCGAGATAGATCTCCCTCTCCTCGCCGGGCAGCCCCTTCTCCCTGAAGGCCGGCGCCTGGCGGGTCGAGGTGGCGAAGGAGGCGTTGCCTCGCCCCCCGCTGCCGCCTCCGGCCGCGACGAACTCCTGCCCCGGCTCGGAGAGGTCGGCGAGCAGGCCGTCCTCGTCGTGAACGAGGGTACCGACGGGCACGTCTATTACCACGTCGGCGCCCTTCTCGCCGGCACGGTTGTTGCCGGAGCCGTGGCGGCCACGTTCGGCCTTGACGAGGTTGCGGTAGGCGTAAGGTTCGAGGGTCTGGAGATCTTCGGTGGCGCGCAAGATCACCGCCCCCCCGTCGCCCCCGCGACCGCCGTCCGGCCCACCGCGCGGCTTGTACTTCTCGCGATTAAAAGACGCGGACCCGTCACCGCCACGACCCGCGCGGACGACGAACCGGGCTTCATCGACGAACTGCAACGGGGCTAGGAGCCCCCTCCCGCGATGGCGTTCAGGTCGTCACTCCTATGGGAGCGCCCTCCAGGACCACCCCGTCGGGACCCTCGACGACGTGTACGACGCTCCGGCCGCGAGACCTGGCGAAGTTCACCCGGCCCGAGACCCTGGCGAAGAGGGTGTCATCCGAGCCCTTGCCGACGTTCAGGCCAGCGTGGACCTTCGTACCACGCTGCCTGACGATGATGCTACCGGCAGAGACCGTCTGGCCGCCGGAAGCCTTGACACCGAGCCTCTTGCCGGCGGTGTCCCGACCGTTCCTCGACGAGCCGCCACCCTTTTTGTGAGCCATTCCCTATACCTCCACGACCTTGATGCGGGTCCGCGCCTGGCGGTGCCCGGTCTTCTTCCTACTGTTCTTCTTCGGCTTGTACTTGTAGATGTGGATCTTCTCGCCCTTCATGTGCTCGAGGATCTCCACCCTGGCCGTCCCGCCTCCGAGATCGAAATCGTCCCCATCAGCCGTAAAGCTGACCGGCAACTCCACCGAGTCCCCGACCTCTCCCGCGAGCCGGTCCACGACCAACTCCTCGTCCCTGCCGGTCCGGTACTGCTTGCCGCCGACCTTTATCACTGCGAACATACGAACGCTCCTCGTTGCTTGTTAAACCGGACGGATACGCCCGAAAAGAGACCGGCGCGTCGCGGTCTACAATAACTTAGTATACCCGTCGAACACCTTTCCGACCAGTGACGGAGACCCGGAAGACTCGTTGAGGCTACGGCAACCGCGCCACCGCCGCCAGGTTCCGCCCCGTTCTCGGCCCCTGCTTGCGGTGCGAGAAGAACAGGTCCGGCCGGCATCCGGTGCAAAGCCCGAGATCGTGTACCTCCTCGACCCCGACCTCCTCGAGGTTCCCCCTGATAGCGTCCGGCAACGAGAGGTACCGGCCCTCCACCACCTCGGGACCGAACCTCTCGGCGAACCTGCCGGCGAGCTCCTCGGAGACCTCGTAGCAGCACTGCCGGATGCAGGGCCCGATGTAGGCCCGGACGCCCGTATCGCCCATCTTCTGAACGGCCTTTCCAGAGATCTCCGCTATAGTGCCGCGCCAGCCGGAGTGGACCATCCCCACGCCGCCGGCTTCGCCACCGACGAGCGCCACGGGCACGCAGTCGGCGATGGCGACCACCAGCGAGAAGCCTTCCCCGCCCGTCACCAGCGCGTCGGCCTCCCCGGCGAGCCCCGCCTCGCTCACCCGAGCGACCCCGTCCCCGGCGATCTGGCGTACCCAGGCCGACTCTCGCCCATCCATCGCGTCGCGTATCCTGGCGCGGTTCTCGGCGACCGCGTCGGGGTCGTCGGGGACCTTGGTGGAGATGTTAAGGGAGTCGAACGGCGGCTCGGAGACGCCGCCAAGCCGGGTAAAGAACCACACGCGGGCCCCAGGAGGCTCGGGCTCCGGCGCGACGTACACCACGTCCCCGGCGGAGCCGAGCGTCCAGTTGGCGCCGCTCTCGCCGCTCTCGCGTCTCTCGCGTCTCTCGCTCTCTACCCTGTTCTTCATACCGTCTCCTCCTTGTGTTCGTACACGCGAGGATTGTACCGCCTTGGTGTCTTTCGGCGGGTCGAGGGTACTTTTAGTGCTGGGACGTCGCCGACGTCTCTTCCCCGACCCTCTCGACTATCGGCCGTGTGTAGAGGCGCGACTCGTCGGAGGTGAGGCACTTTCCGGTCGCTAGATCGAACTGCCAGCCGTGCAGCGTACACGTCAGGATGCCGTCTTTCTCTTCCCCGAAGCGCGTCAGGTCGGCCTTCAGGTGCGGGCAGCTCCGCTGGACCATGAAGTTGCCGCATTCCCAGAGCTGCCTCACCGGCGCCGACTGAGCGTAGTACTCCTCGGAGTATCGCAGGCGCTCCGGCGAGAGGACCTTGAAGAAGTTGTAGACGTACTCGTTGTACGCCCCCTTGCGCGTAGCGGTGAAGCGGCAGGAGAGGAAGAGGCCGTTGATCCAATCCTCCTCGTGGTGCAGGATCTGGTGCTCGACCAGCGCCGGGTCTATGCGGAAGAGGTAGTCGTACGACGTCTCGTCGTCGTACTCGTAGACGCGCCGCTGCTGGAAGTCGAGGACGACCTTCTCCCTCTCGAGGTCGAGCAGCACCCGGCCGTTGATCCCAACACAGTTCAAGTCGGCCTGCTCCAGCAACGGCTCGAACCACTCCCGCAGCGAGGAGAGTATATCCACCTGCCCGCGCGGCAGACCCTCTTTGACCTCGTCTATAAGGTGCTGCTTGCGGGCCTTGTAGCCTTCCAGGTAGGCCCGCTTGTCGGAGAAGATGGCGTGTACCTCATCTTCGGGCAGCGGATGTTCGACCGTGGCAGTCCCCTCGCCGAAGGTAACGACGCTGCCGGGGATCATCGACAGGCCGTTCTCCGCGCCGTTCTCCCGCATGAACTCGAGGAAGACCGTTTGATCCGGGAAGATGTTCGCTGGGTCGCGGTCGAGGTCGTTGAAGTGGAAGAGGTCGTCGTCCAGGAAGCACGGCGGTCCCGCGTGGGGAACGACGAAGGATGCGTCGATCTGGCGCACGTAGCGCAGGGCGCGCGACAACTGGTTGGCGCGCTTCTTGACGCCCAAAGCGTGCTTCGCCTTCTCGGGCATGTCGTAGACCATCGGGAACCAGATAGCGCCGGAGAACTGCAGGAAGTGAACGTCGAAGGGACCGAAACTCGCGAGGGTCTCCAGGTCCACGGGCCGCGAGTCGTTCTGGTCGAAGATGCGTGTCTCCCCGTCGTCCACGATCAGGCCCGAGTCGCCCAAAGGGCCGTCCGTGGGCGCGACCAGCGCCGCGATGGTCACGCTCAGCCCGTCGAGGTCGACCGGCTCGAAGTTGTTGGTCTTGATGAACCTGTAGAAGCCGAGGTCCCGCAGCTCGCGCTCCATGAGGTCTAGCGGGAAGTCCGGCAGGAGGACGGTCGCATCCTTGGAGACGTGCTCGCGCAGGAACCGCGCGTCGAAGTGGTCGCGGTGCAGGTGCGACAGGTAGAGGTAGTCGGGGCTCCCGAACGTTCTCGGGTCGAGGGTCTCGTTGCTCGGGAAGGGGAACCAGGAGGCGAAGTAGGCCGGGTTGAACCAGGGGTCGCAGAGGATGCTTCCGTAGCGGGTCTCGATAAACAATCCGGCGTGGCCAAGCGAGGTAACCTTCAACTTAACCTCTCTTCCAATATATCAATCCTGGTACTCTAAACCCGACGATTTTATCAGAGAGATAAGTTCATTCTAAGCTCGCGAGGAGGAGCTTTTTCAGGAGTCTTTCTTCGAGCGCATGACGATGCTCTGGAGGAGACCCAGGGAGAGCACGCTGACCGCCAGGTTGCTGCGCCCGTAGCTGATAAACGGCAGCGGGATGCCGGTGACCGGCATGAGTCCCATCGTCATGCCGATGTTCACGAAGACGTGGAAGAGGAAGATCGTGGCTATACCGACGGCGATGAGGACGCCGAAGCGGTCCCGGGAGATGGTCGCGACGTGGAGCATGCGCCACACGAGTACGAAGAACAGCCCGAGCAGCAAGAGCCCCCCGACGAAGCCGGTCCTCTCGGCGAGGTTGGAGAAGATGAAGTCGGTGTGGTCCTCCGGCAAGAAGCCGAGGTTGGCGAGCGTGGTGGCGTCGAGACCCTTGCCGGTGACGCCACCGGAGCCTATGGCGAGCTTGGACTGGAAGACCTGGTAGCCCTCGTCGGTAATCCCGGTAGGGTCGAGGAACGCCGTGAGGCGCGCGATCTGGTAATCCTCCAGGACCCCGAGCTTGATCGAGAGGGCGGCCACGACGACCGCGGAGACCACGAGCGCCCCGATCTGGTAGAGCTTCGCCCCGCCGACGAAGGCCATCACGAAGAAGATGGCCGCGAACACGAGCGCGGTTCCGAGGTCGGGTTGGGCGAAGACGAGGAGCCCCGGGAGGCTCAGGATGCCCAAAGCCTTCAAAAAGGTCGTGTTTTCGCCGAGGCGGTGCTCGGCGAAGTACCCGGCGAGGACCACGACCACGAGGAGCTTGGCGAACTCCGACGGCTGGACCTGCACGGGTCCTATGTCGATCCAGCGCTGGGCGCCCTTGGCACTGGCACCCACGACCGTCACCGCCAGCAGCATGACGATGGTGATACCGTAGATAAGCGGCAGGTAGGCTTTCAGCCGCCGGTAGTCCATGAGGGCCAGCGGCACCGCCCCCAAAAGGCCCACGACGAAGCCGAGGATCTGGTTCAGCGCGTATCCCTCCCTATCATCGGTGCCCGCGATGTAGACCGCGAGTATGCCGAAGGCCGTAAGCGCCAGCGAGGTTACGAGCAGTATTGGGTCGACCAAACGGAGCCGCCCGAGGGTGCTCGTCTCCCGGCCTGCCCCTTTGCTTCTGCTGCTCAGGTCCATTTCTCTTCCTTCGTGGTTATGAGTTTCAGTAGCCGGCCGCCCACGAGGTACGCGAGCAGCGCATTCAGCAGCGCGTCGGGGACCACGCCGCCAGCGAGGTAGGTCGCTACCGGCGGTCCGTCCAGACCGGCGAGGATCGGGGCGAACAGTCCCAAGAGATCGTACACCACCACCGCCAACGCGACCGCCTGGGCCAGAACGGGGCTGGATCCTCCTTTCCGGCGCGCGGCTCCGACCCGGATCGAGATCGCCGCCGCGAAGACACCTCCCAGGGCCCCCGCCCCGAAGAGCCCGCCGCTGAGGGCGTCCGTGAGGATGCCGCCGAAGAAGCCCAAAAGCAGCGCCTGCAGGTCGCGCAGGCCCGTAACGGCGACGACCACGCCGAGAATCAGGAACCTCGGCGCCACCCACCCGAAGGTGAGGAGCGGCGACAAAGCGACCTCCAGCAGCGCCGCGAGCGCCACGAGGAGCGCCGCCCGGACGATGTGAGTCTGTATGCCTCCTAGCGCCATCTCACCGGCGACAGCCTACCAATCGACGATCACCCGCACGTTCTGAAGGTCCTCGGTCTTCATGGCGGGCGTAACGACAATATTCTTGTACTGGTTTATGTCCTGCGAGCTAACCGACTCGACGATCCCCACGAGTAGCCCGGGCGGGAAGAGGAGCTCCCGGCCTCCGGCGCGCCCGCTCGTGACCACGAAGTCGCCCTGCTCGGCATCAGCGTTCAGGTCGACGTAGTCCACCCCGAGGTAGCCCTCCCAGCTAGTCTTAAGGAGCCCCTCCCCGTTGGAAGATGCCCCGAAGTCCGGCTCCCTCTCCGGAGTACCGGAGCCTCCGTCCGTCGTCGACTCGCCCGGGGTGGTGGACTCCCCGTCCGGCTCTTCTTGCGGGGCTTTCGGGGGCAACACCCGGACGCCGGCGGCGAAGTTCTGGTCGGTAACGAGGAGGACCTCGGCCGTGCTCGGCGTTACCCGGTTCGTGGTACGGCCGATAAGGGTGTTGTTCCCGACGACGACCGGTTGCTCGGGCTCTACGCCGTCGTCCGAGCCGACGTTGATCACCACCCGCTCCGTGAGTTGCCCCCCGACGGGGGCGACGACTTGCGCTAAAGGGCTGTACGTAAAGGAACGCTGCTCACCATCGAGAAGCTTGCGCAGCCTTTGGTTCTCGTCCCTCAAGCGCGCGGCCTCCGCGGCCTCTTCCTCGTACTCCAGCGCCCTCTCCTCCAACTCCCTCTTCTCGCTCGCGTCCAGGGCCCCCTCGACCCTCTCACTCGCCGCCGAGAACGGCGAGGTAGCGAGGCCGAACAGCCCCCGCACCGGCCTCAAGACCTCGGCCGCCCCGAGCTGGACCGTGTGCAAAGGCCCGGAGTCTTCCTCCTTCACGTAGACCGTAAACAGGACGAGGCTCGTCACGCAGAGGATAATGAGGGCCACGAGACCGCTCGCGGCGCTTGACTTCCTGCTCCGTCCCAAAGCACTCCTAAGAAGAAGAGAGGGCGCTGCGGTAGTATTCGATCTCCTCGAGACAACGGCCGCTGCCGATGGCGACGGACATCAGGGGCTCTTCCGCCACGTGAACCGGGATCTGGGTCTCCCGTCTCAGTCGCTCGTCCAGGAGCCGCAACAGGGCGCCGCCTCCCGCCAGGACCATTCCCCGGTCCATGATGTCCGAGGCCAACTCCGGCGGGGTGCGGTCCAGGGTGTCGCGCACGGCGGCCACGATCGCGTCCACCGGGACACTGATCGCCTCCCGGACCTCCTCGCTCGTTATGACGATCGTCTTGGGCAGCCCCGAGACGAGATCCCTACCCCTTATCTCCGCCGACTCCTCGCCCTCCAGACGGAACGCGCTCCCGAGCTCTATCTTCAGCTGCTCGGCGGTTTGCGTGCCTATGGCGAGCTTGTACTCCTTCTGGATGTACGTGGTGATCGCGTCGTCGATGTCGTCGCCGGCGATCCTGATGGACGACTTCGTCACGATCCCGCCCAGAGAGATCACCGCGACCTCGCTCGTACCGCCGCCAATGTCCACTATCATCGACCCCTGTGCCTCGTTTACCGGCAGCCCCGCCCCTATGGACGCCGCCAGCGGCTCCTCGATGGTGTACGCCTGCCGCGCCCCGGCCGACTCGGTCGCCTCCTTGACCGCCCGCAGCTCGACGCCGGTGACGCCCGAAGGAACGCACACCACGACCCTCGGCCCGATCAGGGACCGGAACATCAACCGCCGCGGCTGCGCCTTGCGGATAAAGTACGAGAGCATCTTCTCCGTCACCTCGAAGTCCGCTATGACCCCGTCCTTGAGGGGACGCAGGGCCACGATGTTGCCGGGCGTGCGCCCGAGCATCCTCTTCGCGGTGCTCCCCACGGCAACGACCTTGTCCGTCTTGTTGTCTATGGCAACCACCGAGGGTTCCGAGAGAACGATCCCCTGCCCCTTGACGAACACGAGCGTGTTCGCGGTGCCGAGATCTATCGCAACGTCCCTTCCGAATAGCCCTCCGAGCATCTCTTACCCCGTCCGTTCAGTCATAGTACGCAAGCCCCCAGAACTAGAGCATCCCGTGCTCTTTCATACTAAAATAACCGTCGCCCACGATAACATGGTCCAACACCTCTATACCCAAGATCCCCGCCGCCTCGCCGAGCCTCTTCGTGACCTCGCGATCCTCCCGGCTAGGCTCGACCTTGCCGCTGGGATGGTTGTGCGCCAGAACAACGCTCGCGGCGCTCGCCCGGACGGCCGGTTTGAAAACCTCCCGGGGATGGACCAGAGAAGCACTGAGTGTGCCTACGGATACCGTGGAGGTCTCGATCACCTCGTTTTTGGTGTTGAGCAGCACGACGACAAAATTCTCCCGGTCGAGGTTGGCTATGCGCCCCCTCAAAAGCCTCTCCACGTCCGCGGGCGATGATATCACGGGCCGCCCCGGGTTGCGAACCTGCCCGATCCTGCGCCCCAACTCTACCGCCGCCAGTATTATGCACGCCTTTGCTTCCCCGATGCCGTTGACCTGCATGAGCTCGTGGACGGAGACGTCGTAGAGGCCGTGCAGACCGCCGGCCTCGCTTATGACCTCACCCGCGAGCTCGACCGCGGTCTTTTCGCGGTTCCCGATGCCGAAGAGGAGTCCCAAGAGCTCCCCGTCGGAGAGCCCCGAGGGGCCGGCGGCGAGCAACCGCTCTCGCGGCCTGAGCTCCGGCGGAAGCTGCTTTATCGTGTACCGGCGACGTGCCAACGTGTCACCTCAGTACCAGCGCACGCAGTAGTTTTCCAGCATGCGACTGGTGAGTGCGAGCGGGAGGCCGACGACGTTGGTGTAGTCGCCTTCGATCCCCTCCACGAAAAGCGCCGCCTTCCCCTGTATGGCGTACCCTCCGGCCTTCCCGATGCCCTCCCCGAGCCTGGCGTAAGCGGAGGCCTCGGTCTCCGACAGCTCGCGCATGCGTACTCGCGTCATCGCACTCCGCACGGAGACGTCCTCCCCGCGCGCCACCGCCACGCCCGAATACACCTCGTGAACGCGCCCCTTTAACAAACCGAGCATCCGGCGCACGTCGTCTTCGTTCTTCGCCTGACCGAGCGTGGCCTCTCCCGCGACCACCTCCGGCAAGTAGACGACGGTATCGGCCGCGAGGACGACCTCATCCGGCATCTCGGACGCGACGGCCGAAGCCTTACCGTAGGCGTTGGCCTCGACGGTGTCTTTCGGGTCTTCCAGGATGATCTCGGGGAAGCCGCTCTTCCGGGCCTCGAAGTCGTAGCCGACCATCCGGAGCAGGTCGACGCGCCGGGCGGACTCGGAGGCCAGGATGAACTGTGCCACGCGTCCGCTAGCCGCCGAAGAAGAGCTTCAGTTCTCGTTCGGCGCTCTCGGGGGAGTCGGAGCCGTGGACGAGGTTGTCGGGGAGGCTGAGGGCCAGGTCGCCGCGGATGGTGCCGGGGACCGCTTCGGCGGGGTTGGTCGCACCCATGAGACGGCGCATGACCTGGATGGCGCCCTCGCCTTCGATCCTCATCGCGACGACCGGGGTCGTGGTGATGAACTCGACCAGCTCCTCGAAGAAGGGCTTCTCGCGGTGCTCGGCGTAGTGCTCCTCGGCCAGCTCTCGGCTCACGTCCATCAGCTGCATCGTCCGGATGTCCAGGCTCTTCGCCTCGATACGGCGGATGATCTCCCCGATCAGGCGCCGTTTTACGCCGTCGCCTTTGACCAGTACTAGCGTCTGTTCCATCTCTCTATCCTCCTACCAGTTGATGTTTCTCTCGCTCTGCACCGTAGCGCAGTACGGGCAGGTCCTCCAGTTGAGGTGCAGGGGTTTCCCGCAGCTGCCGCAGGGTTTCTTGAGGTCCCAGCCGCACTCTGGACAGAGGAGGTAATCCTTCTCTACGACGGAGCGGCAGTTGGGGCACAGGTTGACCCTCTGGCGTAGCTCTCTCTCCAGCACGGCGAGCTCCAGCTCGCGCTCCCGGGAGTCGAGGACGTACTCCGGGGGGCGGACTATCAGGTAGATCAGGGTCCCGACAAATGGAAACACCAGAGCCACGATCCCCCAAAAGAACCGGACCGTCCCCCGCCGGCCGGCGTCGGCGAAGGTCCAGTACGCGAGCGAGAGCCACAGGACCACGAAGAAGAAGAGCACGACTCGAAACCCGATGGTCAGGTAAGGGCTGCTCAAAAGCTCGTCTACGACCCGGAAGGGATCCGGGTCCGTCTGCAGTAAATAAGCCGTCCCTGCCCGGCTCACGAGATGAACCTCGAGACGGCGAAGTACCCGAGGATGAAGAAGATGACCGCGATCGCGACGAGGAGCCCCACGAGCTTTAGGACGCGGCTACCGCCCACGCAACCGCCCGAGAACGCCCGCCCCAGTGTACAGAGACCCCGTCACCAGCACCACCCCGCCTACCTTCTCCATCTCTCCCACGGCCACACGCAGAGCGCCGCCGGCATCGCTCGCCACCCGGGCTCTCCTCCCTCCGGCGTCTCGCGGTTCGTACTTCCCATCTACCCCCTCCGGGTCCAATGCCCGCCCACCGGCGTACGCGGGACGGGTGAGCACGAGGGCATGGGCCTCTCTGCTGAGGACGTTCAGCATACTTCCGACGTCCTTCTCCTTCAAGGCCCCGAACACCACCCCCAGAGGCCGGTCCCCGTACTCCGCCCGGACCGCCCCGAGCGCGGCCTCGAGCCCCTCCGGATTGTGCCCGCCGTCCACCACCACCGGCACACCGCGGACGTCATGCACCTCGAACCGGGCCGGCGGCCGCGCCGCCCGCGCCGCCGACAGCGCCGCTCCCCGCTCGTCCGGTCGCAAAGACCGTCCTAACAACACCTCCGCCGCCCGCACCCCGAGTCGCTCGTTGTGCGCCAGATACGGGACGTTCTCCGGCTCCCCCATCCCTTCGTGCTCCACGACACGGGCACCGACCCGCCTGGCGGTCTCCCAAGCGGCCCCAACCACCCGCGGGTCTCCCGTACCGAGGACAAGGACTGCGCCGGGTCCGAGGCTCGCAAGCTTCTCCTCCGCTATCTCCTCCACCGTATCTCCGAGGTACTCCGTGTGGTCCAGGCCGATGTTGGTCAGCACGACCGCCTCGGGCTCCGCCGCGGTGGTCGCGTCGTGGCGCGCCCCGAGCCCCGCCTCCAGCACGGCCCACTCTAGCCCGGCGTCGCGGAACAGCGCGAGCGCCCCGGCGGTCAGGAGCTCGAACTGGGTCGCGGGGATCTCGTTCGCGTCGGCTACCTTTATAGTCTTCCACATGGCGGCGGCAAACTCCTCTTCGGAGACGTAGTGCCCCCGCGGCATCATCCGCTCGGTGTACGAGAGGACGTGGGGTGAGAGGTAAGCCCCGGTGGGCCCGCCCGCCGCTTCGAGGGCGCTCGCGAGCGCGACGGCGGTCGTGCCCTTGCCGTTGGTGCCAACCACCTGGACGACTTTCAAAGAGTGATGCGGATCGCCGAGGAGCTTTAGGAGAGCATCGATGCGCTCGAACCCGAGGTCGACGCGGCGACGGCGGTCCAGCTCGTCGCAGGCGGCTTTGTAGGAGGGGTAGAGGAACGTGGCGGCCACGGAGCTCGCTTTACAGGTACTCGTCGAGGCGCGTCTTTAGTGTTTCGAGGAGGCCGGCGTTCCGGTCCAGCTTCTCCCGCTCGGAGGCGACGACCGCGGTGGGTGCCCGTTCGACGAACTTCTCGTTCAAGAGCTTGCCCTCGGCCCGGCGCACTTCGCCCTCGACGCGCGAGATCTCCTTGCGCAGTCGCTCCACCTCCTCGCGCCTGAACTCCTCAGAGAGCGCCAGCTCGACCACCACGTCCCCCGCGGGCAGCGTCGTCTTCGCCGAGCCGTCGAGGTCCTCCACGATCCGCACCCCTGCCAGCGCCGAGAACACCTCGAGGTCCACCCCCTCCGGCGCCCTGCCCGTAAGCTCCCCCTCGACCTTTGAATCCGCCCGGAAAGACCGAACCGCCGAGACCGCGAGCCGCGTTCGTTCCAGCAGCCGATCCGCCTCGATGTCCTCGAGCGCGGGTTCA
The DNA here is from genome assembly GCA_030448125.1 of Rubrobacteraceae bacterium. Lineage (GTDB taxonomy): Bacteria > Actinomycetota > Rubrobacteria > Rubrobacterales > Rubrobacteraceae > Rubrobacter_F. Next base: position 5,852 of record JAUJNO010000006.1, on the reverse strand, counting down.
AACCGTGGGAACTCCTGGTTCACGAGCAGCCCTTCTCCGCCCAGGACCCGGTACATCTCCTCCGTCGCGAAGGGCATGACCGGGTGAAGGAGGCGCAGGATGCCATCGAAGACCTTACGCAAGATACGCGGGGTCTCCTTCGAGGGCGCGGCTTTGGAGATCTCCACGTACCAATCGGCGAACTGGCGCCAGGCGAGGTCGTAGACGAGGCGCATCGCCTCTGAGAACTCGCACTCCTCGAGGAGCCGGTCGTACTCGCGCACCGTCTCGTTGAAGGAAGAGAGGATCCAACGGTCCGAAGCCGACGCCTCGCCAGGGGCGGCGCCTCCGGCTCCGCTATCACCCTCCGTAGGATAGCCGGAGACGAAGCGGGCCATGTTCCACAGCTTGGTGACGAAGCCTCGTCCCAGGGCCGCCCGCTCGTAGGAGTAGGAGAAGTCCTGGGTCGAGGACTGGTAGAGGAGGCCGAAGCGCACCGCGTCGGTGCCGTACTCGTCGAAGAGGTCCAGGGGGTCTATGGTGTTGCCTTTGGACTTGCTCATCTTCGTCCCGTCCTCGGCGAGGACTATGGAGTGAACGTTGACCTTTTTGAAGGGGATCTCGCCGCGGAAGCGTAGCCCCGTCATGATCATGCGCGCCACCCACAGGTACATGATCTCGCGCGCCGTGCTGAGGAGGCTCGTCGGATAGAAGTACCCCAGGTCCTCCGTCTCCTCCGGCCACCCTAAAGTAGCAAAGGGCCACAGCGCCGAGGAGAACCAGGTGTCGAGCACGTCCTTGTCCTGCTCGTAGCCTTCCCCCGGCGACTCCCTGGCGGCGACGACCTCCCCGTTGGGGCCGTAATAGACGGGTATGCGGTGCCCCCACCACAGCTGCCGGCTCACGTTCCAGTCCTGCAGGTTCTCGAGCCACCGGATCGTCTCCCGCCGCCAGGAATCGGGGTAGACGGTTATCTCTCCGTTCTTCAAAGCCTCTATCGCGGGCACGGCGAGCTCCCTCATCGAGAGCCACCACTGCTCTGAGAGCCACGGCTCTATAACCGCTCCGCACCGGTCGCAGTGCCCGACCCGGTGCCTGTACTCCCTGACCTCCCCGAGCAGCCCCTCCTCGCCGAGCCGCTCCACGAGGGCCTTTCTCGCCTCCTCGCGCGTCATGCCCGCGAACTCGGCGCCGCTCTCGTTGATCGTGCCGTCCGGGTTGAGGACGTTCACCGCCGGGAGGTCGTACCGCTCCCCGATCTCGTAGTCGTTCGGGTCGTGGGCTGGCGTTACCTTGAGGACGCCCGTACCGAACTCGGGGTCCACGTAGGAATCGGCGATCACCTCGATCTCGCGCTCCACGAACGGCACCGTAACCCGCCGCCCGACGAGGTCCCTGTACCGCTCGTCGTCCGGGTTCACGACGAGCGCCACGTCGCCGAGGACCGTCTCGGGGCGGGTGGTGAAGACCTGGGCGTAGTGGTTGCCACCGGGACCGGGGCCTCTGCCGTCGGCGAACGGGTAGCGGACGCCGTAGAGCTTGCCGTCGACCTCCTCGTAGTTCACCTCGAGGTCGCTTATGGCGGAGCGGTCGCGGGGGCACCAGTTGGTGATGCGGTTACCCCGGTAGATCAGGCCGGCATCGTACAGCTCGACGAACGCTGTGAGGACGGCGTCGATGTAGCCCTCATCCATCGTGTACCGCAGGCGGCGCCAGTCCACCGAGGCGCCGAGCCGCCTTAGCTGCGAGAGGATCCGGGACCGCGAGTCTTCGGCGAACTCCCGGCAAAGCTCGACGAACTTATCCCGCCCGATGTCCCACTTGGTCTTCCCCTCCTCGCGCATTATCTTCCGCTCGACGACGTTCTGGAGCGCGATGGAGGCGTGGTCCACGCCAGGCAACCAGAGAGCCTCGTAGCCCTTCATCCTCGCGTGGCGAGTGAGGGTGTCCTGGATCGCACCGTTCAGCGCGTGGCCCATGTGTAGCGCCCCCGTCACGTTCGGCGGGGGCAGTACGATGCAGTAGGGCTCCTTCTCGGGGTTCGGGTCGGCCTCGAAGGCGCCCGAGCGCTCCCACTCCTCGTAGATCCGGGCCTCCACGGCCTTCGGGTCGTATGTCTTTGGGATCTCCGCCTGGCTCAAGGGTGACTGATAGGCTAGGCGGTCTCTTCGTCGTAGGCGTACTTCGACCGGCCCGAGGCGGTCACGAGCGTGGGCTGCACCCCGTCCCGCACCGTGTCCGCGTCCACCGTGCATTTGGTGACGTCCGACCGGCTCGGCAGCTCGTACATCGTCGGCAGGAGCGCCGTCTCGAGGATGCTCCTGAGACCACGCGCTCCGGTCCCCCGCTCCAGGGCCTGCTCCGCGACCGCCTTCAAGGCCTCGTCGGTGAAGGCGAGGTCGACCTTGTCGTAGCGGAAGAACTGCCGGTACTGCCTGACCAGGGCGTTCTTCGGCTCGGTGAGGATGCGGATGAGGTCCCCCTCGGCGAGGCTCCGCAAAGTAGAGATGATCGGCAACCGCCCGACGAACTCGGGGATGAGGCCGTACCTGAGGAGGTCTTCGGGCTGCACGTGCTGCAGGATCTCGTCGGTCTCTTCTCTGAGGCGTGCGTCGACGTCGCTCCCGAAGCCGATGCTCTTCTTGCCGATCCTCTGCCGGATGACGTCTTCGAGCCCGCCGAACGCCCCGCCGCAGATGAACACGCCGCAGATGAACAGGACGTTCTTGGTGTTTATCTGCAGGAAGTCCTGGTGCGGGTGCTTGCGTCCCCCCTGGGGCGGCACCGATGCGATCGTGCCCTCCAGGATCTTCAGGAGGGCCTGCTGCACGCCCTCGCCCGAGACGTCGCGCGTTATCGACGGGTTATCCGACTTGCGCGCGATCTTGTCGATCTCGTCGATGTAGATGATCCCCGTCTCGGCCTTCTTCACGTCGAAGTCGGCGGCCTGGATGAGCTTGAGGAGGATGTTCTCGACGTCCTCGCCGACGTAGCCGGCCTCGGTGAGCGCCGTGGCGTCCGCGATGGCGAAGGGAACGTTGAGTATCCTGGCGAGCGTCTGGGCGAGGAGGGTCTTGCCCGAGCCGGTCGGCCCCAGAAGGAGGATATTCGACTTCTGGAGCTCAGTACCGTCCGAGGAGTCTGGGGCCATGCCGATACGCTTGTAGTGATTGTAGACCGCGACCGCGAGGACCTTCTTCGCATCCTCCTGGCCGATGACGTACTCGTTGAGGATGCGGTTGATCTCGCGGGGCTTGGGGAGGTCGTCGTCTTTGAGGACCTCGGGTCCCGAGAACTCCTCGTCGATGATCTCGTTGCAGAGCTCTATGCACTCGTCGCAGATGTAGACGCCGGGGCCTGCGATGAGCTTCCTGACCTGGCGCTGGCTCTTCCCGCAGAAGGAGCACTGCAACTGGTCCGACGGATCCCTCATACCTTTACGGCCTCCCCTTCGCTACGGTTTCCACTACTTTGTCGTCGCCTAGTGCTGCTGGACGATGTTGTCTATGACGCCGTACTCGATACCCTCTTCGGGACCCATTATGTAGTCGCGGTCGGTGTCGCGCTCTATCTTCTCGTACGGCTGGCCCGTGTTGTCCGCAAGGATCTCGTTGAGGCGCCGCTTGGTCCGGATGAGCTCCTCGGCATGTATCTGTACGTCCGACGCCTGCCCCGCAAGTCCACCAACGCTCGGCTGGTGCAACAGTATGCGCGTGTTGGGCAGGGAATTGCGCTTGCCCTTCGTTCCGGCCGCCAGCAGAAAGGCCCCCATAGATGCCGCCATCCCGAGCGACGTCGTGACGATGTCGGGCTTCACGAACCGCATCGTGTCGTAGATGGCGAGTCCCGCCGAGACGCTCCCGCCGGGAGAGTTTATGTAGATGTTGATGTCCTGATCTGGGTCCTCGCTCTCCAGGTGCAAGAGCTGCGCCATGATCGCGTTAGCCACCTGGTCGTCGACCGGGGTGCCGAGGAATATGATGCGGTCCTTGAGGAGCCGCGAGTAGATGTCCATCGCCCGCTCCCCGCGCGGGCTCTGCTCTATTACGTAGGGTATGACCGCTTGCGGATCAAAATTCATGCTCTAGAGTTCCTTTCCTTCGTCCTTCTCCGTATCCGCCGGCCTCTCGCCGGCCTGAACCGTCGCCTCGACCCTGGCCTCGCCGGCGACGGGCTCATTCTCTTCCGTTCCCGGCAGGTCCTCCCCACCTTCGGCTTCGATCACTTCCTCAGCCACGGCTTCGCCCTCGGCGGCGTCCTCGATTTCTTCCTCGGGCATCGGGACGGGGACGGCGTTCTCGGCGAGGAAGTCCAGCGCCTTGGCGCGGGCCATCTCTTCCTCGAGGAGTTGGTAGGTTCCGTTTCTGCGCATGGCGGTTGCGATCTGCTGCGGCGAGCGATCTGAGTCCTCGGCGAGGTGCTCTATCTGGTGCATCACGTCGTGCTCGTCGGCCGCGATGCCCTCGGCGTTCGCGACCGCGTCCAGGACGAGCTCCTTCTTGACCGTGTCGCCCGCGTCGTCGCGCACCCGCTCCATAACGTCTTCGCGGCTAGACCCAGCGAGCTGGTAGTACTGCTCAGGCTCGATCCCCTGGGTCCGGATGGTCCGCTCGAACGAGTCGACCATCTCCTCGGCCTTCTCGTCGACCATGACCCCCGGCACCTCGACCTCGGTCCTTTGGGCGACCGCCTCGAGCACCCGCCCTCTAAACTCGGCGTCGACCTGCTGCTCCAGCGCCCCCTCGAGCTCCTCCCTGACCGCGCCCCGGAACTCCTCCAGCGTCTCGAACTCGCTCGCCTCCTTGGCGAACTCGTCGTCCAGAGGCGGCAGATCCCTCTCTTTGATCTCCTTGAGATGCACCCGGAAGAGAACCGCCTGCCCGCGCAAAGCCTCCTCCTGATAGTCCAGCGGGAATGTCACCCCGAACTGCTTGCGCTCCCCCGCGCTCATCCCGACGAGGTTCTGCTCGAAGTCCGGGAGCAATTCGCCGCCTCCGACCTCCAGCATGAAGTCCTCGGCGTCGCCGCCTTCCAGGGGACCGCCGGTCATCTTCTCGCCGCTGAAGTCTATGATGACGAAGTCGCCCTCTCGCACGGGCCGGTCCTCGATCGCCGCCAGCGTCGCGAACTGCCCCCGGAACTCCTCCAGCCGCTCTCCGACCTGCTCCTCGGCGACCTCGACCTCGCGCTTCGGGACCTCGACGCCCTTGTACTCTCCTAAAGTCGCCTCGGGCCGAACCTCGACCGTCGCGGAGAACTTGAAGCCCTGCTCTTCGTCCAGGGGATCGTCGAAGTGGATCTCCGGCCGGTCTATAGGTCTCAAATTGTTCTCGACGACCGCCGCCGAGTACCAGTTCGGCAGGCTATCCTGCAGGGCTTCCATGTACAGGTAGTCGCGGCCGACGCGGTTCTCGATCACGCGCCGCGGCGCCTTGCCGGGCCTGAAGCCCGGTACCCTGACCTGCTTCCTCAACTCGCGGACCTTCGCCTCCACGCCCTTCTTGACCGCCTCGGGCGAAACCTCGACGTCGAGCCTGACCTTGTTGTCCTCGAGCTTAGTAACGTTCGCCGTCATACACCCCAATTCTCCATAAAAGCCACCCACGCGGTCAACACGGGCACTGTGCGAGAGGCGGGACTTGAACCCGCACGCCCGAAGGCACTAGATCCTAAATCTAGCGTGTCTACCATTCCACCACTCTCGCTCATCGAAAACCTGGCCAGAATTATAACAGCCGTATAACAGCCACCCCGCCCCCGTGCGCTAAGGGCGCAAGCCCCTTCTCCAGGGGGCTTTCCCAGCGCGCGGCGAAGAGCGACGGTAGCCGCCGTAAGGGTGACCGACGGGGCTCGAACCCGCGACCTTCGGGACC
>JAUJNO010000005.1:235689-262094 GCA_030448125.1 Rubrobacteraceae bacterium | reverse complement strand
CGTAAAGAGAACAAAGTCCTCCGTCAGGAGCGAGAGATCCTCCGAAAAGCGGCGGCCTTCTTCGCCAGGGAAGACGGGATGTGAGGTGAGGCTTTTCGGGCTCATCGACTTAAGGAGAAGGCCAGCTATCCCGTCTCACTTCTGTGCCGGGCACTCGGGCTCTCAAGGAGCGGCTACTACGATTGGAAGGACCGTCCGCCTTCCAAGAGGACGAGGGAGGACGCAGCGCTCACCCGCCAGATCATAGAGATCCACGAGCGTAGCCGAAGGACCTATGGCTACCCGCGGGTGCACGCCGAGCTTAGAGCCTTGGGAGTGTGTTGCTCTCGCAAGCGTGTTGCCCGACTGATGCGCAAAGCCGGTATATAAGGCTGCCGTCGCGGGAGCAAGAAGCGCACCACCCGGCGCGACCCTCGCGCCGTTCCCGCTGCGGATCTCGTCGGGAGAAACTTCGCTGCCACCTCGCCCGATCGGCTCTAGACAGCGGATATCACCTACGTCCACACCCAAGAAGGCTTTGTGTATCTCTCCTTCATCCTCGATGTCTACTCTAGGAGGGTGGTGGGCTGGTCGATGGCAAGCCACCTGCGAACAGAGCTTGTGGTCGAGGCGCTGGAGATGGCCCTCTAGAGGAGAAAGCCTGCTGCAGGGCTGGTGTCCATCACTCTGATCGCGGAGCTCAGTACACGGCGCTTCTTTTGGCAAGAGGCTTGAAGACGCGGGTATCGTGCCCTCTATGGGCCGGGCGGGCTCGGCCCTGGACAACGCCATCTCCGAACGTTTTGTGGCGAGCTTGAAGACGGAACTGATTCGTGGTCAGCACTTCTCCAGCCGGGAGGCGGCCAGGGTAGCGATCTTCGACTACATCGAGTCTTTCTACAACCGCACGAGGCGGCATTCATCGTTGGGCTACCTGAGCCCCTCTGACTATGAGCAAACTACAATGGAGGAGGTTGCAGTGGCGTAAGTAGAAATTGTCCGTCACTTCGGGGTAATTCCAGTCGAATAGTATCTACGTGGATCGTCTTCGGCGCTGGTCAGAGTATTTCGGCGAAGAGCAGATGCTCGTGCTAAAGAGCGAGGACTTCTTCGAGCGTCCGACGGAGACCCTGAAGCCCGTCCTGGACTTCCTCGGCCTGCCGGACTGGGAGCCCGAAGCTTCGGAGATCGTACCCAAGAAACGCAACGCAGGCGAGTACGAGCGGGGGATGGATCCGGACACCAGGCGGCGGTTGGAGGCTTTCTACGAGCCGCACAACAAGAGGCTCTACGAGTACCTCGGCGTGGACTTCGGGTGGTAACAAACAGCTACTCTCGAAGCTATAATAGCGTCTTCGTGACTTGGGGAATGAAGAGGGTGAGTCGATCCTACTAACCAATTGATCGACGCTCACGAGGACGAGGTCGTTCTCAGCACCGTGCTGCTCAGTTGGAACCGCGCCGACCTCCTGGCGCGCACCGTCAAAGAGGTTCTGACTGCCCCGCCGATCTCGCAACGAAGCGGACCGTCTTGCATAATAGTACGTCCGCGTGGTATTCAGTGTTAGCGATGTCCGCGCACCGGTTGTACCAGAGCAGGCTTCGCTCGGCTCTCATTATCGTTTTCGGCCCAGCATCTTAGCCCGGACGCGACCGAGTCTGTTCAATAGCTCAAAGCTCCATGAGGTCCATGTGCTCTGTTCCTGGCGCGTAAGGTTTAAGTCCCGGTTCTTCTCTCGCTCCCTCGCCAATCTGCTCTTGAGCTTCTCGACCCGCTCTTGGTGTTTTTCGATCAGCCTTCGATTCTTCTCTCGCTCCCTCTCCAATCTGCTCTTGAGCTTCTCTCGCTCCCTCTCCAATCTGCTCTTGAGCTTCTCGATCCGCTCTTGGTGTTCCTCGATCAGCCTCCGGTTCTCCTCTCGGAGCTCCTCGACCTGCCGCTTGAACCGTCGAGCTCTCAAGCTCTGGACCTTGGCCTTTGCTCTGGCCCTGTCGAAGGCTTCGTCCTCCGGTCTGCCTGGCTCGCCTTGCTGAACATGGCCAACGCCCTTGCGCTCTTCATCGTAGACCAGCATCATATAGTCCTCGGAGACGACCAGAAACAGGTTCTCAACCAGTTCGCTGGTGCTTTTGATTTCTTTAGCAGTCTCTTGTTTCAGCTGCAGGCTCGGGTTCCTGACCAGTACCTCCAAATACTTCTTGTAAGCTATGGAGTTATTATGGTATTGTTCTTCTTGCACGGCCTGCACGGCCTGCTTGCGGAAGTGCTCGTCGAGGAACTTGTAGTGGAAAAGCACGCACGTGAAGTCCGCTACCCTAGCGTTCCTATGCCAGTGTACGCTGGGGTCTAAAGGCTTTACTTTGCTGTCTAAGAACACCAGAGAGTGCTTCGTCAGGAAGTTCGGGTTACCGAAGACGGTCTGGCGAATCCCGCCGAAGAACAACTCGATCTCGTCGCTCCCGTACGTGTTGTCGGGGGGCAGCGAGGGTGTTCTTTGATGCTGCTTCTCCTGAGATTAGAGACATCGTAGAACCTGTGCAGCTCTTTGAGGGGCTCGTCCAGGTTGCCCGCCCGACCCGACAAGGGCTCCTCCGGGAACATGTCAAGCATCTGCGCCACCATCGCCGTGTAGGACTTGCTGTTGAGGTAGCCTAGCAGGGAGTCCAGGCCGACGACGTCCGAGTACGGGTAGTCGAATAGCTCGTCTATGTCCGCGTACAAGGACCACCGCCCCCGACCGAACCGCTTCACCAAGTACTGTCTCATCAGGTGCTCGTACCTCTTGAAGGGCAACCCCGACCGGAGCACCGTCACGTTTTTGTACTCCTTTAGGGCCTCCACGGTGCCGTCGGTCGAACCGTTGTCCAAAAAGACCAGGTGCTTGACGCCCATGGAAGAGTAGTGCTCGATGAAGGAGCGCACGTACGGCCGGCCGTCACGCACCAAACAAAGCACGATTAGCTCTTCCATCCCATAGGCCACTTCTTCGGGTCCGTGCACGTGCTCCACGTCGGGATGCACGATACGGTGAGGATCCTGATCTAGGATGGCAGCATCACCGGGTGCGCTTTCTTCGGCATCGTTTTGGACGAGCGGGCGTCGGTGTCGCCCGGGCTCTGTAGTGCTTTGTTCCATCGTTCTACCTCGGCCCTAGGTTCCTCGAGGTTTCGTGGTCTGACTACGGTCCTGGTGAACGCGATACGTAACGCTCGTCATAGTCCTCCCGCTTTTCCTGAAAACTTTTGCGCGGAGTAAAGCCCTCATGGTAACTTCTCCTCTTGGTTAGTCGATGGCAAAGCGATGATGGCGAAGGGCTTTTCGGAGCCCCGGATTTCGTAATCCGTGCCCAACTCTTCGGCCCAACGAGCGACGATTTCCCTCTCCCCCTCCCTCCCCGCGTCGTCGAGCAACACGACGCAACCGGGGTTGAGATGAGACTTCATTATAGGCAGCACGCCATATCGACCTCCCGCTATCTTACCCGGTGGGCCGTCGCAGACCACCACAGAGAAGTCTTCAGGCATCCTGTCCTTCGGGGGGTCGTACCACAAGTACGGACCGTAATCGCGAAGATCGGTTTCGCACAACTCAGCGCTCTCTATACCGTACCTCTTCAGCGTCGAGCGCACCTTCTTGGCCCAGGAAGGGTCGTGCTCTAGCGACCAAACCTTGTTGCCGGTTCTGTGCGCCACGAGGCCGAGCAGTATCGTCGACAAACTCGAACCGCACTCGAGGATCGTCCCGTCCGTGGCCCGAGCGTGCCGCAGGAACGCCCCGATGTACTCGTGCTTCGCTGACCACGGGTTGTCCCAGCCATAGATGAGGTCGGACAGCACCGTCGCCGGAACAACGGCATCCCGAGGCAAGGCGGAGACCCGTCGCATCGCGCGCCAGAGTACGTACCGCCTGTACAGGACTTTGGCCCTTTCTACAAAGTTGGGTTTTAGTCGCTTGCGCCATAAGGGCCTCAGCCGCTTACGCCATACGCGCTTCAGCCGCTTGCGCCACGCGTGCTGTCTTGGACGGCTTCGCCGTGCAGGTTTCGTCTGCCGCCTCGGGGGCCGGAGCAGGAGGGCTACGACCCTGCGCACGGGCGGTCGCAGGGGCTCGGGGATCGCCCTCTTCAGGAGCCTAACGAACATGCCTTGCCCCTGCTCGCACGATCTCGCGAACGACTCGTGTTTTTGTCCTTCATGCCCCGATATGATGACACACGGTTCCACCAAAGAAAACCGGCTCATCTCCGCAGGGTTTTCTCACTTGGCCCTCCCTTACTGGGCAGCGTTACGCCAGCTCCTCCATGTTCGAGTAGCATCCGTTGTTAGGCTGCTCTTCTGGCTACTCGGCCATGAGAGATCTCAGCTCGACTTTACCCATTTGAGCAGTGAAGGATTGGTAGGGTATGCTCGTTGCCAATCGACCAAGAGAGGCAGCGCGATGCACACCCTACCGACCGCGATGATACAACTCCTCGCCCCGTTCGCGCTACTCTTTTCCGAGCGCGTCTGGCGTCACGCCCAAGTGCTGCTTGCGGGCACGATCCTCGCCCCTGGCAAGCGGACCGTCGGCGCCGCCCTGCGGGTCATGGGCCTGGGGAACACCAAGCAGTACCAGCGCTACCATCGCGTCCTCAACCGCGCGGTGTGGTCGAGCCGAGAGGCGAGCCGGGTGCTCTTGGGCCTGCTCGTGAAGACGTTCTTGTCCGAAGGCGAACCGTTGGTCATCGGCCTGGACGAAACGCTGGAGAGGCGTCGGGGGGCCAAGATCGCCGCCAAGGGGATCTACCGGGACCCGATACGCTCCAGTCAAGGCCACTTCGTGAAGGCCAGCGGCTTGCGGTGGGTGTGCCTGATGCTCCTCGTACCGGTGCCCTGGGCTTCTCAGGTGTGGGCCTTGCCGTTCCTGAGCGTGCTCGCCCCCTCCGAGCGCTACGCCCAGGAGCGCGGCAAGCCCCACAAGAAGCTAACCGACTGGGCGCGGCAGATGCTCCTGTTGGTCCGGCGCTGGTGGCCCGAGCGGGAGATCGTGGCCGTGGCCGACTCCGGTTAGGCCTGCATAAGGCTGCTCGCCTCCTGCCGACGCTTCTTACCAAAGCCGGTCACCTTCGTCACGCGCTTGCGCCTGGACGCGGCGCTCTACGAGCCGGCCCCGCCGCGCAAGACGAAACAGATAGGCAGGCCACGCCTCAAAGGCAAGCGCTTGCCCACCTTGGCCGCGGTGGCGGACGATCCGAGCACCATCTGGACGCCAGTGGTGGTCGCCGACTGGTACGGCAAAGGGGAGCGCACCGTCGAGGTGACCTCGGCCACGGCGGTCTGGTACCACACCGGGCTGCCGCCGGTGCCCCTGCGCTGGGTCCTGGTTCGCGATCCGCAAGGAGAGTTCACGCCGCAAGCCCTACTTTGCACCGACCTCGGCGCGGAACCCGCGCGAATCTTGAGCTGGTTCGTCTTGCGCTGGCAGATGGAGACGACCTTCAAAAAGCGCGTCGGCACCTGGGGGTTGAGACGCAGCGACAGTGGTCAGAGCTAGCCATCCGGCGGACGACGCCCGCGCTTTTGGGTCTGTTCTCGATCGTCACGCTCTTCGCCCATCAGCGAATGGCACAGGGTTCGGGGGCGCTCCGGCAGGCAGGATGGTACCGCAAACCCCACCCGACCTTCTCCGATGCGCTGGCGCTGGTACGGCGGGAGTTGTGGGCGGAGGGGTCTTTTTGCAGGTCGGAGCCAGAAGCGGACACGGTAAAAGTGCCGTATGTGTTCGTGGAACGCTTAACCGAGGCGCTTTGCTATGCCGCATGAATGGGTAAAGTCGAGCTCAGATCCTTCAAGTACGCCTTTATGCCCGGAGCCTCGCAAAGGTGCACTTCTTACGCAACCCGCTGTAAAGCAACGGGCCGCGGGCCGAAAGCTAGCAACCAGATAGTGCCCGGCCGTAGGAGTTTGGTTCGGTGAGCGGCTCGCCGGTTGGGCGCGGGCATGCTGCCAGAAGCACCACCACGGGCGCGGGCTCTCCGTACGTCGGTCTTAGGAGGCGGGGCACCCTTCCCCCTCGGGGGTCTCCGGGGCGTCCCCTTGTTCTTCGATGCTCCACCGGCCGGCTTCGTCGCGGACGAGACGGTGCCCGTAGGCGGCGCGGAGGATGCGGTCGAAGTGCTCGACGCCCTTCCTGGGCTTGGCGGTGTAGTTCTCGATATAGTACGGCAGGCGATTCTTGAACTCGTCGAGGGTGTGCCCGAGGTCCCTGGCGACGTAAGCGTCGTTCCACGCGACGAAGTAGCCCAGGGCCTTGACGGCACCGGAGAACCGCCCATCTCTCGGGAACCGAAATTCTCCACTCCCCTTGGTCGTCCACCTGGCGCCCCGCTCGTAGACCTCGCGAGGAACCACGCACGTCGTAGTGACGCCCCTGTCGGTGACGCGGATGGTCATGCCGTCCCTGGTCCGGGGGACACGATCTCCTTCGCCTGGGGGACCGGGGCGAGGGGCGAGATCTGCCCCAGGCCGGGGAACGCTTGGAGCTTGGCGAGCAAGGTCCGGTCCCAGCCGGGCAGGTACTCCATATCGTTCTCGCTGACGTGGACGTAGCGACCGCGGCACCGCTCGATCCCGGCGTTGATAGCCTCCCCGCCGCGGTTGTCCGGGAAGAGGATCGCTTGGTGGTTGTCGCGGCCCTCACAGGCGGCGGTGATTAGGCGCGGCGACTCGTCGGTCGAGGCGTTGTCTACGATGATCAACTCGTAGGGAACGCTCACGGTGGCGAGGTAGGACTCGACGGTGCGCGCCAGGAGGTCGGCGCGGTTCCAGTTGAGCAGTACGGTGCTGAGGACGATCTCGCGCTCGCGGGCGTCGATCGATTGGTCAGTAAGCAACGGTCTCCTTTCTCCTATCGAGCCTTGCATCGCTCGGTTTACCCTCCCTCCCGCCTGAACATGGCGTCCATCAAAAGCAGCTCGGTCGGGGACGACTTCGTCCTTCGCGTGTGTAGTATGTCGCACAAGAAAAAGCCATGCTCGTCCATTATCCCGACGAAGTCGGCGAACGAATAGCTGCCCTCGTATACCTCCGCCACGTTAACCTCCGCGATCACGAATTGCGTCTCGCGCAGGAAGTTGGGGGCGCCCTCTACGACCTGATATTCGAATCCTTCCGTGTCGATTTTCAAACCGAAGGGGGGCCGAAAGTCGTTTTTCTCTGCGAGCGCATCGAGCGTGGTTACCGGGATTTTCCTTTTCTCGACCGGGTCGCCGGTCGAAGTCAGATCGGTGCGCGCGTGGATGGAGCTCTTCGACCTTTTGTTCGGCTCCACGTTGATGACCAACTCTTCTTCTCTGGCGCCCACGGCGGTCAGAAAATAGGCCCCCTCGTACTCCTGCAATATCCTTCGCAGGTGATGTTCGTTCTCCTTAAGCGGCTCTATGAGTACCTGATACGCTTCCGGAAAAGCCTCGTAAAGCGCCGGCGTTCCTTCGCCCACCCCGACGTCGACGACGGTCGAGGGGAAACCCCAAGCTTCCTCAGATCGGCGGGCAGCCACCCTGCCTGCTCCTGCATACGTTTTCGTACTTCCCTAAGTCTTCTCCTGGCCTCCCCAACTTTTCTCTTAGACTCCCCAGCTTCTCTCCTAGCCTCCCCAACTTTTCTCTTAGACTCCCCAACTTCTCTCCAAGCCTCCTCGCATTGTCTCTTGAGTTGGTTCCGCGTACCCGCGCGGTTCAACTCCAGGCCGCCTCTCGAAAGGATTGCTTGGGCCAGTCGCCTTGCCGTGTAATACGTTTTGCTTCTTACTTGGCTACGCATCGTATCTAAAGTTTCCTAGCATTTCGCCTTCCACACGCCATCCTACCACTAGCGCGTCCCAGCATAACGAGGGGCACGCTCAGCCGTACCCAGGACAACCCCTCCGCTGACCACGTCACCGCTGTGACTCCATCCGGGCGGCACGTCGCCTACAACGACTTCGCCGGGAGCTGCGGTAGCGGGCGAGGCGATAAGCGGTGGGCGAACGGTTCCTGGCCGTCCGCCGGGTTTAGGGCTGCGTAGGGTACGCCCTAACCTCCCATCCCAGAAGCCGTAAGTGCCTACGGCGGTGCCGTCCGAGCCCCAGTCGTTCCGGTAGGGCGTGGCTCTGCGCTACCAGCCGAAGTCCTTGCCCAGGTACTCGTAGAGCCTCTCGTTGTGCGGCTCGAAGAACTCTTCCAACCGCCGCCTGGTGGCCGGGTCCATCCCCTGCTCGTAGTGACCCTCGTTGCGTCTCTCTGGGCACGATCTCCGAAGCTGCGGGCTCCCAGTCCGGCAGGCCGAGGAAGTTTAGGACGGGCTTCAGGGTCTCCGCCGGGCGCTCGAAGAAGTCCTCGCTCTTGAGCACGAGCATCTGTTCGTCGCCGAAGAACTTCGACCAATGCAGGAGCTGGTCTACGTAGATGCCCCTGACCAAGTACCCGTGGCGCGCACCGTCGATCGGCCACGTCACCCCCGCTTCTATGGCTTCTTCTACGGCTTCTTCGAACGTTCGGGTTTCCAGCCCCTTTCTTGCTCGTTGGTAATGGTGAGAGTAAGCCCTGTCGACCGGGTTGCGCAGCAGCGCGATTTGTCAGCCGCACTTGCGGAACCGTCTTCGCCATCCTCTCGGCGGCAAGAGGGTAATCTAGATACGCTGGGGTGGCCTCCCCGGTAATGGTCCTCCGCCCGTCCTTCCACCTCGGCCGCGGGAAGCACCGACGGTACCACTCGAGGCCCTCGTCTTCGAAGAGGATGTTGAAGAAGTGCAACTCCTTCTTGGCAGCGGGCTCGACGTGCGGGTGCAGGGTCAGGAGGTGGTAGAGGAAGGTCGTTCCGCCCTTCACCGTCCCGATGACGACGAAGTCGGGCAGCGCCCCCGTCTCCGGATCGCCCGCTGGGGTACCCTCCGTCCGCTTCTCCTCGGTATCGAACTCCCCTTCTAGACGGATAAGTTCCCTTTTTAGCTGAAAGATCTCCTGTTGTACCCTTTTCTTCCTCCTCCTCCTCTTCTTGGACTCGGTCCACCCCGAGCTTTGCTTCTTGGCGCGAAGCTTGTCCTTTTCGTACTTTTTTACCTGGCGAAACTCCTTACCTGCCTTTTCTGACGAAGCTCCTGCCTCTTGCTCTTGATCTTCTTCCTATACTCGGCTTGCTCGGCGTCCGGCGGCGCGCCGCGCGTGGCGCGGTTCAGAAATGCTTTCGCGTCCCGCGCGCGGTCGAAAGCTTCTCAGTCGAATCGGAAGACCGGCAAGCGATGCCCCCAAGTTACGACCCGTCCGTTCCGCGTCCCGTGCAAAGGCTACGAACGCTTCGGCGGGTTGTCAAATAGTGGGGAGAGTTGCCTGCGCGGGAGAGGGTGCGCGAGCTGATCGAGGCACGTGGCCGCGAGCTTTTGTGCCTGCCGCCCTACTTGCCGGACCTCAACCCCATAGAGAGGCGTTCTCCAAGATCAAGGCGATCTTGCGATGGGGGGCCGCTCCCGCGAGGCGCTCGTGGAGACCATGGACCGAGCCCTCTCCGCCGTCAACGCCCCAGGCGCGTCCTGGATTTCTTCGACCAGGGCGGTTACCGTTTGCTGGACCAACATCTCTGACGCACGCTGTATGCCGGTCGCCTGCCGGGCGAGGAAGCCCCCGACTAGAACCCGGTCGTGGTACAGGTGAAATGTCCTTTTATGCGGTCGCGGGAAGCCCCAGAGGTGAAGCCGGCGGTTGTCGAGGTGATGGAGTCCTCGCGCCCCGCCTCGGCCCGCTAGGGACCAGCAAGACAGCACTTGATTTAGTAGCACCGGGACGGTGCTAAGGGGCGTCCTCGGCCTCCCGGCACCCTTCCTCGGAGCAGCTTCTTAGCGTGTCGAGCTTCGCCTTCAGGTCCTCGAGGAGGGAGGGGTCGGCGCTCTCGTGGAGGCTCTCCAGTTCGTAAGGATCGGCCTGCAGGTCGTAGAGTTCGATGTCCCCGTTCTCGTACTCGACGTACTTGTGGGTCTCGGTCCTCACCGCCTGGTAGGCGAGCTTACCGTCGGGCCCTCCCAGGGGCACTCCGCCAGGATCGGTCTCGCCTTTGTCCTTGGCTTTGTCCTTGGCTTTGTCCTTGGCTTTGTCCTTGGCTTTGTCTTTGTTTTTGCCCTTGGCTTTTTCTTCCTCGCTGCTGTCTTTTTCTCGGGGCAGCTTCTCCAGAAGGACGGACGAACGCCAAGACGAGGGCCCTTCGCCCTCGAGCAACGGCTCGAGGGAGCGCCCGTCGGCCGGGAACGAGACGCCCGCCAGGTCCGCGAAGGTGGGGGCGAGGTCGGTGTTCAACGCCAGCTTCTCCGTCCTCGACCCGGCGGGCACCCCAGGCCCTCTCACGAAGAGGGGCACGCGGGCGGACTCCTCGTACGAGCGGTTCTTCCCGGAGCGTATGCGGTGCTCGCCCTGTTGCCAGCCGTTGTCGGAGGTGAAGAAGATGTAGGTGTTCTCCAGCTCCCCGGCCGCTTCCAGCTCTTGTACGAGCGAGGCCACCATCTCGTCGACGGCCAGCATCGACTCCAGGCGCTTCTGATAGTAGGCGTCGATGTTGGAGGCTTCTTCTTCCGAGATGCGCTCGGCTTCCCTGATGTGCGACGGCTTGTCCGAGACATCCTCCTCGTCGAAAGAAGGGGGCGGGGGGCCTCCTCCCCGGCGAACGCCCCCTCATGGCGCTCGGCGGGGGTGGCGGGTCCGTGGGGGGCGATGGGGGCCACGTACGCGAAGAAGGGCCTGTCGGGATCGGAGGCCGCGCGCCCGACGAAGTCAGTCGCCTTTCCGGAGAGCACGTCGGTGAAGTAGTCCTCGGTCTCGCTTCCGTAGGAAACCACCTCGCCGTTCTCGTTGATCTGGTAGTCGTACGGATCGTATTTCTCCAGCTCGCCGTACCACTCGTCCCAGCCGGGCGGGACGTGGGTCTGGTCGTCCTCGCCGGGGTATCCGTTCATGTACTTGCCGAAGTAAGCGGTCCGGTAGCCGCCCTCTTCTTGCAGGCGGACGGCGATCGTGTTCTCCTCGTTCCCCTCGGAGACGAACCTCTGGAAGCCCCCGTCCGGAGGACCGTTGCTCAGTACGCCGTGGTTGTGGTCGTAGAGGCCGGTGAGAAGGTAGCCCTGGAGGGGCAGCACACCGGGTGGCTTACGAAAGCCTCCTCGAATGAGGCGCCCTGTTCGGCCAACAAGGAGCCGATCTCGGGCATCTGCTGGACGGAGGCGTAGTCAAGGTCGTCGGTGAGGACGAAGACTATGTTGGGCCGGTCGGTAGGAGACTCCGCCTCTTCTACTTGTTGGGTCGTGTCGGGTTGAGTCGTGGCTTCCGCCGCTTTTTCCTGGGAGGGCTCAGGTCGTCCCGAGCAGCCGATAGCAAGGATGACTGCCAAACACGCCAGGACCACGAGGAGCGCCCCCTCGCCCGAGACGTCCGGGGCAGCCGGCTACGCCCGAGCCCCGTCCACGGCCACGATCTCATCCGCACCACCTCATCCTAACATCTGGTTGCGGCGATACATGAAATCGCGCGGACCCGGGCCTGCTGGTCCTCGTCGCCGCCGTTTCGTCACGACAAGGTCGTATTGGTCTCTCAAGTGGGTCGCGGGCGAGGTCACCCTCCACCGGACCGGTAGCCTATTCCTCTTCTGCCAACCCTTACCAACACCGTCGGCAAGCGTCGGCGCCGCAGTCCCTGGCGGCGTTCTTAACACCATTCGGACCGCATTAACCCTCTCTTCAAGAATCCCCCTTGTCTAAAATCGCCTCGGTGCGGTACAAGGTATAGCACTACGCTACCCGAAAAGCCTGCTTCGAGGGGAACTATTCTCGGACACTGCCGCCTCTCGGGCAAAGCCGGGACCAAGACGAGCAGGATCGCGACCTTCCCGTTCACGGTCGTCCCCGCTCCGAAGCGCTACCGAAGCCTCCGGCAACCCTCCCAACGCCTCCTCCCCTGCGCGGTGTACCCCCACGTGACACGCTTACTGCTTCACCACCTCCAGGCGCTTCTCCGCTTCGGCCAGGCCTCGCCGGCAAACCCCCAGCGCTCCGGTCCAGTGTTCCGACGAACAGCCCGGCGCGGAAGTCCTGAGCCTGCTTCGCCCGCCCGCCCAGCAGCTCCTGCGTAAGCCCGCCTGTAGCGAAGTACGCCTCCTGCTCGCGGGCGCACCGCTCGCGGATAGGGCACACCCCGGATCTCCACCACCACCGGGTGGGTGCAGGGACGGTCCACCTCGATCCGCACCTGGCACGACCCGAGTTCTGTCGTCGCCCCGGTCAAAAGACCCTCCTTGCTACAGCGTGAACTGCCGTCATGTCTTCTTCGGCGTTTCACGGGCGGCTACCCATTTGCCGCAGGTACCGTATCGACCTCCCGACACTAAAGGCGCACCGGAAACACGCTTTGCCGCTCGACCCCGAAGTTCCTGAAAACTCGAAGGCAAGGTTAACTGCCCTCTAGTTTTGGGCGCAAGCTCTCTAGTCGAAGGTTTTTACGGAGCACAACATCTTGAACGCATCGAGTGTGATACGAGCGCAAGTTGGGTGTTCGTGAACAGCAAATCCTCTTTCGCTTCTTAACAAAGCTTCCAATTGCTTTAAAGTTTTGCTAAGTTCGTGGGGACAAAGCAATACGAGGCTAACGGGGGATCTACTTGTTCTTCCTCGCCTCAACAAGAAAGGGGACGAAGACATGAGGCGATTGGCACGGATCACGATAATGAGCGTGGTGTTTACTTTGCTAGCCGCGAGCGCCGCACTGGCGGTAACCTACGAATGTACCAACGTGGACTGTCCCGGCACTCCAGAAGACGACTCGATATCTGGCATTAACATCGACCAGAACTTCGTCGGCTTGGGCGGTGACGATTCGCTCTTCGGCGCGGGGGGCGTCGACACGATCCTCGGTGGGGCGGGCGTCGACACGATCTTCGGTGGAGCGGGCAACGACGAGATCGACGGCCAGGTGAGCAGCGATATTCTCGTTGGCGGTGACGGTAACGACATCATTAACGACCAGGCCGGTAGCGATAGTGACCAGCTCTTCGGCCAGGAGGGCAGCGATCGCCTGAACGACGCGGACGGCGACGGCAGGGACATCATCCGCGGCGGGCCGGGCAGAGACGTGTGCATAGGCGACCGCAACGACTCGTTCGCGGGCTGCGAGGTCGAGCGCATAAGGTAGCCGCCTGGCAAGGGCGCTAGGCTACACTGGAACACCTTCGGGCAGAGGCGAACCGGGGCTTTCACGCCCCGGTTCTTTTCTGTCCCCTACCCTACGCTTCTTCTTGCCTTGGTACCTCCCGGTTTGCGAGAAAAGGTTTTCTCGCAAACCGTCTGAAAAGCCTCAAACACGTGCCGATTGCCTCGCCGACACTTAGGCCGACGACGGCATTACGGCACGCTGCTCCGTATGTGCCGTACGCCAGTTCACGCGTGGCATGATAACCTCCGGATCGACGCGGTCGCGGTACTCCAAGACAATCATTCAGCAGGGAGTCCAGGAGACTGCCGATCAGGTAGTGTGGCTGGAGACCCAGGTCGAGCAGCTTGGTATGCTTCGCGTTGTAGTAGTGCTCCTAGAACTCTACCCGCGGGTTCGGTACGTGCTCGGTTATCGCCTCGATCCCCAGCTTCCTGGCGGCGTCCACGACCATCTCCGCCAGCTGTGCCACGTTGAATTCTTCCGTGAACTGGTTGAACACGCGGTACTCGCCGTGCTTGGGCGGGTTGAGAATCGCCAGCTCGACGCACCGCACCGTATCGCGCATGTCTAGAAAGCCGCGGGTTTGACCACCCTTGCCGTACACCGTGAGCGGGTGACCAACCGCCGCCTCTACGCAGAAGCGGTTCAACACGGTGCCGAAGACCCCTTCGTAGTCGAAACGGTTGATCAGGCGCGGGTCGCGCTCCGTCTGCGGGGTGATGTGCCGTAGACTACAGCCTGGTTTAGATCTGTAGCCCGCAATCCCCAAGTCTTGCAGGCAAAGTGGACGTTGTGGCTATCATGCACCTTCGAGAGATGGTAGAAGGAGCCGGGCTGCTTCGGGTAGGGTAACCGGTCCCGCCGACCATTGTGCTCGATCTCATGAAGCCCTCTTCGATATCTGTTAACCTCGGAATGGCTACTAGCGGCGCCGGCTCGACGGGGTACGGTGGAATCGTCTCTCAAAGAGAGACCCTTCTGTAAGTCCCGGTGGCTTTACGCAAAAAACGCTGCTCGCGCAAGAATTCCTCGCTCGAAGAGAGTTTTGTGCAAAGCTGGTTTAGAGGTTATATAGTGCTTGCGTTAATGGACGCAACGGTCCGAGGTAACGGATCCGGCGGTTAGTCGATCTAGAGGCGGTAAAGCTATGATTCTGGTAACAGGTGGTGCTGGGTATATTGGTAGCCTGCTCGTTCGGGAGCTTCTGGCTCTGGGCGAGACGGTACGCGTGGTAGACCCACTCTGGTTTGGTAACTCTTTCGACGCTCACGAAAGGCTAGACCTGATCGAGGGCGATGTACGCGACTGCGGTCCGGAGTGTTTGGAGGACGTGAGCGCCGTCATCCACCTGGCCGGGTTGTCGAACGATCCGACGGCCGACTTCGCGCCGTACCTCAACAGCGAGAGCAACGTGCATGCCACGCGACAGCTGGCCCAGATCGCCGCCGAAAAGGCGGAGGCGGAGAAGCGCGAGATCCGCTTTCTCTTCGCCTCTAGCACCTCGGTCTATTACTCGCTGTCCGTGGCCGAAGACGTGGACATCGAGCGGAGCACGGAGGAGGTGCCGATCGCCCCGACGGCCAACTACAGCAAGACCAAACGGCTCGCGGAGATGGAGCTGCTCAGGATAGCGGAGCAGCACCCCCTTTTCTGCCCGACGATCCTGCGCAAAGGCACCATCTTCGGGCTGGCGCCCCGGATGCGCTTCGACCTCGTGATAAACACGCGTTCGTCATGCAGGTCTGGCGCAACCGCCTCATCCCGATCTGGGGCAGCGGCGAGGTCTGGCGGCCGTTCTTGCACGTCCGTGACGCCGTGGACGCCTACATCCACCTGCTCGGGGCGCCGACCGAGAAGATCCGGGGCGAATCCTTCAACCTGCTGCATAAGAACTACCGCATCCTGGAGCTCGCCCACTGGGTGACGGAGATACTCGAGCAGAACCACGGCGTCGAGGCGTACGTGAAGCGCGACCGGTCCAAGGGCGAGTTCCGCCGGAGCTACTACGTGGACGGCGAAAAAATTACGAAGGCTCTGGGGTTCCGGGCGGAGCGGGGCGTGGCCCAGGGGGTCCTGGAGATCTGGGATGCCCTGGAGAAAGGGGATCTCGGTAGCGAACCGGAGAACGACTCGCGCTACTTCAATATCCGTTGGCTGAAGGAGACGGTCCTGAAAGAAGGGGCCGTGGATTGAGAGTCGCGGTCATCGGCTCCACGGGCCAACTCGGGCAAGACCTCATGCGGGTGTTCGGCGAGGAGGCCGTAGGGTTTGCTCACGAAGACCTGGACGTGACGGACGAAGAGAGCGTCGCGTCGGCCATGCGGTCGGCGGAGCCAGACTGGGTGCTCAACACGGCCGCGTTTCACCGGGTAGACGACTGCGAGACCAACCCGACGCTGACGTTCGCGGTGAACGCGACAGGGGCGCTCAACGTTGCGCGGGCGGCGGCCGCCGTCGGCAGCGGCGTGACGTTCTTCTCGTCGGACTACGTCTTTGGGGGCCAGGATCGGGAGCGGGGTCGCCCTTACGGGGAGAGGGACGCCCCCCATCCTCTTAGCGTGTACGGCGTCTCCAAAGTGGCCGGCGAGCAGCTCGTGATGCAGGCCAACCCGCGATACCTCGTGGTGCGTTCGGCGGGGTTGTACGGCACCGCGACCAGCCGCAAGGGGTGGACGTTCCCCGAGCTCATGCTCAACAAGGCACGAACCGAAGGAGCCCTCCGCGTCGTGACCGATCAGGTGCTGTCGCCGACGTTCACGGCGGATCTGGCCCGAAAGACGAAAGAGCTGATCGAGCAGGACGCGGTAGGTCTGTTCCATCTGACAAACGCCGGGGAATGCTCGTGGTTCGAGTTTGCCCGAGGGGCGCTCGAACTGGCCGGAGTGGAAGCAAAGATGGAACAGATCTCTACCGAGCAGATGAAGCAGCGCGCCCGTCGCCCGCCTTACTCGGCGTTGGACACCACTCGCCTCGAAACGGTGGGGTTGAGCCCGATGCGCCCGTGGGAGGAGGCTCTAAGCGATTACCTCCGAGCGAAAGGGATGATCTGACGGCGGTCTCCCCACACGGGGTTAGATCGGGAGACCGGTAAGAAGCGCCCCTTCTTTATGGCTCGTCCGTTTCTCAGGACGCGTACTTATCATAGCAATCGAAAGAGCGAATCTGGCTCCGTTGTAGTCCTCGTACGGACGCGGTGGATGTTCTCGAGCTCAGGGCGAGACCGTTCAGGGTAGAAGACCGACCGGGTGTCCCTACGCTTTCGGGGCTCCGAGCCTTAGCAGAGAGATCAACCCGCCTCTGCGCAGGTCTTCGTCCGGGTACCGGAGCGACTCTACGTGCTCCAGCGCTACTCGTCCGGCCGTTGCGTCGAGGATCAGATCTTCGAACTCCGCTACCGACATGGGATAAACGGCCGGCTTTTCTGGCTGTCTCGTAAAGACGAAGTTCTCCAAAAACACCAACCGCCCGCCCGCCCGGGCTACCCGCCACATCTCGGAGAGTAGTGTTCGTTTGGCCACCGCAGAGTAGCGGTGCATGACCGTCACGCCGAAGACCAGATCGAAGCTCTCGTCTTCGTACGGGAAGAGCAGATCGGGGCCGAGGAGATCGAAACGCCCTTCCGGAAAGTTGTCGCGGGCGGTTCTGATCAGGTCTTCACCAGCGTCGATCCCAACGAATCTGGTCTCCGTCCATTCGAAGCTCGACGCCCAACGACCCGCGCCGGTACCTACTTCTAGAACGTCGAGCGGAACTTTGGTACCGGGTTTTTCTTGGGCGGCAGCGAACCGAGGCTCGAGTGCCGCAGCTTGCACGCGGTGCAAGGCCTTGTTGAAGCACGGGTCGTCGCGCCAATGCCAGGCTGCTGCATGCCGGTCGCGATTGGGGGTAGCCAAAGATGTAGGTTCTGCTTCCAATAAGGTGCAAATCGTTGCGGCTACTTCGCTTGGGTCGTTGCTCGTGACCGGGACACGTTGGCTTTCGGCCCAGCGGTACTTCCGGCGCAACTCCTCCCAAAGGGCAAAGTCCGGGGTTACGACGCGATCGAAGAACCCGAGACGCTCGAAAAGCACCGTACCAAAAGTAGCGGTCAAAGATTCCGCGTCGAAATCCGAAGGGAGCACCACGACTATCGGGACGTTCCAGTGCTCGCCGGTCATGGCCTCGAGGGGAAACGAGAGCAGGTCCAAAAAGACGAGCATGTTCGCGCGGTTTAGAAGCACGGTTAGCTTGTGGGGGAGTGCGTCCTTCTCGCCGAGCACGATGCAGTCGCTGGGCAAATCGACGCTCGCCATTTGGTCGACGAAGCGCCCCGCATAGATGACCGGGCGCCGATAAACGCCCGTACGCGTGGAGGAGTTAGGCATCGGTGTCCAGGTATCGCTGCTCCAGAACTCGGAAATTTTGCTTGAGCACAAAGAATGGACCAAGGGGACTGTTTGCCAAGCGTCTTAATAGCAAGACAAGATCCTTCTCCGCGCGCTCGGTCGCGTGCTCTGATTCTTCCAACCGGCTTCTGAGCTGCGCTACGGAGCGCTCGGATTCTTCCAACCGGCTTCTAAGCCGTTCGTTTTCGAGCCGTTCGTTTTCGAGCCGTTCGTTTGCGAGTCGTTCGTTTTCGAGCCGTTCGTTTGCGAGTCGTTCGTTTTCGAGTCGTTCGTTTTCGAGTCGTTCGGTTTCTGCCAGCTGGGCCTTGAGGAAGCGCACTTCGAAGGCCAGGAGCTCGTTCTCCATCTGCAGGGCATCTATATCGGTTGGCGTGTAGAAGTCATCTTTCGGCAACTGTTGCCTCTTCTATCATTCGTTCCGTTTGTTTGCTCAACTGTTCTAGCGCTTGCCAGGTCGCGTCGATCCGGTCGATCAACCTCCGATCCGATATCGGTTGCTTGCCGGATCGCCCGCCGGTAACGGTAGGATCGAACACCTCCGATGCCGGTACCTGGTCCAAACCCAACCCCCAGCGCCGATTGATAGCCCTGATAACAGGAAACCCGTTTTCAACCATGTCCAGGGACACCGCCAAGGTGTCCTCCGGGTAGGTGCGAGCAAACGTGAGCAGCGCGTCGTTGTGCGTCAACCACATTCGCAGAGCGAGATCCGGTTCTTCCCAGAAGCGCCTGTACATACGCGGAGGACCTGTCGGGTTCGACAACAGCTCGGTCGATTGGCGCCGACCCAACGAGTACGCCGTATCCGAAAAGTGGCGGTAAACCAGCAAAACCTTGGCGTTCGGCAGCAGATGTTTCCAAATCATCATGAACAGGCATATCCGCGGATCTTTGAAACCCCACAGGTTATGTTCGGCATCTCTCCGTTGAATGATCCGTTCCATCCTCTGCCAGTGAGGCTTGGTGATAACGGGTAAGAACGGCTTGCTGACCAACCAGGTTTTTCCGTTGTCGGCCAGAATTTGCCTGTGTAGATTCAAAACCTCGGTATCCTCGAAATGGCCGTGTGGGTTCGAGAACGCTGCCTCGAGCAGATCGTAGCCGAGGAACAACCCGGCACGGTGCAGCAGTTGGCAGACCAGCGACGTACCGCTGCGATGGAAACCCGCCACGATTAATTGTTCGCTCAAGGACCGTCCTCCTTGTGGCCAAGCACCGCGCGGATCTGAAGTAGAGGACCCCTACCGATGATCGACAGCCGAGACCGTCCGAGTTCGCTTTCGTCTACATCATGCGGCAGTCTACTATGGTAACGGGCTTTGTACAAAAGTCTGGTGGAATACCGGAAGTAGCGGTTCCGAGAGGAGGGACGCCTTACATCTTGCGCGCGATCTTCTGGTAAGTTCTAAGGCTTTTGAATACCTCGCTTATCCTCTCGCTGCCTCCCAGGTACCACCGACCGGGCTTCGGGGCGACCGGAGTACTGTAGGGCAGTAACTCGGGCTTGTTAGCATCCGGAAGACGCTACGGAGCGTCCTCGGCCTCCCGGCACGCGTCGTCGGCGCAGCAGCTCCTCAGCGCGTCCAGCCTCGCCTTCAGATCCCCGACGAGGAGGGGTCGGCGCCCTCCTCGTGGAGGCTCTCCAGCTCGTAGGGGTCGGCCTCGAGGCCGTAGAGCTCCCTCTCCCCGTTGCCGTACTCCACGTACTTGTGGGTCCCGGTCCTGATGGCCCCGTAGTCGGCCCGGCTGCCGGCCTCTTCTTCGCTGAACCCCTCCGCCTCCAACAGGACGGCCTTGCGCCACGACGGGGGGTCCCCGCCCCGCAGCAGCGGCGCCAGCGAGCGCCCGTCGGCCGCCGGGAACTCCTCCAGGCCAGCCAGCTCCGCGAAGGTCGAGGTCAGATCGGTGTTGAGGACCATCTCTTTCATCTTCGAGCCGGCGGCAACCCGGGGCCGGACGAAGAGCGGCACGCGCGCCGACTCCTCGTACGGACGACTCTTTCCTTGCACCACGCGGTGTTCGCTCTGGAGGAATATGTTGTCCGAGGTGAAGAAGAAGTGTCGTCTAGCTCATCGGCTGCCTCAAGCTCTTCGACGAGGGCGGCGACCATCTCGTCGACGGTCAGCATGCTCGCCAGGCGCTTCCGGTAACGTTCGTCAATCTCAGGGGCTTCTTCGTCGGTAATGCGGCCGATTTCTTGACCGAGGACGGCTTGTCGGAGGCGTCCTTCGAGAGACGGACGCTGAAGTACCTCCTCGTCTGCGAACGTCCCACTGGGCCCACCGGTTCCGCACCCTGGTACTTCCCGTTGCCCGGTCTCTCGTAGTAAGGTGGACGAGGAGCCGCGGCGTGCGGTCGCGGCGAGGATGCGGCGCCGGCGACGCGAGCACGTCGCTCGAAGGAGGGACGAGGGCGGTGACGAGACCGTCGAGGAAGCGACGACCGCCCGGCCGGTGGGGGCTCTGCTCCCGGGGAAGCCTCCGTCGCGCCACCGGCGCGAGGCTCTGGCCGACTACCTGGAGAATCTGGCCGACTACCTGGAGAAGAATGATGCCTCCTGCCGGGAGACGCTAAAGTTTTCGCGTCAGATACCCGATAATTACCTGTAGCCTGGAGAAACACGCCGGCGGAGCGCGGCTTCGCTTCCCCGTGAACAGTTCGAGAACAGAAAGAAGGATTCGGGATGGCCGGTCGTGCGATAGCTTCGATAGCAATGGCCCTGTTGGCGGGGTTCTTTGTGTTTTTCCTCTACGCGGAGCCCGCGGCGGCGGCCGTGCCGGACGGTTTTGAAGACGGGCTCGTGACGTCCGTCGACGCTCCGACGGCGCTGGCCTTCACCCCCGACGATCGCATGCTGGTGACCAGCAAGTCGGGCCAGTTGCGGGTGTACAAGGACGAGGCGCTGCTAGAGACCCCGGCGCTGAACATCATCGGATCCAAAACTCTGCTCCAACTCCGAGCGTGGGTTGCTCGGGGTCGCAGTGGACGGACTTCGGGACCGCCCAACGACTACGTTTACCTCTACTACACTGCCAGGAAGTTCGGTGGGTGTCGGATAGTGTCAACACCCCGGTCAACCGGGTCTCGGTTCGTCATGTCCGGTGATACCCTCGACCCGAGGAGCGAGGAGAGGCTCGTGGACAACATCCCCTCGCCCCACGGCAACCACAACGCCGGGGACGTGAAGTTCGGCAAGGACGGCAACCTCTACATAAGCGTCGGTGACGGCGGCTGACTACGCCAAGAAGGAACGCCTGCCAGTACGAGAACAACGCCGCGCGCGATCCAAACGTCCTGCTCGGCAAGATCCTGCGCATAGAGCGCGACGGCGGCATCCCCCCAGACAACCCGTTCGTAGGCCTGGACAGCAGCGCCCGCTGCAACGTCGCTGGCTATACACCAGGCCGGGGAACGACTGCCGGGAGACGTTCGCCGTGGGGCTTGAGGAATCCCTTCCGCATGGCCTTCGATCCCGACGCCGCCGGCACGAGCTTCCGCATCAACGACGTGGGCGGCCAGAGGTGGGAGGAGATAGACGACGGCAAGGCCGGGGCCGACTACGGCTGGAACGTCTGCGAGGGTAACCACGACAACCCGTACCGCAAAGGCTCTCCTCCCTGCGACGAGGCGCCCTACACTGGCCCGATCCACGAGTACAGCCACGGCACGGGCTGCGAGTCCATCACTGGCGGCGCGTTCGTGCCCGACGGCGTCTGGCCCGCCGAGTACGACGACGCCTACCTCTTCGGCGACTTCGTGTGCGGCAAGATCTTCAGGCTCACCCCGAACAGCGGCGGCGGTTACGAGCGGACGGACTTCGTGACCGGGCTCGGGAGCAGGAGCGCCGTCGCCATGACCTTCGGTCCCTACGCCTCGGGCCAGGCGCTCTACTACACGACCTTCGACGGCGGCGGAGAGGTGCGCCGTATCTCCTACACCGCCGGTAACCGGGCTCCGGTCGCCGACGTCACGTCCGACCCCCCTACAGCATACCCCCGGAGCTGACGATAAGCTTCGACGGCTCCGGGAGTAGCGACCCGGACGGCGACACCCCGCTGACCTACCTCTGGGACTTCGGCGACGGGACCACCACGAAGGAGACCACCAACCCGGAGAGCACAGTGTCCCACACCTATCAGACCGCCGGCAAGTACTCCGCCACGCTGAGGGTCAAGGACAGCCAAGGCAAGGAGTCTGCCCCGGACACAGTCGAGGTCTTCCCGGGCGACACGCCGCCGGAGCCGGAGATGGAGGCCCCGGCTGCAGGTGAACTCTTCAAGGTGGGGCAGGAGATCACGCTGCAGGGCTCGGCGACCGACGCCGAGGACGACAGTGACGGAGAGCCGGAGACCGCGCCCACCTTAAAGTGGGAGGTCCTACAACACCACGACGGCAACCACGCGCACCCGTACTTCTCGGGGACCGGCAATGGCCCGACGTTCGCGGCGCCTGCGCCGGAGGGCCTATTCTCTACGGACCCGGCGGGCAACT
The DNA here is from genome assembly GCA_030448125.1 of Rubrobacteraceae bacterium. Classification (GTDB taxonomy): domain Bacteria; phylum Actinomycetota; class Rubrobacteria; order Rubrobacterales; family Rubrobacteraceae; genus Rubrobacter_F. Next base: position 240,040 of record JAUJNO010000005.1, on the reverse strand, counting down.
ACCTGGAGATTCGGCTGACCGCCACCGACTCACAAGGGCTCTCCAAGACGGTCGTCCGGGATCTGCGCCCGAAGACGGTCGAGGTCGACTTTGCCACCCGGCCGACGGGTCTCAAGCTGACGGTCAACGGCGAAACGTTCCGCGCCCCGAAGACGTTCGTCTCGTGGGAGGGATACGCCCTGAACGTCTCCGCGCCGCGGCAGAGGCACAACGGCCGGACGTGGGCATTTAGCTCTTGGTCCGACGGCGGCGCCCGGGAGCACACGGTCAAGACGCCGGCCGACCCGATCACCTACACGGCGACGTTCAAGAGGCTGCGGCGCTGATTCTCACCGTCACATAGATACTCGACGGGTGGCGTTTGTGGGGATTACCACCTCCGCTCCGTATTCCCGGATCGTGGCGAGCTTAGTGCGCGCCCCCGATTCCCGCTAGGGCCGAGACTCGATCCACGATGGCCTCCCCGATCGGTATGCAGGCCGTGGCCGCCGGCGAGGAGCGTTCAAGACGTGGACGCTACGCTTCCCCTCGACGATCAGGAAATCGTCCACAAACGTGCCGTCCTTCATCAATGCCTGCGCCCGCACGCCCGCCTCGGTCGGGACGAGGTCGTCTTCCTCCACCTCCGGGACGAGCTTTTGTAAACCCCGCACGAAGGCATTCTTGCTCAAAGAGCGGAAAACCTCACCCGCGCCCGTCCTCCAGTTCCTCGCCGCCAGCCGCCAGAACGCCGGGTATGACAGAACCTCCGCGAGGTCCTTTAGTCTTATGTCCGTCTTCTTATAGCCCTCGCGGGCGAGGCCGAGGACCGCGTTTGGCCCGGTCTCGACGCCACCTTCGGTCGTGCGGGTGAAGTGAACGCCCAAGAAAGGGAAGTTAGGGTCCGGGACGGGGTAGATGAGGCTCTTGACCAGGTAGCGCTTCTCCGGTTCAAGGTCGTAGTACTCGCCGCGGAATGGCACGATCTTCATCCCCGTCTCCACCCCGCCGAGCGCCGCCACCCGGTCGCTCTGCAGCCCGGCGCAGTTCACGAGCACCCGCGCCCGGAAGTTCTCCCCGCCTGCGCGAACCTCTACCTCATCCCCATTCTCGGAGATGCCCGTGACCTCCGTGCCTGTACGTAGCTCGCCGCCTTCTTCCGCGACCATCCTCGCGAATGCTTCGGCTACCCCAACGAAATCTACGATCCCCGTGCTCGGCACCTTGAGCGCCGCGATACCCGCGGCGTGCGGCTCGAGTTCTTCGAGTTCCTTCGGCCCGATCTTCTCTACCTCTAGGCCGTTCTTCGTGCCCCGTTCGTAGATGTTCCTCAAGCGTGGCATCTCCTCCGGCTCCGTCGCGACGATGACCTTGCCGCAGATCTCGTGCGAGATCCCCTGCTCCTGGCAAAACTCCACGAGCCTCTCGCCGCCCTCCTTGGAAAAGCGGGCCTTCAGGCTCCCGGGCTTGTAGTAGACGCCGCTGTGGATGACCCCGCTATTGTGGCCCGTCTGGTGCCTGGCCCAGCCCGCCTCCTTCTCCAGCACCAGCACGCCCGCGCCTGGGTAACGCTCCAGGAGCGCCCGGGCCGTCGAGAGCCCGACGATCCCGCCGCCGATCACCGCGAAGTCATACACCGACAAACCTTCCTCTCACACCAGCCATGTTAGCCCGTCCCGCAGCTTGTAGGACGCGCCGAATATAATAGTTTATTGTACCCGCACCCGTGCGGTCGGCGGAGGACCAAGGAGACGCCGTGCGGATTCTGCGCCATCGTTCTATTCCCCTTCACCGAGGAAGGAGACGTGGAAGAGGCCAGCATCGAATTTCTTTCAAAATCTCACCTCGGGGCGAACGTCCATGGCCTTGCGATCCTCAGCGCCATGGGCGGGCACACAAGCTCCCCGGACTCCGAACACCTGGTATCGTCAGGGTGCTACCTAAAGATTGCCGGCAGGCGCGTACCGATAGTCGCGAACACTGCCGTGCCGTCGCCCTGGTGCTCGAAAAGGGGTATTCCGGAAGGTGCACAATATCGGCGGCGGGAAAGAGCGCACCAACCTCGATAACCGAGCTCATCTAAAGAAGCTGGGCAAGGCCAAAACCTTGATCTCCTACGTAATCGACCGTCCCGGCCACGACCGGCGCTACGCCATAGACTCCTCCCACCTACAAAAGACGCTCGGGTGGCGGCCAGACCACACCTTGGAGGCTGACATCCGGCGCATGATAGAGCGGTACACCGAGAACACGAACTGGGTTTTTAGGTAACCGCAAGTGCAGCTGACTGAAGCACGCCGGCCGCAACCACACAAGGGATCGGCGTTAACTCCGTAGCTCCTCCAGCCTCCTCTTCGCGGCCCCGATCGCGGCAGAGGTCTCCTCCGTCCGCTGGAAGTACTCTTCGTACCGTCCGCTCTCGTTCGAGAGAGCGTAGTAGGTTGCTCCAGGCCGAGGTGTGAACCGGTTCTTTGGCCGCGGCTCCACGGCCTTCTCGTGGCTCGCTCACGCCCTGTAGGGGTTGGTCGTATTTGTATACGTGCCTCCTACCCCGAGCACCGGGTGATCGCAAGTGTGCCTGACAACCATCTCTTAACTGTACACGGACGAGGCCGTTGCACCCCGATCTTTTCTCTACAAGTAAAAGTATTTGGTGGATGTCGGACAAGGCAAGAGGAATCCCTACGTTATTTACGTGTTCTTCGGAATTCGTTTTGCGGGTGTCCGAGCGGTACGAGGGGCGCGCGTGATCTCCGGATGGGGTGGACGGGCGAAGCTAAGCCTTAACTAAACCTTCAGCAATGCTCGGCGAGTCACGGGTCAACCACAAGCTGCATCAGGTTAAGCACGGTTCAGGTTGCGCGCGCCGCGCGAATGTGCGAACTTGCTCTAAAGCGCCAGAAGAAGAGTAAGAGGGGGGTTCACATGCGGCGTGATTCAGAGTCGGAGCGCTTCGTCCTTTGTTCGGAGCGGATGGTTCTCGAGTGCAAATGCGGAGAGAGGCTGGTCCTTCTCGGCCTCGAAGACGATTGGTACTCGGAGCTGCGTACGGTCTTCGAGTGCGAGTGTGGGGAGAAGCTCAACCTCACGGATCGCCTGGAGGAAGAAGGGCTCACCCTTGTCGATGACTCCGACGAGGCAGCCCTCGGCGTCAGGGAGCTGCTACGTAGTCTAAGAGCACCCGGCGCTTGACGTAACGAGGAGCCCGGCGGCCTGGTCGCTCGTGTGAGCGGCCTCTCTTGCCCCGGCTCGTCTCCTACTGGGGCTCCGCCGTCCGGAGGAGGATGGCTTTGTGCGCCTGGTACCGTGCCTCGTATCCTCGTACGTAGAGGCCCGCGGCGTCCCTGTTCCACGCCGCCGGTGTCGTACGTACTCCTTCGGTTCGCGTGCCTCCCCGAGAGTCTCCTTCGCCCGGTCCGGGGAGCGGCTACCCGCCGGGCCGGGTCCTCGAAGTGCGGCTTTTGGTAGCCTATGGTGCCGGAAGCCGGACAGGAGGAGGCAACTTGAGCCGCAGGACACCGATAGAGCGTAGGGAGCCTGCCGTACTCGGGGTTTTGCTCGTCGTCGTGCTCGCGTTCGGGGTGCTTGCGGCGGGCTGCGGCGGCTCCGGGGAGAAAGGGGACGCGCCGAACGAAGTGCCGGTGAGCCCCGAAGAGGCGGGCGAGGTGGTGGTGAGGGTCTCCGGCACGGAGGGCACCGCCTACGCGGGGACCTACGGGAGCATCGCGGAGGAGGGGGAGCCGCGGACGATCGAGGACACTCTAGGAGACGAGCCTACGGAGTACGGGGTGGAGCTAGAGGAAGGCGTCTCCGACGGCGTGAGCGCTCTCTTCGAGAAGACCCAGCCCGGCAGCGGTGAGCTCGAGGCGGAGATAGTGGCCGACGGCGAGGTCATAGCAGAGAGCACGACCTACGCGGAGTTCGGGTCGGTCCTCGTCGACTGGTTCCCTCAGGCCGGGCTGCTCGAGGAGGCCCCACCCGGAGAGGGCTCGCCCGAAGAGAGCCCCTAGACAGAGGTCGACGAGCGCAACCGGAGCCCGGAGCGGAACATCGTCGTTCCGACAGCCCACATCTCCACTCTCGGTCGAAACTCCCGGGGCGTCGCGGCGGAGAGAGCCGCGGGTACCCATGCGACGACTTCGTACCCCCTCGTTTGCGGAACCAGGGGCGTCGAAGTGATTCTTGAGTGCTCAGCCTGGGGCTCGGAGTGTAACCATCCCGGCATCCTCCGTGTCCAAACAAATAGACACGAGGAAAGGCGACGGAGGAGGTGAGGTATGCCGCAAGGTATCATCGGAATCTTGGTCATCATCATCCTGGTCATCGTAGTTTTGCAGCTCATTTAGCCCAATCCGTAGGTAGGCGTGGCGCC
>JAUJNO010000005.1:231800-235589 GCA_030448125.1 Rubrobacteraceae bacterium | reverse complement strand
AGGAGAGTCGAGTGGGCAGAGGCAGAAAGAGCAGCGGACAGGACAAGAACGAAGGGACGATGGACAAGCTCAAGGGCCGGGCGAAAGAGGCCGCAGGCGCCGTGAGCGGGAACAAGGCTACGAAGTCCGAGGGACGCTCGGATCAGCGCAGGGGCACCGCCAAAGAGAAGAAAGGCAAGCTGAAGGACCTCTTCAAGTAGCCAGGGCGGAGCCGGGGCGGGAGAAACGCGGTGCCCTCCGAGCGAGGGCTGCCGGACGAGCGGGCCGGAGTCCTTCGGGGTTCCGGCCCTTCTCTAATCAGAGGGCGGGGAGGAGCCTCCTCTCAAGGGAAGCGCTGCTCTTTTCCACTACGCATCGAGTTGATCGGGCGTCTGGGCCAGACGGATTTCTCGGAGAACTTCGTTTTGGGCAAGGCGAGTGTATAGAGCGTTCCGGCGCCAGCGGGCATCCCGGCGCTACGGGGCGTCTTCGGCCTCCCGGCAGGACTCTCCGGCGCAGGCTTCAAGTCTTCGAGGCGGGATCCCAGGCTCTCGACGAGCGTGGGGTTCGCGCTCGCGTGCAGGCTCTCCAGCTCGTAAGGGTCGGAGGAAAGGTCGTAAAGCTTCTCTCCCCCCGTGGCATTCTCGACGTACTTATAGGTCCCGGTTCTGATGGCGGCGTAGGTCGGGGTGTGCCGGTGGCCGGCTCTCCCTCCGCTCCTGTGTTCGAGAAGAAAAGCCGAGCGCCAGGTCGCGGGCGGGGTGTCGCCCAACAACGGCGCCAGCGACCGGCCGTCGACGAAGGCGGGCGCGGAGATCCCGGCAAGCTCTGAGATCGTCGGCGCGAAGTCGATGTTGAGTGCTAACCGGTCTACGGTTTGCCCGGCGGGCACTCCGGGGCCGCGCACCGCCAGGGGGACCCGCGCGGCCTCTTCATAGACCGTTCGCTTGCCCAGTTTCAGGCGGTGCTCGCCCAGATGGTAGCCGTTGTCGGAGGTGAAGAAGATGTAGGTGTTCTCCAGCTCGCCCGCGGCCTGGAGCTCCTCTATCAGGCCCGCCACCATCTCGTCCAACGAGAGCAGCATCTCGAGGCGGTTGCGGTAGGCATTGTCGACGTCTTCGATCTCGTCGGGACCTAGCAGGGGAAGATCCCGCACCCATTCGGGCTTGTCTTCGACGTCGGCCTCGTCGAACGAGGGCGGTCGGGGCGCCTCGATGACCGCGTAGGCATCGGCGTGCTGCGGGGCCGGTACGAACGGGCCGTGGGGAGTCGCCGGGGCCAGATACATGAAGAACGGGCTCGAGCTGGCGGCACGCCGCACGTAGTCTCTCGCCTTGCCCGCGAGCACGTCGGTGTAGTAGTCTTGCTCGCTGCTGCCGTAGGAGACGACCGTGCCGTTCTCGTTCAGCTGGTAGTCGTAGTAGCCGCCGTCGAGCTTGCCGTACTACTCGTACCACCCTGGCGGCACATACGTTTCGTCGTTTCCTTTTGCGTAGCCGTTGAGGTACTTGCCGATAAGCGCGGTCTGGTAGCCTTCGCTTTCGAGCCAGGTAGCGACGGTCGAGTCCTCGTGCCCCATCGAGCGGAACTTCTCGAACCCTCCGTCCGGTCTGGTGTTCGTCCGTACTTGGTGGTTGTGTGTGTACTGCCCCCTCAGTATCGACGCCCGCGACGGGCAGCACAAAGAGTGCGTCACGAACGCCTCTTCAAGGTCATACCCTGCTCGGTGAGGAACTGCCGGGTCTGCGGCATGTACTCGAAGTCGTCCTTGCATGTCGTCGGCGAAGATGAAGATGACGTTGGGTCGGGTAGGGGCTTGCGCCTCCCCTGGGTAGGCCCGGAGCATCCCGCGATGAGGAGGATAGCCAAACACGCCAGTACGCTCCACGGAGAAGGGTCGTTCTCGCCCGAGACTCTTCGCCGGCCTCTCTTCGCACGGTGCGGATGCTACCCAACTTCTCGCACCGGTATGACGAGTGCTACGGTCGCTGCGCGCAAGCCATCCCTTTCTCGTTGTCTTCGCGGACGCGCTCTAGCAGAGAAGTAGGTGGTACCAGACGGAGCCCGAATTGCCCACCGAAAGACCATCGCGCACCTACCGCTTTCGGCGGATCGAAATGGTAGGATGCGGTATGGTTCGCGACTGCACGGTAGGGGGGTATGCGGACCCGAACGTCTCTCACAAGCTGCCGCGCGACGTTCTCGGGGGCACCGGTCGAGGGTCTCCCCCGGAAGACGGGTAGGCGCCCGTGAAGATCCTGGTATCCGGTGGCACCGGTCTCCTCGGGCAGGGTCTCCTGCGCCTTCTTCGTGGCGCCGGGGAGCACGAGGTCCGGTGCTTCGTGCGCCGGACGAGTCCCGCGGAGCGCCTGGAGGGCCTGGAGCTCGCCTACGGCGACGCCGAAGATGCCGGTTCTATGGCCCGGGCGCTGCGCGGGATGGACGCCTTCGTGCATATCGCGGGGATACGGTACACGCCGTGGGTGTTGGAAGCGATGCGGCGGGCCGGGGTCGAGCGGCTCGTGATCGTGAGCAGCACGAGCGCACATTCGCGGTTCGAGTTTCGTTCCGCGCCGCGGCTCGCGAACGAGGCGTTGTTGGCGGGTAGCGGTCTCCGGTGGACGGTGGTGCGTCCGAGCATGATCTACGGTTCGGAGCTCGACCACAACATGCACAAGCTCCTGCGTTTCCTCGACCGCTCGCCCATCTTCCCCCTCTTCGGCTCCGGGGAGAACCTCTGGCAGCCGGTCTACCACGAGGACCTGGCGCGCGGCCTGTACACGGCCCTCACGAAGCCGGGGACGGAAGGCCGGATCTACGACCTACCCGGCGCCAGACCCCTGACATACCTGGATCTGATACGAACCGCGGCGGGCTCTTTAGGCAAGAGAGTGCGCATCGTCCGCGTCCCGGCCGAGCCGGTGCGGCGAGCGCTCCTGGTAGCAGAGAGGCTGCGCCTGCCGTTGCCGGTAAGCTCCGAGCAGGTCTTGAGGCTCCGGGAGGACAAGGCTTATCCCTACGAGAAGGCCAGGGAGGAGCTCGGCTACGCTCCCCGCGCCTTCAAGGAGGGGATAGCGCTGGAGGTCGGGCGGCTGCGCGAGATCGGTCTGGTGAGGTGACGGCCGTGTCCGGGCCGGTCGCGGGCGCCGTGGGGGTGGCGTTTTTGGTGACGCTCGCCCTGGTTCCCCTGCTGGTGCGGTTCGCCATCGGTCGAAACCTGCTCGACGTACCGAACGCCCGCAGCTCGCACGAAATCCCCACCCCGAGGCTCGGCGGCCTCGCCGTCATTGCCGGGGTCTGGGCCGCCGCCCCGCTGGTGGGTGGGGGCTTTCTCTTTCTTGCCACCGCCACCCTGGCGGGCATCGTCGGCGTCCTCGACGACTTCGTGGACCTCAAGTTCTGGATGAAGGCCACGGGGCAGGCGACGGCCGCCTTTGTCCTCCTGTTCCTGTCGACGCCGCCGATCTTCGTGGCCGCGGGGCCTTTGTGGCCCGTAGCGTTACTCTTCGGCGTGGTCTGGATCGTGGCGATCATGAACGCCTACAACTTTATGGACGGGATAGACGGGATAGCCGGCGGGACGGCGATCCTGAACGCGCTCTTTCTGGCGGCGCTCGTCGGGCCGGCTTCGGGGCTCGGGGCCGGGCTCGCGGCTCTGGCGGCGGCAGTGGGCGGGTTCATGCTGTGGAACGTCAGCCCGGCCAGGATCTTCCTGGGCGACTCCGGGAGTCACTTCGTGGGGTTCTTTCTCGGGGCGGTGGCGCTTTACACGGAGCCCGTGGGGGGTGTGGGCGACGCTTACGGTCCTTA
>JAUJNO010000005.1:219992-231700 GCA_030448125.1 Rubrobacteraceae bacterium | reverse complement strand
CGGTGGCGCTTTACACGGAGCCCGTGGGGGGTGTGGGCGACGCTTACGGTCCTTACCTGGCCTTCGTGGTCGCGGCGGTGGTCTTCGCGCCGTTTCTCTTCGACACGGCGTTCACGCTGGTGCGGCGGGCGGCGGCTCGCAAGAACATCTTCGCGGCCCACCGGGAGCACATCTACCAGAGGATCACGCCGGATCCAGCCAAGCACCGGCAGGTGAGCAACGTCTACCTCGCCTTCTCCGCCGTCTCAGGGCTCGCGTCCGTTCTCGCCTCCGGCGGTACGCTCCTACGTCTCTTCTTCGGGGGAGCTTTGATCCTGGGGCTGTGCCTCTTTATGGCGTTCCTGCCCCGTATCGCAGGTGAGAGGGCTTGAGTCCAGGTATCCACACCCGATACGTTTTAGAATACGCTGCATGAGACGTGGAGGATCCTTTGGAGGCGCCATCCTGAGCGGGTTGAGGGGCCTCATGAACGTTTCGTCGTCGGGCGTGCGGCGCGTGGCGGCCATGGTCGTCGACGCGCTCATAGTGCTCGAGTCGCTCGTCGTGGCCCTGCTCTTCCGCTGGGACGCCCAGGTGCCGACGGAGTGGTGGAACAGGTTCTGGCCGTTCGCGGCGTTCTCGGCGGTCGTCTTCGTGGTGCTCCTCTTCGAGAGCGGGGTGTACCGCAACGTGTTGCGCTACACCGGCGTGTACCAGGGGGTGAGGGTGGCGAGCGCCACGATGTTCGCCGCGGGGATTCTCATCATCGCCAACCTGGGGACGGACCTCGTGTGGTCGCGGCCGGTGCCGCTGGGGGTCATCCTGATCGGGTCTGTGTTCGCCTTCGTGCAGCTCGTGGTGGTGCGCCTCTACCCGCGGGTGTTCTACGAGCTCTCTTTGCGGGAGATCAGGCAGACCAGCCAGCGTGCCCTGATCGTCGGCGCGGACGAGTCGGGGGTCTCGCTGGCCAGGCAGCTTTGGCGGACGCCGGACGCGGATCTGAAACCCGCGGGCTTCGTGGATCACACAGACGGGCGCCTGCGCGGCGAACAGATAGAGGGCGTGCCAGTGTTGGGCGGGGTCGAGGACATCGAGCGGCTCGTGGTCGAGGAGGGTATCGACCAGATCCTTATAGCCCTCCCCGAGGCGTCTTCGGAGGAGATAGACCGCATCTGGCGCGAGTGCATAAAGACGCCGGCCGAGGTCAAGGTGGTCCCGAAGCTGACCGAGTTCTTGGGCGGGGGAGCCCTCCGGCTGCGCGAGCTCCAGATCCAGGACCTCCTGGGCCGCCAGCCGGTCGATATAGACCTGGAACAGTTGGCGGAGTTTATTAACGGCAAGCGCGTCCTCGTGACGGGGGCGGGGGGCAGCATCGGGAGCGAGCTCAGCCGCCAGATCTCACGCCTCGGCCCCGCCCGCCTGGTCCTCCACGACCGGGACGAGAGCGCCCTCCATTACCTGAACGAGGAGCTCTCGCGCGGGGGCTTCGCGGGTGCCGAGCTGGCGGTGGGGGACGTGACGAACTCGGAGAAGGTGCGCGCCCTCTTCGCGCGTCTGCGGCCTCAGCTGGTCTTCCACGCCGCCGCCTACAAGCACGTCCCGCTGATGGAGCTGCACGCCTCCGAGGCCGTGGTGAACAACGTCGGCGGCACCTTGAGCGTGACGCGCGCCGCCGGGGAGTTCGGGGCCGAGAAGTTCATCAACGTCTCGACCGACAAAGCCGTGCATCCGGTGAACGTCATGGGGGCGACGAAGCGCCTCTCGGAGATGCTCGTGCGCGCGGCGGCGGAGGAGTATCCGGAGACGCTCTACGCCTCGGTCCGCTTCGGGAACGTCCTCGGGAGCCGGGGGAGCGTGGTGCCGACGTTCCAGAGGCAGATAGAGGCCGGCGGCCCGGTAACGGTCACCCACCCGGAGATGACGCGCTACTTCATGATCATCTCGGAGGCGGTCTCCCTGATACTCCAGGCGGGCGCCATGGCCGACTCCTATGGCATCTACGTCCTGGAGATGGGACGGCCCGTCAAGATAGTGGACCTGGCGAGGAAGATGATCGAGGTGACGGGCGCCAGGGGCGTGAGGATAAAGTACGTCGGCTTGAGGGCCGGCGAGAAGCTGCACGAGACGCTCTCCGAAGAGTCCGAACAGCGCGTCGCGACCGACCACCCGATGATCTTCCGCCTCGTCCCCAAGAACCCGCCGTCCTCGGATCTTCTCGAAGCCGCCGAAGAGATGGCCTTCTTCGCCCTCTCGGGCGACGACGAAAAGACCCTGGATCTCCTCCGGCGTGCCGTCCCGAACTACCCGGTCGTCCAGAGCGGCGCCGCGCCCGAGGCTCTTTCGTAGAAGCGAGAGAAGGGGTCAGGCCGGCGGCGAGGACGCCCTCGATGTAACGAAGGCCGCACCGGTGATGAGCTTGACCAGCTAGATCGCGCGCCGGGTGGCCCTGCGGCCCTTTATGCCCAGGTAGGTGAGGTAGCCGCCGATGGCGAGCGAGATCGGGATGATCGGCAGGTGTATGAGGGCCAGATACAAGGACCCCTGCAGGTCGTTGGCGTACCAGGTGAAGGCACGCGGTACCCAGAGGATGAGCATCACGATGCCTATCGCCAGCAAGATGTTCGACGTACGCCGTGTGAGCTTCATGGTCTATTTCGAGTATACCAGAAGAGGTATCCGGAGCTAGCAACATAAAGATGCAGGGGGTATACTTTCTGCAATGATTTCGCGGAGATCGTAACTACAAGTACCTTATTGAAGACTCTTACGGAGGGTACGGATTGTGGCTGAGTTGAAGAAGCGCACGCTTGACGAGGTCAAGGCGCTGAGCAGGGAAGAGGCCATCGAGATCATGCGCCAGGCTGGCATCGTCGGTGCGGGAGGCGGTGGTTTCCCGACGTACTTCAAGTGGAAGAACCCGCAGCCGCGCCTGATCGTGAACTGCACCGAGTCTGAGCCGGGTTACTGGACGGACAAGCTGGTCCATCGGGAGTACTTCGATGAGTTCCTCACGCTCTTCGAGGCGATGAAGGAGATCTTCGACATAGAGCAGGTCTTCATGGGAGTTCACTTCAAGGACGAGGAGTGGTTCTCCCGCTACAAGGAGAACACAGACGGGCTCTACGAGGTCAGCCTGGTCCCGGACAAGTACGCCCTGGGCGAAGAGAAGACCCTCATCAAGAATATCTTCAACGAGGACAAGGAGAAGTGGGTGCCGCGCCGGGTGGATCTGCCCGACGGCAACAAGCGTCCGGGGCTCCCGCTCGACGCCGGGCACATCGTCCAAAACTCCGAGTCGCTCCTGAACATCTACAACGCGTTCTTCCTCGGCAAGCCCACCACCACCAAGTTCCTGAACGTCTTCGGGCCGGAGCTTCCGCTGAAGTGCTTCGAGGCGCCGCTCGGCGCGTCGGCGACCGAGCTGCTGAAGCTCGCCGGCATGGATGTCGAGGCCGGGGCGGGCCAGTACTCCGTGATCGACGGCGGCCCGTACCTCAACGAGATGGGCATCGAGTCTCTTGGCGAGGGCGACGCCTACGTGCGCCGCACCACCAACGGCTTCCTCGTCATCCCGAAGGGCGTGGCGAGCAAGGAGTACGCCGACATCAAGACCAAGCTCCCCGAGGAGGGCTTCGTGTCGCTGGTTGATAGGGTATCGGGCGTGCATCTGCCGCTCGGCGGCCGTTTCCTCAAGCCGGCCACGCCGCTCATCTCCGAGGGCGACGAGGTCGAGTACGAGCAGAAGATCGGCGAACCGGTCGACGAGGGCTTCTCCATCGGCGTCTGGTCGAGCATGGACGGCACGATCTCCTTAATCGAGGACGATATCGTGGAGATCGCCGGCGGTGCGGTGCCGCGGGAGGACGCGCGGGCGGAGACCGAGGCCGAAGCGACTCGTTAGCGGTCAGCCGTCAGCTATTAGCGGTTAGCAAAGGGTCAGGGCACGATGCTCCGGCCCTTTTGCGTTCCTCGCTTTGCATGTTTGTCGGGGAGAGTCGGAGGACGGGGATCGGTGTTGGGGTGGAGCGAACCGTCCGGCGGAGAAGCCGGCGAGCTGCTAACCGGCTAACGGCGGAGCCGCTCCGCCACTTTCCAGAGCTCTCGATCTCCCGGATCTCCATCGAACGGGACGATGGTGTAGCCACCGTAGTGATTGACGAGGTCCGGGTAGTCGTCCACGGCATAGTCTACGGTCACGGGCGGCGCGAACTTCGAGCAGCATCCGAGGACGAGATCCTTGACCCCGAGGAGCTCCGCGGCGGAGGCCGCGTAACCGGCCCCCGCGCTCGACCACAGGTAGACGGCGTGGCTCGCGCCGGCGAGCTCGGCGAAGACCTCGCGCGCGTGCGGGCGCGGGATACCTCTGCAGAGCAGGGTGCCTTGCACGTCGAAAAAGACGTTCACTCGCCCGGAGAGGGGTGGGCTACGAGACCCATTCTCCCTCGTCCTTGCGGGGGGGGAGCAGGTTCTGGGCCTGCTGGGAGAGGCGGGCGTGCAGGTCTTCGAAGGTGATGCCTTTGAGCGAGGGAAGCTCGAAGTCCTTGAGCATCCGCGTCAGGACCCCGCCGCCGCCGAGCTCTATCCACTCCTCCACCCGCATCCGGGCCAGGGTCTCGACGACCTTGACCCAACGAACCGGCGCGACCATCTGACTCTTCAGGGCTTCTCTGACGGCGTCCGCTGTTTCGAGGACGCTGCCGTCGACGGCGCTCACGACGGGAACCTCGGGCCTATAGAACTCGACCGAGTCCAGGACGCCGCGCATCTTCTCCCCGGCGGCGGCCACGTACGGCGAGTGAGCCGCGAACGAGACGTTCAGGCGGACGGTGCGGCCCCGCACCTTGGAGACTGCTTCCCCCAGAGCGTCCCGCAGCCCGGAGATGACGGTCTGGCGGGGCGAGTTGTAGTTGGCGATCACCGAGCCCTCCGATTCATCGAGGGCCTTCTCTACCTCCGCGGGGTCCGCCTTGAGGATGGCGACCATGCCGCCCGGCGCGTCCTCGGCCGCCTCGACGAGAAAGCGGTCGCGCTGGGCGACGAGCCAGAGCCCCGTCTCGAGGTCGAAGCACCCGGCGGCGTAGGCCGCACCATACTCGCCCAACGAGTGCCCGGCCACCACGTCCGGGCGGAGATCCAACGCGCGGCTCTCGTCGGCGTCTTGCACCGCGCGTGCGAAGACCTTGACCTGCTCTGGTACGCGCTCGCCGACGACCCGCCGGATCGCTGATAACAACTGACCCTCGGGCTCGACTACCTTGCCGCCCTGTCCCGGAAATACGAAAGCCCTCATATCCTCTGCGTCCGTCCCCTACGAAAAACTCGTTGAACCGTGTTTCCTGTTCCCCCTTCCGGGGGCAAGAGCGGTTTTTACCACAATTTCATAGTCTATAGAAGTGTCCACCTACGGGCTTCCCGGGAGCTTCCGTATCCTGACGCATTCCTCTCGTACTCGCCTCCGACCGAACTCTTCGCGAATGTGAGGATCCTGCACGCGGCGCATTTTCCCGGCTCTCCTTTTCTTGCCGGCGCTATGTATGCTTTCGGTGACGGCCCACCTGCTCGACGCGTACGGTGGGAAGAGCGGAAGGACGACTATCGCCTTACGGACAGACGATGCCACCACCGCCGTCGGTTCTACGTCGAGCCGGCCCGTCTCTCTAACCTCGCGAACCGTCCTTTCGAGATTTTATCTCAGGGGCTGCTGGAGCCAACACGCGCAGCGCCTTGGGGAGCACCCTGGCGCGGAAGTCGCGGGTGGGTGGGAGCATCTCGCCGTCTACGTGCGCCGGGATCGGCTCCTTTAAGGACACCTCGACCTCTGCCGCCCGGGCGAAGTGTATCTTCGGGTGCGTGAGGTGCGTGCCCCGGAGCACGGCCGGTATGAGGCGCAGTACCTCTGCCCTGCTAACCTCTTCGCTCCACACGACGTCGAACGCGCCGTCATCGAGGCTGGACTCGGGCGCGAGCCTGAAACGTGCCCCGTAGGTCGTCCCGAGCGCTACCGCGACGAGGATAGTCTCGGCCGGTATCTCATGCCCGCCGAGCTTTAGACGCGCCTCGCGGCACTCGAAACCCCACAGGAGCCGACCGACCGACCACAGGTATCCTCCGAAACCCCCGAGGTACGCTGGCGCCTTCGCGACCCCCGCCGCGACCTCGGCGTCGAACCCGATCCCCAGCCCGTTGTTGAACCGTATCCCATTGACCTCGCCCACGTCCACGGCCCGGATCACGCCCCCGGCAATGACCTTCAGCGCCCGCCCGAGGCTTGTCCCCACACCGAGCGCCTTGACGTAGTCGTTGCCGCTGCCTACCGGCAGGACCCCCAGCACCCGCCTGGTCCCCGCGCACGCGGCCGCCACCTCGTGTACCGTCCCGTCCCCCCCTACCGCCACGACGAGCGCCCCTTCCGGCAACTCCGAGATGATCTTCCCCGCGTGTCCCGGCCCCTCCGTGGCGTGCCACTCAACCCCTACCCCCCGCTCCTCCAGGTACGTGGAGATCTCAGCCCAACGGCCCGCCGCGCGCCCCCTGCCGGCGGCCGGGTTCGATATGAGGTGCGCTACGCGTTGCTCACCTACCATGCCGCGGAGAATACCAGCCTCGAAAGGGCACCGCCCCGCCCGCGCACACCAGCCCAACTCAGCCTCGACCACGGCTTTATACCAGTCGTATCGTGACAGCCTCGTCTCGAACCAGGGGTGAGATACCCCCGCTCCTCCAAAGACCACGTGCCTACAACGTCTTGCCCCTCGTCCGGAGAAGGACTACGGATTGCGCCCTTTTGCGCGCGAAATCTCCGCACGGAAAGCCTCGCGGCATCCGCCGGCCATCGCCGGCGTCGCCGTGTTTGGGGCAGGACCGCGTCAGATTGAACTTCATGTTCAGGTAACATCTGACTTTGATCTCCGGGTTAGGGTCGCGTTTTGGCCGGAACCGGGTACAATGTGGAGCTTATGGAGAACATTGAGGGGAATTGCCCGCACTCTGGGGGCTTGCAGGCGGCTGTGGTATCGGGATTTTGGTGTCCGATCTGTGAGGCGCATCTGGATCTAGAGGATGTCGAGCGGTGGGTGCGGGCGGCCGGGGAGGCCCGCGACGAGGCTTACCTTACGGTTGAGGGTGACAAGTTCGCGCGGATTGTGCTCGAGGAGCGCCAGCGGGAGGTCTACCGGCGCCGGAAGGTGCTGTACGAGTTGCGCAGCGCCCCGCCTGCCGTGGCCACGCGGCCGGAGATGATCCTGGTCTCTTACGATTTTGCGCAGGACTCTTACGAGTGCAGGATCTTCTACAAGGAGCCGCGACCGGCGTGGGGGCTCGAGCGTATAAGCGTCGAGGCGGACCTCGACCCCATCCTGGAACTCCGCTCGCACTCGGACCCCAACGTCCGGCTCGCCTCCGGAAAAGTCGAGGAGTTTCACCTCCTCCGCCGACGGCTCGTCGAACAAGACGCGCTCCCGCTGCTCAGGCGGGTGTTCTACCAGAACGAGCTTTAGCCGCCTCTAGGAGCCCTGGCGGTCCGGAGCCCTGGCGATCCGCGCAGCTTGAGGATAGAATTGCGGGGGAGCACAGTACCCGGATCGAAAGGCGTAGAACAGGTATGAGCGGGACCAACTTCATTATGATGGTCATCATGATCCTGATACTACTCTTCATCTTGATGAACATCGGTCCCCTCGTCGTCATCTAGCTCTCGTTCCCTCTCTTCTCCCTCCAGGGCGAAGGTCCTGACCGTTCTGTAGACGGCCCCTTCGGCGGTGAGAGTGCTCTCCATAAGCCCGACTTGCCGGATCCGGAACCCCAGCTCCTCCGCGCCGGCCGGGAGGTCCAGGCTCGCCGGCCGGCCTCGCACGCGGCCGAGCGTCAGGTGCGGCACGTAGGGACGCTTCTCACGTTCGAAGCCCAAAGGGGTGAGGGTGGCGTCGACGTCCGCGGCCAGGGAGCGCAGCCGGGCGGAGCCCAAGCCGACGCCGGACCACACGACCCTGGCGTGCCGCGCCGAAGGGAAGGCCCCGAGCCCCGCCAGCACCACGTCGAAGGGAGCGTACCCCGCGCAGACCTTCCCCAGAGCGGTGCAGAGGATATCCAGGGCCTCCTCCCGAACCTCGCCCAGGAACTTCAAGGTCAGGTGAACGTTCTCCGGTCCGGTCCACCGCACCCGGTCGTCCGAGGGCAGGCGCCGGGCCGACGCGAGCGTCTTCTTTCGGACCTCCAGCGGCGGGAAGACGGCGACGAAGGCCCGCACCGGCCCGCCTAATGCCCGGGGCCGAGGGCACGGTCAGGTTCGAGGCGTTCGCGATAGCTAGCGGCGCGGTTGGCTATGAGGGCGGCGGCCGCGCCGGCGCCGACGCCGTTGTCCACGTTAACGACCGAGAGTCCAGGGGAGCAACTCTGCAGCATGCCCAGGATGGCGGCGGTGCCGTCACCGCCGAGGCCGTAGCCGGTCGAGGTGGGGAGGCCCACGACCGGCACGGCGACGAGGGCCGAGACCACGCTCGGCAGCGCCCCCTCCATGCCCGCGGCGACTATGACGCAGTCGGGGTCGAAGGCGCGCATCTCTTCTAGAGGAGCGGCGAGGCGGTGAATGCCCGCCACGCCGACGTCATGGAAGCTCTCTACGGCTACGCCCATCTCCCGAGCCACCGCGACCGCCTCCTCGAGAACGGGGAGGTCGGAGGTGCCGGCGCTTACGGCGACGACGCGACCGCCGGTCGGTGCTGGCTCTCCCGAGCCGGCGACGAGGGACCTTCCGGCGCGTCTTACGGGGATGCCGGGGAGCGTCTCGCTTAGCGTCTCGCGCAGGAGGCGTTCCTGTTCGGGAGTTGGGGCGCTGACGACCACGCGCTCCGAACCTTTCAGGATGGAGGCGCAGATCTTCGCGACCTGGGTGGGCGTTTTGCCGGGGGCGTAGACGATCTCGGGGACGCCCTTGCGGGCCGCGCGACCCGAGTCGAGGACGGCGAACTCGTCGAGGTAGCGGACCTCGCCCTGCCTCAAATGCCCGGCGGCATCGGCGGGGGAGAGGGCGCCGCCGGCGACGGCGGCCAGTATCTCTTCGAGGTTCTCCAACTTTTCTCGAGCTCCCGGTCTCCGTGCGAGTTTCCAGCTTGCTCCGAAGGGTAGAATCTTACACGTTCGGCCCGAAGGGCGTGTCGGTTTAGGAGGGCTACTTTGGTGACGGTCTTAGAGTTGGTGATCTCCCTGGCGGCGATCCTGGCGGCCGCCTTCGTATTTACCAACGCCATCGAGATCTTGGGCCAACGGCTGAACCTGGGCGAGGGGTCGGTCGGGAGCTTACTCGCGGCCGTGGGAACGGCTCTGCCGGAGACCATGATCCCGGTGGTCGCTCTCGTCGGGGCCGCGCTCGCCGGTGAGAACGCCAGTGCGGCTGCCGGCGAGATAGGTATTGGGGCGATCCTCGGGGCTCCGTTTCTCCTGGCCACGCTCGCGATGTTCGTCGTCGGGGTCTCGGTCCTGGTCTTCCGCCGGCGCAGGGAGAATGGGACGGACATCGTGATAGACGAGAGGGTCGTGGGTCAGGACATCGGGTTCTTCTTCGTTTGCTTCGCCATTGCCGCCGGAGCGGGTATGGTTGCGCTGCCAACCTACGTGAAAGTGGTGGTGGCGATCCTGCTGGTCTTGGCCTACGCCATTTACGTGTACCGGACCATAATAGCTGGAGGGGAGAGCGAAGAAGAGGGTCCAAATGACCTCACGCTCTGGGCCGAATCCAGGTCAGGCGCCCACCTGGGCCGTCGCCGCGCAGGTCCTCGGGACGCTGGTAGTGATGGGACTCGGCGCCCACTTCTTCGTCCAGGCCGTGGAGAGCGCCTCGGAATCGATCGGGATACCGGCTGGCCTGATCGCCCTGGTACTCGCCCCTCTGGCCACGGAGCTGCCCGAAAAGTTCAACTCAATTATCTGGCTGAGGGAGGACAAGGACACTTTAGCCTTCGGCAATATAACGGGAGCTATGGTCTTTCAGAGCACACTACCGGTCTCTTTGGGCCTCCTGTTCACGCGGTGGGAGCTGGGCTTTATCAACATCTTCTCCGTAATCCTAGCCCTCGTCGGTGGCGCGCTCGTGATCGCGCTGCTCCTGCGCAAAGGTCCCCTCAGCGGACCACTACTGTTGAGTGGAGGGGTTTTGTACGCCGCGTTTTTGGCGGTGGCGATCTACACCCTCGCCCTCTGACGGTCCTCTGGCAATTTTCGGGCTACAATTGGCGGGTTACGAAGGCCCGTAGAGTCACGTTCGAGAAGGGTAGGGGCTGGTTTTGCCGGAGTTCTTAAGCGGAGAGTTGTTCGCCCGTTTTTTGGGTGTGCTCGCCATCGACCTCATACTGTCCGGCGACAACGCCGTTGTCATCGCCCTGGCCGTGCGACAGCTCAAGGGCGACACGCGCCGCAAGGCGATCATCCTGGGCGCCACCGGGGCCGTGCTCCTGCGCCTCTTTTTCGCGGCCATCATCACCTTCTTGCTCCAGATCCCGCTCCTCCAGGCGGTGGGCGGCTTGCTCCTGCTCTGGGTCGCCTGGAAACTGGTCCATGACAGCCCCGGAAGCGAGGAAGACAAGGTGCAGGCCGGGGGCAACCTCTGGGAGGCCGTGCGAATCATAATAATCGCTGATGTCGTGATGTCGTTCGACAACGTGGTCGCCCTGGTCGGCGTCTCCGGAGGCAACCTGTGGCTTCTCGTATTCGGCCTCGCGCTCACGATACCGCTGATAATCTGGGGCAGCACGCTCTTGAGCGCCCTGCTGGATCGGTGGCACTGGCTCGTGTACCTCGGCTCGGGCATCCTCGTGTACGTGGCCGTGGAGATGTTCTTTGAGGATCGCCTCGTTCACGAGTTCGTCGGCGACTCTCTGCTGGGTCTCGAGACAACGATCGCTTTGGTCGCCACGGTCGCCTTCGTTGCCCTCGCCTGGTTGTGGTCACGCCGCGGTACGCGGTCGGCGGTGGGCTGAGGAAGAACCCGTAGAACGCTGAGCGAGACCTCAGCGATTCAATAGTCGGGCCAGGAACCCCCTTTTACGCAGCCTTTCGAGTTCCGCTTCGGTCTCCGCGAGCGTCTGCTCGATGTGGGCGATGCGCTCTATGCGCTCCATGAGCATCAACCGCTCCTCCGCCGCCGCCCGAAGCTCCAGGACCTCCTCCGTGAGCCGGCGGCGCTCCTCGACGCCCTCCCTGACCTCTTTCTGGAGCCTCAAGTTCGCGGCGCGGACCTCCTTGAGTTGGCCCGAGAGGCGGCCGGCCTCCTCCCGGGCGCGGGCCAGCTCCCGCGCCAGCTCCAGTATCGTGCTGCCGGCGCGTTCGCGGACGGCCTCCAGCGGGACGCGGCCATCGGAGCGGGCGAGCCCGCCGGCCTCCTCCTCCGAGATGTCCAGGAGGCGCGCCGCCTCTGCCGGAGAGACCCCGTCCAAGCTAACCTCCCGCGTTCTGTGCGCCGGGCGTGGGCTCGAACTCGTAGCCTGCCTCCCGGACGGCCTGCTCGATCCGGGTGAGCTCCGCCTCGCCGCCCTCGTAGGAGACGGCCAGAAGCTCCTTCGCCGCGTTCGCGGCGACGATTTGCACGAATCCGAGCCGCGACACCGCCTTCTCCAGGCGTTCGGACTCTCCGGTCTCCGCGAGACCGCGCACCACCAAAGTTACGTCGGGCATTGTCCTCCCTTCGGTCGGAAGCTCTCAGCGATCAGCTCTCAGCGATCAGCTCTCAGCGATCAGCT
>JAUJNO010000005.1:205209-219892 GCA_030448125.1 Rubrobacteraceae bacterium | reverse complement strand
AGCTCTCAGCGATCAGCTCTCAGCGATCAGCTCTCAGCGATCAGCTTCCTCTGTTCGTGGTAGATCTCGTTCGCTCGCGCTGCGGTTCCTGGATCGTGGGTCTCTCCCCAACACTTTAGGTTGTCTCCTTCGGGTGCGCCAGCAACTGGCACTTGGCTGATGGCTAACTGCTGACCGCTTTCTTACTCCGTGGGCTGTTCCTGGGGCCTGACGTTGATCGTAAGCTCGCTCCCGGCGCGCCGCACGCGCAACTGCGTGTCGCGTCCTATCGCCGACTCGTCCAGAAGGTTCAAGAGGTCGTCGGTGGAGCGCACGAGGTTCTCGCCGAAGCCCACGATCAAGTCGCCCTGTCGCACGCCAGCCCTCTCCGCCGGGCTGTTGGGCGAGATGTTCTCCACCTGCGCGCCGCCCGAGGCGCCGCCGCGTGCCTGGCGGCTCTGCACCATCACCCCGAGAAAGGCCCGCCGGACGCGCCCCTCGGTCACGAGCGCGAAGACGACGCGCCGGAAGGCCGCCGAGACCGGCACGGCGAAACCTATCCCCTGTGCGCCGCCGATGATGGCCGTGTTGATCCCGACTACCCTCCCCTGGGTGTCAGCCAGGGGACCGCCGGAGTTGCCCGGGTTGATCGCCGCGTCCGTCTGGATCACGTTCTCTATGAGACGCCCGTCCTGGCCCCGTAAGGACCGCCCCAGAGCACTGACCACCCCCGTCGTCACGGTACGCTGGAAGCCCAGAGGGCTTCCGATCGCCACGACCAGCTGCCCCACGACGAGGTTCTGCGACTCTCCCAAAGGAGCCACCACCGGCTCCGCTTCGGGCTCGAAGCGCACCACCGCGAGGTCACTCGACGGGTCGTCGCCCAGGACCTCGGCGTCCGCCGTCGCGCCGTCGTTGAGCGTCACCTGCAGGCCGTTGCCGCCGCCGGCCCTTCGCAGGCCGCGCACGACGTGGCTGTTCGTTACCGCGGTGGCAGTTCCCTCAGCCGTGCCGAGGACTACCCCGCTGCCGCCGCCGCGTCCCGATCGGGTGCCGACGGAGATCACCGCCGGTCCCAGCCGCTCGGTAACCTCGCGCACAGCCCGGGAGTAGGCGTCGAGCTCGTCGGCCTGGAGTCTAGAGCTCGCTGATAAATTCTCGAAGATTTCCATACGCTATTTTTACCGTATCCTGCGAGTAACGGCACCTGGAAGAGTGAGCAGGTTCGGGGGTGGCGACGCTTCCGCATTCGGAAGACCGAATGCGGAAGCGAACTCCCTCGCTGATATAAACTTGCACCATGAGCAAACCCCTCGACCTCCGACTCTCAGCCGCCGTTGTCGCCGCTTGGACGGCGCAGTTCGCGAGCCGGACTCTCAGGAGGGGCGGGGGCACCACTTACCCGGGCGTGGTGGCCCGCAGGGTGGACCCGAAGGTCCTCGCAAAGCTCTCGCGCAAGCTCTCGCGCGGGTCCGTGGCGATTACGGGCACGAACGGCAAGACGACCACGACCCGGATGGTCTCCGAGATCCTCCAGACCGCCGGCGTCGAGGCGGTGAACAACTCGACAGGTGCTAACCTCGTTACCGGTGTGACCGCCGCGCTAGTCTCGGACTCGTCTCTTCTGGGGAAGCCCTCATCCGAGATGGGGCTCTTCGAGGTCGACGAGGCGAGCGTGCCGAAGGTCGCTTCGGAGGCGGAGCTCTTCCTCCTCGCCGTCTTGAACCTGTTCCGGGACCAGCTCGACCGCTACGGGGAGCTTGCCTACACCGCCGAGGTCATCGCTTCGGCCTTTCCAGATCTACCTTCGGGTGGCACGGTAGTCCTGAACGCCGACGACCCGCTCGTCGCGAACCTCGGGAGGGGCGCGAAGAGGCCGATCTATTTCGGGGTGGAGGACCCTGCGCTGGACACCGGCGCCCTCCAGCACATCGCCGACTCCAAAAACTGCCCGATCTGCGGGACCGCGCTCCGCTACGACGCCGTGTACTTCGGGCACGTGGGCGTCTACCGGTGCCCGAACTGCTCCTTCGCCCGTCCCGAGCCGGTTTACAGGGCGACGAACGTTCGGCTGGACGGGCCCAGGGGGACGAACTTTCTACTCACGACACCCGAAGGGGAGTATGAGGCGCGGGTTGGACTGCCGGGGCTCTACAACGTGTACAACGCTCTGGCGGCGGCGGCGGTTGCCGGCGAGGCCGGGGTGAGGACGGAGATAGTTCTCCGGGGTCTCGCGGAGTTCGGCGGGGCGTTCGGGCGAGTCGAGAGGGTGCGGGCGGGGGAGAAGGAGGTCTTTCTGCTCCTCATCAAGAACCCGGTCGGGTTCAACGAGATCCTGCGTACCTTCGTCGCGAGCCCCGCTGGCTCCGCCACTCCCGAGGCCGGGGCCACGAGCGCCAAACACGTCCTCATCGCCATAAACGACAACTACGCCGACGGGCGGGACGTATCCTGGCTCTGGGATGTCGACTTCGAGATGCTGGCGAACGTGCAGGCCAACATCCCGGAAGATAGTCCGGCGGGATTCTACGTCAGCGGCATCCGGGCCGAGGACATGGCCGTGCGCCTCAAGTACGCCGAGCTCCCGGTACGCGACGTGCGGGTCGACCGCAAAGCGGCCCTGTTGAGCGCCCTTGAAGCCACCCCTCCGGGCGAGACGCTCTACGTCCTGCCAACCTACACGGCGATGCTGGAGCTCCGGCAAGTCTTGAGCGACCTTAATTACACCCACCCCTTTTGGGAGGAATAGAGTAGTCAGTTATTAGTAAAAGACAGCCGTCGCCAAACGGGCAAGAGGCGACCGAACGTGACAGAGTACATCGCGTTCCAAGAAACCGGGTTGCGAGCGCCCGGAGCCGGTCAAAACTGACAACTAAAAACGCCGCCCGAAGGGAGGCAAATGAAACTCGCTATCCGTCTCAAAACGGTCAAACGCGCTCGCGTTCTGCGCCCACCTGGGAGGCGACGGTGAGTTGCGGAGCCTGCGGGTCGAGGGGTCCCTGGCGGTGTGACGCCCTCTCGGGAGCCTTACGTCTACGAGACGGTGCCCTGCACCGGTCCGGGACCGCACGGGGGCACAGGCGGCTCACCGCCGGACTGCCCGGCGTCCGTCGGATCGGAGGACGAACCGGCAGCGAGCCCGTTTCCGGGAGTCGTCCACCTCGCCCGGCGACTCGTTAGCGCGTCTATCCCCGGGCTCCTCCGGCCCCCGTTGGTCCTGCGGAGAGGTTCCGCTTTCGGCGCGTGTTATGACCTCGGAGATCGGGCCGCGAAGCAGCTTGTCCACGAGCGAGCGGCTCATCCGCTCGACGGCCGTCTTCTCTTCGGGGAGAGATCCATCCTGCCAAGTACGCGGGAAACCTCTTGGCCCCGGATGCGCTCGGCACTCTCCTCAATTCCTCCGATGGTAGATGCGGCTTGCGGGATCGAGGACCATCCGGCTTGCTCGGAACGGTGCGTCATCAGGTGCGATGCCTCCGGCGGGATTGCTCTAAGGCTACAGCCCGCGGAGAGGTTGTGACCTCTAACCAACGAGGCCCTAGCCAACCGGCTCTTCGAGCAGATCTCCGAGATAGAGCAGGCGCTAATGGAGCGTTGCGTACAACTGCTCGATCAAGCCGAGACCATAAAGGATCTGACTCGTGGTCGATCAGCGCGGCGCATCGGCCGCCTTCGCCACACGCAGCAGTCTGAGCGCGAGGACGACCGTGCAGGGGAACCACACTGCGAGCAGGATCCACTGGAACAAGCCCCACCACGGGTGGAGCGGCGCGCCGGGCGGTCGCACGAGGCCGCCGCCCGCCAGCAACAGGACCAGCACGGCTATGCCGGTCGCGAGCGCGTAGGTGGCAACGCTGTGCCACCTCGGGTCGCCGGCCATCCGCCGCGACATCACGATGAGCCCGATCCCGGCGCCCAGGAATGTCATAGGGAAGGCCACGATGTGCAGGACCCGATCATTCTGGAGGGCGCCGGTGGCATCTGTTGCGGGAAATAACCCCGCCCACACGAGCCCTACCCCGCTGAGCACCAGGAACGCGAGGCCGACCACGCCCCATCGGGTCGGGCGCACTCCGAGATGAAGCCCGATCGCGTATGCGATCATGAGCGACCCGAAGACGAGGAAGTTCACGTCCTGCACCCAGCCGCTCGGCCCCGCCGCCAGCGCGCTGATCGGGTCGGCCACGAGGCTGTGCTCCGGCCGGAGCAGGCTTTGCACGAGGGCGACCACCGCGAAGATGACCGGGCCGGCAATGCCTGCGGCGGCCAGTGCGGCGATCACCGAGCGACATTCCAGGGCGTCGTCGCCGGCGGGAGGTCGGCTGTGCTGCTCCACGTCGCGCTGCTTGCTCATCTGCTCCTCCTTTTCCTTGGAGCCAACGACCACTGGTGGCCCCGGGCGGAAGGATGTCCAGGAACTATTTAGCCGGACTCCTTATTACGCCGCTCCTCCTGCTGCTTACGCCGCCCGTACCGGGTCATGCCCCGCGGCTTGTACACCGCCAGCACCGTGGCCACGAGCAACAGTAGCAGGGCGAGCACGGCGTGGAGCCCAGGGGATGCGTTCCGCACCACGCCGAGATCGGCACTCGGATCTGCCGCCACGCCTGCCATGAAGCTAAATGTCTCCATGTAAATCAGCAAGACGATGGTGGCAAAGACGGTTATCAGGAGTTTGAACAGGACCCAATAGTGCCGGAACAAGCCCCACCTGGTGCCCAGCGACTGGACAATCCCGGTTAGCAGCGAAGCGAAGGCCAACGGGACGAGGACCAACCAGGCGGCCGGCTCCATCACGAGATAGGCGCCACGCACCGTCTGAGCATCCTGGCTGGTCAAGCCGACGACGGCGAGAGCTAGGAAGGCAGCGACCGCGCCGAGCCAGCCGACCGAGGAAGCGACATGCGCGGTGAGCGCGAACTTACGGAGGCGGGGTGTCATGGTCATCCGTGGCCACCCTCCGGCGGTGTATAGCCACCACCGAACATCAGGATGACAAACAGCAGGACCAGGACGATAACGATGATCCCGACCACCTTCACCCAGCGTGGTGTGCTGGTGGTCGATCCGCGGTCGGGCCCCACGCCGGTGTCGTCGCCGGTGTCGCTGTTGGAGTCGGGGTAGAGGGCGAGTCAGCCATGTGCGTCTCCTCTGTCGCGCGTGGTTGTCGAGGTTTTCATGACGGCGACAGTTTACAAGACAGTATGTTTGATATCAAGACAGTATGTTATATATCAAGTCATAGTGTCTTGATATCGCCGTCAGGTATACTGGGGTGGTGCCGAAGCTGTGGAACGAGACGATCGAGGCGCACCGCCGCGCGGTGCGCGACGCGACCCTGGACACCACTGCGGCGCTGGTGGCCGAGCACGGGCTAGCGTCGGTGACGATGTCGCAGATCGCCAAGGAGACCGGCATCGGACGTGCGACGCTGTACAAGTACTTCCCAGACGTCGAAGCGATCCTGGTCGCCTGGCACGAACGTCAGGTCACCGGCCACCTCGAACATCTCGCCGAAGTCCGGGACCAAGCTGGCGACGCTGGCGAGCGGCTCGAAGCTGTGCTCGAGGCCTACGCGCTCATTCACCACGAGCACCACGGCACCGAACTCGCGGCACTCCTGCATCGAGGTGAGCACGTCGCCCGAGCGCAGCAGCAGCTCAGCGACATGATCCGAGACCTGCTGACCGAGGGTGCAGAGACCGGCGACCTCCGGGACGATGTCGCGCCTGACGAGCTTGCGAGCTACTGCCTCCACGCCCTCACAGCAGCCAGCAGCCTGCCGTCCAAGGCCGCGGTCCGCCGGCTCGTCACGGTCACTCTGGCTGGGTTGCGCCCCCCGCGCTGACTCGTTCCGGTGCCGCTGGAGCCGGAATCCCTCCTCAACGCTTCGCTGCGAGACTGTCAGCCTGTCCTCCGCGGACGGGGAAGTGCGTTCCAGGAGATGTACCATACCGTGCCAGTCCCCGAAGTAGACCACACCGTTCATCACTGCAGGTGTGCCCGTGACCCCACCGATTCCGTCGAGCCTCCATGTCTCGGTGAGCTCGGAGAGTGACGTTCCCCCGGTTTCTCGGAGGCCCTTCCGCCCGGCCCACCATGGGGCCGGGCGGAAGGGAGGTCGTTGTTGGCTGCTTCGAGGAAGTACCCGTCACAGGAGTTGCGGGATCGGGCGGTTGATCTGGCCTGACGCTTTCACCGGAATTCGGCTGAGCCGGGTGTCGCGGACACGAAAATGCCTTGCCACCTGCGAAAATCGGATTGAGACCACTTCCGATGATCGAGATGGAAAGGCACTTTCAGGGTGAAGACTACCGGTTGGGCCGGGATGCGCAAGTCAGCGCCGACGGCGGGCGTTGCCAGATTTGCGACCTGAATCTGGATGACCACCCTCACCTCGCCACCCTGGGTCACAGGGTTGATCGGGATTGCGGAGGAAGCGACCCGATATCAACGCTGAGCTCGAATGTACAGCGGTTTGCACTGTTATTGACCCATCCGCACCGTCAATGCATGCTCCTCTTCTGAGAAGGTCTCCTACGCAAGCGCTAGCGGGCTTCATGGTGCTGCGGTTCAACTTCACTGCAAACTGCTATAGGCAATGCAACTCGCAAATAAAGCCACTTCACTCCTCGCTCACCGAATATTACGAATGGCGGATTGCGTATAGGGGTGGGGGTGAGGTCGAGCCTGAACCGGTAGAGGAGAAGGGTGTGGGGTGGCTGGCCCGGCTCTGGCGGAGTATGTGGGGCACGTCCTAAACTTCACCTACAATTTTATGTTGCAAACCGTATATATCCTACGGTTCGATGGACACACACGATACAAGACAACGGAAGGAACGACAGGTAATGAGGAAGGTAGCGATTCTGGCGGCGGTCCTGGGGATTGCCCTGGTGTTTGTCGCAACAGCATCCGTCCTCGTGGCGTTCGCCTACGAGGATGAGGAAGTAGTCGGGACCGACCCCGTAGAGGAGATGCCGGTAAACCCGGACGAATCACAGGGCGTAGCGCGCACTGTCGATGCCCTCCTCGCGCAGCACCTCCAGGAGGCCGGGAATGCCATCGTTCTTCAACCCTTCTTTACCCGTGCTCTCCACGTGCGCTGGACTCGATCTATGGAGCTTCTAGGTGCGCGGCGATCAGGTCGGCGTAGACCCGCTGGCCTTCGGGTTGGGGGTGGATCCCGTCGTCCACGAAGAGTTCGGGCCGGTCGGCGCTCGCGGCGTGCCAGTCGGCGAGCACGGCGTTTGGGTACCGCCGCACCCCTTCGGCTATCACGGCGTTGTTCCGCTGTTCCCAGGGACGCGGAACCTTCACGTTCACGAACACTACCCTGGGCACGTCCGCGAGCACCCGCATCATCTCGTCGAACTGCTCGGCGGCGAAGGAGCCGTTGTTGCCCGTGTGGACGATCACCGCCTCGCCGAGCCGGCCGGTGGCTTGGCGCTTCTGCAGGATCTCTATGGCGCCCACGGGCTGGAGGCCAACGTCCGCGCCGAAAGCGGGGTTGCCGAGGGCGCGGTCGAGCTCCCCGGCGGCGCCGATCATCACCGAGTCGCCGACGGCGGTAACCGGGTCTGTAGGCGCAGGCGCACCGGCGGGTGCGGTGGTAGGAGCAGTCTCGGATGTCGCTTCGGTGGTCTCGGGAGTGGTGGACGAGGCCTCTGCTGTATGAATCGCCTCCGCGGAGAGGTAGGAGGGCGGGGCCGGCGGTTGGGCATGCGCCACGGCCAAGCCTAGCGCCACGCAGAACGCCGCACCCGTCCCGACGGTCCCAACCCATCCGGCACCGAGCCACCAGCGCCGTGCCCCTCGCGCCTCGCGCAACGCCCTCCAGGCCCGCCCGAGCGCGCCCCTGCGGATCGGGGTTTCGACGAAGCGGTAGGAGAGATCCGCGAGTACGACCGTCGCCGTCAGCTGCAGGGCCAGCAGCGGCAAACCGGTAACGGGCACGTCGAGCTGGGGTCGGGTGACCATGAAGACGGGCCAGTGCCACAGGTAGATTCCGTAGGAGCGCAGCCCGACCCAGCGCAGCGGCTGCCGCCCCAGCAGGCTCGGGCCCAGGTACGCGCGCGGGTGGACGACGACCGTGATCACCACGGCGGTGGCGAGCGCGACCAGCGCGAAGCCGCCCCGGAAGAGAAATGACTGAGTTTCGTCGAGCAGGAGGCAGAACCAGACGAGCCCGCCCAGGGCGGCGAGGCCCAAGACGTCGAGCAGCAGCGGGGCGTTCCGCCACCCCGTCCGGGGCAAAAGAGCCCGACGGGTATGCTTCCGGTTGAAGAACCGCCCCGGCTCCCACACGAAGGCGAGCGCGACCCCGACGAGGAGCCCGGTGGCCCGGGTGTCGGTACCGTAGTAGATCCGCGAGGGATCTACGCCGGGTTGGTAGAGGATCGCCATCAGCAACGCCGAAGCCGCCATGCCCGCGAGCACGGCGATCAGCACGCAGCGGCGTCGCCAGCGCGCCGCCTTCGTGCCCATCCCGACGAAGAACAGCAGCGGCCACAGCAAGTAGAATTGCTCTTCGACCGCCAGCGACCACAGGTGCTGCAGCAGCGAGGGGCGTCCGACGGTCTCGAAGTAGGACTCTTGGCCGAATACGAGGTACCAGTTGGTCACGTACCCGAACGCCGCGATCGCGTCGCCGCGCAACCTTGTGACCTCGTCGGGCAGGAACAAGACGGCGAACGCGAGCGTGACCGCGAGCACCAGGTACAGCGCCGGCAGCAGCCGGCGGGCGCGTCCCAGCCAGAAGGCCTTGAGGTCGACGCGTCCCCGCTGGCGCCACTCCGCCAGCAGCAGCGAGGTGATGAGGTAGCCGCTGATTACGAAGAAGACCTCGACGCCGAGGAAGCCGCCCGGGATCCAGGGCAGCCCGGCGTGGTAGAGCAGCACGGCGACGACGGCGAGCGCGCGTAGCCCATCGAGGCCTGGCAAGTAGGGCAGCCGCACACCTCCGCTCGTCCGGTTGTCGCGCCCACCGGTTTCGGGCGCGCTACGGGCAGGTGTTACCGTTCCCCTACCGTCGTGCGCGAGGTCGGTTGGCAGTAGGTCTCGCGACACTTCCCCCCTTGCCTTCACTCTTACGGGTTAAGCGTAGGCGAATATAGCATAGCCATCGCTTCGGACGAAAGTCCCGCCAGCTACTAGGGGTGGCGGTTGTGAAGAGGAACTCGCAACGTCTCGTCTATATAGAATCGCTTTGTGTACAAACCATGTAGAGACCTCACGGCAAGCAGCGGCCCGCAATTAGTTGGACCGGCTCGCTTATTGACGCATCAGCCCGAGCAAGGAAGGTGCAACGTCGCTATAGGGACCGCCGACAAACTAGCAAACGCCTTAGGGCTCACCCTGGCAAACCGGTTCGCGAAGACGGAGCAGGACCCGGACGGCCCCGAGGGCGAGTGACCGTCAGGCCAGGCTTATTGCTCCAGGTACCCCCGGTCGCGGTTCATCTCCCCCTGGGGTGCCTGGGGTAGATCCAGGGGTTCGAGGTCATAGGGACGTTTGTACAGGCCCTCTGGCCCCTCGGCGAGAGTCTCCATCGTCTCCGATAAAGAGTGCAAGTCGGCTTACGCCACCGAAAGCCCAGATCTGGAGATCTTTCCAAAGGCTATGGTTTGCGCGGGCAAGAAGGGTGTAGATGCCTGCCAGGGTGACAGTGGTGGGCCACTGTTCCGCATGATGAGAGGAGAGTTTCGCCAGATCGGTATCGTCAGCTACGGCCAGGGGTGTGCAACAAAGCGCTTCCCCGGAGTGTACACCGAGGTGAACTCGTCGCCTATCGCGAGTTTTATCCAACAGGCAACCAGCAACGTGGCATCTACAGAGGGGGCTGTTCTTCGTTAGAGAGAGGAACGGGCGGGGTGCTGGCCGCCCTGTGCGCCCTCGTCTATCGTGCTGATGGCCGAAGCGCCCGCAACGACCTCCTGTTCGTAGCGGCCTTCGCCGCGTTCGTGGTGCTCCTCTCGGTGGACAGCACGGGGGCAATACCGCTGCTCGCGCCCTTGCCCGCGTTGTTGGTGACGTTCGTGTTCGCGTTGGCCGCAGTCCGCTGGAGCGCCCTGCTGCGCTTCGCTGGGCTATCACTCGGGAGCCTCTACGCAGTCGCAGGCGTGCTGGTCTCGCTGGCGGGAACCTTCGGTTAGCAAAGGGAAAGGCGGAGTCCCGAGGTATCTTCTAAGCATTGCGGCATCCAGCTTTTAGATATAGTCACGGTGATCGCAGACTAAAACCCTGAGGAAGGCGAAGGAAGGGGATCACTGTGTCGGTAGAGAGAGCAACCGAGGTCATGACGAGGTTATGGGACTCGGACATTCGGACACCGGCATGATGGCCGAAGACGTCGTCTTCACCCTCATGGCCACCGGGCAAGAGTATCGCGGGCGTGAGGGCGCCTCGCAAATGTTTGAATACTTCTACCGCGCCGCGTTCGACGCACGCGCGGAAAGCAGTAAGCTGGTCGTCGCCGACGGGATAGCCGTCTTCGAAGGGGACTTCGTCGGCGAGCATATCGGCGAGTTCGCGGGCATCCCGGCCACGAACAGATCCGTTCGGGTGCCTTTGTGCGTGGTCTACGACCTGGAGAATGACGAGATAAAGCGGGGGCGCATCTACTTCGAGTTGCCCGTTCTCGTCCGGCAGCTGGGGTTAGAAACGAGTTCTTGACAAACGGGGGCCGGAGCCCGAAGGCTCCTCCTCAGCGACGGTTAAAGGGCGCGGGGCAAGGGTAGCCTCCGCAATGCACGACCGTCCCAAGAGAGGGAGAAGCGTGAAAAGAAGGTCAGCTACCCTTTTTGTCTTCGCGGCCACTGTTGCCTCGATCAGCACCTTGTCCTCGTGCGGGGGGCAAGCGAAGGAAGACCCGGCAGAGGAGCAGGTTCAAGAGCGGGAGCTACAGCAGCAGGTAGAACAGCCGGAGCAAACCCAGCCTACGGAAGCAGAGCAGACGGATCGGACGGTGGGA
Organism: Rubrobacteraceae bacterium; assembly: GCA_030448125.1. GTDB lineage: Bacteria > Actinomycetota > Rubrobacteria > Rubrobacterales > Rubrobacteraceae > Rubrobacter_F. The sequence continues at coordinate 208,941 of JAUJNO010000005.1, read as the reverse complement.
GAGAACATACAAGGGTAGGACCACGAGAGGCTGGCCCTACGGTCAGTAAGCAAGGGGCCGGGGTCCCGAAGGACCCCGACCCAGTCGGTTAAAAACGCGCCGCCGCCGGAGTAATAAGACCCACGACGGCAAGCGCTCGAAGCGAAGGAGTCTAACGTCGTGAGCCACAAGATGCAGAGGCGGCTGTTGTCCTTGCTCGTCTTAACGATATTCCAGGTCCTGAACCGTCCGCTGAGAAACCTCGTCGCAGATCTGGTGCCCGAAAGGAGGGGCCCGGCGGACGACGTGACGGAGGCTGTGCTACAAGGGATGGTAAGGATGGTCGCGGTCATCGTCGCTTCGACCATCGTGCGAGGGGTGGCCGAGAAGCGGAGGTGAGGTCCGACCTCAAAACTTTCTCTCGGCACGAAAAGGGCCGGAGCCCGGATTAGACCCCGACCTTACTCACCGCCTTTTCACGCTACCCCTGGCGTGGGTACAAAGAAGTTCCACGAGCAAAGATCAGTATAAATGACGCGGTACCCGGCGGAGCGTGTCCCGGCGCGGGAGAGGAGAGGGAGATGTTTTGGAGGCGAGGCAACAGGCGCGGCGGCAGCAGTGGCGGTTGCATAATCATACCCATACCCTGCGGGTGCGTTGCGTCCCCGCTGCTTCTGCTTTCCGGGGCGGTCCTCTTGCGCGCCTGCAAGGGGCGCTGGACCGGTTCCTAAGCTACGTTGTCGCATCCGGCCGGAGCCTTAACTAGGACCCCCCAACCCATCGGTCCCCTAGTTCCGCAGCAGTCTTCTTACGTCGGACGAGGACCACGACCGGGCGAACCTGAGGGCCGCGTAGCCGCCGACCGAGAGTAAGGCTACTCTGCGGGGGCTCCCCGTACCTCCGCGATCATACGTCCGGGCGGCGAAAACCCTTCTTTCGGAGGATGCGGCACCTCTGGCCGCCGTGAGAAGGTGCGCCCGGTTCTGTAGATTCATACGGAAGGGTAGGGGTTGATGAAGAAGCCGATGTTGGTCGTGGCGATGCTCGCGATGGTGCTGGTTGCCACGGTTCCGGCCTTGGCGCAGATCGAAGAATTTACCGTTACTCCCGCCGAGGAGCCCGTGGTCACCTGCGAATGGGTACCGACAGAACCGACGGAGGTTATCTCGCCGGAGAACCCCTACGGCTACGGCCCCGGTGCGTCCAACCCCTTCGACCACTCACCGGGCGAGTTCATAGTGAGCTACCACTCCGAGGAGGCGATGTGGGCGACTCCACAGGAGAACGTGGCGAAAACCTCCCCCCGCTACGGGCCGGACTCCCCTTACATGCAGCTTCTGCGCTTCGAGGACATAGCGAGCATCCCGGACCCGTGCGAGAGGTTCGCTGCCGAGGAAGCCAAGAGGCAGGAGATACTCTACTCCTGGTCCGGCGTGAAGTACGCCGAGTACAACGGCTTAGCCTTCATTGACGATCCGGTAGGGCCGTCGGAGTGAGGCACGCGACCCCGCGCCATCACTAGCGGTTCTCAGCTTAGGCTTCGCCCGAGGAGGGGACTCCGCACTCCTCGACGATGACGGCGTACCTCCTGTCCGGTATGCTCGGGCTTATGTCGAGTCTGTAGCTCCCCGGCGTGGCGTCGACTACGTACCGACCTATGTTCGGCCTCAGGTCTCCCGGAGAAGGTTCGCCGGGTGTTGGATACGGAATATCCCCGCTGGTAAGAGGAGCTAGCCGAGAAGCGCCTCGACGCCGAGACCGTCCGCGCCGCGAGGTTCCGAGAGGTTTTACGCTATGATTGGTCTGCAGGTAGCGGTCCACTCGAGCGGCGCTCTAGACAACAGCTTGGGTGCGAACGCGGGCTCCGAGACGAAGGGAGTTATGTCGTGGGACAAATCAGGCTGACCATCCATCACCTCTACGCCGGTATGATGAACCTCTACGGTGACCGCGGGAACGTCATCGCCATAAAGAAGCGGGCCGAGTGGCGCGGCATACCCGTGGACGTCCTCGACGTGGGGCTCGGCGAAAACATAAGGCCCACGTCTTCCGCGGACCTCTTCCTCTTCGGCGGGGGGCAGGACCGCGAGCAGGCGCTCCTGGCCTCGGACCTCTCGGGGACGAAGGGCGCGGACCTGCGGGCCATCGTCGAGGATGGGGGTGTCGTTTTGGGTGTCTGCGGGGGCTACCAGCTCATGGGGCACTACTACGAGACGCCCGAGGGGGAGAAGTTGCCCGGTGTCGGCGTCTTCGACATGCACACGAGGCCGCGCGGAGGAGACGAGGCGCGCCTGATCGGGAACGTCCTCGCCCGCGTCCGCGCCCCGGAGGACGGGGACGTGGTCCGCGAGATCGTCGGCTTCGAGAACCACGGCGGACGCACCGAACTGGGCGAGGCGGAGCCTCTGGCGGGGGTCCTCGTCGGTTACGGCAACAACGGTAGCGACGGCACCGAGGGTGCCAGGCGCCTCAACGCCTACGGCACCTACCTGCACGGCTCGCTCCTCCCCAAGAACCCCTGGCTCACCGACCAGCTCCTCCTGAACGCCTTACGCCGCGTGGACGAGAAGATAGAGCTCGAACCGCTCGACGACGCGGCGGAGTTGGCCGCTTTCTCGTCCGTGGCTGGCCGGGTCTCCGGACGGGCGAGGGGCTAGCGTAGGGCAGCTTCTTTAGGAGATGCGGTGTTTCTCAGGCTTTGGTGCTTTTAAGCCAGTTGCCCAGGAGCCGAGCGTAGCCCTCGAAGTCGTCCCGGTGTACTCCGTGACCGGCGTCGAATGCCTCCGCCGTGCCCGGGCGTAGCGCGTTCGCCACGGCCGTCCGCTCTGGCTCGGGGAGGGCCGAGCCGTGTGCTTCGCTTCCCAGGACGAGCAAGGTGGGGATCTCGACCGACTTGACCAGGGCAGTCAGATCGTAGCGCAGGCCGTTACGGACCATCATGGCGACCGGTTCGGCGTCACAGTCACGCAGGCTCTCGACGTTCGCCGAGGAGTCCCCTTCGGACCACGAGGGGTTCTCCTCGAGCTGCTCGCGCTTGTGGGCTTCCGGCGCTTCCCGGGCGCGGGCGACGTCGGCCTCCACGCCGCGGGAGACCTCGTCGAAGTCGATGCTCTCGGAGCCCGGTGGCTCTTCGAGCACGAGCCTCTCGACCAGGTCTCCGTGTTTCCGGCAGAGTTCGAGGGTGGCGAGCGCGCCCAAAGAGTGGCCGAGCAGGACGTCTATGCTCTGCCCGGGCCCGAGCAGACCGGAGACCGTCTCGTGCAGGTCGCCCGCCAGGTCCTCCAGCCCGAGGCCGTGCGTGGCGCGCGGGCTCTTGCCGTGGCCGCGCAGGTCGACCGCGACCGCGCGCCAACCGTTCTTCGCGAACCACGGGCCGAGCCGCCACCAGGTGCGTGACGAAGCCGTGACCCCATGCACGAGGACCGCGAGCGGGTTGCCCTCCTCGCCCCAGCTCTCGAAGGCCAGCTTCATGGTTTCTCCACCGTAGAATAGGTATTCAGCTCGAAAGCCAGCGTCGTCGAAACCTTCAGGTCTTTTTCCGGGTTCTCAACCAGATGCTCGTCGACCGCTGGCCCGCCGCGTGGTACGTGTAGGCCAGGATCCTCTCTTCTTGTCTAGTCAGTTTCTCGCCGCGGGTCCGTTTGAGGAGTATCTCGTCCACCCGCTCCTCGAGTTCTTTTCGGTCCATAGGGATAGTTTCGCGCTTCGGCCCCACCAGCGCAAGCGGGTCTTGGTGTTCGTCGTCCTCACGCT
>JAUJNO010000005.1:93605-205109 GCA_030448125.1 Rubrobacteraceae bacterium | reverse complement strand
CCGTGCTCCAGGGTTTCGTGAACGAGCGTCGAGACCTCTTCCCAATCCCTTTCCTCCTCGAGCGCCGGGCGTGCGAGGGCGAGCAGCTTCTCTATTACTTCTCGGGCGGGGGCAGCCTGCCCAGCCTCCGGGTCCAGAAGCTTCGCGTCCAGCCCGTGACGCGAGGCGAGCCAGTGAGCGGCGCGTAAAAGCTCCAGGCGCGGCTTCGGGTAGGGCTCCTCGTGTTCGGCCCGTTCGCGGCAGGTGCGCACCAGGGCGCGTGTGAGGCCCGCCATCATTACGGCTTCGTCTACCCGGCTGCATACGTCCATGACCCTGGTCTCTATAGTATCGAGGTCCTCCGGCAGCCGTATGTCCCAGTAGACTTTGGTAGAGTCGGCCACGACGCCCGAGGCGACCAGGGCTTCCACCAGTGCGTCGTGCTCGGCGTGCGACTCGAAGATTCCCGGAGGGCCGGAGACGGGCAGCCGGCCCCAGACCTGCGTGCGGTAGCTGGCGTACCCCGAATCCTCGCCGAGCCAGAAGGGGGAGTTGGCCGAGAGCGCGAGCATCGGTGCGAGCCACAGGCGCAACCGGTTCATCACCCGGACCGCCGCCTCGCGGTCGCTCAGGCCGACGTGGACGTGGAAGCCGAACGCGACCTGCTGCCGGGCCAGCCGCTGGTAGCTCTCCACGATCCCCTTGTAGCGCTTTTTGGGCGTGATCCGCTGGTCCCGCCAGTTCGAGAAAGGGTGCGTGCTCGCCGCGGCGATCCGGGCGCCCTCCTTCGCCGCCGCATCGTTCACCTCGCGCCTGAGACGCAGGACCTCGGCGCGCACCTCCGCGAGCGTGCGGCAAACAGGACTGACCGCCTCGATCTGCGAGGTCAGTAGCTCGGGGACCACCTCGTCGCCCATGGTAGAGTGCTGCGTCCGCCGCTGCACCGCGCGCCCGCCCCGGACGAGCAGCTCGCGGGTCTCGGGGTCCACGATCTGGTACTCCTCCTCGACCCCCAGGGTGTACTCTGACATGCTGGCCCTCTCCTCTGCTCGCGCCCTCGAAGGACGAGACACTTACGAACTCTTGCGATCCGGGAACCCCGGTGCGGGGTACGTGGCGGTAGCCGCGCTAGCCGCCGACGCGGGTGTAGGTGCCGGTGGCGAGCGCCACGACCTCGCCGTCGTCGTCCTCCTGCGCGACCTCGGCCTCGACGATTATCAGCCGCTTGCCCCCCTTGCGCACCCGTGCTGTCGAGGTGAGTGTCCCCGGCCTGCCCGGCTCGAGGTAATTTACCTTGATCTCGATCGTCACCGGCCGTTCGTCTCCTTCGATCATCGTCCTCAAAGCCTCGGCCATCGAGACGTCGACCAGGGTGTAGACGACGCCGCCGTGAACGGTGCCGTTGGGATTTAAATGACGATCTTCGGCTCGCACGCTCACGACCGCACGGCCCTCTTCGGCGCTCGACAGCTCGGTCCCCACTAGCTCCCGAAACCCTGCATCCTCGCTCATGCAGCCGAGGTTTACCCCCGCAAAGCGGCGCCAAACCTCGGAACCGGGACGACGAAGATACCGGTGAGCGTCTCGGAAGGCTGGTCTCACCGTCGCCGCCGCCTCCGGCGGGGTGACTGTGGGCGCCGGTGCGTGCGACGATCTGGACCGGCGTTCATAATTACTCCCATGAAGGGAGGGTAGATCATGTCGGGTGCGGAGATGATTTTCGAGGATCGTGGCGACGCCGGGCGGCGGCTGGCGGAGCGGTTGGCATCCTACGCGGACGAGCGCCCCGTGGTGTTCGCGCTCCCGCGAGGCGGGGTCCCGGTGGGGGCCGAGGTCTCGCGCTCTCTGGGTGCGCCGCTGGAGATCATCGTCTCGCGCAAGCTCGGGGCCCCCGGCCAGCCGGAGTTCGGTATCGGCGCCGTGGCCCCCGGCGGCGTGCGGGTGCTCAACGAACGGGCCGTGCGGGCCCTGGGCATCGAGGAAGATTACGTAGACCGGGTCACCGCCAGGGAGTCGGCGGAGGTCGAGCGCCGCCTCCGGCTCTTCCGTGGTGAAGGACATCCCTACCCCGACCTCGACGGGCGCACGGCCATCCTCGTGGACGACGGGCTCGCCACCGGCGTAACGGCCCGCGCGGCGCTTCTGGCCCTGAGCCGTTTGAAACCCCGGCGTCTCGTACTGGCCGTCCCCGTCTGCGCGCCGCAGACCGCCGCGCTCTTGCGCCCTGAGACCGACGACCTGATCTGCCTGCTCTCCCCCCCAGACCTCGAAGCCATCGGCCTCTGGTACCGGAACTTCGATCAGGTCCCGGACGAAGAGGTCGTGCGCCTGCTCGAAGAGGCCCGACGCCAAACAGGGCCAGACGCCGGCCCCGAGGAGCGATAGACCCCGGAAGGTAGCTCCGGGCCTCTAGTGATCGCTCAAGACCTGCGTCATAGTCTTAAGACACTCCTCGACCGCGTAGACGGAGAAGGCGCTGGAGGAGCCGAAAGCCGGGCGTGGCGCGACGGGCTTTGGGGATAGGGGCGGCCCGATGCCACCCCTATCCCCGGTCGTTGCTCGAACCTACCGCGCAACCCTGCGAACCAACAGCCCGCCGCCGATCAGCAGGGCGCCGGTGCCCAGCCCCAAGAGCGTGGCGTAGCCGGAGAAACCGCCAGTCCTCGGCAGCGACCTGAGCGTGGAGGCCTTGGGCTGTCCAGCCCTGGACGCGCTGAGGACCTTGGGCGCGGCCGCGGCGCCGAGCCTGCTGGTGGGGACGACCGCCCCGGCGGCAACCCGGTTCGGGACACCGCCAACCCGGTTCGGGACGCCACCGGTCCGGACGATTGGAGCGCCGCCCCTGGGCTGGAGAAGGGTCCTGAGCTTCTTGGCATCCGAATCCTTGAGCCGCTCGCTCTTCACGACCTGCCGGATTACCTGCCGGCACTCCAGGATCAGCCGGGGGGTTATGTTGATCGTGCTGCCGTCCTCGAGCTCGATCTCGCCGGCCTCCGAATCGGACTGGGCTATCTGGTTCGCGTTCTGGGCGTTACCGGTGTTGGCGACCTGCAGGATCGCTACGCACTGGTTAACGTTGTCGCCGGTGTTGATGACGTTGGCGTCCTGGTCCACGTCGCCGCTATCCGCGTCCTGATCCCCGCTCTGCTCCACGCCATCCTTGTCCTCGTTGTCGTCCTCGTCGTCGTCCTTGTCCTTCTTGTCGGCTTTCTGGTCCTCTCTATCCTCGTCGTCGTCGTCCTTGTCCTTCTTGCCGGCTTTCTGGTCCTCTCTATCCTCGTCGACAACATCGTCGATGTCGACTATCTCGTCCTTGGTGACGTTGTCGTCGGCATCAGCCGTGTCCTCGACGGTGTCGTCGTTCGTGTCTTCTGCGGCGTCCGTGTCGTCGCCAGTGTCGGTACTCGTGACGTCGCCGGGGCCGGGACGGGTGCTCGTACCGTCGTCGCTGACGTCTTCGACGGAACCGGTGGCGGTGCTCGTGCTATCGTCGCCGGTGTCGGTACTCGTAACGTCGCCAGCGTCGGACACTGGGTCCTCGACCTTCGGAAGAGGCTCTTGGGAAGCCTCTGAGGGAGGATCCTTGGGAGCCTCACCGATGGGAGGCGGCGGGGTGGTAGACTCGCCGTCTTGCGCTATAGCAGGAGCTGCGACCAGCGCCACAACCAGAAACGCCACCAAAACCATCAAGTTCTTCATGCTGCTTCTCCTTCTCTTGGTACCCAACGAAACCAAAAGAAGCTTCTCACCTCCCTTGCTGGTTCGCGTCCTCCTATAGGATGATTTCGGGCGACCTAAAGTATGACTGCGGGGAAACAAGGCCGTCTGCGGCGGCATCCGAGCCCCAAACCCCGAAGCGCAGCAGAAGTTAAAGGCAATGCTCCAGGTCTAGGTCATCAGCACTAGCGTAAGGGCTTCTAGTGGTTCGCTTGTTTCCTGTCCGGGACTCTGAGGATCTTGACGCTGCAACCACCTATGTCTTATGATTGCGGCGTTGTTGCTTCCACCTGCCCCGGTCAGTGACCGGCGGCCCTGTAGGGTGGGGCGAAACGGACAAAAGGAGAAGATGCTGATGCAACGAACGCCCTTGGCGGCCGACCGCTTTTTGGTCGAACTGCCCTTCTACTCGCTCCGCAACGTGAGCAGCCCCGAGGATACCGACAACGAGCGCAGGGTTTATTTCGGGCACGCCCCCGCGACTTCTATGCTTGATCTGCCCACCGACGAGAACGTTCGCGATTATCTTCTCGAAGCGGAGGGCAGAAAGCGTCGCCAACCTACCCAGGTCCACAGGGCGATAAGGGACACACTCGATAATACTCCACACAATTTCTCGGTCCTTAACGGGGGCGTCTCCATAGTAGCCCGCGACTACGAGATAGACGAGAAGAAGAAAGTCCTGAGGCTTCTGAAGCCGAGCATTATCAATGGTTCACAGACTCAGGGTGTGCTTAAGGACTACTACCGGGACATGGAGGAGAGCGACGCGACCCCGCCGCTGATACACATCACCTTTGAGCTAATCGTCACTGAGGACGACGCACTCATTGCCGAGACCTCCATAGCTCGGAACTTCCAGAACGACGTGATGACAGTCTCCATCGCCGGACGCCTCGGTCAGCTTGAGGAACTTGAGAAGAGCGTGCAAAGGCAGTACCCAGAATACAAGCTTCGTCAGTCCGAGACCCAGTTATCGGACGACTACATCGCCACCGAACGGCTGATCCAAGTTATAACAGCCCTCACTCCAGAGGAACTTTGGCCGAAGCCCGGGGAAGCCGACAACCCTAATAAGACTTTCACGTACGCGATGAAGACGAAGTGCCTTAAGAACTTCCAGGACGTGTATCGCAAGGCCAAGGACGAGTCAGACCCCGAGCACGCTAGATATAAGGAGCTTTATCAATTCTACCTCGACATTGCGCCGCAGGCTTATGAGTTGCACGAGACGTGGAAGACGCACGATGGCTTCGTGGGCACGCGCTTGCGGTCAATACAGCGCGAGAGGGGTAATATCAAAGAGGTCCCCGACGGAATCATTTTCCCGATCCTGGCAGCGCTATCTGCCTTCGCCAAGAAGACGCCGGAGGGGTGGAAGATAGAGCCGCCTAACTCCTTCAGGGATGAAGAGATTATTAGCGCGGCGACAACCGTTTACCAGGAGATAGCCGACCACAACCCCCAGACGATGGGCAAGAGCAAGGCTTGCTATACGCAGCTTTACCAGCTCACTTCACTTTATAAGCGTCTCTCGTCAGGATAGCCGTACAGGGCTTGGAGGTTAATTGTGGCGTCCTCTATAAGAGGGCGCCTCTCCTGCACTCGCACTGCGTCCGCCTCCGCGAACCCGCCCCGGCACATCCACCCCGTGTTGCGGTAGGCTAAGCTATGCTGGCCATAAGACCTAGGTCAGGCCCTGGGCGATGAGGGCTTGGGCCACTTTTGTAAAACCGGCGATGTTTGCCCCGTTTAGGTAGTTGCCGGGGGTGCCGTACTCTTCGGCGGCGTCGCGGCACCGCTCATGGATGTTTTTCATGATCTCTTTGAGCTGATCGTCGGTGTACTCGAAGCTCCAGGACTGCCGTCCGGCGTTCTGCTGCATCTCCAGGGCCGAGACGGCGACGCCGCCGGCGTTCGCGGCCTTGCCGGGAGCGTAGGAGACGCCTGCCTCCACGAAGGCGTGTACGGCCTCGGGGGTGCAGGGCATGTTGGCGCCCTCGCCGACCGCCGTGCAGCCGTTCTTGATCAATGTCCCGGCGTCGTCCTCTTCGATCTCGTTCTGGGTGGCGCAGGGCAGGGCCACGTCGCAGGGGATCTCCCAGATGTTGCCCCCGTCTTCGTGATGCGCGTGCTCGTGGGCGTCGGCGTATTCGGAGATACGGCCGCCCTCCTCCAGCTTGATACGCTTGACCGTCTCCAGGTCCAGGCCGTTCTCGTCGTAGATGACGCCGCCGGAGTCGGAGCAGGCTACTACCTTGCCGCCGAACTCTTCCTGTATCTTCTCGATAGCGTAGATCGCCACGTTGCCCGAGCCGGAGACGAGGCAGGTCTTGCCCTCGAAGGAATCGTCGAGGGTCCCGAGCACCTCCTGCATGAAGTAGGCGCAGCCGTAACCAGTTGCCTCGAAGCGGACCGGGGACCCGCCCCAGTTGACCTCCTTGCCCGTGAAGGTGCCGGTCTCGTACTTATTGGTGATGCGCTTGTACTGGCCGAACATGTAGCCGATCTCGCGCGGTCCCACGCCGGCGTCGCCCGCCGGGACGTCGGTGTTCTCGCCGATGTGGCGGTAGAGCTCGGTCATGAAGCTCTGGCAGAAACGCATAACCTCGCTGTCGGACTTGCCTTTGGGATCGAAGTCAGACCCGCCCTTGCCGCCGCCTATCCCCAGATCCATGAGGCTGTTCTTGAAGATCTGCTCGAACCCCAGGAACTTGACGATCCCGAGATACACGGAGGAGTCGAAGCGCAGGCCGCCTTTGTAGGGACCCAGGGCGTTGCTGAACTCGACCCGGAAGCCGCGGTTGACGTGGACCTGGCCCTCGTCGTCCTGCCAGGGCACGCGGAACATGATCTGGCGGTCCGGCTCGCAGAGCCTCTCGACGATCTTCGCCTCCACGAACTCGGGGTGCTTCTCGAGCACGGGGCCCAAAGAATGCACGACCTCTCGCACCGCCTGGTGGAACTCGGGCTCTCCGGGGTTCTTCGCGATCACGCCTTCGCAAATGTTCTCGATGTTCGTCTTGGTGTCCACTACTCACTCCTCCCACTAGCTAGTAGCACAGTATGCCCGATCATGGTCTTTCGCGTGAACCCAAGTAACGGAAGGACTACTCCCCCGGAAGCTCGTCACGAGAGACGTCGAAGTTTCGGCTGGTGTCTTCGAACCCTACGACTGCCCCCGGTTTCGGCCATCCCCTTAGAGTCTCTACTCGAAGACCTCGGCGACCTTACACTCGAAGCCGGGCACGACCCCGCCCCCACTTAGAGTATCTTCGGCGGTGAAGGTGCTTATCTCTTTCAAAGACTCGTAAACCACCACGGAGCGAGTATCCGGATAGACGATCCAGACCAGTCGGACACCGGACTCCAACCACATCTGGACCTTCGATTGGACCTCGGCGGCGGTATCGTTCGGCGAGATCACCTCGACGGCCAGATCCGGAGCGAGTTCCCAGTACCCATCTGGCGGGCCACCGGGGGGAACGCGCTCCCGCGCCACGAAGGAGACGTCCGGGGCGCGAACCGTGTCCGGATCTTGGGAGATCAGAAAACCGGTTTCCGCCGCGAGCACGATGCCCAGCTGTTCAGCCGTCGTGTATTGATCCAGACGCGAGCCTAGCTTCATCGCTGCTCTACCGTGCCGCGCTCCCGCCGGAGTTATCTCCCTCAATTCTCCTTCCACCAGCTCGTAGCGCTTCCCGTCGTCCGGCAACTCGAGCAGCTCTTTAGCAGTAGTCCTGGTTCTGGTCTCTGACAAGTCTCTAACTCCTCGTTCTACGCCGATGGCTGGCTGCTTCTAAAAGCTCCACTCGTGCATGAGCTTCTCCCGGAAGACGTCGAAGTCCCGGTCTGTTTCGGTCTCTTCGAGCCGGGCGACGATCCCGGCTATGGACTCGTCGGTACGGGCCATGCGATCGGCGAGGGTTCGCCCGATCTCGTAGGCGACCTTATGGGCCGCCCCGGAGCCTGCCTCAAGCTTCTCTAAAAAGGCCCTGCGGGGGAGGTACAGGGCCTCGACCGGGCCCCTGGCCGTGACGGTGCATACCGCCTGGGGCTCGGTCATGAGACCCATCTCGCCGACGACCGCCGGCGCCTCTACTATGGCGAGGCGTCGCCAGTGGCCGGGGAGGACCCTTTTAGAGACCTCGACCGCGCCGGAGGTCAGGATGTAGAGGTGCTCCTCCGGGCCTCCCTCCTCGAAGATGGCCTCCCCGTCCCTTATGCTCGCCGGCTCCAGGAGCTCCTCCAGCTCGCTCCTCTCCCCGGGCGTCAGGTTCTCGAACAGCGGCAGCCCCTCAAGACGCATTTCTCGCATCTCCTCCCCTTTAGATGGTCCATTCGGTGACGAGCTTCTCCCGGAACGCATCAAGGTCGGTCTCGCCGCGGTGCTCCAGCTCGCGGATGGCCCCGACGACCTCCTCGTCGAGGCGCGAGCCTCTTCGCGAGGGTGCGAGAGTATGGTATTCGCGCGAGCGCCGCCTTCCACGTCATCAGCGAGGCGAGCGACCTGACCTCGTCCAGGTCCACGTCCGCCGCGTAGCGCAGGCCCCCTTGTACGGCCCCCGGGCGTTGTTGTGCTGCACCCGGTAGCCCTGGAAAACCCGGACGTGCCCGTCGTCCATCTCCAGTGGTATCTTCACCGAGACCGATCGGTTCGGGGTGAGGAGCAGGTCCTCTATCCCGCGTCCCACGTCCATCACGTTCATGGCGCGCCCGAAGAAGTAGTTCGTGTCCTCGAAGCTCAAGAGACCACCCTTTTCACCGTAACCCCGCGCGGGATTATATGCCCGCGCCTGTCGCCGCGAAACGAACCACCGGATCGAGCAGCCCTCCCGTCTAACCCGTGCTTTAATCTCCTCTTACCCGGAAGAGAGGAGACCGCTTGCACTACGAGTTCGCCCGCTACCTCAAGATCCGGGCCGCGTACGGCGCCACCTGGTCGCCCGACGGCCGTCGCATCGCCTTCCTCACGGACATCACCGGCGTCCCCCAGGCGTGGGAGGTACCAAGCGAAGGCTCTGGTTGGCCGGAGCAGTTGACCTTCCACGACGAGAGGGTCTCCGGCGTTCACTACTCGCCGAAGGAGAACAGGCTCCTCTTCAGCATGGACGCGGGCGGCAACGAACGGTCGCAGCTCTTTTTACTGGAAGGCCTCGCCGGGGAGGAGAGGGACCTTACGCGGGCGCCCGACGCCATCCATTACTTCGGCGGCTTCTCGCCGGACGGTGGGCGCATTGCCTACACCGCGACGCGCCGCAACGGGACGGACTTCGACGTGTTCGTGCAGGACCTGGGAGACACCGACGGTGGGGAGCCGGAGATGGTGTGGGAGACCTCCGGGTACCATACCGTCGCCGCCTGGGCGCCGGACGGCTCTTTCCTTCTCGTCTCGCGCCACCACTCGAACCTGAACAACGACCTGTACAGGCTCGACCTGGCGAACGCCGGCGACGAGGCGACGCTGCTTACCCCGCACGAGGGGGACGCCCGCTTTCTCGGGGCGCGGGTGACCCCGGACGGGAGGAGCGCTTTCCTCGCCACGGACCGGGACGGGGACTTCGTGCGCCTGGCGCGCCTCGACCTCTCGAATGGGGAGATCGAGCATCTCACCCCCGATGACTGGGACGTCGAGGAGATCGAGCTCTCCGGGGACGGCCGCTGGCTCGTCGCCGGCCGTAACGTCGAGGGCTACTCGGACTTGGTGCTCTTCAACGGCAAGGGGAGGCGCGTCCCGGGGCCGCAGCAGATGCCGCGCGGCATCCTCGGCGGCTTGGAGTTCTCCCCGGACGGAGACAGGCTTGCCTTCACCCTCACGGGCCCGAACCGCAACCCGGACGTGTGGGTCGTGGACCTGCCCGACGGGGAGCCCAGACGCCTCACCCGCTCCTCTACCGCGGGCATCCCGCCACGTACCTTCCGGCGCCCGGAGATCGTGCGGTACCCCTCCTTCGATGGGCGAGAGATACCCGCGCTCTTCTACGAGCCTGGCAAAACCTCTACGGCTTCGCCGGAGAATGCCCCCGAGGAGGTGCCTGTCGTAGTCAACGTCCACGGCGGCCCGGAGTCGCAGTCCCGGCCACTCTTCGCCCCCGTGACCCAGTACCTTCTCGGGCGGGGCTACGCCGTTCTGGCCCCGAACGTGCGGGGCTCCACGGGCTACGGCAAGTCCTACACCCACCTCGACGACGTGTACCTCCGCATGGACTCGGTGAAGGACCTGGCCTACGCCGCACAGTGGCTGCGCGGGCGAGGACACGGGAGGATCGCCGTGATGGGCGGCTCTTACGGCGGCTTCATGGTGCTCGCGACCCTCACCGGGTACCCGGAGTTGTGGACGGCCGGGGTGGACATCGTGGGGATCGCCAACATGGTCACCTTTCTCGAAAATACCGGCAGCTACCGCCGTGCTTTGCGCGAGCCCGAGTACGGTTCGTTGGAACGCGACCGGGAGTTCCTGGAGTCGATCAGCCCGATCTACAAGGCCGAGAAGATAACCGCGCCGCTCATGGTGATCCACGGCAAGAACGACCCACGGGTCCCGGTCGGAGAGGCCGAGCAGATCGTGGAGAAGGTGCGCGAGAACGGTGGCGCGGTCGAGTACCTGCTCTACGAGGACGAGGGCCACGGCCTGGCCAAGCTGAAGAACCGCCTCGACGCCTACCCCAAGATCGCCGCCTTCCTCGACGAGCACCTGACCCGCAAGGAGCCCTGACCTATACCAAAAACGTGATGCCCACCCTTCGCCACTCGCGCCAGCTCCGCGCCCCGCGAGGCTAAACCCGTCGAGAACTACGCGATTTTGGCGTGCGACGCTCCAGATGGGTATCACAAACTGCGCACTCATCCTTAAATGCTTGTTAAATCCGATGAAGTTCTGTAACTTGCGCGTAGCGAGTGAAGTCCATGTTCCTGATCCGTAGAGAGGTGATTTTCGGCGTTGGCGTCGGGCGGTTTGGAGGCCGCGGCGGATGGGACCCGGATGAGGGACCGGAGACGGATTGCTCAGCGGGACCGGCGCCGTGTACCCTTATACGGGCTCTCGCTCTTATTGGCGGTTCTATCATCGGGGTTGGTTCTATTCCTCTCAGGGGGGCTATCGGGAGAGCAGGTCGCCGACGCGACCGCCGCGTTGCCGGTCCTCGCGGAGCCGTCTCCACCGCCACCGCCGCCGTCGGAGATAGAGGCAGGCTTCGACCCGGAGGCTTTGCGGGGCAGGCTGGAGGAGATAGCCGGGGTATACGGGGGAGTTTATGGCGTTGCGGTGTTAGAGCCCGTCTCCGGGACCGGGGTCTCGTTGCGGGGCGACGAAGGGTTCGTTACGGCCAGCATCGGAAAGCTACCGCCGTTCCTGGCGTTGTACCGGGCCGCGGCGCGTGGAGAGCTGGATCTCGAGGAGGAGATCACGCTGCTCCCCACGGACGTCCAGGACTACGGCTCCGGCGAACTCCACGCCTTCCCGGTGGGTCACTCCCTGAGCCTGCGCGAGTGCGCCTTCCGGCTCGTCAACCACAGCGATAACACTGCCTGGACGATGCTGAACCGTCGCCTGGGAGACGAGAAGATAAGGGCGGAGCTGGAGGAGATGGGGGTCGAGAACACCGTGTACTCTAACCTCTCCGACTACGTCACCACTCCGAACGACGTGCTGCTCATGCTCGAGAATATCTCCGACCCGCGGTTCACCAGCGAGGAGCTCTCCGCCGAGATGCTCGCCGCCATGACTGGGACCGTCTTCGAGGACCGCATCCCGGAGAAGCTCCCCGCCGACGTCCGCGTGGCCCACAAGACCGGCTCCTACGGAGACAACTTCGGCGATGCCGGCATCGTGTTCTACACGGACGGCCAGGGCGTCGAGAAGCACTATTACCTGGCCGTGCTCGCCAGGGGTGCCGGCGAGTACGACGCTCGCGACGCCATCCAGAGCATGTCGCTCGCCGTCTACGAGGCGCTGGCGGAGAACACCGCCGGAGAAGGAAATTAGGTTCGCTAGATCGCCGGAGAACTCTCTCCCGCCGCACGCGACCCGGCCTCCGGCTCCTTCCGCATAACTAGCGCCTGGCGAGCGCCCGGCGTGGGTTTACGTATGTTTAACATAGAGTTTCCGGTCAGTTAACCTCGGCTCTCTTACCTCTCCTTATACTTCTTCCACCTGAGAAGAGTCTCTCCGGCTTGGGAAGAGGGCCGGCTTGCATGGGATAACTAGAAGAGGAGGCACGTCTCTTGGAAGGTACCTGGAGAGAGAGGCTGGCGCGGTATCGCCGGTCTATAGCAATAACCGCAGGCAACTCAACTTGAGCGGGTCGTGCCCGCTCGGACGAAATATAACTCACGAGTAGGAGGCTCCTTTGAGCGAGCAGAACGGGTGGGACAGGTTTCACTTGAACCGTCGAGATTTTCTCAAGTATTCCCTGGCGACGGGTGTCGTGGTGTGGGCCGGCTCGTCCCTGGCCGGGCCGGGCATAAGCGAGGCGGAGGCGCAAGAACTGTTCAAGGTCAGGGAGGTCCGTCCTACGATCTTCCCCCAGAGCGTGGCCTCGGGCGACCCGCAGCCGGACGGCATCGTGCTCTGGACCCGCATAAGATCCCTCAACGCGGGCACGACGGTGGCCTACGAGATAGCCCGCGACGCCACGTTCAGGAACCCCGTACTGCGGGGCAAGGCGCAGACGAGCAGGGACAAGGACAACGTCGTCAAGGTACAGATCGACAACAGGTCCGAGCTCGATCCCTTCCAGACCTACTACTACCGCTTTATCTACAACGGTTACGCCAGCCTCACCGGGCGCTTCAAGACGCTGCCGGCACCGGACGCGTCCGTGGACCGGGTGCGCTTCGGCTACATCTCCTGCCAAGACTACACCAACGGCTACTACACGGCGCTGGCGTACCTCGCGGAGGAGGATGTAGACTTTATCGTCCACCTCGGCGATTACATCTACGAGACTGTGGACGAGTCCAGCTTCCAGGGCGGGCAGGTCAGGACCATCGAGTTGCCGAACAGCGGCACCGCCGGCGAGGCGGACACCGTCACGGACTACCGCTTTCTGTACAAGAAGTACAGGTCGGACAGGAACCTCCAGAGGGTGCACGAGAACTTCGCGTTCATCACGATCTGGGACGACCACGAGTTCGCCAACGACTGCTACGAGATCCATGCTCCGGACGCATCCGGGGCGACGAGGGACCCGGAGCGGCGGGCGGCCGCGAACCGGGTGTGGGTCGAGAACATGCCGGTCGGGGTAAGGGGCCCGACGGGGGAACAGGTGCGCTACGATCGCGACATCAAGGATCCTGTGGAGGAGATCAGCATCTACCGCACCTTCGTCTTTGGCAACCTCATGGAGCTGGTGATGACCGACGAGCGGCTCTACCGCGACGGCCCGCCGTGCGGCCTCGACACGTTGGATCGCCTCTTGACACCGGGCTGCGGGGAGGAGGAGGCCGAGGGGCGCACCATGCTCGGCCAGAGGCAGCTCGACTACTTCCTCGACAAGATCACGAACTCCACTCGCACCTGGAAGATCTGGGGCAACGAGACGATGTTCATGCAGCTCAAGATCGCGAACACCTTCGTGGACGCGCTCAGCGACGGCCGCAACGAGGCCACCGATCCACTGCCCGACAATCTGCCGCTTCCAGGACAGCAGGGTGCCGACGAGGGCGTCTACTTCAACCTGGACCAGTGGGACGGCTACCAGGCCGAGCGCAGGAAGATCTCAAAGGCGATGAAGGACGCTAACGACGCTAAAGCTAACGTCGCTAACGACCCGAACGTGTTCGATAACTTCGTTGTCATAACCGGCGACCTGCATACCTTTATAGCGGGTTATGCGAGGCCGGACTACGACGAACCCACCGCTCCGGAGGTTCCCCCGGAGGACAGGGTCGGGGTGTGCTTCATGGGCGGCTCGGTGACCTCCTCGAACCTCATAGAGATCGCGACATTCGGCAGGGGGTCGAACGCCGCGCCAGCGGTGCCGGGACCGGGTCCCGAGGGGGGGACATCTTCACCGCGCAGACGCAATCCGCCAACCCGCACATTGCGTACCTCGACTCGACGACCCACGGCTACAATCTCATAGAGGTCACACCCCAGGAGCTCATCTGCACGATGAGGTCGGTGAACACCGTCAGGCAGCCCCGGGCCACCCTGCAGACCCTCAAGGTGTTCAAGGTGCCGGAAGGCACCGCCACCATCGTCGAGGAGGTTGTGCCGACGCCCGATACGGTGGCCAAACCGGTCACGACCGCGCAGTAGGGGCGAATCCGTCGAGATTCGAAAGCATCCAAAGACCACGTGAAAGGGAACGCATGACGAGAGCCGTAGGCCGCTTGCGGCGCTTTGGAGGGGCGCTCCTCGTGTTGGTAATGACCCTCCTGCTAATCCCCGTCTTCTCGGGAGAGGCGCTGGCCGACACGTTCACCGCGAATGAGCTTTTCGACGCTCCGGACGCTAAGCCGGGCAACGGCAAATGCGACGCGGTCCCGGGGACGGAGGGCCAGCAGTGCACCCTCCGGGCGGCGGTCCAGGAATCCAACGCTCTGGACGGGCGGGATACTATTGTCCTGAACCCGGGCACCTACCTGCTGACCCTCCCCAATCAAGACACCAACCAAAACGGCACCCCCGACCCCGAGGGGAGGGCGGCGACCGGTGACCTCGACATCCGGGACGCGACGACCGTCAGGGGCGCGGGTCTGAGCGAGACCACCGTACAGAACACGGTGAACGATCGCCACTTCCAGCTGCACAACCGCGCCCCGAGGGCCAGCATCTCCGGGCTCACGCTTACCAGCGGGGATGGCGTCTCCGGAAGCAACTCCGGCCGGGGCGGCGGCATCCTCAACGCCGGCACCCTGGCGCTCGACGACATTGCCTTGAGGGAGAACGAGGCCTTCTTCGGTGGTGCCATAGATAACCGCGGCACCCTCACGATGAAGGGCACCACCGTGAGCAACAACACCGCCCTGGTGTTCGGCGGCGGCATCTACAACGAGGGTCCGCTGACAGTCAACGACAGCACCATCAGCAACAACAGGGCCATCAGGGGAATCAATGACCTCGGCGGCTTCGGTGGTGGTATCTACAACACCACTGCGACCGCGAAGCTGACCAACAGCACCATCGCCTCCAACACAGCCGAGCAGCGGGGCGGTGGCATCTACAACGAGTTCGGCGACGTGATGCTCAACAACGTCACCGTTAACGAAAACAACGCCGTTGACGAAGGCGTCAGCATCGCCAACAACGAGAGCCGGACCTACCTCAGCAACACCATCGTCGCCAAGGGCGCTACCGCTCTGGGCGAGAACTGCTTCGGCGAGAGCACGGTCTCCCGCGGCAACAACCTCAGCGACGACGGCTCCTGCAACCTGAACCAGGAGAGCGACCAAGAGAACACAGAACCGCTCCTTACCCCAATCCCGGACGATGACGATGATAATCCCCTCGCTGTGATCTTCGAGCCGCAGCCGGGCAGCCCGGCCATAGACGAGGGCGGCAACGCCACCTGCCGGCCCGTCGACCAGCGTGGCGTCAAGCGTCCCAAAGACGGCGACGGCAACGGCACCACCGTCTGCGACGTGGGATCCGTGGAGGCCCTTCCCCCAGGCTCTGGAATTTAGTTCGAGCAACGATCAAGGGTGAAAGAGTAGCGAGCGAGAGGTAGAGACGAAGGTACGGGAAGCAGAGCAACTCTACCAACAGCGAGACTCTAGAACCGTTAGCGGCGAACCCCGGAGAAGTTCCGGGGTTCGCCGCCCGTCGCATCGGCGAGGCCCGCGAGAAGATCCCCTCCCCGGTCGCCCTAAACCGCAGCTCGCGAAGCAGCGCGTTGTCCGCCATCCACCGGCGCCAAAAACGAGTGTCAGGCCCGGGAGAACGCTGGCTCTCTCCCGAAGAGATAGGGGAGCTCGAAGTTTTGAGCCGTCAACTGACGGCTACTCGGCGGCCCTGACGCCTTCGGTTCTCTTCTCGAACTCGTTAGCCAGGATGCTGGCGGCCTGGATGATCGGGCTCAAAACGGGGCCGAAGGGCGGGGCGTAGGCGAGGTCCAGGTTGACGAGGTCCGGGTAGGAGAGCTTGCCCCAGATGGCCGTGGCGCAGATGTCCACGTACTTGTCCGCGCCCGCCCCGGCGATCTCCGCGCCTATGAGGCGGCCCGTCGCCCCGTCGGCGATGAGCTTTACGAACATCTTTTCGCCTCCCGGGTAGTAGCCGGCCTTGCTCTTGGATTCCAGGGCGGCCGTTACCACCTCGTAGCCTGCCTCTTCGGCGTCCTCTTGCGAGAGGCCCGTGTTCGCCACCCCGAGGTCGAAGACCTTGAAGACGCCGGTGCCGATGACGCCGGGGAACTGGAGGGCGTCCACGCCCGCGAAGCCCTGAGCCGCGTTCGTGCCGGCGACGCGGCCCATCTGGTTCGCCGTGTCTCCCAGCGGCACCCAGGTCGGCTTGCCCGTCAACAGGTTCGCCGACTCGACGCAGTCCCCGGCGGCCCACACCTCCGGGAGGCTCGTGCGGAGGTACTTGTCCACCCGGATCGCCCCCGTCGAGCCGATCTCCGCCCCCGCCTCCTCGGCCAGCTCCACGCACGGTTGGATACCCACCGCCACGATGACCAACTCCGCCTCGAGCTCCTCGTCGCCGAACCCGACGGCCCGCACCCGGCCCTCGTCGTCGCCCACGAATTCCGCGACCTGCGCCCCGGTTCTTACCGCAACACCCTTCTCCTTCAGGTGCTCTTCGACCTTCTCGGCGACCTCGTACCCGTAGTCTCCGGCGACCCGCTCTTCGGTCTCCAGCATGGAGACGTCCATCCCGATCTCCTTGAGGTTCTCGGCCAACTCGAGGCCGATGTACCCGCCGCCGATGATCGCCGCCCTCCGCGGCGAACGCTCCCTTACGTACTCCATTATGGCGTCGGCATCCGTGAGGAAGCGTAGGGCGAAGACGCCGTCCAGGTCAGCGCCGTCGATGGGGGGAGGTACTGCCTTCGCGCCCGTGGCGATGATGAGCCGGTCGTAGGAGTCCTCGAACTCCTCTTCCGTCGTCAGGTCCCTGACGGTGAGCGTCTTGTTCTCGGGGTCTATGCTCGCGACCCGGTGGCGGACAAAGACCTCGACGTCCTTCTCGGCGAACTTCTCGGGGGTGCGGGCGATGAGCTTCTCGCGATCTTCGATGACGCCGGAGAGCAGGTACGGCAAGCCGCACTCGCTGATAGAGATCTCCGGCTCCTCCTGGTAGACGGTTATCTCCAGGTCGGGATCCACCCTACGCGCCCTCGAAGCGGCCTTGGTCCCCGCTGCTACCCCGCCTATCACGACCAAACGCATCTCTTATACCCCTTCTGTTTCGGAAACCTCTCCCGCTAAGTGTACCGGAGGACCCCGGAGAAGGATCTTAAAGGAGCATTACTTCTCCTGTCCGGGAGACCGGGCGGCGGAGAGTCCCCGGAGAAAAATTCCGGGGACTCGACGTTTACTGAGGAAAGGCTCTTCGTGCTAGGAGGACCTGGCGGCCTGGTAGCGGCGTTCGGCCTCTTCCCAGTTGACCACGTTCCACCAGTTACTTATGTACTCGGGGCGGCGGTTCTGGTACGTGAGGTAGTAAGAGTGCTCCCAGCAGTCGAGGCCGATGATCGGCAGCTTGCCCTCCATCAGCGGGCTGTCCTGGTCCTTGGTGGTCTCGATGGTCAGGGAGCCGTCGGGGGCGGCTATGAGCCACACCCAGCCCGAGCCGAAGAGTGCGCCCGGGGCCCCCGCCGCCGCCCACTGCTCCTGGAAGGCCTCGAAGGAGCCGAAGCTCTGGTTTATGGCGTTACCGAGGTCCCCGACCGGCTCGCCGCCACCGTTGGGGCCCATGATCTGCCAGAACATCGCGTGGTTGGAGTGGCCGCCGCCGTTGTTCCTGACGGCCCTGCGGATGTCCTCGGGCACGTCGTTTATGTTCGCCAGGAGCTCTTCGATGCTGCCCGGGTCGGCGTCGGGGTGCTGCTCGAGGGCGTTGTTGAGGTTGGTGACGTAGGTGTTGTGATGCTTCTCGTGGTGGAGATGCATCGTCTCTTCGTCGATGGTCGGCTCCAGTGCATTGTACTCGTAGGGCAGCGTCGGAAGCTCGTAAGCCACAGTCCTCTCCTCTCCTTCGTTTGCCGAATAAGATTACCCTAAAACCACTCCCCGCAAAAGCGGTTGTTAACCGTTGTTAATTAACGCCGTCCAGGGCTCTCCAGCCCGCGCGGGAGGTTGCCGCTCCTGTAGAATGGTCGCGGTGAGCTTTCACGGGTCCTATCGGGGAACGGGGCTGGAGGCGGCGTCCGGCGCCGGCTCGTTACGCATGTCGGAGGCAGAGAGGTTCACGGACCCGACCGTTCGAGCGAGAGGCGTGTGAATCTCCGGCCGGAGGGTATGCCTTTGGTATTAGCCCGGAAGCCCGGGAGCGGGGAAGCGACGCGCGCGCCGTTGACGAGCTACGGTATCGCCGTGCTGGTCGTCGGGTTTGCGCTGCTCGTCAAGCTGCTCCTGGATCCCTTGATCGAGGAGGAGAGCCCCTTCTTATTGTTCTTCGGCGCCGTGATGGTGGGCGCCTGGTTCGGCGGTCTGGGCCCCGGACTGCTCGCGACCGCCCTGGCCGCGCTGACGGCCAATTACTTCTTCCTGTCTCCGACCTACACGCTCCTGGTCGATGATTTCGGGCAGGCTTTGCGTCTCGCTCTGTTCGTGCTGGAGGGGTCGTTCGTCAGCCTGCTGGTAGCGACGATGCGCTCCGTGAGGCGGCAGTCCGAGGCGAGGACATTACAGTCGCGCAGGGACCAGGAGGACCTGCGCCGGAGCGAGGAGCGCTTCAGGGCAACCTTCGAGCAAGCCGCCGTCGGTATCGCCCACGTAGGTTTCGGCGGTGAGTGGTTGCGCGTAAACCAGAAGCTCTGCGACATCGTCGGCTACACACGCGAAGAGCTGCTCGAGCGCACCTTCCAGGACCTCACCCATCCCGACGATCTGCAGAGCGATCTGGACCTGTTCGTTTCCCTCATAGCGGGCGAGATCCCCACCTACTCGATGGAGAAGCGCTACTTCCACAAAGACGGCTCTACAGTCTGGGTTCACCTGACCGTCTCCGCGGCGTGCGATGGGCGAGGCGGGCCCGGGTATTGCATCGCCGTGATCGAGGACATCACCGGGCGCAAACGGGCCGAGGAGGCGCGGCATTTCCTTGCCGAGGCGGGCACGACGCTCTCTTCCTCGCTCGACTACCGGGCCACGCTGGCCGGCGTGGCGCGTCTTGCGGTGCCTTACCTCGCCGACTGGTGCATCGTCGACGTTTTCGAAGAGAATGGGCTCGACCGGGTGGCGGTGGCCCACCAGAATCCGGAAAAGGTCGCGCTGGCGCACGAGCTTCAGGAGCGATACCCGCCCGACCCGGACGAGTTGTACGGGGTGGCGCGGACCTTGCGCACCGGACAAGCGGAGCTCGTCGCCGAGATCCCCGAACCGCTCCTGGAGGAGGCCGCCCGCGACGCCGAACATCGCGAGATCCTGCGGAAGCTGGGCCTCAAGTCCTACGTCATCGTGCCGCTCGTCGCCCGCGGCCGGACGCTCGGGGCGATCACGCTCGTCTCGGCCGAGTCGGGGCGGCGCTACGGACACGCCGACCTGGAGCTCGCCGAGGAGCTCGCCCGCCGCGCGGCCCTCGCCGTGGACAACGCGCGGCTCTACCGGGAACGCAGCGAGACCGCCCGCGCCCTCCAGGGTAGCCTCCTGCCCTCCCGCCTGCCCGACGTGCCCGGCGTCGAGGTGGGCCTGCGCTACCTGCCGGCGGGCGAGGCGGACGTCGGCGGCGACTTCTACGACGTCTTCGACATGGAGGTGGGATGCTGGGAGGACTCCGGCGAGCCCTCCACCAACTCCGCCGGTTCCACCTGGGGGGTCGTGATCGGGGACGTGTGCGGCAAGGGCGCCGAGGCAGCGGCCGTCCTGGCACTCGCCCGTTACACCATCCGTGCGATGGTCATGCACGAGGAGTGCCCCTCGGCTATCCTCGCCGGCCTGAACGAGGCCATGCTGCGCCAGAGGCGCGAGCGCGACGACCACAAGTTCTGCACCGTCGCCTGCATGAGATTGGAGATGGACGCCGCGGAGCTCGGCACGGAGCCTGGCGCGGAGCGCGGCGTCAAGGTCAACGTCTCCCTTGGGGGACACCCGGCGCCCGTCCTGCTCAAGACCGACGGGAGCATCCACAATATCGGAGAACCCGGCCGCGCCCTCGGGGTCTTCGACGACCCCGGGCTTACGGCGCAGGAGGCCCGCCTCGCCCCCGGCGACGCCCTCGTGCTCTACACCGACGGCGTGACCGAGGCCCGCTCCCCGGACGGCGCGTTCTTCGGCGAGGAGCGACTCGTGTCCCTTCTGCGCGCTTGCGCCGGCCTCGATGCTTCGTCTCTGGCCGGCCGTATAGAGAGCGCCGTCCTGGACTTTCAGGAGAACGGCCCCCGCGACGACATAGCCGTACTGGTGCTGAGAGTGCCGGAATAAGCTTTCAGCCCTCAGCTCTCAGCTTCTCTTGCTTGGGCTAAATACGGTCCACCGCGTTCGAAGACGGGAGTGCGGGGCGGTAAGGCTCATTCGATTGGACCTCTCTTACGCTGCCGGCCTTCTCTCACGATTGCTTAC
Organism: Rubrobacteraceae bacterium; assembly: GCA_030448125.1. Lineage (GTDB taxonomy): Bacteria > Actinomycetota > Rubrobacteria > Rubrobacterales > Rubrobacteraceae > Rubrobacter_F. The sequence continues at coordinate 184,745 of JAUJNO010000005.1, read as the reverse complement.
TGAAAACTAACAACCAACTACTTTCTCTTCAGCGCGGCGAGGGTGAGGAGTCCGGTAGCCGCCAGCGCCGCCGCGACGAGTTGTACCGTCCAGATGATCTCCGGGAGGCGGGCGTCGAGGAGGAGGCCGGCCACTATGGGGCTCATACCGTAGCCCGCGCCGAAGCAGCACCCGAAGAGGGCGAGGTAGGTGCCACGCCTCTGTGTGGGGGCGAGCTCGGCGGCCAGAGCCGCGCCGGCTACCTCCAGGATCATCTCGGCCAGCGTGAAGAAGCCGGCGAATGCGACGAGGATGCCCAAAAAGGATTCCGTGACGAGCAGCGTGACCGACGAGGCCGCGAAGAGCGCCGCCCCGACGGCGAGCGCCGCGACCTTGGAGCGGCTCTCCAGGAGGTAGGCGACCGGGAACTGGAGCAGCATCACCATTAGGCCGTTGCCGGCGAGGAAGAGACCGACCCGGGCCTCCGGCACGTTCAGGAAGTTCCTGGCGTAGACCGGCAGGGCCTGCCAATCTTGCGTAAAGACGTAGTACAGGAGGAACCCGACCACGAGCAAGACCACGAACGGCGCGTCCGAGAGCGCGGCCCGCAGCTTCGAGAGAGGCATCACCGAGGAGGTACGCTCCTCCACCTCCGGCAGCGACTCGCGGACGAGCAGTACCACGGCGACGAGCACGGCGAGCGTGAGCGCGGCAGTCCCGGCGAACATGATCTGGTAGGTGATCTCGTATCCTCCCGCCGAGGCTGCGATGAGGCCCGCTGCAACGGGACCCGAGGCCCAGCCGACGTTCCCTCCGACCCTCACCAGGCCGTAGGCGCGAGCTCGCAGGCGCGTGGGGGTGACGTCGGCGACCATGGCGTTGCGGGCGGCATCGAAGGAGGACGAGCCGGCGAGTCCCGCCGCGATCGAGACCGCCAGGTACCCCCAGAAGCCCCCGACGAACGCGAAGCCGAGGAAGGTGGCCGCGCTCCCCAGTAGTGCCGCGATCATCACGGGCTTGCGACCGTGGCGGTCGATGAGGGGGCCGGAGATCAGGCCGGAGGCCACGCTCGCGGCGGCCAGAGCGGCAAGGCCTACGCCCACGAGGGAGAGCGGGATGCCCACGAAGTTGTGGAAGTAGATCGTGGAGAACGGGTAGTAGAGCCCCTGCCCGAACCGGAAGACCAGCATCGCCACCAGCAAGAGCCAGACCCGCCGGTCGAACTTGCCCAACCCCGCGCCCGCGATGCTACGGACCTCCCGCATTCTTTAAGCGATCTTGCCCGCGCACTGCGGGAGCGGCGTCTCTCCCCGGTCGAGGTCGTGGGTGCGGTCCTGGAGCGCATCGAGTCCGAAAACCCGAAGCTGAACGTCTTCGTCATCGTGCTGCCGGAGCGGGCGCTGGAGGAGGCGGCGAGGGTGGAGAAGGAGATCCTCGCTGGAGAGGACAGGGGGTCGCTCCACGTCATTCCCATCGGTTTGAAGAATATCATCTACACGCAGGGTGTCCGCACCACCATGGACTCCGCCTTCTTCGAGGACTTCTTCCCGGAGTACGATTCCACGGTCGTCCAAAAGTCAAAGGAGGCCGGGGCGGTGATAGTGGGCAAGACCAACACCCACGAGTTTGCCTAGGCGGCCGTGTCGGGCGCGGCGACCGTGTAGTGCTCGTCTAGCCTCTGCCGGAGGTTTCTGCTTCCTCCGCGCTACCGTCCGGCGGTTCGGCTATTGAAAGCTCCAGGGTGCCCTTTCCGGAGCGGGCGCGGACCCAGAGCCAGATGAGGAGGCTGCCGACGAGGGTCGCGATGGGGTCGAGCAGGCCGGCTTCGGGGCCGAAAGCGCCGCCCGTGAAGAGAGAGGGGCCGCCCTGTTCGATGGAGACGAACGTCGCGCTTGTGGGCTTTAGACCGCTGACCGGGAAGCCGAAGACGTTGCCCTGGAAGAAGTTCCAGGTGATGTGCAGCCCGATGGGGATGGCGAGCCGGCCGGTCAGGACGTAGCCAGCCCCCAAAAGGAGTCCCGCGAAGGTTATGTTGAGGGTGCTGATCAGGCTCGCGCCGGGGTTCGCGAGGTGGAGCAGACCGAAGACGGCGGACGAGAGCACCCAGGCGAGCAGGATCGCCTTTTTGGGACCTAGAGACGGGAAGTTGAGCCCCTCGGCCATGTTCTGCAACTGGTACCCTCGGGAGAGCAACTCCTCGTAGAAGCCCACGCATACGAACGCCACGAGGGGGAAGAGGATGGCCAGAGCGAAAGGTCTACCCTCGCCGGCGACCTCGAAGGCGCCGGTGACGGTGATCCAACCGGCGGCCAACTCCACGGAGAAGATTGCCGTCATTAGCAGAGCGCCCAGGGCCAGCCCGAAGCAGAGGTCCAGCCACCAGACCCGGTCCAACCGTAGCCCGAAGCCGGAAAACGGCCGGCGGTCGAAGAGACGGCCCGCGAGCCACACGCTGGCGACCGTCGCGACGAGGGAGGCCGCGGCGAAGCTCGCCACCCGGAGAGCCGGGGAGGCGGCGAGCGTCCCGGCGGTATCTCCCCCAGAGCCCGTACCTTCGAAGACCGCGAGAAACGCGAGAATGAAGACTCCCGCGAGCACCGCGGCGCCATTGCTGTAGAGCACGTACTGGAAGAGCAGGCGCCAGAGAGCGCGCAGACGTTTCTCCTGGTCGTTGAGAAACGGGTTCGTCACGAGCTCACGGACCCTTCTGGGTAGGGAAGACCGCGATTACAGGGTTCGAGACGTTCCCCCTGGGGTTTCGCGTCGCTTTGCGGCGCGTCGCCGCGCGTCGCTCTCACGCGTAATTGCAGCGAGCGACCGCCTCCTCGAGCTGCCCGCGAGCGCCGGCGTAGAGCGGCTTGCCGTGGGTCATGACCACGGTGTCGAACTTCTCCGCGAGGAGCTTCTCGGCCGAGCGCTTTGCCTGTGGTGGATCCGTACAGACGAACTTCGCGCCCCCGACCCCGATTCTACGCAGCAGCACGGCGAACGCGTCGCCGGTGAACAGGAGACCGTCCTCGTCGCGCAGGAGTGAGGTGTGCCCGAGGGTGTGGCCCGGTGTAGAGACAACGCGGAAGCCCGCCACCGTGTCCCCTTCGCGCGCCACCAGATCCACCGGCACCGTCGGGAGCTTCTGGAAGCGGCTGAAGAAACGAAAGATGGGGCTGCTCGCCTGGTCGGGCCCGCGTCTGCCGGTGATGATCTCCGCTTCGTGCTCCGAAGCCACGACCTCCGCGTCCGGCGCCCACTCCAGCACGCCCGGCAGACCACCGATGTGATCCGCGTGGTGGTGCGTGATGTAGATGCGCTTCAGGTCCTCCGGTCTACCACCGAGCCCGGCCAAAGCTTCCCGGATGCGACCCGCGCTGCTCCCCAAACCTGTGTCCACCAGCGCAAAGCCGTCGCCGTCTTCGAGGAGCAGTACCGAGATCGCGTTCGACATCCCGACCGCGTCTACTCGATATACCCCCGATGCTACACGTTCCGGCGCGGCCATCTCACAAAGCCCTCCTTACCGATCCGCCGTCGTGACCGTGCTACGCAAGAGGGTATCACCGATTAACGTGAACACTGGCCAAGAGGGCGGCGTGCGGGGAGAGTGATAAGACGAGCGAGCCCCGAGGCGTCTTTGCGCGTTTACGGTGGCCCAGTGTAAGGTATGGGTGCGACGGATTGGAGACGCTCATCAGGAAGGGGTGCTCATGGCTACGGTGGTCGGGGTTCCGAAGGAGATCAAGGACAATGAGCGGCGGGTCTCGATGCAGCCGGACGGGGTCACGGAGATGGTTCACCACGGGCACGAGGTGATCGTCGAGGAGGGGGCCGGTGTGGGGGCCGGCTTCGAGGACGAGGAGTACGAATCGTGCGGGGCACGCCTCGTCGGGAGCGCCGGCGAGGTCTTCGAGTCGGCGGACCTGATCGTCAAGGTAAAAGAACCGGCGCCGGAAGAGTACGAACGCTTCCGGGAGGGGCAGGAGCTCTTTACGTACCTGCACCTCGCCGCGGATAAGGGCCTCACGGAGTTCCTCGTGGAGCGGAAGATCGACTCCGTCGCCTACGAGACGGTCGAGCTGCCGGACGGCAGCCTGCCGCTCCTCACCCCGATGAGCGAGGTCGCGGGGAGGATGGCGGTGCAGGCGGCGGCGCACCACCTGGAGAGCACGCAGGGGGGCGCGGGGCTGCTCCTGGGCGGCGTGCCGGGGACGCCCGCCGCGAGGGTTACCATCATCGGCGGCGGCGTGGTGGGGACGGAGGCTGCCAAGATAGCCCTGGGTATGCGGGCCATCGTGAGCGTCCTGGACACCAACCCCAAGCGCCTCGCGTACCTCTCGGACATCTTCGAGGGCAGGGCGGACCTCGTGATACCCAACAGGGCCCGCACGGCCGCTTACGTCAGGGGAGCGGATGTGGTCGTAGGCGCGGTCCTCGTAGCCGGGGCGAAGGCGCCCAAGATCGTCACCCGCGACATGGTCGCGAGCATGAGGGACGGGAGCGTGATCGTGGACGTCGCCGTGGACCAGGGCGGGTGCATCGAGACGAGCCGGCCGACGACCCACTCGGACCCGACCTACGTCGAGGAGGGCGTGGTTCACTACTGCGTCGCGAACATCCCCGGGGCCGTCGCCCGCACCTCGACGCTCGCCCTGACCAGCGTAACGCTCCCGTACCTCGTCGAGATCGCCGACAACGGCGTGGAAGGAGCCGCATCCTCGAACCCCGCCCTCGCTAAAGGACTCTCGACCTTACGCGGCAGCCTCGTCTCCGAACCCGTGGCCGAAGCCCACGACCTGCCCCACGAAGCCGCCGAGAAGCTCCTCGGTTAGGATACGGACGGAGGACCCGAATGTTCGACTACCCGCGGGAGGGCGAAGGGTACGTGCTGCTGGGACGCGTAGAGGGCGGTGTTCCCGGATACCTCTCCTACGGCACCGAAGAGGGCGAGGTGGTCTGCGTCTTCGAGAGTGCGATAGAGGCCGAGCAGTTCTACATGCACTGGCGGGCCAGGATCCCCGGCGAAGGCTGGGGCACGGTGCGGCCGGGGACCGAGGAGCTGATAAAGGTGCTGCAAAACTTCGATCTCGTCTCCGTCAACCCGCAACCCAACCCGGGCACGACCGAATACCTCCACACCGTCGAGGACTTCGTCCGCGAGCTGCGCGAGCCGGGATAATCCTCGGCGAGACCCGAGGGGACCGTTCAGGATCCAGGTCGCGGCGCCTCTTGGCTTCCCCGGCGGGGGTGGCTCCTCGCGGGACCACGAACCGAAAGATGCGACTATCGGTTGGCGAAAATCCTACTTTCGGTTGGCGAAATATCTGAAAACTTTGATACAGTATGTTCCCGTGAAGCCGGTGAGCATCTTTCCACGGTCGCCGGTCCCGGTTGACAGAGCAAGGGAGAGTGAGAACGTGCGCATAGGGAAGCTCTTATTAATAATCGCGGCGTTAGCGATGGTGGTCGCCCTGACCGCCTGCGGCGGCTCGGAGGAAGGGCAGACCCCGTCCGACGAGGCCGTGGCTCCCGATGCTCCCGAGGAGACGCAGGCGCAGAGCGCCGAAGAGCAGGCCAACGCCCCGGAGGATCCGACCCTGAACCTCTCCGTGCCGAGCATGGAGCGCATAAGCGACGCTCCCATCCCCGACACGTTCGGCGACGACGAGGAGTCGCTCAAGAACTTCGCCGGCATCCACCTTCAGGGGACGGGCTTCCCGTGGCAGGATGAGGCGAACGTGTACATCGCCGGGCACCGCCTCGGGTACCCGAACACCGCCAGCTTCCTCGCCTTCTGGGACATCGACAACGTCTCTGAGGGGGATCAGGTCTTCGTTACGGACGCCAACGGCAGGGAGTACACCTACGAGGTCTTTCAGACTCTGGAGGTGCAGCCGACGGACCTGTTCGTGACGGAGCCCCTGGAGGGCAGGAACATATTGACGCTGCAGACGTGTACGCTCCCCGATTACGCGAACCGTCTGGTCGTCCAGGCCGAGCTCCAGGATACCCGAGCCTAGAACACGCCGGGACTCCTCGCGCCAACGATACACAGAGGGCCGGGAACTTCCCGGCCCTCTCTCTCGTTCCAGGCCGAGCTCCAGGATACCCGAGCCTAGAACACGCCGGGACTCCTCGCGCCGACGATACACAGGTCACGAAAAGCCGGCCCAAAATGCCTCCAGAGAGTGTGACACGTGGTACAATCGCCACATCACCGGGGCCGGCGCTCTTATTTCCCCCCTCCTATACGCGCCGGCCTCACTCTTTGGAGATCGTCGGCAGATGAGGTAAGCCGTGGGTGGCGAGAGGTGGGTTCGTTTGGGGAGCGGTCGGAGAAGAGGCCTTGGGTGCTCCTTTACGCAACCGAGAGGAAAATCTCCGAGGTTGTGATTGTGTACGAAGACCCGATGGCCGGAGAGCGGAGGCGCTACTCGTCTTTGGCGATGTCCCAGGAGGAGACCCAGCCCTCCGAGACGGCCTTGCTCACGGCCTCGCCCCTGCTGTTGACGTCGAGCTTGCCGTAGACGTTGGACAGGTTGCGCTTGACTGTGGTTTCCACGGCTCGCGGAGCCGGGTCTTCGACCAGGTGGAGAACTGGATGCACGCCTGGAAGGCTGCTTTACCTGCTGCTAGGCTGATTTCTTCATAGAAGAGTTGGTGTCAGCGGTGGCGATACCGGCGGCGGGGCGCACTACGGTCGGCTCGGGGAGGCGGCGGCGATGGTCCTCCCAGCCCTCGTCCACCTTGGTGAGGACCTCGGCCAGCCGGAGCTTCTCCAGGAGCCGGATCACGGGCCACGCCGGGTCGAACTCGCCGCGGAAGGCGGAGAATCTCGGGGCGGCCGGACGGGCGTGGTGGTTGTTGTGCAGGCCCTCGCCGAAGGTGATGAGCGCCAATAGCTTGAGGTTGGTCGCGTCGTTCTCGAAGCTCTTGGAGCCGAAGGTGTGCCCGGCGCCGTTGATCGCGGCGTTCAAGAGCAGGTACACGCTCGCGAGCGTGGACAACGCCACCAGACCGGGCTTGAAGCCCATAAGGAGCGTCAGGATCACGCCTGTTAAGGAGAATCCTAGTGTCCCTTTCCTCAAGAACGTCTTGTCGAGACGGTCGAAGGGGAGATCGGAGGCGTACTTCTCCAGGGTGTCGCCGTCGTTCGCCTCGCGGCGGTAGTAGTAGACGTTGCCGATCATGATCTTCCAGTACCCCTCGATGTGGGGGCTGTGCGGGTCTCCCTCGATGTCGCTGAAGTTATGGTGCTTGCGATGTACTGCCACCCATTCCCGGGGCGAGATGCTCGTGAGCATCCACGTCCCGAAGCGCATGAACATGGTCAGAGCGGGGTGAAGCCGGATAGCCTTGTGCGCAAGCACCCGGTGCAGATAGATGGTGGTGATCAGGGTAGCCAACTGCGCGAGCCCCAACCCCACCAACACTGCCTTTAGATACTTCAATATGCCTCCTATGCGTGCGCCGGACTCTGCCCGGCGTTCCCTTTTGTACTTTTCTTGGACACGTATCTCCCCTGGTCAAGCAACGCCGGACTTCGGCGCCACGCCTTTTTGCACCCTTTCCGAAGACATAGTCGCCCTGGCCGCGGGTGCGCGAACTCCTCCGGCTTGCGTCTCCACCTGACGATCGGGCCCTCCGCCCGGATCATTCGAGTCACCGGGCCAGGGGCTCCTCTTTGGCGATGTGGCGATCTATGAAGCTTTGCCGGTCCAAGGTAACGAGGGAGATCATCGTGCCGAACATCGGAGTCACCATCTCCGGCATCGGGTCCAGGGCCACGAACCCTACCCCTGCGTGAAGTTCCTCTTCGAGCATGGAGACGAGTCCCCCGGCCGTGCTCTCGCGGATAGCCCAGCCGCCCTCCTCGAACCCGCCGAGCCTGAGGAACATCCTGGCTTCTTCCGCCCAGCTGAAGACCGGCAGGGCTTCTTCCCCGCTCTCCAGGTGGACGGTGGGCACCTCCGTCCGTCCGGCTTCGTGCTTCTCGATCAGCCAGTAAGAGGTGGAGAGGTCCGGCGGTCGCGCCGCCCTGCTCTTCAGCATTTCTGCTTACCTTTCTCTGAGACGATTGCCCCGCGAGGGTCGCGGCTTTCCCGATGCTCCACTCGCCGCATCATGACGAGTACCACGAAACACCTTAATACACCGCCGTTGCCCCGGAAAGTCCGAAAGGCTGCCTTGGGTCCAAAATGTATCGAAGGGTGTAGCGGGCGCGTGTTAAAATTTGCGGTGCTCGTCCTGATGTACGGAGGAATCGCGTGGCTTTCGAGAAGTTCGTGCTTACCACCAATTTAGGTTAAGTGGCGGAGAAACGTCTGACAACGGTACTGCTGGCCGATGACCACACCATGTTCCGCGAGGGACTGGCGGGGCTTCTGAGCTCCTACGGGGGCTGGAGGTGGTCGGGGAGACGACCAACGACCAGGGGGCCGTGGCGCTGGCCCGCGAGAAGAAGCCCGACGTGGTGATAATGCAGGTGCAGATGCCGTTCGAGAAGGCCAGGGAGGCTCTCGACCGGATGCGCGCGGTGGAGCCTACGCCGAAGGTGGTAATCGTCACCATGTTCGAAGAGCCCGCTTTCATACGGGATCTCTTGAAGCTGGGGGCCAGCGGGTACGTCTTGAAGAGCTCCTCGGCGAGACACCTCATCGCCACGGTACGCGCCGCGGTCTTTGATCCGGCGGGGGGTGACGTAGTGGTGGGCATGCCGCGTGAGATGCTGGAGGAGGCCGAGGGCGGGGCCGAGGGCGTCATCTCCGCCCGGGAGCTAGAGATCCTGCTCCTCGCCGCCCGCGGACTCTCTAACCGCCAGATAGCCACCAGGGTTCACGTTGCGGAGGGCACCGTCAAGCGCCACCTCTCGAACACCTACCACAAGATGGAGGTCGGCTCGCGGGGCGAGGCCGTGAGGGTAGCTCTCCTGAAGGAGTGGATCACCATCAGCGACATAGGCGAAGAGGAGGAGGAAAAGAGGCGTAGCCCGGAGACGGTTCTTCGGAGGCAGGACGGGTTACTACTCTGTCTCTTTAGGGATCATCTTCTCCGCCCTGTCCACCACCGCGAGCAGGTCCTCCATACAGATGTCCTTTACCTCCCGGGCCTGTCCGTCCACGCTGATCCTGGCGTCCATGCTAGCGCCGAGCAGTATTTCGACCCGGTATAGGACTCCCGACAGCCCATCCGGCGCGGCACCGTCGTTATCGTCGAGCACGACAAGGTGCGGCCTGAAGCGCCCTATCTCCCAGTTGAGGGCCTCCGGAGGGGAGATCAACACCTCTGCGTCCGGGCGGTGGTTGTGGAGTGAAAGCGCTAGCACCTCGCGGTACATGCGCAGCGTTACAGTAACCAGTACGCGCACGATCCGTACGCTCCTTAATTGTGGAAAACCCAACACGAAACGCCACGCACATAAATCGCCCACAGATAGCTTCTCGAGAGTGTACACCCGGCGAAGACACATTCGGCCAGTAAAAGCTAAAAGTGTATCAAAGTATGTACGCGCGCTCTAAGAGCGCGTACGCTCGCCCATTTGCTCGCTGCACCATAATCGAGTAAGGCCCGGCGGTACGATCTTCCATAACTCCCCGCTGCCAGTCTTGCTCCTCGCGCCCGTGTTTTTTCTGCGTGTACACTGGTCAGCCACTGCGGAACGACAAACAGAAAGGCGAGAGGTAGCGGGAGCCCGAGGCCCGCCTTTTACTGCTACAGTCTTAGGCAGAAGCCGAGTAGAGTTGAGGAGAAGAGCCGTAATAATCATGGACATCGGGGTAATAGCACAGATCCTGTCCTCGCTCGCCACCTTTGTAGTCGCGGCCGGGATCCTCTACCAGGGCAGGCAGGCGCGCAAGGCGCGCAACGACGAGGACCGCCCCCAATCATAGTCGACGCGGACTACACGGACGCTTTACCACCAACATCGTGGTGCGCAACATCGGCCACGGGATGGCCAAGAACATCACCTTCAAGTTCTCCGCTCCCATAGAAACCACCAGCGGGGAGGACATCACCGAACTGCCCTACTTCAAGCACGCCATAAACTTCATGGCGCCACACACGGACATCGCCGCCGTGTGAGACTCCTACCAGAACGTGGTGCAGAACTTGAGAGACAAGGGCCTGACGCAGGGCATTACGATCACCTCGAAGTACGAGGACCGCCAGGGGGAATACTACGAGACCGAGTGGACGATCAACCCTCTGCTCTTGGAAGGCAGCGGGTACTCGGAGTACAAGGGATACGAGGACGAGGTGCAGGCCCTGGAGGATCAGGCAAGAACTCTAAAGAAGATCATCAAGATTTCGGAAGACATCAAGGAAGCCAACCGCAGTAGATAGCGTAAGGGCGAGCTCCCGTTGGGGGCACGCGCGTACGGTTCCGGACGATGGCTTAGGTCGGCTGGTGTCGCGTGAAAAATGGCCGAGGATAAAGCTCCGGCCCGTCGATCGCAGCGTCTTTCGCCCCCACTTTCTTCTTCTCGGCGAGATTCTCAGGACGCGGCATCGGCGCCGCGCGCCCGAGCAACAGTCCGGTCTCGGAGGCAAAATCGTGCCCGAGTGCGAGGACTGCGCCCGCCTGATGGCTCCGCAGCCGACCACTCGTCGACCATCTCTGCGAGTACGGCCGTCTTGACGACGAGCTGCTGGGCGTCGACGAGTTCGGTCCGTAGATCGCCCGTTGGGGGCACGCAGTTCCGGACGATGGCTCCTGCTGCTCCAAGGCCGTATTCTGGTCTACCTGTAGGGCCCAGTCGAAGGAGGCCCACAAGGTACGCGACCCCTCTTCGAGTGGCCGACGGCCTCCTCCTCGATCGAGCCGCCCGAGCTCGTCCCCTCCGCCCCCCAAAAGGGTCTTCCTCGGGCCTCATGAGGAAACGCCCCTCCCGCTCCAGACGCCCGACCTCCAGGCCGTTTTTCTCGAATCGGGCGCGCAGCTCGTACTCGGACTTCTCCTCGCCGCCATAAAACTTCACCAACAACCCGCCCCGCGCCTCGCCGACCCGAAAGAAGGCCGCGTCGAGGCGGTGCAGAATGTTCATGTTCTGGGCGATTGCGAGTACGTTGTCCGGCACCCGCAAGAAGGAGCGAAGCTGACCGACGAGCGTGGCGGGGCGCTCGCTACGCCTCAGGAAGTCCTCCAAGGCCTCCCGCCGCACGCGCCAGTGCTTGCCGACCTTCAGGCACGGCAGGGTCCCCTCGCGGCACCAGCGCCATACCGTATCCTCACCCACCCCTATCAGCCCGGCGACGTCCTTAACGCCCAGCAGATCTCTTTCTAGCGGTTGCGCCATGCGTCCCTCGTTCTGCATATTCCGAGACATCCACTACACCCTTTGATACATTTTACCCATTTTTTGGTTGGTTTTTCCTGACAATAGCTTACAGTAATGTGTGCAAAGATACACATTCCGGATGAGCCGGACTGACGATCAGAGGAGAGGAATGACTGAGAGCAACGATGTTCAGCAAGACGTGCAGAACTTAAGACACGACCTCGACGTGCAGGCGGCGACCCAAGCAGGAGCGCAGTCAACACAGGCAGCGACCCAAGCAGGAGCGCAGGCGACACAGGCAGACGCAGGCTGGCCAGGCAGCGACACAAGCAGCTGCGGTGTCAACGGCGGCTGTTGCATCTGGCTTCGTGGCCTTGATTGTCGGCATCTTTCTGGGTATGGCAATAGCCAAGTCGAACCGCTAAAACCCTTAAGGGTAGAAGCGAAAAAGGCCGGGGTATCCTTCGGGGCTCCGGCCTTTTCACGAGCGTGAACCTCCGACCTTCTTATCAAGGTATTGGAGCATCTTGCTAGTGCGCCCGTCCCGCAAAAAGGAGGCAACAAGCCGCATGGAACGCAAAACCTTTCCGATGGAAAGGCAAAGAGGATAGCCCTCCTGGCCCACGACAACACCAAGTCCGACTTGGTCCAATGGGCGAAAGACAACAAAGAGCGTCTGGCCCACCACGAGCTGTTCGCTACGGGATCGACCGGCGAAAGTTGGAGGACGAACTCGGCTTTGAGGTTCGCACACTCCTGCACGGTCCTTTGGGGGGAGACCTGCAGATCGGGGGAAGATCAGCGAGGGGGACATCGATTTTTTGATCTTTTCTTGGACCCTCTCACACCCGTCTCCCACGATACAGACGTTCAGGCCCTCATGCGGATGGCCGTGCTGTGGAACATCCCCGTAGCCTGCAACAGGGCTTCGGCGGACTTCATGATCACCTCTCCCCTGATGGACGAAGAGTACCAACGGCTCCTTACAGAGGAGATCGACACCTACGGAAGCCGCTAACCGCTTCCCCGTCAGACAGCGGCGTTAGGAGCGTAGTAAGAAGCCGGTATGTGTCCCGTCAAGTGTGTAAATCTGCCTCGTGCGGTCCCGATCCTCTCTGCTGTCTAGCCTGCTACCAACTCCGGCTGCTCTGCCATCTCCTCCTTCCGTTCTAGCTCGCCAAGGACCCCGCGCTGACGCTTGCCGACCTGCCAATCGTCGTGCTGCTCTGAGAGCACGGCGCACCAGCCGCACGAGGGCCGCTTCAGGCCCACCACCTCCGTCCTCCTCTTCACTTCCTTGTTGAGCCTTTCGAGCGGGTTGTTCGACCAGATCTTTTGCCAATGCTCCGTCGGGAAGAGGCGTAGAGATGGCGTAGGAAAGCACGTCCTCCTCGGCCTCATCCATCAGCTCGGCGAGCTTGGGGAAGCTAGAACGGAAGCCGTCAGCGACCCTGCGCCACTGCTCGCGGGCGCCCCGGGCGTCGGGCTGGAAGACCTGCCTGCTGGGCCTTGGAAAGATCATGAAATGCACCCGGCACCTCTGCCACGCCGCCCACCAAGACCGCTTCGATGCCCCTTTGATTGAGGCCCCGGTGCGCGTCGCTGGTCACGAGCCTTGGAAACCCGAGCGCAGGAAGGACGTCAGAAAGCCCGTTCGCTGACGAACCTCGCGCTCGCCGTTCCCGTTGACCCTCACCACCGCCACCGGATGGCGAGCCTGACGTGGTGGCATCGACCCGTAAGCCTCGCAACGCGCGAGTCGGCTTCGGCGGACTTGGCTCTTGGAGATGCCTCCCATCCCGAGGGTCTTGACCAGATCTCCACCTTGATGGACGCCAGAGTACCAACGCAGATAGCGCCCTCTCGGCGCGCCTGCGCGGCTCCACAGAGAGACCCTCAGCTCGACGGGGCCCACCCGGGTGCCCCAACTCCTCTCCCGGTAGCCGTTGCTTGCCCAGTGCGCCCGGCCGAGCGCTCGTGGCGTCCGCGTGCTCCTCGACCTCCAGTCCATGACACGCGGGACGCCCTCCTTCAGTTCGTGCTCGATCATCGCCTTGCGTAACAGCTAAACTCGTCGGCTCGTGCTTCCTCCGGTCTCTTCCGATAGAACCACACGGTTGAGGATAACACTTCTCGACTCTACCAGAAGCCGGGCTGGCCTCGGAAGATTGAGGATAAGTATCGAATTGATGTGCCGTGGGTGCACCTTCTTGCGCCTACCCGCTTGGTCTCGGGCTACCTCTATTCGCTGAGCTGCCGAGAGGAAGCCTCCTGAGAAATCAGGCTGCCGGTGAAAGGTCTTCTTAGAAACGCCGGTCAAGCGTGTGAGAAGACCGAAGTCTTGATGAGCCTAATGCCTTTCCCGTCGCTCGTACTTTCTGGATACGGGGGGTATTAAACGGCTCGCTTATTCCGCTACACTATTCCAACCCTAAGCCAAGGAGAAGAGCCTACCCATGCAGGCACATGTTACCTTCAAGTATCGTCCTCCCGGTCCCGCTGCAGGATTGGCGGAGCAAGACATGCCCACGATCTACTCTAGGAAGACGAATCCACAAGAGATCCCCGAGGTAGGCGAGATCGTTGGCTTGCCGACCGAGGACTCGACCTGCCAACCAGCAACATAAAGGAGCAGCAGGGAGAGAGCGAAATGCGCTTCAAGGTGGTGGACCGCGATCACGGTACCCATACCGAGGCGGCGGGAGGAGGATCCGATCCAAGAAATCACCCTCGTTGTTACCAACTTCGATGCGTAGCGGCTAGGGTGTGTCTGACAGCTCGCACGAGAAGGCCGAAAGTCGCCCGACAAGGGCCGTTTGAGCACGCGAAGAGGCCAAAACGGGCACGTGTGGAGCTTGAATCTCGCACCAGTTGTTTCATCAGACACACTCTAGAGGCAACTAGCCTTTATTCACGCACTTTCCGAGAGCAGTTGTCTTCCCGGAAACTAGGCTGCTGGTGATGCTCATTGTCGGGAGCTAGGGCAACCGGAGCGTCAGAGCAACTCTGCCATCGACGTAACCCAGCTATATATAATGTTCTGGTATGTGGACGGGTACATCTACGAACAGGCACTCCTTCCATTGAGAGTAGCCAACGCAATGCAGCCTACGTCGCAACTCGAAGATGTTACTCCGTAGGGGAAACGCCGTCGAGCACGCTCTGAAGGTGTGAATAAACGCGTTGTCCATTTTCGACGATGCCGACCTCGTCGAGGCGCTTGCCGAACGAGATCGCCGTGTACTGGACGCCGCGGTCGGAATGATGCACGAGATGGCTTACGCCTCCAGAGCATCAGCCCTCATGTGGGAGTCGACACCAACTTCTCGATGTACGTGAGCGCCAGACCCTGTAGACGAGACGAAGCAGGTAAACCCGCGGATCGCGGCGGGTGGTTCGACGTTTCCCCTCACAAACCCGCCCCGCGTCTCATTAGTCGAGCTACCCTCCTGCGTCCGCATCTTACTCCGAGGAACGACCGTACGAAAGTCTCGCGGCTCCTGCTAACATCTTCTCGATGAGAAGCGTCCTGCCGTTTCTACGGCCTCGCACCAGTTGTTTCATCTTGGACACTCCGAGCATCCTGATCCATAGCGCTACCGGGTAGCTGGCCTTCTCCGCGTCGATGAGCTTGAAGATGCTCACCGACCCCCGATCTCTTCCCTGGCAAAGAAGGCCGCTGCTTTTCGCTCTTTCTCTTGACGGAGGGTCTTCACCTCACGCCTGAGTTTGCGCAACTCCTCCTTCTCCTCCGTGGTGAGCCCTTCTCGCTCGCTGGAGTCGATCTCGTCCTGGTTTACCCAGTTCTGCTCGGACGATCTCCCGGGCGATCCTGGGGATGGGATGTCCTAGGCTCTAACCAGCCGGATAGCTTCTCGGCGAAACTCCGGTGGGTATGCCGGGTCGTGAATGCTCTCCTTTCCGCGCACTGTTCTCAGTCTGATATATAACCTTCTGGTATGGAGTACCCGAAAGGCAGAGTATCCGTGCCCGCAGAAGTGCTGCAAGGGCTCCGTAGAGCCCAAGACGCCGAAGGTGTGAATAAACGCAGCATTTTCGACGTTGTCGCCTCGTCTAGGAGACTTGGGGAGGCCGAAGCGATGCACTGGCATCTGAGGCATCCGGAGCCCTACTTGCGCGGCGTATCCAACGGCTTCGTAGAAGAGACCGTAGAAGAGACTTAAACCCCTACGTTTCTCTAATCCCGCTCCCCGTCTTTGAGGGCAATAGGAAAGCCGGGGTACAGAAGCCCCGGCCCACAACATTTGCTTAGAGCAGCAACCCATTTTACGCAGCGGCGTTTATCCTACGGTCGATCTGCGCTATGAGGCTATCTCGGTCCTTGTTCTGCTTCTCATATACGCGAACCTTCTGCAACTCATCGGCTGAGAGATTGTCCAACTGCTCGACGATCTCACCGACGTTCAAATTGTCATAGTCCTGGATATGCACTCCGGTGGCTACCTTCTGAGCCGCGAACGCACCTGCCCGAGCGACCTGCTCTCCGCCTCGTGCGCCCTGCTGGGCGGACTGGTTAGCAGTAGCCTCCGCACCCTGCTGGGCGGCCTGGTTGGCGGCCTGCGCCCCCTGCTGACCTGCCTGACTCGTCGCCTCCATCGCCTGCTGGCCCGCCTGGCTCGCCGCCTGCACCCCGGCCTGCACGCCCTGCTGGGTGGCCTGCGCGGCCTGCTGCATGTTCTGCTGGCCGACCTGCGTAGCCGTGCTCAATGCCTCCTGGTAGAACGACAACGCCGAGTTGAGGAACTCGGAATACGCGTTGGTCGCCTCCTGGGAAAGCGTCTCGACGGCCTCCCGCTGGCGCTGGCCTTGATCCCGCAGGTTCTGGGCGGCCTCGCGGGTGCCCTGAGCCTGGTTGTTGACCTGCTCTATCCAAGTTCTGGAAGAAGTTCTGGGTGAGCCTCAGGTTGCTCTCCTGCAAGGCCACCGTCCTGTCGGCCATCATCCGGAAGGCCTGCTGGGTGGAGTCGGTCAACTGCTCGCTCGCCTGGTTGATGTTCTGCTTCTGCTGCTGGTCCATGTTCTGTATGTTCCTTCCTCAGCCGGTCATCCGGCTCTGATTCTCGGGGACTAACCTTAGACTATGTGCTAAAAGTATATATTCTCCTACAGCACATTGTCAAACTCCCGTTCTTGGTCACCGGGCAATACTACGACTGTAACGGTCTACTACCGAGGAGGTACAACAATCATTAGCGAATTCGCAGAGAAGACGATCGACGTCGAAGGTCATAGGGTTCGCTACCTGACGGCGGGGAAGGCCCACCTTTGGTGCTGTTGCACGGTGTGGGCACAAGCTCGGGCGAGTGGTCCTGGGTGCTGCCCGACCTCGCGCGCAACAACCTCGTCTACGCCATAGATCTACCCGGCTACGACGGCAGTTACGAGCCACCCGATTATTCGCCGGCCTACACCGCATCCTTCGTCAACTCGTTTCTTGACGCGGTAGGGGTCGAGCGCGCCGTGGTGGTGGGCAACTCGTTCGGTGGGCTCGTCGCCTTGCACTTGGCCTTCTCGGAGCCCGCGCGCGTCTCTGCTCTCGTCCTCTCCGACAGCGCGGGTTTGGGCCGCACGGTAAGCCCAGTTCTGGCCGCAGTTACGCTCCCTGGAGCAGGTGAGCTGGCGAGGGCTTTAGCCAAAACACGTCTTGGTGCTTACCAGAGAGCAGTTAGGCGGGCATTACTACTCTTCGCGCGTCCCTGGCAAATTCCCTTGAAGTGGGTCAAGGACCAGTACAAGCTGGCGCAGCTGCCGAACTTTACGGATGCTACGCTTGGTTCCGTGCGCACTGTTGTCGGCCCGATGGGACAACGCGAGGTGTTGTTAGATCGATTCCCTCAACTACGGATGCCGACGCTTATCGTGTGGGGGATCGAAGACAGGGTGCTTCCTTACTCCCAGGCGAAAGACGCGATCGCCCTCGTGCAAGATGGCTCCCTCGAACTCATCTCTAACTGTGGCCACCTACCTCACGTCGAGCAACCCAAGCGGTTCGTATCGACCCTCGGAGGGTTCCTTAGCGAGCAACCTCTCTAAGAGAGTAAGCAGACACCGCTATTCACCGAGCTGCCGTCATGGCGTCTTCTCGAAAACAGCAACCTGCACCCCCTTCTTGTAGGTGCAAGCCTCTCTCTAGGGCTGCGCAAGGCCTCGTTTAGTGTCATCATACTATTGTAGGTCTTATAGAAGGGTAACTCGAAGAGAAGGGCGAACAACATGGGTTTTGCACGACGGGCCTTTCACGGAGCGCTGGGTGGTCTCGGAGGCACGATTGTCCTCACGGGGTTCCGCGAGGCCCTGGCGCGAGTTGGAGCTGTGGGAACCTCGGCACCGCAGCAGGTCGTAAGCAGGCTAGAGGAGCTGGGCCTCGTGGACGACTGGTCGCCCGGGCCCGGCGCACCCTTGTCGCGGTAGCCCACCTCTCCTACGGCGTGGGTATCGGCACGGTCATGGGTCTCCTGCGCCGCGAGAGCGGTAGTAAGGTTGGAGAGGCAGCCGCGGGCACGGCACTCGGGCTCCTGGCCTGGGGAGCGGGGTGGGCCACCTGGCTGCCCCTCACCGGAGTCGACCTGCCGCCGTGGAAGGAGCCGACCCCGAAGGTGCTTTTGCCGGTCCTTGACCACGCCGTATTCGGGGCCGCTTGGGGCTCTTGTATGTCTTAATGCCGAATGAGGATTAAGCCTCCGCTCCTGTTCTTGGCGCTTATTATGCAACCATAGCAGCCTACTACCCCGGTGGGTCCTCTGATATCGGGGAGAGGATCCACTTCCACTCATTCTTATACAAGAGACTGCCGAATCAACGCTTTCGCCCCCACTCGTCTTCTCAGGACGGCGGCATCGGCGCCGCGCGCCCGAGCAACAGTCCGGTCTCGGAGGCAAAAATCGTGCCCGAGTGCAAGGACTGCGCCCGCCCTGAGCTCCGCAGCCGACCACTCGTCGACCATCTCTGCGAGTACGGCCGTCTTGACGACGAGCTGCCGGGCGTCGACGAGTTCGGTCAACCGCTCCTGCTGCTCCAAGGCCGTATTCTGGTCTACCTGTAGGGCCCAATCGAAGGAGGCCCACAAGGTACGCCCCTGGCCGGCCTCCTCCTCGATGAGCCGCCCGAGCTCGTCCCCCCGCCCGCCCAAAGGGTCTTCCTCGGGCCTCATGAGGAAACGCCCCTCCCGCTCCAGACGCCCGACCTCCAGGCCGTTTTTCTCGAATCGGGCGCGCAGCTCGTACTCGGACTTCTCCTCGCCGCCATAAAACTTCACCAACAACCCGCCCTGCGCCTCGCCGACCCGAAAGAAGGCCGCGTCGAGGCGGTGCAGAATGTTCATGTTCTGGGCGATTGCGAGTACGTTGTCCGGCACCCGCAAGAACGAGCGAAGCTGGCCGACGAGCGTGGCGGGGCGCTCGCTACGCCTCAGGAAGTCCTCCAAGGCCTCCCGCCGCACGCGCCAGTGCTTGCCGACCTTCAGGCACGGCAGGGTCCCCTCGCGGCACCAGCGCCACACCGTATCCTCACCCACCCCTATCAGCCCGGCGACGTCCTTAACGCCCAGCAGATCTCTTTCTAGCGATTGTGCCATGCGTCCCTCGTTCTGCATATTCTGAGACATCCACTACACCCTTTGGTACATTTTACCCATTTTTTAGTTGGTTTTTCCTGACAATAGCTTACAGTAATGTGTGCGAAGCTATCGAGCGCCGTAAGTGTACGCGGCAGAGGAAAGGGGTTGCATGACATAAGACGCCGGAAGGGTTTCTTCTACCCGAGACATGGGTGCTTCCTTGGAAGGTACCGAGACCAAGTCGGCCTACAAGACCACGGAGCTCATCGTCTACGTGGTGGCGGTCCTCGCCGTGCTGATCGCGAGCTATGTGGTCGATACCTTCGACGCGTACGACGCGTGGAGGTTCGTGACCTACTTGTCGATCGCCTACATGATAAGCCGCGGCCTGGCGAAGGCCGGCTCTCGGTCGTCCGAGTAGTCCTAAAGGGTAGACCGGTAGTCCCGCCCGGCGGATCGCTGTGGGACGTGTTCGATCCGGCCTATAGGCACAGCGATCTGTTGCGGGGGTCTCGACGGACCTGACGAGGGCCGGGGTTGTTACGCCCCGGTCTTTTTCCCCGGTTCTCTCGACCGAAGGAGGAACAAGTGGGTAGTTTGCTTAGAAAAGTTCTGATCCTCGCCGCGCCGTTCGTTTGGCGCAAGTACAAGGAGCGGCGTCGGAGGAACGGGTAATACACCCGGCGAGGAGAGGCGGGTCGCCAAGTTGCGTGTTCGCGGAGGATGTTTGTTCTGGCTGCTGGTCAGCGTGGTCTTGAGCGTAACCTTGACCGTCCTGGTGAACCTTGTTCTGTATGCGTTCTGATCCGGAGAGGAGTTGAACCAGGCGCTCACCAAGTATGCATGAGTTCGAGCCGGCTTTGAGAGCTATTTTGAGGACCCGTTCAGGTAGTGGCAGGCGAGCAGAAGGCGATCGGAAAGGAGAAAGCCGTGGAACAACATTTCAGCGGCACGCCCGGACAGACCGGGAGCAACAGTAGGGGCGGCCAGGCGACGGAGCAGGCGAAGCAACAGACGCAGCAGTTCGCCCATCAGGCCCGTCAGCAGGCGGGTGAGCTGGCGAACCGGGGCGGCGAGCAGGTCAAGTCCCAGCTAGCGACCCAGAAGCACCAGGCCGCCCAGAGGATTACGCCCGTGCAGATGGCGCTCAGGGAGACCGCCGAGCAGCTGCGCAAGCAGGGTCAAGGGTCAATCGCCCAGTACACCGACGGAGCCGCGGGCCAGGTCGAGCGGTTCTCCGGGTACCTGCGCGAAACGGAAGTGGACCAGATCGCGGACGAGGCGCGGGGCTTCGCCCGCCGCAGGCCGTCCCTTTTCCTGGGCGGCGCGGCCGTGTTGGGGTTCCTCGGCACCCGGTTCCTCAAGAGCTCTGCGCAGAGAGGACCTTCCGCGGGGGAAGGCTCCGGCGCAATCCCCACCGCGACCAGCGGGGCGGCGGTAACCTACGGAACCGGGGAACCCGCTACGGCCCTTCCTCCTGACATAACCGAGAGAGAGTCCCCGACGGCTATGCCCATGCCGACAGCGGGACAATCCCCGAGCGACAGGCACGGACGGGGGGAGTGATGCAGAGTAGCGACAATCGCTCGCTCGGCGAGCTCTTCTCGGAACTAGCGCGGGAGACCTCCACGCTGGTGCGCCAGGAGGTGAGCCTGGCCAAGACCGAGATGAGCCAGAAGGTCTCCCGAGCCGGGAGGCACGTTGGAGTCCTGGCCGCAGGCGCCGCCGTGGCCTACGCGGGGCTGCTGGCAATCCTCGCCGGCGTCATCATCTTGCTCGACGACGCCATGCCCTTGTGGGCCTCGGCCCTCTTGGTCGGGCTTGTAGTGGCCGCAGTAGGCTATTTCCTCGCAAAGAAGGGCCTCGACGCCCTCAAGCGAGAAGACCTGGCACCCCGACAGACGATGGAGACCATGAAGGAGGACCAGCAATGGGCGAAAGACCAGACGAGATAGGGCGACGCGACCCGCTGGATCGGCGCGACCCTCTCGACGAGGGGGTCCGGAACTCAGATCCTTTGACGGATCCGGCAATGAGGCCCGTAGGGATGAGGCCGGAAGCCGGTTCAGACCCCGCCCTCGCCAGCACCGCAGGCGGGCCGGTGGTCGACGAAGCCGAGCGCACCCGTGCCGAGATGGCGCGCACCCGCGCCGAGATCGAGCACACCCGCGCCGACATGAGCGAGACCGTCGACGCCATCCAGGAGAGGCTCTCCCCAGAGAGCCTGAAAGAGCAGGCCAAAGACAGGGTCAGGGAGGCCACGGTGGGTAAGGTCACAGGGGCCGGCTCCGCCGTCGTGGAGACCATCAAGGAGAATCCCTTGCCGGCGGTCCTCACCGGCATAGGCCTCGGCTGGCTGTTCGTGAGCGGCAGGAAGCGAAGCTCGGGCCAGGCGCGCTACCGGGCCGGGGCCTACGCCTACCCTCCCGCTTACGACTACGCTCCCACCCACGATTACCCGCTCCATAATGAGGAGCGGAGGTCGGACGGTTCTTCGGCGGGCCAAGCTATAGGGCAAGCCAGGGACAAGGTTGGAGAAACCGCGAGCCAGGCGCAAGACAAGGCAGGACAGGTCGTAGGGCAGGCCCAGAGCAAGATCGAAGAAACCGCGAGCCAAGCTCAAGACAAGGCGGGGCAGATCGCCGACCAGACGCAGGACCAAGCGAGCCGCTTGGCTAACCAGGCGCAATATCAGGCCAAACGAGCCAAGAGCGGGTTCGAGCGGATGCTGAGGGAGAACCCCCTAACCATGGGGACCTTGGCCGTCGGGGTCGGAGCGGCAGTGGGACTGGCGGTTCCCGAAACCGCCAAGGAGCACGAGGTGATGGGCGAGACCAGGGACAACCTCGTGGACAAGGTACAGGAGAAAGCCCAGGAGACGCAGCAAAAGGTTCAGCGGGTCGCCGAGGAGGCTCAGAGCACGGTTCAGCAGGAGGCCCAGAACCAGGGCCTTACCGACCAGTAGAGCCGGTAGTTTAGAGGGTTGTGGGCGGCTTCCTCGGTCAGCCGCCTACAACCCTCCCGGAGAGGAGAAGTCGATGTTTCGTCGCAGGCGCGGTGAGAGCCGAGGGTGTTGCGTGGTTATACCCATCGGGTGGCTTCAGGAGAGGAGAGAGCGATGTGCCGGAGACGACAAGGCGCCAGCATCGACGTGCCCGTGACAACTCACGACCAGGAGGTGGCGTGGTGAGCGAGACGAATCTCAACCAGTTCGAGGAAGTAGCCCCGACAGGGACGTTCACGCTGCAGAACTCTTCGCTTCTGAAGGTTCGGCTGGACGGTGACTCGGTCCAAGCGAAGCTGGGCTCGATGGTCGCCTATCAGGGTGGGGTGCGGTTCGATCACAAGGGCGGGGGCCTCGGGCGCTTCTTCAAGAAGGCCCTCACCGGCGAGGGCGTCGACCTGATGGTGGCCACGGGGACCGGGGACGTGTTCCTTGCGCACAACGCCCGCAAGATAATGATCTTGAACCTCCAGAACGAGAAGATGACGGTCAACGGCGACAACATCCTGGCCTTCGAAGAAGGCGTCGATTGGGACATCCAACCCCTCTTGGGGGCAGGTAGGCTCGCCGGCGGCGCCTTCAGCGTGGTCCTCCAGGGCACGGGCCAGGTGGCCGTCACCGCTCAGGGAGATCCGGTCTTGCTGGACACGGGCACGACGCCCACGTCGGCCGACCCCGACTCGGCCGTAGCCTGGAGCGGCGGGGTCCGCACCCGAGTCAGGTCGGACGTCTCCTTCAAGACCATGCTGGGGCGGGACTCGGGGGAGACCTTCCAGATCTCCTTCGAGGGTCCGGGCTGGGTGCTGATACAGCCCTCCGAAGGCCCCACGGTACCGCCGCACACCCACGCCCGGTAGGGTGGGTCCGGTGGCTTCTGACGGTAGCTCAGCGGGGGGATAGGGAAGGTGCCGCGCGTCTGGGTGGTAACGCTCGTCGTCTTCTGCACGCTCTTGAACGGGGCCGGGTTCGCGTGGAACCTCTTCGAGCCCGTGCCGCTCTACGACGAGGTCGCCCACCTACTCACGCCGCTCGTGCTCGTCGCGATCGTGGCCGAGATCGTCTATCGGGGCGGGGGCGACGACGAGTTCTTCAACACCCCGCGGCACGCCGTCATCACGGGTTGCGTCATCGGCCTCGTCGGAGCGACGGCGTGGGAGGGGATAGAGATACTGCTGGACCTGATGGGCGTCCACATAGACCGCGCTCTGCCCGACACGTTCTTCGATATCTTCCTCGGCATCCTCGGCGGCGGGTTGGGGGCCTGGATCGCCGACCGCTACCTCGACCGGTTCTTCGGGCGCTCGCGCACGAACTCCCACCGGCCCCGGGTTCGGTGACGGACCTCGCCGTGAAGCCCGAGCTCTGTCAGGAGGGGAGCCTGCTACCCCTTACTAAGCTATCGGAAAGGAGAAAGCCCAGGAGACGCAGCAGAAGGTTCAGGGGTCGCCGAGAAAGCTCAGAGCACGGTTCAGCAAGAGGCCCAGAACCAGAGCCTTACCAACCAGCAAAGCCGGTAGTCTAGAGGGTTGTGGGCGCGGCCTCCTCGGTCAGCCGCCTACAACCCTCCCGGAGAGGAGAAGTCGATGTTTCGTCGCAGGCGCGGTGAGAGCCGAGGATGTTGTGTGGTCATACCCGTCGGGTGCCTGTTGCCCGTGCTGGGAGTACTGCTTCTCTCCGGGTTGGCCTTTGCTGGGCTTCTTTAGCAGAACTTTTACGCACTACTACACCAAGATAAAGGAGTAACGATGCGCGATCCTACATTAGCGGCGGTCCTGAGTGCGATCATCCCTGGAGTCGGACAGCTCTATAACGGTCGCATCCTGGCCGGCATTCTGTGGCTCATTATCACGCCGGGCTTCTGGATCGGTACGGGCGGCCTGCTCGGCTGGGTATGCCACGTCATCGCGGCCTACACCGCGTATACATACGCGCGAGACCATCGTGTGCGCGCTTGAGCTTCGACTGGTTTCGACCGGCAATCTCGTGGCCTCAAGCGTGGAAAAGGCGTCGATAAACGGGCGGCGACTGCCCTGCTAGGGGTGCCGTCCCCACAGTGTTATAGGGTCGGTAATGAAGGGGTGGGGCCTCTAAAGACCCCGGCTCTCTTTCTTTGCTGTCCGTAACGTGGGTGCAAAGATGGGCGGTAAGACAAGAGGAAGGTCAATCTTGAGCAACGAAGGCAAGCAAGTAGAGCGAGATAACCCCTATAGCCGAAGACCACATGCCGACGTGGAAGGAGATCCTCTTTGGCGCGACGAGTCGGGCATCATCGTATTCGGTGGGGGTGGCAGAGGGTGCTCGGGAACAGGGTGCTTGATCTGGATACTGATCAGCGTGGCGCTGAGCGTGGGCTTGACCGTGCTTCTGAACCTGATGCTTTGGCTGTTCTCCGGCTCACCCCCGGGAATCCCCGTGGTAGACGTCTAGCATCATAGGAGCACGTGAGGATGGGACTCTTCAAGTTCGAGTCCATCCTCTGATCCGGGTAGGGTTCGTCGCGATCAAAGAGGAGCTCAGGGATCTAATACGCAAGTAGAAAGCACCGATGAATTGCGGGTGCTGCGAACCGGAAGCGTAGAAAGCCGCAGTACGCCAGTTAGGGAGGTCCTGAACCATGAGTAAGCGCGAAGCACTGCACCAGAAGTCCGGCAAGGCCAACTTCGAGCTCGTCTACGGCCTCGAAGACCCGAGAGAGTATTTCAAAACCTTGGGCCAATTCGACTACTGTATCCCCCAGCATGGCCAGCGCGTCTTCTCCTCGCTCATCGAGGCCCGGCGCGAGCAGGGGCATAACGGGCATGGGGAGAGGCAGACCGGCGTCGTTGACGTCTGCTGCTCCTATGGGATAAACGCCACCCTCCTCAAGCACGAGACGACCCTCGACGACCTCTACGCGCGCTACGGCTCCGAGGAGCTAGTCGGTTCGTCAAGCGAGGAGCTTGCGGGGGCCGACGCTGCGTTCTACAAGGAACGCATAAGACGAGCGGCGCCCAAGGTGGTTGGCATCGACGTGTCTAGCAACGCGGTCTCTTACGGCATCCGCTCCGGCGTCCTCGACGCGGGCTTCGCCGAGAACCTGGAAGAGAATGAGCCGACGCAAACGCTCGGGCAAGCCATCTCGGGTGCGGACCTACTGACCGTGACGGGCGGTGTAGGATACATCACCGAGCGCACCTTCGGGCGGTTGCTCGACTGCATGACAGATGGTCCGGAGGGCCGGATCCCGTGGGTGGCTGCCTTCGCGCTGCGGTGGGTCTCTTACGAGGAGGTCTCCGAAGTCCTCTCCGGGTACGGCCTTACAACTGAGAAGCTGTCCGGCCACACCTTCACCCAACGCCGCTTCGCCGACGCTCTGGAGCGAGAGTACGTCCTGGAGGAACTTGCCAAGATGGGCGTGGACACCGCCGGCAAGGAGGACGAGGGCTGGTACCACGCCGACTTCTACCTCTCCCGCCCCGCCGATGAAGCGGAGACTCCGATCCAGACGCTACTCGAGCCGGCACTGTAAGTATGGCAATGGAAGCGGTCATCATCGGCAACCCTAATTCGGGAAGCGCTGGGGACGAGGGTTACCTGGAGCGCTTCGCCGAAATCCTGCGCACCGGCGGCCTGGAGATCGAGGTTCTGAACACCGAGCGGCCGGACCACGCCACGGAGCTCGCCGCTATGGCCGGCGATCAGCTCGTCATCGCCGCTGGGGGCGATGGAACGGTGAACGAGGTCGTAAACGGCCTCTCGAAGGGCGCAACGTTGGGTATTCTGCCGCTCGGTACGGCGAACGTCTTGGCGCGGGAACTCGGGCTACCGCTGAAGGCGGAGGATGCCTGCGAAAGGATCCTGACCGGCACCCGCTCGCGGATGGACGTCGGGGTCGCGACCGACGAGGAGGGAACGGAGCGGCGATTCACCTGCATGGCCGGCATCGGCTTCGACGCCAACGTCATCCGCGAGGTGACGCCGCGCCTCAAACGCTACCTCAAGTCACTTGCCTTCCCACTCGCTGCGCTCAAGGTGTACTTCCGGGACCGTCGGCCGACTCTGCACATCGTGGACGGAGACACGACCTACGTAACCCAGTTTGCCGTCGTCGCCAACGGCCAATATTATGGAGGAGAATTCGAGATGGCAGAAGACGCTTCCCTGGGAAGCGGCAAGCTGGAAATCGTCCTCATCGAGAAGGTGAACCTTCTCCTGCGGCCCGACATCCTGGCCCGTATCCTGGCGAAGAGCCCCCTCGATCGCGCGATGAAATCCTTCCCGTCGCAGGGGATCCTGGCTACGTCCCCGGACACACACGTCCCGGTACAGATAGACGGCGAGGTCTGGGGCCGCCTTCCGATGTCCTTCCGCAGCGAACCGGCCGCAATAAGGGTGATCAGGTAGCGAAGGACCTCCAAGCTTACTTCCAAAGGACCACTAGAGCCCGAAGAGCTCCCGCCACCACGAGCGGCGAGCCTCGTGAGACACACATTAGTCCTACAGTGACACTTCCGGATTCGGTAGCGGGTCGGTGGTGCTTAGCGTAGTATCGCCGGAGGGCTCTTCGAGGGCGCGACCGCATCGCAGAGCCAGGCGCGGCGTCTCCGCCGAGGTCGGTGGAATCTAGACCACTATAGATCTTCGCTAGATACCGAACTAACGACACTTCTCGTTGGGTATGGTTAGGAGTGCTCTTTGAGGAAGCCGAAGAGGGCCTGCTGGAACTCCTCGGGCTTCTCGACATGCGGCGAGTGCCCGCAGTCTCCGATCACTTCTTCCCGGTAGCTCCCTCCGTTCAGGGCGTACTCCCCGAGGACCGCTCGGATTTGGGAGACCATCGGCTGCGGAGGGTACACCTCCTCCCCCGGCCACCCCGGTACCACCCCCAGTCTTCCGAGGAAGCCGAAGTCCAGGAGCGAGGTGTCGGAGACGAGCGCGTCGTCGGCGCCCCGGATCCAGAGCACGGGGGGCTTCGGGTCTATTCCGGCGAACGCCGAGGCGAAGCCGGAGAGGTTGCAGTATTTTGGCGAGATGGCGTTGTTCATGCCTCCCTTGCCCGGTGCCACGTTCGGCCAGTTTCTGGAAAGGGCCGTGTCTCCCGGGTAGTTCTTTTCCGCCACCTTCGTGGAGAGCATGGAGGAGAGGAGAACTTCCTCCCTCTCTTTCGGCGCCCTGAAAGGGGGTTTAAAGTAGAAGGCGTTCATTACGTTGCGGGGGGAGTTCGGATCCTCCCCGCTACGGTCGCCTTCCCTCAGGCGTCGTACGAACTCGGGGTTGGTCGTCCCTCCCCCGGACCCAGCGTAGTCCGGCCAGCACGGAATTCCGGAGGCGTCCCTGGTTCCCCCGAACCCGTAGGGGGACATCGGGTTTACGAGGGTCAGCGAGGCCACCCCGTCCGGATGGTCCATGGCGTAGCGCACGGCTATCGTGCCTCCCACCGACCAGCCGACCAGGTGGATCTTCCTGCCCCTCAGCCCTAAGACGCCTGCCAGAGCGTAGAGGTCATCGGAGAAGTCCCCAAGCCCCCGGGTGGCGTCCAATGGCTTCGTCTCCGAGCCACCGAACCCTCTCAGGTCGGGGGCGAGTCCCCAGTAGCCGGCTTCGCCGGACAGCGCCGCCAGAGTCTCCTCGAAAAAGCGCGAGGAGGAGGCGTTGCCGTGGACGAAGAAGACCGGCTCTCCCCCTTCAGTGCCGCCGCTCAACAGGTGCGTTCTCAGCCGGGGAGTGGCCACGGTCTCTGCGGCGACTCCTCGAAGCAGGGCCGGATCAGCCACGCGTTACCTCCCGCCGTTCGTTCATCTTTCCAAATCCCCTCTACCAGCCGGGTTTCTCTCTACCCGGTAGTTGATCTTCCGGACGTTCCCAACGCAACCCCAGCGAGAAGCGAGTTCTCCAGGAGCCCTTGCGCGATGGTTCACGAGCGGCGCGCCCTCACCAGGAAGCTTCGCGGTAGGCCCGGCACCTCCCGGGGCAGCATCGGCCTGGGCCACCGCCCGAAGTTCGCACCCTCCTCGCCGGGCTGGGTCACGTCCGCCTCCCAGCCGTGGCGGGCCATCAGCGTCTCCGGATCGTTCATCCCGAACCGCCCCGGTGCACCGCGCCGGGCGAGGGCAGCCTGCATCGGCCACGCCACGGGGGAGAAGAACAGCCCCCTGTTCATCACGTCCAATCCGAGGAGGCTACCGGTCACCGTTAGCGCACCCACCTTCTCCAGGAGTCCATGCACGGCGGCTCTGGGCAGATAAAAGAGAAGACCTTCTATGAGCCAGACCGACGGCCTCTCCGGTTGGTAGCCGGCGTCGAGTAGCGCCTCCGGCCAGGTCTCCTGACTTAGATCTACTCTGACCGTGCGCCGTTCGCAGCTTGCTCTTGCTCCGGCGGCCTCGATCACCTCTTCTTTAGCGTCCAGCACCTCGGGTAGGTCCATCTCGTACAGACAGACCTGGGGTGGCCAGTTCAGGCGGAAGGCGCGGGTGTCCAGGCCGGCCGCCGCGAGAACCACCTGGCGCACCCCCAATCTCCTACAAGCGTCCAGCAGGAAGTCGTCAAAGAAGCGGGTGCGGATCACGGGGTACAGGCCAGGGCTGTCAGAGCGTGCGGCTGACTCCATGTGCTCCAGCCAGGCGAAGCCCTCGGGGCCGGACAGTGCGGCGGCGAGCGGGTCGTCGAACAGGCGATCCACCCGCTCGCTCTCCCGGGCTCGCGCCGCCGCCATCCACCGCGACGTCGGAGCTATAGGGTTGGTCGGAGTGTCCATGGACACTGTCATCCTACTATTGGTCCGAGCGGGGTGCGAGCCAGTCTCGGAGGCGGGGCCAGAGGCTGCCCACGGCCGCCGGTCCGACGAGCATGCCCACGTGCCCGGCGTTCACGGAAACGTACTCCTTGTCCGGGCCGCTGGCGCGAGCAGTTGTAGCCTTGGTCTGAGCGGGCGGAACGGTGCAGTCCCACTTGCCCGAGACGTTGAGCACGGCGCACCCGATGTTCGAGATGTCCACCCTGTGTCCACGGAGCTGCATCTTCCCCTTGACGAGCTTGTCGCGCTGGTAGAAGTCCCCCCACCATCTCCGGAAGGTCTCGCCCGGGAAGGGTGCGGCGTCGTCGACCCACTTGCTCACCGCCAGCCAGGAACGCACGGAAACGTCTCGCTCGGCCCACTCCCGCACCGCCCGCAACGCCTCGTCGTAGATGCTTAATCTGCGGCCCAGGGGCCGGGCGCCCATGCTGACAGCGGTGCCCTGCAAGGAGGAAGCCGAATTGATGACCTGGCTTGCAAGGTCTGTTGGCAGGTTCCCGAAAAACCGCGGCACTATCGCCGGGTCGAAGTACGCAACGCTGGTGCGGCTCGCGAGCGTCCAGAGCCCGAGGAGGCCCGGATTCAGCGGGGCGAATTCCGTGGGTGCGGAGAGTAGGACGAGGTTCTTGAGGGGCCCGCCCGGGAACAGGGAGGCGTACATGGCGCACAGCGTGCCGCCCTGGGACTGCCCGAAGAGACTGATCTCCCTGGCGCCCGAGGTCTCGAGGGCCTTTTGGACCGCGCCGTGCATGTAGTCTAGGACCAGATCCTCGAGCGATAATCTCGCATCTTCGGTCCCGGAGATCCCGAAGTCTAGCATGTAGACGTCGAAGCCCTCCTCCACCAGATACTCCACCAGGCTGTTGCCCGGCACCAGGTCGAAGACGTACGGCTTGAGTACGAAGCCGTAGATCAAAAGCACCGGGACCGGGCGTCTCCCACCAGCGGCTCTGTCGGTGGGACGGTAGCGGTAGAGTCTGGCCTTGTTCTTGGCCCAGACCACCTCATTGGGCGTGACTCCTGTCTCGACCCCGATCTCCTCCAGGAGCACGTGCGTGCCCGTGGTGTACTTTCTGGCGCGGATGGACACTGGGTCATCGTAGTCGAATATCCCCAACGGTCCGACGAACGGCCCGGAGCCCCGCCCGTGCTGCCATCCTGGCGCCTTCGGCGCGTTCTGGCGTGGCCACCCATTACCCGCCCGGTCTCGCCTCTCGACGGCCAGCCGGGGATCCCCGGGCGTGCGCTCTGGTGGTATCGTCGTGTTGTTTATCATCTCTTCCTTTCCTGCGGGAACCGTGGGGGGCAATTACAACGAGAGTCTTGCGTCTGAGAGTCCTGCGTCCGACGCCCTGCGCGCTGTTGTTAGCGCAGCGGACTTTATAAACTGAGCGTGGTCGTCCCGACAAGCCCATGCGGCCGTCTCGGACCAAAAAATGGCCCGAAGTGTGTAGTGGGTGCGTGTTAAGATTTGCGGTGCTCGTCCTGATGTACGGAGGAATCGCGTGGCTTTCGAGAAGTTCGTGCTTACTACCAATTTAGGTTAAGTGGCGCAAGAACGTCTGACAACTGTACTGCTGGCCGATGACCACACCATGTTCCGCGAGGGACTGGCGGGGCTTCTGAGCTCCTACGGGGGGCTGGAGGTGGTCGGGGAGACGACCAACGACCAGGGGGCCGTGGCGCTGGCCCGCGAGAAGAAGCCCGACGTGGTGATAATGCAGGTGCAGATGCCGTTCGAGAAGGCCAGGGAGGCTCTCGACCGGATGCGCGCGGTGGAGCCTACGCCGAAGGTGGTAATCGTCACCATGTTCGAAGAGCCCGCTTTCATACGGGATCTCTTGAAGCTGGGGGCCAGCGGGTACGTCTTGAAGAGCTCCTCGTCGAGACACCTCATCGCCGCGGTACGCGCCGCGGTCTTCGATCCGGCGGGGGGTGACGTAGTGGTGGGCATGCCGCGTGAGATGCTGGAGGAGGCCGAGGGCGGGGCCGAGGGCGTCATCTCCGCCCGGGAGCTAGAGATCCTGCTCCTCGCCGCCCGCGGACTCTCTAACCGCCAGATAGCCACCAGGGTTCACGTTGCGGAGGGCACCGTCAAGCGCCACCTCTCGAACACCTACCACAAGATGGAGGTCGGCTCGCGGGGCGAGGCCGTGAGGGTAGCTCTCCTGAAGGAGTGGATCACCATCAGCGACATAGGCGAAGAGGAGGAGGAAAAGAGGCGTAGCCCGGAGACGGTTCTTCGGAGGCAGGCCGGGTTACTACTCTGTCTCTTTAGGGATCATCTTCTCCGCCCTGTCCACCACCGCGAGCAGGTCCTCCGTACAGATGTCCTTTACCTCCCGGGCCTGTCCGTCCACGCTGATCCTGGCGTCCATGCTAGCGCCGAGCAGTATTTCGACCCGGTATAGGACTCCCGACAGCCCATCCGGCGCGGCACCGTCGTTATCGTCGAGCACGACAAGGTGCGGCCTGAAGCGCCCTATCTCCCAGTTGAGGGCCTCCGGAGGGGAAATCAACACCTCGGTGTCCGGGCGGTGGTTGTGAAGTGAAAGCGCTAGCACCTCGCGGTACATGCGCGGCGTTATAGTAACCAGTATGCGCGCGATCCGTACGCTCCTTCCTCGTGTAACGTCAAACACGAGCCGCAGCGCATGAAAATCGCCCACAATAGAGTATCTCAGGCTAGTCTACATACAGTAGCCTCAGGTTTGACCGGTGTGAGCCGAGAATGTATCAAAGTGTGTATGCGCCTCATGAAGGCGGGCTCGCCCGTCCGGCTCCGTCCTCCTCGGTCCACCCGGAGCCTCCGCCGCCGCGGACGTTGATAATACTGCGTGGACAGCGAGAGCCGCGCGCTTTCGGCCTCGCATGCGGCTCAAGCTCTCTTTGTCTTTTGTATGAAGGCGGCGATGGCTTCTCCGATTTTGCGCGGGGAGTCCTCCTGGACGAAGTGGGCGCCCCGGACCGTCACCTCTTCCTGATTCCTCCACGACCGGCAGAACTCGCGTCGGGCGCCGGTGAGGATCACGCCCGGATCGGCGTCGACGAACAGCTTGGGTATCTCGCTCCCCGCCAACCACCGCGAGTAGCTCTTTACTACCTCCACGACGTCTTCGGGTTCGCCGTCGATGGGTATCTCCCGGGGCCAGGCGAGGGTAGGGCGGCGGGACTCCTCGGTGGGGTAGGGCCGGCGGTAGACCTCCATCTCCTCGTCGGTAAGCGTTCGCAGCACGCTCGCCGGCAGGATGAGCTCCACGAAGGCGTTCTCCTTCAGGATCAGCTCCTTGCCCTCCTCCGAGCGCATGGCCCGGAAGATCCCACGCGCCACTCTCGGCCACTCCTCCCAGGAAAACGGGCGTACGATCGCTTCCATGTACGCGAGGCCGCGCACCCTTTCGGGGTGCCGGTGCGCCCAATGAAAGCCGAGCGCCGAGCCCCAGTCGTGGCCGACCAGCGTCACGTTTTCCGTTAACCCCAGGGCGTCGAACCAGGCGTCGAGGTAGCGGGCGTGGTCCACGAAGCGGTAGGAGCCGTCGGGAGCTTTGCCCGAGTCGCCCATCCCGACGAGGTCGGGGGCGAGGCAGCGGGCGTGGGGTTCGACGTGCGGGATCACGTTGCGCCACAGGTACGAAGAGGTGGGATTGCCGTGCAAGAAGACGACCGGGTCTCCCTCGCCGACGTCCACGTAAGCCATCTCGGCGCCGAGCACGGCCACGCGGCGGCGCTCGTAGGGATCGGTGGGGGAGATGGGGTTTTCGGTCACGGGTGTTTGACTAGGTTGGGTCGGCCAGGGCCCCGGCGGGCGAGGTTTCGCGCGTGGCGGCGACCTCTTCCACACATCCCTCCAGCACGTCCAGGGCCTCTTCCAGCTGTTCGTCGGTTATGACCAGCGGGGCCAAAAAGCGGATGCAGTTGGCCTCCACGCCGGCGGAGAGGACCAGCACCCCGCGCTCGGCGGCGAGCTTCAGCATCTCCCCGACCTCGCCCTTCGCCGGCTCCTTGCTCTCCCGGTCGCGGACGAACTCCACGGCGACCATCGCCCCGAGCCCACGCACGTCCCCGATCAGCTCCACGCGCTCGGCCAGCGACGAGAACCGGGCCTGGATCCGGGTCCCAATCTCCCGGGATCTCCTCAGGAGATCCCCATCCTCTAGTTTGTCCAAAACGGCCATCGCGCTCGCCAGCGCCACCGGGTTCCCCGGGTAGGTCCCCCCCAGGGCCCCTTCCCGCGGCGCGTCCATCACCTCCGCCCGCCCCACGACCGCGGAGAGAGGAAACCCCGCCGCCAGCGACTTCGCCAAAATTACGAGGTCCGGTTCGACCCCCGAGTGTTCGACGGCGAACATCTTGCCGGTGCGCCCGAACCCCGCCTGGACCTCGTCGGCGATGAACACTATCCCGCGCTCCTCACACTTCCGCTTCAGCGCCGGCAGGTAGTCGTTCGGGGGCACCACGAACCCGCCCTCCCCCAGGATCGGCTCCACGATGAGCGCCGCCACGTCGTCCGCGGTGACGTAGCTGGAGAAGACGTTGTCCAGCAACCCGGCGCAGGTCTCCCCAAAAGACTTGCCGTCCCTCGGCTCCACCGGCGGCCGGTAGGGGTAGGCGTAGGGGACCCGGTAGACCTCCCCGGCCAGCGGCAAGAACCCCTGCTTGTACGGGGTGGTCTTGCTGGTAAGCGCGAGGGCCATCCAGGTGCGCCCGTGGAAGCCCCCTTCGAAGGAGATCACCGCCTTGCGGCCCGTGTACGTCCGGGCCATCTTGATGGCGTTCTCGACGGCCTCCGCCCCCGCGTTGAAGAACGCCGCCTTCTCGCCCCCGGGCACGAGATTTACCAGACGTTCGGCCAGCTCGCTGTAGAGGGCGTAGGGCGCGACGGTGTAGTCCGTGTGGACGAAGCGCTCCAGCTGATCCCTCGCCGCCCCGACGACCTCCGGGTCCGAGTGCCCCACGTTGAGCACTCCTACGCCGCCGGCGAGGTCTATAAACCGGTTCCCGTCCACGTCGGTCAGCAGCGCGCCTCTGGCCTCGCTTATGGCCGCGGGGAATCCCAGGGCCAGCCCCCGCGCGACGAACCTCTCGTGCCTGTCCAGCACCTCCCGGCTCTTCGGTCCCGGAATCTCCGTCATCAACTTTATGTGTCCCATCGCGTCTCCAGACTATTTCTCGCGAAACCTGTTCTTATACCTGCCGAACGGCGGCGAGCCCTACGTCCCCCCGGCTCCCTATCGCGTCCCGTACTATACGCAACAGGGAAGTAGAAGGCCCGGAACGAGGGGGGGAACCTCAAACAGCGTTGGCCGATCGGCTCTCATATGCTGTTGCTCCTCGACCAGCAAGGACCTTGGGGAGATCACAAGCGGGAAGCGCCCGGACCCTTACCGGTCCACGACCATCGTCTCCGGCACGGTGCCGGTTGCGACCTCCTTACAGTCCCATTGGAGAGCGGTCGAGGTGGGCGACGCCACTCTCCACCGCCGCGTCCCGCACGGCGTCGGCGACCTGCTCGTGGACGTTCGAGTCGAGGGTGTCGGGGACGAGGGCCGGGTCGGAGGCCAGCCCGGCGAGGGTTTCGGCGGCGGCGAGCTTCATCTCCAGGTTGATCTCTCCGGCCCCGGCCAGGAGCGCCCCGCGAAAGATGCCGGGGTAGCCGAGGACGTTGTTCACGCTCGTCCCGTCGGCGGCGTACGCGGCGCCCGCCTCGAGCGCCACCTCGGGCTCTATCTCGGGGTAGGGGTTGGTGAGGGCCAGTATCACCTGCCCCTTGCGCACCATCTCCGGCTTTATCAGGCCCGTTACCCCGGTCGTCGCCACCACCACGTCCGCCTCCTTCATGACGGTCTCCATGTCGGTGATCTCGATGCCCTTCTTTCGCGCGCGCTCGTGGCTCGCCTCGTTCGGGTCCGAGGCCAGGACCTTGCGCGCCTTCCCCTCGACCATCAGCGAGGCGATCCCGAAGCCCGCGGCGCCCAGCCCGATCTGGCCGACCACCTCGTCTTCGAGCGTGAGCCCCGCGTTGTGGCAGGCGACGATGGCCGCCGCGAGCGTCACCACGGCCGTGCCGTGTACGTCGTCGTGCATCACCGGCTGGGGCAGGGCCTCTATGAGACGCGCCTCGATCTCGAAGCACTCCGGCGCCGAGATGTCCTCCAAATGTATGCCGCCGAACCCCGGCGCGATGCGCGTCACCGTCTCCACGAACGTGTCGACGTCCTTCGCGTCGATCAGGATGGGCATCGCCGAGACGCGGGCGAGCTGGTGGTAGAAGACCGCCTTGCCCTCCATCACCGGCATCGAGGCGACGGGGCCTATGTTGCCCAGGCCCAACACGCGCGTCCCGTTAGTGCAGATGGCTACGCTGCGGCCGATCATGGTGAGCTGCCTCGCGAGCGAGGGGTCCTCGGAGATCGCCATCGACGCCCGCGCAACCCCCGGTGTGTAGACGTCGCGCATGTCCTGCACCGTCCTCACCGGATGCCTCGCCTCGATGACGAGCTTGCCGCCATCGTGCTTCAAGAGAGCCCGGTCGCGGAACCATAAGACCTCGACGCCTTCCAGCTTGTTCAGGAGCTCCGCGACGCGCTCGGCCCCGGCATGGTCTTCTACTTCGAGCGTGATCTCGCGCGTGGAAGAGTCCCGCCCGACGTTGATCGTAGCCACATCCCCGATCAAGCCGTCCCCCGTGGCTATGGCCCCGGCGACCCTGGCGAGCTGGCCCGTACGGTGCGGCATATGGATGCGGTAAGTGTAATCTAGTGCCAAGAGATCAACCCCCTAAAGAATGGTGCCCGGCCCCGCCGCCCGGATCCACCCCGGCTTTGCCCGCGGACCCACGCCTTTTTCGCGGTCCCGAAACACCGCATCGCCCTTTCCTTGGAATCCCCACGCGGAGACGTATAGCCTCCGCCCGCATTCTATAGCACGCCGGAATCTTGCGGGAGCGGACGGCGTGCCGGATACTGGTCCCGTGAGGAGAGGACCGTATGAGGAGGTCGAGGTGCGGCTCGTGTCTTTGGTCCGTGGGTGGTTGGCCGGTGACTATACTCCTCCTCGCCGCCCCCGCCTGCGCCGGCTCCGATGACGGGTCCGGTACCGGGGTCGAGGCCGAGAACGAGATCCCCGAGAACGAGTACGGTCTCGAGGTCATCGACGACAAGGACCTCTACCTCCAGACGGTCGCCGAGGACCCGTCGAAGGAGCTGGTGGATATCGAGGAAGAGATCTCCGGCATCCGCCTCGACGTCCGCTACGCGACGGAGAACAACTTCATGGGGGAGCAGCTCTACCCGGTTGCAAAGGCGGTGTCGCGCAAACCCGCCGCCGAATTCCTAAGCGAGGCACAGGAGGATCTCAAAGAGCGCGGACTGGAGCTAAAGGTCTTCGACGGCTACCGTCCCTACGAGGTGACCGAGAGGATTTGGGAGCCCTACCAGGACCCCGATTTCGTCGCCGACCCCGCCGAAGGCTCCCGGCACAACCGCGGCTGCGCGGTAGACGTAACGCTCGTCGATAGCAGCACCGGAGAAGAGCTCCCCATGCCCACCAGCTACGACGACTTCACCGTGAAGGCCGGGCACGACTACGCAGACCTGCCCGAAGAGGCCATCCGCAACCGTGAGCTTCTGCGCGAGGTCATGGAGAGCCACGACTTCGTCGCGCTGGAGACGGAGTGGTGGCACTACGACTGCCACCTCTGGTAATCCAAGTGCACATACCCCGGCCCTGACGTTCAGCGCCTTGCTGGGAGAAGGCGTCCGCGAGATCGAGGTGGCGCTGGCGTAGGAGCTTG
This sequence comes from Rubrobacteraceae bacterium, assembly GCA_030448125.1. Taxonomy (GTDB): domain Bacteria; phylum Actinomycetota; class Rubrobacteria; order Rubrobacterales; family Rubrobacteraceae; genus Rubrobacter_F. Next base: position 148,349 of record JAUJNO010000005.1, on the reverse strand, counting down.
TTAGCCGGTGCTCTTGTGGACGATAGTTGGAGGTGCGCGAGGCTTCGCCCAATGACATCATATCTCGACTTTGTCGACGAACAAACGGTGGGGTGTTGCCGGTGCTGTCTTCAGACCTCGTCAGGTGGGGCGGGATCGGTGCCGTGGTGGCGGGTCTGATATTCGTACTCCCCGGAAGGGAGCATGTGGGTAAGGAAGGGAACACGTGGGTATGATGGGTCTTGGGGACAAGGCCAGCTTAAACGCACTCCAACAAGAAAATAGCGGGGCTAGTTCGAGAAAGCCTTCCGGGATCTCGGATAGGACTCCCTCACCGAGAGCGAGCCAGTTGAGAAAGTGGTGACTGCTGAGAAGTATCTCGTTAATTATGCCCACAATCGGGAGGAGGGAAGAGCCGGAGCGATTTCTGGCTTCGCTCGCCGCCCAAACCTTCGCGACTTCCAGTTGGTCTTCGCTCGCCGTCCAAACCTTCCGCGACTTCCAGTTGGTCGTGGTAGACCAGAACCCGGACGACAGGCTGGTACCGGTTGTGGACGCGTACGGGGACCTGTACCCAATTCTCCACCTGCGAACAAAGCGAGTGGGCGCGTCGGCGGCAAGAAACGAGGGGCTCAGGCACGCCTGTTCCGACCTGGTCGCTTTCCCCGACGACGACTGCCGGTATCCGCCGAATCTGCTGGAGAGGGTGGCGCGGTTCTTCGATCACCATCCCGAGCTAGGCGGATTGACCGGGCGTTTGGTCGATGAGCAAGGTCAGAGCAGCATCCTGGACTTCGATCTCGAACCCGGTCCTCTAGACGCCATGAACATCTGGACCCGTAGCATCGAGGCCACCATGTTCCTGCGCGGGAAGAGCGCACGGAGGTTCCGGTTCGACGAAACCCTCGGCAGGGGCTCCGGCACGGCCTGGGAATCGGGCGAAGGCACCGATTACCTTCTGCAGCTCCTGAGCGAGGGTGCATCGCTGTACTATGAACCTTCCCTGAACGTGATCCATCCGCAGCCCGTGCCGCCGTACGACGCCAAAGCCATGCGGCGAGCGTACGAGTACGGCTGCGGAAGAGGGCGCGTGCTCACAAAACACGAGTACCCGCTACGCGCCAGGGCTGGGACCCTTGTTGAGCCTCTGAAGCGGGCGGTGGTCTGCGCAGCGGGTCTAAGGACCGCCCAGGCGTACTACCACTGGAACGTTTTCAGGGGCAGGTCGAGAGGATTGTTCAGCAAGGTGGACGTGACCCAAGCCCGCGCCGCTAGAGCGAAGAAAGCCCCGGCCGCCTCACGAGAAAGTCCATAAAGCTCTCCTGGCTTAGAGAGGCCTACCGGAGGACCCGCCGTCGACTAAGAGTGTGTTTCAAAACCGGGGCCGTACATTTGAACCAGAAGTATTGGCCTATGACTCAGGAGGTGGTGGTATCTCCACGCCGTACTTCGGTGCGACTGCCAAGAGTTTATCGATGTCCTCTTCTTCGAACGGCGGCGGGGAAGACAGGTCTGTGCCCGGCTTGCCTACTTCCTCAAAAAACTTCTCCAACCCAGCCGGGACCATCAACGTTAGGAATCTGGCGGGCCCGGTGCCGACGTTCTGGTAGGAGTGGAGAACGCCTTTAGGCAGGTGGACGAAAGAACCGGCAGCCGCCTTGAACCTGTTCTCACCCACTAAAACCTCTAGTTCCCCCTCTAACATCCAGAAGGCCTCGTCCTCCCGGTGGTGGATGTGGGGAGGTGGGCCACCTTGCGGTGGCACCACCGAATCGGTAAGCGAATACGCCCCGCCGGTGTCTTCACCCGACACTTTGAAGGTCATCAACTCGTCTGTCACCCAGAGCTTCTTGCCTCCGCCTGGAGGAATGTGGGTGACGCCCTGTTCGTTCGTTTCCATGGTTGCCCTCCTTATCCCAATGGATCGGTCCTATCGTAGTTCATATCCGGTATTTCAGCGGAAAGCAAGACCGGCGAAGCAAACTCTCCTCGAACCCTTACAAACGGGCTCTACCCTATTCGAGGAGGCTCCTTCTTCCGGAGCTGCTCGGGTGCGGGTATCTCGATGGTGAAATGGTCGGCGTCGCGTGTTTACGTGAGCGTAAGGCAGATGAGCGCACATCCAAGATAAAGAAACGCCTCGTGGATGTCCGCTCGCCTCTCGTAGCGCACCAAAAGTCTGCGGTACCGTGCCAGCCATGCCAGTGTGCGCTCCACCACCCACCGGTACCGTCCCAACCTCTCGCTGGCGTCTTTTCCCCTCCTTGCGATGCGGCTCTTGATGCCACGACGACGCAGAACCGCTCGGCAGCACCGGAAGTCGTAAGCCTTGTCGGCATGCAGCTTCTCCGGCCTCCTGCGGGGCCGGCCTTTCCCGGGGCGCTTAACCGGCCCGACGGTGTCCACCAGCTCTTCGAAGACCTTGGAGTCGTGCACGTTGGCGGCAGTGAGCACCACGGCGAGGGGAACGCCGTTGCGGTCGGTCAGAACGTGACGCTTGGAGCCGGGCTTGCCCCGGTTGGTCGGGTTGGGCCCGACCGCTTCGCCCCCCTTTTGGCGGGCACACTTGCCGAGTCCAAGCTCGCCCTCGACCAGTCCACCTTGCCGCACCTTCCCAGCCGGTCCAGCAGCGTCCGGTGCAGACGATGCCAGACACCCGCCTTCTGCCAGTCCGGGAGCCGCCGCCAGCACGTTACGCCGCTTCCAAAGCCCAACTCATTAGGCAGCATACGCCAAGGGATTCCGCTCCTGAGGACGAAGACAATGCCCGAGAGCACCGCCCGGTCCGGTATCCGAGGTCTACCACCTCTCACCTTGGGCGGTTCGGTCGGGAGCAGCGGCTCGACGATCCGCCATAGTTCGTCGCTCACCAGTTCCTTGTTCATGGCGGCAAGCCTAACATCGCAGCAAGGTTTTGAAATGCACTCTAAGATTGTCCTTCCGCTCTCCGGCGCGCGCGGCTCCCGGCATCCCTAAAAAGGTCCAGCCGGTACTCCGGCTCGGTTACGGCGAGTACGTTCGCGAGCCGGGTATGGCGGTTAAGGAGATCGTGCACCTCGTCGCCCTGGAGAGGATAGATTTCTATCTCCTTGCGCATGTGTACGACGAGCAGGCTGCCCCCAGGGGCGAGCTCCTGCTCGAAGCGCCGAAGAGCCGCGAGCAGGAGGTCCTCCGTGAGGTAGTAGAGGAACTCGGAGGCCACGATAAGGTCGAACGGTCCCGCCGGCGCCTCCTCGGGGAGGGTGCTGCGCTCGACACGCACGTGCCGGGAGCCCGAGAGGCGCTCTCGGGCGAGCTCGACGGCCCGCTCGGAGGTGTCCACGGCTAAGAGCTCGTCGCAGTAGGGGGCGAGCATGGCCGTGAAGACGCCAATGGAGCAGCCTGCCTCCAGTGCCCGGTGAAAACGGCGCCCCTCCAGGGCGGCGAGCGTCCGCCCATACTTCCTCTTCTCGTACTCGCTCGTGGCGAACTCCCACGGATCCTCAGACTTCCCGTAGAGCTCCTCGAAGTACTCCCGGCGGAAACGCTCCGTCATGGGCGTGCGTACCTCCCCAAGACAGCCTCCCGGCACTCGTCCGGGCGAGCGAATGCAGGCTCTAGGAGGCGGTGCTGGAGGAGAAAGAGCCCCGAGTCGCGTCGGGCCTGGTCGAGGGCGTCGCCGACGGCGAACGGGCGGGAGCCGCGAGCTTGGACCTCCTCGCCCAGGATCTCTCGGCAGGCTTCCGCGACCGCGCACCGGAGCTCCGCTGAAAACGCAGCGAGCGAGGCGCCCGAGTCTTCGTCCGCCCGCCGGGCGGCGTGCTCGAGCCGGCGGTCTATGTTCTCTCTCACGTTCCCACGGGCCTTTCCTGCTCCGAAAATGCTTCACTCGTGGGGGATGTCCCCACTGTTAAGGTTGCGTCCAGGGGGCCTGGCTCGCACCCGAGGAAGCGGATGCGTTCTACGAGGCCCTCCACGAGGGCGACGGTCTCGCCGCAGCCGGATCGGAGGGCGCCGGGCCCGATTCCATCGTGCATCAGCACGATAGAGCCCGGACGAAGCTCGGGTCCCACGCGCTCCAGCATCTCGGAGGCTGGGTCTCCCCGCCAGTCGTGGGTGCCCTCCGTCCACAGGGCAAGCTCGAGCCCGAACGCGCAGGTGATCTCCGCCGTAAAGGGCGCGAGCACGCCCCACGGCGGACGCCAGAATCGGGGGCATACTCCCTGGCGCCGGAGCTCTCGCAGACCATCCCGGACGTCGGCCTCGACCTCCTCGCGAGACTGCTCCGTGTGCCGCACGTGCTCCGTGCAGTGGAACTCAACCCCGTGCCCGTACCTGAGAATCTCGGAGATCAAACGCGGGAACCGCCGAGCCAGCGGGGCTACGACGAAGAACGTGGCCCGGGTCTCGGCTCTCTGTAACGCCCCCAGCACGCGCGGAGTCCAGATGGGATGCGGACCGTCGTCGAAGGTGAGCGAGATTCGCGGCACCTCCTGTGGCGTGTCGTTTGCGGCCCCGGTCATCCGAACCTCCCAATGAGCGATATTCAAGCCTCCTTCTCCGCACTCTCCCCAATAAGCCTGTTCGTTAAGCACCGCTGAATCGTCCGGCACCGGTAGGTCCTACAGATCACGACTTGTGTGTCGTACCACGCCTGCTATACTGGGCGAGTAATCGAAGGTGGGTTTGCAGCAGATTGATCGCCGCCCTGAGATAAGGGGGCTTTTCGTTTGCCGGAACCCAGAAAAGAAGAAAGGCGGGCTCCAGTATGCCCCAGGGAACGGTCAAGTGGTTCAACGACGAGAAAGGCTACGGCTTTATCTCCCCGGATGAGGGTGGCGAAGATCTCTTCGTTCACCACACCGGTATAGCAGGCAGCGGCTTCAAGTCCCTGGACGAGGGCGCAAAGGTCTCCTACGAGGCGACCCGCGGCAAGAAGGGCATGCAGGCGGAGAACGTTACCCCCGTCTAAAAACCAAACATCGCAGAGAGTGTGAGGGCCAGGGAGATTCCTTCTGGCCCTCGCGCCGCCGGGGACCTTCGTCTGCGGAGGAAGGGCGCCTCTAGGGATGGGCCGGAGGTCTCTCTCCCGGTTACGGTGAGAGAGGGTTAGGAAAATTATGGTTCGCCGGACGCCGTCTTGCGTCTGGCCGAGGGAGGTTTCGTGGGCTACGTAGTGGCCGTATTGGTGGGGCTGGTGCTTGCGGAGGTGGCTACTTTGATCACCACCATCTATCTGCACCGGGTGCTTGCGCACAAGGCTATCCGGCTTCACCCCGCTCTGACCATGTTCATGCGCTTCGGGACGTGGATGCTCACGAGCATCTCGCCCCGGGAATGGGTGGCAGTACATCGCAAGCACCATAACTTCAGCGACATCGAGGAGACCCGCACAGCCCCACATCGAGGGGTACTGGAAGATCATGATCGGCAACGTCTACTACTATCGCCGTGAGGCGAACGACGGCGACACCCTGGAGAAGTACGCCTCCGATCTCCCCTTCGACCGTCTCGACAGGGCGCTCTTGAGGAACGACACTCGGGTTCTCTCTGACGGGTGTGGTCCTGGTGCTGCTGATGGGCATAGGGCCGGGCCTCGTCGCGCTCACGACGCTGGCGGTCGTGTACCTGCTCTTGAACGCCGCGATCAACGGCGCCGGGCACACCTTCGGCTCCAAGAGCTTCGAGAACGACGCGACCAACCTCAAGCTATTGGCGCTCATCACCTTCGGCGAGGGCTACAACAACCACCACGCCCGTCCGGCCGCCCCGAGATTCTCCGCCTTCCGCGGCGAGTTCGACCCGGCGTGGCCCGTGATCCGGCTGAGAAGCTCCGGCTGGCCGAGGTCCTCACCAAGGTGGACGAGGGCTGGGAGGACCATCGCCGCCGCCTCCCCGCGACGACCACTGTGAGCCCCGCCGCCGGCATCTCTGCCGCGGGCACCACTGTCGCGAAAGACTAACCAAGTAGCAAATACAGCAGTGCCTCCCGTGTAGCCCCTCGTTTTCGTGTGTGCTGCGAGTACTCTCTGAACTAGAATTACTGCGCAAGCAGCAACGAGGCGGCTATCAGATGAAAAATTTAGCCATAGATTGGCAGGGCGAGTACGCTTCGTACGACCGGCCCGAGACCTGGCGGCCGGAACTCAAAAAGCGCAAGCTCTCGCCCTGGATCTTGGGGCAGATGATACTCGCCAACCACAACGCGGGGCGTTTTCGCGCCCGTGTCGCGGATAGAAACGTGGCGGCTGGTTCCGCGATACGCCTGAAAGTGGAAGGGATAGCGCCCCTGGCTCCGCTGGCGGTTCTGAGCGGGCGCCTGAACGGCGATCCTCTGAACTTCTTCGAGAAGATCATCGTTCCGTACGAGGAAACATTGGATGCCCTGGTACGCGTCCCGCCGGACGCGGAGAGCGGAACGTACGTCTTTCTCGCCCAGCAGTGGGAGCCGGGTGGCCAGCCAGGCTACGCGGGAGGATCTTTGATCTACCCTCAAGCGCAGCCTCGGTGGAGGTAAGACCTCACATCGATGTAACCGACAAAACTGGCAAGCGTCAGGGCGTGATCCTGGACATCGAGGAGTACGAACGGCTCCTGGAGGCCCTCGAGATCTCGAAGACCTGCGGGCTGCGGACGAGTCGCTGCGCGAGATAGAGCGCGGCGAGGAGGCTTCGACTCCGAGGCCGTCGATGGAGAAAGAGCGCCGGCGGCTCGGGAGGCGGAGACTCCCCGGCGCTCCCGAGTAATAGTAGACCAGCCGCGATCTTGTACGAGGTCATCCCGGCGGGTTCGCAAGACCATGAACCGTTTGCCGCAGAGCACGTACGACCGGCTCGAGCAGGCCGTCCGTGCTCTCGCCGAAGACCCCGACCCCGCGGCGCCGTCAAGATGCGCGGTACCGGGAGCCTCGAAGACTGGCGCGTGAGAGTCGGAGACTACCGGATCGTCTACCGCGTGGACGACGAGGCGCGGGAGGTTCTTATACTCGCGGTCGGACACCGGGGGAGTGTGTACGGGTAAGTCCCGGAGGTAGACTGGCGTATTCGCTCGTTGCCAATCGCGGCTCTTCGCGGATACTTGTATCGTTGGGGAAGACGCCGATCAGAGCGGCCGGGCGGAGGATAAGATGAGCGACGCGCGCGGCTGCAAGATCTACTACGCCAGCTCTTCCAGTTCGAGAGCAAGGAGTTGGACTTCGGGATCTACCGCATCATGGAAGCGCGGTGAGATCGAACACTTTATCCAGAACGGTCTGGCCGAGGTGGTGGAAGAGTCGAAGGGTGGCGCGATTGCCCGGCAGTCCGCTCAAGCCGAGGAGTTGCGGCAAGCAACCGACCTCCGGGAGAGCTTCGGCGAGTACGCCCGTCCCAGAGCTTCCACGAGACGCCGCTCGGGAGGCGTACCTGGATCCCAAAACCGGCGAAGCCGTGGACCTGGAGGAGTTGAAGGCCACGATCTTCAACCACGTCTACACCTTCTTTAGCCGCTACTACGACAACGGCGATTTCCTCCAGCGGCACAACGGCGAGGAGGTCTACCTGCACCGGGCCAACGCCGACCAGAAAGAGCACTTCACCGACTACCGCTTCAAGTCGGGCGGCGTCATCCACTTCGAGCCCGCCGCCGACACGGAGCAGAACAACGTGAAGGGCGAGAAGCGTTCTTCGTCCTGGCGAAGGACGCGGCCTACCTCACCACCATCCCCTTCGGTGGCCCCTGACCGCGAAGGAGCAGACGGCCTACGGGACGAGGAACCAGCAGGAGAAGATCATCGCCGCCTCCCGCCCCGAAGAACCACCCGGAGGCCCTGGCCGCTGGAGCCGGCGGGCGAGCGCCGGCACCTGCTGCCGCGGCCGCAACACCTCGGACTTCTTCGTCCACAAGGACCTGAAGGGCTTCCTGAAGACTGGACTTCTCCTCAAGAACGCTCGAACGATCGACGCCTGGGGGCCGGAGCGTTCCGAGGGCCGAGGTCGGGCCGTAAAGACCGTCGGGCGCGGCGTTATCGCGTTCCTCGCCCAGATTTTCGAAGAGGCTGAGAAGAAGAAGCTCGTGCCGAGTACTCTCTGACCTACCGCGTGCCCGAAACCCCGAGGTCGCCGCCAACGACGCCCAGCGCGAGGGGGTGCGCCTCTTCGCCATCATCGAGGAGAACATCACGCAGCCCGAAACTGATTTCCTCAAGCCAACCAGTTCCTGGTGCTCGACACGAAGCTCTGGACGAGGGAGGACCGGCTGCTGGCGAGCATCGAAGACCTGGACGAAGGGACCGACGGGCTCCTTATAGAGAGCGAGAACTTCCAGGCGTTGAGCCTGCTACAGAAACGCTACCGTGAGGAGGTCAAGTGCATCTACATAGCCGCCGTACAATCCGCAAAGATTCTATACAAGAACGACTTTAAACACTCCTCTTGGCTAGCCTTGTTAGAGAATAGATTGCGCCCTGGATCTTGGACGGCAGATGACTCTGCCAACCGGCACAACGCGCTGGGCACAGCTGTTGCGAGGAACCGATGTCAACGATAGAAACGTGGCCAAAGGCTGGTTCGAATCCGACGATCATTCGCCTTCAAGAAAGGAGGTGCCGACGCAAACAGGGTGGCAAGACCTAGCGCCCCTGCTTCAAGCTCCCGCCTTTACAGGGCGAGTCTAAGAAAAAGTGGGTTGCTCTTGAAGAAACCTAGCGGGAAGAGGCTATATATCCCGTAAACACTGGAAGTGGGGACATGAAAGGGTCCTCAGCGATATTTCTGAACTTCTTCGAGAAAAGAGAACGGGCATTTATATGAAGTCGCGGACGGAGGAAAGGAAGCTTCCGTCAAGTTGGTGGGATAAAAAGAGTATTCCGCAACAGCGTATGGAACCAATCTCCTCTCATATTCTAGGAAACGTTAGCGCATTTTCTTTTCCAAAAGTGTGTGCATGCTACCGAGGATTGTCTGCGCGGGAATCTGGAGGGGGACTTACCTCTTTCTTCTACCACCGGTCACGCCGTCATAGACCTGAACCGAGAGGACGGCGGAAACCGGAAGGATCCTGGTGGAGATGGGGAGTACCGAGACGGTGATGAAGCCGCGCATACTGAAGGTGATCTACTCGAAGGACTGGAAGGACGGAAAAGCGTCTCGCACAGGGATCCACGCCTTCAAGTACCTAAAGAGTCCTACGAGGACGAGGAACAACATCGCCTTCACCCACGAGGCGGACGGGCAGGAGGCGCTGGCGCTGTGGAGGCGACGACTACCTGCTCCGGTACACACTCGATGAACACGAACGAGAAGCTGCGACACCCTTCCGCTACCGGCTGCGCCTGCGCGACGAGGCGTCGATCCCGTGGACGAAGAGCCGCAAGGCGTACCACGACGGCCAGCGGCGGCGAGGAGCATGACCGAGAGCGCGGATGAAGTCTTCGTGAACGGCGACTCCTTCGTCCCGGAGACTCGACCTTTAGAGGGTGTCTTCAAGGCCCGGATGCTCGCGGAGCCCGCCGTCGGTTAGGAATGACGCCGACGTGACCATATACTTGGCTCACTGGAAGCCGGTAGGGTAAGCGGAGAGACGGAGGCGAGATCATGGACGACACCGAAACCAGGGCCGACCGGGACGCGATGGAGGCGGCCAGAGACTATCTTGCACGCGAGTTGTCGGACGAGGCGACGCGCGGGAAGCCGCGTGGCACGCCCAGCCACCGGCGGCCGAAAGTTAAGGGATCGCCCGCCGCCGACGCCGTGATAGAGGAGCGGCGCTGAACCGCGAGGCTCCGGTCACCGGCAGGGCTCCGGAGCTTCGGCGGCGCACGTGATCCTCTACCTGGACACCAGTGCTCTGGTCAAGCTCTACGTGGAAGAGGATGGCTCCGAAGACGTGGATACGGCCGTGAGGAACGCGAGCAGGATCGCAACCTCCGCCGTGTCATACCCCGAAGCACGGGCGGCTTTCGCCCGCCTGGAGCGTGACGAGGACATCACGTCGGAGGAGCACCGCGTCGCCGTGGCGGACCTCGACGCCGACTGGGAGTCCCTCGGCGTGTTGGACCTGACGCGCAACATGGCCCGCTTCTGTGGACGGCTGGCCCAAAAGCACGGCCTTCGCGGTTTCGACGTGGTTCACCTCGGTTCCGCCGCCGCCGTCAGGGTAGCTTCGGAGCTAAAGCGCGAAGCCGGCCGGCGACGTTCTGGTTCGGAGGTCGCCGCCGAAGAAGTGTACTTCCACGCATACGACGAACGATTGAAGAGGGCCGCGGGCCGCGAGTTGCACGTCTACGAGCCACCCGGCGAGGGCCAGCAGTGAGCCCTATGGGCGACAGCCGATAAAGGGAGCGGGAGTTGGATATCGAAAAGAATACGATCGATTATTACTTGGGCCTGCCGTATGTGGCCGAGGTGAGGCGAACCGAACAGGGCTACTTCGCCAGGGTGCCGGAACTGCCTGGCTGTATGACCGAGGCGCCCACCTTCGAGGAACTCGGACCCATGATCGAGGACGCCATGCGCTCCTGGATCGAGGTAGGATTGGAAGACGGCGACCCGATCCCGGAACCCCGCGAGGTGGGAGAGTTCTCCGGCAAGGTCAACCTGCGGATGCCCAGGAGCCTGCACCGGGACCTCGTGCGCCGGGCGGAGGCCGAGGGCGTATCTTTGAACCATTACATGACGACCGCCCTGGCGCGGTCGGTGGGACCGTAATGCGGTGTCTGGCCCTGCGAGAGAGGCGCGGGCGAGGTCTTCGTGAACGGCGACTCCTTTATCCCCGAGGCCCGGCCCCTGGAGGGCGTCTTCAAGGGGCGGATGCTCCCGGAGCCGGGCGTTGGCTAGGAAGAATCCCAATACGGGGCGTGGCCTGGAGTAAAATGTTGCCCACGATGCCTTATCCGGGACACACCACTGAGGAGATAGCCCGCCGGGGTCGGGAGGTCTACGAACGGGAGATCCGTCACGAGGTCGATCCCGAGCACCGGGGCCGTTTTCTGGTCCTGGACGTAGGGAGCGGCGACTACGAAATCGCCGACGACGACCTGGACGCCTCCGAGCGTCTCCTGGAGCGACGACCCGACGCCTTGCTCTACGGCCTCCGCATAGGTGAGGGTGCAGCCTATCGCATCGGCGGGCGTTTTGGACCCGCCGGGTCACCTCGCTAGAGCACGTGGCGATCATCGGCACGGTCGCCGACGGTCGGGAAGCGTTGATCTCGCTCAACCTCCTCGGTCCCGGCGAAAGCCGCGCGAGGATCGAAGCCGTCGTGGACACGGGCTTCACCGGCCACCTCGTCCTCCCGCCTGCGCTGGCCGGCGAGCTTGGTCTTCCGCTGCGCGGCTCCCGCGACTCCTTTCTGGCCGACGGCTCTGTGGTCTCGCTCGACGCCTATCGGGTTGGTATCGAATGGGATGGCCAGGTGCGCGTCGTGCCCGCGCTCGCCGCCGAGGGCGGGCCGCTCGTGGGCATGTCGTTGCTCCGAGGCAGTGAGGTACGTATCGAGGTCATGGACGGAGGCGAAGTCGTGATCCGCCCGCTACCTTGATCGCGAACGACCTTATCAGGGGAGCTTGGGCTTCAGAAAGGAGGCGAGATGGAGGCACGGGAAAAGACGCTCGGCTACTATACAAGTCTCCTTGAACCTGTACATGATCAACCGCCCTGGTGCGGTCGGTAAGGATAACGGAGTCACATAGCTAGCGTGGCTAGAAAGAAGGACCTGAACCTGGAGAACCGCCTCGTCCTGCACGCCTGGGCCAACGACCTGTTCGGCTATGGGAGCACGCGGGAGATGCTCTCCGACTTGGGCCGGGCCGACGAGGGCTTCGACGGCGAGCACGCGGGAGATGCTCTCCGACTTGGGCCGGGCCGACGAGGGCTTCGACGGCGAGGGACACAGCGGCGTTTTCCACCGTCTCTCGTCGCAGAGCGACAGGCTCAAGCTGCCGCTCGCCGACCTGGAGCGTTACGACGAGAACGTCCGGCGGCACCTGGAAGCCATAAACCATCACCGCCCCGAGCCCGTAACCCTGCGCTACTTCCAGCATCTCGCGGCTCTGTACGCCGAGCTGTTCCTGGACCGCTGGTCCACCGACCGCGACGCTCTGGCGGATGAGCTGAACGCCTTCGCCGCCCGGCAGGAGGAGCCGGTGAGGTTCGAGGCGGATGACCTGAACAAGCTGGCGTTCTGGATGGCGACCGGCAGCGGCAAGACGTTGCTCATGCACCTCAACTACCGGCAGTTCCTGCACTACGCGAAGGAGTCACCGGACAACGTACTGCTCATCACCCCGAACGCCGGGCTCACGGATCAGCACCTGGAGGAGATGCGCCTCTCCGGCATACCGTGCGAGCGGTTCTCGGTGGAGGAGAGCGGGCTGGGGCTCGTTTCGCCGGATACGGTGCGGGTTATCGAGATCACCAAGCTCACCCGCAACAAGAAAGGCGGCGGGGAGTCGGTGGACGTGGAGTCCTTTGAGGGTCGGTCCCTGATCTTCGTTGACGAGGGCCACAAGGGCGCGGGCGACGGCAAGGACTCGAGCCTGGACAAGGCCTGGCGGCCCCTGCGCAACCGCCTCGCCGAAAAGGGCTTCACCTTCGAGTACAGCGCCACCTTCGGGCAGGCCATCCAGGCGTCCAAGAGCCGCGAGTTGGCCGAGGAGTACGGCAAGGCCATCCTCTTCGACTACTCCTACCGCCACTTCTACGAGGACGGCTACGGCAAGGACTTCCGCATCCTCAACCTCAAGAACCAGACCGGCGACTACACCGACCTACTGCTCCTCGGAAACCTCCTCTCCTTCCACGAGCAGCGCCGCTACTTCAGCGAGAACCGCGCCAAGCTAAAGGACTACAGGCTGGAGCCGCCGCTGTGGGTCTTCGTCGGCTCCAGCGTCAACAAGGAGCGGGGGGACGTGATCACGGTCTCCCGCTTCCTCCAGCGTTTCCTCAAGAACGAGAACGGCTGGTCCATCGAGACCATCGAGAAGCTGCTACGGGGCGAGACCGGCCTCCAGGACGGCGACGGCAAGGACGCCTTCGCCGGACGCTTCGAGTACCTCAAGGACGGAGCATCGGCGCAAGAGGTATTCGACGCCGTGTTGCGAGAGGTCTTCCATACCGGAGCCGGTGGGGGCCTGCGCGTCGCGGACATCAAGGGCTCCGAGGGGGAGCTGGGGCTCAAGGTAGCCGGGGCGGAACGGTACTTCGGCCTCATATACATCGGCGACACGAGCGCCTTCAAGAAACGGCTCGAAGCCGAGGCCCCGGAGGTCGTCGTGGAGGAGGACGCGTTCGCCGGCGGTCTGTTCCGCGAGGTGGACCGGGCGGGCTCGCAGGTAAACGTCCTGATCGGGGCGAAGAAGTTCATCGAGGGCTGGTCGAGCTGGCGGGTCTCGAACATGGGGTTGTTGAACATCGGCAAGAGCGAGGGTAGCCAGATCATCCAGCTCTTCGGTCGCGGCGTGCGCCTGAAGGGCCGGGATTACTCCCTCAAGCGCAGCTCCTTCGTCGGCAGCCCGGAGGACCACCCCGAGCGCATAGACCTGCTGGAGACCCTGAACATCTTCGCCGTCGAGGCCAACTATATGGTCGAGTTCAGGAAGTACCTGGAACGCGAGGGCGTGGACCCCGGCGGCTACGAGGAGATACCGTTCCCCATCCACCGCGAAGACTCCCTTATCGGTGAGGGGCTGTACGTGCCGACCGTGCCGCAAGACAGAGAGTTCGCGGATAACGACCACATCGTGCTAGATGAAAACGAGGACATAAAGGTCAACCTGGACCTCTCCATCCGAGCGGAGAGCATGAGGATGGGAGAGGGCGGCGTCTCGACCGTGGCGGCAAAGGCCGGGCAGGGGCGGCTGGTCGAGGAGCCCCATCTCTCGATGCTCGATTGGACGAGGATTCATCTGGACCTGCTCGATTACAAGGAATCCAAGAAGTTCCATAACCTGCTCATTCCGCGGGACGCGCCCCGGCGCATAATGCAGAAGCGCGACCCTGCCGCCTACAACCTGATCGCCGACGACTCCGTGTTCGAGCCGCGGAGCTTCGCCGGGCTCGCGGAGCTACAGGAGGCTATCCAGGCCATCTTGCGCAAGTACGTGGACAAGTTCTACGGCGTGCGCCAGCAGCGATGGGACTCCGAGAACATGGTCCTCGCGGAGCTAACCGGCGAGCACCCCAACTTCGCCGACTACACCGTCAAGATCAAAAACTCCGAAGAAGCCCTCGTGGACGAGGTCAAGGCGCTGACGAGTAAGGCAAACAGAGCCCGCGACGGGGACGCCGGGAGCCTGCCGAACATCCGCTTCGACCGCCACCTCTACCAGCCGCTCTTGAAGGACCGGGGCGAGGAGGTCAAAGTCTCCCCACCGGGCCTCAACGAGAGCGAGGAGAAGTTTATCTCCGCGCTTCGCTCGTACTGCCAGGGCCAAAACGGAGAGGCTGGCTTCGGCAGAGAGCTCTTCCTGCTACGCAACCTCACGCGGAGCAAGGGCGTCGGCTTCTTCAACACCGCCGGCTTCTACCCGGACTTCATACTCTGGGTAAAGGAAGCGAGCGGTTCCCAGAAGGTCGTCTTCGTAGAGCCGCACGGCATGCGCAACGACGACCCGCCGCCCTACAACGAGAAGGTGGACCTCCACCTGGCGCTAAGGGACCTCTCCGACCGCATCGCCCGGAGAGGCGGGCAGGAGGTCTTCCTCGACTCCTACATCGTCTCCGCCACGCCCTACTATGAGTTGAGTAAGCGTTGGGGAGAAGGCTGGACGCGGGAGAGGTTCGCCAAAAAGCACGTCCTCTTCGAGGACGACCTGGACGCTGGCATCCCCGCCCTCGTCGAGCCGAGAGACGAGTTGGAGCGACGGACCTCCACCTCTTACCCGTTCCCCCTGGCCTCCGGCTTCAGGTCGCTGACGCGCATAGTAGACCCCAGGGACCTCTACCGGGAGCAGTTGCGCTTCGCCGAGAACATCCTGGCGTTCCTTGCCTCGGTCTCCCTCGCATTGTTGAGGGAAGAAGACCGGGAGAAGGCGAGCCTGGATCTCAAGAAGTACTGGTCGGGCGGGATATCTCCCGGCGACTGGAAGAAGATCGTCCAACGTTGCTCTAAGGTGTTCGCCGGGTACCGGGACGTCCCGCTCGCCTCAGCCATCCAGAGGCTGAAGATCGGCTCCGAGCAGAAAGGCTTCGGCCGGGACATCATAGAGCTCATACGGGCGAAGAACGACTACAAACACGACCGAGGACCGTTCGATCTGGAGGATATAGAAAGCGCCTCGAATGAAGCGCAAGAAAAGCTACGGCGGTGTATGGAGGCGCTGGCCTTCTTTACCGATTACCCGATACGCCGGGTGGAAGAAATCAAAGCGAATAGTAGCGGCGGGGTTCTCTGTTAAACTGCGTGTGTTACACAGGAGACCACCCAGACTTTCCGCGAGAAGAAGTGTTTCTTCACCAGGCACCGCGTAAGGGCGGTCTGTACCTGGACCCGGGCAGAGAGCTGGATCCCGCTCTACCCGTTCATCGTGCTCACGACTTGCCCGGACCGCGAGGCCGGAGGACGACTTACTTTATCGACGCCTGGGACCGTAGAAAGAACACGGCCCGGATGAAGAGCTTCGAGCACGGGCACACAACGAGCAATTCCGAAGTCTCCGACTCCCTGGCGGGTGGGAGACCACCGACGAAGAGAGCGCGTCTTAGCCCAGCAGCAAGTAGAGAAGCGCTTTCTGCGCGTGCAGCCGGTTCTCGGCCTGGTCGAAGACGCGGCTCTGCGGCCCGTCTATGACCCCGGCCGTCACCTCTTCGCCACGGTGAGCGGGCAGGCAGTGCAGGAAGATCGCCCCGGGAGCGGCTTGGCTCATTAGCTCCTCGTTCACCTGGTAGGGCATGAACTTCTTCTTGCGCTCCTCGGCCTCGGCCTCCTGGCCCATGCTGGCCCACACGTCCGTGTAGACGACCCGCGCGCCGGCTACCCCCTTCTTGCGGGTCTTCGGTGAGGGTAGGGGCGGCGCCGAGCTTGGTGGCTAGTTCGATGATCTCTCCGGGTCCGGGCCGTGATGTGCGGGGTGGGCGATGGTGAGTTGCGCGCCGGTGAGAGCGCAGCCTAGAGCGAGGGAGTGGGCGACGTTGTTGCCGTCACCGACGTAGGTGATCTTTATACCTTCTAACCCTCCCAGCTCTTCGCGGACGGTGAGGAGGTCGGCGAGGGCCTGGCAGGGGTGGTGCGAGTCGGAGAGGCCGTTTATTACGGGGACGTCGGCGGCCGCGGCGAGCTCTTCGAGTTCTTCGTGGTCGAAGGTGCGGACCATGATGGCGTCTATGTAGCGGGCGAGGACGCGTCCGGTGTCCGACGGGGTCTCGCGCTTGCCTATCTGTATCTCCTGCGGGCTCAAGGGGAGGGCGTGACCGCCGAGCTGGTACATCCCGACCTCGAAGGAGACGCGGGTGCGGTTGGAGGGCTTCTGGAAGACCATCGCGAGCGTCTTGCCGAAGAGCGGCCTGAAGGGGATGCGGGATCTCCGCAGCATCTTTAGCTTCAGGGCTTCGTCCAGTATCCGGCGAACCTCTGCGGGGACGAACTCGGCGAGGGTCAGGCAGTCGCGCCCCGCGAGGGGGGAGGGGGACGCCGGTCCCTCATACTGCTCCGCTGGGATCACCCCGACGCCAGCTCTTCTACGCCACGGCCGCTTGGGCTTCGGCCGTCATCCCGAAAGGGACGCCCACCAGCTCGTCCACGGCGGCGCGTAAGGTGTCGAGGCAGTAGCGGATCTCGGTCTTCGTCACGGTGAGGGGCGGGGCGAGCCTTATGGTGGTCCCGGCGATAAGGTTGACGAGTACGCCCTCCCGCAGGCACTTCTCGAAGACCTGCTTCGCGAGCTCCGGGTCCTTCAGGTCGAGGCCGAGCAAGAGCCCCTCCCCGCGCACCTCGGCGCCCGGGACGCGCTCCGCGACGAGCTTCAACGCGTTCGCGAGGATCGCGCCCTTGAACCGGACCTCCTCGAGGAACATGGGATCCCCCACCACCCCGAGGACGGCCTTGACCGCGGCCATCGCGAGCGGGTTCCCCCCGAAGGTCGAGCCGTGGTTGCCGGGCACGAGCGCGGCGTACTCCTCCTTCGCCATCATCGCGCCGACTGGAAAGCCGCCGCCCAATCCCTTGGCGCTCGTGAGGACGTCCGGGACGACGCCTACGCCCTGGTAGGCGTACAGGTGGCCGGTGCGGCCCGCGCCAGTCTGGACCTCGTCGAAGATGAGGAGCACCCCGTGCTCGTCGCAGAGATCGCGCAGACCCTGGAGGAAGCCCTCGGGAGCCTCGTTGATGCCGCCTTCGCCCTGGATCGGCTCGACCAGAATCGCCGCCGTCTGCGGGCCGACCGTCTCGTTGGCAGCTTCGAGGTCGCCGTAAGGCACGTGGGCGAAGCCGGGGACCATTGGGCCGAAGCCCTCGTGGTAAGCTGCCTGGGCCGTTGCGGTGAGACCGCCGTAGGTGCGGCCGTGGAAGGACTTGGTGAAGGTGAGGATCTCGTTCTTCTCCGGGCCATGCTCGTTGTAGGCGTGCTTGCGAGCAAGCTTGATCGCTGCCTCCACCGCCTCGGTGCCGGAGTTGCAGAAGAAGACCTTGTCGAAGTCGGTTGCTTCGGTGAGCATCTCCGCGACCTCGGCCTGCAAGGGGATCTCGTACAGGTTCGAGCAGTGTATTAGCTCCCCCGCCTGCTCCTGGATAGCTTCCACCAGCGCCGGATGTGCGTGGCCTAAAGAGTTCGTCGCGATGCCGGCGATGAAGTCCAGGTAGCGGTCTCCTTTCTCGTCGAAGAGCCAGCTGCCCCGACCTTTCGTTGGGGCTATGTTCATCCGCTTGTAGGTCTCCATTACCGCTTTCATGCCGCGACTCCTTCCGATATCAAAGTTCCAACACGCTCGCCGGCTATCGCACGCGCCAATGAGCCTCTCTTGTTTCCGTTGACTATCCTCGCCTCGACCCCGCCACGCGCCGCCTCGGCGGCCGCCCGAAGCTTGGGCACCATCCCCCCGACCGCGAGCCCCTTCTCGACGTACCCCTCGCACTCCTCGGGCTCGAGCGCGGGTACCGCCTCGCCGCCGTAGAGCAACCCGTCGACGTCCGTGAGAAAGAACAGGTGCCCGGCCCCGAGACCCACGGCGAGCGCCGCCGCCGCCGAGTCGGCGTTGACGTTGTACGCTCCCTCCGGGCCCAGACCTACGGGCGCCACGACGGGCACGAACCCGCCCGACCACAGCGTCTCGACGAGGTGGGGTTCCACCCGCGTCACGCTCCCCACGCGACCGAGGTTCGGCATGGGCTCGACGTGGAGCGTCGGGCCGTCGGTCCCTGAGATGCCGACCGCCGGCGCGCCCATCGCGTACAGCTCCCGGACGAGCATCTTGTTTACCTCGCCGGCGAAGACCATCTCGGCGACCCTCATCGTCGCCTCGTCCGTGACCCTCAAGCCCTCGCGGAACTCGGTCGGGATGCTCAAGGCTTCGAGCATCCGGGTGAGCTGCTGGCCGCCGCCGTGGACGAGCGCCACGGGCACGGGGACCTCGCTCGCGAGCAGGCCCGGCAGGTCGTCGAGCGCCCCGCCCGCCAGCGCACTGCCTCCGATCTTTACTACGACCGGCTTCGCGAGTGGCCCGTTCACGAGCGGTAGCTCCCGTTGATCCTCACGTACTCCTCGGTCAAGTCGCAGCCCCACGCGGTCGCCGAGGCCGTTCCCTCCCCGAGCCGCGCGGTAACGATAACCTCGTCTCCGGCGAGCGTCGCGTTCGCCTCCGCCGGGTCGTGCGGCGCGGGCTCTCCCTTCGCGAAGACCTTGACTGGACCGAAGTAGAGTTCCACGCCCCCCGGGTCGAACGAGACGCCGGAGTAGCCCATAGCGTTCAGCACCCGGCCCCAGTTCGCGTCCTCGCCGTAGACGGCCGCCTTGCAGAGATTGCTCCCGGCTATGGCCCTGGCGAGCGTCGCCGCCGAAGCCTCGTCTGTGGCGCCCTCGACGACGACCTCGACGAGTTTCGTCGCCCCCTCGCCGTCACGCGAGATCTCCCTGGCCAGCTCCCTCATCACGGCCTCGACCGCCTCCTCGAAGGCCGGGTAATCGGGAGAACCCTGCGTGAGAGGCTCGTTCCCCGCTGCGCCGTTAGCCATGAGGAGGACCATGTCGTTGGGGGAGGTGTCGCCGTCGACGGTGATGCGGTTGAAGGTCCTCTCCGTCGCCCCGCTCAGGGCGCCCTGTAGACATTCTTTATCGACGGCGGCGTCGGTGGTTACGAAGGCGAGCATGGTCGCCATGTTCGGGTGGATCATACCGCTACCCTTGGCAACCCCGCCGACGGTAACGATCTTTCCTCCGACCTCCACCGCCGCCACGGCTTCCTTGGTGCGGGTGTCGGTGGTCAAGATGGCCTCGGCGAAACCGGAGCCGTCGTCGCCCAGGGCCGCCACGGCGTCCTTTATGCCGGCCTCTATGCGATCCATGGGGAGATGTTCTCCGATCACACCGGTCGAAGCGACGGCCACCTCACCGGGCTCGAGCCCGAGCTCCGCCGCCGCGAGCGCCTGCATCCCGTAGGCGCTCTCCAGGCCCCGCTGCCCCGTGGCAGCGTTGGCGACGCCGCTGTTAACCACCACGGCCCGCACGTCGCCGCCCTCGACCGCCTCCCCGGTCACGAGGAGCGGGGCCGCCCGCAAAAGGTTGGTGGTAAGGGCCACCGCCGCCGTGCCTCCGGCTTCTTTGGAGAACAGGAGACCGAGATCCCGGCGCCCCTCGTACCGCACGCCGCATGCGACCCCGGCCGCCGAAAACCCCGCCGGAGCCGTCGCCCCCGACCTCTTTATTCCGATTTCTGGATTTTTATTCACCATCGATTGTTATTGTCGCACCCGCGCGCGAAGGGGTCAACCGTTTTATGCAGAAACTTGAATAAATATCCGGGAGGTGGTGTAATGCGGGGCATGGGACTACGTGTGGGCATCTACGGCGGCAGCGGGTACGCGGGTTCGGAGTTGGTGCGCCTGCTCTCCGGACACCCCGAGGTGGGGGGAATGGAGGTCGCTTCGCGCGGCTTTGCCGGGCGGCCTATCGCCGAAGTCTATCCGCACCTTGCGGTGGAAGAAACCTTCGTCGAGCCGGGGCAGGTGGACGCTTCGGGACTCGACGTTGCGTTCGTGGCTTATCCGCACATGGAGAGCGCTAAGGTTGTGCGGGATCTGTTGGAGGCCGGCACGAGGCTGGTCGTGGACCTCTCGGCGGACTTCCGGCTGGTGGACGCGGCGCTGTACAACGAGTGGTACGGGGAGCATCCCGTACCGGAGTTGTTGAAGGAGGCGCACTACGGGCTGCCGGAGGTCTTCGGGGCTCCCGGAGGCAGGCTGGTGGCGAACCCCGGTTGTTATCCGACGGCGGCCGTGCTGGCGCTCGCGCCGGTGGTGAAGCGGTTGAAGGTTTCGTCGGTGGCGATCAACGCTCTCTCGGGGGTGAGCGGGGCGGGGGCCAAGCCCACGCCGAAGACGCACTTCGTCTCCGCCAACGAGAACGTCTCGCCCTATGGGCTGGCGGACGGGTCGCCGCGGCATCGGCACACGCCCGAGATAGAGGCGGTCTTGCGGCGCGTAGGTGTCGTGCCCGAGGTCACGTTCGTACCGCATCTGTTGCCCATCTCGCGCGGGGAGCTCGAGACCATCTACGTGCAGTTGGAGGACCCCGGGGAGCTTCCGGAGGCAGGGGACGTGCTCGGGTGGTACGCGGAGGACTACGATGGGTGGGCGTTCGTGGAGGCTAGGGAGGAGGCGCCCCAGATCTCGCACGTCGTGAATACGAACCGCGCGAGGCTTTCGGCGGCGGTGGACAGGAGGGCCGGTAAGCTCTTGCTCTTCGCGGCGGTGGACAATCTGTTGAAGGGAGCGTCCGGGGCGGCGGTGCAGAACATGAACCTGGCCCTGGGGTACCCGGAGGACGCCGGGCTCGAGCACCTGAAGTAGTAGTAGGAGGCAAAGAATGGGGAAGACGCTTTCGCACGTGGACAAGGGGACGCGCCAGGATCTCATAATCAGGCTGATCTCCGAGCGGTCTCTGGGGACTCAGCAGGACGTGGTCGCGGCCCTCTCTGACGTAGGAGTAGAGGTGGCGCAGGCGACCGTGAGCCGGGACCTCGCCGAGCTCGGGGTCCTGAAGGTCGGCAGCCGATACCTCGCGCTGCCGCACGAGCCCGGCTCCACTGGAATAGAGATCTTGCCGAGCTTCGTACTCGACATCACCCCGGCGCAGAACACCATCGTCATCCACACCCGCGACGGGACCGCGGGGGCGGTCGCCAACGTCCTCGACAGGGTCAAGGGGTTGAAGATCATCGGCACCATCGCCGGGCAGGACACGGTCTTCGCCGTCTCGCCGGACAACGAGGCCGCCGAGGAGGTCGCGAGCCTCGTCGCCGATGTCTGCCGCGCAAAGACCCGTCCCGCCGGTAACGTCGAGTAGTTGTCTGCCGGAGTAGCGCAAACGTCCTACCGACTACGACCTTACGAGCTTGGAGATCTCGGGTTTCTTTGGGAGATGTTGTACGAGGCGGCCTACTGGAATCCCGAGGGACTACGGCCGCTAAAGGAAGAGGCCCTGTCGAAAGAACCTAAGCTCGCGCGTTACCTCGAGGGCTGGGGACGGCCGGGCGACGCCGCCGTTGTGGCCGTGGACCTCTCCAGCGGTCGTCGGTTGGGGGCCGCCTGGTATCGTCTTATGACCTCCGAAGAACCTGGTTACGGCTTCGTCAACGACTCCACGCCCGAGGTTGCCCTCGCGATCGTGCCGGACCATCGTGGTCGTGGCATGGGCGGTGCGCTGCTGAGGGAGATCCGGGATGTGGCCCGGTCGCGAGGTCACGGAGCCTTGAGCCTGAGCGTCGAACATGGCAACCCGGCCCTCGGGCTCTACGAGCGCAACGGCTTCGTCAAGCTCTTCGAGACCGAAGACGCCTGGACGATGAAGAAGGATCTCTTAACCGACGAAACGCGGCCGGACGATCAACATGCAAACCCTTGAGAAAAACGGAGGAACGATGACACTCGAAGGCAAAAAGGTCGTACTCGCCTACTCCGGGGGGCTGGACACCTCGGTGTGTTTGAAGTGGTTCGAGCAGCGACCTACGGGCGCTACGACGGGCACGAACCCGCCGACCACAGCGTCTCCACGAGACCGGGTTCCACCTCGCCACGCTCCCCACACGACCGAGCCTCTCGGCATGGGCTCGACGCGCAGCGTCGGCCCATCAGTACCGGAGATGCCGACCGCAGCGTACCCCATCGCGTACAGCTCCCGGACGAGTGCCTTGTTCACCTCGCCCGCGAAGACCATCTCCGCGACCCTCATCGTCGCCTCGTCCGTGACCCGCAGGCCCTCGCGGAACTCGGTCGGGATGCGTCCAGCGCCGCGAGCATCCGGGTAGTTGCTGGCCGCCGCCGTGCACGAGCGCCACGGGCACGGGGTCTCCGCGGCGAGCAGGCCCGGCAGGTCGTCGAGCGCCACCCCGCCAGCGCGCCGCCCCGATCTTTACGACGACCGGCTTCGTCCCGAACTTCACGTCCGGTAGCTCCCGTTTATCCTGACGTACCCTCGGTCAAGTCGCAGCCCCACGCCGTCGCCGAAGCCTCGCCCTCCTTGAGCCGCGCCGTGACGGTGACCTCTTCCCGGCCAGAGTCGCGTTCGCCTCCTCCGCGTCGTGCTCGCCGGCTCGCCTTCCGCGAAGACCTTGACCGGACCGAACCAGAGCTCCACGCCCCCCGGGTCGAACGACGCCCCCGAGTAGCCCATCGCGTTGATCACCCGGCCCCAGTTTGCGTCCTCGTAGTAGACCGCGGCCTTGAAGAGGTTGCTCCCTGCGACGGCCCTGGCGAGCGTCGCCGCCTTCTCCTCGCTCTAGCGCCCTCGACGACGACCTCGACGAGCTTCGTCGCCCTCGCCGTCGCGCACGATCTCCTTCGCAAGCCCCGCATCACGGCCTCGACGGCCTCCTCGAACGCCGCAAGGTCGGCGGAACCCTGCGTGAGAGTCTTGTTCCCGCCGCGCCGTTCCTCGCCATCAGCAGCACCATGTCGTTGGGGGAGGTGTCGCCGTCCACGGTGATACGGTTGAAGGTCCTCTCCGTGGCCTCCTTCAAGACGCTCTGCAGAGACTCCTTATCGACGGCGGCGTCGGTAGTGAGAAAGGCGAGCATGGTCGCCATGTTCGGGTGGATCATGCCGCTCCCTTTGCGACCCTGCCGACAGTTACGTTCTCCCCCCGACCTCCACCGCCGCAACGGCCTCCTTGGTACGGGTGTCGGTGGTCAGGATGGCCTCGGCGAAACCGGAGCCGTCGTCGCCCAGGGAGGCCGCGGCGTCCTTGATGCCGGCCTCACGCGGTCCATGGGGAGATGTTCCCCGATAACACCGGTCGAAGCGACCGCCACCTCATCACCGGGCCACCCCGAGCGCATCGGCCGCGAGCGTCTGCATCCCGTAGGCATCCTCGAAGCCCCGCTGCCGTCGCCGCGTTGGCGACGCCGCTGTTAACGACCAGCGCCCGCACGTCCCCATCCTCGACCGCCTCTTCGTCACCAGCAGCGGGGCCGACTTGAACACGTTCGCGGTCACGACCACCGCCGATGTCCTCCGGCGACCTCCGAGAACAGGAGCCCGAGATCCTGGCGCCCTCGTACCGCAACCCACCCACAACCCCGGCCGCCACGAACCCCGCCGGAGCCGTTGCCCCATCCGTTGCAGATTTTATTCTGATTTGTGGATTTTTATTCATCA
Source organism: Rubrobacteraceae bacterium (assembly GCA_030448125.1). Lineage (GTDB taxonomy): Bacteria > Actinomycetota > Rubrobacteria > Rubrobacterales > Rubrobacteraceae > Rubrobacter_F. The sequence goes on along the minus strand of JAUJNO010000005.1, from coordinate 124,613 downwards.
GCGGTCGTTATTGTCGCACGCGCGCGAAGGGGTCAACCGTTTTATTCAAAAACTTGAATAAATATCCGGTGGGTGGTGTAATGTGGCGTATGGGGTTACGTGTTGGGATCTTTGGCGGCAGCGGGTACGCGGGGTCGGAGTTGGTGCGTCTGCTCTCCGGACACCCCGAGGTGGGGAATGGAGGTTTCCGCGCGGCCCCACGCCGGGCGGCCCATCACCGAAGTCTACCCGCACCTCACGGCGAGGGAGACCTTCGTGGAGCCGGATCAGGTGGACGCTTCGGCGCTCGACGTCGCGTTCGTCGCCTACCCGCACATGGAGAGCGCCGGGGTTGTGCGGGACCTTTCTGGAGCCGGGTCGAAGCTGTCGTGGATCTCGGCGGACTTCCGGCTCAAGGAGGTTGCCCTGTACAACGAGTGGTACGGGGAGCATCCGTGTACCGGGAGTTAGAAGAGGCGCACTACGGGGTGCCGGAGGTCTTTCGGGGCTCCCGGGGGGACGGCTCGTCGCCAACCCCGGTGTTATCCGGACGGCGGCGGTGCTGGCGCTCGCGCCGGTCGTGAAGAGGTTGAAGGTCTCGTCGGTGGCGATCAACGCCTTCGGGGGTGAGCGGGGCGGGGGCTGCCGTCCTCGAAGACGCACTTCGTCTCGGCCAACGAGAACGTCTCGCCTTTATGGGCCCCGACGGGTCGCTCGCGGCACCGGCACACGCCGGAGATAGAGGCGGTGCTGCGGCAGGTTGGGGAGGTCCCGGAGGTCACGTTTATCCCGCACCTGTTGCCCGGCAAGCCGCGGCGAGCTGGAGACGATCTACGTGGAGCTTGAGGAGGGGGGGGAGCTACCGGAGGCGGAGGACGTGCTCGGTGGTACGCGGAGGATTACGAGAGGTGGGCGTTCGTCGAGGCGAGAGAGGAGCCGCCCAGATCTCTCACGTAGCAAATACGAACCGCGCGAGGCTTTCGGCGGCGGTGGACAAAAGGGCCGGGAAGCTCTGCTCTTCGCGGCGCTGGACAATCTGTTCAAGGGGGCGTCCGGGGCGGCGGTGCAGAACATGAACCTGGCGCTCGGCTACCCGGAGAGGCTCGAGCAGCACCTTGTGTAGTAGGAGGTAAAGGATGGGGAAGACGCTCTCAAACGTGGACAAGGGGACGAGGACAGGATCCCGAGCGGCTTCGGGGATACTGAGGCGCATCTCCGAGTAGAGGTGGCGCAGGCGACCGTGAGCCGGGACCTCGCCGAGGGGGAGTCCTGAAGGTCGGCAGCCGATACCTCGCGCTGCCGCACGAGCCCGGCTATAGGGGATCGCCGAGCTCGTCCTCGACATCACCCCGGCGCAGAACACCATCGTCATCCACACCCGCGACGGGACCGCGGGGGCGGTAGCCTCGTCCGACAGGGTCCAGGGGAAGATCATCGGCACTATCGCCGGGCGGACACGGTCTTCGCCAGTCTCGCGCCGGACAACGAGGCCGCCGAGGAGGTCGCGAGCCTCGTCGCCGATGTTCGCCGCCAGGATAGCCGGCAACATCGAGCGAAGGTCTGCCGAGCAGCGCAACGTCCTACCGACTACGATAACCCCGGCGGAGCACACCCTCGTCATCCACACCCGCGAAGAGGCCCTGTCGGACCTAAGCTCGGCGTTACCTCGAGGGCTGGGGACGCCAACGTGTGGCCGTGGATAGAGTCCAGGGGGCCTGAAGGTCTTGGCGACCTCCGGCACCAACGACTAGCCGGGCAGGACCACGGTCTTTCGTAATTACACCGGACAGCGCGAGGCGAGCCGAGGAGCGTCGAACCAATCCGGCCCTCGGGCCTACGAGCGCAACGTCTGCCGGCGCTCTCCGAGGACACGGAAGAAGGATCTCTCAACCGGCAACATCGAGATCAACAGCAAACCCCGAGAAAAACGGAGGAACGATGACACTGAAGGCAAAAAGGTCGTACTCGCTTATTCCGGGGCTGACACCTCGGTGTGTTTGAAGTGGCCTGAGCAGCAGGGCGCGGAGCCTTACGCCCTGTATGGACCTCGGGCAGGGCGAGCCGGCCGAGGACGTGAAGGCGAAGGCGTTGAAGATGGGGCGGCGGATGCGTTCGTGAGGGACGCGAGGCCGAGTTCGTCGAAGAGTACGTCGCGCCCGCGATCAAGGCGAACGCACTCTATGGCGGAAAGTACCCGTTGTTCACGGCGCAGGGCGTCCCTCATCGCGAAGAAGCTCGTCGAGGTGGCGAGGTCGGGGCGCCGGCCATCGCGCACGGGTCCACGGGGAAAGGCAACGATCAGGTCCGCTTCGACGTCACGACCGCCTCCATAGCGCCGGACCTGACGGTCGTCGCCCCGGTGCGCGACTGGAACATGAGCCGCCCCGAGGAGACGGACGCGCCGAGGAGCACGGCATCCCCGTCCTCGTCACCAAGAAGTCCCCCTACAGCGTGGACGAGGAACCTCTTCGGCCGTTTCCATCGAGGCCGGCCCGCTGGAGGACCCGACCACGAGCCGACCGAGGACGTCTTCACCCTCACCACCGCCCCCGAGGACGCCCCGAACGAGCCCGGTACGTCGAGATCGGCCTTCGTCGAGGGGCTGCCCACCAGCCTCAACGGCGAGGAGTTGCCGCTCGTGGAACTCATCGTCGAGCTCAATCGTGTAGCTGGAGCGCACGGCGTGGGGCGGATAGACATGATCGAGGACAGGCTCGTCGGGATCAAGAGCCGTGAGATCTACGAATGCCCAGCCGCTCTCGCCATCATCCAGGCCCACAAAGAGCTCGAGACGATGACCCTCACCAAAGACGTCCTACGCTTCAAGGCCACCGTCGAGCAACGTTACGCCGAGTCAATTACGACGGCCCTGGTTCACGCCCTCAAACGCGCTCCTCGACGCCTTCGTAACGGAGACGCAAAGACGGTATCCGGCTCGGTACGCTCAAGCACCGAAGACGGCATCGTCACTGGACGCACCGCGCCGCAAGCCCTCTACAGCAAGGGCTCATACCTACGACCCGAACAGCACCTTCGACGAGGCCGCTGCCGCCGCTACATCGCGCTCTGGGGTCTCCCGGCGCGGTGAACCGGGTGGAGCAGCAGCGTCAGACAGAACAGCCCGACCGCGAAAGTGATCCGCGCAAGGGCGCGGAGCCCGGGGGACTGAGCGCTATCCGCGTAGTGCTGCCGCTCTCTATCGCCTGTCGGCCGTGCCACCCGCCGTCCCGCGGTGAGTACAGGACGAACGTACGGTTCACGCCCGCCCGTAAGGTCCCCTAAGCTTCGGACCTGGAAGTCCCTTCTGTCCGCCTCTCACACCTGCCCCGCACGCGAATTCCCCCGATCTGGTTTGAGGAATCAGCATTATTTGGTCTATACTTGGAATCAATGGTGTTGATGAAACCTTCCGCGAGCTGTCGCGAAAAGGAGGAGATGGTGGGCGAGGATCTGAGAAGAAGGTCAGGGAGCGGTATGCGGGGAGTGGCCCGGGCTGTTCGCGACGCGGGTGAGGACGGGGGCGCGTCTCTTGCGGGCCGTCTTGTTGTGGGCCCGAATCGGGAGCGTTGGGGTGGATATGACCAGGGGCAGCTACTCGCCCACCATCTCCTCCTTTTCGCGAAGCTCGAAGGCTCGCATCAACACTATTTGATTCCAAGTATAGATCAAATAATGTTGATTCCTCAAACAGATCGGGGGAATTCCCGTGCGGGGCAGGTGTGAGAGGCAGGAGAAGGACCTCGGGTCCGAAGCCGGGGGACCTTACGAACCCGGGCACGGTCTGTGCTCACCGCGGGACGGCGGGCACGGCCGACAGGCGATAGAGGAGCAGCAGGACTACGCGATAGCGCTCAGTCCCCGGGTCTTGCGCCCCTTGCGCGGATCACTTCGCGGTCGGGCTGTTCTGTTCGACGCTGCCGTTCACCCCGGCCCACTGGCGCGCCGGGAGACCCCAGAGCGCGATGAAGCCGGCGGCAGCGACCTCGTCAGGTGCTGTTCAGGTCGTAGGTGGCGAGCTCCTTGCTGTAGAGGCTTGGCGCGGTGCGTCCAGTGACGATGCTGACTCCCGCCTGCAGCTTGAGCGTACCGAGCCGGTTACCGTCTTTTGCGTCTCCGTTACCGAAGGCGTCGAGGAGCGCGTTTGAGGGCGTGAACCAGGGCCGTCGTAGGTGAGCTCGGCGTGGCCGCTGCTCGACGGTCGCCTTGAAGCGCAGGACGTCTTTGGTGAGGGTCATCGTCTCGAGCTCTTTGTGGGTCTGGATGATGGTCAGGCGGCTGGGCATTCCCGGCGTAGATCTCGCGGCTCTTTATCCCGACGAGCTGTCCTCGATCATGTCTATCCGCCCCACGCCGTGCGCTCCAGCTACACGATTGAGCTCCACGATGATCTCCACGGCGGCAACTCCTCGCCGTCGAGGCTCACCGGCAGCCCCTCGGCAGAAGGCCGATCTCGACGTACCGAGCTCGTCCGGGGCCTCCTCGGGAGCGGTGGTGAGGGCGAAGACATCTCGGTGGGCTCGTGATCGAGTCCTCCAGAGGACCGGCTTCGATGGAGCGGCGAGGATGTCCTCGTCCACGCTGTGGGGGACTTCTTGAACACAGGGACAGGGATGCCGTGCTCCTCGGCGGCCTGCGGCCGTCTCCTCGGGCCGGCTCATGTTCCAGTCGCGCACCGGGGCGACGACCGTCAGGTCCGGCGCTATGGAGGCAGTCGTGACGTCGAAGCGGACCTGATCGTTGCCTTTGCCGGTCGAGCCGTGCGCGATGGCCGGCGCCCCGACCTCCCACTCGACGAGCTTCCTGGCGATGAGGGACGCCCTGGGGCAAGCAACGGGTACTTTCCGCAGAGCGCGTTATGCTTTATCGCGGGCGCAACATATTCTTCGGCGAACTCGGCCTCGCGTCCCTCACGAACGCGTCGGCGGCGCCTATCTTCAGGGCCTTCGCCTTCACGTCCTCGGCCGGCTCGCCCTGGCCGAGGTCCAGTACAGGGCGTACGGCTCGCGCCCTGGCCGCATACCCAAGACCACCGTTAGCCCCACCGGACGTTCTCAAAAGGACTAACCGGCGAGGAGTAGGTAGAGAAGCGCCTTCTGAGCGTGCAGTCTGTTCTCCGCCTGATCGAAGACGCGGCTCTGAGGCCCGTCTATGACCCCGGCGCTTACCTCCTCGCCCCGATGGGCGGGGAGGCAGTGCAGGAAGATCGCGTCGGGGGCGGCGTGGTCCATCAAATCCTCGTTCACCTGGTAGGGAGCGAACTTCTCCCTACGCTCTCCGGCCTCGGCCTCCTGGCCCATGCTGGCCCACACGTCGGTGTACACGACCCGCGCATTGGCCACTCCTTGGCGCGGGTCTTGTGTGTGAGGGTTGGGGCCGCTCCTAGCTCTCCCGGCGAGCTCCAATATTCCCGCGTCGGGGGCGTGGTCCTCTGGGTGGGCTATCGTTAGCCGGCGCGCCGGTCAAGGCGCAGCCTATGGCGAGAGAGTGGGCGACGTTGTTGCCATCGCCGACGTAGGTTATTTCGCTCCTTCCAAAGAACCTAGCTCTTCGTGGATGGTGAGGAGATCTGCGAGGGCCTGACAGGGGATGGTGGAGGTCGGAGAGGCCGTTTATTACCGGGACTCCGGCGGCTTCGGCTAGCTCTTCGACCTCGTGATGGCCGAAGACGCGGGCCATGATCGCGTCGGTAAAACGGGCGAGGGTCTTGCCGATATCCGAGGTAGTCTCGCGCTTGCCCATCTGTATCTCCTGTGGGGAGAGGGGAGGGCGTAGCCGCCGAGCTGGTACATCCCGACCTCAAAAGAGACGCGGGTGCGGTTGGAGGGCTTCTGGAAGATCATCGCGAGCGTCTTGCCGCGCAACGGCTGGAAGGGGACGCCGGTCTTTTGGAGCCTTTTATGCGCAGGCTTCGCCGAGGATCAACCCCATCTCCGCAGGACCAAACTCGGCGAGGGTGAGACAGCTTCCCCCTGAGATGGGGGAGGGCGCTGCTTCTTGCTGCTGCACGGCCTGCCGCGCGTTCAGGCGACGGCCGACTGGGGCCTGGGCCATAGATAAACCGACCGGGACGCCCACGAGGTCGTCTATGGCGGCGCGTATGGTGTCGAGGGCGTGGCGTATCTCCGCCCGCGTTACGGTGAGGGGCGGGGCGAGCCGCACGGTAGTCCCGGCGACGAGGTTGACGAGCACGCCTTCCTCCAGGCAATGCTCGAAGACCTGCCTGGCGAGCTCCGGGTCCTTCAAATCGAGGCCGAGTAGGAGGCCCTCGCCTCGCACCTCCGCACCGGGAACACGGTCGGCGATCAGGGCCAGGGCGTTCTTTAGGATCCTACCCTTGAACCGCACCTCTTCCAGGAACGCGGGGTCGTCGACCACCCCTAGCACCGCCTTGACGGCGGCCATCGCGAGCGGGTTGCCGCCGAAGGTAGAGCCGTGGTTGCCAGGGGTGAGCGAGGCGTACTCCTCCTTCGCTATCACCGCTCCGACCGGCATGCCGCCGCCGAGGCCCTTGGCGCTCGTGAGGACGTCCGGGACTACGCCTATGCCCTGGTAGGCGTACAGGTGCCCGGTGCGGCCCGCGCCGGTCTGGACCTCGTCGAAGATGAGGACCGCCCCATATTCGTCGCAGAGGTCGCGCAGACCCTGCAAGAAGCCTTCGGGCGCGGTGTTGATGCCGCCCTCGCCCTGGATGGGCTCGACGAGCACCGCCGCCGTCTGCGGGCCGATCATCTCTTGCGCTGCCTGGAGGTCGCCGAAGGGCGCGTAGGAGAAGCCGGGAAGCATGGGCCGAAGCCCTCGTGGTAGGAGGTCTGGGCGGTAGCGGTGAGGCCGCCGTAGGTGCGGCCGTGGAAGGAGTTGGTAAAGGCCAGAACCTCGCTCTTCTCCGGGCCGTACTCATTGTACGCGTGCTTGCGGGCGAGCTTTATGGCGGTCTCTACCGCCTCGGTGCCGGAGTTGCAGAAGAAGACCTTGTCGAAGTCGGTTGAGGTGGTGAGCATCTCGGCGACCTCGGCCTGGAGGGGATCTCGTACAGGTTCGAGCAGTGGATGAGCTCCGCCGCCTGCTCCTGGATGGCCTTCACGAGCGCCGGGTGGGCGTGGCCCAAAGAGTTGGTCGCGATGCCGGCGATGAAGTCCAGGTACCGGTCTCCGTTCTCGTCGAAGAGCCAGCTCCCCTTGCCCTTAGTGGGGGTGATGTTCATCCGCTTGTAGGTCTCCATTACTGCCTTCATGCCGCGACTCCTTCCGATATTAGAGTTCCGATCTCCTCGCCCGCTATGGCTCTTGCGAGCGACCCTCTCTTGTTGCCGTTGACGATCCTCGCCGCAACGCCTTCTCTGGCCGCATCCGCCGCCGCCCGCAGTTTCGGTACCATCCCCCGACCGCGAGCCCGCTTCTCCACGTACCCCTCGCACTCCTCCGGCCCCAGAGCCGGCACGGCCTCGCCGCCGTAGAGCAGCCCGTCCACGTCCGTCAGGAAGAACAGGTGCCCGGCCCCGAAACCGACCGCGAGCGCCGCCGCCGCCGAGTCGGCGTTGACGTTGTACGCCCCCTCCGGCCCGAGCCCGACCGGCGCGATCACCGGCACGAATCCGCCCGACCACAGCGTCTCCACGAGCTTCGGTTCTACCCTCGTCACGCTCCCCACACGCCCGAGCCCCGGCACGGGCTCGACGCGCAGCGTCGGCCCATCCGTACCGGAGATGCCGACCGCCGGTACGCCCATCGCGTACAGTTCCCGGACGAGCGCCTTGTTCACCTCGCCCGCGAAGACCATCTCCGCGACCCGCATCGTCGCCTCGTCCGTGACCCGCAAACCCTCGCGGAACTCGGTCTGGATATCGAGCATCGCGAGCATCCGGGTGAGTTGCTGTCCTCCGCCGTGCACGAGCGCCACGGGAGGTTCGCCAGGCGAGCAGGCCGGCAGGTCTTCGAGCGCCACACCCGCCAGCGCGCCGCCCCCGATCTTTACGACCACCGGCTTCGCCCCGAACTTCACGTGCGGTAGCTCCCGTTTATCCTGACGTACTCCTCGGTCAGGTCGCAGCCCCACGCCGTCGCAGAAGCCTCGCCCTCCTTGAGCCGCGCCGTGACGGTGACCTCTTCCCCGGCCAGCGTCGCGTTCGCCTCCTTCGCGTCGTGTGCCACCGGCTCCCCATCCGCGAAGACCTTGACCGGACCGAACCAGAGCTCCACATCCCCGGGGTCGAACGACGCCCCCGAGTAGCCCATCGCGTTGATCACCCGGCCCCAGTTAGCGTCCTCACCGTAGACGGCGGCCTTGAAGAGGCTGCTCCCTGCGACGGCCCTGGCGAGCGTCGCGGCCTTCTCTTCGCTCTCCGCGCCCTCGACGACGACCTCGACGAGCTTCGTCGCCCCCTCGCCGTCCCGCGCGATCTCCTTCGCAAACTCTCGCATCACGGCCTCGACAGCCCTCTCGAACACCGCGAGGTCGGCGGAACCCTGCGTAAGCGTTTCGTTCCCCGCTGCGCCGTTCGCCATCAGCAGCACCATGTCGTTTGGAGAGGTGTCGCCGTCCACGGTGATGCGGTTGAAGGTCCTGGCCGTAACCTCCTTCAAGACGCTCTGCAGACATCCCCTTCTCGACGGCGGCGTCGGTAGTCAGAAAGGCGAGCATCGTCGCCATGTTCGGATGGATCATGCCGCTCCCCTTGGCGACCCCGCCGACCGTAACGGTCTCTCCCCGATCTGTACCGTCGCAACGGCCTCCTTGGTATGGGTATCGGTAGTCAAAATAGCCTCGGCGAAACCGCTGCCGTCGCCGCTTAGAGAGGCAGCGGCGTCCCTGATGCTGCTTTCCACGCGGCCATCGGGAGCTGCTCTCCGATAACCCCGGTCGAAGCGACCGCAACCTCGCTTGTCTCCAACCCGAGCGTCTCGGCCGCGAGCGCCTGCATCCGGTACGCATCCTCGACGCCTCGCTTGCCCGTCGCCGCGTTGGCGATGCCGCTGTTTACGACCAGCGCCCGCACATCCCCGGTCTCGACCGCCTCCTTCGTCACCAGCAGCGGCGCCGACTTGAGCACGTTCGTGGTCACGACCACCGCCGATGTCCCCCGCCAACCTCCGAAAGCAGGAGCCCAATGTCCCGGCGACCCTCGTACCTCAACCCGGCAGAGACCCGGCAGCCACGAACCCCGTCGCCGCCGTTGCGCCACGCGTTGCAGGCTTTATTCTGGTTTGTGGATTTTTATTCATCGATAGACGTAAGTATCGCACGCATACGCACAGGGGTCAACCGTTTTATTCAAAAACTTGAATAAATATCCGGTGGGTGGTGTAATGTGGCGCATGGGACTACGCGTTGGGATCTTTGGCGGCAGCGGGTATGCGGGGTCGGAGTTGGTGCGTCTGCTCTCGGGGCATCCGGAGGTGGGGGCTTTTGCGGTCTCGTCGCGCCAGCATGCGGGGAAGGTAGTGGGGGAAGTTTACCCGCAGCTTGCGGTGGGGGAGAGGTTTGTNACCCTCACCAAAGACGTCCTGCGCTTCAAGGCGACCGTCGAGCAGCGCTACGCCGAGCTCACCTACGACGGCCTCTGGTTCACGCCCCTCAAACGCGCCCTCGACGCCTTCGTAACGGAGACGCAAAAGACGGTAACCGGCTCGGTACGGCTCAAGCTGTATAAGGGAGCCAGCATCGTCACTGGACGCACCGCGCCGCAAGCCCTCTACAGCAAGGAGCTCGCCACCTACGACCCGAACAGCACCTTCGACGAGGCCGCTGCCGCCGGCTTCATCGCGCTCTGGGGTCTCCCGGCGCGCCAGTGGGCCGGGGTGAACGGCAGCGTCGAACAGAACAGCCCGACCGCGAAGTGATCCGCGCAAGGGGCGCAAGACCCGGGGGACTGAGCGCTATCGCGTAGTCCTGCCGCTCCTCTATCGCCTGTCGGCCGTGCCCGCCGTCCCGCGGTGAGTACAGGACGAACGTACGGTTCCACGCCCGCCCGTAAGGTCCCCCTAAGCTTCGGACCTGGAGGTCCCTTCTCTCGCCTCTCACACCTGCCCCGCACGGGAATTCCCCCGATCTGACTTGACGAATCAACATTATTTGATCTATACTTGGAATCAAATAGTGTTGATGCGAGCCTTCGAGCTTCGCGAAAAGGAGGAGATGGTGGGCGAGGATCTGAGAGAGAAGGTCAGGGAGCGGTATGCGGGGGTGGCCCGGGCTGTTCGCGACGCGGGTGAGGACGGGGGCACGTCCTGTTGCGGGCCGTCTTGTTGTGGGCCCGAATCGGGAGCGTTAGAGGTGGATATGACCGGGGGCAGCTACTCGGAGGCCGAGAGGCGGGAGCTGCCGCGGCTCGCCGCCGACGCCTCTTTGGGTTGCGGTAACCCGGTGGCGCTCGCGTCGCTTTCGCCGGGGGAGGTTGTGCTGGACCTCGGCAGCGGTGGCGGGATAGACGTGTTGCTCTCGGCGAGGAGGGTGGCCCCCGGTGGGAAGGCGTACGGGCTGGATATGACCGACGAGATGCTGACCCTGGCACGGGAGAATCGGGAGAAGGCCGGGGCGGAGAACGTCGAGTTTCTCAAAGGAGAGATAGAGGCCATACCGTTACCCGACGGGCATGTGGACGTCGTGATCAGCAACTGCGTTATCAACCTCTCCGCCGATAAGAAGAGGGTGCTCGGCGAAGCGTCGAGGGTGCTGAAGCCCGGCGGACGCTTCGCCGTCTCCGACGTCGTCTTCCTGGGGGATAAGGACGCCCTGCCGGCCGAGATCTTGCGCAAAGTCGAGCTCTGGACCGGCTGCGTCGCCGGCGCTCTCGCGAGGTCGGAGTACGAGGCTCTCCTCGCGGAGGTGGGGTTTGAGGACATCTCCGTCGAGGTCACCCATACGTACCCGCCGGAGCTAGTAGACGGGCTGGGTGGCCCGGAGGACGTGGAGGCGCTCGTCGCAAGCGCCTTCGTCCGGGCCCGGAAGCCGGAGTAGCGGGAGGTAGGAGACGTGGCGCGACGAGAGTTGGAGGTAGTCGAACGCAACACCGTTCGCGCGCCCGAGGTGGACGGGACCGAAGAGGAGGAGCAGATCGCGCGGCTCGTCGCCCTGGGGAGGGCGCTCTCCGACCCGATCCGGGTGCGGATGCTCAGCCTGATGGCCGCGACGATGGCGGAAGGACGGGGGTGCTGCGGTCTGTCGAACCTGGGAGCTCCGGGCGAAGATAACTCACCAGGGGTCTGCGTCTGCGAGTTCGAGGATTACTTCGGGATGGGCCAGTCGAAGGTCTCCTACCACGTCCGTAAGCTCAAAGAGGCCGGGCTTGTGCGTGAGGAGAAGCGGGGTAAGTGGAGCTTCTACTCCCTCGATAAGGAGGCCATCCGGGAGTTGCTCGGCGAGGCCGCGGAGCACCTGGGAGGAGATCCTGCGGGCTCGGCTGCGGGCATCCGGTAACGTTAGCCCTCGAAAGAAAGGAGAAAAGCATGACCGGCGAAGCTGGGAATGAGGAGGGCGTGCTGCCCGTCGCCTGCAACCTGCCCGGGCCAGAAGGCGCCGAGCGGCGACGAGAGGTGGCCGAGGCCCTCTCCGGAGGTGTACTACGGGTGGACGAACTGGAGGACGGGTACGCCTTTGGCTTCCCGGGGGACGCCGAGTGGGCCGAACGGCTTGTGGGTTTCATCAGCTTCGAGAGGGTCTGCTGCCCGTTCTTCGCCTTCGAGCTCGCCTTCGAGCCGGGCGGAGGACCGATCGTGCTGCGGGTGAGGGGGCCGGAAGGCGCGAAGCAGTTCGTTGAGGCTGAGTTGACCGCGCTCCGGGTGAGGTAGATCATAATGACCAAACTACTCGGTATCGGTGCCCTGTTCGTGCTCGCGGGGCTGTGCGAGATCGGGGGCGGCTACCTGGTGTGGGGCTGGATGCGAGAAGGCAAGCCCTTTGCGTGGCACTACTCGGAGCGGCGACCCTGGCCACTTACGGTGTGGTGGCCGCCTTGCACCGCATAACCGAGTTCGGGCGAGTCTACACCGCGTACAGCGGCATCTTCGTAGCCCTCTCGCTCGCCTGGGGCGTCCTCGTCGATGGGTTCCGCCCAGATCGCTACGACCTTACGGGCGCCCTGATATGCACCGTAGGCGTGGCGGTGATGGTCGCTCCAGTTAGAGGATGAGTACTCGAGGCCGCATACATGGGACTCCCCTTTGTTTTTAACCAGCTTTTAACTCAGAGGCTGCCGAAAACGCATAAACTAATGTTGATGGATAGTTGACGCCGGACTGGAGGGAACCATGAAGTACGCGCTCATCTCGGACGTCCACTCGAACCTGCCTGCCCTGGAAGCGGTGCTGGCGGACGTCGACGGCCGAGATGATACTGGGGCTGTCTACCACCTCGGTGATCTGGTGGGCTATGCGCCCTGGCCTGACGAGACGGTTGCTCTGTTGCGGGATCGGCAGATTACTGGCATCGCGGGCAACTACGACTCGACGGTGGCGACCGACTACAAGCACTGCGGATGCAAGGCTGACAGCCCGTGGGGGGAGGAGCTCTCGCATCTCAGCTACGAGTGGACCCGGTCGCACGTTTCGCTGGAGACCAAGCGGGCCTTAGGGGAGCTACCTTTCCGCATAGACTTACGGACGATGGGGGGTCACAAGTCGCGTCCGCAGATCATCCTCGTCCATGGGACGCCAACATTGAACACTCTCTACTGGACGGAGGATAGACCGGACTCCTTCTGCACGAAGATGGCGAAGGCCGCCGGTGCGAGGGAGGGGGATCTGATCGCCTTCGGCCACACCCACAAGCCCTGGCACCGTGAGGTGGAGGGCATCCACTTCCTCAACACCGGCTCGGTGGGCAAGCCGAAGGACGGTGACTGGCGGGCGGGTTACGTGCTGGTAGAGGCCGACGCGGAGATCGCATCCGTCGAGTTCGTGCGCGTGGAGTATGACCTGGAGCGCGCGACGGAAGGCATCGTACAGAGCGAGTTGCCCGACGAGTTCGCGGACCAGCTCCGCGCCGGTGGAACACCGAAACCGGTGGAGGTTCCGTAACGCCCTGAAGGGAGAGGAGGCAAGAGATGGCGAAGACGAGGGTTCTGTTCCTGTGTACCCAGAACTCGGCACGTAGCCAGATGGCCGAGGCGTTCTTGAGGGAGCATGGTGAGGATCGCTTCGAGGCGTACAGCGCGGGCTGTTCGGTCGCCGAAGAGATACACCCTTACACCGTGAGGGTGATGGAGGAGGCCGGCATCGACATAAAGGACCAGTACCCCAAAGGGATGCGGGAGTACATGGGCAAGATGCACTTCGGCTACCTGATAACGGTGTGCGCCAGGGCGGAGAAGGAATGCCCCACGGTCTTCCCCGGCGTGGGCCTCAAACTGACCTGGCTCTTCGACGATCCACGTGGTACCGGGGTGCCCGAAGAAGAACGTTTAGAGAAGTTCCGCGAGGTTCGGGACCAGATAGAGGCGAAGATCCTGCACTGGCTGGAGCATCCGGAGGAGGAGATAGCGAAGCTCAAGGCGGAGCGCGAACGTGAGCGTCGAGAGCGCAGGAGCTTGGAGGAGGCCGGGCGCTCCTGAGCACGGTCGGGAAACGCGTTATGGTCGGCTCCCGTTGATCGACGTCCGGCGCTACGCGGCCGAGTTTATCGGTGCCTTATTACTGGTCTTCTGGACTTGTNTACCGAGCAGGAGAAGGTCATAAGAGAGGCGTTCCGGGTGCTGAAGCCCGGCGGGCGGTTCGCGGTCTCCGACGTGGTGTTCCTGGACGAGAAGGACAAGTTGCCCGCCGACGTGAGACGCAGCGTCGAGATGTGGACCGGGTGCGTCTCGGGGGCGTTGGAGAGGTCCGAGTACGAGGCGTTGCTCGGGGCGGCGGGATTCGAGGACGTCTCCGTCGAGGTTACCCACAACTACCCGCTGGAGCAGGTGGCCGGTTCTTCGGGTCCCGAGGAGGTGGAGGCGCTGCGCGAGACCCCTGTCGCCAGCGCCTTCGTACGCGCCCGAAAGCCGGCCGGTCGATTTTAGGAGGTGAGAGACTTGGCGCGACGAGAGTTCGAGGTGATCGAGGCCGCCGTTGGCGTGCCTGAGATAGAGGGGCCCGAAGAAGAGGAGCGGGTCGACCGGCTCGTCGCTCTCGGGAGGGCGCTCTCGGACCCGATCCGGGTGCGTATGCTCGGTTTGATGGCGGCGGCGATGGCCGGAGGGCGGAGATGCTGCGATCTGCCTGACCTCGGTGTTCCGGTGGAGGGGGAGAAAGATTCCCCGGGGATCTGCGTCTGCGAGTTCATGGACTACTATGGGATGGGACAATCGAAGGTCTCTTACCATCTCGGCAAGCTCAAGGAGGCCGGGCTGGTGCGAGAGGAGAAGCGCGGAAAGTGGAGCTTCTACTACCTAGATAGAGAGGCTACCCGGCTGCTCCTCGGCAGGGCGGCGGAGCATCTGGGTACCGCGGAGACCCGGATCCAAAACCTTTAACTCACATTTAACTCAGAGGATTCCGAGAACGCATAAACTGTTCTTGATGAATAGTTGGTAGCCGGACCGGAGGGAACCATGAAGTATGCGTTGATCTCGGACGCGCACTCGAACCTGCCTGCTCTGGAGGCGGTGCTCGCGGATATAGACGGACGGGAGGACGTTGGGGCGGTCTACCATCTCGGGGACCTTGTAGGGTACGCTCCCTGGCCCGACGAGGTCGTCGCTCTCCTGCGAGAGCGCCACATACCGGGGATAGCAGGCAACTACGCCTTCGACGGTCGCAACCGGTTACAAGCACTGCGGCTGCAAGGCCGACAGCCCGCGGGGAGAGGAACTCTCGCACCTGAGCTACGAGTGGACCAGGGCGCACGTCTCGGCCGAGACCAGGCGGGCCTTGGGGGAGCTGCCGTTCCGGATGGACTTACGGCTGATGGGGGACACAAGTTGCGGACCCAGATCATTCTCGTCCATGGGACCCCCTACGCTCAACACCCTCTATTGGACGGGAGATAGGCCCGACTCTTTCGCGCTGAAGCTGACGAAGGCCGCCGGTGTGAGGGAAGGTGATTTGATCGCCTTCGGCCATACCCACAAGCCCTGGGATAGGGAGGTGGAGGGTATCCATTTCCTCAATAGTGCCAAAACGTAGCCGACCTCCGACTCCCCCAGGGAGCGCTTGAACCCCCGGTCTGCGCCGTAGAAGGAGTCCGCGACCACCGCCTAAAGCCCGGGCCTATCGCGACCGAACGCTCCACCAGCTAGTGCACTATCTTCAGCTTCGTGCGCAACTTCGGATCGGTCTTGCCGCCTTCGAAGTGGTGCGCCGGGGCATACTACCTCCAAAGGAGGTAGTATGCCCCCTCCTCGGCCCACAAGGAGCTCACCGACACGATGCCGTTGTAGGTCTTGCCGAGGTTGTCCAGCCACTGCCTGCCGACGGGCGCGGTCCTCTTCTTGCCCACTTGCGGTCCCCGTGCTCGTCTGTGACTAGGAGGACACCCTCTAGATTCGGGGCGGTGGCGGGGTCTTGGAGCAAGAGCTCGAGACGGCGCTCGTTGACCTCCCGCGGGTCCCACCCGGACTCGGAGAGGAACCATAGCAGGCTCTGTGCCTCCTTTCACTGTGCCCCAGCCACGGGCACGGTGTTCGCCAGCGCGGTAAGGGTCTTGTTGCGCTCGGCCGGGAGCAGGAGCCCCTCCAGGTAGCGCCTGAAGCCCTCGCGCTGGGCGCGAGCGTGAAAGAGAGGCCGCGTGAGGAGCGGCGGGCGGCGTGTACCCTTTCGAGGGGCCGGGAGCGGGTCTTACGGGCAGTCGTTTGGTCACGGCGGCGCCTACCTTAGGCCAGCATTGGAACACGGCGCTTTTTCTACTTCAACAAACTACCTATAAACTGGCGAGGTGTTCGGCGAGACGGTTCGGGGAACGATTGATAGTATGTGTATCGCTTATAATTCCTGACAAGACGGAGCCCTGCAAAACTGACGATAGCGGCTAATAAGTTAGAAGTGCTCTCGCTCACCCGACGGCTGGTCCGGTACCGGTCTTATACGCCGGGGGCGGCCGAGTCCACCATGGACTTTGTCAACGGCTGGTTCGAGGCGCGGGGGCTTGAGACGAGCCGCTACAAGGGTGCGGGGCCACAGGGGGAACTCTCTTCGCTGGTAGCTAGGGTTGGCTCGGGAGGACCAAAGATACTCTTGCATGCTCACGCGGACGTGGTGCCGGGTGAGGAGGAGCAGTTCGAGGCTCGCGAGCAGGACGGCGAGCTTTTTGGCCGCGGCGTCTACGATATGAAGGGCGCTCTAGCCGCGATGATGTACGCGGTTGAGGACCTGCACGTTACGGGCTGCGACGCGACGGTGGAGCTCCTCATCGTCCCGGATGAGGAGAGGGAGTATGGGGGACTCAAGGGGGCGGAGGTGCTCATCGAGAATGGGCACACGGGCGACTTCCTCATCACGGGCGAGCCGACGGACTTCCACATAGGTCTGCAGGCGAAGGGGGTCCTGGATCTGAGGGTCACCGTGAGGGGCAAGAGCGCGCATGGCTCGCAGCCCTGGTTGGGCAAGAACGCGGTGCTTCTGGCTTACGAGCACTACAAGCGCATACTGGAGTTGCCGTTCGCCAGGGAGAGGAGTGAGCTCTTCCCGTACCCGAGCATCAACATGGCCCGGATCATCGGCGGCGACGTCATAAACCGCGTCCCGGACCGCTGCACCTACGACCTCGACATCCGCTACCTGCCCGAACAGGACCCCAAGGAGATCACGCGCCAGATCCGCTCGATAGACCTCCCCGCCGAAGCGAAGGTTCTCTTCACCCACGAGCCGACCTACGTCTCCAAGAATACCCCGTTCGTCAAAGCCCTCCGCGAGGTCGCGGCGCGGCACTTCCACGGCAACCCGGTCGGTGTTGGCCGCCACGGCGCCTCCGACATCGTCTTCTTCCAGCGCGCCGGCATCCCCGGCGTCGAGTTCGGCCCTATAGGCGGCGGACACCACGGTCCCAGAGAGTTCGTGGTCTCCGACTCTTTAGAGACCTACCGGCAGATGCTCGTGCAGTTTGTAAAGATACTCGCCGCCAACGGGAGCTAAACAGGCTTTGCTACCATTAGTAGCTTCTTGAAAGTTGCGTGTAGCGCGAGTATATTGCGTTTAGTTTTCGAGTAGCGTCTCGAGGAAGAAAGGCCGGTTTTGGCTCTAGCTCTGTTACTTCAGGAGATCGGTTACGGCACGCTCTACGTGTATGTGGGCCTGTTTATCTTGCTGGTCGTCGGTTTCGTTGCGACCACCCTGGTCCTGGCGCGGCTCATCTCGCCGAGCCGGAAGAGTTCGCAGGCCAAGGGCCAGAACTACGAGACTGGAGAGGTGACGGTCACCGACCCGTGGCGTCCCTTCCCGGTGCGCTACTACGTCTTCGCGCTGCTCTTCCTAATCTTCGACGTGGAGGCGGCGTTTCTCTATCCGTGGGCCGTTATCTACCGGGGTCTGGGGCTTTACGGCTTCGTGGAGATGGTTATCTTCGTACTCATATTGGGCGTGGGGCTCGCCTACGCCTGGAAGAAGGGGGCCCTTAAATGGGTTTGATGCAGAAGTTCAACGAGCCGAACATCATAACGACGAGCACGGACAAGCTCTTCAACTGGGCCAGGAAGAACTCTCTCTGGCCCTTACAGTTCGGTNGACCCGACTACGCTGCACGATCCCTCCAAAAGACAAAACCCGCCCGCCCGGTGCCCCGCGACACAGCGCGGACGCCAACGCGGCACACTGGTTTTACCGGGCCGCGTTGTTATTATCGGCACTGTGCCCGAAAAACTTAAATCGGACGGACACGAAGAGCCCGAGAAGCTGCCCCGGAGCAAACCGGACCCGGCGACGGACCTCACGATGATGCGCCGCGCCCTCGAAGAGGCCGCACGAGCTGCCGAACGTGGCGAGGTCCCCGTCGGCGCCGTGGTCGCCAGGGGAGAGGAGGTCCTGGCGGTCGCCCACAATGAGCGCGAGGCGACCAAAGACCCGACCGCCCACGCCGAACTTCTCGCCCTCCGCCGCGCCGCCTACGTACTCGGGACCTGGCGCCTCACCGGCTGCACCCTCTACGCCACCCTCGAACCTTGCCCCATGTGCGCCGGCGCCCTCCACGCCGCCCGTATAAACCGCCTCGTCTACGCTGCCCCCGACCCCAAAGCCGGCGCCGCCGGTACCCTCTACGACCTCCCCGCGGACCCCCGCCTGAACCACACTTACCCCTACACCCCCGGAATCCTGCAAGCCGAGTCGGCAGCTCTCCTCCGCGCCTTCTTCAAACAACGCCGCGACAAGCAGCAAAACCACCCCGGCTCCCCATCCGAGGGGACCTGAAGAGTCACTGTACAGTAAACTTAAACTACAGGTACAAGCATAGTAAAATACTATACTTAGTGTCGAGTGATAGTCAAAGGTTGTGACTCTACCTCAAGATAAAGGTACGCGATTTGCTGCAAATTCGCCTTTATACGGCGTTTGTGAAAAATTTTTTGAAAAACTTTGTCGAAGGGGCTATGGGGGCTTATTCCGCTTGGGAATGGGCTTCGCGAGGGGAGAGGGTTATGTTAACCTGTTGTTAAGGTTAATGTAGCTGGTATTGCGATAAGAAAATGTGGTGTGCTAGTTTTCCACGGTACCAGATGTGGTGTTGACGGGATGGGGGTTACGAGGTGCAGTGTCCCTACTGTGACAACGAGGATACCAGGGTGATCGACAGCCGCCTTTCGGAGGGGAAGGACGCCATACGGCGGCGGCGGGAGTGTCTTTCGTGCGAGAAGCGGTTCACTACGTACGAGCGTCGGGAGCCTTTGCGGCTGATGGTCTTGAAGAAGGACGGGACGCGGGAGCCGTTCGACCGGGCCAAGCTGCACGGGGGGTTGATGAAGGCGTGCGCCAAGCGGCGGGTTCCGGAGGAGGAGATCGAGTTCATGGTGGACGAGATCGAGGCCGAGCTCCGTGATCGGCGGCGGCACGAGGTAACCTCGCGGCGTCTGGGGGACATGGCGCTGCTGCGCTTGAGGAAGCAGGACATGGTGGCTTACCTCAGGTTCGCCTCGGTGTACAGACAGTATACGGACGTGGACCAGTTCCGCTCCGAGCTGGTGAGGCTCGCGGGCTCGGGCAGGTAGCTCGCGCCCAGGTAGCCGGGAGCGCTTACGTGGGGGGCACGGGCCGGTGGGGAGACCGCTCGGGACTAAATATCTGGTTGGCATCCGGCATCCGGCCGGTAGAATTAATGGGAGAATAAGGGAGGAATACTCGAGGTATGGAGATCGGGCGAGATAGGCACACCACGGCAGAGCTCTCGGAGAACGCGATCGCGGTTCTCAAGAAGCGCTACCTGAAGAAGAACGAGCGCGGCGAGCCGGTAGAGGAGCCCATCGACATGTTTCGCCGCGTGGCGTCGAACATAGCCGAGGGCGAACTCTGCTTTAAAGAGGGCGATGAGGCGCGGAGCCTCTACGAGGAGTCGAAGGAGAGGTTCCTCCAGCTCATGCTCTCGAGGAAGTTCATGCCCAACTCGCCGACCCTGATGAACGCCGGGAGGGAGCTGCAGCAGCTCTCGGCGTGTTTCGTCCTGCCCGTCGAGGACTCCATAGACGGCATCTACGACACCCTCAAGCACCAGGCCGTCATCCACAAGAGCGGGGGCGGGACGGGCTTCGGGTTCTCACGGCTGCGGCCGAAGAACGACCTCGTGAAGAGCACGATGGGGGTCTCTTCGGGGCCGGTCTCGTTCATGGCTATATACGACGCTTCGACCGATAAGATCAAGCAGGGCGGCACCCGGCGCGGGGCGAACATGGGTATCCTGAGGGTCGACCACCCAGATATCGAGGAGTTCATCGCCTGCAAGAGGGACAACGATCAGGTGAACAACTTCAACATCTCCGTCGCCATTACCGACGCCTTCATGGAGGCCGTCGAGAGGGACGGGGACTTCGATCTGGTCAACCCGCGCGACGGTGAAGTAGCCGAGACGATACGGGCCCGCGACCTCTTCGATAGGATAGTCGAGGGGGCCTGGCTGAACGGCGAGCCGGGCGTGGTGTTCATAGACAAGATCAACGGCGACAACCCGACGCCGCAGTTCCCGATAGAGTTNACCCTGGTGGTACGCCATGGTCGGGGAATCACGGGGGGTTGCTGGGGGTCCGTGGGAAGTCGCCTTGGGGAGGGCACTTTCGGACCCCGTCCGGGTACGAATGCTCGGGGTGCTGGCAACAGCGCTGTCCGAGGGCCGCCGATGCTGCTGCGACCTGCTGGATCTCGGCGTGCCGGTTACCAGTGAAGAAGACTTCCCAGGGATCTGCGTTTGCGAGTTCGAGGACTACTACAGGATAGGTCAATCTAAGGTCTCTTACCACCTCGGCAAGCTCAAGGAGGCCGGGCTGGTGCGGGAGGAACGGCGCGGGAAGTGGAGCTTCTACTCCGTGGATGGAGATAGTGCTCGCCAGCTCCTCGCCGAGGCGGCGGGTCAGCTTGGCGTCTTGGTATCCCAGGGATCGAGCCGGTGATGAGGTCGGAAGCTCGCCCGAAGGTGCTGTTCCTGTGCACCCACAATTCGGCGCTCTCCCAGGTGGCCGAGGGGCTCTTGCGGCACCTCGCCGAGGACAGGGGCTCGAGGTATCGAGCGCCGGTATGGAGGCGGCGTTCGTCAGGCCGCTGGCGGTGCGAGCTATGGGCGAGATCGGTGTGGACATCTCCGCACAGGAAGTCGAAAGAGATCCAACGCTACCTGGGGGAGTCTTTCGAGTACGTGATCACACCGTCTGCGACGAGGCCAACGAGGCCTGCCCGGTCTTCCCTGGAGCGAAGAACCGTCTGCACCGGTCTTTCGAGGATCCATCCCGAGCCACCGGTAGCGAAGTGGAGCGCCTGGAGGTGTTCCGTAAGGTGCGAAACGAGATCGGGGAGCGCATCGAGAAAGAGCTCGTGCCGGCAGAGTAGGACTCCCTCGCCTCCCGGCGGACGCCGCCGTCTCCTTCGGCTTGTTCGCAGCCGTAAAAGGCCTCGACTCGTCGCCTGCGAGTCCCTCGCGTCTCCACAAGGCCTTCTACCCAATTGTGTTTCAACCGTCGCCCGAGGCCGATACTACGGACCGACGTCGCGCTCCACTGGTCACAACGCGCTGTGTTGTTATCATCAGCACTGTGTCTGAAGAACTTGGATCCAGGACCAAAAAGCCGGACCCCGAAGCCGATAGGGACCTGCGGCTTATGCGCCGCGCCCTCAGAGAGGCCGAGAGAGCCGCCGAGAAAGGAGAAGTCCCCGTCGGCGCCGTGGTCGTCAGGGGAGAGGAGGTCCTGGCCTCCGCCCACAACGAGCGCGAGGCCACAAAAGACCCGACCGCCCACGCCGAACTCCTCGCCATTCGCCGCGCCGCCCACGTACTCGGAGGCTGGCGCCCACCGGCTGCACCCTCTACGTCACCCTCGAACCCTGCCCCGCCCGGCGCCCTCCACGCCGCCCGTATAAACCGCCTCGTCTACGCCGCCTCCGATCCCAAGGCAGGCGCCGCCGGCTCCCTCTACGACCTCCCCGCGGACCCTCGCCTCAACCATACCTACCCCTACACCGCCGAATCCTCCAGATCGAGGCAGCTACCCTCCTCCGCGACTTCTTCAAACAACGACGCATCAGGTGAAAACCACACCGATCCTCATAGAAGTACAAGAAAACCCCGTATAGAATAAGCCTGAACTATAGGTATATAGTATTAGAAATACTACATCTAGAATGAACTATAAGTAGAGACCGCAAACTAGACCAAGGGTAAAGGTACTTGATTTGCTGCGTATTCCCCAAAAAACTGTCTCCGTGAAAAACTTTCTGAAAAATTTTGAGGAAGGGGCTATGGGGGCGAATTCCGCTTGGGAATGGGCTATTCGAGGTGAGAGGATGATGTTAACCTGATATTAAAGGTTATGTAGCTGATGTTGCGGTTAGAAAATGTGGTGTGTTAATTTGCTGAGGTACCAGATGTGGTGTTGAGGTAACGGGGGTTACGAGGTGCAGTGTCCGTACTGTGATTTTGAGGATACGAAGGTAATCGACAGTCGCCTATCGGAGGGGAAGGACGCGATCCGGCGTCGCCGGGAGTGTCTTTCGTGCGAGAAGCGGTTCACTACGTACGAGCGTCGGGAGCCTCTGAGGCTGATGGTCTTGAACGGGACGGGACGCGGGAGCCGTCTGATAGGGCCAAGTTGCACGGGGGATTATTAAAGGCGTGCGCCAAGAGGCGGGTGCCCGAGGATGAGATCGAGTTTGTGGTGGACGAGATCGAGGCCGAGCTCCGCGAGCGGCGGCGGCACGAGGTGACGTCGCGGCGGCTGGGGATATGTCGCTGGTGCGCCTGAGGAAGTTGGACATGGTTTCGTACCTCAGGTTCGCCTCGGTGTATAGACAGTACACGGACGTGGACCAGTTCCGCAGCGAGCTGTGAGGCTCGCGGGCTCGGGTCGCGTAACTTCCGGAACTTCTCCGTGTCGCGCGCCGGTGGGGAGACCGGGCGCCGAAACATCTGGTTGGTATCTGGCACCAGCACCCGTAAAATTAAGTGGAGAATCAAGGGAGGAATACGTAGGGTATGGAGATCGGGCGAGATAGGACGGGCGAGGCGCGGAGCTCTCTGCGAACGCGGTCGCGGTTCTCAAGAAGCGCTATCTAAAGAAGGACGAGCGTGGAGAGCCGTGATCGAGGAGCCTATCGACATGTTCCGGCGCGTGGCGTCGAACATCGCCGAGGGCGAGTTCCGTTTCAAGGGGGTGATGAGGCTCAGCGCCTCTACGAGGACTCCAAGGAGAGGTTCCTCCAGCTCATGACGAGTCGAGGAAGTTCATGCCCAACTCGCCGACCCCGATGAACGCCGGGCGGAGCCGCAGCAGCTCTCGGCGTGTTTCGTCGCTACCGGTCGAGGACTCCATAGACGGCATCTACGACACGCTCAAGCACCAGGCGATCATCCACAAGAGCGGGGGCGGACAGGCTTCGGCTTCTCGCGGTTGAGGCCCAAGGGGGACATAGTAAAGAGCACGATGGGGGTCTCTTCGGGGCCGGTCTCGTTCATGAGCGTCTTCGACTCTTCGACCGAGCACATAAAGCAGGGCGGCACCCGGCGCGGGGCGAACATGGCATCTTGCGCGTGGATCACCCGGACATCGAGGAGTTCATCACCTGCAAGAACGACAATACGGCGGTGAACAACTTCAACATCTCCGTCGCCGTTACCGACGCCTTCATGGAGGCCGTCGAGAACGACACGGATTTCGACCTGACCAACCCGCGCGACGGCGAGGTGGAGAGGACCGTGCGGGCGCGGGACCTCTTCGAGATCGTGAAGGGGGCCTGGCTGAACGGCGAGCCGGGCGTGGTGTTCATAGACCGGATCAACGGCGACAACCCGACGCCGCAGTTCCCGATAGAGTCGACGAACCCGTGCTCCGAAGCACACCTGCCGCCCTACGACTCGCAACAACCTCGGCTCGATCAACCTGGAGCGCTTCTATCGCAACGGCGACGTCGGTCGACTGGGACGACCTGCGCGAGACGGTCCACACGACGGTCCGGTTCCTCGACAACGATCGAGATGAACCACTACCCGCTCCCCGAGATCGACGAGATGAGCCGCGGCAACCGCCGTATCGGCTTGGGGGTCAAGGGCGCCGACCTCCTCATACAGCTCGGTCTCACCTACGACTCAGAAGAGGGCCTCGCCTTCGCCGAGAAGGTGATGAAGTTCGTCGACGACGAGGCGTGGGAGGCGAGCCGGCCCCGGCCGAGGAGCGCGGCGTGATGCCCCACTTCGAGGGCTCGCGGCACGAGGCCCGGGGCGACCGCGTCCGCAACGCTACCGTCACCACCATAGCCCCGACGGGGACCATCTCGATCATCGCCGGCTGCTCGGGCGGGATCGAACCGCTCTTCGCCGTGGCGTTCATGCGCCGCCAGGCGGATATGGAGCTCCCCGACGTGAACCCCGGAGTTCGTGAAGCTCGCCAGGAGCGCGCGGCTTCTACTCCGAGGCGCTCATGAAGAAGGTCGCCGAGCATGGCAGCGTGCGCGACATCCCCGAGGTCCCGGAGGACGTGGAGCGCGTGGGTTACCTCGCACGACATCACCGCCGAGTGGCACGTCCGCATGCAGGCGGCGTTCCAGAAGCACACCTCGATGGGGATCTCCAAACCATCAACCTCCCCAACGAGGCGACGGAGAAGGACGTCGAGGACGCCTACAGGCGGTTCGCCTACTCCCTCGGGTGCAAGGCGATGGCGGTCTACCGCGACGGCTCGCGCGATGCCCAGGTCCTCAGTACGGGCAAGACCGGGCAGAGCCCGACGCTGGCCCCGCAGCCGGCCGAGGCTCCACCCGAGACCGTCAAGCACGTCTCTCTGGCCGAGGCGCGCAACGGCCGTCCTCGCACCCTCAGCGGGGTGACCAAGAAGATGCAGACCGGCCACGGCCCGATGTACGTCACGATGAACGACGACGAGTTCGGCCCGCGCGAGTGCTTCGTGATCCTCGGTAAACCCGGCGGTACGGCGGCGGCCTTCTCGACGCTCTGGGACGGATGGATCTCGCGGCCATGACCCACGGCGCTACCCGCCGAGATAGTCCACCAGCTGCGCGGTATCCAGGACGGTCACCCGGCTGGCGTCGGCCCCAACGCCGTCCTCTCCGTCCCCGACGGCGTAGCCCGCTCCATGGCCGAGCACTACCTCGTCGAAGACGGGCCCCGCCGAGGCGAAGAGCCTCCCGTCATAGGGGCCTGCCCTGACTGCTCCGGTGGCCTCACCAAGCAGGAAGGCTGCGTCGTCTGCCACTCCTGCGGCTACTCCAAGTGCAACTAACCTTATACTAGAAGGTTGATCAGGGTGGGTCATTCGGTCCTCCCTTCTCTTTTATCTCCAGTTGAATCCCGACCTTTACGCTTGCAAAACACCTGCAAAGTGCAGGAAATTTTAGGTGGCAGTCGTACGTCTCCAGCAACTGTAGCTTTGCAGAGATAATCTTATGCTTCAACTACAGGTATCAGGAGAGTTGCGGTTGCAGGTTTCTGAATCGAGGGAGGCTGAATGGCGGTTGGGGAGGGCGGGATCTAGAACCGGCATCCGGCTTGTGGCGCGAGTTGGAGAGGTGAGGAGTGAGCGGTAAACTCTTCGCGGAGAGGTGGCAGAGCGGTTGAATGCGGCGGTCTCGAAAACCGTTATGCCGGTAACCCCGGCATCGGGGGTTCGAATCCCCCCTCTCCGCAGCGAGTGGGCCACCGGGCGATGGGGCACTGGTGGTTCTATAGTTTCGTTGTCTGGAAGTTCCGGGTGGGACCAGCGCGGGTCTCGTGCGTCCGGACGGTGAGGCGCCGATTGCGCTGTGGGGCAGGTGCGTGGAGAGAAAGGACGGTAGCGTGGTTATAGCCGAGGTGAGCATCTTCCCGCTCGGGACGGGGACGCCGGGCGTCAGCGAGTACGTGAAGGTGGCCGTCAGAGAACTGGAGGCGTCTGGCCTGGAAATGCACCTTGGGGCCGATGGGGACGACGGTCGAGGCCGAAACGACCGAAGAGGCCTACGCCGCCATCGCCCGCGCGCAGGCCGCCGTCTTCGAGCTCGGAGCCGGGCGGGCGTACACGGTGATCAAGATGGACGAACGGCGCGACATCGAGGGACCGCTCCACGGAGGATATGATGCGCTCGGTGCGTGAGAGCTCGGAACGCCCGTTAGCCGGAGAGCGGCGCTGCTCCGCTGCCCTTGCGCGCGCCAGGGAACCGGTTTGGCGCCAACCCCGAGCTTATTCTACTTTTGGTCACTAAGGTATACTAACCAGGCCAAGATGGGTAGAGGTGATCGCTGGCTCGGGCAGACGCAGCGGTGGAGGCGGTAGATGATCGACGGCGAGTTCGAGGCGGGATCCAGGGAGGGCCCAGGGGAGCCGGAGGACGATGGAGTGCGTCCGGTTCGTCCGGTCCCGGAGAGCCGCGTCGGAGCGGGAGAGGCTTGGTTCGAAAGACAACCTCTGTGCGCGAGATCCTGTTCGTGGAGTTGCTGGGAGGGCTTGGGGACGTCCTCATAGCGTTGCAGGCCATTCAGGCCCTCGCCCGCTCGTACCCGGAGGCTCGCCTGACCGTCCTCACCTTCTCGCCCGGCGGCGAACTGCTCGAAGGCGACCCACTGGTACACGAGGTGGTACACGCCCCGAAGCCCGACCCCGCCCATCCCCATCGCGCCCGGGAGACGGTCGAGGAGTTACTCGCGCGAGGCGGCTGGGACCTGGTGGTCTCGGATACGTCCTACGATGGCATCGATGAGCTGGTCCGCGGTTGTGGCGCGCCTCGCGTGGCGGCGAACCTGTGGCGGCGCCGCCCCCGACGAGCGGGTAGGCGAGCGTTTCTTGCGCATCCTGTTGGCCGAGGGCCTGATCGAGCCGGGGGCCATCTCCCCGCCCGGCTGTCATCTCACCCCCGAGGAGCGTTCCGTTGCCGCCGAGAAACTCGCCGATCTACGTCGCCCGCTCATCTTCCTGCTCCCGGACGCGGGGATGGAGGTGAAACGCTGGCCGGAGGAACGCTGGGGCGCCCTGGGCCGGGCTCGGAGAACGTCACGGCGCGGACGTCGTGGTGCCCGTCGGCTCCGACCCCGGGCAGGCGTCGCGTGTCGCCCGGCTCGTGGGGAACGGGCGCGCGTGTGGCCGCGCGGGTTGCTCCGAGAGCTCGCCGCCGCCCTGTCTTGCGCCGACATCGCCGTGGGCGCGGATACGGGACCGTTACGCATCGCCGCCACGCTCGGCGTGCCCACGGTCATGCTTTTCGGTCCTGCCTGGCACGGCCGATACGGCCAGCCGCCCCCGCACACGAACCTCCAGGGTTATTCCGGCTGCCCCCAGCGCGTCGTCTCCGACTTTACCCAACAGCCCTGCTGGTACTCGGGGACGTGTACTCTCGAAGACCGCCCGTGGCGCACCTGCCTGGAGGACATCTCCGTGGAGGACGTACTGGACGTGGCCGCCGACTTTCTCGACGGCCACTCCGAAGGGGAGGCTGCCATCCGCGAGACGAGCTTTCGCGGGGGCGAACGGTGAACGAATCCTGGGCGGAGGCGCGGCGGCTGCTGGTGATGCGGCTCGACAACATCGGCGACGTGGTGATGACCGGGCCCGTGTTGCGCGCGCTCAAGGAGAACTTACCCGCGGCGAGCATCACGCTGATGGCGAGCCCCGGGGGGAAGGAGGCCGCGCCGCTTCTGCCGTGGGTGGATGAGGTGCTGCCGTGGCGAGTTCTCTGGCAGGACCTGGGGCGCCTCTCTTTCGACCCGGCACGGGAGTGGGAGTTGATCGAAACCTTACGGCAAGGTTCTTACGACGCGGCGATCATCCTCACCTCCTTCAAGCAGACGCCGCACCCCGCCGGCTACGCCTGCTACCTGGCGTGCATCCCTTTGAGGCTGGGCGAGTCGAAGGAGTGGGGCGGGGGCGTTCTCACCGACGAGGCGCCCCCTGCTCCCGACGAACTGCACCAGGTGGAGCGGAACCTGCGTCTGATCGAGCACGCAGGCTTCCGCGTCGAGGACCGCAGCCTGAGCGTCCGCGTGCCCGAGGAGGCGCACAGGACCGCCGCCGGGCTGCTGGAGGCGCGCGGCGTTTCCCCGGACGCGCCGTACGTCCTGCTGAGCCCCTGGGCGAGCGCGCAGGCCCGCACCTACCCCACGCACCGCTTCGCCCTCGCCACGCGCCTCCTCTCCGAAGAGACGGGCTGGCCGGTGGTGGTGAGCGGCACCGAAGCGGACCGTAGCCGCGGCGGAGAGCTGCTCGACACTCTCGGCGACCGGGGTGTGGATCTCGTCGGCGTGACCGGCTTCTCCGAGCTTGCGGCGCTCGTCGAGGGCGCGCGGTTGGTGTTGACGAATAACACCTCCACCATGCACCTCCTCGACGCCCTGCGCACTCCGGGCGTGGTGCTGTTCTCGGGCACGGAGCTAGAGGAGCAGTGGCGCCCGCGCGACGCTCCCCACTGGCTGCTCCGCCGCGAGACCACCTGCAGCCCGTGCTACGCCTTCACCTGCCCGTACAACCTCGAGTGCCTGGATATACCCCCCAAAGAGGTGGCGGAGGCCGGCCTCTCACTGCTCGCGGAGGTGGGCGAGAGACCCGCGACAGCTCCCCGGCAGGAGGGGACGCGGGCGTCGTGAGACGCGTCGTGACGCGTGTGGTGATGGTGGCGGGCACGTACCGGCCGGAGCGTTGCGGCGTGGCGCACTACGTCCAACGCCTCCGCTCCGCCCTCGACGAGCGCGGCGTCTCCTCCCTCGTGCTCACCACCAGGGAGGCAGCCAGAGACTCGAAAGACCGGAGGGTGAAAGGCGTGGTGCGC
Organism: Rubrobacteraceae bacterium; assembly: GCA_030448125.1. Classification (GTDB taxonomy): domain Bacteria; phylum Actinomycetota; class Rubrobacteria; order Rubrobacterales; family Rubrobacteraceae; genus Rubrobacter_F. Next base: position 96,300 of record JAUJNO010000005.1, on the reverse strand, counting down.
GGCTGGGGGCTTCCAGACCTGCCGGCGCTGGTGCGGGCCGTGCGGCGGGCGGAACCCGACGTGATCCATATCCAGCACGCCGCCGGTACCTACGGCTTCAAGCGTGCCGTCTTCTTCCTGCCACCGCTGTTGCGCGCGGCCGGCTGCCACGCTCCCCTCGTAACGACGGTACACGAGTACGGCTGGTGGGAGTGGGAGCCGCGCGGCGTCCCGCCGGGAGCCGTCGAGGCGCTCAAGACCTGGGGACAGCGCCACGGCGTGTGGGACCGCGAGGACGGCTTCCTGCTCACCGGGAGCGACATCCTGCTCACGACGAACACCCACGCCGAGGTTTCCATAGTCGAGCGGCTGCCGTGGCTCGCCCCTCGTCTGCATCGCATCCCGCTCGTCGCGAACGTGGACATAGCCCCTGTAGGACGCGACGAGGCCAGGGACGAGGCGCGCTCCCGGTACGGCTGGCCCCCCGACGCGGAGGTCGTCGCTTACTTCGGCTTCCTCCACCCGGTCAAGGGCATAGAGAACCTGCTGAAGGCGCACAAAAAGGTGCTCGAGAGCCGGCCGAAGGCGCGCCTGCTGCTCATCGGCGGCGTCGAGAGCCTGGCCCTGGGTGGGGAGGCCGCCTGGTACTGGAACAAACTTCAAACGTTCATCAAGGAGCTTGGGCTCGACGGCTCCGTAGCGATGACGGGATACGTGCCGGAGGACGAGGCATCCCGGCTGCTCTCGGGCGCCGACGTGGGGGTGCTGCCGTTCAACGAAGGCGTCACGCTCAAGAGCGGCACCCTGCTCGCGCTCTTCGCGCACGGCCTGCCCGTCGTCGCCACCCGCCCCGATCCGCCGGAGCCGGACCTCGCGGACGGACGTCTGTTGCGGCTCGTGAAGCGACGGGACGCCTCCGGGATCTCGGCGGTCCTCTCCGAGCTGCTAACCGACGCGCCCCAGCGTGCCCGTCTCGGGGAGGCGGGGCGCGTCTACACCCGCAACCTCTCCTGGTCCGCCATAGCGGAGCGCCACGAGGAAACATACGAGGTGGTGCTGGAGAAGGAAAAGAACGTCCGCCGCGCAGACCAGGCGAACGGGTCGGTACCCGAGCCGCGGACGTAAGCCCGACGAGAACGCGGTGTTCGATAGTCGCCGGAGCGTATGGTTCGGCCCCGCTTCCCGCGGGCGAATGAATAGGTAAGAGCTTTAGCCAAAGAACTTAGGCAAGGGAGACGCATGAGTTCTACGCTCAGCCAACGCATCGTCGAGCGGTTGCCCTGGTTGGATGGTATAGTCGAGAAGCTGCAGTTGAAGGTGCATGACGCTGTCGGCAAGGGCGGAACCGGGGTGCGCAACGCTTTGGACGGCGTGTGGATGGAAGTGCCGCTGCATCCGGTCCTCTCGGACGTGCCCGTAGATTCCTGGACCGCCACCATGGCGCTGAACGTCCAGAAGAAGGTTCGATAGGCTGGTTGGCCAGGCCGCGGCCTGGCCGAGGGGTAGACCGTTCGAAAGAGGCGGGGCTCATGAACCGTTACGCAGCCCTGGACTGGGCGAACGCGGTTCTGCTCACCACCGATACGCAGCGGGATCTCCGCGGCTGGCGCGGGTCTTCAGGGAACGTGGCAGGCTGGTAGGCCACGTCGTCAGGCTCTACCGTCCGGACGGGGAGTTCGAGAGCATCGGGGTGAAGCTCGCGAGCGTCGATGGACCCTCGGGGAAGCTTACGACCGGGCTTTCGAACGCCTGACCGTCCGGCCTCCGGTCCCGCAAAAATATACCTTCCCACGCTCGCCCCTCGATCTCCCTGTCCGGCGCACGCCGTCTACCGGCTACAAGCGTTTGCTACTTGGGAACCGGGAGGGTCTCCGTAGACTTACGGCACGGCCTTTTGGCCTATCGGAAGAAGCGGCAGGGAGGAGGAACGGATGGGCAAGAGGGAGCATTACGAGCCGGGGACCTTCTGCTGGGTGGACCTGGCGACGACGGATCCGGTAGGCGCCAAGGCCTTTTACGGCGAGCTGTTCGGCTGGGAGGCGGAGGACATGCCGGCCGGGGAGGCGGGGACGTACACGATGCTGAGCCTGGGTGGCGACGAGGTCTGCGGCCTCTACGAGCTCGAAGCCGGGCGGCGCGAGCAGGGTATCCCTTCTCACTGGTTCCACTACGTGAGCGTCGAGGACGCCGGCGCGACCGCTGCGCGGGCGAGCGAGCTGGGCGGCACGGTCTACGGCGAGGCGTTCGACGTTCTCGACTCCGGCCGGATGGCTATTATCCAGGACCCGACGGGCGCCGTGCTCGCAGCCTGGGAGCCGCGGGAGCACGTCGGGGCGGGCCGGGTCAACGACGCCGGCTGCCTGACCTGGAACGAGCTTCAGAGCCGCGAGCCCGAGAGGGCGGCCGCCTTCTACGCCGGGCTCTTCGGCTGGGAGACGGAGCCCATGGAGGAGGATGGGAAGCTGGCCTACGTGGTTATCAAGAACGCTGGTTCTAGCAACGGCGGCGTCATGCCGATGACGGAACAGCACGGCGACGCGCCGCCCTACTGGCTCGCCTACTTCACGGTCCCCTCGTGCGAGGGCGCAGTGGCGAAGGTTCGGGAGCTGGGCGGCGCCGCGCTGGTTGGGCCGTTCGAGGTCCCCGCCGGCCGCATCGCGGTCGTGCGAGATCCCCAGGGCGCGGCGTTCGCGATCTTCGAGGGCGAGACGGACGA
>JAUJNO010000005.1:82924-93505 GCA_030448125.1 Rubrobacteraceae bacterium | reverse complement strand
CCCTTCTCCAGGGTCTTCAGGGCCTCTTCGGCGGCCCGGCGCAGGCGGCGGTTCGGGTCGATCCTGGAGATGGCCTGCAAGTCTTCGCGGGCCCGCGTAAGCTCGCCCAGGGCCGCCAGCGCGGAGGCGCGGTTATAGTAGGCGATGCCGAGCTTTGGGTCGAGCTTTATGGCGGTGTCGGCGGCCTCCAGCGCCGCGTGCGGATCGTTGGAGGCGTCGAGGCTCGCGCCGAGGGCCGAGTAGTAGCGGGGGAGGGGGCGGCGGGCGATGAGCTGTTCGTAAACGGCGGCGGCCTCCTCGTACTCCTCGCGCCGGAAGAGCGTCCCGGCCCGCCTCTCCTCGGGGGCCACGAGGCGGGCCATCATGACCGTCAGAACGACGGCGCCGCCGAGGTAGACGAGGAGTACGAGGAGCGCGTTTCCCTGGATCGTCAGGTCCATGACGAACGGCAGCCCGAGGATGAGGACGCCGGCCGTGAGGAGCGGCAGGAGTCGCGCCAGGAGCTCCCCGTACGCCCGCACGCGCAGGAGATCCCGGTTCTGCCGGCCGACGGCGAAGAGGAAGCCGGCGAGTATCGCCAGGGCGCCTAGCGTTGGGTAGAAGAAGCTCACTCGCCTAAGACTCCTCGAGGGCCCTCCTGGCCGCGGTCCTGAAGCGGCGGGGGAGGTCCGCTTCCAGGGCCCTGTTCAGGTCCTTCGTCGCCCGGCTCTTGCGGCCCAGGCGACGTAGGATCAGGGCGCGGTTGTAGTAGGCGAGCCCGTACTTCGGGTCGAGCTCGACAGCCTTTGTCGAGGCGTCCACGCCCTCCTCGTGCCGCTCCCCGGCCCCCAGAGCCGCCCCGAGAAAGGCCCAGTAGCGGGCGAGGGGGTGTTTGTCGACGAGCCCGCGGTACAAGGCGGCGGCTTCCGTGTAGTCCCCGGCGCGGAACGCCCTGGTTGCCTGGCGCTCTTTCAGGGGCATAGAGAGAAAGATCGCGACGACCAGAACGACGCCGAACGCTAGCGCCCAGACGTAGGGCGCCCAGGACTCCTGCCGGCCCTGCACCAGCGGCAGGCTTGCTGCCATGATCGTGATCGCCGCGAACGGGAGCAGCCGGCGGGCCAGTTCCCCCCACGCCCGGGCCCGCACCAGGTCCCTGTTGGACGCAAAGACCACCTGCCAGGCGACGAGCATCAGCGCGAAGGTCAGGATCACGGGTATCGCGTCGGCGCTCACGGAGCCCTCTCCTAGCGGCCCACCGGCGCGGGCGCGAGGCCCTCGAGCGCGCCGAGTGTGGGCCTTACGAGCTCTTCGAAGGCCGTATCCTCGAGAACGGGACGCGAGCCCGCGGTGGAGACGGCTTCTTCAAGCTCGATCCAGCTCTTGCACCCCCCGTACTCCGCCCGGTACTCGAACTCGACCGGCTCGGGCAGCAGGTAGGTCCGCAGGACCAGCACCGTCAGAGGCTTCTTCGGGCGCCACTTCAGGCGGCTCTCGGCGTACTGGTGCGTCCAGACGTGGTGCGGGTCCAGTGCTTCGAGCTCCTCGGCCTCCGAGACCTCGTAGGCCCCGTATACCTCGGCGAAGGAGGTAAAGATCACCGGCCCGTCGTCCCGCCTCTCCGGGATGGACCGGAGCAGTCCGTGGTAGGCAAACTTGAGCTGGTCGGCTCTCTGGTGCTCGTAGCCCTTGAAGAAGAGGAAGCGCGTCTTTGGGACGGCGAACGCCTTCTCCCGGATGCCGCCCTTGCGCACCACGAGCGCCGTCTCGCCGCGCTCCAGCGCCTCGACCGCGACCGCCCACTCCTTCAGCGCGTGCATAAGCGGACGTGAATACTGCACAGGATCCAAAAGACCACCCTCTCGTATAATGATCCTCTACTTGGGGAATTATATGACGTGAGCGTAAACGCTTCGATAGGAGGCCACACACATGACCCAACAAGAGACGGCCCACCGCAAAGAGCGCGACTCGATGGGCGAGGTCGAGGTCCCGCGCGACGCCCTCTTCTTCGGCGCCCAGACCAGGCGGGCCCTGGACAACTTCCCCGTAAGCGAACTGCGCAAGCCGCGCCGGTTCGTGCAGGCCATCGGGGCCATAAAGCTCGAAGCCGCCAACGTTAACCACGAGCTTGGCCTCCTCGACGAGGAGATAAAGAACGGAATCGTCGAGGCAGCCCAGGAGGTCGTGGACGGCGCCCACGACAACCAGTTCGTCGTCGACGTCTTCCAGACCGGCTCCGGCACCTCGACCAACATGAACGCCAACGAGGTCATCTCCAACCGGGCCATACAGATCATGGGCGGCGAGCTCGGCTCGAAAGAGCCCGTCCACCCCAACGACCACGTCAATAACGGCCAGTCCTCCAACGACGTTATCCCCACCGCCATCCATCTCTCCGCCCTCATCTCCATCCAGGAAGACCTGCTGCCGGCGCTGGAGAAACTCCAGGGTGCGCTCGAAGAGAAGTCCCAAGAGTTCGACGACGTCGTAAAGACCGGCCGGACGCATCTCCAGGACGCCACCCCGATCCGGCTGGGTCAGGAGTTCACCGGCTACGCGGGCCAGATAGAACGCGGCATACAGCGCGTAAAGAAAGCCCGGGAGGACCTCAACGAGGTGGCTCTGGGCGGCACGGCCGTCGGCACCGGCGTCAACACCCATCCCGAATTTGCCCAGAGGGTATGCCAGAAGCTCTCCGAGCGCTTCGGCGTCGAGGTGCGGGAGACCGAAAACCACTTCCAGGCCCAGAGCGCCATGGACGGGACGGTCTTCACCAGCGGCGCTTTGAAGACTGTCGCGGTCAGCCTCATGAAGATATCCAACGACATCCGCTGGCTCGGGGCCGGCCCGCGGGCCAACCTGGCGGAGATAGCGCTCCCCGAGGTCCAACCCGGATCCTCCATAATGCCCGGCAAAGTCAACCCCGTCATCGCCGAGAGCGCGATGATGGTCGCGGCGCAGGTCATCGGCAACGACACCACAATAGCCCTCGCCGGTCAGGGCGGAAAACTCGAGCTCAACACCATGCTCCCGCTCATCGCCTACAATCTCTTACAGTCCATCGATCTCCTCGGCAGCGCCGCCGCCAACCTAGCCGACCAGACCGTCGCGGCCTCGAAGCGACGGAGCGCGGCCCCGAGCTAGTCGAGAACGGCCTCATGCTCGCCACCGCTCTGGCTCCCGAGGTCGGCTACGACAAGGCTGCCGAGATCTCCAAAGAGGCCTTCAAGAACGATAAGACCATCCGCGAGGTAGCCCGCGAGCAGACCGACCTTTCAGAAGAAGAGCTCGACGAGGCGCTGGACGCTAAAAAGATGACAGGGACGTAAAATAGGGACATGGTCAGTAACGAGAGAAGGTGAGGCGCTCGTATGGACGTCGTTCGCCGACAGGCTACCGCCGAAGAGCTGCTCTACATGCCCGACGATGGGTTCCGATATGAGCTCGTGCAGGGGGAGTTGAGGCGGATGGCGCCGGCGGGAAATGTGCATGGACGCATAGCGATAAACGTCGGGACGTCGCTGAACAATCATGTCAGAGCGCACAACCTTGGCATCGTTTACGCCGCCGAAACCGGCTTCAAGCTAGCTCGTAACCCGGATACCGTGCGTGCGCCGGACGCGGCCTTTGTTAGCCGTGCGCGTACAGAGGCGATCGGCGAGGTAGAAGGGTACTGGCCGGAGGCACCGGACCTGGCCGTCGAGGTGATCTCACCAGGCGACAGCTACGTCGATGTCGAGGAGAAGGTCTTTGACTGGCTAGAGGCCGGCACGAAGATGGTTGTCACCATCAATCCTCGTAAACGTTCGGCGACCGTGTACCGGTCGCTGGCCGACATCACCGTCCTCACCGAAACGGATGTTCTGGATGGTGGAGACGTCGTTCCCGGCTTCCGGCTCGCGGTCCAGGAAATCTTCGGCTAGCCGTGCGGACCCGTCGCTTCGCCACTCTACGGCCGCCTGCAGAGATAGCGAAAGAAGCCTTCAAAACCGGCAAGACCATCCGTGTGGTAGCCCGTGAGCAGACCGACCTCTCTGAAGAGGAGCCGAACGATGCGCTCGATTCGCTTTTATAGCCATGCATTTACGATTGCTGTCGGAAGGTAGGAGTTTCTTAGGAGAGTTCTTGAGTGCCTCAGTACAGTAATGAGAATCCTGTAGTTTTTGAAATTTCACCCCGGCGCGGGAACTCCTTCTACGGGGTGAGGCTTTGGTCGAGGTCACGGATCAACGATAAGCGACGTTGACGTGAAAGTCATAACATCAGGCGTACTCGTAGAGAGGATCGATAGAAAAACGTGAGCTCCTGGTTCTCTCGTACGTTGCTGGGGTTACTCTTCGTCGGGGCTGGCACGCTGCACTTTCTCGCACCCGGCGCTTACGAGCGGATCATGCCGCCGTATCTGCCGCTGCACCGCGAGTTGGTCTATTTGAGTGGTGCACTAGAGATCGCGGGTGGGCTAGGGTTGTTCGCTAAACGGATCCGTCGCGTCGCGGGGATCGGTCTCATTCTGCTGCTCATCGCGGTCTGGCCGGCCAACTTGCAGATGTTGCTCGATGCGCACGCCGCTCAGAAACCCCTATGGTGGGTGGCGCTTCTGTGGGCGCGCCTGCCGCTGCAGGTCGTGCTCATCGTGTGGGTCTGGCGCGCCTCTCACCCTCGCACCTGACCTTGTGCGCCAACGATGATATATCAGGAGTTGGTATGGAGAGCACGCAGATTTGTCTTACGGAGGAAAAGCTCGAATTTCTCCGTACTCGACCCGGTGGCTTTCTTCGAGGTTTGGCGTCGAGGCGCTTGCCGGCGCGCTCGGCATGTGTCCTGCCATGCGGCGACCCATGCCGACGCTGACGTGATGAGGGTCGAGCGGCTCTTCGGCATCGAGCGCGTGGACGAGGCGGCGTGGCGCTCGCTCGAGCAGCCCGATTTCCCGTTCTTCGACTTCGAGTTTTTGCGCGCGCTGGAAAGTTCGGGCAGCATCGGCGGTGCGAGCGGCTGGTCGCCGGTCTATCTCGTCTGCAAGGAAGGGGAACGCATACTCGGCGCACTCTGCCTCTATCTCAAGACGAACAGCTATGGTGAGTACGTCTTCGATTGGGAGTGGGCACGGGCGTACCGGGAGCACGGGCTCTCGTACTACCCGAAGCTCGTCGCCGCCGTGCCGTTCACGCCCGCGACAGGATCGAAACTCCTCGTGCAACCCGATGCAGGCGAAGCCGGGGTCCCTCGCGCGGCGGTGACGCGCGCCCTGCTCGACGCGGCGCAGAGGCTCGGCGAAGAGCTCCGGGTCAGCTCGTCGCACGCGCTTTTTCTCCCCGAGAGGGAGCTCGACGAGTTCGCGGAGCGTGGGTTCGCGGTGCGCCACTCCGTGCAGTTTCACTGGCGCAACCGCGGCTACGGCGCGTTTTCAGATTATCTGGACGCGCTGATGAGCAAGCGCCGCCGCCAGGTCGCGCGTGAGCGTCGCCAGCTCGAAGGTGAAGGGCTCGAGATCGAACGCCTCACCGGGAACGAGCTCTCCCCCGAGCACGCGACCCTGATGTACCGGTTCTACCTCCGCACGCTCGATGGAAAGTGGGGCTTCCCGTACCTCAACGAGGCGTTCTTCGCCGAGGTCTTCCGCACGATGAGCGACCGCATCATGCTCGTCCTCGCCCGCGACCGGAGAACGGGACGCTCGGTCGCGGGCGCACTCAACTTCTTCAAGGGTCGGACGCTCTTCGGTCGCTACTGGGGCGCCGCCGAGGAGCGGCGCAACCTGCACTTCGAGCTCTGCTACTACCAGGCGATCGAGTTCGCCATCGAACGACGCCTCGCGCTTTTCGAGGCCGGCGCCCAGGGTGAGCACAAGCACGCGCGTGGCTTTTTACCGTCCCTGACCTACAGTGCGCACGCGATCCACCACCCGGAGTTCAGGCGCGCGATCGAGGACTACATCGCAATGGAGAAGAAGCTGCTCGCCGAGGACATGGCGGAGTACGCCCACCACGACCCGTACAAACGCTGATCTATCTGAAGATGAGCGCGACAGGCGTTCGATATCAAGAAGATGATGGGAGGTGAGCCCGGCCTCGGGCAACGTCTTCGATCCTACGACTCGTGTAACATGCGCGCATCTTCCCGTGGGTTTCGTGTGAGAGGCGGGAAGATTTGAAGAACGCATTCGAACAGGGGAGGAAGGCACGTGGGGCTGCTAGACGGGTTGCTCGGGAACGCTTCGGAGATAGACGTTTCCAGGATCGAAGGCGATTTCGCACAAGTCCTGGCGCCCGGGGAGCGGATCGAGAAGGCATACCAATTGATCAGGGACCTGTTCGTTTTTACGAACAAGCGGCTCATCCTAGTCGACAAGCAGGGTCTCACGGGAAACAAGGTCGAGTATCACTCCTTACCCTACAGGAGTATTACCCACTTCAGCGTCGAGACCGCCGGGCACTTCGACCTCGACGCGGAGTTGAAGGTCTGGATCTCCGGCAGCCCCGTGCCGATCCAGAAGCGGTTCAACAGAAACCTGAACATCTACCAGGTTCAGAGTGTTCTGGCAGGTTACGTGCTGGGATAGTCGTCCTACGGAGGGCTCCGTAGAGGCTATACGCCAAGCGTCGACCGCCGGCCCCTCTGTCTCCGAACGGGTTCGATCGACACGCCATGCGGATAGCGTAAGTACGCGGGCGGGGCCTTGCTCCTTTCACCGCCCGCGTAGCTGCGTTCTCGCCTGGGTCTTTACTACGGCAAGAAGCGGGATGCGATGCTAAAGCGCAAGGACTGGTTGGCTTTCATCGAGAGGATCGTCGAGACCGCGATGACGCCGCCCAGGACCGCGATGTTGACGTTGCCGAGCAGGTTCACCCGACGCAAGAGCCTGGCCGCCTCGTCGGACATCTCGGGCGCGGGGCTAACCCCCGAATCCAGAGGTACCGCACCGTCCGGGGCCTGGCGGGAGAGCGAGAGCCCGCTGAGCATGCTGACGAGGCCGGTAACGGCCACGGTGGCGAGCAGGGCGTCCTTGGTGCGGACCAGGTTGTTGCCCTCATCGTCGAGTGCGAAGTTGCCCGAAATCGAGGAACGACCGGCGAGCCAGGTGGCGATGGCGGTGCCTACCGAGGCGGCGTTGACGGCGTTGTAGCGGTTCCAGGATTTGTTGAGGAGCTTACCGCGGTCGGTTTTGTTCTCCAGGACATCCAGGTTGGGGTTTAGGGCGAGCTTGCCAAATAGCACCCCCCCAAAGGACGCGGCCAACCCAAGCTCGTGTGCTACCCAGGCGGTCGTGGTCAGTTTCGACATTCGTAAACCTCCTATCGACTACTCGTTGCCGAGAAACGTGCTACTAAGTGTCGGCTTATCTCCCCACTATCGAGCAGGGGCAAACGGAGAGGTCCCGAAGTCCCGGGTCCGAAATCATGGGCGGAGCACTGTAACCTTTCGCATGGTGCTCTCGCTCATGTGAAAACGGCACACGGTTCTGCTAAGGTATGCTCCAGGCTCTGGGTTGCATAAACACTTGTAAGTTGGAGCGGTCGATCCTAGAGGTGAAGGAGTTTGACGTGCGTATCGTGGTAACCGGGTCGCTGGCCTACGATTACATCATGAACTTCCCCGGCAACTTCAAGGACCACATCCTGCCGGACAAGGTCCACATGCTGACCGTCAGCTTCCTGGTCGATTCCATGCGCCGGATGCGCGGGGGCGTGGCGGGCAACATCGCCTACTCGCTGGCGCTGCTCGGCGAACGCCCGCTGATGGTCGGGACCGTCGGCCAGGACTTCGGCGAGTACCGGGAGTTGATGGAGCGCCGGGGCGTGGACGCTTCGGGCGTCGTCGAGATCGAGGACGAGTTTACGGCGTCCTGCTTTATCAACACCGACACGGCGAACAATCAGATCGTGGCGTTCTACGCCGGGGCGATGACCCAGGCCAACGAGCTCTCGCTCCTGGACCTGGGGCTCGAGGCCGATGATCTGGTGGTGATCTCGCCGACCGACCCGGAGGCGATGGCGCGCTACGCTGAGGAGTGCCGTCAGATGGGTGTAAGGTTCCTGTTCGACCCCGGCAAGCAGACGCCCCGACTCGAGGGCGAGCAGATCCTCGCCGGCTTGAACGGCGCGAGCGTACTGATCGGCAACGACTACGAGTTCGCCATGATGGCCCAGAAGACGGGCAAGACCGAGGCGGAGTTGATCGAGGCGGCGCCGCTGACGGTGGTCACGCGCGGCGCGGAGGGTTCGACGATCTACTCGAGCGGGGACGGCGGAGGGGGGCTGGAGATCCCGACGGCGTCGATAGCGGATCTGGCCGACCCGACCGGGGCGGGGGACGCCTACATAGCCGGGCTGGTCTTCGGGCTGGCGCGCGACTTCCCGATGCCGGTCGTCGGGCGCGTAGCGGCTCTGACGGCGGCCTACACGGTCGAGCAGCAAGGCTGCCAGGAGCACGACTTCACGCCCGCGGAGTTCGCCGAACGCTACGCCGACACGTTCGGATCGACCCCGGAGGTCGAGGCGCTCGCCGAGACGGTGACGCGGTAGGGTAACACGAGGCAGTAACGGGCAACCAACACGAAGGAGGAGAAGCTGCAATGATAAAGAGTCACGACGTAAGGGACCTCAACCTCGCCAAGGCGGGGCGCCAGAGGATCATCTGGGCCGAGAAAGAGATGCCGGTGCTGCGCCTGATCAAGGAGCGTTTCGAGAAGGAGCGCCCGCTCGACGGGGTGCGCATCTCGGCCTGCCTGCACGTCACCTCCGAGACCGCCAACCTCATGAGTACCCTGGCGGCCGGCGGGGCCGACGTGGTCCTGTGCGCGTCGAACCCGCTCTCCACACAGGACGACGTGGCGGCCGCGCTCGTGGCGGACGAGAACATCCCCGTCTACGCCATAAAGGGTGAGGACAACGACACCTACTACAGCCACCTCACCGCCGCGCTCGACCACACCCCGCACATCACGATGGACGACGGCGCGGACCTGGTTACGGGCGTGCTCAAGCAGCGGTCCGACCTGATCCCGGAGATGCTCGGTAGCACCGAGGAGACGACCACCGGCGTTATCCGCCTCAAGGCGATGGCCAACGAGGGTGTGCTCAACTTCCCGGTCATAGCGGTCAACGACTCCGACACCAAGCACCTCTTCGACAACCGCTACGGCACCGGCCAGAGCACGGTTGACGGTGTGATCCGGGCGACCAACGTCCTCCTGGCAGGCAAGACGTTCACGGTCGGAGGCTACGGTTACTGCTCGCGCGGCATCGCCGAGCGCGCCGCCGGTCACGGCGCGAACGTCATCGTCACGGAGATCGACCCGATCAAGGCTTTAGAGGCCGCGATGGACGGCTACCGCGTGATGCCAATGGTCGAGGCCGCGGCGATCTCCGACTTCATCGTCACGGCGACTGGCAACCGGGACGTCATCGACGGCGAGGACTTCGCCGCGATGAAGGACGGCTGCATCGTCGCCAACTCGGGCCACTTCAACATCGAGATCGACATCCCGGCGCTCGAAGAGATGAGCGTCGAGAAGCGCCAGCCGCGTACCTACGTCGACCAGTACTTCCTCGAGGACGGACGCGAGATCAACGTGCTCGGCGAGGGCCGCCTCATCAACCTCGCCGCCGCCGAGGGCCACCCGAGCGCCGTCATGGATATGTCCTTCGCCAACCAGGCGCTCGCCTCCGAGTACCTGGTCCACCACAAGGGCAACCTCGCCACCGAGGTTCATGGTCTCCCCAAGAACGTCGACCGCGAGATCGCCAACCTCAAGCTCGCCGCGATGGGCATCAACATGGACGAGCTCACCCCCGAGCAGGCCGAGTACCTCGCCTCCTGGGAGGTCGGCACCTAAGAAGTCCGAAACCCGCCTCGCGCGACACGCGTCGAGGCTCGCGAAAGAGGCCTGGAGAACTCTCCGGGCCTCTTTCCTTTTGCCGTGGCCTTACACGGCCCGGCTCTTGTAGCGGGAGAGGCCGCGATCACGGCGGTCGATCCCGGGGTCGGCCGGTTGCCTACGGCGGGATGCATCACCGCAAGGGGGCGCACGGCCGGCGCGGTTCTTAAAACTGTCTTACAAAGCACGGGCGTCCCAGAAGGTCCGTGGTACGCTTACGAGACGTAACGTTATGGGAAGGAAATTTTGTGATCGAGAGAGCTACTTTCGGGGCGGGCTGTTTCTGGGGGATCGAGGCGGAGTTCCGTAAGACAGAGGGCGTCGTCGACGCCGCCGTTGGGTATTCCGGAGGACACACCAAGGACCCGACTTACAAGGACGTCTGCTCGGGCGACACGGGGCACGCCGAGGTGGTCGAGGTCGAGTACGACCCGTCGAAGGTCTCCTACGAGGAGCTTCTCGAGGTGTTCTGGACCCACCACGACCCGACGCAGTTGAACAGGCAGGGTCCCGACGTCGGGACTCAGTACCGCTCCGCGATCTTCTTCCACACCCCCGAGCAGGAGGCCGCCGCCCGTGCTTCGATGGAGAAGGTTCAAGAGCGGTTCAAGAAGCCGGTCGTCACGCAGTTAAATCCCGCCTCCGAGTTCTACCGGGCCGAGGAGTACCACCAGCGGTACTTCGAGAAGAACAGGCTGGCCCGCTTCTTCTCGTTCTAG
>JAUJNO010000005.1:0-82824 GCA_030448125.1 Rubrobacteraceae bacterium | reverse complement strand
GTACCACCAGCGGTACTTCGAGAAGAACAGGCTGGCCCGCTTCTTCTCGTTCTAGTGGGAAACCTGAAGGCGAGATAACACAAACCGGACGAGGCAGCCAATTCGAGAAACTGCTATAAAAGACGGAAAATGGAAACACTTAAACGTCTTGTCCTACGAACAAGTTCGGAACGTCGTAACCTCCCTTCAGGGCGAATTATCGAGGTGCCGGCCTGGGTAATTCACTTCCCGCCAGCATTGCCGGACCGCCTTCCGAGCGACGCGACATACTGGAAACAGCCTCACAGGACGTTGCCCGGAAGTTACTTAAACAAGCCCCTTGTCGATGTTGAAGGGGAGCCGCTGTTCGGCGAGTTGGCTATAGCACGCTGGCTCGAGCGAGACGGGTGGGACGCAGTTTGGGTTGATTCCTATCACAGTAGTAAGAAAAACAACCTGTTTTGGAGGAATCTTCCCGATCGCTCGGAGCCGTTCGATCTGTCGAGTGCTCCTATCGCATACAACGCGTACCTACAGATTTACTCGATAAATAACGGAGTGGGCGGCTTCTTCGATGTTCTCGCTTGGAAGCAGGATCGAGTCGTTTACATAGAATATAAGGGTGCCGGAGATCGGCCCAACAAGAACGAGACGAGGTGGTTAGATTCGGCCCTTACAGCAAGTGTGGCCGAGACAGACCTTTACTTCGTACTGCATTAACATCCTCAGCATTGGTCACGTATCTATTCTGAGCTTACTCTCCCTCCGGCGCAGTTGCTGTCCCGTCAATTCTGGCTGAGGCCGCCGATGCCGAAGAGGTCTTCCTCCTCGCTCGTTTGTAGGGCCTCTATCAACTCTTCGAGACCGCCCATCTCTACCTTCATACCGCCCCCTTCTCTCGCGGGCGGGGGGTTGAGGGCTACGTATCCAACCCGGCCACGGCAGGCCTCAAGGACCGCGAGGAGGCTGGCGCCGGAGACCTCGACTGGCTTCCAGTCGGGGCCGAAGTCTGTAGAGGCCACGAAGACCTGGGCCTTTTCGGCAGAGTCGAAGAGCGGCAGGGCGCCGCGGTCGTCCACGGATATCATGAGCGGCACGGCGCCCGGCGCGGCTTCCTCGAAGAGGAGCACGTAGGGCGGCTGGGGCATCTCGTTCGCGGCCACGGGCTCAGGAGGGTCTCGGGGCCATGGTCACGAGAAGGACGAGGTTGTCGCCGGTCTCGTTCCGGACGCCGTGAGGCTCGCCCGCAGGGGCGATAACGGCATGGCCCTGGGGAAGGTCTCTCTCCTCGTCGCCGACGGTGAAGCGGCCGGCGCCTTCGAGGACGTAGTAGACCTTATCGGAGCCCTCGTGCGCGTGAACCTTCTGGCTTTGGCCCGGCAAGAGGCAGTAGAGGTCGTAAAAAAGGCGCGAGGACTCGAAGAGGGCGTTCTTCTGCATCTTCTCCTCGGAGAAGGAGATCGCTTCTTTTACCGGCTTGCTCTCCAATCTGTTCCTTTCTGTTGCTGGTGGCCGGCCTGCGGCCGGTTCTTAGACCCGGAACTCCTTCGGAAAATTCGTCAGGTTGCGGCAGCCATCTTCGGTGACGACCACGAGGTCTTCGATGCGGACGCCGCCTACCTCCGGGTAGTAGAGGCCGGGCTCTATCGTGATCACGTCACCGGGGACTAGCTTCTCGTCGGTTATGGAGACGCGGGGGGATTCGTGGATCTCCAACCCCACCCCGTGGCCGGTGCCGTGGATAAAGCCCCTTTGCAGGGGCTCGCCCGGCTTCTGGTCGTGGATAAGCGTCTCGTAGCCGGCCTCATGCAAAACGTCGGAGACCTTTTTGTGGACGTCTCGGCCGTTGACGCCGCCCCGGATCATGGCGAGGGCTGCTTCCTGGCTCTCGAGGACGGCATCGTACATTTTTTGCAGCTCCTCGCCCGGCTCGCCCTTGACGAAGGTTCGGGTCATGTCGGCGTAGTAGCGGCTGGTCTTTTCGGCGGGGAAGATGTCGAGGATTATCGACTCGCCGGCCTTGAGGGGGCCGTGTCCCCTCGCGTGGGGGTCGGCGGCCTGGACGCCGCCGGCGGTTATGGTGCCGTCGGCGGCGCAGCCGCGTCTGAGAAGCTCGACGTCTATCTCGGAGCGCAGGTGTTCGCTGGTGAGAGGTTCGCCCCCGTACGTGAGCGCGCCGTCGTTCGCGACCCCGGATTCTCTCAGGATCCCGACGGCGTGGGCGCAGGCCTCTTCGACGGCCCTCTGCGTCTTCTCTATGTGGGAGATCTCCTCTTCGGTCTTTCGGCGTCTGAGATCCGCGAAGAGCCTGGCGTCGGGCGTCACCGTCAGGCCGCGGGCGCGCAGCTCATCAGCGTAGATTACGCCTAGAGACGGTGGCACGGCGACCGGGGAGTTGGCGGCGTTTAGTCTTTCGAGGAGGCCGGCCGTCGCGGCGGCCAGGGCCCGTCCGCCACTCTTCAGCTCGCGGGCGAGGTTCATGACGTCTAGCTCGTCGAAGGAGAGCACCTCGTCCGCCCGCGCGTCTCTCTTCGCCCGACCGTACTCCATCGAGGAGACGGCCAGGTATCCCTTGCCGGCTTCGCCTCCCACGCGCAGGTAGATCACCGGGTCCGGCGCGAGGAAGCCCGACAGGTGGTACGCCGTGGCGTCGTGCTCGGGGGCGCCGATGACGAGGAGCGTCCGCGCATCGTTCGTGCTGTCCATAACCGTCCTTCCGTGAGGCGATTCCCGGGGCCCGTACCCTGTTCTACGGGCGCGACAGCAACAATTCTACTACCGGTTCCACGGTGGCCCGCAGCTTAGCCTGATCGGGGGATGCTCTTGTATAATCGGAACGATGGGTGAGACCAGAGACAACATGCGAGGCCGGATCGAGAAGGCCCTGGACAAGGTGCGCCCGGCGCTCAAAGCCGACGGCGGCGATGCCCGCATCGTCGAGTGCGACGAGACCATTGGGAAGGTCAGCATCGAGATGCTCGGCGCGTGTGGGGGATGCCCCCTCAGCCAGCTCGACTTCGTCTACGCCATAGAGAGCCTGATCCGGCGTGAAGTCCCCGAAGTCCGGGACATAGTAGCCGTCTAGTGATCAGTTGTTAGTTCTCAGTTGCCAACAACAATCCGAGGACGAAAATCGGTGGGTAGAAAGTAAGGTGGTTTCGGTTCGGGGCCGGATGTGTTTCGCGCCGGAAGGCCCGCTGGTTACGAGGAAGCCGACGACTGCTGAAAACTAACAACTAGAAGCTGAAAACCAACAACTATTGTTGCTCCTGGCGGGTGGCGCGAAGGACGCCCGGCGGCATTGCCTCTCGCGCCATGGAGAGCGAGTCGGCGGCGCGACGGCGAGCGGCGCGGAGCCGGAGGCGTCTTATGGGGCCGGCGATCTTCGATTCCTCGTTGATGAGGTGTGTTAGCGTGATCATGTCGTTGACGCACGCCCTATAGCCCAGGGCGCACATCTCGACCTGTATTTCCGAGGGCGATTCGAGGAGGGTACGGTGTATCTCGTCGGCCCGTTCGACGATCCGGCGCGAGAGTTCCTCGGAGGTGTTGGTCTCTCTCTCCCGCACCCGGTATCCCACGATCGCCTCCGGCGAGAGCTGCCGCGCCCGGTACCCCGGGTTCCCCGTGACGTAGTGCAGGAGGAGCGCCGCGACGAGCGTGAGCGGCAAGATCGGGGCGAGCAGGAGCGCCAGAGATCCGGACGCCAGGAACCAGAGCAGGACGATTACCACGGCCTCGACCGTCAGCATGAGCGTCAAATGTAGCTTCGTCATCCCTCCAGCACCTCTTTGCACACCGGTTAACTACTACTAGTCTAAGTTTTGGCGGCCCGTTCCGCAAGATGCACCTGAAAAAAGCTTCCGTAACTTCCGTAAAAAAGACAGCGCCCGTAACGGAGCTATGGTGGAGTCGCGGCGAGAACCGCGCTGTCGACGCGTCCGGCGTCCGTCTCTCGCCCTGTATAATCCCCTCGTGGAAGTCGAAAGGTCTCCCGAGTTCGATCTCAAACGCCCCATCGCGAGCGCGGCGGCGGTGCTCCGGGCCGTTTTTTTAGCTCCGAAGAGCTTCTACCTGAACTTCCCGGCCGAAGGGCCCTTGCGGGAGCCTGCCCTGTTCGTCCTGTTGGTAAGTGGCGTATCGGGCGTCCTGAGCGTGTTAGTGAACCTGATACTGGGGCCGATCCTCGAAACGGGCACGAACCTGCTGGGCGTGGTGGCGTCGAACCTGGCCTTCGTCGTACTCTCCCCGCTCGCGATCGGGGCGGCGTCCGGGGCTTACCTGCTCTCGGTACGTACCTTCGTCGGTCCCGAAGGCGACTTTCGGCAGATCTACAGGATGCTCGCCTACGCTTACGGAGCCATGATCTTGTTCTGGGTGCCTATAATCAACGCTTTTGCCTTCACGTACGCTACCCTTGTTCTGATGTTGCTCGGCATCAGGAGCGTCTACCACACCTCGTTCCTCACCGGTCTGGTCACGGCCCTGGCCGGCTTCGTCCCCGTCGCCGTCGCCTTTATCTACCTCGTGGTAGCGGTCAACGGGCTCGTCGCCCGGTGATCGCCGCGTATTCCCCGAGATCCCTCTCGGCCCGGCGCCGAATCTCCCCGGACGCCGCCCCCAACCTCTTGCCGTAGCGTTCGCGCAGAAGACCGTAGGAGATCGCCAGATACGCGCTCCGCGTCGCCAGCTCCGCCGGAACGGTCATCTCCCGCGGGAAGACGCGGTAGTGGGCATCCTCCCGGAGCCCCAGAGGCGGCGGCGCCTCCCCGAGCGCCCTCCTCGCCGCGAGCCGGGCATCCCAACGCTCCCTCAGATCCCGCGCCTTCGGAGTGT
Organism: Rubrobacteraceae bacterium; assembly: GCA_030448125.1. Classification (GTDB taxonomy): domain Bacteria; phylum Actinomycetota; class Rubrobacteria; order Rubrobacterales; family Rubrobacteraceae; genus Rubrobacter_F. Next base: position 78,009 of record JAUJNO010000005.1, on the reverse strand, counting down.
CCGGGGCGATGTTCAGAGGCCCGCACTCGAACCCGTCCTCGAGCGTGAAGCCGAAAGAAGCCTCGAAGAGCCTGGCCGAAAGGAGTGCCCGCTTCGTCCCCCGGCTCCTCAAAAACTCGTATTCGCTACGCAGCAGAATGAGCTGGGCGTCGTAGTAGGCGCCAAGACCCTCCGCCGTCGGTCTCCCGGCGTCCTCACCCTCCGCCGCGAGCGACTGGCGCAGGTCCTCGCGGCGCCTGGAGAACTTCGCACGCCGCCACCCGAAAGACCCGCCCCCGAAGAGCAACCCCGCCGCGACGGGGACCAAAGCCGCAAAGGGCCCCGCCCACGAGGTACCGAAAAGGGGCGCCGAGAGCAACACCAGCGCCGCGGTCGCGAAGGCCACGACGAAACCCTCCCTCACGACCCGGCGCATATCCTCCCCGGCCGCCGCGTACAGCCCACCGAGCTCGTACCACAACCCGAAGGCGTCATTGGCGGGTGTGGGGGAGGAGCGCACGTGCTAGATTCTACTCTTCATGGCCTCCGGAAAACCCCACCAACGCCTGGCTCGCCTTCGCGCGGCGCGTCTCCTCACGGACGCCCTGAACCCGTTCTTCGTCTTCACCGCGCTCTACGCCCTCGTGGCGTTTGGTGAGGCGAGCGCGCTCCAGGCTACTCTCTACGTGGCCGTCGAGCTGGCGGCGGCGGCCTTCGTGGCCGGGTACGTCTTCCTGCTCCGGCGCCGGAGCAGGGTGGGGGATTTCTGGATCTCCGCCAGGCGCCAGCGCCACGCGCCTGCCCTCGTCCTCCTTGCCACTTTCGCCGCCCTCCTCGGCTCTCTAGCGCTCCTCGGAGCTCCAGAAAACCTCGTGGCGACGACGTTCTCGATGGGCCTGGCGAGCGCCGCGGTCGCCGCCACTACCCTCGCCTGGAAGGCCAGCGCCCACTCCGCGGTCGCCGGGCACGCCGCCGTGGCCGGCCTCCTCGTCCTCGGCCCGTTGGGATCTCTCTTCGTTCTCGTCCTCCCGCTTGTTCTCTGGTCGCGCGTGGCTATAGAAGCCCATACCCTGGCCCAGGCCCTCGCGGGGGCGGGGATCGGTGCGGCCTTCGCGGCAGCGTTTCTGGCATAGAAAAAGCCCGCCGGGCGAAGCCAGCGGGCTGTAAGGAGTGACCCCACGGGGGTTCGAACCCCGGTTTTCGCCGTGAGAGGGCGATGTCCTAGGCCTCTAGACGATGGGGCCTTTGGGCGATTCTATCGCTTTTTTGGGCGGTTGCCGGGAGGCGAAGTAGGGCGTTGATCCCCACGCTGACCCCACGCCGGACCACGAACGCAGAGGAGGTACGTTCGTGGCGAAGAAGAACGCTAACAGGGAGGGCAGCCGCCCTCGCAAGAGACCCGACGGGCGTTGGGAGGCCCGCTACTGGTCTGAGGGGAGGGAGCGTCTACGGGGAGACACGTAAAGAGGTGGCAGAGGAGCTCGCCAAGGCTATGGCCGCCGAAGAAGACCCTCCGGCGTTCGTGCCGACGAATATCACGGTGGGCGAATTCTTGGTGCAGTACGAGGATGCGGTGAGGGACACAATGAAGCGACGTAGCTTCGAGACGTACCTGGATATAGTTCGGCTGCACGTGCTGCCCGCTTTACGGAACACGAAGCTCAAGGACTTGACGCGGAAGCAGGTGCAACGGATGTACGCCCGGAAGCGAGATGAGGGGCTCTCTGCTGCAAGGGTACGTCGGATCCACGGCGTGCTTTCCTCCGCCCTCAATCACGCCCTACGTTGGCGACTGGTCGAACACAACGTGTGTAAGGAGGTCAGCCCGCCGCGGGTACCGCCCCCAGAGATCCGACCTTTTAGCCTGGACGAAGCCAAGCGTTTCTTGGCCACCGCACAAGGCGATAGGTTCGAGGCGTTGTACGTATTGGGGATGACGTCGGGGATGAGGCTCGGGGAACTCGGCGGCTTATTCTGGTCCGACGTAGACTTGGCCCGCCGGGTGCTCTACGTCCAGCGTGCCCTCATCACGGGCCACGGAGGGCAGACCCTCGAATCCCCGAAGACCTCGGGAAGCCGCCGTGGCATCTCCCTGACCGCCAAGGTGGTGGACGCCCTTCTACGCCACAGGAAACAGCAGCAGGCCGAAGGGTTCCCGGTCGAGGGCGACGTGCTGGTGTTCACGAACAGGGCGGGCAACCCCGTCAACCCCTCGCACCTGCTCTACCGCTCGTTTAAGCCCCTGCTGAAACGTGCGGGTCTGCCGGATACCACCTTCCATGCCGCGACTCGTCATACCTGCTGCTGCATCCTCCTGATGCAAGGAGTCAACCCCAAAGCGGTAAGCCTGCAACTCGGCCACAGTTCCGTGGCCTTTACCCTACAGAAGTATGCACACTTCTTACCGGGGTTCGGAGACAACGGTGCGATGGACGCGGCACTCTCCTAACGTTCGTAGCCATTCCGATTAGCAACTAGGCGGGTGCTGGTAGTAGTTCGGCACCCGCTCTTCTTTGCACTCCTGTTATCTGACAAAGGTATTACCGGGGCCTTTAGGGGGGCTAACTTGCACCACTCCCCCAGTCTCTTCAGGGAGGGAATGGTGAAGGTTAGCCCCCCGCTTTATCAAGCCGACGTTCCCTCACAGTGCTATATCTATACCGCGTGATCGAACCCAGACCCTCTTCAGTAAGCTCGGTGGGTGCTCCTATTATTTAAGCAAGGCGGGTCCGGGGCCTAGGGTAGAACGACATCGATAAGGAGATATGAGAACGTGTTGGAGGGTAGAGCGGCCATAGGATACGACCGCAGTTACGACGCCCAGAAGTTCTACCTGAGGCTGGCACTGGACCCGAAGTACGTTGAGGGGTTCGTCGAAGGGTGCTTGGAGAGGATTGGGGATTGCCGGGTGAGATATTGCACGACTTCGTCCTTCGAGGTAGGGCCTGCCCCGGACCTCGATAGGATGCTTTGCAACTCCTCGGGGTACCGGATAGCTACCTGCCGGATAGCCTCACCGCCTGGTTCTCTTTCGAGGCGACCTCTAATAAGATCGCCGTGTGCAGGCCTCCAACCCCCACCGCCTTTTTCTACTGCTCTTCGTTCTTCTCTTTGTCTCGCTGAGGATCCTGCGGCTGCTCTTCTTGCTGCTCGTCCCGGGCTTCCACTACGTCCTTCTGCTCTTCTCGTACCTGCTGCTTCTCTTCCTCCACGTCCTGCTGCTCTTCCTCTACATCCTTCTGCTCTTCCTCTACCTGCTGCTGTGCTTCCTCTACGTCCTGCTGCTCTTCCTGCGGGTCGCCACCGCAGCCGCTCAGGGCCAGCGTCAGGGCCAGAAGAACCGTCCCTATCAACAGCCTCAGATGCTTTACTCTACTCAAAGCTGTTCTCCTCCTCGATCATCTTATGGGCGGTCTCGCAACTGTTCCGGTACCGTCCTGGTCCGTGCCTCTAGCGTCGGAGATACCCCTTTTCGGTTCCCGTAACACGGCCCTTACGCTCGAATGACGCCTCACTACCGGGAACGAAGATTCTGAAGGGTCAGAGGAAACGCAGTTGACCCTGAGAGCACCTCTGACACGGTGTAGAAAGCTCCGGGTTTGTCTCAGGAGTGGTGGATAAGGAAGTCGATGCTTACCCCCACCGGTGTCATGGTCGCCTTCTGGACCTCGATGGTGGCCTACGATCGGCGGGAGCAGCTACCCCAGATAAAACACTCCGATCTACCCTCGGTACTCCAGGTAGCCCTGGAGGCAGAACCCTATCACCGAGAGTACCGAGGGTAAGAAGTCTGCCCTCGATGGTTAGGGGTAGGGCGGATATCGGAGAGCCTTAGAAGGCCTTTTTGTCGGCCTCTTCTTTCTTGGACGAAGATGAGTTTCTTCCACGGCGATTGCCCCAGGCCGAGAAGACGTGGATGGAGGATACCTCGATGGGCCGGTCCTAGGACCGATCCTATAGTAGAAGCCTTCGCGGGACGGGCAGCCCTCGGATACGACCACGGCTAGACGCCCCGATGTTCTACCTTGGGCTGGCTTTGGACCCGAAGTACGTCGAGGGGTTCGTCGAAGGTTGCCTGGAGAGAATCGGGGAGGACGACCCAGAGGATGAAGCTCTCTTTAGGGACCTGTGGGAGGACGAGGGCGAGAGGGAGACGGTGCTGGCGGTATTGCAGGCAGAGTGCGACGTCTTGCCTGGTAGACCCGAGGACTACTTTCCTCATTTAGTCCAAAGCCGCGAACGTCTCTTCAAAAACCTTACTAAAACTCAAGAGTCTCACCCTACAAACTAGGGATGAATGAGTTTAGGATGGTAAGGATGGATGAGATCAAGAAACGTCTAAGCTCCATACGACGGAGATTATCGTCGGTCGGACGGGTACGATTATTGGTGGGGTTGGCCGTAGCCCTGTTCTTTGTGTGGCTGATCTCCCCGGTATTTCATGGTTTGGTCATGGCCTTGTACGTAAACTGGCCCTTCATCCTTGTGACACTGGGCGGTGGCCTCCTTGCAGTTTATCTCTGGAATATAGGGGACAAGGATCCAGCTAAGCTAGTAGCCCTCATTGCTGCCGTCGCTACCGTGGCATACGTATTCACAGCTGCACCTTTACGGGACCTAAAATACCTGGATTCGATAAAACCTAACGAGATCGAAGAGATGCCCGACACGACGGGGGTAAGGTACCTCCCGTATGAGGTGGCCGCCCGTTTCGGGCAGAATACCCAGGACGACTCTACCCTTGTGCTCGGAGACTTCGAACCCCTGGATAATGAGGAGGGTGGGATAGATTGGGTAGCCCCCAGAGAACCCAACGGGGTTTGGAACTCATTCATTAATAATCAGGACGGAGCCACGATCATCAAGCCTGACGGTTCGGCAGAGCTTGTGAGCCAGGAATTCAAGCGGGGCGAGGGCATGGCTCTGCATAGAAACGTCCGTTGGAAGCTTATGAGAGAGCGGTTCTTCGTGGACCATACCAACCAGTACTACGTCCTCCATAACGGTGAGTTGCTCGGGCTGGTCCCCTATGTAAGCTACAAGTTTTCCTTCCCGGTGATGGTCCCTCAGTGGGGAGGGGTTATGGTGGTTCACCCCGACGGAGAGATAGAGGACCTATCTCCCGAGGAGGCAATAAATGATGGGCGGTTCGAAGGGGAGAGGCTCTATCCCGAGCAATTGGCGAGGAAAGTGGGAGACGTCTGGAAGTATCGTAACGGCTACTGGAACACCTGGTCTGCCCACGAGGATGAGGCCGTTATCCCCGAGATAGGTGCAACGGATGAGGTCAACAGTTCCGGGGGTAAGGCGGCCAAGAGTTCTGGGGCCAACTCGGCCAATCAGGTCTCGACCAACCAGATGCCCTTTCTTATCCCCACGGAAGAGGGGCCCCAATGGTTCCTGGCCGCCGAGCCCTACGGCGGTAGCTTCTCTCTGTATCGTGCGATCTACATCAACGCCCACGACGGCGAGGTTACCTATTTTAGGCCCGACACGGGTAGTGCGTTGATCGGGGTCAACAAGGCTCTGGACTACGCTAGAGCTACCTTTCCCAACTATCAGTGGGGTCGGAATGCGATCCTACTTGAACCCAGACCGATAATTAAAGGCGAGACCCTCTACTGGATGGCCACCATCACCAACGCCGATACAGCGGGGGTTAACAAAACCGTTATGGTCAACAGTGCCGAACAGGGAGAGGTAACGGTTCTAGAATCCTACGAGGACGTGATGGCGTTCGTTGAGGGCGAGGATACCGGTAGGACGGTAGAGGTCGAGGAAGATGGAGCTTCGGAAGCATCCGGGGAACCGTCCGATACACCGGAGAACGAGACACCCGAAGAGCAACCGGCACAGTCTTCCACTCCTCAATCGCCGAGCGAAGTCTCTAACATGAGCGAGGAAGAGCTTATCAGGGTGATAAGGGAGGCGGCTAACGAGCTGGAGAGCAGAAAGGAAGAGTAACAACCGCAGTGCTCGCAGCTTCTCGTTCGCTGTGACTACTGCATGCTAGCGGATCTGTCAGTTTCTTCACTGATGTCCCTATAGCGGTATGCAGTGACATTGGGCCCCCGAGCCTTTCCCTACTCGGTACCGGTGTGTCGGGAGTCCCGATGCACTCCTTGTCACTCTCCAAAGTCGGCGTAACAGAGGTGGCCCAACTGCACTGACTACCGCTATAGAGTGCATTCCAAAACCTGGTACGACAGGTGCAGTGTGAGCGGGAAGCGGAGGGTATTCGGCAGTGGTTTCTCCATTTCGGCTCTGGGTTTGTCAGCCTCAGACGCTCAAGTGGGGGTTTTGAAACGCACCCTAAGTGGCAAGATAATACTTTAGGCTGGGACCACCGCTCTGGGGAAAGGGAGGTTAGCAAAATGCTGCTGGTGCGATACTGGATGACCGGAAAATTAGTGACGCTTTCGCCCGAGGCAAGCGTGGCCGAGGCCCTGACCCTCTGTCGGGAGAGGCGGATAAGGCACATACCGATCTTAGAGGGGGGGCATCTGGTAGGGATAGTTACCGATCGTGATCTTAGGGACGCGAGCCCTGCCTTGGGTGATCCGGAGCGGGCAAACGCTCTGCAGAAGATACGGGTGGGAGATGTGATGACCCGGGAGGTGATCACGGCGGACCCGGAGGACTCTATAGAGAATGTCGCACAGGAGATGTACGAACACAAGATACAAAGCCTGCCAGTGGTGACCGAGGGGCCCGTGGTGGATGAGGGGTCGGCGGTGTCCGAGGAGGAGCTGGTGGGGATTGTCACATCCTCAGATGTGATGCGGGCTCTGGTAATGCTCGCTGGGTTACCTGAGCCCGGTTGCCGGATCGAAGTCCAGGCGGCGAACAAGGCGGGGGTCCTGGCCGAGGTAGTAGGAAAAATCCAGGACCTTGAGGTGGACATAGTCAGCGTCCTCTCCGATCCGGATTGGAGATCCGGCAAACGCACCCTGGTATTTCAGCTAGTGACCACAGACCCTTCGAGTGTCATGAAGAGTCTCAAGACGGGCGGTTACGAGGTCTCCTGGATAGCGTGAGCCCACGCGGATAGCTGCTGCTCATAGCGGCGTGCGATGATACCGATGTGCCGCGATAGGACAATGTGAGCCAACAACATCGCAAACCGTTGGGTACTGAGAAACGCTTGCCAGCTCCGTTCACCCTCCGCTAACACCACTTCGTGTCGCGATAGGGTTTTGAAGTGCGCTCTTAGGTACCATAGGACCGAGCCTGAGTCGACAGCTCTTGTCTTGGGAAGGATCGGGGCTTGGCTACCGGGCGGCACAGACGGGGAGGCGGGTTGAATTACTTCGACAGCCGGGATTCGGCGGATCGGTACGCAGGAGGTCGCCCGTACTTCCACCCGCTCGTCGTCGGGAAGATCAAGGACTTCCTCGATCTTCGCGTGCCGGTGCCCCAGGCCCTCGACGTGGCCTGCGGGACCGGGCAGTCCACCGTAGCGTTGAAGCATATCGCCGAGCGGATAGTCGGCACGGATTCCTCCGAAGAGATGCTGGCCCGTGCCCCCAAAGACGCTCGCATCCTGTACGTGAAGGCTCCCGCCGAGAAGCTCCCCTTCGCCGAGGGGTCGTTTGACCTGATCACCACCGCCCTGGCCTTCCACTGGTTCGACCGTGCCCCCTTCTTGGCCGAGGCCCGGCGGGTGCTCGACCCGTCCGGTTGGTTGATCGTCTACGATAACTGGTTCACCGGGAGGATGGGGGAGAACCCCGAGTACGAGGGATGGTACGGGGAGGAGTACCTGGGCCGCTACCCAAGCCCTCCCCGCAACAGGGAACCCCTCACCGACGCAGGGGCGATCGAACACGGGTTCGAGCTGGTGGGACGGGAGGGGTACGAGAATGAGGTCTCGTTCTCCCCGGAGGAACTGGTCGGCTACCTGATGACCCAGAGTAACGTGATCGCCGTCGTCGAGAAGGAGGGTGCCGAGGGCTGGGAGACGGTGCACGAGTGGCTGATGAAAGCTCAGGCTCCGTTCTTTGGGGCGTCGAAGGGCACCTTCTTGTTCGAGGGATCGATCGACTATCTGCGGCCAGCCGCCGTCTGAGGGCCTTCGAGTCACGACTCACGAAGGCCCCAATGCGGACACCGACCTCCTCGGGACGTACACACCTGCTCGGGTCGCCAATAGAATCGGGGCTACTCATTAGAGCCTCTCTAAGGGCCTCTAAGCCTCGGGGGGTACACCGCCCCGTCCCCAAGTCTACCCTGGAGGGCAGACTTCTTGAGGAGAAAATCTGACCCCCACCTGACCCCTACGCATCGTGTTAAGCTATGTCCGTTGACAATTGGTCCGGCTTTGGGATGGGGCTCGTTCCGGCGTTTCTGGCATAGAAAAAGCCCGCCGGGCGAAGCCAGCGGGCTGTAAGGAGTGACCCCACGGGGGTTCGAACCCCGGTTTTCGCCGTGAGAGGGCGATGTCCTAGGCCTCTAGACGATGGGGCCGCAAAATAACCGAGCACAGAGTTTAAACGACAACCCCCGGTTCGTCAAAGGGTTCTAAAGTCGGTCAGCTGGTCGGCTTTCTGCTCTTGCTGATAGCCGCACGCCGGCGGCCGGTACCCTCCTAGGCGGGTAAGCGCTGCATCTCTTCCGCGGCCTTTTCCAGCCTGAGCAGAGTGCGCTCGCGGCCCAGGAGCGCCAGGGTCTCGAAGAGGCCGGCGCTTACGGTGCGACCGGTCACGGCGAAGCGCAACGGGTGTATGAGGTGCCGCGCGCCCTTCTCTCTCTCGGCGGCGAGGCTCCGGACGGCTTCCTCGATGGCTTCTTCCGTCCACTCCGGCAGGGACCGGAGGCGTTCCAAGAGTTCCGGGAAGGTCTCCCGGACGAACTCTTTGCCGAGCTGTTTCTCGAACTCTTGCGGGTCGTACGCGAGCTCGCCGCCGTAGAAGTAGCCGACCGATTCGGGGATCTCCGTCGTGCGGTTCAAACGGTCCTTTAGGAGGGCCATTATGGCCGTCAGGCGCGGCATGTCGCGCTGCAGTTCTTCCGGGGTTGCGGCGCCCGACTCGGCGAGCATCGGGGCGGAAATCAGGGCTAGCTCCTCCGGACTCTGGCGCCTGAGGTAGACGGCGTTTATGGCGGTGAGCTTCTTCTCGTCGAAGACCGCCGGGTTGCCGCTGACCCGGTCGACGCGGAACCTCTCGGCCAACTCGTCGGGAGAGAAGATCTCCTCGTCCGCCGCGTACCCCGCCCCGAGTAGCGCCAGGTAGTTGAAGAGCGCCTCCGGCAGATACCCCTGCTCCGCGAAGTCCTCCACGCTCGCCGCCCCATGTCGCTTGGACAGCTTCTTCTTGTCCGGCCCGAGGACCTGCGGGACGTGGGCGAAGGCGGGTAACTCGTAGCCCAAAGAGTCGTAGACCAGGATCTGGCGGGGGGTGTTGGAGAGGTGATCGTCGCCCCGGATCACGTGGCTGATCCTCATCTCCGCGTCGTCCACCGCCGCTGCGAAGTTGTAGGTCGGGGTGTCGGTGGACTTCATGATGACGAAGTCCTCGAGGTTGGCGTTATCGAAGGTGACCGGGCCCCGGATCATGTCTTCCACCACCGTCTTTCCCTCGCGCGGAGTCTTCATCCGCACCGTGTACGGCTCCCCAGACTCCGCCATTCTTAGCGCCTCCTCGGGGTCCATCTCGCGGTAGGTGCCGCCGGTGTAGATCGGCTGTCGCCTTTCGGCCCGTGCCTTCTCCCGAAACCCGGCGAGCTCCTCGGCGGTGGCGAAGTCGCGGTACGCCACGCCCGAGTCGAGGAGCTTCTTCGCCGCCTCGCGATAGAGGCCGAAGCGTTCGGTCTGGCGGTAGGGACCGTGGGGACCTTCGATCTCGGGTCCCTCGTCCCACTCCAGCCCGATCCAGCGCAGAGACCGCTTGAGCTGCTCGACGGACTCCTCCGTGGAGCGTTCGAGGTCCGTGTCCTCTATGCGTAAGACAAACGTACCGTTGTTCTTGCGAGCGAACAACCAGTTGAAGAGCGCCGTCCTGACGCCGCCGACGTGCAGCGAGCCAGTCGGACTCGGCGCGTACCGTACCCTAATTTGTGTCGTGTCCATAAAGTTAAGCTAACATACCGTTCGCCGGCGGGAAAGTCTTGCCTCCGCGTACGACCCGTTTGCCTTCTCCGGCGTGGACCCCGCTGCCATCGCCCCGGCTCGTTTACCGGTTCGCGAGCGAGTTGCCCTGGTCGGTTAGCAGGGCGCTAAGCTGCGACAGCCTGTCGGCGACCGGCGCACCGGCGTCGCCCCCGGCCACCGCCCCGACCTGTTCGCCCAAAGTCACGAGGAGTTGCCCCACAGCCGCGGGGTCGGAGTCGCCCGCCAATAGCTGGATCCTCAAGGCGGCGAGGTTGTCGGAGATGGCTACGAGTTCGGGGTTCTCGGAGGCCGCCAGCCTCTGCTCCCAGGTCTCGATCACCCGCAGCGCCCCCTCCATCCCGGGCCGCTCCACTCCGCCCTGCAGAACCGCTACCGCCTGGTCGAGGGCGATTTCGATTTCGTTGGCTGCCAAGATCAAACTCCTCTCGTCGGAAACGTCTTAAGCGTTCCCCAGCGGCGCTCGCGGGTAAACGCGGTCGCCCTCTCTGTTGGCTTACCCTCATCTCCGTGACTCCCTGCGCACGTACCAATCCAGGGCATTCTCGCGGAGTACGCGTCCGGCCAGCGGCTCCCCGAGGGTCTCCACGATCAGGTCCACGTCCGTCTCCTTGAAGGGACGTCCGGCGCGGGTGCCGGGCAGGTCGGTGCCGAATATCAGGGCGCCCGGATCGACCGCGGCGATCTCCCGGAGCGCCTCGGACACGTCTAACTCCACGCGGCCGAAGCCCGTCGCCTTTACCTTCGCGCCCCGCTCGACGAGGCGCAGCAGAGCCGGGTAACCGTCCCGCGTCATCCCCAGGTGATCTATCACCAGGCACCCCCTCGGCAAAGCGGCGAGGCGCGGCTCCAGGTCCGCAAGGTCCTTCGAGTCCACGTACAGTTCCGCGTGCCACCCGGCGACGTCATGCACCCGAGCCGCCAAGCGTTCGAGATTATCGAGACTCTCCGAGCCGCCCCGGTACAGGTTGAACCGCACCGCCCGCACCCCCGCCTCGTGCAGCCTCAGCACCTCCTCGTCCGTCACCGTCGCGGGCAACTGGGTTACGCCCACGAAGGAGGGGCCCAGCCGCTCCAGGGCGTCGAGGAGATAACCCTGGTCGAACCCCTGGAAAGAGCCGGAGACCACCGCTCCGCCGGCGAGGTCCAGCGCCGAGGTCCTCTCCAGGTAGTCCCGCACGGTAAAGGGCTCCGGCAGGTAGCCCCGGTTCGGGACCAGCGGGAAGCGCGGGTCGATTATGTGCAGGTGGCCGTCGAAGACTCGCCGCTCGATCTGGTTCATCGGGAGATATTAAGGACGAACGGCTTGGAGATGGCAACCGATCCCTTCTATAAACCGGGAAAGTCCGGTCTTCGGAGCCGTTCTGCCCTCGTGAGGTAACGCTGCTTTGCACGCGGCGGCTCCCCTAACGCTACCGTAAATACTTGACTAAAGCAAATATATACTGGACAATGACAAGTAGTATGAGGAGGTAGCGTTAGTGCAAAAAGACGACCTTGGGAACGACCTCGAAACGAGAATCGACGCTGTACGGCGTTTCAACCGCTTCTTTACCCGGCGGATCGGGGTGTTGCGCGAGGGGCTGTTGCACAGCCCCTACTCCCTCACCGAAGCCCGCGTTTTATTCGAGATCTCGCACCGCGGCGACCTCTTGACCGCCTCCGAGCTGTCGCGCGAGCTGGGCCTGGACCAGGGCTACCTCAGCCGCATCCTATCCCGCCTCGAGCGGCAGGGCCTCATCGACAAGGTCCGTTCGGAGGCCGACGGTCGCCAGCGTCTTCTCTCTCTCACTCCCGACGGCAAAGCTGTCTTCTCCCTGCTCGACGACCGCTCGCGCGAGGAGGTGGCTGAGGTGCTCGGCGGGCTCTCCGAGGAGGACCAATGCCGCCTTCTCGAGGCCATGCGAACCATCGAAGGTGTCCTCGACGAGGCCGCCGGCCAGGGCTTCAAGTTCTCCGAGCCCTTTCTCTTGCGCCCGCACGAGCCTGGCGACATGGGTTGGGTCGTCTACAGGCACGGTGTCCTTTACGCGAAGGAGTACGGCTGGGACGAGCGCTTCGAGGCGCTCGTAGCGCGGATCGTCGCGGACTTCATAAACGACTACGACCCGGCTAAGGAACGTTGCTGGATCGCCGAGATGGGCGGTGAGATCGTCGGTTGCGTCTTCGTCGTGAGAGCCAGTGATACCGTCGCCAAGCTCCGGCTCCTCCTGGTCGAGCCCGAAGCGCGCGGTCTCGGGCTCGGCGCCCGCCTCGTCGAGGAGTGTATCCGTTTTGCCAGGAGCCGGGGCTACGAAACCCTTACGCTCTGGACCAACAGCGTGCTCGACGCTGCCCGGCGCGTCTACGAGGGGCACGGGTTTGAGCTCGTGGAGGAGGAAGAGCACCACAGCTTCGGTCGAGACCTCGTCGGACAGAACTGGGAGCTCACCCTCTGAAGCGGCGCTCGCCCTTAAACGAGTCAGCCGACGATCAAAACCTCCAGCGTACGCGGCCCGTGCACGCCCTCGACGCGGTTGAGCTCTATGTCCGAGGTCGCCGACGGGCCGGAGATGAAGGTGATGGCCCGTCCTTCGCCCTTCACGGTCTCTTCGAGCTTCGCGAAGGCTTCGGGGACGAGGCCGACGATCTGCTCTTCCCGCACCACGCAGAGATGGTAGTCGGGCAGGAGCGTTAGGGCCCGGCGGCCCTGCCCCTCCCCGGCGTCGAGGACGATGGTGCCGGTCTGGGCGATGCCCAGAGAACAGCCGGTCAAGGTCCCGTCGCTCCGGTCGAGCTCCTCGTTGGAGAGCGGGGAACTGGCCGCGTCGCGCAAAGTTTCGACGTCCTCGGGGATCCACTCTTCGGGTAGCCCGGCGGGAACGACGAGCTGCCGGACGCCGCGCCGCCCGCAGGCCTCGGCTATCGCGCGGGGGAGATCGGACTCGTCTGCGCGGTGTACGGTCGCCTCGTACTCGGCCACCCTCTCGGCGAACCTTTCGACGATCTCCTCGCGCGGGGCGTCGTCTTTGTCGCGGTAGCCGCGCTCGACGGGGACGTCCTCGGGGTGTTCGTCTTTCGGAACGTCGTGCGTCGCGCGGCGGACGCGGCGCAGGATCTCCTCCCTGGCCGGGGTCACGAGCCCTCCCCCGAACGGGTTCCCGAATGGGTCCCCGAGCCGTTCCTGGATCTCCACCACTCGCGGAAGGTCTGCTCTGGTATCGGCTTCAGGTCGCGGGCGTCGGTCCAGCCGGCGAGCCTGCCCGGAAGGCGGTGGATGGCTCCGCTGCGAGCCAGGGGCCACTGGCCTATCCTCGCCGCCTTCTGGGCGCCCTCGTAGAGCCTGGGCTCCGAGAAGGTCTTCGCCATCGCCCGCATCGCGACGTTCTCCGGGTCAAGCTTGCCCCTGAGACCTCCCTCGTCCTGCTTGTGACGCACCACCCTACCGCGCAGGTGTATAAGGACCTCCGGGATGTTGATCTTCACGGGACAGACCTCGTAGCACGCGCCGCACAGGGACGAGGCGTAGGGCAGGGAGTCCGAGCCCGACTTGCCGATGCCGACCAACTGCGGCGTGAGGATCGCTCCGATCGGTCCCGGGTACACGGAGTTGTAGGCGTGGCCGCCGGTGCGTTCGTAGACGGGGCAGACGTTTAGGCAGGCCGAGCAGCGAATGCAGTTCAGGGTCTGCCGCCCGATCTCGTCGTCCAGCACCTCCGTCCGCCCGTTGTCCAGGAGGACGAGGTGGAACTCTTGTGGTCCATCACCTTCCGAGACACCGGTCCAGAACGTGGTGTATGGGTTCATCCGCTCGGCGGTCGAGGAGCGGGGGAGGAGTTGCATAAATACCTCGTAGTCTTGCCAGGCCGGTATGATCTTCTCTATACCCATGAGCGTGACGAGCACGGGTGGAAGCGTCGTACACATCCGGCCGTTCCCCTCGGACTCGACGACGCACACCGTCCCCGTCTCGGCGACCGCGAAGTTCGCCCCGCTGATACCGACCTTCGCTTTCAAGAACTTCTCGCGCAGGTATAGCCGGGCGGCGTTGGTCAGGTCGGGCGGGTCGTCCGAGAGGTCTTCGACACCGAGCTTTTGCATGAAGAGCTCCCGGATCTCGGACCGGTTCTTGTGTATAGCCGGTACCAGAATGTGCGAAGAGGTCTCCCCGGCGAGCTGGATGATGAGCTCCGCGAGGTCCGTCTCGAACGCCTCGATGCCTTCGCGCTTTAGATACTCGTTGAGCTTGGTTTCGTCGGTGGCTATGGACTTGACCTTGACTACTTCTCCGGCGTCGTGGCTCTTCGCGATCCCCGCGATGATGCGGTTCGCCTCCTCGCCGTCCCGCGCCCAATGCACCTGACCCCCAGCTTGCTTCACGGACTCTTCGAGCTGCAAGAGGTACTCGTCGAGGTGGCGCAACGTACGCGACTTCAGGGCCCGGCCGGCCTCCCTGAGCTGCTCCCAGTCGGGCATCTCCTCGACGGCCACGGCCCGCTTGTTCCGTATTGTCTGGGTGGCCTTGCCGAGGTTGCGCCGTAGCTGCGAGTCGGCGAGGCTCTCGCGGGCGCTCTCCTCGAAGTGCGGTGTCTTGCCGCCGGAGAAGGCGTCTGGGGCTTCGATAGTCACGGCTTTATCTTCTCCTCAGTGGTGGCTAGTATCTCCGCCAGATGAACGGTCCTTACCCCGGCCCGCTGGCGTTTGAGGCCGCCGCCGATGTGCATCAGGCACGAGTTGTCTCCGGCGGCGCAGACCTCCGCCTCGGTCTCGAGGACGTGCCGGAGCTTATCGCCGAGCATCGCGATGGAGGTGTCGGCGTTCTTGACCGCGAAGGTCCCCCCGAAGCCGCAGCACTCTCTGGCCTCTGGCAGCTCGACAAAGTCTATGCCCCGCACGGCCTCGAGCAGCTTCAGGGGCGCGTCGCCGACTTTTAGCATCCTCAAGGAGTGGCAGGTCGGGTGGTAGGTGACGCGGTGCGGGTAGTAGGCGCCGACGTCCGTTACGCCGAGCTTCTTGACCAGGAACTCCGAGAGCTCGAAGACCCTGGGGGAGAGCTCCTCGACGTCAGCGGCGAGGCGTTTGTCGTTCGCGAGGTCGGCGGCCATGGGGTAGAGCTCGCGGACCATGCCGACGCAGGAGCCCGAGGGCGCCACCACCGCCTCGTAGTTTTTAAAGACCTCGACGAAGCGCCGGACGAGCGGTATCGCCTCGCGCTGGTAGCCGGTGTTGAAGTGCATCTGGCCGCAGCAGGTCTGTTCCAGCGGGAAGTCCACCTCTACCCCGAGGCGTTCGAGGACCTCGACGGTGGCCCGGCCGGTCTCGGGGAAGAGTGTGTCGTTGAAGCACGTTATGAAGAGCGCGATGCGCACGCCTTGTTCTCCTCCTCGCTGGTCCTGCCATAGAACCGCCGCTAGCCTGTCCCGCCGTCATGATAGCCCATCTTCTGAACCCGGCGCCGAAAACCATCCTCTACGGCGGTCGGCGGTTTGCACGTGAGCGGCTTACGGTAAGAGGAGTGCCGACCGGCGGACGAGGGAGGCGAAGGGCATGGCCGAGGGACCGAGGGCGGGACGTGGGGCGTACGAGCCGGGCCAGGGGCCGGGCTACGGGGGGATCGAAGACCTGGGGACGAGTTGGGGTAGCGTCCTCATCGGGTGGCTCGCGGCCGTCGGGGCCAGCGTCATCCTCATCAGCATAGTCAGCGGCATCGTCGGCGGTATTGTGGGGACCGGGGGCACGGCTGAATCGGCCGGGACGGTGTTCGCCGTGGGGGTGCTGGCGGCTCTCTTCGTGGCCTTTCTCGTCGGGGGCTACGCTGCGGGGCGCATGGCGAGCCGCTCCGGCGCCAAGCATGGTCTCCTGGTGGCGCTGGTCGCCCTCATCGTCTCGATATTCCTGGCTATCGTGGGGGCCGCGGTCGGGTACGGCCTCGCGGACGACCTGAGCGGGGTGGTGATCCCCGGCGTCCCGAACATCGTCCCGCAGGGGCTCAACACCGTGCTCACGCTCTCGAGCGTGCTCGCCCTGATCCTGCCGTTCGTCGCCGGGGCTATAGGTGGCTCCCAGGGAGCCCGAACCGGTTCCAGGCGCGCGGGGGGAGGCTACTATCCCCCGGAGCGGTAGCCTTCGGAGGAGCGATGGATCGGACCAGACTCCGGTCGAACCGCTCCACCAAGATGCGTCGATTCTTGGCCTTCGTCTCGTACTCCTTGAGCTCCTCGTCCTCGTTCGCCGAGAGTTCGCCCAATTCGCCGGAAATCTCTCCCACGGAGAGCCGATCGTAGCCCTCTACCGGCAGGTCCCCGTCTTCCGCGCTGGATCCGTTGCGTGTAACGTCTCTCGGGAGGAGATCGGTGCGTAGAGAAGGCCTGTGTAGACCCTGAACGGTCCTTCGAGCATGGCCTGCATGGCCTCCCGTTGCTTCTTCGCCCCTTGCAGGAACGCCCCGGTCGAGTACCGGGCGAGCTTCATGTTCTGCTCCTGCAACCGCAACGAGACCCCCAGGACCGACCGGTAGGAATCCCAGGTCGTCTTGACCAGTCTCTCCATCGACGTGTTCGATCCACTGTTACTAACCACGCAAGTCCCTTCTCATTGGTCTCGCGCGCGTCGACCGAACGCAGGCCGATGCTCTGCCATAAAAGGGCTGATGCAGCAAAGCGCCGACCCGTGTTCGATCTTTCCCTTTCCCCTGGGCCCAACCTCGAACCCGACCGTATTGTTCCACGTTCGTCCGCCGGCCGATGTATACTATGATACGGAACGCGAGCTTGAGGATCACGTTTAACAAAACCCAACAAAACCGTAACGGTACGCTCGTAGACTGGGTAGGCTAGGGCGTTGGAGGCGAAGGAAAAAGCGCGGTTACTCCGCGCGGTGAACCTTCTGGAGTCGCTTTCGCGGGAAGAGGTCGAGAGGCTCGGCTGGAGGCTTCCGGAGATGCACCTGGATCGGGGCCAGGCATTGTATACCTCGGCTCACCAGGGCAGGGTGCTCTTCTTGCTTCTTTTGGGACGGGTGCGCATATATAAAGTCGCGGAGGGGCGAGAGATCACGCTGGGCGTGGTGAGGGCTAGTGGGATGTTCGGGGAGGCGGCGCTCGCCGCCGGGCGGCGCCAGGGGGCTTACGCGCAGGCCATGGAGCCCTCGGAGGTTGCCCTGATGGGCCGCGACACCTTCCATCGCCTCGTGCGCGACAGACCCGAGGTCGGTCTGAAGGCGACGGAGCTCTTGAGCCAGCGCCTGTCCTTCTGCGAGGACCGGATGGCGGACATCGGTCTCAAGGAGGTCCCGGCTCGCCTGGCGGCCTTCATCCTGCACCTGTGCGAGAGCGAGGGTGTCGTTACCGGCGAGGGCTACAAGATACCTACCCGCTACACCCATCAGCAGCTTGGCGAGATGGTCGGCTCGAAGCGCGTGGCCGTGACCAGGGCTCTTGGCAAACTCCGCGAGATCGGGGCGGTGGAGCTCAAGCACCGGCACATCTATGTCAGGGACGTGGAGGCCCTGCAGCGCGCCGCCGGAGGTTAGGACGAGCGCGGGAGGTCCGGGTTTACCGTTCGGGGCGCCCGGTTATTGCCTCTCTTCCACCTCGGTCACGTCGCGGGTGGAGATCCAGCCCTCGGAGAGGGCCTTCCTGGTGGCTTCTCCGCGGGAGACGACGCCCATCTTGGGGTAGAGGTTCGCCAGGTGGCGCTTGACGGTAGCCTCGGCGACGTTCAGGGTGTGTGAGATCTGGCGGTTGGAGAGGCCCCGGGCGACGAGCAGCAGGATCTCGAGCTCGCGGGCGGAGAGCCCACCCTCCTCCGTCGCCCGCTCGGCCCGTTCGAACGCCTCCCTCGGGACGACCATGACCACGTTCTCTTCTTGCGGGCCCTCGGGGCTCTCGGCTGCGGTATGCACCGCCGTGAGTAGCTCCTGTAAAGAGGCGCTCTTGACCAGGTAGCCGCTCGCCCCGCGCCCCAGGAACTCTCGCACCAGCCTGGGGTCGTCGTGCATGGTTACGACCACGACCCTGGAGGCCGGCGAGGTCTGGAGCAGCAGGTCCATCGCCTCCCGCGCCCCCATGACCGGCATCTCGATATCCAGGATCGCCACGTCGGGCTTCAGTTCCCGGGCCAGGGCCACGGCCTCCTCGCCGTTCTCCGCTTCGCCCACGACCTCTATGCCCTCGTCTGTGGAGAGCATCTCTTTGAGGCCCTGGCGGAACATGGTGTGGTCGTCGGCCAGGAGCACCCTTATGCTGCGCCCGTTGCTACTTATCCTCGGCCTCCGTCATGTCCTGCCCCCCGCTCGATTCGTGTCCAGAGGGACGGACGCCTCGATTTTGGTACCCGTCCCCGGCGCGGAGGACAACCTCAAGGTGCCCCCCACCAGTTCGGTCCGCTCCCTCATCGAGTGGAGTCCCCTGCCCGATACGCCGTTGTCACCGTCGCCTTCGGACATCCCTTCGAAGCCTCGTCCGTCGTCCTCGACGCAGCCCACGACCCTCTCCGGGCTGACCCTCACCTCGATTCCCAACCGGCCGGCCTCCGAGTGTGAGACGGCGTTCCTCACGGCCTCGCGCAGGATCAGGAACAGTTGCTCGCGGACGCGGGGCGGGATGATCCCCTCGTCGCCTTCGACGGAGATGCTGCTTTCGAGGCCCGGCGGGGCGGCTGTCTTGAGGAGGTTCGAGAGGGCTGCGGAGAGGCCATCCCCGGCCTCTGCGTTGTGGAGCTCCCTGGAGATGTTCCTGGTGAGATCCAGGGCCTCCCGGGTCGTCTCCCTGGCTAGCTTCATCTTTGCCTCGGCCTGCGAAGGTTTGCCCTCCTTGAAGACCTCGTAGAGCTCCAGGCTCTGATGCACGACGCCCATCGAGTGGGCCACGCGGTCGTGGAGCTCGCGGCTGATCCTCTTTCGCTCCTCGACCTCGGCGCGGGCCCGCCACTCGTGGGCCAGTAACCGCCCGCGCGCCTCCTCGGCCTTTTTGCGCTCGGTGATGTCCGTCGAAACCCCGACGACTCCGACTGCGTGGCCCCGCGCATCGTAGATCAAGGAATCGGTGACGTGGGCGGGGAACATGGAGCCGTCCTTGCGACGGACGACAAACTCGCCTGCCCACGTCTCGCCGGTCCAGAGTCTCTCCATGATCTCTTCGGCGACCTCGGCTTCTTCGGGACCGATGGTTAGTTCCATGATATTGCGGCCCAACGCTTCCTCGCGCGACCACCCGTAGAGCTTCTCGGCATACTCGTTCCAGTAGGTTACCGTGCCTTGCAGATCGGTGGAGATGACCGCGGCCTGGACCTGCTCGAGCAGCTGCGCCTGCAACAGTATCTGCTCCTCCGCCTGCTTACGCTCGGTAATATCTTCGCAGATGAGTAGACCGATCGTAGCCCCATCGGGGCCTTCCACGATGCGCAAGTTTTCCTTGACCCACATTATGCTCCCGTCCTTGCGGAGCTTACGTGCTTCCCAACTGCTGGGCCGTTCGAGATCCCGCAAGCACATGATGAGGTAGCGTGAGACGCCTTCTCTATCTTCTTCATGGAAGAGATCCAGCACCGGACGCCCAACCAGCTCTTCGACCGTAGAACCGAACTGCTGGGCGCCGGAACGGTTGACCGATAGCACCGTTCCTCGCGCATCCACGGTGAAGTACATGAACGGGTTGTCCTCGTACAGAGCCTTGTACCGCTCTTCGCTCTTGCGCAGCGCTTCCTCTGCCCGCTTGCGCTCGGTAATGTCGACGAAGGTCACGATAGAGCCCGTGACGACTCTATCTTCGACTACAGGATACGACGAGTATTCAACAGGGAAAGAACTCCCGTCCCGGCGCCAAAAAACTTCGTCGTCAACCCGTACTCCCTGCTCTTCTCGAAAAGCCTGGTAGATCGGGCACTCTTCTACCGGGTAAGGAGACCCGTCCTCGTGGCTGTGATGGTAAGTCCCGTGCATGTGCTTGCCGAGAAGCTCCTCTGGGGCGTAACCGAGCATCTGTGCCGCGGACCTGTTGACGAACGTACAAGTTCCTTGCAGATCTATCCCGTGAATGCCTTCGTCGGTCGATTCCAGGAGCAGCTTCATGTGCTCCGCCAGCTGCAGCTTCTCTTCTTCCATTCGCTTGCGCCCGGTAATGTCGCGCGAGGTGGCTATGATCTCCCGCACCGCGCCCGTCTCCGGGTTCTGGATCACCCGGCTCGTCGTTTCGAACCAGATGTAGGAGCCGTCTTTGCGCCGGATTCGGTAGCTGACGGTGTAGGTGTCGGACAGCTCCAGTATCGAGGAGTGGGCTTTCTTTATAGCTTTCAGATCCTCGGGGTGGAAGAACTCGTAGGCGGAGTGTCCGATGAGCTCTTCGGGCTCGTATCCGAGCAGTGAGCGGCAGGCGGGCGAGGTGTACGTGTACACACCTTCAGGAGTGTGCTTCGAGATCATGTCGGTCGAGTTGTCGGCGATTAGTCGGTAGAGCTCTTCCCTCTTCTTAAGCTCTTCCTCTGCTTGCTTGCGCTCGGTTATGTCTTCTATCGTGGCTACGGTTCGCAGCGGCCGCCCCTCGGGGTCGCGGATCGCGGTCGCGTTAACGCGTACCCAAACCACCGCACCGTCCTTGCGCACGTACCGTTTTTCGTTCTCGTACTCGTCTATCTCCCCGCGCACCATGCGCCTGAACCTGTCGTATTCGCGGTCCTGGTCCTCGGGGTGCGTAATCTCGGTAAACGTTCGAGCCAATAGCTCCTCGGGTTCGTACCCGGTGATCTCGCACAACCGGCGGTTGACGCGCAAAAGGCGGCCGATCTCCAGGTCGGCCTGGGCCTTGCCAACGCCCGCGAGCTCGAAGATGGTGCGGTACTCTTCCTCACGCGCCCGGAGCTTCTTCTCGGCCTTCTTCCGCCCGGTGATGTCCGTGGTATAGACGGAGAGTCCGGCGGGCGAGGGGTAGACGCGGTGGCACAGCCAACGGCCGAGCCTCGAGGAGTAGTGCTCGAACTCCGTGGCGCTCCCCTTCTCCTCTGCCTGGATCAGCTCCGAGAAGGCCACGCTTTCGACTAGCTCGGGGAACGCCTCCAAAACGCTCTTGCCGAGCAACTCCTCCCGGGACCGGCCGGTAAGACTAACCACCCAATCGTTGACGTAGGTCAGGCGCCACCGCCGGTCGAGTGTGAAGAAGGCGTCGCCGATGCTCTCCAGAACCTCACGCATCCGCTCGCGGGATTCCTCGGCCTCGCTGCGGGCCGCCCGCTCGCGCATGAGGAGCTCATCGCGTTCTTTCTTCAACCGCTCGAACTCGGCATCTCGCCGGCCGAAATCGGCGCGGCGGTTCTGCTCGGAACCCGAAAATCTCATCTTGTCTCCCACCCGTGAGAGCACGTGCAGAACAATTTTAAAGCAAAGTTCGGAATGCCGCTCCCGTTTGTGCCCGGATCGCCACCTGCTGGTTGAGGACGGGCGCGCGCCTGGTGCGCACGCCGAAGGAGCCCCGGCACCGGCCGGCGGCGGATGCCCTGTTCCGGAGCGCGGGTACCCTTCGGGCTTTACCTGCCCGGAGCGCGAGGGGCCCCTGTGGGAGATCCGGGACCAGGAGATCCTGCGGTTCCGGTGGCGGGTGGGGCACGCCTACACCGCAGAGAGCATGCTCTCCGGAAATCCGAGGCCCTGGAGGGCGCCCTGTGGACCGCCCTCAATACTTTGGAGGAGGGCGCGCAGATGTCCCAGAGGCTCGCCGTCCAGTCACGCGCCCGCGGGCACGAGCACGCGGCGGCACGCTTCGAGGAGCGGGCACGCAAGACGAGGGAGCAGGCGAGCTTGATCCGCCAGGCCCTGCACAACGGCGCGTCGGACGTAACCGAGGACGCCGTTTAAACGGCTGTCGGGCCTCCCCTACGAGCTTCTTGTAGCCGAAGGCTGGTTGGCTAACCGCTCAGAGAGAGGCCGGCGCCCGGGGATGGGTGGGAAAAGTGGGAAAGTGGGCGCCGACCCTGGAAACTGTGGCGAAGTTATTATCGCCCGGGATGAGCAGATAAGCCATACACACTTTTATGCAATTTTAGTGCGTATTCAGGTTACGACGCGCCGTTTCCGAGGCTCCCGCCGGAGTGCGCTCTCCTTGCAGAGCGGCAGCCAGCCCAGCAGTGCGGCGCGGGTGGGCTAGCGTTTCGCCTCCTCGTTGAAGCCGCCGTCCGTGCCGGTCCGTTCGGAGTTTGGGGCGAAGAGGTTGCCCGGGCCTCGCTCGCCTGGTTCGTCGCGCAAGAAGTCGTCGCGCAAGAAGCCTAGACCGCGGCGCACACGCGCTACCTTTGCCCTCGCAAGGCCAACAGCCCGCCACCTTCGGCGAGGGCGTCCTCCACGAGTCCCACGGCCCAGTTCGGTGCGCCGAGCTTCTCTTGGATCTTGACGCGCAGGTAGTAGGAGGGGTAGGAGGCGGCCGCGGCGGAGAGGAGGCCGAGCCCTGCTCCGACTGTCGCGCGGCGCTCCGCGGCGGCGAACAGGGCGGCACCGACCAGGGCGCCAGAGGTCATACGCCCGATCAGGCCGGGAGCCGAGATCCTGTCGGGCGAGAAGGGAAGCTTGTCGGCCAACGCCTCGCCGACAGCCAGCACCGTGAGGATACGCGCCGTCCTGGGGGAAGCCAGAAAGGCGAACGGCGTGCCCTCGATGCCCTCGACGGCGCCGCGGGAGGCAGCCCGGCTCAATTGGGCCGGCGCGCTCATGGAGCGTACCCCGGCGACCGCGCCGAGGCCGAGGGTCCTTAGGGATATACCCGTGGTCGTCTCGTCTTTCATCTTCTTGGTCTCCTTCCATAACTATGAGTCTAGTCGTGTCTGCCGAACTCGTACTCGATGCGGTTCGCCCACCGGTACTTGCCGAGGGCGAAGAAGAGTGACATGAGCAGGTACCTCAGCAACATCTTCGGGACGCCATGCTCCCTGTAGCGCCGGTCGGAGACGTATACCCGCTCCGCGACGATGCCGAAGCGGCTATTCTTCGCGAGGCGCCGGACGAGCTCTATGTCGTCGAACTTGAGGGTGGGATCGAAACCACTACTCCTCTGGAAGACCTCTCTGCGCACCGCGATGCAGTGCCCGGCGCCGGAGGGCAGCAGCTTCTCGAAGGATTTGAAGAGCAGGTTGAAGAACGCGTGAACGCCTCTTATCGCCGGGGTGGAGCCGTAAGGCTCGTACCGGGGACACGCGACGTCCAACCGCCTGCTCTCGAACTCCTCCAGGAGGCCCTCGAAGAAGCTTCCGGGGAGCCTCACGTCGGCGTCGAGGAAGACCAGGACGTCCTCGCGGGCCCTCCGGCCTCCCAGGTTCCTCCCCGCCGCCACGGGGGGAGAGCCGGCCAGCAGGACCGCGCCGGGGAATCGCCTCACGACGCCGACGGTGCCGTCTTCGGAGCCGGCGTCGACGACTATGACCTCCTTCACCCTCCTCGTCTGGCCGAACACGTCGGAGAGCAGCGAACCGACGTGGCGCTCCTCGTTGAGGGCCGGAATCACCACGCTCAACGTGAGATGGTCGACGGGCGCGTTTATGGAAGAGCCTTCCCTGGATCAGGCACGAGGGTCGGCGGCGCCCCGCTCGGCCTCCGGTAGCCGGGAGTTGGCGTAAACCAGGAGGCCGAGGATGCCCAGGACCAGGTGCAGGAGGTTGTCGACGAGGGTGTAGCCGTGGGGGAGCAGCCCGAAGAGGTAGGGCAACACGAAGCCGAGCACGCCGACTAGAAGGTAGACCACGCTTACCGCCCCGACTACGCCGCGCGCAACCCCCGCGTCGCGTTGCAAACCCGCAAAGAGCAACAAGCCCCCCGAGACGACGTGAACCAGGTCCTCCAAAACGTCGACGTTCAGTAGGCCGAGCAACACCCCGTCACCCAGCAGTAACCCCCCTATGCCGAGCAGGACCAACACTGCCCCCAAGACTACCGCGTACGTCTTGACCAACCGCTAACCCTCCTTATCGGTATGTCTGCCTTACAGCTTTGGATCGTTCCCGGCGCTCGCGGCGGGGATGCGTCTATCATAGTGTAGTATGGGTATATACCCTCATGGGTATATACCTAATCCATAAACTACCGCGCCGGGTTGTGCGCAGCCTACACCTTTGTATACAAAAGGATGCACACTTTGGGCCATTTTGCGGTTCGTGTGGCGCGGGAGGGGTCTCCGAGACCCGGCAACACGGTATCATGGCATCGGTTAAGGGAAGCATGAGCGGTAGCTCGTAGGAAGGTGGCCTCGCACGAGTGTTTATTTGTCATCCCCGGAGAGGGAGAGCGTTGGCTCCCGGCGCGCCTTGAGATTCCACGAAGGAAGGTAGCAGGTGAGAGACGGGCAAGATGGTATGTCGTTGGGGATTCCCTCCGCTTCCTGGCTCGTACCTTTCCTCCTGCTATTAGTGCGGGAGCGGGGTTCTTGCGGGCACGAGCTAACGCAGAGGGTTGCCGATCTCGACTCCGGGACAATGCGCCCGGGGATGGTTTACCAGGCCCTGCGCCAGATGGAGAGCGAAGGTATAGTGCTCTCCGAACCAGATCGGCTCGACTGCGGGCTGCTCCGGCGGAAGTACTCGATCACGGGTTCGGGCGAGGCTTACCTGGAGCTCTGGGCGAACTCCCTCACGGAGTATCAGAAGGAGGTGGACCTGTTCTTCGGGGCCTACGCGGGTGGGCCCATGCGGCAGGCGCTCGGGTGAGGGTCGAACCCCGCCGGCCAGTCCTCGGACTAGTTGCTCCACGAGAATCCCCGCTGGTAACGCTCCACGACAGCGAGCGCGGTAGCGAGCGTGGTGGTCCCGGAAGAACCCGGAGAGGATGCGAACAGGCGATCATGCCGCGGAGAGCGGTAGAGGAGGGTAGAGAGATGGAAAACGGACACAGGCGGCGCGGGCGCGAAGACTACGAGGAGCTGGACCGGCTCCTGGAGGAGGCGGATTGGTATCTGGCGGACGGGGGGATCTCCGTGAGGTGAACGAGGCGCTGAAGAGGGCCGGCGTCAAGGCCGCCTCGATGTGGGGCGAGGTCGGGCGGCCAGTGCTGCCGGGGCACACCAGGAGGTTGGTCGCCCTGATCGGGGAGGTGCAGCAGGACCTGGGCCACCCGGAACGAAACTCCACGGACGCGCTGCGGAGAAACCTGCGCGAGCTGCGCTCCCGGTTCGAGCTCGAGGCACGCAGGGACGCCGGGCAAACCGCCCTTTAGAAGAGAGAGCAGGTGGTACATGGCAAGAAGTAGGGCACCGAGACGGCCGCTCTGGCTGATCGCGAACCACGAGAACGGCCGGATGGGCGTATTCACCCTTCGTCTCGACGACGATAGTAGGGAGGTCTTGCCGGTCTTTAGCTTCGAAGAGGAGGCCGAGGCGTTTCTCAGGCTCGGAGCGCCGGAGACGGGCTGGCGAGCGAGAGAGACCACGGCCGGGGAGCTCATCTCGCTGCTCTACGGGACTTGCGCCGGGGTGAAGCAGGTGGCGCTCGACCCGCTGCCGGTTGTTTACGGCGAGATGGTCTTCGACCTCGTGGGCTCGGGCAGGGAAGACTTCCTGCGAGACTTTGTGGGCACGCGCCCGTCCTCCAACCGCAAGCCGCGGGCAGAGGTGACTATAAACAACGGTTTCCTGGATAGCTCGAACGGTAGAGGGACGCCGTTACGAGAGACCGGAGAGGAGCACGGACGGACAAAGAACGGAGCCGCCCGACGCGAGAAGCCCGAGAAGATTCGCGACGGGGCCCTCGACGGAGATGGCGAAGTGGCCACCCCGGATTAGTGATGCGGGATTTCGGCTCTGTCGACGGGTCGCGCGACGGCCACGACGCCCGGCATCGCACGCACGACGAGGTTCCGGATCCCGCCTCCGATCTGGGCGAGTACCTGACGCGGGAGCGTGATTAGCGCTCCAGGGAGGCCGACTACCGGCTTTACCGGAAGGGCGCTCGAGCCGTGAACGTAACCCTCACCAACCGCGGCCTTCTGCGCGCGGTGCTGCTGGCCTTTGCCCTGTTCTTGGCCTACCGGTTTCTGGCGACGGTCGCAGCGATCTTGCTCCTGTTCGCCGCGGCCCTGCTCCTTGCCGTCATCCTGTCGGCGCCCGTCGAGGCCCTGCACCGCCGGAAGCTCTCGCGCCCCGTCGCCACGGGGCTTATGGTCCTGGGCGTCCTCGTCGTCCTAGGTCTCGGCGGCTACCTGCTCTTTCCCGTGCTGGCGAACCAGGCTTCCCAGGTCGTCTCCGATCTGCCGGGCGCGCTCTCGCAGCTTGTCGAGCGGGCCAGGAACCTCGCGCAGAGCTACGGGTTCCAACCGGGTGGCGGAGGGGGTTCTTCGTCCCTGTCCAGCCTCGCGAGCAGCGTCATGGGCGGTGCTCTGGGGCTCTTGAGCGGCCTGGCGTCGTTCGTCACGGGCCTGCTGGTCGTTCTCCTGGTGCCGATCTACCTGGTAGCCCAGCCCGAGCCCGCCGTGCGGTTCTTCGTCAGGTTCTTTCCGATCGCCACGGGCGGGTTCGGGACGTACTTTCGGAGGTCAGTTCGGGCCTGCTCTCCTGGCTCAAGGGTCGGCTCGTGTCGATGGCGGTCGTCGGCGTACTCTCGACCGACGCGCTGTACCTCATAGGGGTCCCCGGGGCGCTGTTTTTGGGCATCCTCACCGGGCTCCTGGAGTTCGTGCCGCTCGTCGGGCCCATAGTCGCGGCCGTCCCGCCGCTGCTCCTCGCCTTCGTCGGGGGGCCGCTGGACGTTTTGTGGGTCCTGCTCGCCTACCTCGCCATACAGCAGATCGAGAGCAACCTCCTCGAGCCGCTGGTCATGGAGAAGGCCGCCTCTCTCCACCCGGCGCCCGTGTTGGTGGCCGTGACGCTGCTCGGCACGGCGTTCGGGATCCTGGGCACTATCCTGGCCGTGCCGACAGCCGTGATCGCCGCGATCCTCGTCAAGAAGCTGTGGTTTGAACGACTCGAAGAAGGGCATGGAACCCCAAACAAAACCGAGAAAGGAACAGAAGCGTGACAGACCGCATCGCGAATCCCTGGGGCGAACGCACGCCGTTCGGGCAGGGGGAGGATTGGCCCGTAAGGGTGGACCAGTTCCTCGAGGACGGCGTCTCCGAGGAGGAGGTGGACCGCTGGGTCCAGACGGCCTCCATCCTCCACTCCAACGGCGACGCTTTAGACATAGCTGTAAAGGACGGGCGCATCGTCGGCGTCAGGGGAAGGGGAGAAGACCGGGTCAACAAGGGCCGGCTCGGCCCCAAGGACCTCTTCGGTTGGCAGGCGAACAACTCCGAGGATAGGCTCACCCGCCCGCTCGTGCGCAAGGACGGAGAGCTGGTGGAGGCCTCCTGGGACGAGGCGATGGACCTGATCGTCGAGCGGTCGAAGGAGCTGCTAGAAGAGAAGGGCCCCCTGGCATTCGGCTTCTACACCACGGGCCAGCTCTTTCTCGAGGAGTACTACACGATGGGCGTGTTCGGCAAGGCGGGCTTGGGCACGCCGCACATGGACGGCAACACCCGTCTCTGCACCGCCACCGCCGCCGTCGCCCTCGAGGAGACGTTCGGCACGGACGGGCAGCCCGGCTCCTACGCCGACGTAGACCACGCCGACACCATCTGCCTCTACGGCCACAACGTCGCCGAGACCCAGACGGTCCTCTGGATGCGGATGCTCGACAGGCTCGAGGGGCCGAACCCGCCTAAGCTCATCGTCGTCGACCCCAGGCCAACGGCGCCCGCCCAAAGAGCAGACGTGCATCTGAAGGTAAAGAACGGTACCAACCTCGCGCTCATGAACGCCCTGTTGCACGAGCTCATCACGAACGGGTGGTACGACGAGGAGTACGTGAACGCCAACACCATCGGCTTCGAAGACCTCGAGCAGACGGTGATGGAGTACCCACCCGAGACGGCGGCGGAGATCTGCGGGGTAGACGCCGAAGAGATCCGGGAGGCGGCGCGTCTCATCGGCAACGCCGAGAGGCTCTTGAGCACGGCGCTTCAGGGCTTCTACCAGTCTCACCAGGCCACCGCTTCATCCTGCCAGATCAACCATATACACCTGCTTCGCGGCATGATCGGCAAACCGGGTTGCGGCATCTTGCAAATGAACGGTCAGCCCACCGCCCAGAACACGCGCGAGACCGGGGCGAACGGCGACCTGCCGGGTTTCAGGAACTGGGACAACGAGGAGCACGTCCAGCAGCTCGCCGACCTGTGGAACGTCGATAGGATGACCATCCCGCACTGGGCCCCGCCGACGCACGCCATGCAGATCTGGCGCTACGCCGAGCAGGGCTCCATAAACTTCCTCTGGGTGAGCTGCACCAACCCGGCGGTCTCCCTGCCCGATCTGCCCCGCATCCGCCAGATCCTCCAGAACGAAGGCCTCTTCCTCGTTGTGCAGGACATCTTCCTTACCGAGACTGCCCGGTACGCCGACGTCGTCCTGCCGGCGGCCACATGGGGTGAGAAGACCGGCACGTTCACGAACACGGACCGCACGGTGCATATCTCCGAGAAGGCCGTCGACCCGCCCGGCGAGGCCAAGCCCGACCTGGAGATCTTACTCGACTACGCGCGTCGCATGGACTTCCGGGATAAGGACGACCAGCCGCTCATAAAGTGGGACGATCCCGAGTCCACGTTCGAGGCGTGGAAGGAGTGCAGTCGCGGGCGCCCCTGCGACTACACGGGGATAACGTACGACAGGCTCAGGGGCGGCTCTGGGATCCAGTGGCCGTGCAACGACGAGCACCCGGAGGGCACCGAGCGGCTCTACCGCGAGGCCGACTTCAACACCCAGACATGGAACTGCGAGAGGTACGGGATCGACCTTATCACGGGCGGGATGAACTCGGAGATGGAGCACAAGGCGATGAACCCCGCGGGCAGGGCCATCATCCTGCCGGCCGGGTACCTGCCGCCGCACGAGCCACCGGGTGGCGAGTACCCCTTCAGGTATATAAACGGCCGCACGGTCTACCACTTCCACACCCGCACCAAGACCGCCCGCGCCCCGCAGCTACAGAACGCCGCCCCCGACGCCTGGGTCGAGATCTCGCCTACCGATGCCGAGTCTTTGAGCATTGAAGAAGGCGACATGGTGCGCGTCGAGTCCCCGCGGGGCTATATGGAGGCCAAGGCGCGCATCAGCGGCATCAGGGAGGGCGTTGTCTTCGCGCCGTTCCACTACGGCTACTTCGACACGCCCGAGGGCGACAGTCCGAACGGACAGAGTCCGCGCGCCGCGAACGAGCTGACCATCACCGACTGGGACCCGGTCTCCAAGCAACCACTCTTCAAGGTCGGAGCGGCCAGAGTGACGAAGGTAGCCGACAATGATGGCACACCTGCCCCTGCGCCCACGACCACCGCGTCTGCGCCTGCTTCCGGCGGTTCGGTGTCGGAGACCGTAGGCGGCGACGAGGCCGAGGTCAAAGAGACCGTGGGGAAGCAGGAGGAAGGGGAAAAGGGTCTGATAGACAGGGCCAAAGACGCGCTGACAGGCCGAGAAGAGTAGGATTAGATAAAGAGGTTAGTAGACACGATCGACTAAGAGGCCGTGCCAATAGGGAGCGAGTCAGCTTAAGTGGACACAAGTCGCTCGATTAT
Source organism: Rubrobacteraceae bacterium (assembly GCA_030448125.1). Lineage (GTDB taxonomy): Bacteria > Actinomycetota > Rubrobacteria > Rubrobacterales > Rubrobacteraceae > Rubrobacter_F. Next base: position 48,368 of record JAUJNO010000005.1, on the reverse strand, counting down.
CTGGGAAGGTACCGCGGCTTTGAAGACTCGGCTTCATTGCTGACCTTCACCTAGTGGCGCAAGCTCTAAGTAGGCCGGGGTTTAGCAACCCCGGCCGGGACTATAGGAAAGAAGGACTAAAGATGCACCTGGCGAACTATCTGGGGTACCTGCACCAATCCGAGTCGGACCTGGCCGAAGCCTTCCGCAAGGTTGGCGAGGCCCACGCCCAGGAGGTCGACGTCTACCACATAACGCACACCCTGGCAAAGCAGTGCGAGACCCATGCCGAGAAATTGAAGCCCTTCGCGGATCGCTACGGCGAGGAGAAGCCCGAGGAGCCCGAGCAGCTCTACCATGAGTTGTTCGACCAGACCAGGAGCGGCTCCTTGGGGCTCTTGCGCGATATGCAGGACCTGTATCTCATGGCGAGCGCCTGCGACATCTCTTGGACCATGATCGGGCAGGCCGCTCAAGGCCTCCGCGACCGCGAGCTTCTGGAGGTCGTCAACTCCTGCGAGAACGAGACGGCGAACCAGATGAAGTGGATCAGGACGCGGATGAAGGAAGCTGCGCCTCAAACCCTCATCGTGGCGTCCTAGTGGCCGAGGGCTACCACGGTGTCCACGGCAAGCTCGTCGACCGCTTCGGTGTCACAGTTCGTCGCCTGCCTGCTCGCCCTCGCGGTGAGCGGGCTGGGGCGTACCCCTGCTCTTCCCGAGCCTGGGACCGACGGCGTTCCTCTTCTTCGAGCAGCCCCTGGCCAAACCCTCGAGCCCGCGCAACACCCTGATCGGGCACGCAGTGGCGATCCTGGCCGGGGCCTTATCGCTCGCGGTCTTCGGCCTACTCGACCACCAGAGCATCCTCGCGGAGGGCGTGACGCTCGCGCGCACGGGGGCAGCGGCGCTCTCGCTGGCGCTCACCGGGGCGGTCCTGCTGCTGTTGCGCTCTTCGCACCCGCCGACGGGCGCAACGACGCTCATCGTGAGCCTGGGACTCTTGCAGACGCCGCGCGAGATGGTGATGCTGATGGTAGGTGTCGTGATCCTCACTGTCGTCGGCTGGGCCATAAACCGGGCGCTCGGGGTGCCGATGCCGGTCTGGGCGGCCAGGGGCTGAGCGACCCGGCATCGGCTGAAAAAGAGTAGCGGCGTACTTCGCCGCTACTCCCCCGAGCAGGTGTAGTCTCGTTCAGCCCCCTAGTACGGGGATTATGCCGGGGATCAGGTAAGCCTGGATCATGGCGAGAATGCCCATTGCTACCGTGAGGATCAGGGACCACTTGATGGTCAGGCGGAAGATGTCCGGCTCGCGGCCCGCCTGCCCAATTGCGGAAGCGCCGACCGAGAGGTTCTGCGGGGAGATCATCTTCCCCATCACCCCGCCCGAGGAGTTGGTGGCCCCAGCCAATGCCGGCTCGACCCCAAGGCTCTGGGCCGTGATGGTTTGCATCGGGCCGAAGAGGGCGTTGGCGGAAGTATCCGAGCCGGTCAAGACCACCCCGAGCCACCCGATGAACGCCGAGAAGAACGGGAAGAAGAAGCCCGTGCCGGCGAACGCGAGCCCGAGGGTAGAGGTCGCCCCGGAGTAGTTCATGACGTAGGCGATACCCAGGATCATCGCGATGGTCAGGATGGCGAGCTTGAGCTGGTTCAGCGTCTGCCCGTAGACGCGGAGCATGGTACCCATACCCGCGCCCATCACGAATCCCGCGATGATCGCCGAGAAGAGCACCACGGTCCCGGCGGCGGAGAGGATGTTGAAGGTGAACTCGGCGGCGTACGGGGCTGGCGAGGGCACGATCGGCTCGACGCGCGTGACCAGCCCGTCGAGGCCCGGCCAACTAAACTTGAAGGTTGCCTTGTTCAGAGCCGCGGGGATATCGAGCAGCGTACCTTTCAAGCCGGGGATGAGGTCCGTGATGCGCGAGAGGATCACGATGACGATGAGGATTATGTAAGGCAGGAACCCCTGCAAGGTCGAGTTGCCGCTGCCGCTGCCGAAAGAGGCGGAGCCCGCCGCGAACCCGCTCGCGGGACCGGTAGCGGGGCGTGGACCTCCGCCGGCTGGTCCTCCCGAAGGGGCCTCTCTGTCGGACGTACCCTCCTCCGGCTCGTCCGGAAAGCGCCAGGCGGTCTCAGGCTGCCAGATCTGGAGCAGCAAATACAGGGCGGCGAGGGCGAAGAGTGCTGCGAGCACGTCCACCAACACCGGCCCGAGGAAGTTCGCCGTGAGGAACTGGCCGAGGGCGAAGGAGATACCGGCGGTCAGGACGGCGGGCAGGACCTGGATCATGCCGCGCCAGCCAGCCATCACGAAGACCATGAACCCCGGTACGATGAGCGAGAAGATCGGGAGTTGACGCCCGATCATGGCCGAGAGCTGGTTGGTGACCTCGGTGGCGTCCCCACCGACTATCGGCGCCACGAGCCCGCCCAGCGTCGTCACCGGCACCCCGAGGGAACCGAACGCGACCGGGGCGGTGTTCGCGAGCAACGCTATGGCGGCGGCGTAGATTGGGTTGAAGCCCAAAGAGGCCAGGATGGCCGCCGTGATCGCCACCGGCGCGCCGAACCCGGCTATGCCTTCGAGGAGCGCCCCGAACGCGAACGCGATGATGAGGGCCTGTATCCTGCGGTCGGTCGTTAGGTTGGCGAGCGCGTTGCGCACCGTGTCGAACTTACCGGTCTCGACGGTCAGGTTATGTAAAAAGAGCGCGTTGATAACGATCCAGACGATAGGCCACAAACCGAAGAGCGCCCCCAAAACTGCCGACGAGAGCGCGAGGCCGACCGGCATCGCGTAGAACAAGATAGCGAGCAGGAGGGACGAAACGAGCCCCGCCAGCGCGGCCCAGTGCGCCTGGGTGCGCAACACCCCAAGCATCACCAAAATGATGATGACGGGTATCGCCGCGAAGATCGCCGAGACGTAGACGTTCCCTATCGGTGTGTAGTTTTGCGTGAATGATTCGAACATGTCCCTGTACTTCTCCTCTCCCGCTCGATCCTCGTAGCATACGCTGTATATCTATGTTCCCGTGCGTTTCGAGCAGGTTAACCGTAGAGCAACCCCGACGCAACTACAGTACGCATCAAGCACGGCGAGAAGAGGTGGGACGTCGATTAGCCTCCGGGCACCATCCAGGGGAGCACGTAGGCCTGGAGAGTGACTATGATCGCCATCACTACCGTAAGTCCGATGGACCACGGTAAGACCAGCCGGAAGAGGTCGCCCTCCTTGCCCTGGAGGCCCGTCGAACTCGTACCGACAGCCAGGTTCTGCGGGCTGATCATCTTCCCCAGCACGCCGCCCGAGGAGTTGGCTCCCACAGCCAGTACCGGACTCAAGCCCAGCTGGTTCGCCGTCGTCTTCTGCAGGTTGGCGAAGAGGGCGTTGGACGAGGTGTCCGAGCCCGTGAGCGCCACCCCGAGCCACCCGATGAACGAGGCGAAGAACGGGAAGAGAATGCCGGTGGCGGCGAACGCCAGGCCCAACGTGTAGGTCATGCCCGAGTAGTTGAACAGGAAGGCCAGACCCAGGATGGCGGCTATCGTCAGAATGGCCCACTTGAGCTGGTTCAGGGTCTGCCCGTAGATCCTCAAAGCCCTACCCGGTCCGACCCGCAGCACGGCGAGCGAGATGATGTCCGCGATGAGGATCAAGGTCCCGGCCGCCGAGAGCCAGTCGGTCTGGTATTTGGCGGGGTAGGGGGCCGCCGCGTCCACCGCCGGAGGCTGGCGGGTGACCTGCCCGTCCAGCCCAGGCCAGCCCACGGCTACCTTGCCCTGTTCGTTTACCTCGGCGGCGGGGAAGTTGATCGCGGCTTCTATGCCCCTTATGGTGCTCTTGATGGGCTCTACCTGGGAGAGGAGGAATATCACCACTATGATGATGAACGGCGACCAGGCGAGGAGTGTAGCCCCCAGGGGGGGACGCTCGTACGACTCTCTCTCCGCCGCCGCGGGCTCGTTGGAGAAGTGCCACTCCTCACGTGGGCGCCAGACCGCGAGCAATGCCACGACCGCCACCACCGCGACGATCGATGCCAGAAGGTCCGCCAACTCCGGCCCGAGGAGGTTGGAGACCAAGAACTGCGCTCCGGCGAACGACACGCCGCTGACCACGACGACTGGCCACACCTCGAGCATCCTGCGCCACCCGGCCATCACCACGACCAGAAAGCCCGGGATGATGAGCGCGAGGAGTGGCGTCTGGCGCCCCACCATCTGCGAGAGCTCCAAAGTGTCCAGTTGGGCCACGGAAGCCCCGGTGATTATGGGGATACCGAAACCCCCGAACGCGACCGGAGCCGTGTTCGCTAAGAGCGCCAGAGCCGCTGCATACATCGCCTCGAAACCCAAACCTGCCATGATGGCGGCGGTTATGGCGACCGGGGTCCCGAAGCCCGCCGTCGCCTCCAACAACGCCCCCAAGACAAAGGCGATGAGCACGACCTGAACGCGCCGGTCGTTGCTCAAGCTCGCTAGAGAGTCCCGCACGGTATTGAAATAGCCGCTATCGACGATTACGTTGTAGATAAAGATGGCGTTTATAACGATCCAGACTATGGGGAAGAGCCCGAACGCTATACCCGCGAGCGTCGAGTTCAAGGCCAGGCCCACCGGCATACCGTACACGGCTACCGCGATGATGAGAGCCAGAGCCAGAGATGCCAGCGACGCCCACTGCGCCGCCACCCGAAAACCCGCCAGCAACACGAACAGCACTACTATGGGAATCGCCGCCACCAGCGTCGACAGCACCAAACTGTCCGCGACCGGCGTATAAACCTGCTCGAATGTCGGCATCCAGACCTCCCCGTGAAGCTCCCCGGCTACACGTACCCCTCACCCGATGGTTAGCGATACTTTATCAGTGGATACTTGCGGCGCGCAACCCATCTGTTTCACGATACGAAAAGCTGCTGGACGGCCTGGCGGTTGTGTTGCTAGTGGGATGGCTACGAGTAGCGTACCGGGCAAGAGGGATAAAGTTCAACGCGAACGTTTTCGATGCTTTCGAGTAGGCGCCGTTTTTCGTCAGCGGGCCGAGCACGCTCGTGTGAGTGGCGTTACCCGTTACTTGAGAGAGCCGGGTCTTTCAGTGGTCTGGCCTCCTTTCCATCTGCTGCGTTGGTCCGCAAGAGTCTACCGGCCCGTGAGCCTGTCCTTTTTGGCGTCTACCAGACCCTTCTCCCGGACCTCGTCAGCGGTTTGCTTGTCTACCAGACCCTTCTCTCCCGACTCTTCCTCTGCTCGAGGGGCTTCTTCTTGGGTCTCCTCCGCCTGGCGAGCCTCCTGTTGCTCGGCCTCTACCTTGCCGGGCTCCTGCTCTTCTGCGACCGGCTTTCTTGCCAGCTCTTGCTCGTTCACCGAGCTCGCCAGCGGTTGATCTCCTCCGGTTGGCCTGTTCTCTTCGGGCGCGAGACGTCCTCCTTCCTCCCGCTTCCCCGGCGGGCCTTTCTCCCGTGGGGAATCATACCTCTGACTGGCATCGGGCGCACCGACGGGACGGCGCGGACTATTCGCAACGACCCTGTAGAATTCGGTCCGAGGGAAGCGAACCACAAGGAGCCCCGGCCGATGGCGCAACCGATCGACCTCTACTACTGGCCGACCCCGAACGGCTGGAAGGTGACCATATTTCTGGAGGAGGCGGGGCTGCCGTACAACGTGATACCGGTCGACATCACTGCCGGCGACCAGTTCGAGCCCGAGTTCTTGAAGATCAGCCCGAACAACAAGATACCCGCCATCGTCGATCACGACGGGCCCGACGGGGAGCCAATCTCCTTGTTCGAGTCCGGCGCCATCCTGATCTACCTGGCCGAGAAGGTGGACGGGTTCTACCCGCGTTCCCCGCGCGAGAGGTACGGGGCGCTGCAGTGGCTGATGTTCCAGATGGGCTCGGTGGGGCCGATGCTCGGGCAGACGCATCACTTCCGCCGGTACGCGCCCGAAGAGATCCCCTACGCCATAGACCGCTACACGAACGAGACCGCCCGCCTCTACGGGGTCATGGACAAGCATCTCTCCGGGGTAGAGTACTTCGCCGGCGAGTACTCCATCGTGGACATGGCGATCTACCCCTGGACGGTCTCGCACGAGGCGCAGGGACAGAAGATGGAGGACTTCCCAAACCTGAAGCGCTGGTACGAGGACGTGGGGGCGCGCCCCGCGGTCCGGAGGGCGCTGGAGGTCGGTGAGGAGCTACGCCGGCCGCTCGAAGGGATGGACCAGAAGACCCGCGAGACGCTCTTCGGCAACAGGCAGTACGGGGAGAGGTAGACGCCGGAAGCGGTGCTGCGGCGTAGCTCCTGACTCTCCGGCGGCAGAGCCGGACGTCTATTGGTGGTTCTGTGCCGGGTGTGTGCTCGTACCTCTCCGGTCCTAGGTGGTCCTCGCCCGGCGGCCTCTGCGGGACGATGGATCCTCCGCCACGACGTCCGGCTCGAGGCCCAAAGCATGGTCGACCGAGAGCCTCCCCGGACCCGCGAAGAGGACCACGAGGAACCCCGCGATCAGGGCAAGGTCAAGCTCCGCGCCGACCCCCGGGCTTCCCATCGGCGAGAGGAAGCCGACGTTGACCTTCACGAGGAGTATCGCGACGACGAGGTCTATCGTGAGCAGGAGGGCGGCGAGCCGCGAGAACAGCCCGACGATGAGCAGGAGGCCGCCGATGACCTCTACGAACGTCACCACGTATCCCATGAACACCGGCAAGGGAACCCCAAGCCCCGCGAGGGCCTGCGCGCCGAAGTTTCCCGGTCCCACCTGGGTGAGCTTCTGCAACCCATGCGCGAACATGATTATGCCGGCTATCACTCGCACGGCGAGCGGGGCCAGGCTCGCTAGCCGGGACAGCGGCGAGAGACTGAGCGTTCTCATTCCATCCTCCTTCTTTGACCGTACTTTCCGAGTATACCGTCTACTCTATATACGCCGAGTGGCGACGAGCGGATTGCGTACCGGGTCCCCGGCTAGGGTACCTCGATGCCGGAGACGGTAAACGGCAACTCCGGGCTCTCGCCCGACTCGCGCCGGTCGAACTGGGAGTTGACGACCAGGAGTCGGTTGCCGTACCTGGCTATGGTCGTCGGGCGGGCGAAGGATGGGTCCGCGAAGCCTTCGCCGACCTCGCCGCTCGCGAAGTCCTCCGAAAGCTCGACCGGCACGATCACGCCGTCCCGGTCGCGCACTACGTACAGGGTTTGGCCGTCGAGCAGGATGCCGTCGCCGCCCGTGAGCGCCTCGCCCCCGAGGTCTACCTGCGTGACCTCCCTCGTCTCGGTGTCGATGCGGTAGAGGCTGCCCGTGTTCGACTGCACTGTGATGAGGTACCGCCCGTCCCCGGTCGCGGCGATGCCGTTGAGGTTGAAGCCCTCCTCGTACTCTATGGGCGTGCCTTCGAGGTCCAGCCACTCCTCGGCTTCGCTCACGTTTCCTTCGGGTGCGGTCGGCGCCCTGAACAGGGTCGGCCGCATCGAGTCGGTGAAGTAGGCGCTACCGTCCGGGGCCACCGTCACGTCGTTGATAAAGGTCATCTCGCTGCTCGGCGTGTCGAGCGTCCGGATCAACTCCCTCGTCTCAACGTCGTAGATGAAGATGCGTCCCGTGTCCCCGCCGGCGATGAAGAGTCGTCCCTCTTCGTCGACCTTCAGGCCGACGGCGGTCTCGCGCCCGTCGCTCCCGGGCTCCAGAAAGACCTCTGCATCGCCCTCGTCGAGCCCGGCGTTTCCCCTGAAGATCGTGCCGTCGGTGGTGCTGCCCACGAAGAAGTCTCCGGTCCTCGGGACGTAGGCGATCCCCTCCGGGTACACGCCTCTCCAGGGAGCACGTAGCGCCCGACGCTCGCCGCCGTCGCGCCCGTGACCAGCCCACCCGCAGCGTCGGTGGGCCGTCAGACTGTCGCTCTCTTCGCGGACTTTGACGACCCGCCGTACCCTTGCCGTACGCACCGGACGTTGCTTTACCGGGTTGCCTTTCTCATCAGCCTCCACGTTAGGACGCCGCCGGCCAGTGCGGCCCCCAGCAGCGCCGCGCTTCGCGGGTTGGGGCGTGACGGTTTCTCCTCGACGTACTCCAATTCGGGGTAGTCTCCCGCCGATGCGCCGCCGTTGTGCAGGGCCATCTGTAGTACCTGCGCCAGGTGCAGCGCGCGGCGGTCGGTTGCTTCTTTGATCTGCGAGCGGCAGGAGAAGCCGTCTGTAAGGATCAGGGCGTCCTTGTCGGCGCCTCGCACGGCGGGGAGCAGGATACGTTCGCCGGCCTTCATGGAGACGTCGTAGTGCTCTCCCTTCTCGTACCCCCAAGAACCCGCCATCCCGCAGCATCCGGAGTCCAATATCTCGAATTCGAGGCCGAGCTTTTCGAGCACCTTCTGCTCGTCGCCCATCCCCATGATGGCCTTGTGGTGGCAGTGGCCGTGCACGACCGCTTTGCGCTCGAGCTTCGGGGGCTGGTAGTCTTCTCTTTCGAGGAACTCGCTCAGGGCGAAGACCTGGCCGCGCAGGCGCCTCGAGTTCTCCTCGTTGGGGAGAAGGTTCGCCATCTCGTCACGGAAGACAGCTACGCAGCTCGGTTCGAGGCCCACTATCGGTACGCCTTCGCGGATCTGGGGCGCCAGAGCGTCGAGTATTTGCCGGAGCTGGCGCTTGGCGAGGTCCAGCATGCCGAAGTCGTAGAGCGGGCGGCCGCAGCACAAGGGCTGTTCCGGCACCTCGACCCTGAAGCCCGCGTCTTCGAGGACCTCGACGGCGGCTTTGGCGGTCTCCGGGTGGAAGTGGTTGTTGAAGGTGTCGGCCCACAGAATCACGGGCGGCTTGTACAGGTTGCGTGGGCCCCGCTCGCGGAACCACTGCTTGAACGTCTCCTTGGCGAAGGCCGGTATGGAACGCTCGGGCGCTATGTCGGCCGCCGCCTTCATGGCGTCGCGTAGGAGCGGCGTCTGGGTGAAGAAGTTGGCCAAGCCCGGAGCGCGCGAGGCGAGCCTGGCCCACCAGTGGATCAGGCCGAGAGCGTAGGCGTTGACCGGTCGCAGCCGGCCCTCGTAGTAGTGGGAGAGGAACTCGGCCTTGTAGGTGGCGATGTCGGTCTGTACCGGGCACTCACCCTTGCAGCCCTTGCACGCGAGGCACAGGTCTAACGACTCCTTGACGTGCTCGTCACGCCAGCCGTCGGTTATAGCCTCGCCCTGGAGCATCTCGAAGAGCATGTTGGCCCGGCCGCGCGTGGTGTGCTTCTCCTCGAGGGTGACCATGTAGCTTGGGCACATCGTGCCGCTCCCTTTGCGGCAACGGCCGATCCCGAAGCACCGCTCGGTTGCTACGGCGAAGCTGTGCCGGTCCTCGGGGAACTTGAAGTGCGTCTCGAGCTGCGGCGGGTTGTAGTCGACGCCGGTGCGCAGGTTCGTGTCCAGCGGGTACGGGTCCACGACCTTGCCCGGGTTCATCATCCGGTCGGGGTCCCAGATCTCCTTGAACTCCCGGAAGGCCTCCACGAGCTCTTCGCCGTACATTACGGGCAAGAGCTCCGCCCGCTGGCCCTCGCCGTACTCGCCGGCGATGGAGCCGCCGTAGCTGACGACCAGCTCCGCCGCTTCGAAGAGGAACGAGCGGAAGTTCTTCAAGCCCTCGGCGGTCTTGAGATCGAAGGTGATGCGGGTGTGGACGCAGCCCTGGCCGAAGTGTCCGTAGTAGACGCAGTAGTAGCCGTACTTATTCAGCAGCTTTTCGAAGTCGCGCAGGTAGTCCCCGAGCACCTCCGGGGGCACCGCCGCGTCCTCCCAGGTCCCCTCGGTTTCCATCGCGCCGGGCACGTTGCTGAAGTCCACTCCGGCGGTGCGGACGGCCCAGACCGATTGCTCCTCGCCGGGGTCGCAGAGCTTGACGCTTACGGGCTTCCCGTCCGACTCCAGGGCCTCCTTCGCCGAGCGGGCCTTCTCCATGACCTCCTCGTCGGAGTCGCCGCCGAACTCGACGAGGAGCCAGGCGCGGCCTTCGGGGAGCGCCTCCCGGTCGGTGGCGAGGGCGAACTTCCCCTCCATGTTGTCGGTCAGCGTGAAGTCGAAACCCTCCAGCGCGATGGGGGCGTGTTTCATAATCTCTTTGACATGGTCGCCGGCGGCGAAGCGGTCCTCGTAACCGAACACTAGGGTCCTGCGGAACTGGGGACTGTCGACGAGCCGCGTAGTCGCCTCGAGGACGGTGACGCAGGTGCTCTCCGTGCCGACCAAAGCGCGCGCAACGTTGAAGCCATTCTCCGGCAAGAGCATGTCCAGGTTGTAGCCCGAGCAGCGGCGCGGAATCTGCGGGTAGCGCTCCCGGATCAGGTCGGCGTACTTGTCGCGCAGATCACGCAACTTTTTGTAAATTTCGCCGCGCCGACCACCTTCCTGGATGATCTGTTCGAGCTCCTCGTCGGAGGTCGGGCCCACGCGCATCCGGGTGCCGTCGTAGAGAAGTACGTCCAGCTCCTCGATGTTTGCTACAGTCTGGCCCGCCATCACCGAGTGGTTGCCGCAGGAGTTGTTCCCGATCATGCCGCCTAAAGTGCAGAAAGCGTGGGTGGCAGGATCGGGTCCGAAGGTCAGATCGTACTCTTCGGCGGCGTCGCGTAGCTGGTCGCAGATGACGCCCGGCTGGACGCGTGCGATCTTTTTCTCAGGATTTAATTCAATGATCTCGCGCATGTATTTCGAGTGGTCCATGACGACGGCGACGTTGCAGCACTGGCCGTTGGGGCTGGTGCCGCAGCCGCGGGAGAGGATCGGCGCCCCGTGCTTGTGACAGGTGGCGACGGTCTTCACGACGTCGTCGGTGCTTTTCGGGACGACGACCCCGATCGGGACTTGCCGGTAGATCGAGTAGTCGGTGGCGTAAAGAGCCCTGCTACCGCGGTCGAAGCGCACCTCGCCGTGTATGCCGTCCCTGCTGAGATCGGCCGCCAAGGCCATGGCGCTGGTATCCTGGGAGCCCATCACCCCGTTGGGGGGGTTCCCCTCGTTCCCGATCGCGCTCCTCATAAACTCCTCCTTATCTCCCGGTGCCGTTTCCGATGGTCCCCCCAAACGGCAGGGACAGGCTCCTCACGGGAAAGGTTACTCTTCTTCGCCTATCGTGTGCAGCTTCAGCATGTTCGTGGAACCCGGCGTGGCGCCTACCGAGCCGCCGGTGAGGATGACCCGGTCTCCCTTTTCGATGAGCTTGGCCTCTTGAGCGGCTTCTATCGCCTCATCATAGCGCTCCTCAATGTTGCCGCGCTGCTCGCTGCATATGGCGGTGATCCCCCACACCATGGCGAGCATCCTGACCGTCGACTCCTCAGGGCTTACGGCCAGGATCCTGTTCGACGGCCTAAACCTGGCGACCCTGATGCACGCGAGCCCGCTCTGGGTAGAGGTGATGATCGCCTCTAGCTCCAGGTCCTCGGCGAGCTCGCAGGCGGCGTGCGTCAAGGCGTCGTAGCGGTCGCCCCGTCCCCACTCGGTCGAGGCGACAATGTCCCGCCCGTAATTTATAGCGTCTTCGGCGGCGCGGCAGATTCGGTCCATCTCCCTCACGCTCTGCAACGGGTAATGCCCGACCGCAGTCTCGCCGGAGAGCATCACCGCGTCGGTCCGGTCGAAGATGGCGTTGGCCACGTCTGAGGTCTCGGCGCGGGTGGGCCTCGGGTTTCCGGTCATGGATTCCAGCATCTGGGTCGCGACGATGACCGGTTTACCCAAGCGACGGCAGCGGGCCACGATGCGCTTCTGCTCTATCGGCACCTGCTCGGCCGAGAGCTCGACCGCGAGGTCCCCGCGGGCCACCATTACGCCGTCGGAGGCTCGCAAGATGTTTTCGATGTCCTCTATCGCCTCGTGCTTCTCTATCTTGGAGATCACCGGGATGTTGTTCCCACCGAACTCCTTTATGCGCTCCTTGATCTCCCTGACCTCTTCCCCCGAACGGACGAACGAGGTCGCGATCCAGTCTGGCTCGAGCTCCTCTATCCCAAAGCGCAGATCCTCGAGGTCCTTCGGCGTGAGCACTTTGATGGAGAGCGAAGAGTCCGGGAAGTTCATCCCCTTGTGCGAGGAGATCTGGCCGCCGGTTACGACCTCGCAGACGAGCTCGTCGTTCTCGACCTCCTCGACTTCGAGCTCCAAAAGGCCATCGTCTATGAGGACCCGGTGACCGGGCTCGACGTCCTGGGTGATCCGCTCGTAGGAGGTCGAGAGCCGGTTCGCATCACCCAGAAAGTCTCCCGGCGCGATGACGACCTGGTTCCCCTCCACGAGCTCCGTGTCGCCGACGACCTCGCCGGTCCTTATCTTCGGCCCCTGTATGTCCTGCATCATCGCCACATTGCGCCCCAGAGACTCTGCCGCCTCGCGCACGCAGCGGGCGTTCTTGAGGTGGAGTTCGTGATCGCCGTGGCTGAAGTTCAGGCGCGTCACGTCTACCCCGATGCGTATCAGGTCCCGGATCGTCTCCTCCGTCGAGGTGCCAGGACCGAGAGTCGCGACTATCTTCGTCCGTCGCTCCATGTTTACACCCTCCTCCACCGCGGGTTGAACGCCGCCCGCCCCATGAAGCCGCTCACCGTCGCGAGCTCGACCTCCACCGTCGGGTTTCCCCGGGAATCCAGGATCTTCCGCCCGCGGATCGCAACGATCTCCGTCATCAGCACCAACCTCCCGAGTCGCCGGATGCCTGCGCGCTCTCTCTAACGTATTACCGCCACCCCGGCGCCCCGGCTTCTCGGGCGCAGTGCGAGCAGCAGTAGATCGCACCGCCTGCTTCTACCCCATGTCCGATAACCCTGGTCCCACAACGGGAGCAAATGGGAGCAAGCGCGTGTATCGCACACTCGAATACGTGCGATCTGCCAGCCATTACGACCTCGAAGGCATTGTCGTACTCGTTACCGCAAACCTCGCATCGAGCCATACGCATCATCTCCTTTCGACCCTCGATTCGCTCACGCTCGCTAACTTAACCGCGCTTGTACCCGAATCTCCACGTTGCCTCTGTACGACATGCGCTCTGCGTTCGACGTTTGCCACCGTCTCCTCCTTCTCTGTAGCTCTACGCGAAGTCGCCTTCGGAGCCCGCCACGAGCGCCACCCGGAGGTCGTTGACGTTGGTGCCGGTCGGCCCGGTGACGAGCAGCGCTCCTCCCGCCTTCAGGGCCGCGTACGCATCGTTGTTCGCCAGCGCCTCTTCGGGATCCAGGCTGTTCTCGCGGATGGCGCCCGCCGTCGCGCCGGTCACCGATCCCCCGGCGGCGTCGGTGGGGCCGTCGTTGCCGTCGGTGTCGACCGCGAAGGCTGCCCAGCCCTCGACGCCTTCGAGCTCCGCGGCGAGGGCGAGGGCGAACTCCTGGTTGGGGCCGCCCGTGCCTTCTCCGCGGACGGTCACGGTGGCCTCGCCGCCTGAGACGAGGGCGCAGGGCGGTGGGACTGGGTTGCCGGTCTCCAAAACCTCCCGGATCACGGCCGCGTACACGGAGGCTACACATTGAGCGTCGCCGGTGACGGTGGTGGAGAGCAGGAGCGGCGCGTAGCCAAGATCCTGGGCCTTCCGGACGGCGGCCTCGGCCGCGTGTCGCCCGCCGCCGCAGACGACGTTCGCGACGCCCTCGAAGATATCGTCGCCCGGTTTCGGTGTCTCGTCGGCGCCGTCTTCTAGGTGGGCGGAGATGCTTTCGGGCGGTTTTATGTCGTAGCGTCGCAGCACGCTTTGCGCGTCGTCCAGGGTGGTCGGGTCGGGGGCGGTGAGGCCACTGGCTATGGAGGAGGGGTCGTCGCCCACTACATCGGAGAGGAGGAGAGCGAGTGTGCGCGCGGGGGTGGCCAGGCGCACGAGGCCGCCGCCCTTGAGCGCGGAGACGTGCTTGCGGACGGCGTTGATCTCCGCTATGTCCGCCCCGCTGCGGAGAAGCTCCCCGGTTAGCCGCTCCAGGTCTTCGAGCTCTATGGGCGGGGCTGGGTCGGCCAAGAGCGCCGAGGCGCCGCCGGAGATAAGGGCGAGCAGCAGGTCCCCTTCCTGCAGGGACTCCACGAGCTCCTCGGCCCGACGGGCAGCCTCCACGCCGCGCTCGTCAGGCTCGGGATGGGCGGCGAAGATCGTCTCCAGTCGCCCAGGAGCGGCCTCATGCTCGTCTTTGGTGACGACCACGCCGCCGGCGATCCTGTCGCCGAAAAGCTCTTCGGCGGCCCCGGCCATCGGGCCTGCCGCCTTGCCGGCCGCCAGCACGAAGATCCTCTCGGCCTCGAAGCGCTCGTCGCCGGAGATCACGGCGTCCTCCTCTAGCCGCACTGAGCGCAGGACGGCCTCCTTCGGGTCCGCCGCCGCGAGGCCGGCCGAGAGGATCTTCTTAAGATCATCTTCCACGGTGATTTCCTTACTCTTCGGCGCCTTCGACCCTGAGGGTCTCGCCCGACTTAATTCGCTCTACGTCATTCAACCCCTCGGATATCCTGCCGACGACCGTTACGGGACTCGCCGCCTTGGGTTTCTCGTCGGTGCTGGCCGGCGTGGGGCCGAAGAAGATGCAGAGCGCCTCCCCCTGGGGCCAGTAGCATACGTCTCCCACCTCCACCGTCTCCCGGGCCTCGCTTTCTGGCTCCATGGAGACCGGGATCTCGAAGTAGATCTCGTCCCCCCAAAAGTTCGCCGGGCCTTCGAACGGCAGGCGCTCCCAGATCTCCTCCGCCGTGGGACCCTCGCCCAGATCCCCCTTCAAGTCGGCCTCTTCGCTCCGTATAGTCAAGTAACGTGCCATCTCTCCTCCTTTGTAGAATGTGTAGCACCGCTCCACCGGCAAGTTATCCTCTAACCCCTGATATGCTGCGTGGCTCCTGCGAGAGAACGCAGATCGAACGTGCTCCTCCGAGGCGTCAGCAGCAAAGAGACGACCACCGCGACCAAGACCGCCACCACGAACGCCCAGAACAAGCTGCCCCGGGTCATGGCCGGGTCTGGGAAGAGCAGCCCTCCGGCCAGCAGGCCGGCCAGCGTGCCCGATAGGGCGGCCCGTCCCGTGTAGCGTTCGCTGTAGAGCCCGTAGAAGACGGGGAAGACCGCCGCCGCGCACACCAGGTCCGCGATGAGGAACAAGTAGAGCACGCTATAGCCTTGCGAGGCGATTAACAAGAGCGGGATCGCCAGCACCACGGTGGACCATCGGGAAACGCGTAGTAGGAAACCGGTCCGCACTTCAGGTACCGCCCGGTGTAGATCCACGGCGATGATGCTGGAGATGCCGTTGAGGAGCGTGTCAGCACTACTCATCACGAGGGCGAGGCCAAGGATCACGAGCCCCACCGTGAGCCACGGCGGCAGGACCCCGAGCAGGACACTAAAGAAGGCCACCGAAGGCGTCTGCGCTTTGTCCAGGCCGACCGCGGCGAGCCCGAAGAGGCCCATCGCGAAGACTATGGGCACCACCGCCGCAGCCGCGATTAGGAACCCACCGCGCAGAGCCCTTCGGTCGCGGACGGCGTAGATCCGCTGCCAGTAGCCCTGGTGAAAGAGGTTCGCCGCCAGGATCGCGATGATGAACGTCAGACCTCCTTCGAGGCCCGAGAGGTTTCCCCATTCTGTCAGATCAGGGGCCTTCTCGGCTAGACCTGCGGCGGAAGGCTGAATCCCGCCCAAGGCTAAGTATCCCACGACCACGATAGCCGCGAGAAGGGGCACAATCAACGTCAACTGCACCACGTCTGTGAAGATGGAGGCTTTGAGCCCGCCGTAAGCGGTGTAGGCCAAGGTAGCCCCCGTGACGATCAGGGCCGTAACCCATAAGGGGATGCCGGCGACCAGGTTGGCGATGAAGGCCATGCCGGTTATCTCCGCCGCCAGGAAGACGAACATATAGAGGATGATCACGAACAGGGTGAACAAGTACATACCTCGCCCGTAGCGGTACCAGACGTACTCGGTGAGCGTATGCCCTTCCGGCATCAGCCGCCGGAGGCGGTTGCCTAGAGGGATAAAGACCAGCAGGGGGACCGCCGCTCCCAGGGCGTACCCCAGGATGGTCGGTAGACCGCCCCAAGTGGCCGCCTCCGCTGGCCCGAAAAGGATCCAGGCCCCCATCCCAGAAGCCACCAACGTCGCCGCGGCGGTCAAAGCGCCCACGGTGCCCCGGGCGGTGATGTAATCCTCGAGGGTGCCGATGCGACCCCGGGAATAGGCGATCCCCGCCCCCGCGAACGCGGCGGCCACCAGGAAAAGAAACGCGCCGGCGCTCCAGCTACCCATCGGGCTCCTCCTTCTCGCCAGGTCCTTCTCTACGCCACGAGATCCTTTCGGCGCTCGGGCTCATCCGGTAGTCCCTTCCGCGTTGGCTTCGAAGAACGCCAACTCGAGGACCATAGCCCGGCGGTAGGCGGCCCGTACGGCGGGGGTGTCGGAGGCGTAGCGGTCCAGCAAGCCTTCGAGTTTGGCGGCTAGTGCCTCGAACTCGGGGTCGGAGTAGGTCTCGACCCACTCTGCGTACGGGTTCGCTTCGCCTATTCCCTCCTCCGCCAGGGATTGCCCCAAAAAGGCGTATAGCCGCATGGGCGCCCTGCTATCGGTGTTGGCAGGCCTCTCCGCCATCGTCTGGCCGCTTCCTTTCCTACGGACCTCCTAGTCCCTCTGCGGGATCGAGTCCGAAGGTTCGGAGGCGCTGTCCTCGACGGGCTCGAACTCATTTATGGCGTCTATAGAGCCGCCCATCGACGCGTCCGTCTCCCGCTCCACGATGACCTCGACGAGCGCCGGGACCTGCTTCTCCTGGCTGACCTCGACGGCCCACTGGAACGCTTCCTTCATGTCGTCGGGCTTCGTGACCCGGCGGCCCAAGGCGCCCATGGCCTCCATAAGGGCGACGAAGTCCACGCCCATGGGGCCTTCCGGTCCTTCGTTCGGTCCCTCCCCGTCTGGTCCCTCGTAGGCGAAGCTCACAGCGAAGTCCATGTCGTAGTTCTTATCCTCGGGCTGCCGGATCAGGCTCGCGTAGGCGTTGTTCACCATGATGAGCACGTAGGGCACCCGATACTGGACGGCGACCGCTATCTCCTCCTCTAAGAACTGGAAGGTGTAGTCCCCGACGACCCCCACGACGAGGTTGTCCGGCTTGCCGAGCTTGGCCCCGATGCACGCTGGGACCTCCCACCCCAAGGGGCCCGCCTGCCCGCAGCAGAGGTAGTGGCGCGGCTTGTAAGTCTCCTGGAACTGGCCCGACCAGATCTGGTAGAGACCTATCGCCGTCACGAAGATGGTGTCCTCGTCAAAGAACTCATTTATCTCCTTGAACACGCGCTGCGGTTTGATCGGCACGTCGTCGAAGTCCATCTTCCTGCGCATGGTCGAGCGGAGCTCGTCGACCCTCTCGACCCAGGAACCGGGCTCGCGCGCCTCGGTCATATCCCCGGCGGCGGAGCGCATTGCCTTCAATGCGAGCCTGGCATCGGAGACGATGCCGAGCTCGGGCGGGATGACCCGACCGAGCTGGAAGGGGTCTATGTCTATGTGCACGAACTTGCGCTCCCCCATGTAGACCTCTGGGTCTCCGGTGTGTCGCTCGGCCCAGCGGTTGCCGATCCCGACGACGAGGTCGCTCTCCAAAAAGAGTGCGTTGGCCCAGCGCTGGTTGGTCTGGATGCCGACGATCCCGGCGTAGAGCGGGTGGTCCTCACGGATGACGCCCTTGCCCATGTACGTTGGGGTCACCGGCACCTGGAGGTACTCGGCGAGCTCGACGAGCTCTTCCCAGGCTTCGGAGATCATGACCCCGCCTCCGGGCATGAGCATTGGCCTCTCGGCCTCCAGGATCATCTCGACCGCGCGCCGGATGGCGTCCGGGTTGGGTTCGGGCGTCTCGAAGGACAGCGGGGCGTCGAGCTCCAGGTCGTACTCCACCTCCTGGCCCTGCGTCACGTTGAGCGGCAGGTCTATGAGGACCGGGCCGGGGCGTCCCTCGCGCGCTATCTTGAAGGCCTTGCGGAAGATCCAGGGTATCTGGGCCGTCTCTTTGGCTTGCACGGCCCACTTGGTGACCGGCTTTGCTATCTCCACTATGTCTACGGCCTGAAAAGCTTCCTGGTGTAGCATGTGTGTCGGGGCCTGTCCTGTAATGCAAATGATCGGTATAGAGTCGGCCATGCAGGTGTAGAGGCCCGTGATCATGTTGGTCCCCGCAGGTCCCGAGGTGCCGATGTTGATGCCCACCTTCCCCGTAACCCGGGCGTAGCCGTCCGCCGCGTGCGTCCCACCCTCCTCGTGGCGCACAGCGAGGGTCTCGATCTTCTCCGAACCTTCGAGCGCCTTGAATAGGGGTAGGATCGCCGCCCCTGGTATGCCGAAGACGTACTCGACGCCCTCGTCTTCCATAACCTGTACCGCCGCCTCCATGACCCTCATCTTCGCCATAGAAGGACCTCCTTTTCCCCACGATCCGTTCCCATCCGATTGTGTCACTTGGCACTTGCCGCCTGCAACCCCCCTTTTCACGATACGAAAAACAGCTTGACGGCCCGGCGTGCTCGTGAGAGCCTTCCATCGGTGCGGTCTTTTCGCGTCCGGCGAGGCAAAGACGGGTGAGGTCGAGGTGGAGAAGGAAACGGAGCAGCGCACGGGAGGGGTCCAGTCAGTCGAGCGGGCGCTGGAAATTCTGGAGTTCCTGAGCCGTTCGGGGGGAGATCTAGGGGTGAGCGAGATCGGGGAGGCCACGGACCTGGCGGTGGGGACGGTGCATCGGCTTCTGGCTACGCTGACCGCCCAGGGCTACGTCCGCCGGGACGAGCGGACCCGGCGCTACGACCTGGGGTTCAAGGCCCTGATGATGGCTATCGCGGCCCGGGAGCGCATCGGACCTCTGGCCCTGCCGTTCCTCGAAGAGCTGATGCAGGTGAGCCAGGAGACCGCGAACCTGGCGATGCTGGAGGGGAGTTCGGCTGTATACATAGAGCAGGCCTCCCCGCCGACCCGCATACTACGGATATTCACCGAGCCGGGCAACCGGATTCCCCTCCACTCATGCGGGACGGGGAAGATCCTCCTGGCCTACCAATCGCCGCGTCTCATAGATTTCGTCATCGCCCGTACGGGCCTGTCCCAACATACCGTGAGCACGATAACCGACCCCTCCCAACTAAAGGCCGAGCTCGAGAAGGTCCGCAAGGACGGCTACGCGATCGACTTCGAGGAGCAAGAAGAAGGCGTCCGTTGCCTCGCTGCTCCCATCTTCGGCCCGGATGGCGAGGTCTTCGCTGCCATGAGCATCTCTGGCCCCGCGAGCCGCCTGAAGAAAGGACGCCTGGACGAACTCGTCCCCGATATCAAGAGGATCTCCGCCGCCTTCGCCGAAGCTTTCGGCTCCTCCTGAGAGCCACGACCGCCTCCTTTTCCACGATACGGAATATACACTTTACCGAGGCTTGCGGCTGTGCTAGTAAGTGCTTGGGATTGCGAAGTTGTTGGGTGAGTTTCGGGGCGATGGGAGGAGGCATATGAGGTTCTGCGCGAACGTTTTCATGTTGTTCAGTGAGGCTCCGTTTCTGGAGCGTTTCGGGCGGGCGGCCGAGACGGGCTTTTCGGCGGTTGAGTTCTGGTGGCCTGGGGCCGCGGGGGAGGACCCGGGGGAGGTCGAGAAGGCGGTCAAGGACGCGGGGGTCGAGGTCGCGCTCTTCAACTTCGACGCCGGGGACATGTTGGGGGCCGGGGACCGGGGGCTGGCCAGCGATCCAGAGCGGGAAGGGCAGTTCCAGGAGAACGTGCCCGTGGCGCTGGAGCTGGCGCGGTCCCTGGGGTGCCGGAGGATGAACGTCCTCGTCGGGCTTGAGATAGACGGCATGGGTAGGGAGGAGCAGCTCGAGCTCGCGAGGAAGAACGTCGGGTTTGCCGCCGACGAGGCCCGGGAGGCCGGCGTCGAGGTCGTGGTGGAGGCGCTGAGCACGTTCGACAATGGGCCGTACCTGTTGAGCACGACGGAGCAGGCGGCCGAGTTCGTAAGGAGCGTGGGTCGCGAGAACGTGGGGCTCCAGTACGACTCCTTCCAGATGCAGCGGATGGAGGGGAACCTGGCCGCCAACATAAGGGAGCACTTCGACATGATCGGGCACGTCCAGATCGCAGACTCGCCGGATCGCACGGAGCCGGGGACGGGTGAGATCCACTACCCCTACGTCTTCGGCATCCTGGAGGAGCTGGGATACGATGGCTACGTGGGCCTCGAGTACGGCCCCTCGACGGAGGAGACCGAGGAGAGCCTGGGCTGGCTGCCCAAGGAGCTGCGCGGCAAGGACGTCAAGGTTTCGGACCTGAATCTCTAGAAAGGAGAGGAGACGAAGATGGCCGAGAAGGTAGGGTTCATAGGGACGGGGATTATGGGCGGGCCGATGGCTCAGAACCTCATGGAGGCCGGCCACGAGCTGGTACTCTACAACCGCACCATAGAAAAGGCCGAGGAGATCGCCGGGGACGGAGCCACCGTGGCCGGGAGCCCCAGGGAGGTCGCCGAGTCGTGCGACTTGATCGTCCTCATGCTACCGGACTCGCCCCAGGTCGAGGAGGTCGTCGAGGGGGAAGATGGGGTACTGGAGGGGATCAGGGAAGGGTCCTTGGTCGTGGACATGAGCACCATCTCGCCCGTGGTCACCCGGGAGCTCGCAGAGAAGCTCGAGGAGCGCGGAGCTACGATGCTCGATGCGCCGGTGTCGGGCGGGGAGCCAGGCGCGCAGCAGGGGACCCTCGCCATAATGGTGGGCGGCGGCGAGGAGGACTTCGAGCGGGCCAGGCCTCTGTTAGAGGTCATGGGTGACACCATCACGCACGTTGGCCCCACGGGGGCTGGACAGACGGCCAAGGCGGCCAACCAGATCGTGGTGGCCGTGACGCTGGAGGGGATCTCGGAGGCCCTCGTTCTCGCCTCCAAGGCCGGGGTCGCGCCCGAGAAGATCTTAGAGGCGATCTCCGGGGGGCTGGCGGGCAGCAACGTCATGGAGGCCAAAAAGGAGAATTTCCTCGAGCACGACTTCGAGCCGGGCTTTAGGGTAGACTTGCACCACAAGGATCTGGGGATAGCGCTCGCGACGGGCAGGGAGTACGGGGTGTCGTTGCCGGTCACGGCCATCGTGGACCAGATGTTGGAGTCGTTGAAGACAAAGGGACGGGGCGACAGGGACCACTCGGCGATCCTGACCTTCATAGAAGATCAGGTGCAACACGAGGTAGGGGAAGGGAGCTCATAGGTCTCCCGAGAACGTAGCAGGGAAGGGGCAGACACATGGAGCGCGAGCAACTCATAGGGACCATGGAGTCCATACTCGGGACGGAGGGGGTGGTCCACGAGCGCGAGCAACTACGCTCTTACGAGTGCGACGGCCTGATGAACTACCGGGTCATCCCGGATCTCGTGGTACTGCCGGAGACTGCCGAGCACGTCCAGCAGATCGTCAGGACCTGCTACGAGGCAGGCATCCCGTTCGTCGCCCGCGGCTCCGGGACCGGCCTCTCGGGCGGCGCTTTGCCCGTCGAGTCGGGTGTCCTCATCGTCCTCAGCAGGATGCGCAAGATCCTGGAGGTAGACATCCCCAACCAGCGCATCGTCGTCGAGCCGGGCGTAGTCAACATCTGGGTCTCCCAGGAGGTCGCCGACGAGGGCTACTACTACGCCCCCGACCCCGCGAGCCAGGTAGTCTCCTCCATCGGCGGGAACCTCGCCGAGAACTCCGGCGGCGTTCACTGCCTCAAGTACGGCTTCACCACGAACCACGTGATGGGCGCCGAGGTCGTCCTCGCTGACGGATCGGTGGTCCACATCGGCGGCGGCAAGGCCCCCGACGCCCCGGGCTACGAGCTTTTGGGGACGTTCGTCGGCTCGGAGGGAACGCTCGGGATAGCGACGAAGATAACTTTGCGCCTCCTGCGTACGCCGGAGGCGGTACGGACCCTGCTCGCGGCGTTCAAGGACACGGAGGAGGCCGGAGGAGCCGTCTCGGGGATTATCGGAGGCGGCATCGTGCCGGCCGCGATAGAGATGATGGATGCATTGTGCATCGAGGCGGTCGAGACTGCGGTTCACCCGGGTTTTCCGGAGGCGGGCGCGATCCTCATCGTCGAGCTCGACGGGCCGGAGGCCGAGGTCGCGAACCAGTTCGATGAGGTTATAAAGGTCTGCGAGGAGAACAACGCTTCCGAGATAAAGGTCGCTGAGGACGATGCCGAGAGGGCGCTCTTCTGGAAGGGTCGCAAGGCGGCATTCGCGGCGATGGGCAGGATCGCCAACGACTATTACGTGCAGGATGCCGTCGTTCCGCGCACGGAGCTCGGGGCGGTTCTGAAGAGGATCAGCGAGCTCGGCGAGGAGTACGGGATGCGCGTGGCGAACGTCTTCCACGCCGGCGACGGCAACCTCCACCCGCTGGTCCTCTACAACAACGACAACCCCGGCGAGGCCGAGAAGGCCGAGGAGCTGGCCGCGGATATAGTCTTCGCGTGCCTGGATCACGGCGGCTCCCTGACCGGCGAGCACGGCATTGGCGTGGATAAAAAGAAGTTCATGCCCAAGATGTTCACCGACGAGGACATGGCTACCATGCAGCTCCTCCGTTGCGCCTTCGACCCGCACGGGCTCTGCAACCCGGGCAAGATCTTCCCGACCCCGCGCCTCTGCGGAGAACGCCCCGGCCCCTTCCACATGCACCCCATTCAAAGAGCCGGCCTGGCCGAGAACTTCTAAGGAGGCTGCTATGGACACGAGTACGAAGAACGTCTCCCTGGAAGACCTGCAGAAGATAGTCGGCGAGGAGCACGCCCGCGAAGCCGCCGAGGAAGACGCCGTAGACGGCGTCGCCCCCTCTTTCGTGGCCGAGCCGGGCTCCACCGAGGAGATAAGCGAGCTGATGAAGCTCGCCGGCGAACAGGGCCTCACGGCTGCGCCGCGGGGGAGCGGGACGAAGACGCCTTTAGGCAACCCGCCGCGGGAACTCGACCTGATCCTGAGCACTACGCGGATGAACGAGGTTATAGAACACACCCCCGGAGACCAGGTGGTCAGGGTCCAGGCCGGGCTAAAGCTCGAAGACCTGCAGGAGCAGCTCGCCGGGGCCGACCAGATGCTCGGCATCGACCCGCCGGAGGCGAGAGCCGGGGCGACGGTCGGGGGAATAGTGGCCGCGAACTCCTCAGGGCCGCGCCGCTACAGCTACGGCACGATCAGGGACCTCATCATCGGGATCACCGTCGTCCTCCCGGACGGGACGGTGGCGAAGGCCGGTGGCAAGGTCGTCAAGAACGTGGCCGGTTACGACCTCTCGAAGCTGTTTACGGGTTCGCTGGGTACTTTAGGCGTCATCGCGACCTGCAACTTCCGGCTGCACCCCAGGCCCGAGGCGGCCCGAACGGTCGCGGTGGAGCTCGACAGTACCCTCTCCGCCGGTCAGGCGGCGCAGGCGATCACGGGCGCCCAACTCGTCCCGAGCGCGCTAGAGCTGCATTGGAGCGAGGACCAGAAGCTCCTGACCATCCTCATCGAGGGGATACCGCCCGGCGTCGAGGCGCAGGCGGAGACGGCCTCTTACCTCTTGAAGGGCTTCGGCGAGGTCCGGACGCTCTCGGACGAGGAGGCCGAGCACCTCGGCCCTCTGGACCCACCGGGTAGCGGAGCTGACGGGGACGATGAGGAGGTGGCGATCAAGATAGCGGCCCCTCCGGCGGAGCTGACCGGTGTCCTGGACTCGACGCTCGGGGCGGCGGAGCGCAGGGGCGTTAGCCCAAGCATCACGGGCCACGCCGGGATCGGGGTCACTTACGCGGCCTTCTCCGGCGGTGACGAGGAGGCGCTCGTTCAGGTCGTCGAGGAGCTACGGGAGATCTGGGTGAGGAGGGGCGGGAGCGTCGTCGTGCGCAAGGCTCCGCTCGGGGTAAAGCAGAGGCTCGAGGCGTGGGGGCCGGCGGGGGACTACCTTGGCCTGCTGCGCCGGGTAAAGGACAAGTTCGATCCCGGGGGCAACCTGAACCCGGGCCGCTTTGTAGGAGGCATCTAGTGAGCGAGCAGGATAGGCCGGACCCCCGGCAGTCGGGCAACCGCTACGACGCGACCGAGGGCGCAGAGAGGCGGGACGACCAGTCGGGCACCGCCCGCGAACAGGCGATGGCGGGAGCCGTAGGCGCCGGCAGCCCCCAGGACGTCGCCCAGGACACGTTCTCGGCGACCACGGGAGTCGCTCCAGCACACGATGGGCCACGACCGGCCCGAGAGCGGGAGCTACACCTTCCCGGCCTTCGACGACCACCATCCGCCGGAGAAGGACCTCATAGACGACTGCGTCCACTGCGGCTTCTGCCTGCCGACCTGCCCGACGTACGTCCTCTTTGGCGAGGAGATGGACTCCCCGCGCGGGCGCATCTACCTCATGAACAAGGGCCTCACCGAAGAGCCGATGAACGACACGATGGTCCGCCACTGGGACCTGTGCCTCGGGTGCATGGCCTGCGTCACCGCCTGCCCCTCGGGTGTGCAGTACGACAAGCTCATAGAAGCGACCCGGGCCCAGGTCGAGCGGCGCTACGAGAGGCGGGCCGACGACAAGGCGTTCCGCGAGATGATCTTCCAGCTCTTCCCATACCGTAAGCGTCTGCGCCTGGCGGCGGGACCTCTGCGGCTCTACCAGCGCTTCGGCCTCGACAAGAAGCTCAAGAAGGCCGGCATCATGAGCCGGCTCCCCGCCCGCATGAGGGCGATGGAGGCCCTCATGCCCAAGCTGGGTAAGGAAGAGAAGATCCCGGAGCACACCTCCCCACGGGCGAGAGGCGTAAGCGGGTCGGCGTCCTCACCGGCTGTGTCCAGCAGTCTTCTTCTCTCAGGTCAACTCCGCGACCGTACGGGTCCTCGCCGCCGAGGGCTGCGAGGTCGTAGCACCCAAGAACCAGGGCTGCTGCGGCGCGCTCTCCACCCACGCCGGGCGTGAGGAGGAGTCGCTGAACTTCGCCCGCAAGACGATAGACACCTTCGAGAGGAGAACCTCGACAACGTGGTCGTCAACGCCGCCGGATGCGGCTCGACGATGAAGGAGTACGCGTACCTGTTGCGCGACGACCCCGAGTACGCCGAGAGGGCCAAGAAGTTCTCGTCGAAGGTCAAGGACGTCTCGGAGTTTCTGCAGGAGATCGGGCCGGTCGCCGAGCGGCGCCCGTTGCCGGTCGCGGCGGCGTACCACGATGCGTGCCACCTGGCGCACCAGCAGGGGGTCGCCAGCAGCCGAGGAAGAACCTGAAGGCTATACCGGGGATGGAGGTCAAGGAGATCACGGAAGCAGAGGTCTGCTGCGGCTCGGCTGGCATCTATAACATGGTCGAGCCCGAGCCCGCCGAGGAGTTGGGCGAGCGCAAGGCGAAGAACGTCCTCAAGACCGGCGCGCAGATGATCGTCACCTCCAACCCCGGCTGCATGCTTCAGATTCAGGCTGCCCTCAAGAAGATGGGCCACGAGATACCGATGGCCCACCCGATGGAGGTCGTCGACGCCTCCATCCGCGGCGAGCCGGTCGAGAGCCTCTTCCGGTAGGAGAGTCGCGGGGTGAGGGTCTCCCGCTCGGTGCTGGCCGTCCCGCCTCGAAGTGGAAGATGATCGAGAGGGGTCCGTCCACGAGCGCGGACCTCTTCTTTCTCGACCTCGAAGACGCCACGGCCCCGAACGAGAAGGCCGCTGCTCGCGAGAACGTGGTCCGGGCGATAAAGGAGCTCGACTGGCAGGGCAGGCCGACCTTCTACCGCATGAACTCGCTCGACACCCCGTACTTCTACCGGGACGTCATCGAGGTCGTCGAGGAGGCGGGGGAGGGGCTCGGCCTGATCCTGGTCCCCAAAGTAGAGCGCCCCGAAGACCTCCACACCCTGGACACCCTTCTCCGGAGCGTCGAGACGAATGCCGGTCTCGAACCCGGCAAGATAAAGCTCGAAGCCCAGATAGAGACCGCCAGAGGCCTCACGAACATAGACGCCATAGCCCAGGCGACGGAGCGACTCGAAGCCCTCGTCTTCGGCCCCGGGGACTACGCCGCGAGCATCCGGATGCCGCAGACCAGCATCGGCACGATGGACGAGTGGGACGAGGCGTACCCCGGCCACCGCTTCCACTACGCCATGCACCGCATCGTCGTCGCCGCCCGCGCCAACGACCTGCGCGCCATAGACGGCCCCGTCGCCGACTATCGGGACGAGGAGGGTCTTCGCAAGAGCTGTCTCGTCGCCCGCTCTTTGGGCTTCGACGGCAAGTGGTGTATCCACCGGGCCAGGTAGAGATCGCCAACGAGGTCTTCTCGCCCACACAGAGAGAGCTAGAGTGGTCCAGGAAGGTGATGAGCGCTTACGAGGAGGCCAACGCGGCGGGAGCGGTTCTATAAGCGTGGACGGGCAGATGGTCGACGCTGCCTCCATAAAGATGGCTCAGAACACGCTCGATCTCGCCCGAAACGGCAGAGGCGGATTAGGCAAGCCGAACTTACCGGTGAAGCTCAAAGTTTCGGGTGCCTGCGCAGGTGCGAGGTGGATAGAGGCCGAGCGAGGCGAGGGTTCTGGAGGCGGTCGTTCAGGGTACTAATGGCATGCCAGGATAGATCGAAACCTGGAGTCGAGCTAGACTCGGGCAATGGACCACACCCCACGACCGGAGGAACGTGCATAGAACAATCGAGATAAACGTGCCCCCGACTTACACTGATACGCTGATCGAGGAGCTGGAGCAACTGGAGCACGTGATCACCGTGTCGGTGATGCGCGGGGCATCGATCAAACCGCCAGGCGACGTGGTGACGGTACACGCGCTGAACCGTGGGGCCGACCAGGTGATGAGGCTCGCCGACGCGGCGCGCAAGCAGGGGCAGGTCTCGATCTCGACGTCCGAGCTGTCCAGCATCGTCGATCCCGAGCACGAGCGGAAGGTCGCCAATGACGTAGATGAGGCGCTCTGGGAGGAGGCGGAGACCGGCCTACGCCATCAGAGCCAGATAACGGCGAACTACCTGGGCCATGATGATGGCCCTCGGTGGGGTGGTCGCCGCCACCGCCCTAGTGGTGGAGTCGACGCCTCAGGTAATCTCGATCGTGGCGGCGTCGATCATCGCGCCCGGTTTCGATCCGCTCGCCAAGATTCCGATGGGCCTGGCCCTCAGGCGTTGGGACGTGGCGAGGAATGGCCTGACGTCGGCGGCCGCCGGCTACCTGGCGTTGGCTCTCTCGGCGGCGCTGGTCTTCCTGGTACTGCGCTGGGCGGGTAACCACGGCCGAGGAGTTCGTCGGAAACTCCCAGGTAGGTGAGCTGGCCAACCCCACCCTGCGCGAGATACTTTTGTCGGCCTGCGGGGCCGTGGCGGGGGTGGTGATGATGCTTTCGTACCGACATCTCATCCCCGGGGCGCTGATAGCGATGATAATCGAGGCCGCCGCCATGGTGGGAGTGGCGCTGGCGGCCGGCGAACTGGCTTTGATGTACGAAGGACTGGAGCGGTTCGGTCTCGACGTCTTGCTGATCGTCGTGGGAGGTGTGCTCGTCGTACTGCTCAAGCAAATCATCTTCCATCGTCGAGCACCGATAGTGTAGCCGACCGGCGCCGAAACGGGACGAGTTCGACGGGGGCTTCCGACGGAACTCGTCCTACGACTACAGGCCAAGTTTGGCCTGAAACGAACTCTTCCTGTCGGCGAAGGTTTCAAGCTAGTCGGTTCAGGTGGTGTTCGGGCATCTCCAGGTTCGGGTAAACAGTAGGTTCAAAGCAGTTCGCTGGGAGAAGCGTACCGAAAAGGAGGAGCTATGATGGAAACCCGATCCCGAGACCATCGTCAAGGAAGCCAGGACCGTCGCGGTCGTTGGGCTCTCCAGCAACCCGGAGAAGGCGAGCAACGAGGTGGGCGCATACCTGAAGGAGCAGGGCTACCGCATCATCCCCGTGAACCCGAACGAGGAAGAGGTGCTGGGGGAGCGCGCTTACGAGACGGTAGAGCAGATCTCGGAGCAGGTGGACGTCGTGGACGTGTTTCTCCTGCCGAAAGACCCCGAGATCGCCGAGGACGCAGTCCGGGCGGGTGCCAACACGGAGAGAGCTGTGGTTGCAGGAAGGAGGGGATGAATCGAGAATCCGGGAGGCACGCCGGATAGCGAAGAAGGGCCTGGGAGGTTCTACGTCGAGAACGGCTGGAAGACGGGCAGGATGGTGTAGGCGACGGCGACAATTATCAGTAGTTCGCAGATGACTTCACCGCCACTGACAGAAGAGCCAGCCCCGTCCGGCGGCGTTCTCGTAACCCTTATCGTATCTCTTGCTCCAACTCAAACCGAAGGTAGCGTAGAATACGCCCGTAAACCGGTGCCATCGCGAGAGGTGGAACGATACGGCCGCTAATCACCGGTGATCTTTGGAGAACCTCTTACATTTCTTTGGATGGTGAAATGGCTGAAGTTACGGTTATCGGAGGCCCTCGCCGGGAGCGGGCCGCCTGGCAGGCGGCGGAGGCTTGGCTGTTCGGTCAGCGTGGGAGATGCGGCCGGTGAAGGAGACCCCGCGCACCGCACCGACTCCTTCGCCGAGTTCTGCTCGAACTCGATGGGCAACCTCTCTCTGGAGACGGCCTCCGGTCTTCTCAAGGAGGAGATGAGAGACGCCTGGGCTCCGTGATCCTGCGCTGCGCCGACGAACCGCGTCCCGGCGGGTGGCGCTCTTGGGGGTCGCCCGCGAAGATTTCCCCCGGGCCGTCACAGACGGTGTACGCCCACCCGAACATAGAGTGGTCCGAGAGAGGCGACGGAGATACCGGAGGGACCGACCGTCATCGCCACCGGTCCCCTGACCTCGGACGCGCTGGTCGAGAAGATAGAAGTCCTCTCCGGCGAGACGCTCTATTTCTACGACGCGGCCTCCCCGATCCCGAGTCGTTGGACGAGGAGATCATCTATCGCGTCACGGCAAGGGCGAGGCTACCAACTGCATCGCGGTCGTCGGGCTCTCCAGCAACCCGGAGAAGGCGAGCAACGAGGTGGGCGCATACCTGAAGGAGCAAGGCTACCGCATCATCCCGGTGAACCCGAACGAGGAAGAGGTGCTGGGGGAGCGCGCTTACGAGACGGTC
The DNA here is from genome assembly GCA_030448125.1 of Rubrobacteraceae bacterium. Taxonomy (GTDB): domain Bacteria; phylum Actinomycetota; class Rubrobacteria; order Rubrobacterales; family Rubrobacteraceae; genus Rubrobacter_F. Next base: position 19,288 of record JAUJNO010000005.1, on the reverse strand, counting down.
GAGCAGATACCGGAGCAGGTGGACGTCGTGGACGTGTTTCTCCCTGCCGAAAAGACCCCCGAGATCGCCGAGGACGCGGTCAGGGCGGCTGCCAAGGCGCTGTGGTTGCAGGAAGGCATCGAGAATCCGGAGGCGCGCCGGATAGCCGAAGAAGGGGGGCTCGCCTACGTCGAGAACTGTTGCATGCGTAAGACACACGAGGGGATGCAGTAGTTCGCAGGCCGTCCCGTGGTTGACCTCGATAGCCCCGCCGTATCCTTGCGGTAGCTGCAACTCGGCGCGTGTAGCGTAGAATACGCCCGCTAAACCAGTGAACTCGCGAAGCATTTCGGACGGTGATCTTTTGGCTGAAGTGATGGTTATCGGGGGTGGCCTCGCCGGGAGCGAGGCCGCCTGGCAGGCGGCGGAGCTTGGCTGCTCGGTCGAGCTGTGGGAGATGCGGCCGGTGAAGGAGACACCCGCGCACCGCACCGACTCCTTCGCCGAGTTGGTCTGCTCGAACTCGATGGGCAACCTCTCTCTGGAGACGGCCTCCGGTCTACTCAAGGAGGAGTTGAGACGCCTGGGCTCCGTGATCCTGCGCTGCGCCGACGCGAACCGCGTCCCGGCGGGTGGCGCTTTGGGGGTCGCCCGCGAAGATTTCCCCCGGGCCGTCACGGAGACGGTACACGCCCACCCGAACATAGACGTGGTCCGCAAAGAGGCGACGGAGATACCGGAGGGACCGACCGTGATCGCCACCGGTCCCCTGACCTCGGACGCCCTCGTCGAGAAGATAGAAGTCCTCTCCGGAGAGACGCTCTATTTCTACGACGCGGCCTCCCCGATCATTCATCGAGAGTCGTTGGACGAGGAGATCATCTACCTCGCGTCACGCTACGGCAAGGGCGAGGCTGCGTACCTGAACTGCCCGATGACGGAGGAACAATACTACGCCTTCGTCGAAGCTCTCGCCACCGCGGAGCTCTCCCCGATAAAGGACTTCGAGGAGGATATGTACTTCGAGGGCTGCCTGCCCGCGGAGACCATAGCCCGCCGCGGCCCCGAAACTCTACGCTTCGGCCCGATGAAGCCGGTCGGCTTGCCCGACCCGAGGACCGGCAAGGAGCCCTACGCCGTCGTGCAACTCAGGCAGGACGACGCCGAGGGCCGGCTCTTCAACTTGGTCGGCTTCCAGACGCGCCTGAAGTGGGGTGAGCAGAAGCGGGTCTTCAGGACCATCCCCGGCATGGAAAAGGCCGACTTCGCCCGCATGGGCGTCATGCACCGCAACACCTACCTACCCTCCAACCGGATGCTGGAAGCGACCATGCGCCTCCGCACTGGCGACGAGCCGCTGTTCTTCGCCGGCCAACTAACCGGCGTCGAGGGCTACGTCGAGAGCACCGCGATGGGCCACATTGCCGGCGCCAACGCCGCCCGGCTCGCTCGGGGCGAAGAGCCCGTCATGATGCCCCGCGGCACGATGATGGGTGCTCTGGCCCACTACATCACCACCAAGGAGGGCACCCTCCAGCCCATAAACTCCAACTGGGGTCTCGTCCCCACCGTCCCCAAAAAGGAGAACGGCAAGCGGCTCTCGAAGCCCGAGCGGAGGCAGAGGCAGGCGCGGATGGCGCTCGATGCGCTGGAGGAGTTCGTTGGGGTGGAGGCCAGGGCGGTTAGCTAGCTAAGCTTCTCTTTGTCCTCTCCAATATGCTGCCGAAGAAAGCCATGCCCCTACAGCTTCGCCGGAGCCCCGGTCTGCAGCGTGGTGTCGAGAATGGTTTCGACCAGCTCCTCAAAGCTTATGCCGGCGGCTTCGGCGGCTAGAGGTAGGGTAGAGGTCTCGGTGAAGCCGGGGATGGTTTTGACGTCGAGGACCCAGGGGATGTCGCCTTCGAGGATCACGTCTACGCGCCCGAAGCCGGAGCAGCCTAAAGAGCGGTAGGCGGCGAGCGCGGTCTCCTCGGCGCGGGTGGCGGTTTCGGCGGGGATCTCGGCCGGTATGGCGAAGTCGGTGGCGCCAGGGGTGTACTTGGCATCGTAGTCGTAGGAGCCGCCGCGGGGGCGTATCTCGACGAGGTTGAGGACGCGCGGGCCCTCGCCCGCGGACTCGAGGATGGGGATGGTGATCTCGGTGCCGGTTACCCACCTCTCCAAAAGTATCTTCCCGTCGTAGCCGAACGCCTCGTAGACGGCTTCGAGGAGCGTCTCCGGCTCCTCGACCTTTGTGAGCCCGAGCCCCGAACCCTCGCGGGCGGGCTTGACGGCGAGCGGGTAGCCCGTGGTCCGGGTCGCGGACTCCAGGGCCGCCGCGGCCCCCATCTCATGCATGGCCTTGCGCAGAAACGTCCTGAAGGGCGGGGTCGGCACCCCCGCGGCGAACATCGCCCTCTTGGCGTAGTCCTTATCCATGCAGCGGATCGAGGAGAGCGGCCCGCTGCCGGTGTAGGGGATTCCCAGGGTCTCCAGGAGCGCCTGTACCGTTCCGTCCTCGCCGCCGACGCCGTGCAGGCAGATAAAGGCGGCGTCCGGCTCCATCTCCATGAGCCTCTCGGTCGTGCTCTCCTCTACGTCCAGAGAACGGACCTCGTGGCCGAGGCGTTCGAGGGCGTGTGCCACCCTGCGTCCCGTGACCAGCGAGACGTCCCGCTCCATCGAGTGTCCGCCCCTGAGGACCACCAGGCGCGCCACGAGAGACCCTAACGCTCCGGGTTGCTGACGGTCGAACGTGAACCGTGCTGCGCGCCGAGCTTTCGCTGCGAGCCGCGTTCGAGGTCGCTGCGGAGTTCCATCCGCTCGCGGATGACCTCGGAGAGGAGCTCGATGCCGCGACGGATCTTCTTTGGCTCGACGAACGAGAAGTTGATGCGCATATGGTTCTTCCCGCCCCCGTTGGCGAAGAACCCCTCGCCCGGCACGTAGGCGACGTTGCGCGAGATCGCGCGCGGCAGCATCGAGGTCGCGTCCACGTAACTGGGCAGCGTCGCCCACACGAAGAGTCCACCCTCCGGGTGTGTCCAATGCACCTCGTTCGGCATGAACTCCGCCAGAGCGTCGAGCATCGCGTCGCGCCGCTCCTTGTAAAGGGCCGTGAGGCGTTTGACGTAGGCGCGCCAGTCGGCGTGCTGGAAGTACGTGTGGATCAGCATCTGCGAGAGGTTCGACGAGCAGAGGTCGGCGCCCTGCTTGCCGATGTTGATCTTGTGCAGAATCCCCGGCTGGGCATGTACCCACCCGAGCCTCACCCCCGGCGCGAAGATCTTGGAGAACGTCCCGAGGTACACCACCCGGTCCGCGCCCCCGGCCGTCTCCTGCTCTATCGAGGCTATGCTAGGCAGCGACTCGCCCTCGAAGCGCAGCATCCCGTACGGGTTGTCCTCCAGGATGATCAGGTCGTACTCGCGGGCTATCTCTAGAAGCTCGCGCCTCCGCTGGGCGGCCAGGGTAACCCCGGTCGGGTTCTGGAAGTTCGGGACAGTGTAGATGAACTTCACGTGGATGCCCTGCTTGCGGGCCTTCTTCAGAGCTTCGTGGGCGGCTACCGGGATCATGCCCGCCCGGTCCATCGGCGCGTGCAAAATCCTGGGCCGGTACGCCGCGAAAGCGTTCAAGGCCCCGGCGTACGTCGGGCCTTCGCACAAGACGGCGTCCCCCTCATCGAGAAAGACCTTGCCGACGAGGTCGAGGCCCTGCTGGGCGCCGGTGGTGACGAAGATGTCCTCCTGGTTGGCGCGCGTGCCCTCGGCGGCCATCACCTCGACGATGATGTCTTTGACCCCTTCGAGCCCCGCGGTCGGGCCGTACTGCAGGGCCTGGGCGGATTCGACGGCTACCTGGTCGGAGATCTCGCGGAACGCCTCCTCGCCGAACGCCCTGGTGTCGGGGAAACCGCCGGCGAGCGAGATGATGCCCGGCCGCGAGAGGGTAGCCATCAGGTCGCGGGTCGCGGCGCTTCTCATCCCCTTGACCCGGTTGGCGTACAGGAAGTCGAAGCGGTCGAGATCTACGAGCGGCAACTGTTATCCCTCATTTCCGTGATCGGCGCCCAGGGGACCCCCGGCGCGACGGGTTCGACGTTGTTCCATCCAAGCTTCTCCGAGAGGACCTGCCAGAGTTCGGGCGCGAGCTCGAAGCGGCTGGAGCTGCACGCCCTCCCCCCGGATCGAGAGCGCCTTCAAGCTTTCGTCTCCCGCGGCCAAAGCCCGCCGGTCCGTCACCGCCCCGACGAGGTACGCCTGCTCGACGAAGTCGTCCTCGTCCAGTTGTGCCCCGAACAGGGTCACGTGCTCCGGCCGGACCACCGGCAGGAAAACGTAGCCGGTCGTAGCCGCGAACATGCCCGCCGGCCGCAAGCACGAGATCGAACTGCCCTTCTGAGTCCTCGTAGCCTGACGGCCCGCCGGGCGATCCGCTGGGCGATCCGCCGAGCGGCACCTCTTCGAGTATGGTGGCGAACGAGTTCTCCCGGGCGTGCTCCTCGAGCCGCCGCTTGAGAGCTTCGAGTTCTTCGAGCTCCTCGGGGCAGGTTCCGAGGAAGATACCTCCGTCAGCATGCTCTCCCACAACTCACGCGGGAAGACCAGCGCGAGGTCCCCGGAGTTGGCGAGGATACGAACCTCGCCGTCCGTCGCCTCGAGCTTTTCGAGGCTCATAACCTCACCTCGCGCATATGAACGACTCTACCACAAAGGATGCTTGGGTTGTAGACTCCGCAGCGTGGAAGCCCTGTTCGTGACGAGCAACCCCAGCAAGGCCCGGGAGGCAGCCGGGATCCTGGATGTCGAGTTGAGGAGCATCGCCCTGGACCTCCCCGAGCTTCAGGACCTCGACGTGGCCCAGGTCGCCGCCGTCAAGGCCGCCGCCGCCCGCGAAACTCTCGGCGCCCCGGACTCCCCATTCTGGTCGAGGACTCGGGCCTTATCGTCGAATCCTGGAACGGTCTGCCGGGGGCGTTGACGAAGTGGTTCCTGGCGTCCGTCGGCAACGAGGGGCTCCTGAAGATGCTCGCGGGCGAGGAGGACCGCTCGGCCCGGGCCGTCTGCGCGGTGGCGATAGCCTTCGCGGACGCTTCCGTACGCGTCTTCCTCGGGGAGGTGGGGGAGCATCGCGCGCGAGCCCCGGGGCTCGGTGGGTTCGGGTGGGATCCCATCTTCGTCCCCCACAACCACACCGAAACCTATGCCGAGCTCGGACCCCGAAAGCACGAGGATTCCCATCGCGCCCGCGCCCTGAGAGCCGCCCGCGAGGCGCTCCGCGCCGGGCTCGAAGCCTTGCCGCCTACACAGTAGATCTTCAAGCGGCCTGTTTCTGAGTGCGGCGTCGGGTGTGTCTCCGAACGCATGATCGAGCGCTTGCTCATGTTTAGCGAGGCAGTGAGGCGTGGTATTCTTCTGACAAAATCGTACTCCGCGAGGGAAAGGGGCCGTAGTGTCGGCAGAGAACGAACGCACGGGGGATGGAGGCGTGGAGACGCAGGAGGAGCCTCGCGAGGAGTCGCGCGACGGGGGCGCGGTAGCCACGGACGGCGAGCACCTCGTAGAACTCTACAAGAATATGATCCTGATCAGGACCTTCGAAGAGGCGACCCAACGGGGCTTCAGGCAGGGCAAGATCGGGGGCTACCTCCACGTCTACATCGGCCAGGAGGCGGTCGCGACCGGCTTTATAGATGCCTATAAAGAGGGCGACAGGGTCATCACCGCTTACCGCGACCACCCTTTCCCCTTGTTGTTGGGGAGCGATCCCAAGAGCGTCATGGCCGAGCTCTACGGCAAGGGGACCGGCCTCGTCAAAGGCAAGGGCGGCTCGATGCACCTCTTCGACGTCGAGAACGGCCTGTACGGCGGTTACGGCATCGTCGGCGGACACATACCGTTGGGGGTCGGCTTCGCCTACGCGATGAAGTACCAGGAGACCGACCACATCTGCCAGCTCTACCTCGGCGACGGCGCGATAAACAACGGCGCCTTCCACGAGGCGGCCAATCTGAGCGGGCTCTGGGGCAGGGACGGGATGAACCCATGTCTCTGGATCATCGAGAACAACCAGTACGGTATGGGTACGAGCGTGGCGCGTTCGACCGCCATGACCGACCTCGGCGCCAAGTTCGACGCCTACGGCATCGAGCACGAGAAGGTCGACGGCATGGACCTCGAAGCCGTCCTCGAGGTGGCCCACCGCACGGCCGATAAGGTCCGGGAAACCGGACAACCCTACGTCGTCGAGGCCCTGACCTACCGCACCGCGCCGCACGGGTCGGCGGACTTCTTCGAGAAGTACCGGACAAAGGATGAGGTCAAGAAGTGGCGCCAGCGCGACCCCGTAGGCCAGCTCGAGCACAAGCTCCTCGAGAGGGAGATACTCGACGAGGACGCGCTCGAGGAGATCAGGGCCGAGATGAAGGAGACCATAGACGAGGCCACCAACTTCGCCGACGAGAGCGAGGAGCCGTCCGTGGAGGAGCTCTACACCGACGTCTACGCCGGCGAAGACGAGTACATGGGGGAGGAGTAGGTCCATGCCCGAAAAAACCTACCGCGAGGCCCTCAGAGAGGCCATGGTACAGGAGATGGAGAACGACGAGAGCGTCCTCCTCATGGGTGAGGACATCGGCGTCTACGGCGGCACGCACCTCATCACCGACGGGTTGCTCGACATGTTTGGCCCCAGGAGGGTCGTGGACACCCCCATCTCTGAGGGTGGTTTCACCGGGGCGGCCGTGGGCATGGCTATGACGGGTCTCAAGCCGATAGTGGAAATGATGACCTGGAACTTTTCGTTTTTGGCGGCTGACCAGATCATCCAGAACGCCGCCAAGGTTCGCTACTTCTCAGGCGGCCAGGTCGAGGTGCCGCTCGTCATCCGCGGCCCGAACGGCGGCGGCGTCCAGCTCTCGGCTCAGCACACGCACTCCCTGGAGAACATGTACGGTCACTTTCCCGGCTTGAAGGTCGTCTCCCCCGTGACGCCCAACGACGTCAAGGGCATGATGCTAACCGCGATCCGAGATCCGAACCCCGTAATCTTTCTGGAGGCCGGTGCCCTCTACGGGACAAAGGGTGAGGTACCAGAGGGCGACAACGCCGTGCCGTTCGGCAAGGCCCGCGTAGCGCGCGAAGGCGACGACGTGACGCTTGTCTCCTACGGACGGCAGGTCAACCTGTGCATGAGGGTAGCCGACAAGTTGGAGGAAGAAGACGATGTCAGCGCCGAGGTCATAGACGTGCGCTCGATACGACCGTTAGACGAGGAGACCCTCGTCGAGTCGGTCAAGAAGACGCACCGGGCGGTCGCCGTGCAGGAGCAGTGGCGGTACTTCGGGGTCGCCAGCGAGGTGGCGGCGATTATCCAGGACAAGGCGTTCGATTACCTGGACGCTCCGGTGGAGAGGGTGAGCGGGGCCGAAACCCCGGCGCCCTTCGCGAGGAACCTCGAGCTCGCGGCATTTCCCAACGAAGACATGGTGGCGGACGCGGCGCGGCGCGTGCTCTACGAGAAGGTGGTGTGATCAGTGCCTGAAGTGATTATGCCCAAGATGGGCGACGCGATGGAGGAGGGCACCCTCCTCAAGTGGCTCAAGAGCGAGGGCGACCAGGTCGAAGAGGGCGACGCGATAGCCGAGATCGAGACTGACAAGGCCTCGATGGAGATAGAGGCCGAGGACTCGGGCACGCTCGCGCAGCTAATCGCCAGCGAGGGCGACGACATTCCCGTCGGTGGGGCGATAGCCTTTATTCAGGGCGAGGGCGAAGAAGTGCCGGAGCGCGACGGCAGCGAGTCCGGCGGCCAGGCCGAGCAGGAGGAAGCCGAAGCATCGGGCGACGAAGGCGGAGACGCCCAGGCCCAGACCGCCACGGAGACCGAGGAGGAGTCCGAGGCGGGCGAGGAGGCCCCCTCTGGCGACGGAGCCCAGGCCGCCGGCGGTACCAACGGCCAGGTCCGCGCCTCCCCGATAGTCCGGCGGTTGGCCCGCGAGAACAGTCTCGACCTCTCACGGATAGAGGGCTCGGGCCCTCAAGGCCGTATAGTAGAGCGCGACGTCCGAGCGGCCCTGGAGAGTGGCGAGGCGCCGACGACGGACGGCCAGGACGGCCAGGCCGAGCAGCAGGCCGACGGCCAGGCCCAGGAGGTCGAAGCGCCCGAGGAGGTGCAGCCCGAGCAGGCCGAACAGCAGGGCTTCCAGCCCGCAAAGTTGCCCGAACCGGCCCAGACGCCGGGGACCCAGCTCATGGAGCCGACCCGGATGCAGCGGGTCATCGGCGAGCGGATGACGGAGGCCAAGCAGCACATCCCGCACTTCTACGCCACCGTCGAGGTCAAGATGGACGCGACGATGGCCCTGCGCAAGCAGCTCAACGAGCAGCTCGAAGAGGAGGGCCTCAAGCTCTCTGTCAACGACTTCGTGATGAAGGCGTGCGCGGTATCCCTCAGAAACTATCCGAACCTCAACGCCATCTATACGAGCAAGGGTATCGAGCTGCACGAGACGGTCGACATGGCGATGGCCGTCGCCCTCGACGCCGGCCTCATAACCCCGGTCATCAAGGACTGCGCGAGCAAGGGCCTTGCGAGCATCTCCCGGGAGTCCAAGGACCTCGCCCAGCGCGCCCGCGACGGAGACCTCACGCCCGACGAGTACCAGGGCGCAACGTTCACCCTCTCGAACATGGGTATGTTCGGCGTCGAGAGCTTCACCGCGATCATCAACCCGCCCCAGGCGGCTATCGTCGCGGTGAGCGGCATCGTCAAGCGCCCGAGCTACGACGAGGACGGCGAGGTCGTCCCCGCGAGCATGATGAAGCTTACCCTCTCGGCCGACCACCGCATCGCCAACGGCCGCGACGGGGCGCTCTATATGGCCGAGGTCAAGCGCACGCTGGAGACCCCGATGCTGTTGGTGGTTTAGTAGCTTTAGTAGCGGCCGGCTCCCGGCCACCGGTTCGGCGCCCCCGGTCCTCCTCGCCGGAGGCGTCGGTGTGTGAGGCAGCGCCCCCGGCGCCTCTGTGCCTTACTGCTCCGGGAAGAAGACGTCCTTGACGGTGATGTTGACCTCGGTTACCTCGAGGCCGGTGAGCTTCTCTACGCGCTGGATCACGTTGTCGCGCATGGCTTGGGTGACCTCGGGGATGGACCGGCCGTAGGGTACTGTCACGGTCAGGTCTACGGTCGCCTGCGTCTCGCCGACCTCGACGGAGACCCCGCGCGAGCCTCTCGAGCTGCCGGTGACCCTGTTGAAGAGCTCTCCCATCGTGGGCGAGTTGTCGCCCGGTATGCTCCCGCCGCCACGCCCGGTATCGACCTCCGGCTCGGCGCCCGAGACCTCCTGCACCGCCGTGCTGGCGATGCTGGTCACCACGGCGTCGTTTATGGTCGTCGTCCCCCGGTCGGTCTGGAGTGGGCTCTCCTCTCCTCTCCTCTGGGTCTCCGTCACGGTCTCCTCTTTCTATCGTTTCTACCGAATCCTCCCCTAGCATAACCACTCCCGGCCCCCCGCGCCCATCTCGAAAAAGCCTGCGCGAAGGTTACTTCTGCGTTAAGCTGAACGCCCCCGTCGGATAAGGGAACGGTGGGGAAGAAGTTCAGGAAGGAGGAGAGATCATGGCCGTGGAGCCGGAGACGATCCGCAACGTTTGTCTGATCGGGCACAGGGGGAGCGGGAAGACCGCCCTCGGGGAGGCGATGCTGGGACTTGCGTCAGGGAGACAGGGGCCGCAAAGCAACGTCCTCGACCACGCCGAGGAGGAGGTCGAGCGTGGGATGACGCTCGGGATGAGCGTCGCCCACCTCGAATGGAAGGGCCGCCAGATCAACCTCCTCGACACCCCCGGCGACGGCGGCTTTATCGCCGACGCCTTCGTGGCCCAAAGAGTAGCCGACTGCGCCGTGCTGGTGGTACACGCCCAAGACCCGATCCAGGTGGTCACCGAGCGCGTCTGGCGCCGCGGCGAGAAGGAGGGTATCCCGCACATCGTCGTCGTGAACCACCTCGACCGCGAACGCGCGGACTTCGCCTCGGTGGTCGAGCAGCTCCGTGAACGCTTCGGGCAGGCGGTCGTGCCGCTGAACCTGCCGATCGGCAAGGAGGGGGGGCTGAAGGGCGTCTACGGGCTCCTCAGCGGCATCGCTTTCGTGGACGGGCAGCAGACGAACGAGGTCCCCACCGGGATGGAGGAAGAGGTCGAGATCGCCAGGGTCCAGATGCTCGAGACCATCGCCGAGAGCGACGACACCCTGCTCGAGAAGTACCTCGAAGGCGAGGGTAGCCTCGAAGGCGAGGAAAGAGATGTTCGAGGGGATCCGAAAGGAATAGCCGACGGCCTCATCATCCCGGTTTTGGCGGCGAGCGTGGAGAAGATGATCGGGGTGGATCGGGTGCTGGACGTGATCGCCGGCAGCGCCCCGAGCCCCGTAGACCGCTCCCGCTGGACGACCGAGGAGGGCGAGGAGGTACCCTGCGACCCGGACGGTCCCTTCGCCGCCTACGCCTTCAAGACCTACGTCGACCCGTACGCCGGCCGTCTGAGCGTCCTGCGCGTCGTGAGCGGCCGCTGCCGCTCGGACGAGGCCCTGACCAATCCACGCACCGGCTCCGCCGAACGGCTCGGCGGCATCTCGCACCTCATGGGCAAGGAGCGCGTGAACGCGGACGAGGCCGTCGCGGGTGACATCATCGCGGTCGCGAAGCTCCGTGACACGCACACCTTCGACACGCTCTGTCGCCCGGAGGCCCCGCTGGTCTTCTCGCACGTTCCGTTGCCGGAGCCGACGACGGCTTTTGCCGTGGGCGCGAAAACGCGAGGCGAAGAAGAGAAGGTCTTCGAGGCGATTCGCAAGGTCGCCGACGAGGACCCGTCCCTCTCTCTCGAGCGGTCCGAGGACACGGGGAGGACATCCTCTCCGGGCTGGCGCAGATGCACGTGGAGTTCGCCATCGAGCGCATCGCGCGGCGCTACGGGGTAGAGGTCGATGCCCGGGCGCCAAAGGTGCCGTTCAAGGAGACGATCTCCGGCACGGCCCAGGCCCAGGGCCGCTACAAGAAGCAGACCGGAGGTAGGGGCCAGTTCGGCGACGCCAGGATAGAGCTCTCACCCCTGCCCCGCGGCTCGGGCTTCGAGTTCGAAGACGGCATCGTCGGCGGCGCGATCCCGCGCCAGTTCATCCCGGCGGTCGAGAAGGGCATAATCGAGGCCATGAGGGAGGGAGCGCTCGCCGGCTGCCCGGTCGTGGACGTGAAGGTGAGGCTCTACGATGGCGCCTTCCACTCGGTCGACTCCTCGGAGGCGGCGTTCAAGGTGGCGGGCTCGATGGCGTTCAAGAACGCGTTCGCCCAGGCCCGGCCGGTCCTCCTCGAACCGTACGTCAAGGTCGAGGTCTTAGCACCCACGGAGCTCGTCGGAGACGTCATGGGCGACCTCTCGGGTCGCCGGGGCCGTCCCATGGGCATCGAGCAGCGCGGCGAGCGGCAGGTCGTCCAGGCCGAGGTGCCACAGGTCGAGATGCTCACCTACGCCCGCGACCTGCGCTCCATCACCGGCGGCCGCGCCAACTTCCACGTCGAGTTCGCCCACTACGAAGAGGTCCCGCCGAACTTGGTCGAGAAGGTCCTCGCCGCCAACGGCACCGAGGTCGAGGAGAAAGTGAGCTAGGAGCGGTCGGCTTTTAGCCAACCGCTCCCAAGCGGTGAGGCGAGGACCTTCGCCCCGCCGCTCGAAGACGTGTGGAAGGGGCCGTGCGCGGCAATCGGTGGAGAGGCTCGCGGCTACCGCCAGCCGGCTCTGGTCGCGTGGCCGGCCGTGGTCGTTCTCTTGCGCTACCGAACACTAGTTGAAGTAGAATAAGAAGGGGCATCCAGCGGAGGAGTATGGGTTCTCGTCATCAGCGGAAAGGCCACCGGGACGTGGTCGCTGTAGGACGGGCAAAGAGAGCGGCATGAAGTGTAGAAGGCCGGATCGGCCCCACGTAGAGGAACGTTCGCTACTCGCGGGGACGGCAGAGACCTTCCCGAGCGCCGGTCCTGGTGAAACGGTCCTCCGCGCTCTCTTTCTCGCGGTCGCGTCTCGCGGAGAGAGGCGGGCATAAAGAACGCGACGATGCGCAGGTTGTCCTACGGCTCCGCGATTCTGCTCGTCGTCCTCGTCGCCGGCGGAATCTACGTTATAAGTAGCATTCAGTCTACTCGCGAGCCGTTGCAAGAGACGGGGGAGAGACGGGCGTCGCGGTCTCCGAGATGAGGACCTACGCGGGTGAGATCGGCGATGGAACTCTAGGCTACGTGGAGACGGACGACCCCGGGTACCGCGAGGAGGCCGAAGAAGGCCGGACCAGCTTCGAAGAGGCCAGGGGCCGTACGATAAGCTGGTCGCCGATGAGGACGAAGGGCGGGGAGCCGAGATCGACGCTCTCTACGAAGAGTACGCGACCCTGAGCGAGACCATGATGGACGAGAACGACGAGAAGGAAGCGGCGCTGGTCCGGGTGCGCGAGGGTTACGCCGGCATCGAGGCTACCCTCGGAGAGATCCAGGAGAACGCATCCTCGCAAGGGTCGGACGGGTCCAGGAAGGGACAGGAAGCGGCGAGCATGAGCGCCGCCGTGGACAGCCTGGAGTACTCCCTGACGGGCTACCTTCAGGACCCCGATCAGGATTACCTGGATCTCGCCTCCAGCAGCACCGGAGACTTCAACGAGGCCCTCGCGGCATTCAGGCGGCTCCAGTTGAGCGGGGAGGAGAGAGACCAGGCGGAAGAGTTGGAGACGCTGTTCGACGATACCCTGGACGAGAGCAACGACGTTCTGGCCCTCGGCTACTCCGTTCGGAGGAACGAGCCGGAGTTCACCGACCTGCGGGCGGAGTTGGAGAGCGTACTGGAAGAGGAGGTGGAGGCACAGCGCAGTCTGCAGGACACGAGGCCGCAGGAGACCTCCCAGGTCCTCGGACGGACTCAGACCCTCATCCTCCTCGCGTTCGCGGTGGTCCTCGCGGCACTCGCGGCGATACTGTTCTTCGCGAGCGGCGCTGCGGCCCGCGTCGGGCAGGGTCCGGCGCGGAGACGTCGGCGTGGAGAGGCGTCTGCTGCCGGTGGGCATCGTCCTCGCCGCGTTGTTGTGGGTGGCGCAATCCATGCTGGAGGCCTACGCGTTCGGGAGGGGAGGATTGCTCGGCGCGCTCTTCCCATCGCGGGCCGAGGAGCTCTTGAGCCGCGGGTTGGTCGCGGCGGCGCTTATAGCCTTCCTCGCCTACCTCCTTTGCGTATAGCGGTGAACCTCTCCACCCGCCAGTTCAACCAGCAGGACCTGGCCGACAAACTCGCCCGCATCCTGGACGAAACCGGGCTGGACCCGAGCTGCCTGGAGCTGGAGTTCACCGAGAGCCTCCTCATGGAGGACAAAACTCAGCAGCGCCATGCTGGACGAGCTGAGGACGTTCACGGGCCTCAAGCTCTCCATCGACGACTTCGGCACCGGCTACTCGTCGCTCTCCTACCTGAAGCGCTTCCCGCTCGATACGCTATAGATAGACCGCTCGTTCGTCCGGGACGTCACCACCGACCCCGACGACGCGGCCATCGTCAGCTCCATAATCGGTCTCGCGCACAACCTGCGCCTGAAGGTGATCGCCGAGGGCGTGGAGACTGAGGAGCAGCTAGCCTACCTGCGCGAGCACGGTTGCGATCAGGTGCAGGCCTGCTACTTCAGTAAGCCGCTGCTTGCCGAAGACTTCTTCGAGCTGCTATAAGAGAGGAAAGCCGCTGCTGAGCGCCTCGGCGCGGGATTAGCAGAGAGGCCCCGCAGGCCTCGCCGTCGGCTTTCAGCGGTCAGCCGCCAACTCTTTACCCTTCTGACCGCTGGCCGTAAAGGCTAACCTGTCCTTACAGCCTCGAAGCGCGGGACGCTTACCCCGATCAGACAGTCGCGCGTGACGAGTCCTGCCAGCTCTTCTTCGCTCATCCCCTCTGTGCCGGGCGGACGCATCGGCAGGACGAGGTAGCGGACGTCCGCCGAGCTGTCGTGGACGGCGACCTCCACGTCGTCTCCCATTTCGAGGCCGAACTCGCGCATGGCGGCCCTGGGCTCGTTGACGGCGCGCGAGCGGTAGTTGAAGCTCTTGTACCAGTCGGGCGGGCGCCCCAGGATGGCCCGCGGGTAGCAGGAGCAGAGGGTGCAGACGATGAGGTTGTGGACCTCCGGTGTGTTCTCGACGGTGACGAACTCGACGGGGCCGGAGGCGTCTATGCCGAGTTCGAGTGCCGCTGCCTTCGTGTCGGAGAGGAGGCGAGCTTTGAACCCGGGGTCGACCCAGGCCCGGGCCACCAGCTTTGCTCCGTTTGCCGGCGAGCGGGCTTCCATGTACTCGATCTGACGCCGCACGTCCTCTTCGGTCAGAACGCCTTTCTCGACGAGGAGCACCTCTATGGCCCTGATGCGCGCGGCGTGGCGTCCGGCCTCCGCGCTCGGCTTTACGCCCTCGTGGTCGTGCCCTTCGAGGTCGTGGTGCGCTTCGCTCATACGGTCTCCTTTCGGGCTGGTTCCAGCCAGTGCTCGTAGAGGTCTATGTAGAGGGTGTCGTTCGGCGGTCCCGTGTACTCGTGCCAGAGGTCGGTCTGGCGGAAGCCTACCTTGTAGAGCGGGCTTTCTGGCAGCCCGGATCCGCCGTAGGCCAGGGACTCTGGGTTCTTGAACGTGCCCAGGATTCTCTCGATCCGGCCGTTCTTGCCCCGCACGTAACCGGGGGTGCGGACGTGGCCGGGCTTCTCGTCGGGGCGTACCCGGACGTGATCGCCCGGCTCGAACCTGGTGGGTGTCATCTCCAGTTTTCCTCGAGCTCGGCGGCCTTCTCGTCTATCTCCTCGCGGGTGAGGATGCCTTTTTCGACGAGGAGTAGCTCGGTCGCGGCGATCCAACGCTCGTAGTAGCCGAGCTTTTTGTACCGCTCCGGGTCGAGGCTCTCTATGGCCCTCCGGTGCTCGTCGGTCGTCTTGAGCCCTTTCTTGTCGAGGGCGACGGTGACGGCGTCCGCGAGGCGCTCCCAATCCTCCGTCTCGTGCTGGCTCTTGTCTATGGGTCCCGCGCCGGACGAACCTCCGAGGTCGTGGACTCCCGTCATACGTATCCTCCTCCCACGAATGGTATGGGGCTGTATACCAAACAGTGACGCCAGGCTCAATCTCTGGGGGGTAGCGGGGCGTTAAAAGTGGTAGGATTTTATGGAGGAACGGGTAAGGAGAACGAACTATGATACCCAATAACGACGCGGACAAGGCCAACGAGGCCGTCGAGAAGCTAACGCAGACGATGTGGGGCTCCTACGAGAGGACCGTGGAGAATACCGCCGCGATGCAAGAGTACAACTCCCGGTTTGTTCGGAGCCTCTTCGAGAGCAACCTGGAGTTGCTCAGGGCCCAGGCCGAGATCCAGGCCGATCTCAACCACCACACCCTGCAGAGCCTGGCGGATCAAGTCCGCAAACACCGGGAGGCTCTCTTGGAGCTGTCCCGGGAATCGCTGTACGCCTACGACGGCTTCGTCGACTCCCTCTCCTCGTACTATGAAGAGGTCTCCAAAGAAGCCGAAAAGTCCGGTAATCAGTGACGGTTCCGGCGACCTTGCTGGACGATCCGTATCTCGAGGCTCGGGCTTTCTTTCACAAAACAGCTTGAAGGCCGCTCCGATCCTTTTTAGACTAGGGACTGTGACGAGAGCCACGACTGGAAACGGCACCGAACCTTGAGAGAAGAACCAGAACCGGAGTACGCCACGCCCCGGCCGGCCCGCGAAAAACCCGCGGAGGTAAGACCGCTGGCGGCCGGGGTACTACGCCGCAACGACCTTGAGAGCTGGACCAAACCCGGCCCCGCTCTGTACCCCCACCAGTGGAGCTGGGACAGCGCGTTTATCGCGCTGGGTCTGGCTCACCTGGACAACAGCCGCGCCAGACGCGAGCTGGAGACCCTCTTCGCCAGCCAGTGGGCCACGGGGAAGGTGCCCCATATAGTCTTCAACCCGGAGGCTCCTCCCCAGAGCTATTTCCCCGACGCGGAGCGCTGGAGCTCGGCCGCAGTCTCCTCTGACGCCCCCTCCTCGCCGCACACCAGTGGGCTATGCCAGCCGCCGGTCCACGCCATCGCCGTCCTGCGTATCTGGGAGACCGCCCAGGGCAAGGACGACCGCCGGGTCGACCTCGCCCGCGCCTTTTTGCGCGATAGCTATCCGCGCCTCCTGGCCTGGCACCTGTACCTCACGACCGCCCGTGACCCGGAGGGGTCGGGGCTCGTCACGATCTACCACCCCTGGGAGAGCGGCACGGACAACTCCCCCCGGTGGGACGCCTCGCTCGAGAAGGTCGAGGTCGGGGACCTGCCGCCGTATACCCGCTACGACCTCAAGCACGTCAATGACCCTTCCCACCGGCCAACCGACAAGGAGTACGACCGCTACCTCTGGCTGCTGGAGCTCTTGAAGGAGGCACGCTACGACGAGGCGACCATCTACGAGTCGCACCCGTTCCTGGTCAAGGACGTCCTCTTCAGCGCCATCTTGGTGGCGGCCAACGAGGCGCTGCTGAAGATCGCCGCTGCGATCGACGCACCCGAGGAGGAACGCACGCTGATAGAGGGTTGGATCGAGCGTGGCCGCGAGAGCCTCGAGGAGCGCTGGAACCCGGAGCTAAGGCTCTGTCTGGACTACGACCTCAGGGCCGGAGAGAGCGCGCGGGTCCGCACCGTCGCCGGCTTCGCGCCCCTGATCGCCGGCGGCCTGAGCGAGGAGCGTCTGGAGGACCTCCTCGACACCCTCGACTCCCTGTCATTCGCGGGCAACCCGCGGCTGCGCTGGCCACTGCCGCCGAGCGTTAGCCCCGAGGAGCCGGGGTTCCATCCCCGCAGCTACTGGCGGGGGCCGACCTGGCCGGTGGCCGACTGGTTGCTGTGGTGGTCGCTCATCCGCGCCGGCAAACCCGAGAGGGCCGAGAAGCTGCGGCGGGCAAGCCTGGACCAACTCGCGAGCGGAGGCTTCGCCGAGTACTTCGAGCCGTTCACCGGCGAACCTTTGGGCTCGCCCGACCAGTCCTGGACCGCCGCCGTCGCCCTGGACTTCCTCGCCGCTGGAGGCGGCTAGACGAAAGAGGCGAGCCTTTGGGCTCGCCGAAGTTGGATATGAGCTTTCACTACCAGCCAGTCCCTCGTGGCGGTGGCTACTCCCGGCTGCCGGCGAGGACCTCGGCCATCGGCGGGCGCTCGACGAGCTCCTCGACGTGCTCGCGGAGTTCGAGGCCCGCGGAGGTCGCCACGGCGTGCAGGTAGTCGCTGAACTGGAAAAGGGAGTCGGGCGACGAGGGGTCGCGGAGCTGCCGCAGCCGCCCGTCCTGTCTCAGCCTCCTGGCCACGGCGCGCAGGACTGAGTAGCTCATCTTCCCGAGGTCGAAGAGGGGTTGGTGGCGGTTCTGGCGGGTGCCGAGGTCTACCTGGGCCATGGCGCCGAGGCCGGCCTTTTTATAGACGTCGATCATGATCCCCGTCTCCACCGCGTAGCCGGTGAGGAACGGTATGGACGCGAAGAGCTCCTTGTCGGCGATGAACTCGCCCGCCAGAGGCTGCACGAAGCCGGTCAGCTCGGGATAGAAGAGGTTGAAGAGCGGCTTGGTGGTCAGCTCCGTGACTCGTCCCCCGCCGTCCTGCTGGACGCTCTCGTTGCTCTTGAATGGACGCCGGAAGGCCCCCTTGACGAAGCGCACGCCGGAGACGCTCAGGATGGGGCCCAGAGTACCGTAGACGAACTGGGGTTTGAAGTCCTTCGTGTCCGCGTCGGCGAACATCACGAGGTCACCTTTAGCCACGGATAAGCTTCTCCACATGGCGTCGCCCTTGCCGTGGGCGTCGCCGTAGTGGGAGAGCAGCTCGTTCTCGGAGTAGACCTCGGCGCCATTCGCGGCGGCGACCCTGGCGGTGCCGTCGGCCGAGTCGGCGTCCACCACCATTACCTGATCCACGAGCGGTGCCTGCTCGTTGAGGGCCATTACCTCTCCGACGATCCCGCCGATAGTGTCGGCTACGTTCCGGCCCGGCAGGACCAGGCTCACCGTCAGGCCCAGCTCACGCTTGTGCCGGGCGAGTTTTTTTACATCCTCGAACTCCTCGTGGTCGTAAGAACGCTTCTCGAACCACTCGGTGACGCTTGTGGGTGCGTAAGTGCCTCTCTCGTTAGTCTCCATAGCCGGTAAGCTACTCTATGGATGCCTCCTTGTAAACAGAATACGCGGGCGAAAATTATTAATGTTTGTGGACATGCGTCTACACCGTCGTACGCAGTATCTCCTCGATCGAGGTGAGGCCCCGAGCAGCCTTTGTGAGGCCGTCGGCGCGCATGCGGACCATGCCCGCTCTCGTCGCGGCGCGCCCTATCTCGTCGGCCGAGGAGCGCGAGAGGGCAAGGGTCTCGACCTCCTCGGTCACCGCCATGAGCTCGTAGACGCCTATCCTCCCGGAGTAGCCGCTGCCGCGGCACTTCTCGCAGCCGGCCGGCTTGTGGAAAGCCATCTCCTTGTCCTGCCAGAGGTCGAACGGGAACCCGACGTTGCGGAGCACGGCCTCGCTCACGCGAACCGGTTCCTTGCACTCCTCGCACAGCCTCCTCGCGAGCCTCTGCGCCACGACGCAGCCGATAGCGGAGGTCGTGAGAAAGGGGTCTATGCCCATGTTCGTCAGCCTGGGAAGGGCGCCGGCGGCGTCGTTCGTGTGGAGGGTGACGAGGACCATGTGGCCGGTGAGGGCGGCTTCGACGAAGAGCTCCGCCGTCTCGCGGTCCCGGATCTCGCCGACCATCACGACGTCCGGGTCACCACGCAGGATGTGTTTCAGGCCCGAGGCGAAGGTCAGGCCGGCGGCCGGGTGGATCTGGATCTGGGTTATGCCCTCTATCCGGTACTCGACGGGATCCTCGACGGTAACTATGTTCCGTTCCACGTTGTTGAGTTCGCCTAGAGTGGTGTAGAGCGTCGTGGACTTGCCGCTGCCTGTGGGCCCCGTGACGACCACGGCGCCGTAAGGACGGTTGAAGACGCTCCGGTAAAAGCGCAGGGCCTCCTGGGGGAGGCCGAGCTCCTCGAGCCCCATCATGGCCATCTCGTGGGTGAGAAGCCTCAAGACCACCTTCTCGCCGCGCACGGAGGGCAGCGAGGCCACGCGGACGTCCACCGGTCGGCCAACGTCCCCCGTCTCGACCGTAAAACGTCCGTCCTGGGGAATCCTCTTCTCGGAGATGTCCAGGTCGCCCATGATCTTGAAGCGGGAGATCACGCTGTCTTTGAGCC
>JAUJNO010000018.1 GCA_030448125.1 Rubrobacteraceae bacterium | reverse complement strand
AGTGGGCCGGTGCTGATTGTCCCGCCTCCTATTCAGGAGTAGCCTAGAAGGCTTCTTGTCGGCAATCCGGTGAATAAAGGCTAGAGTGGCAAGGATGCAGCCACCACGGCTCGGATGCTTGGTCTCAGCCCAGCGTGTCTTCAAGCTTGCGAGCCCGCCCAGGGTATAACTTTTGTGCTCTCGGTGTACGAGGTGAAGGGCACAATACACCGGGGGATCTAAAACCTGGCAGCGCCCCTCGGGGAAGGAGATAACCATAGCGCTTTCTGGTAGTCCCGCTTGGTGGTACGGCTGGGCGGCCGTCCTTGGCGGGGTGCTGTTCGCGGCCTCCGACTTCGTGGCCCGCCTCGTCGCCACCCTCGAGGGGGCAGGGGCTTTGACGGGCGGCTACGCGCTCTGGATCACGCTATCGCTGCTCGCACTCGCGCTGTTGCAGTTGGCGCTGATCGGGCTGTACACCCCCCACCGGCAGACCGTTGGCACCCTCGGATGGGTCGGCTTCTTCTTGGCCTCCATGGGCATCGCGTTCGCATTCTTTATCGTCTTGGTCTACGCTGCCTTGGCCTCGCCGCTGACCCCCGACGATCCGGAGCTCCTCAAGGGCGGTCCCCCGTCGATGATCGTGCTGTACTTCCCGCTGTTCTCGGCGGGCTGGGTCTTGCTCGGAGCGGCGTTCCTTAGGATCCCGTTGTACCCGCATTGGGCAGTCTTGCTGCTCGCGGCCGGCGCCGTGCTCGCTTTGCATCCCAACCCGTTCACCACCGTGATCTTCAGTGCGGGCATCGTTGTGCTCGGGCTGGCGCTCGTCCTGGGCGACGCCCCGCCCAACGTGCGACCCCGACGATACCATCTCCCTCGCAGCGGCGAGGAAGGCCGCATCGCGCGCCCTGAGGGCCGTTACAGTCTCGCCCCAGCCTACTTCCTCATTGGCAGGCGCGTTGGCGTGCGCCTCACGCTCGTGGCCCAGAAGACTAGCGACGGGGAGAGAGCCGTGCTCGCGTTCGAGGAGGCCGCGGCGGCGGAAGCATTCCGCGTCATAGAGGGGCTAGGCCCCGAGTGGGAGGTAATAAACTCTCTCCAAGAGGTCCCGGGTCTTCTCAGAAGCGCTGCCCGGGGAGAGGTGAGGTCCGTCGCTCTGGATCCCCCAAGCGCCATCAGGCGCAGGGAAGAAGAGCTGAAGCTGGTCCCGATCATGACTTTCGTGGATCACCTCACGGAAACGTAGCCGACGAGTTTCCGAGAAGACTTCTCGGAAACTGTCCCTCGTAGCGCGCTCCCTTTGTCTAGTTATTGACTTCGACCTATCCTAGGGCGTTCGTGGCTTTCCTAACTCCGCTCTTCCCGCACCATTAGTGAGGCTACGCGATTACCGTCCACCTCCTTCACGCGAAAGACGTGGCTATCGAGGACGATCTCGTCGCCGACCTCGGGGGCGCGGCCCAGGTGTCCAAGAACCAGGCCACCGATGGTGTCGAAGTCCTCGCTTTCGAATCCGGAGTCCAAGGCCTCGTTGACGTCCCGTATCGGGATGCGTCCGTCTATCGAATAGCCGCCATCTTGTTGCTGAATGCCTATCCCCGCCTCGTCGAACTCGTCCCTTATCTCGCCGACGATCTCCTCGACGATGTCCTCGATCGTGAGGAGCCCCTCGAAGGAGCCCCACTCGTCTATCACGATGGCCATTTGGAGACCTTGTGCCCGAAGGTCCTTCAGGATTTTGTCGACGCTCCTGTTCTCGGGTATCGTCAATACGTCGCGCATGAGGTCTCTGGCAGTAACGGCCGCCTCGAGGTCGTCAGCCTCATTCGCGGCCCTGAGGACGTCCTTTGCGTGTATCATCCCGACGATCCGGTCGCCGGCATCATCTTCGAAGATGGGGTAGCGGGTGTGGCTACCCTCCGCCACGACCGAGAAAAGCTCCTCAAGACTCATCTGGGCGGGGAGCGACTCGACGTTCGGCCTGGGCACCATGATCTCTCGGGCATGCGTCTCCTCGAGCTGGATGACGGCCCTGAGCATCCCCTCTTCATCCTCCTTCAGGACGCCCTGATTGGTGGACTGGCCGATAATGAGCCGCAACTCCTCCTCGGAGTGGGCCTCCTCGCCCGCCGAGGCCGGCGGCACTCCGAACATCCTCACGAAGGCGTTGGCCGTGCCGTTGAACAGCCAGACACCGGGCCGGAACGCGTAGTAGAAGAACTTCATGAACGGCGCCACGAGACGGGAGGTGCCCTCGGGTTTGGCGATGGCGAAGCTCTTGGCCGCCAGCTCCCCGAATACCACGTGCAAGAACGTGATGATCCCGAAGCCCACCATGAAGGCCACGGTGTGCAAGGTGCCCTCTGAGACTCCTAGTGGCTCCAGCAGGGGCTCGATAAGGGTGGCAATCGCGGGTTCACCCAGGGCCCCCAAGCCCAGCGACGCGATCGTGATCCCCAGCTGGCACACGGCCAGATAACCGTCGAGGTTCTCGATCGCCTCCTTGACGATGCCGGCGGAGGCCTTGCCTTCCCGGACCATCTCCTCTACCTTGCTGGTCCTGATCTTCACGAACGCGAACTCCGCCGCCACGAACAGCCCGTTCAGGGCCACCAGGACAAGCGCGGCGAAGAGTAGAAGCCCGGAGACGACTATACTTTCCAAGAATCCTCCTTACGGTGCATGCCGGTTCGCGCCGTCGAGATCCCTGGGCGGATAGCCCGATGGCGTGTTGCTCACCTCCAGATACTAGCCCACTGGACACCGATTCCACGCAACCGTCACCGAAGCCAAAGACGACTGGGCTTAGGAGCGAACGAGCCCCCTCAGCGGACTGGGGGCAAAAACCTCTCTAACCCGCCTCAAGGGCCTTTAGAGGCGCAGAGCTAGTTCCCACGCCCCCTGGGGCTGCCTCAGCCTGTGGATGCTCTAAACCGCTTTATAGGAGGCCGGTTTGGTGAGCTCGGACGGGTTGGGGAAGTGCTGCTTAGGAGGAACCCGTCCTCGGCGGCTCTTCGCCCGGCGGCACCTGCTCCTCGCCTAGTTTCGTGGCGTCTTCGGTCGATCTCGCGGCACGGCCGTTGGTCCCTTCGGGGTCCAGGTCCCGCAGGGCCTGTTGCTCGCTGCTCGCTTGTCCCACAGTCTCCTCGTAGAGACGTTCGGCCTCCCCTTCCTCTTCCCTGCTGCTACGCCCCTCCGCCCGCGCCTGCCGGGCTCGACCGTCGCTGGAGCCGTTCGAGCCCCCGAGGTAAGGCCTGAAGAGGTCCATGGGTACCGGAAGGATCACCGTCGAGCTCTGTTCGCTAGAGATCTCGGTCAGCGTCTGGAAGAGCCTGAGCTGTAAGGCTGTGGGACTCTCCAGGCGCTCAGCGGCATCGTGCAGGCGCTGGGAAGCCTGGTACTCCCCTTCGGCGGAGATGATCTTCGCCCGCCTCTCCCGCTCGGCCTGGGCCTGGCCCGCCATTGATCGTTGCATCCCCTGGGGGATCTCGACGTCCTTGACCTCAACCACGCTGACCTTGACCCCCCACGGATCAGTCTGCAGGTCGATTATGCTCTGCAACTCTTCGTTTATGGACTCCCGGTCGGTGAGCAGGTCGTCGAGGTCCTTCTGGCCAAGGACGCTCCTTAGGGTCGTCTGGCTGATCTGGCTGGTGGCAAGCACGTGATTCTCCACCTCTATGACCGACTTGTTCGGGTCTATTACCCTGAAGTACACGACCGCGTTTACCCGAGCAGGCACGTTGTCTCTGGTTATCAGGTCCTGGGGCGGGACGTCCATGGTCACGGTCCTAAGGTCGATCTTTACCATCCTGTCGACTATCGGGATTAGGAAGAAGAGCCCCGGGCCTTTGGCCGTGCCCTGTACCCTACCGAGCCTGAAGATCACACCCCGCTCGTACTCGTTGACGATGCGCACCGCGCTTGCCACGAGGAAGATCACGAACAACACAGCCGCAAATAGAACTATGATTGAGCCAAACCCGGCCACCTGTATCAAACTCAGACTCATCTTGTGAGATCCTCCTCGTCCTTCCTGACTTTTCCCACCTCTAGTTTACAACAGAGACATAATCAGCCTTGTTTTGAGATAAATCTTTGTACTCGAGGTCAGTAAGAAGTCTTGTAGAAGCCCTCCGGTCCCTCAGCGAACATGTCTATAACCTCCTCCTTCCTACCGCTTCCCCCGACTCTTCGACTGGTGCAAGCCTTAAGTGGTAGTGCGGTTCGCAACCAGCCTATAGATAGCCAGCAGTATTACCGCCCCTATAACCCCTGCGACGATGGAGAATATCCACCCTCCACTGCCGGCGCCGCCACCTATACCCAGGAGGCTCAGGAGAAACCCACCCAGGACAGCTCCGGCGATGCCGATGATTATCGTGACTATTATGCCGCCCGGGTCGGGTCCCGGCATCGCGAACTTGGCCACCGCTCCGGCGATGAGCCCGACTATGATCCAGAACAGCAAAGCCGTGATCATTCCTTCTCACCTCGCTTTTGTAGGAAAACCTCGGAGATCTACTTCAAGAGGTCTTTTACCTTGCCCTTCTTGTCCTTGGCAGTGCCCTTGGTTTGGTCCGAGTGCCCTTCGGCCTTCTTGGCCTCGTCGCCGCTCACGGCCCCGGTGGCCTCCTTGGCCTTGCCCTTGGCCTTGTCTAGGGCCCCTTCGCCCTTGTCCTGGGTGCTGCTCTTCTCAGACACGTGTTTCTCCCCTGTTCGCAGTCGTCGCGTTTGTAGGCTGGTCTATGATGCGAACGTTCTTCGCCCACAGACCGCACATCTTCTTGGAGGCTACTTCGTAGCTTACTCGGACCCCCTCTTTTAGAGACTCTGGTCCTGCGTGCGGCGCCATACACGTGTGGTGCACGAATACCGCTTTGCCCCCGTCCACTGGACGGATGAAGCCGTACCCCTTCTTGTCGCCGTACCAATGCTTGATGCGCCCCATTTTGGCTTGTGCTTTGTTGATCATGTCCGCTCCCTTCCCTCGAGACAATCAGGGACTCTTTCATTTAGGGTGCCAGCCTCGAATTTGAAACGTCTGTGTAGCAGATTAGAGGTTTCAAAGAACCAAAGAACTAAAAAACTATAGAGTAGGCCTCCGGCCTCCTTATTCACCGAGCTGCCGAGAGGAAGGGGCACGTCAGTCCCGGCCGCCCGTTACGAGGAGTTTGCAGAACCGTGATGTTCCACGGCGCGCACGACGACGGCACCGCGGCGAAAGCCGAGAACCTCAACTTCGGTGCCGACCTTTATGGGCTCGCTTCCGGCATTCTCCGGGATTGCCCGCCACCGCTCGCCATGGACGAACACCAGGCCACCCATGTCTCCCACGACCGGCTGCCGGACGACACCGATCTCGCCGACCATACCTTCTAGGCCTGTGCTGACCCGCCACTGGCGCATCCTCCAGTACGTAAACCCGGCTGTCGCCAAGAAGAGCACCGCGACCAGCGCTAGAATCCAGAGCACATAGGCAAAGAAGCTGGTGCGTTCGGTGAAGGTCATCGGCTTCTCGATTATCGTCGCGCCGCTCGTTTGGAGCGTAATGTCCTTCGGCTCAACCCTCTCTCCGTCCACCGCTTTCAGCACCGCTTCGAGGTCCGGCTCGACGTGCTCGACGACACCGAGTTCCAGGGCCTCCTCGGCGTCCACCGAGACGCTCTCCCGGACAGAGCTCTCGGCCCACTCCACGTTGCGGCCGTGAGCACTCGCCAGGCCAGTCATGAGGGCGACCGCATCGTTGGTTGCCTTCTCGCCGAGGGTGCCCATGATGTCTCCACCATCAGCCCAAACAGGATGTGCCGCCCCGAGTCTCGTCTGCGGCGCCATCGCTGCCACGTCGCTGGCCATGACTATAAATGTTCCCGCGCTCGTCGCCTGGGCTCCTAGCGGGGCGACATAGCTGACGACCGCCACCTCTTCGGCGTTGCTCTCGGTCTTTACTATCTCCTGTGTTGCGTCGAAGGAGCCACCCGGTGTATTTAGCTCCAGAACGACCGCTGCAGCTCCCGCATCGTCGGCTTCGGAGATGACCCGCTCCGCGTACGCTGCCGCCCGACTGTCTATACCTCCTTCGATGCGGGCGAGAAACACCTCTGGTTCGCTGTGCTGGGCGGCTATCTGAACGGGCCAGAAGCCCGAGAACGTACACGCGAGGCAGAGGACTAAAAGGGAGATAATGCTACGTTTCATACTTATCAGATTCTACTACGCTGCCTGCTATCTATCTTGAAAGACATGCGACAGTGGTCTAGCAGAGCGGTGCAAAGACAGGTTGGCGCCTACAGCCCCTTGCAGTGAGGCTGGGCTGCAGGCATCGTGTCCGCATGAGGGCTTACTCGGTGGACTTGAGGCGGAAGATCGTTGAGGCCGTCTGGCGGGGAATGTCGAAGGCGGAAGCCGCCCGCGCTTTCGGGGTCGGGATCTCTTCGGTCAAACGGTACGTGAAGATGGCCCGGGAGGGCGAGAGTCTGGTGCCGAAGAAGGCCCCCGGCAAGGAACGCAAGCTCGATCAGGGGGCAACGAGGCTACTGGAGGAGGACCTCCACCGGCGTCCCGAGGCCACCTACCGGCAGAGGGCGAGGCTGCTCTTCGAGCTGCTCGGGGTACAGGTTAGCGAAGCGACCCTCTGTCGTGCGGTCAGGCGCCTCGGCTATACCCGAAAAAAGATCAGTGACCGCGAGCGAACGAGACGAGTGGTCGAGAGTGGCCTGGAGGACTTTGGTTGCCGGGGCAGTCGATACTAGCCGGCTCGTGTTCGTGGACGAGATGGGCGCGAACACGTCACTCTGTCCGCTCTACGCCTACTCCCCGAGAAGACGAAGGGCCTACGCGAAAGTGCCGCGTAACCGCGGGAAGAACACGACGCTTTTGGCGAGCATGACGGTCGACGGGATGGGGCCGTGCGTAGCGGTAGAAGGTACTACTACCTCAGCGGTCTTCGAGGCCTACGTGGAGCAGGTCCTCGTGCCCACCCTACGCCCCGGTCAGGTGGTAGTGCTCGACAACCTCTCCTCCCACAAGGGAGTTAGGGTGCGCGAACTGGTCGAGGGTAGGGGCTGCGAGCTCCTGTTCTTGCCACCGTACTCGCCGGACCTCAACCCCATAGAAGGGGCCTTCTCGAAGGTCAAGGCGCTGCTGCGGAGAACCGGGGCGCGTACGCGGGAAGCGCTGATGGAGGCGCTGGGTACAGCCGTCGGAGCAGTGACGGGCCACGATGCCAGGGCTACTTCGATCACTGTGGCTACCACGTGTCAGTCCGTCCCGCACCCTTGTTGGTCCTTCAGCCTTGCTCCGCGACGAACCAGTCAACTGCCTCGCGCGCTATCTCGGAGGGACCGTGTGGCCGCCATCGAACTTGCGGTAGCGTACCTCGTAGCCGTCGCGCTCTAGCCGCGACACCCTCCGGCCGCTCGTCGCGTCGATCGGGAGCACCTCATCACGCGTGCCGTGCGCGATGAAGATGGACGGCTGCTCGCCCCTTTGGGCGACCTGCGCCACTATCCCCGGCGAGAATGCGATCACGTGCGTGAACAGGTCCCCATTAGCCAGGCCGAGCGAGATGGCGTAAGAGGCCCCGTCGGAGAAGCCTTCGATCGCCAGCCTTTGGGCGTCCACGGCTAGGCGATCGAACGTTTGCTTGAGCGCCCGGTCGATGAACTCCACGTCCGGGCCGTAGTAGCCGGGGAAAACGAAGTCCCAGTCCCTCCGGTCGCGCGACTCGGGCGCCAGCAGGACGAGGCCGGCCTCGTCGGCGAGGTCGAGAAACGGGGAGATGCCGCTCTGGGCGTCGCCCATCGTGCCATGCAGCATCAGGGCCAGCGGCGCCTCCTCCGTTGGTGTGTAGCCTTCGGGGACGTAGAGGAGGCCGTCGCGCTCGGAGCCGAGGCCCAGAGGCTGAAGGCCGGTGGAGACCGCCGCCGTCGCGTCCGGCGGCAGCGGCGTCCCCGGCCAGCAGGCGCGCCCGATCCGCCTTGCCCCCGGCCTCCTGTTGCCGTTCTGCTGACGTTTCCTCGTACGGCCCGGAGGAGGTGGTGGTGGTCGTCGTCGTCGTCGTCTCTGCTCCTCCCGCAGGAGGACGCGGTGAGGAGGCCGAAGGAAGCTGCCCCCGCCGCTCCTCCCGCGAGTTTCAGGAAATTCCGTCGGCTAATCATCCTACCGCCCGTCACCTCTTGCCTTCCCCCACGTTTGTTGATGTCCGGCGAAAGCCCTTTGAGGGCTATGTCCGAGAGCAGCTGCCCACCCGGTTCCCGACATGATAGTCCTCCTTACTTTGAGCGATTCGCTTTTTCCAAACCCTCTCCAAGGTATCCCCGCTTGGGTAAGGATGCCGCAAAGCTTCGTTAGCGCTCGGTAAAGGCAGTGTTAGGCTCGCTTCCTTCGGTTTAGGGAGATTACCACCCGTTCTTAACGTCTGGGCCGAGGGGCCGATCGGGGCTCCGGCCCTCTATAGCGGTTTGCGCGTAGCTGGTCCATACAGACCTCATCGAGGCACCATTCATACTCGCATGGGCCCATGTCATTGCAAGCCGCTGTATGGGGGTTCGGGAGCCTGGGGCTCAGGTCTCCTTGACCATGAACTCGCGTCTGGTTCCCGGGTACGGTCCTTCGAAGCCGAGCTTTCTGAGGTACCGGATCAAGTCCCTACGGCTTACGGGGCCGAAGGGCGGCATCAGGCCGTGGAAGGCGCCTTGATAACGACACCGCCCATGGGAGGTACCGGCAGGTTCCTGGAGAGCCGCAGGTAGATCCACTCTTCGAGAACTTCTTCGAGTTCCTTCCGGCTCTGCTCGCGGGTGTCGGCATCGGACCAGACGCCTTTGAGCTCGGGGCTCTCCGCGTACCAGGTGCCGTCTTCGAGTACTTCGTACCTCGCTTCACGCATGGCGGCTTCTATGTAATCGGCCATCAACATACTCCCGGATTATATAGCCTGGTAGTGACAGTGAAGACCGCCGCCGCGAAGCGCCTGGACGAGCTGCGCCGCAACTGGCTGAACCCCGAGGGGCGAGCGAGGCGGAGCTCAAGAAGCGCACGCTCACGAACCTGTACAACGCCCGTCCTACCTGGCTTGCGAACGCCCACGCCCGGCTCGATGCGGCGGTCTTTGCTGCCTACGAGTGGCCTGCCGACCTGGCGGACGAGGAGGTTTTGAAGAACCTGCTCGCGCTGAACCTGGAGCGGTCCGCGAGCAGCAAACCGGATGGATGAGGACGACGGATCACTTCCAGAGCGACGTGGTAGGGCCGAACAGGCTGCCTGACCGCGAAGGGATCACTTACGAGCGCTGCGTGAGTATTGTCGGGGATGCCCGGTATACTCGATGGGATGAGGACAAGCGGATCTGGAGCATTTGGGGCTTCGCGCCGGAGGTGCGACCGCCCGAGGGCTATTGGCTCCGAGTGGTGACGAACCAGGAGCGAGACTTGCTGATAACCGCGCACCCGGACCGGAACTTCGCGCGGTGGATGAGGCAAGAGGAAAGGTGAAACCATGCGGATAACCTATTACGAGGAGACGGACTCGGCGGTGATCTGGCTGCGCGAGCGTGGACCGGACACGGTGGGGATTATCGCCGGGGAGGACCTGCCTGACCCGGATCCCGGAAGCATGGTGCTGCACCGCGACGACGCGGGCGAACTCTACGGAATCGAGATCTACTCCGGCGCCGGTAAACGGCTGGCCCTGGATCAGATCGAGTTCCAGCGCGTGCCGGTGGCTGCCAAAGCCGAAAAGAGTACGACGACCTCGCCATAACAAAAATCTTCGCGGCCTACTGGTGAGCGCCGGACCAACCCGACGGGGAGGCGTTGAAGAACCTGCTCGCGCTCAACCTGGAGCGGGCTGAAGCACGGCAGTCTCTGAGAGAAAGGCTTGTAGTGAATTCAGTGGAGGAGAAGAGAGCCCAACGGCTCCAGTTTATGGACGCGCTGTACGACGTGGTCGACGGCTTTGAAGGTCAGCAACTTGCGGATATGACCGCCTTTCTAAGCAAGCTTGGCCTTAACTTTGACAAGGAAGAGGACTTCAACGAATTCCAGAGCATTGCCAGGTACCTTAAAGGGGAAGGTCTGATAGAAACGATCGACGTAGAGTCAGGCACTATAGCTATCGGGGGACGGCAGGATCTCCTCGTCCTGGACCTTCTTGGACTCTTTAAGTCTTATGCAGCCACTCGGCCCGAGGCCGCAGCCGGAGGAGAGCTCGTGAAGGTGATTAGCCTACCAGCGGGGGTGCTCCGCAAGCAACGCGCCGGCCGCTTCGCTCGGGAGGGGCTTGGCGAAGTGGTAGCCTTGGGCGAAGTCGCACCCGATCTCCCGCAAACGGGCGAGCTGCCCTTCGGTCTCCACGCCCTCGGCTATCACCCGCTCGTCCAGGGCGTGCGCGAGGGTCACCACCGCCGATAAGAGCACCTCGTTCTTGGGGTCTTCGCCGAGACCCTCGATTATCGAACGGTCTACCTTCAGGAAGTCGACCGGGAAGCGTCTGAGGTAGGAGAGCGAGGAGTAGCCGGTCCCGAAGTCGTCTATGGCGAGGTTCACGCCCAGGCCCTTGATCTCTTGCAACGTAGCAAGGGTGGCAGGCGCGTCCTCCATCACGACGCTCTCGGTGATCTCCAGATCTAGGCTGGCCGGGTCCAGGCCGGTCTCTCGCAAAGCCGCCTCGACTTCCTCGACCAGGGCGTAATGCTGGAACTGCTTGGCCGAGAGGTTCACGCACACCTTCAGCGGTGGTCTACCCTGGAACCGATCGTGCCACCGACGCGCCTGGCGGCAGGCCTCCTTGAGCACCCACCGTCCTATGGGAAGGATCAGGTCGATCTCCTCCGCGACCGGTACGAACTGTGCGGGGGACACCAAGCCCCGCGCTGGGTGCTCCCACCTGACCAGCGCTTCCATGGCGACGATTTCGCCGGACCCCAGCGACACCTTGGGCTGGTAGTGGAGCCTGAACTCCTCCCTCTCCAAAGCGCGACGGAGGTCGCTCTCCAGCTCCAGGCGCTCTAAGGCGCGGTCGTCCATGCCCGGCTCAAACACCGCGTGGCGGTTCTTGCCCTTCGCCTTAGCTTGGTACATGGCCAGGTCCGCGTTACGCAGCAGGTCGCCCGGACGCTCCTCGCCTTGCCCGCCGAGGGCGATCCCCACGCTGGTGGTGACGAATCTATCGCGCCCCCTCAGGACGAAGGGTGCCCGCAGCGCCTCTTCGATCCGCTCCGCCACCCGCGCCGCGTCGCTCGGGCTTGCGACGTCTTCGAGCAGGACGGTGAACTCGTCCCCGCCGAAGCGGGCGAGCGTCTCTTCGGCTAGCATGCTGTTCTCCAAGCGCTCGGCGACCGCCAGCAGCACCTGATCCCCCACCTCGTGGCCCAAGGAGTCGTTGATGACCTTGAAGTCGTCCAGGTCCATGAACAGCACCGCGACCTCGCCTTCCCGCCTTCCGGCACGCTCTAAGGCGAGATCGAGATGGTCTAAGAACAGCGTCCGGTTCGGCAACCCGGTCAAGGGGTCGTGGAACGCTTGGTGCGTTAGCTGCTCCTCGAGCTCCCGCCGCTCGGCGATCTCCCGCTGCAACTGGGCGTTGGCCTCCGCGAGCCGTGCGGTCCGCTGTCGTACCCTATCCTCCAACTCGTCGTGAGCACGTTGCAGCTCCTCCTCGGCCTGCTTGCGCTCGGTGACGTCGTTCTGTACCCCGACGAAGTTGACGAGTTGCCCACGCTCGTCGTGTACGGGGGAGAGCCTGAGCTCGTTCCAGAACAGCGTGCCGTCCTTACGATAGTTGCGCAGGAGAACCTCGCAGTCCCGCTCCTCTCGGATGGCGGCGCGCACTTCGTCCAGGGCCGGCTGGTCCCTGTCGGAGCCCTGCAGTAACCGGCAGTTGTGGCCGAGTAACTCCTCGGCGGAGTAGCCGGTCATGAGCTCGAAGCTGCGGTTGACGTAGATCAGTGGGTTGTCTGGTTGGTTCGGATCGCTGATAACGATGCCGTTGCTGCTGGCGGCGATGGCCCGATCTCTTAGGTACAGCTCCTGCTCGGCCCGCCCACGTTCGCCGTTTGCTTTCTTGGGCATCTTGGCAGTATACCGGATGCCGCTGAACCTGGGTTAGACTCATGCAACCCCTATCTCGGGAACTTTCCCTGGCGTCTGATCCATGGCGTAGCAGCCCCAGGTCGCTTCGCCCTTGACGGCTACGGTTGCAGCGATAATCAACAACTTAGAGGCTCCGCCAATAGGCGAGTAGCGTATGTGTCAAGGAGCGATGAGAAGGCTGTTGAATCACTCTGAGAGTTGCCAAGTATGAAAAGTTGCCAGCCTATTGGCGGAAGCTCTTAGTCGTAGAATATGGAGAGGCCCAAAGCCGCGGCTCCGGTGAGGGCCGCTCCCCAGAGTACTATGCTGGCGAGCATCCAGTACAGGAGGGGACGTGGCGGAGCCCCGAGGCCTAAGGCCAAGATGGTCGCCAGGAGTGGCCCCGTAAGCAGCGGGGCTTGCAAGGCCAAGCCCGGGATTCCGTAGCGCTTCCAGGCGCTCTCTACGCGCTCGCGGCGCTTGGCGAGCCTGCGGCTGCCGTAGACTAGGTGCTGCAGCCGTCCGCCGGCTACGACCACGAGCGTTACCCCCGCGACGGCACTCACTATGCTGACCGCGCCGCTCAAAGTGGGGGAAGCCCCAAGGCCACGCCGGCGAAGATCCCGACCCACACGTCCAAAGCGCCCAAGGTGGCCGTGGAGATGAGTTTGAGCAGCAGCTCTATAGAGAGAAACCTAACCGTGGCGGCGCAGGGACCACGCGCTTAACGCGGCGGTCGTGGCCAAACCTCCGAGCAGGGCCAGCCTCGCCGCCACAGGCAGCGGCTCGGTCCGTAACGCGAGCGGCGCCAGCAAGGGCTTGGCCTTGCTCCCGAGGAAGGTCAGTACCCCCGCCCCGAAGGCCCCGGTGTTGTACTCGCGCACCGCCCGCTGTCCGCCTCGTCTGAGGCCATGGTAGCCGTTTACGAACGAGACAAAGAGGTGAACCATCCGGTCGATCCCGCCGTCCACTACTCCTCGCCCGCCCCGTTCCAGTAGCTCTTCGATGACCTTCTTCAGCGTCGGAGCGTGCGCCCACATAAGGTAGAAGGCCACGCGTCCGTCTGAGCCGATCAGGAAGACAGGGTCGGTCATCTCGCGGCTGTAGGCCCGGTGCGCCGTCCCCGCATAGTCGTCGACCAGCACGGTCCAGGGGATCCCCTCCTCGCGCTTGCCCTCCCGGGCGCCCTCCAGCTTCTCCTCGTAGCTACGATATGGACCGCGCTCCTCCCCAGGGTGCGCCTGCCGGATGGCGACGTCGACGAACCGCACCCGATCACCGTACCGCTCGTGGAGCTTTTTCATCGGCGCGACCGCGCCGGTGGTTAGCGGTCAGGTGAAGCTGCCGAAGCGCAACACCACGGGTTGGCCGCGCAGCGAACTCAGGCGGACCCGATCGCCCTCGGTCGACTCGAGCTCGAAGTCAGGGGCCTCGGAGCCGGGCTGCAGTCCCTCACCCCGTATAGTCTTCCAAAGATCGGCGAGCAGGTGCTTGGGCCGGAAGTGCTCATAGTTGTACTCATTTAGCTGCCGCTGATTCCCTAGCGGGCTAGGCGAAGGCTCATTACCCTTCGTGGCGATCCGCTACACCCTATGCATCTTATACTCGGCCGCGCCCAGGGCGCAGTGAGCCAAGGGAGGTCAAGTCGGGGGTTTCCGCTTCGGGGTAGACATCTGTTGCCTCCGGATCCTCTTGAGTTTCTCTCGCGAAGGCTCATTACCCTTCGTGGCGATCCGCTACACCCTATGCGTCTTATACTCGGCCGCGCCCAGGGCGCAGTAAACCCGAAACGGAGAGGACGGGGGCCAAAGAGGCGGACGAGAACGCCGGTCGTACACCATTCTTCCGAGCGACGCGCGGCCCGCATTCCGGAGGGGTCGGCCTCCCAGCGTATTTATCAGACAGGCTCTAGTTCCACTGCACGAAGTCGTACGTAAGCGCCGGTTGGGAAAGGTCGGGACAAAACAGGACAAACGCTCATGTTCGTGTAGGACGAATTCCCCATACTCAAGGTGCATCCCCGAGGATAGTCTTTGGGGTAGGAGCGATCCGCCGGGGTCACTTCCGGGCAAATCTATAGAATGGAGGGTGTGTTCGTGGAAGTCAGGTTGCGGGACGGTAGAGTCGACGATGCCGAGACCTGTGGCTCGATCTGCTACGAAGCGTTCAAGGCGATCTCCGACCAGCACAACTTTCCGCCCGACTTTCCCAACTCGAAGGTCACGGTGGAGCTGGTATCGTTCCTGCTCTCGCGCGGCGACGTCTACTCGGTTGTGGCCGAAGTCGACGGACGGGTGTTGTCGCCCGAACCGTCAAGAGACAAGCGTGGTAAGCCGAGGACCCGGCCGGAGCGGCGCTGTGCGGGGTCGTTTGAGTAGTGGTGACGGGCAATCGGCACGGCTTCGGTCGGCGGCGACGTTGGCGATCATCTGCTTCGTCTACTGGATGGTGACCGTCGTCGCCCTGCCCATCCTGACCGCGGACGTGTACGACCCGGTCGTACAGTCGATCAGCGCGCTGGCGCTCGGTCGCTTCGGGGCGCTCATGAACGTCGCCTTCTTCGCCTTCGGCGTCGGCAGCCTCGCACTCGCTTTCGGCCTGTACCGGGCGGTACACAACACCGTGGCCGCCCCGCTGCTGCTCGCCGTCGCCAGCGTCCTCTGGTTTCTCCTGGGCGCCCTCCAGACAGAACCGGGCGGGGCCGAGTCCGTGGCCCACTTCGCCGTCGCGTTGACATCTTTCCTGCTCATCCTGGTCGTGATGTTCCTCTTTGCCCGGCGGTTCCGAGGCGACGCGCGCTGGCGGTCGTTTGCGCTGCCCACGCTCGTCTGGGCCATCGTCGCCGTCGCGGCCTTCTGCCTGATACCTCTCCTGGGCGACGAGGTCTTCGGGGTGTCGGAGCGGGTCTTCGTCGCGGTCTGGGTCTCGTGGTTGCTGGCGACGGCCATCCGGCTCCGTTCCCTGGCGTAGAGCGGACGCATTCCTTAGGGGTGAGGTAGCCAATCTCGTACCGGACGAAGTGGTTCGTGCCTGTCTCTCGGAAACCGGGGGTGGGTTTGCACCGTATCTTGTCAGGGTAAGCGCCGAAAACGAAGACGAGACCGGGAGATTGAGGAATGGATTTCGCAAGAAGGTTGTTTGGTGGTTCGGAGCAGGAGCACAAGGACTTCGTGGATCGCTACCAGCAGGGGCCGCGGGCGGTCTCGGGCCAGGAGGCGGCGGCGCGCTACGAGCAGGTCGCCCCGAACCTTCCCTCCGACGTCTACCAGCAGTCGGCCCAGGACGTCTTTTCGCAGATGACGCCCCAGCAGCGAGCGCAGCTCGGGCAGCAGTTGATCCAATCTGCCCAGCAGCAGAACCTCGACTTCCCGGACGTGAACAAGGACGGCATAGACGACCGCCTGCAGGACCCCGAGTACCTGGCGCGCACCACGACCCAACTCCACCAGCAGAAGCCGGATCTGCTGAACCAGATCTTCGGCGGAGGCGGACACGGCGCGGGGCACGGCAGCGCGCACGGCAGCGCGCAGTCCGGCGGTCTGATGAGCAGCCCGCTCGCGAAGGGGGTCCTCGGCGGCATCGCGGCCTACGGCGTCTCGCGCATGCTGGGCGGCGGCCACCGCAGCCACGGCCTCTTCGGCGGCCATCATCGTAGCCGCCGCGGCCACGGCTTCTTCGACTTCGAAGGCCCTGAGATGGACCTCGGCGTCGACGACGTGTTCGAGGGAGACTTCGGGGGCGGGGACGACTGAGGAGCGCCGATAGAGCCTCGTAGATTTGCTCCCCGCAGTGTTGTACGCGGGGCAACAATGAGCGGTCGAGTAAGGCTCGCCGTGGGAGCCACGCGCGGCCTCGGTGACGGGGGAGAGGTTGCCGCATAATGTGGTTCGTCGGGCTGTGTCGGAGACTCCGGGCGGAGGGTTGGTTTGGGTGGCTGGAAGGGTAGGGCCGTCGCGGCGGGCGGCGTGTTGGAGGGGTGGTTCGACCGGCTGAGGTTCGGGCTCAAGCGGCGGACGGGGCGGCTCGGCCCGATCGAGATCCTGCCGTATCGGGGGCACGGCACGCGGGATGCGCTCTTTCTCAAGGGCCGTGTGCTGGAGACGCCTGGCCTCGCGCCTTCGGGCGCCGGCGACTCCCGGCGCCGCAACTTGCGGAACATGGTCCGCCGTTTCCTGAGTTCCGAGATCCCCCACGCGCGGGTGCGCGCCTCCCTGCGATCCTCCCGCGGTGCGTACGAGCTTGAGGTGATGGCCGATAACGAGGGCTTCTTCGACCTCCGCTTCGAGCTCGAAGAGTCGCTGGAGGGTGACACGGCCTGGTATCCCGTCGAGATCGAGCTGTTGTGGCCCCGGACGAGGGAAGGGAATGGGGCGCGGGCCATGGGGAGCGTGCTCGTGCCGGCCGGGGCCCGGTTCGGTGTTATTAGCGACCTCGACGACACGGTAATTCGGTCGAGCGTGACGGACCTCTTGAAGATGGTCCGGATCGCCTTGTTAAGCAACGCTCACACGCGCCTGCCGTTCGAGGGCGTGGCGGGCTTCTACCGGGCTTTGCAGCTCGGCCCGGGCGGGGAGGATTTCAACCCGATCTTCTACGTCTCCAGCAGCCCCTGGAACCTCTACGACATGCTGGAGGATTTCCTCGACGTTCATGGCGTCCCGGCCGGTCCGCTCTTTCTGAAGGACTGGAGCTTCACGACCGTGCGTGACCACGACAGGCACAAGCTCGACGTAATACGGACGCTGCTCGCGACGTATCCGGATCTCCCCTTCGTCCTGATCGGCGACTCCGGCGAGCGCGACCCGGAGATCTACCGCCAGGTCGTCCACGAGCATCCCGGCCGCGTACACACCATCTACATCCGCGACGTGACAACGGGGGAGCGCGACGCCGCCGTACACGTGATCGCCGGCGAACTGAGGAGCCACGGGGTGGAGATGCTGCTCACCGCCGGCACGGCGGAGGCCGCCGGGCACGCCGCCGGCAAGGGGTTGATCGTGCCCAATACGTCGTCCGCTTCGAGCAAGTAATCTGCCCGGTTTTCGGGAGGAAGCGAGCCCTTGCCGCTCGCGGGGTCGGGATATGATGGGGTGGAAGCGATTTTGATCGGAAGAACTGGTGCTGTCCAAGGAGTTCAGGGTCACTTTCGTGGTGGGCATCGTGCTGGTCTTGTTCGCCCTGGGGTTGCACGCCGTGCTGAAGTATTACAACGCGCCCGCCGATGTGGAGCACGGCCTGATCAACATATCGCGGAGCTAAACGAGATCTTGGAAGGGCTGAACGCCGCGAACGCGATGAAGGTGCACCCCTCAGATAACTCGTCGACGGAGATGCGTGATCACGCACCTCCAACCCGCGGTTATCGAGGAAGCGGTCCGGAGACGACCGCCCACCCGAACTCCGACGAGTTCGTGCTCCACGCGATAGAGGAGATCTGGGGAACCCGCCGGGCGATCGTGACGGACGCTTGCCTGCTCTCCAGGCCGGGGTGAGAGCGAACGGAGAACATCGGGACGGCGCGGGCCCTACGGCTCACCGCGGCGGAGGGCCGGGGCCACGGCTATCGTCAGGACGCGTCCATAGACGGCGGTCGAGGCGTAGGCCACCACGCCTATAACTGCGCCGAGCAGCATTACCGGCCCGCCGGTCCGCCACCAGAGGGCCAGCGAGCCGGGGTCTTCGATGAGCAGCGAGGCGATGAAGAGGATCCCGAAGAAGCCCACGACGAGCAGCGCCAGGCCGAGGATCTGCCGGAGCGGCGTAGTGCAGCGCGGGGCCAGGTACGGCAGCACCAGCTCGTGGTAGATTGCGGAGGTGCCCACGAGCAGCGCCAACAGGGCCGCGTACAGAAGCAGCAAGGCGACGTCCACTTCCGACTCCAGGCCGAGCATCGTCCAGCCCAGCAGGGAGTAGGAGACGTTGAGTGGGTGCGACACCCCGAGCAGCTCGGCGACGGTGGCGGTCGCGGAGAGGGTGGCGGTGAGCGCGACGGTCCCGGCGAAGCCTCCTAGTAAGACCGCGCTCACCAGGCGCCTGCGCGACGGGGCCGCCGGCTGCCGGGAGCGGACGCGCCGGCCCCACTGCACGATCAGGAACGGCAGCCCTACCGCCAGCGGCAAAAGCCAGAGCAGGCGCAACCCGCTCGCCGGCAGGTGTATACGGTCGAGGATCGCCGAACCGAAGACGGCCCCGAGCGCCAGGAAGAGGGCTACATAAACCGACGAGCCGGCGAGGTGGGCCGTGAAGTAGCGCAAGAAGGGCACCTTCAAGAGGCCGCAGGCGATCACCGTGGCGTAGCGTACGCCCGGGATGGCCCGGCCCAGGGCAATACTCCACCAGCCGCCGCGCTCTAGCAGGTCCTCGGCTCGGGCGAGCTGCTCCGGTCCAAGATGCACGTAGCGGCCGAAGCGGTCGACCAGCGGGCGCCCGCCGCGGCGCACGATCGCGTACAGTCCGCTCCCCCCGACCGCCGACGCGAGCGTCAGAGCCACGAAGAACAGCGCCAGCCGCGACAACGACCCCCCGGCCGTCGTGCCGGCGAAGACGATCATCACGTCCGTCGGGATCGGCGAGGGCAGGCCCAGCTCCTCGATCACGACCGCCAGAAGGATCGCCACGAAGCTATGCCTGGCCAGCGCGCCTAGCAAGACTGTCTTCTTTGCGGGGCTGTCGTGGCTCTGGTTCGCACAAGCGCCAGTCTCTCACGCATATCTCCACGCGCGCAACGGCTCCGCCCGCAGCCAGAACCTACGAGACAAAATACCTCGTCCGTGCAGACGGCCAAAGGCCTCATGTCTCGCTTCGACGGCAGGCCCTCAACCCAGCGACCCGCCGGTGAACGCGAGAACGGTCGGACATCTCTCCCGGCACATAATCTCGTACCCTTTGCCTTCTCCAAATCCATGCAAAACGCATGTTTAACATGTGTTAAATTCGGTGGAAGATGGCGAGCGTCATGGACACTGAAGAGGTGGCCGAGGAGAGGACCGGGGAGGACCGGAACGAGCGTCGGGCGCGGGAGCTCGGCGAGCTTCCGCGGGAGTTGCGGGTAATGTTGCCCGGCGTGCAGGTGTTATTCGCCTTCCTGCTCACGGTGCCATTCTCGGCGCGGTTCGGTGAGGTGACCCCGTTGCAGCAGGCAGTTTTCTTCGGGACGCTCCTGTGCACGGCGCTCTCGGCAGGTCTGTTGCCGGTGCCGTCGGCGCACCACGGGCTCCTGTGGCGCCAGCACGCCAGGGAGCGCCACCCGCGGACGGCGAACCGGCTCGCCATCGTGGTGATGGTGCTGCTCGTGCTGGCGATGGCGGGGGCGATGTTCGTGATCACCGCCGTATTGTTCGGCTCGACCGCAGCCGCCGCTGTGACCGCCGCCGTCAGTGGCTTCTTCCTCTACGTGTGATTCCTGATGCCGCTCCGGCACCGGTTGAACGAAGGATAAGCGCACCGGAAGGCCCTTCCTGAAAGGGGCGTTGGCCCACCGGCCAAAAAACGTAAATGGCCCAAAAGGTGCATGGCGTCTGATCGCAAGAGCTGGTACTATCGGAGGTGGCACTGCACCACGGGTAGGAGGGAAGGGTCCGATGGATTAGTCGGCCAAAAACCCACCACACTCAGGTGTCGTGGACCGGGCCGGTGGTCGCTCTTATGCGGGCGGCAGAATACGCTGGCCCGGATTTTTATACCTTTCAGCTCTCGGCCGTCAGCTTTCAGTCAGAACTTCTCGAAAGTCATTATCCTGCTCTGAACACGAAGCAGGAGCTTAGACACGCCCGTTCTTTACCGTAGGGTTGATCGGGCTGTTCATTCCTTTGGTCGGGTGATCGCGCCTTCGGAGGCGGAGGAGACGAGGGCGGCGTACTTGGCGAAGACGCCGGTCTCGTAGCGGGGCCGCGGGTCCTCCCAGTCCTCGAGGCGGTCTTCTATCTCCTCGTCCGAGAGCGCGACCGAGAGCGTGCGGTTCTCGATGTCCAGGGTGAGCCTGTCGCCTTCCCGAAGCGCCGCGATGGGCCCCCGGTGGGCGGCCTCCGGGGCGACGTGGCCGGCCATGAGGCCGCGGGTTGCGCCGGAGAAGCGGCCGTCGGTGAGTAGGGCGACTGATTCGCCGAGGCCCTGGCCGACGATTGCCGCGGTGACGCCGAGCATCTCGCGCATGCCGGGTCCCCCCTTGGGGCCTTCGTACCGGATCACCACGACGTCGTCCTCGACTATGTGTCCGCCCTGGGCTGCCTCCATCGCCTCCTCCTCGGACTCGAAGACGCGGGCGGGACCTTCGTGGTGGAGGCGGGTGTAGCCCGCGACCTTCACGACGCAGCCCTCGGGGGCGAGGTTGCCCTTCAGGATGACGAGGCCGCCGGTCTCCTTGAGAGGGCTCTCGACCGGGACGATCACGTCCTGCCCCGACGCTTCTTCGGCCCCCTCGACCTCCTCGGCTATCGTACGGCCGGTGGGGGTGAGCTGCGAGCCGTCCACGAGCCCCGCCTCGACGAGGCGACGACCGAGCAGCCTCGAGCCGCCCGCCTCGTCCAGGTCCACGGCGGTGTAGCGGCCGCCGGGCTTCAGGTCGGCGACGATGGGGGTCCGCTCGCTCACCCGGTCGAAGTCGTCTATGTCGAGCGGCACGTCCGCCTCGCGGGCGAGGGCGAGGAGGTGCAGGACCAGGTTCGTCGAGCCGCCGGTCGCCGCTCCGGCCGCGATGGCGTTCTCGAACGCCTCGCGCGTCAGGATGTCGTGGGGCGTGAGGCCCCGGTGCAGCAGGTCCATGACGAGTTTGCCGGCCTCGACGCAGACCTCGTCCTTGCGCGGGTCGTTAGCGGGGGGGCTCGCGGAGCCCATCGGCGAGAGGCCCAGGAACTC
This sequence comes from Rubrobacteraceae bacterium, assembly GCA_030448125.1. Taxonomy (GTDB): domain Bacteria; phylum Actinomycetota; class Rubrobacteria; order Rubrobacterales; family Rubrobacteraceae; genus Rubrobacter_F. The sequence goes on along the minus strand of JAUJNO010000018.1, from coordinate 19,778 downwards.
CAGTACCATCGCCATCGTGTTGGCGGTGAACTGCCCGCCGCAGGCCCCGGCTCCGGGGCAGGCGTGATCTTCTATCTCCTTCAGGTCCTCGTCGCTCATGCGCCCGGCGGCGTTCGCGCCCACGGCCTCGAAGACCTCCTGAATCGTCACGTCGCGACCCTTGAAGCGTCCGGGGGCTATGGACCCGCCGTAGACTATGCAGCCCGGCACGCCGAGCCTCACGAGGGCCATCGCGGCGCCGGGCAGGGTCTTGTCGCAGCCGACGATAGAGACTACGGCGTCGAACATGTGGCCGCGTCCGACGAGCTCGATGGAGTCGGCGATCACCTCGCGGCTCACCAGGCTCGCCTTCATCCCCTCGGTGCCCATCGTGATGCCGTCGCTTATGGCGATGGTGTTAAGCTCCATCGGAGTGCCCCCGGCGGCCCGGACGCCCTCCTTCACGCGCTCGGCGAGGCGGCGCTGGTTGTAATTGCAGGGCATCGTCTCGATCCAGCTGTGCGCCACCCCGACTATCGGCTTGTTCAGGTCCTCCTCTGAGAAGCCCATGCCCTTCAGGTAGGAGCGGGCCGGCGCTCGGTCGCGGCCTTCGAGGATGGTGCGGCTCTTGTGTCGCGTGTCGGTTGTCTCCATGCTCTGCTCCTATCTCTTGACCGGCGGCGTTCCCTTCTGGAGCATAGCACCGTTTGAGCGATCAGGGCGCTAATCGGAAAGTTTCCGATTAGCGCCCTACCAATGCCCTACCTTTCGGTGCTCTAGAATGGGCACGTGAAGCCTGCTTTCGACGCCCGCGTCTTTTTGGCTCTCGGGACGACGATTTTCTTTTGGGCGTCGGCCTACGCCGGTATACGGGCGGTTTTGGAGTCGTTCGGGCCGGGAGAGGTGGCTCTTGCGCGCTTGCTCGTGGCCTCCGTGGCGCTCGCCGGGTACGCGTTCGTTCGGCGGATGCGGCTGCCCGAGAAGGGGGACCTGCCGGCGATCCTACTCGCGGGTTTACTCGCTTTCGCCGTGTACCACGTGGCGCTGAACTACGGGGAGGTCACGGTCAGCGCAGGGGCGGCGGGCGTGCTGATAGCCACTGCCCCCGTCTTCACCGCGCTCCTGGCCGCGATCTTCCTCGAGGAGCGGCTCAGGCCGCTGGGTTGGGCCGGGATGGCGGTAAGCTTCGCGGGGGCTGCCCTGATCTCCGTCGACGAAGGGGGAGGCTTCGCCCTGGATCCGGGGGCCTTCCTGATCCTGCTCTCCGCCGTCTGCGTGAGCGTGTACTTCGTCTTCCAGAAGCCGTACTTGAGCAAGTATGGGGCCTTGTCCTTCACGACCTACGCGATCTGGGCGGGCACGATCCTCGCGCTGCCCTACCTGCCCGGGCTTCTCTCGCAGACCGTAGCGGCCCCCGCCGGGACGACCCTCGTCCTGGTCTACCTCGGCCTCTTCCCGACCGCCCTCGCCTACGTTACCTACGCCTACGCCATGTCGCGCGTGGATGCGTCAGCCGCCGTCAGCTTCCTCTACCTGATCCCGGTCCTGGCGTACCTGATCGCCTGGGTCTGGCTCGGCGAGACGCCGACACTGCTCGCCGTGGTCGGGAGCGTGGTTGCCCTCGGGGGCGTGCTGCTCGTGAACCGGCGGACCCGCTAGCGGATAGTAGAATCTCGACGTAACCGCGACGGTTGATGGGAAAGGGAGGCGATTCTGATGGACAAAGCACGCGTTCACCCGGAGACTCGTATCGGGCACGTCCACCTCAAGGTGGCGAATATCGAGCGCGCTTTAGGCTTCTACCGGGACTTGCTCGGCTTCGAGGTCACCCAGTGGTACGGCGAGGACGCCGTGTTCCTCTCCGCCGGCGGCTACCACCACCACATCGGCCTCAACACCTGGGCCGGACGTAACGTCCCGCCCGCCCCGCGCAAGGCCGCCGGCCTCTTCCACCTCGCCATTCTCTACCCCGAGCGCCGGGAGCTCGCCCGGATGCTCAAGCGGCTACTCGATACGGGCTACCCGCTCGACGGCGCCTCCGACCACGGCGTCTCCGAGGCCCTCTACCTGCGCGACCCAGACGACAACGGGGTAGAGCTCTACTGGGATAGGCCGCGCGAGGATTGGCCGCGCCCGGACGGCGGCGAGGGCGTGGCTATGTTCACCCGGCCGCTCGACCTGAAGGGGCTGCTCGCGGAGTTGGAGCAGTAGGAGGACAGCGCGCTGCACCTTCTTACCGCCGGTGCAGTGGTGTCTCCGGGCATTCCGACCGGGGAGTTCGAAGGCGTATCAGGTGACGTCGAAGAGGCTGATACCGTAAGGTGCTAATACTGCATGCCGGACGAGAATAACCTGTCCATCGACATTGCCCGGAACCCGAAGATGCCTTTGAGGAGGTGGGGCCGCTCTTCCGGCGCTACGACTGAATCATTGGAGAAGGCCGGCTATCGTCCCGCCAACGCGTAGAGAGAAGCTTCGCCGCCTCGTCGACCGGAAGCGGTCTGGCGAAGTGGTACCCTTGCCCCAGCTCGCACCCGAGCTCCTTGAGCCGGGTAAGTTGTTCGTCGTTCTCGATGCCTTCGGCGGTGACCTCCAGGTTCAGGGCCCTGGCGAAAGCGACCGTGGCGTGGACGATAGCCGTGTCCTCGGCGTCGCTGCCCAGCCCACTCACGTAAGAGCGGTCGATCTTCAGGGCGTCTATGGGGAGGTGCTTGAAATAGGAGAGGTTCGAGTAGCCCGTGCCGAAGTCGTCCATCGACAGCCCGATCCCGGACCCCTTGAGCTTCCGCAGCGCGGCGGCGGCGGATACGTCGTGTACCATGACGCTCTCCGTGATCTCCAGCCTCAGGTGGCCGGGGTCGAGCCCGGTACTCTTCAGGGTTCTGAAGATCTCCTCGACGAGGTTGGGTTGCCGGAACTGGCAGGCGGAGACGTTCACGCTTAGCTCCAGGGGCGGGTCGCTCGGGTGCTCCCTTTGCCAGAGCCGCACCTGGCGGCAGGCTTCCTCCAGGACCCACCGTCCCATGGGTGCTATCAGCCCCGTCTGCTCGGCCAGCGGCACAAATTCCGCAGGCGGGACCAAGCCGTAGGTCGGGTGTTGCCAGCGTACGAGGGCCTCCACCCCGCGTATCTTCCCGGTCTCCAGCACGATCAGCGGCTGGTAGTAGACCAGGAGCTCTCCTTCTTTGATCGCCCGGCGCAGCTCGGACTCCACCAGCAGACGCCCCGAGGTGGTGGTGCCCCCGCCCGGGTCGAAGACTTTGTGGCGAGCCTTGCCCTTCCTCTTGGCCTCGTGCATCGCGACGTCCGCCTCTCGCAACAGGCCTTCGGGGCTGTCCCCTTCCGAACCACCGACGGAGATCCCGACGCTCGCGCTCACGGACACCTCGACCTCGCCCAGCCCGATGGGGGACCCGAGGGCCTCCCCGATCCGATCCGCGGCGGAGACCGCCGCGTCCTTTTCGGGAACGTCTTCGAGCAAGACGGCGAACTCGTCGCCGAACAAACGCGCAACTGTGCCCCCGGGTCGCGCGGACGCCACGAGCTGTTCGGCCGCAGCCTTGAGCACTTCGTCCCCCGCATCGTGCCCGAGACTGTGGTCGATCTCCTCGAAGTTGTCCAAGTCCACGACTAGCACGGCGATTGAACCGGACTCCCGGACGGCTCGAAGGAGAGCCTGCTCCACCCGCTCCACGAACAGCGTCCGGTTCGGCAGGCCGGTCAGAGGGTCGTAGAGCGTGTGGTAAAGGAGGTGTTCCTTCCTCTGGCGTCGCATGCGTAGGAGACTCCACGACATCGCCAAGGAGAGACCCGTGATGAGAACCACCGCGAGCGCGGTCTGTCGGCCCGCCAGCCCGCTGGCAATGTAGAAGGCTGCGAGCGCGACGAGAAGCGCTCCCCCGAGGGAGATCCACACCTGGACCCTCTGGCCACCGCTTCTGAACTTACGCATCTAATCCGCTCTTCCGACCTAAAGAGGTTCTCTGCCCATTGCGTCTTGCCTGTATTTCAAGGGAAAGTTAATATAGCACGTACTCCGGACCGGTTACTCCGAACCCGCTTCTACTAACCTGTGGCGCTCTTCGAGACCACCCGTTCGCCGTGTATGGCTCGGTCCCACAAAGAGACAAAGGGCCGGGCTACCGGTGCTCCTTAACTTCCGTCGAATACCGGCGGCGCAAGCTCGTCCGAGGACGGCCACAAGCGGTCAGGAAGAGGAGGACCACCAGTCCGCGACAGTTCGCCAGCAGTCAGCCCTTAGCTTTCTTGTTCTTGCTGATCGCTGATGACTCTCGCGGGAAGGCCGGCCCTTTTCGCAGAACGCTCTAGGAGGAGGCCGGGGCGCGCCGCTATCGCGGATCGTTCTCGGGGTCGGGGAGGAGGCCGAGCTCGACGGCGCGGGCGGCGGCCCGGGCGCGGTCCTCAACGCCGAGCTTCTCGAAGATGTTCTTGACGTGGTGCTTGACAGTGCGAATACGATCTTGAGGTCCTCGGAGATTCGGGGGTTCGACCTGCCGCGCGCCAACAGCAGCAAGACCTCCTTCTCCCTCGTCGTCAGCGAGCCCACGGCCAGCTCCGCCTTCTTGCGCGCGTCTACGTCTTTGGCTACGAGGACGAAGTAGTCCGTCTTGTCCGTCGCCCGGCGCATGAAGGAGACGCTCAGGGAGACCCACACGTACGAGCCGTCCCCGCGCAGGTAGCGCTTCTCGACGGAGTAGCCGGGGAGTGCGCCCGCGAGCATCTTTTGCCGGTGCTCCTCGTCCTTCTTAGCATCCTCGGGATGGGTTATCTCGCGGAAGGTCTTCGAGAGCAGCTCCTCGCGCGTGTAGCCCGTGATCTCGCAGAACCTCTTGTTGAGCCTCAAGTACCGCCCCTCGGAGGAGAGGTGCGCGATGCCGCCGTCTCCCGCCGGCAGGGCGCGGCCGACGACATAGGAGCCTTCGAGCTCGAGCGTAGCTCCGGCAACCCCCCAGATAAGGACAACAAGAAGCACCATAACAAAGGCGGCGGCGGTGGCGGAGGTATAAGCCAGGGCGGTTAGAGCGTTTTGCGGAGAGGCTGGTCCTTGCGCAAAACCCATCGGCGATCAGCAAGAACAAAAAGCCGAAGGCTAAGAAGGGCAACCAGCCCTACAGCTGGACCTTCTCCACCGGGAGCAGCTAGCAAGGGCGAGGAACCGGCGAGAGAAACGACAAACCGTTCACAAAGGGCCGGAGCCACCAGGCTCCGGCCCTCTCTTCTTGATCCAGGATCTCGCACCTTCGGTGCAAGGGTTTCGTCGTCCGGTTGACTCTTTGGCCTTACTGCTCTCGGGGCCGTATAGGCGAGGCTCGGGGCGAGCCACCTCCCGGCTGTCGGGCGTCGCTCAAGGTTTCTTGGAGAAGCCCTCCTGCTCGAAGTGGCAGTCGAAGGCGTAGGCCACCGCGAGGTTCCTCTCTCGCATGAGCACGAAAGATACGCACTCGGTGAGCGAGTACCGCCTGTCCGTGCGTTCGCGCAGGAGGCGCAAACCCCTGCGCAGCAGGGTCTCGTCGACGTGGACCAGGAGGATCGAGGGGCTCCCCAGCAGCCGCTCGCCAAGCTCGACGGCCTTGCGGTGTCCGGGCTCGCCCCCGCGGACGTTGAAGAACGTTACCACCTCGTCGAGCACGTAGGAGGTGGTCGTGAACGCGGGACGTGTTCGAAGCCCGGTCCAGTACTCGCGGGCCACCGGATGATTCGCGTCGTCGGCGTTCTCGAGGGCTATGAGGTAGCCGGTGTCGAGAAAGACCTCTCTCTCATCCACCGTAGAGGTAACGGTCGTGGGCCTCGGAACCGTCGCGTGTTCCCGTGCGTACGGGGTCCCTCCCGAGACCCAGGATAGGGTCGCCGGCTTCGTCACCCCGGGCCCCGGCCGCGATACCCTCCGCCCGGGCCCGGTTCACGAGAGCCTCCAGCCGCTCGACCTCGGCCAGCGCAACCTCCCGCCCGAAGGCGCTCAACACGTAGTAACAACGATGCTCGTCCGGCCCGGGTGAGTCATCCACTTCTTCTATCAGCCCATCGTCGAGCATCCGTTTTATCGACCCGTAGACGGTGCTCGGCCGCAAGACCATCCTCCCCCCGGCGCTCTCCCCGATCCTCCTCATGATCTCGTACCCATGCAGCTTCTCGTTGCCCAAGACCACCACGATGCTGAATACCGCCGGCCTGAGAGGCAACAACTCTTCCGGATACCTGCCAACCGCCTTAACGCGCCTGCTCCTCCCATAAGATTGATGTTTCGGCGAGCATAGCATTTACGGTTATTCCTTATACGGAAACAAAATCTGAACGTGGAGTGTTCGAGCGCGGACCACGAGCTCGAGCAAGCGGGTGGGAGAGAAAGGGGGAAGAGGCGCCCCTCGAGGACCTCTAAGGACCCCCAAAGAGCTCCAAAAGGGGTACGAGGGGCCGAAAAACCGGAAAATCTTTCGAAAAATCTTTGAAAACCTTGACAACTTATAGGGGCGCGTCAGCAAAAGACGCTCTAGAGTCTTCTTATGGAAGAGAAGATGTGTGTGCCCTGGCGGAAGGAGCGGAAGGAAAGGGAAGATGGGTATGAAGCGGCGCTTTTTCGGGACGCTAGCAGCTTCGGCCTTCTTCTACTACGCTCTTTGGCTCCGAGAGTTTGCTCCCCGCGATCCGTCCTCCTTGCGCTCGCGGGAGCTACTTCGCCTCCGGGGCAGAAGTAGCTCCCGCGACGATCGGGCGAGCTGGTAAGGGCTCGACGCTCCTCCCTCCGAGCCGGTCCTCCGTCGCTGGTCATTACGCCAAATGCGCATAGAATTAACGGCGTGAGCCTCGAAGGAATAGGAAAGCTGCTGATCGGCGGGGCCGTCGTGCTGCTCGTGATCGGCGGTACTTTTCTGTTGCTCGGGCGTTTCGGCTTCGACCGGCTGCCGGGGGACCTCATCTTTCGACGGGGCAACTTCACCGTCTACGCGCCGATAGGGCTTATGATCCTCGTCTCCATAGTCCTCACCATACTTCTCAACCTGTTCCTCCGCCGTTAGGGATGGCAGGATAATCGCCCCGATGTTGACCGGCGAACTGGACTACCGGTTGCCCGAGGAGCTCATAGCTCAAAGGCCCGCCTCGCCCCGTGGCTCCTCGCGTCTCATGGTCGTGGACGTGCATAACCAGAGCATCGAGCACCGCGTCTTCCGAGATCTACCGCGCTTCTTGCGCCCTGGAGACGCCGTCGTCCTGAACGAGACGAAGGTCCTCCCGGCCAGGCTCCCGGTTCGCCGGCCCGGTGGGGGAGCGTCGGAGCTGTTGTTCCTGCGGGACATCGGCGCGAAGGGCAACCTCTGGGAGGTCATGGCCCGGCCCAGCCGCCGCCTCCGGGCCGGGATGGCGCTCTCGGTAGGCGACGAAGAGTTGCGGGTCGTGAAGCCTCTGGACGGGGGACGGTGGGTGATCGCCGGAACCGACGTGCCGGAGATGCTGAGGCGGCACGGACACATGCCGCTACCGCCGTACATAGAGGCTACTCCCGAGGCCGAGCGGGAGTACCAGACGGTCTACGCCCGTAACGAGGGCTCCGCCGCCGCCCCGACCGCCGGGCTCCACTTTACGCGAGAGGTGCTCGGGGAGGTGGAGAAGGCGGGGGCGAGGATCTCGCGCGTCACCCTGCACGCCGGGCCGGGGACGTTCTCGCCGGTCAGGACGGAGAAGCTAGCGGATCACCGCATGCATGCCGAGCACTACCGCGTACCCGATGAGGCGGCGCGAGCCGTCGAAGAAGCGAAGCGCGTGGTCGCCGTCGGTACCACCGTGACCCGGACGCTGGAGAGCTGGGCGGCTACGGGAGTTCGGGAGGGAGAGTCGGAGTTGTTTATCTACCCCGGCTATCGCTGGCGGGCTGTGGGCGTTCTCCTGACGAACTTTCACCTGCCGCGCTCGACTCTGCTCGCGATGGTGATGGCGTTCGCCGGCGAGGATCTGGTTCGGGAGGCGTACGAGGTGGCGGTGAGGGAGCGCTACCGTTTCTTCTCTTTCGGGGACGCGATGCTCCTCGTAGGTGGCGGGAGGGCGCTATAGGGGCTCCGGTCACGATAGAGGTCACCGCCCGCGACGGCGAGGCCCGAGCCGGCGTGCTCTCGACCCCGCACGGCGACGTCCCGACGCCGACCTTTATGCCCGTTGGGACCAAGGGCACCGTCAAGGGCCTCACGCCCGGCGACCTGCGTTCGGCTGGGGCCGGCGTCGTGCTCGGGAACACCTACCATCTGTACCTCCGTCCCGGAGCGGAACTCGTCCGGGATGCGGGCGGGCTCCACGGCTTCACGGGTTGGGACGGGCCGATGCTCACCGACTCGGGGGGTTACCAGGTCTTCTCGCTCGCGCACCGGCGAAAGATCTCCGAGAAGGGCGTCGAGTTTGCCTCGGTCTACGACGGCTCGTCGCACTTCTTCACGCCGGAGTTGACGACGCGGGTGCAGGAGGACCTCGGGGCGGATGTCGCAATGGTGCTCGACGAATGCCCGCCCGCGAACGCGAGCCGCGAGTATCACCTGGAGTCCTTGCGGCGCACGGCCCGGTGGGCCGAGCGATGCAGGGAGGTACATGTTCGTGGGGACCAGGCGCTCTTCGGGATAGTGCAGGGCGGGCTCTACCCGGACCTGCGTCGTGAGAGCCTGGAGCGGACGGTAGAGTTTGGCTTCCCCGGCTACGCAGTCGGAGGGCTATCGGTCGGGGAGTCGCGGGAGGAGATGCTCGAGATGCTCGCGCTCGTGGCGCCGGAGTTGCCCGCCGGGAAGCCGCGCTACTTCATGGGGATAGGGGACCCGGTCGGGATCCTGCAGGTCATAGCTCTCGGGGTGGATATGTTCGACTGCGTCCTGCCGACCCGGCTGGCGCGCCACGGCATGGCGCTTACCGCCGGCGGTCGCCTGAACCTCAAGAACGCCTCCCACCGGCGTGACCTCGGTCCTCTGGACCCGGAGTGCTCCTGCGAGGCGTGTACCGGGTACAGCCGGGCCTACCTCTCACACCTCGTGCGGGAGAACGAGCTGCTCGCCCACCGGCTCGTGACGCTGCACAACGTCCACTTCGTGGGGGAGCTGTGTCACCGGGCGCGGGCGGCAATATCCGAGGGGCGTTACGGGGAGTTTATGGAGGCGTGGGTCTCGCGTTATGTGTAGTTCGTAGTTATTAGTTTCTAGTTTTCAGTTTTTAGTTTCTGGGCGTGGCGGGTCTCCCGGCGATGGGGATGAACCGTCTCCTATAGAGGGTCCTCCGTTGTTGGGGCGAGGACAGCCCTTTATGGTAGGGCCGCATCTCTTTCGGGACCCTTGCTGACTACTGACAACTAACAACTGGTAACCAACCACTAAAAGCCAAGAGTGCTATTATCCCGAGAGTGGTATGAGTAGCCGTCGAAACAACTTGATCATATTAGGTCTCGTGGTCGTCCTGATCGGGGTGGCCGCTTACTTCATCTTCGTGCGCCAGCCGGTTGCGGAGGCGACGCGGCTCGGTCTCGACCTCGAGGGTGGGGTGAGCGCCAACCTCCAGGGATACAAGACCAACGGCGAGGATGTCACCCGCGAGGAGATGGACGTGGCTGCGAACGTCATCCGACAGCGGGTCGACTCCTTAGGCGTCACGGAGCCGGAGATACAGATCCAGGGCGACGACCAGGTGGTAGTGAACATCCCCGGTATTACCGACGCCGACCGGGCCGTGGAGGTCATCGGGCGCACCGCCCAGCTCGGTTTCTACGAGGTCCTCGCCACCGCGGGCGGCCAGCCCGTACCCGAGGGCGAGATCGAGGATACCAAAGAGAGCCTGCGGGACGAGCTCGAAGGGGATCCGACCTTCGAGGAGAGGGAGACCCAGATCCTCTTCGAGGAGTCTCCCCCTCCGGACGGGAGCGGAACCATCGTACAAGGGTACGTGCTCCCCGCCGAGCCCGAGCTTACGGGCGAGGCGCTCGACTCGGCCATTCAGACTACCGACCAGACCGGCAAGCGCCAGGTCCAGATGGACCTGACCGGAGAGGGCGCCGAGGGGTTCGGCGACCTCTCCCAGCAGATAGTGGACAACGCCCTGACCAACGGTACTCCGGGCGGCGGCAGGCTCGCCGTGATCCTCGACGAAGACGTGGTGTCGGCGCCGGTGGTGGACGAGCCGATCTACGGCGGGCAGGTGGTGATCCAGAACCAGGGCAACCCGGGCGGGCTCCCGCAGGAAGAAGCAGAAGAGCTCGAGGTCGTCCTCCAGACCGGGGCGCTTCCGGTGAACATGGAGGTCCTTTCGGTGACCTCGATCGGTCCCACGCTCGGCTCGGACTCCTTGAGGAGTGGGCTTCTGGCGGCGCTCGTGGGGTTCGGGCTCGTGCTCGTGTTCCTGGTGATCATCTACCGGGCGCTCGGGCTCATAGCGGACGTGGCGCTGATAATTTACGCCTTCCTGCTTTGGGGACTCATAGTCGCCATTCCGATCACGATGACGCTGCCCGGGATCGCGGGCATCGTGCTCTCCATCGGCGTCGCCGCCGACGCGAACGTGGTTATCTTCGAGCGCATCAAAGAGGAGGTCCGGCGCGGCAAGACGCCCCGCACGGCGGTCGGAATCGGCTACCAGAAGGGCTTCAAGGCAATCCTGGACGGGAACCTCACGACGCTCATCACCGCGTTTATCCTCTTCGCCCTCTCTAGTGGATCCGTGCGCGGGTTCGCGGTCTTGCTGATCGTGGGTGTTATCCTCTCGATGTTCACGGCCATCGCGGTCACGCGGGCGCTCCTGGGCGTCATCTCCGGCCGCGGGTTCCATCTCTCGGCCCCCATGATGGGCGTCTCCAAGAAGAACCTCGAGGACGCGCGGCCTGCCAGGGCCGGCAAGGCCGGGGCGGGGGCGCGCCGGTAGTGGCGCTCAAGAACATAGACTTCGTGGGCAGGTGGCGGCTGTGGTTCGTCATCTCGGGCGTGTTCCTCCTGCTCTGCGTCGGGGCTGTCGCTCTTGGGGGGGTCAACCTTGGCATAGACTTCACGGGCGGCTCAGCGTTCACCGCGAGCGGGATCCAGGGTTCTCCGAGCACGGGCGAGGTGCGGGAGGCGCTGCCGGGAGATCTTGGGGAGAGATCGATCGTGCAGAGCGTGGGCGAAGAGGGTTACGAAGTCCGTACGCCGGTCCTCTCGGAGGAGGGGTACACGGACGCGGAGGTCCGGCAGGCCCTCGAAGAGGAGCTCGGGGCGGAGGTCAGCGTCACGAGTATCAGTCCGACATTTGGAGGCCAGATCCGGACGCAGGCCTTGCAGGCCGTGGCGGCGGCCCTGGCGATCATCGTCCTGTTCATCTCTTTACGCTTCGAGTTCTCCTTCGCGATGGCCGCGATGGTGGCGCTGATTCACGACATCCTAATCACCATAGGCTTCTACGCCCTGGTGGGGCGCGAGGTGAACCTAGTGACCGTGGTCGCGGTCCTGACGGTGCTCGGGTATTCGCTCTACGATACGATCATCATCTTCGACAGGATAAGGGAGAACGCGCCCGAGGCCGGCTACAACCGCCAGCGGTACGACGAGCTGGCGAACAACTCCATCCGGCAGGTGGTGATGCGTTCGATCTACACGAGCGTGTGTACCCTGATCCCGGTCGTCGCTCTCCTCATCTTCGGCGAGTCGACCTTGAGCGACTTCGCCTTCGCCCTCCTGGTCGGCATCGCCGCCGGCACCTACAGCTCCATCTTTATAGCCGCGCCCGTCCTGTGCCTCTATAAGGCCTGGCGCGCCGGTAGGGGTGCCCCCGCTCGCGGGACGCCCAAAGGCGCCGCAACCCCGTAGCCGCCGTGACTGAGGCCGGCATGTCGTCTCCCTCCCGACCGGAGCCCGGAGAGGGCGATGACCAACGACACGATACCCTGTTCCTCACGCGAAAGCCCCGGGTTTGGGTTGCCGTCACAGTTGCGGGTCTCGTCCTCCTGATCCCCCTCTACCTTGCCGGATACGACTTCGCCCACAGGTTGTTGTTCTCCGGCGCCGGGGTCGTGGCGGGTATCGGCGCCGCCGAATCGGCCGTTCGCTTCACCGGCAGGAGTAGAAAGGCCGGCATTCTTCTCTTCCTGGCCTCGGCCGTCTGGTTCGTGGTCATGGTCCTGCTCGTTTAGACATTACTTCGACGACGATGAGGAGCCCGCGTGGTTCTACCTGGTCTTCGCGGGAATCTTCGGCGGCCTGGCGGGGCGGGCTCCAGTCTGTTCTGGAAAGGTGGTATTTCGACGCCGGAAGAGGCGCGGGAACGGAGATGGTACGAGGTAGGGCAGGAGCTCAAGACGTTGCTTGTGGTAGTCGGGGCTCTGGTGGGGATCTTCGGGTTCTTCTTTACGCTCTACGTACTTGGCAGGTACGTGATAGCGCTGGTCTTGAAGTATTTCTTGTAGCAGCCCGCGCCGCTGTTTCGGGTTATCATGGGGGCGACGGACTCTCCTGCCAGGAGGTATTCATGCTGGACACACTTGAACGGTTGATTCTTTTGCAGATAGGCGCCGCCGCCGTTACCCGCGAGCGGGTCCAGGAGGCGGTGAACCGGCTGATAGAGCAGGGCCGGATGGAGCGCGAAGAGGGCCGCACGGTCGTCGAAGACGTCCTCAGCCGGACGCGCGAACGCTCGTCCGGCGCCCGTAACCTCATAGACGCCTCCGTGCAGCAGGGCCTGCGTGGCGCCGGCGTGCCGAACCGCGAGGCCTACGAGGACCTCCTCTTCAGGATCGAGCAGCTCGAGTACAGGGTCCGCCTCCTGGAGGACCGGCCCACGGTGGCCGACCCCGAAGCGCCGACGGAACCCTTGACGCCCCCGATGGACGAGCCTCCGCCGCCCCCCGTCGGCGGGGTGGACACGGCGCCCCGGCCCCCGAGGGACGAACCCGACACCGCGCCGGGCCTGTAGTCGGGCAGATAGCCCGATAAGCAACTCCGTAGGATGCCGAAAAGTCCGGGCCGGGATGTGGGGAGGCTCGGGCCGGTGATCGACGCCGCGGGTGATGGGGCTGGGTCTCCCTCCGGCAGCCGGCGGGAGAACCTCGTGCGGTTCTCCCAGATCGGGCGGGTGCTCGTCCGTCACGGGTTCGGGTTCGTCTTCGACGTCCGGCGTGGCAGGCGGGAGAAGCGCGGGTTAGAGGAGCTTCTCGCCCCAAACTTCGGCGTCAGGCTCAGGCGAACTCTCGATGATTTGGGCCCGACGTTCGTAAAGTTCGGCCAGATCCTCTCCACTCGCTCGGATATCATCCCCGAGGGCGTCCTCTTCGAGCTCCAGAAGCTTCAGGATACGGTGGCGCCCATACCTCTAGAGGTGGCGCGGGCGGTCATGGAGAGGGAGCTCGGGATGCCGGTCGGGAAGCTGTTCGCCGGTTTGGATCCAGCCCCGCTCGGGTCGGCGAGCATTGGACAGGTCTACAAGGCCCAGCTTCACGGCGGGGAACAAGTCGCGATCAAAGTGCAACGGCCCGAGGCGCCGCGTAGGGTCACGGCGGACCTCGCGCTGATGAGGGACTTCGCGGCGCTCCTGGACGCGAGATTCGGGGATAGAATATTCATCGACGTGAAGGAGCTCGTGGCGGAGTTCGAGGGCGTCATACGCCGCGAGCTCGACTACGAGACGGAGGCCCGCAACGCGCGGCGCTTCGCCGTTAACTTCGCCGATACGCCCGTAAAGATCCCGGAAATTTACACGGAGCTCTCCACGAGGAGGGTCCTGACGATGGAGTTCATCGAGGGTACCCGCTTCCACGACCTCCGGCCCTTGCTCCTGGCCCCGGCCGAGCGTCGCAGGGTGGCTACGATGGGGGCGGAGGCCATCTTCAAGATGGCCTTCGAAGACGGCTTCTTCCACGGCGACCCGCACCCCGGCAACCTTATCCTCACCCCGCGGGGAGAGCTCGCCCTCCTTGACTTCGGCATGGTGGGCTTTATGAGCCGCGGCGACATCGAAGCTTTGAGCCGGCTGTTCATAGCCGTGATACAGCGCGACGCGGCGGCGGTGTTGCGGGGGTTGGAGGGGCTGGGCGTCCGGTACGCACCGGAGGTGAGGGGGCCGCTGGTGCAGGAGCTTCGGGAGTTTCTGTACAAGTATTCCGGGCTCTCGGTCGGGGAGGTCACGCTCGGGCAGGCGCTCTCCGAGCTGATCTCGCTAGTCAGACGCTACAGGCTCTCCATGCCGCCGGTCTTCCCGCTACTGACCAAAGCGCTCGTGACCGCCGAGGCCCTCGCCCGCTCCATAGACCCGACCATCAACGTCTACGAGATAGCCCAGCCCTATGCTAGACGCCTGCTGCGCGAACGCTACGAGCCCGGCTTCCTAATCGAACGGTCCCAGGAACGCGCCCTCGAATACGCCCGCTACATCGAGGACTACCCCGAGCAGATCCGGCAGCTCCTTACCGAGCTCGAGGACGGGGAGCTAGAGGTGAAGCTCAACAACCGCGGCCTCGACGAATTGATCGGGGAGGTGGACGTGCTCGCCAACCGGCTCGTCTTCGCCGTCGTCACCGGCGGCCTGCTAATAGGCTCCTCGCTCATCGGCGCCTTCGCCACCGGAGGACCCCAGGTGCCGCTCCTCGGCGTTCCCCTGGTCGCCTTTATCGGCTTCACGCTGGCGCTCGTGATGGCTACGGTGCTACTCGTGGTCATCTTCCGTTCCCGGCGGCTCTAGAGATCCGCGAGAGCGCGGTGGATTCTGGTTACGTGTAGTATGGAAACCAAAAGAGTCGGGGAGGTCTCTCATGATGATAAGAAAGATCGGAGCGTTGTCGCTCGGTAAGGTGCAGGGTGCTATATCCGCGCTGTTGGGGTTAATAATCGGGGCTATCACCGCGTTTTTCTGGGTGTTGACCGTGCTGCTGGGTATCGCGTCGAGCGGGCAGAACGCCGAGGGCACGGGCGCCCTGGTCGGCTTCGGCCTGTTGTTTGGCATCGGGGCTTTGATACTCTATCCGATCATCCTGGGCATTGTCGGTTTCATCGGCGGACTGATCACGGCGTTGTTCTATAACTTGGTCGCCAGGTTTGTCGGGGGTCTCGAGATCGAGGTCGAGGACAGGAGCCGCGTGTATTAGCTCCGTCCTGAACCCCGCAGCCTTCTCGTAAACGGCCTCGGAGCCCGGTGTTAAAATCTCTTTATGGAGATGATCCGCGAAGAGGCGTACCCAAAGGCCGTACCTGTCCCGGAGGTGACGATAACCTCCCTGCTCAGGAAGGTCGCTGCCTACAACCCGGAGGCCGACGAGGAGCTCATAGCCGGCGCTTACGGGACAGCCCACGCCGCCCACAAGGGCCAGGTCCGTAAGAGCGGCGAGCCCTTCGTCTACCACCCTCTCGCGACCGCCGATATCCTCGCCGAGTTGCACCTCGACTCGACGACCATCGCCGCCGCGATCCTGCACGACGTCCTCGAGGACACGGACCTTACCAAGGAGGAGATCGAGGCGGGGTTCGGGGAAGAGGTCGCGGACATCGTCGATGGGGTTACGAAGCTGAAGAGGCTGCCCAGCGGGAACCTGGAGGAGGCGCAGGCCGAGTCGTTGCGGAAGATGATCGTGGCGATGAGCCGGGACGTGCGCGTGATCATCATCAAGCTTGCCGACCGGCTGCACAACATGAGGACGCTCGCCTACCTCAAGCGCGAGAACCAACTCAAAAAGGCGACGGAGACGCTGGAGATCTACGCTCCGCTCGCCCACCGGCTGGGTATCTACTCGGTGAAGTGGGAGCTGGAGGACCTCGCCTTCGCCACGCTCCACCCGAGGCGCTACGAGGAGATAAAGCGGCTCGTGGCGGCGAGGAGGGCGGATCGGGAGACGTTCATCAACGTCACGGCTGAGGAGCTTCAGAAGCACCTCGCGGAGGCCGGGGTGGAGGCCGAGGTCAAGGGGCGGGTCAAGCACTTCTACTCCATCTACAACAAGATGGTGCGCCGCAACAAGGAGTTCAACGAGATCTACGACCTCGCCGGCCTGCGCATCGTCGTGGACAACGTGCGGGACTGCTACGGTACTTTGGGCGTGGTCCACTCGGCCTGGAAGCCGATTCCGGGGCGCTTCAAGGACTACATCGCGATGCCCAAGTTCAACATGTATCAGTCATTGCACACGACGGTCATGTCCAACGAGGGGAAGTTGCTGGAGATACAGATCCGGACGCGCGAGATGGACACGATCGCCGAGTTCGGCATCGCCGCCCACTGGATGTACAAGCACGGCCTCAAGGACAGCCAGGTGGACCGCCTGACGTGGCTGAAGAGCATGATGGAGTGGCAGAAGGAGACCACCGACGCCGCCGAGTTCATGGAGTCCCTCAAGGGCGAGCTGGTCGCCGACGAGGTGTACGTCTTTACACCGAAGGGCGACGTGATCAGCCTCCCCAGCGGGGCGACGCCGATAGACTTCTCCTACCACGTCCACACCGAGGTCGGGCATCGCACCATAGGCGCTCGGGTGAACGACAGGATCGTGCCTCTAGACTCCGAGCTCGTCTCCGGCGACCGGGTGGAGGTCATTACCGGCAAGGCCCTGAAACCGAGCCGGGACTGGCTCGCCGTGGTCCAGAGCGGCCGGGCCCGAAACAAGATCCGGCAGTTCTTCAACAAAGCCGACCGCGAGGACAACCTGTCTTTGGGGCGCGAGAAGGTCACGTTGCTCCTCAAGAAGCAGCGCATTGACAGGGACAAAGTCCCGACCGGCGTCTGGGAGGAGGTCGCGAACAGCGTCAACTATACGACGGCAGAGGACATGCTCGCCGCTGTTGGTCTCGGTGCGGTCTCCGCCGAGAACGTTGCCCACCGGATCGTGGATAAAGTCCAGCCTAAAGAAGAGGAGCAAGAGGTGCGGACTGGTGGGGCCAACGGGGCGCACAGCCCGGCGCTCGTCCCCCTGCCTCTGCCTGGCGAAGCCCACGACGGAGGGACCGACTCGGAGACCGGGGTGCGGGTGGTCGGATCGAGCGGCATACTCACGCGCCTCGCCCGCTGTTGCAGCCCGATGCCCGGCGACGACATCGTGGGGTACGTCTCTTTGGGCCGCGGCGTCGTGGTACATGCGGCGGGATGCACGAACGCCAGGGCCCTGAACGCGCGCGACCCGGAGCGTTTCGCTGAGGTCGAGTGGACCCAGGTCAGGGGGAGGCTCTTTACGGTGGAGTTGCTCGTCGAGGCGCTGGACCGGATGCACCTCCTCAAGGACATAACCTCGACCATCTCCGACGCGGGGGTGAGCATCCTCTCGGCGCGGGTGGACACAATCGAGGACCGGACGGCCCTGAGCCGGTTCGCGTTCAAGGCGGCGAGCCTTCCGCACGTCGAGGAGGTCATACGCAAGATCCGCTCCATCCCCGACGTCTACGACGTCCGCCGGGTCTCCCGCGACGGTACGCCGCTCGGCAACAACCACTAACCTTAAAGGAGGCGCCGATGACCGAGATAGAACAGGTCCGTCTCGACATGGGTGGCTTCGAGGTCAACTCCTACGTCGTTCACGCGCCGGGGGGCGACCTGATCGTGGACGCCGGGGCCGAACCCGAGAAGATACTCGCCCGGGTCCAAAAGCCTGTCGCCGCCATCTTGATCACGCATAGCCACGGGGACCACGTGAACGCTCTGGACGCGGTGCGCCGCGAAACGGACGCCCCGGTCTATGCCCACCCGGCGGACGCCGAGGGCGCGGGGGTTACGGACTACGAGCCCTTGAGGGACGGGGAGGACCTCGTCATGGCCGGAGAGACCTTCCACGTGTTGCACACGCCGGGACACTCGCCCGGTTCGGTGACGTTCGTGGTGGGAGGCGATCAGCTCGTGGGCGACCTCATCCTGCCGGGGAGTGTCGGCCGGACGGACATCTCGGGTGCCTCGTGGGAGGAGATCGAGGTCTCCATAAGAAAGGTGATGCCGTTCTGGAACGGCACGACGCGCCTCTTCACGGGACACGGCCCGGTCCTTCACGCGATGGAGGAGTTGGAGACGAACCCGTACCTGCCCCTGGGGGTAGTGTGAGCTACAGGGGGCCGAAGGGCACCTACGACGTCTACCCGGGCGGCGGACAGAGCCGGGAGCCGCACGAGCGGCCGGAGCTGTGGGCGTGGGTGGAGCGCGTCACCCGCGACTTCTTCCGCCGGTACAACTACACGGAGGTGCGGCTGCCTGTCTTCGAGGAGGCGCAGCTCTTTATCCGGAGCGTCGGCGAGGCGTCGGACATCGTACGCAAGGAGATGTTCGTCTTCCATGACAAGGGCGGGCGGGAGCTTAGCCTGAGGCCGGAGGGGACCGCGGGCGTCGTGCGCTCGTACGTCGAGCACGGCCTGTACAAGCTCGCCCAGCCGGTGAAGATGTGGTACATGGGGCCGATGTTCCGCCACGAGCGCCAGCAGAAGGGACGCTACCGCCAGCACGTTCAGATAGGGGCCGAGGTTCTGGGCTCCGCCGATCCTCTTGTGGACGTAGAGGTGATCTCACTCCTCTACGCCATTCACCAGGCTCTCGGCGTGAAGGACGAAGTCGTCTACCTGAACAACCTCGGCGACCTCGAAACGCGTGGACGCTACGTCCCGGAACTGAGAAACTACCTACAAGAGCACGAGTCCGAGCTCGACCCGGACTCGGTCTCCCGAATCGAGGCCAACCCCTTACGCACCTTCGACTCCAAGGACAAGGATACCCAGGCGCTCCTCACCGAAGCGCCGAAGATCGGAGACTTCTTGAGCGAGGAGGCGCTCGCGTACTTTGACGCGGTCAAGGAGGGTCTGGAGGCGGTCGGGGTGCCATACGTGATCGACGAGCGGCTCGTTCGGGGGCTTGACTACTACACCCTGACGGTCTTCGAGGCGAAGAGCGCGGCCCTCGGGGCACAGGACACGGTGGGGGGCGGGGGTCGCTACAACGACCTGGTCGAGGAACTCGGCGGGCCCAGTATGCCGGGCATCGGGTTCGGGAGCGGGGTCGAGCGCATACTCCTCGCGGCAAACGCCCCGGAGGAGGGAGCGAAGCTGGACGTCTTCTTCGTCACCCTCGCGCCTGAGGCTCGCCTGCCGGCCTTCCGTCTCGCGGGTGCTTTGCGTGCCGAGGGGCTCTCCTGCGACCTCGACTACGCGGACCGGAGCGCCAAGGGGCAGTTCAAGCAGGCCGACCGGGCCGGCGCCCGCTACGCGGTCGTCGTCGGGGACGAAGAGCTGGCGGCCGGAGTCTGCTCCTTACGCGACATGGCGACGGGCGAGCAACGGGAGGTCGCCGTTACGGAGGGGCCGGAGCAGTTGCTCCGCGCTCTTGAGGCCTGATCTGGGGCCAGACGATACGGTGGAGACACCGGCTATGGACATACCGGAGAGCCTCATAACCACGCTACGGAACGCCCGGAACATCGCCATCCTCACCGGCTCCGGCATCTCCGCCGAGAGCGGCGTTCCGACCTTCCGCGACGCCCAGACCGGCCTCTGGGCCCGCTACGACCCTATGGAACTCGCCACTCCCGAGGCGTTCGAGCGCGACCCGCGCCTGGTGTGGGAGTGGTACGCCTGGCGCCGTGAGCTGGTAGGGAAGGCCGTCCCCAACCCCGGCCACGAGGCGCTCGCCGAACTCGAGAGGCGCGTCCCGGCATTTCTCCTCCTCACCCAGAACGTCGATGGCTTGCACCGCCGGGCCGGAAGCCAGAATGTGATAGAGCTGCACGGGAACATCATGCGCTCGAAATGCTCCGTCGAGGGCGTGTTCGCCGAGCCTCGCGAAGGCGACCCCGAGGTACCGCCCTCCTGTCCGAGCTGCGGCGCCTTCTTGCGTCCCGACGTCGTCTGGTTCGG
>JAUJNO010000017.1 GCA_030448125.1 Rubrobacteraceae bacterium | reverse complement strand
TGGCCGACGCCAGCAGGGCCTTGCTCGGGACACACCCGGTCCACAGGCATTCCCCCCCCCCCCCGGCCCCCCAGCCCACCCCCACCCCCCGGGGCAGGGAGGCAGCCAACACGGCCGCCCACAATCCCCCCGAGCCCCTCTACGGCCGCGACCCCGCCTCACTCATATTCATCAACACTTAGTGTGGGGGGGGGGGTCGCAATTTCCCCCCCCCCGCCGCTAGATCGGCAAACAGCTGACAAGCTGAAGTGCTGACCAGCTCTAAATTACCGAGCTTGAAGGACCGCCGGCTACGTAGATCGTCTCGCCGCTTATGTACGAGGCCTCGTCGGAGCAGAGGAAGGCGACGACGTTGGCGACGTCCTCTGGGCGGCCAAAGCGCCTAAGCGGGATGTTCTTGGCGAACCGCTCCTTCATGTCCTCCATCGTGATGCCGACGCGCTCGGCGGCTTCCTTGGTCATCTCCGTCTCGATCCAACCCGGCGCGACCGCGTTGACGGTGACGTTGAACCGCCCGAGCTCCAGGGCCAGCGTCCGAGCCATCGCCTGCAAACCAGCCTTGGCCGCGGAGTAGTTGACCTGCCCTTTGTTGCCCAGAGCAACGATCGAGGAGGTCATGATAATCCTGCCGTACTCCTGCTCGACCATGTACTGCTGGACGGCCTGCGTGCAGAGGAAGCTCCCCTTGAGGTGAACGTCCAGGACCTTGTCCCAGTCGTCCTCACTCATCTTGAAGAGCAAGTTGTCCCGCAACAGACCCGCGTTGTTGACCAGAATGTCGATCCGCCCGAAGTGGTTGGCAACCTCCTCGAAAGCCGCCCCGACCTGCTTGGCGCTCGACACGTCGCACGCGATCGCGATCGCCTCCTGTCCGACGTCCCTGACGGCCATCACCGTGTCCTGCCCCGCCTCCGCGGAGAGGTCCAGGACGGCGACCTTGGCGCCCTCTTGCGCCATCTTTATCGCCTCCGCCGCCCCAATGCCTCTTCCGGCACCAGTTACGACTGCTACCCGTCCGTCGAGTCTGCCCACGCGCGAACACCTTCCTCTCCGAATGCTTCTGACTACGCGCCAACGTAAACTGAGTCTACGTCTCTATAACAGCCCATGATTATATACAAAGCGAACCTATGTGTACAACGCAGATAATGATGCCGTAAACGTCGCGGATCAGGCGGGTGCGCGACGCGCTCGCAACAACACACTCGCGAAACGGGCCTCCTTCCCCGATCCGGGGAAGGAGGCCCGTTTGGTTCCGTTGGAGGTGGCTCTCTAGGTCCTCATTAAGACGCCGCCGTTTATGTCGAGGGTGGCGCCGGTCATATACTCGTTTTCGATGCAGAAGCGGACGGCCTGGGCGATGTCTTCCGGTTGGCCGAAGCGACCCATGGGGATCGTCTTGGTGATCTTCTCCTGCATCTCATCGGGTATCGCGTCGGTCATGTCCGTCTCTATGAAGCCCGGGCAGACGGCGTTGACGGTTATGTTGCTGCGGGCGAGCTCCAGGGCGGCGGTCCTGGTGAACCCTAGCAGGCCCGCCTTGGCCGCCGAGTAGTTGGCCTGGCCCATATTCCCTGCCTCGCCCACGAAGGAGCTCATGTTGATGATCGCGCCGCTCTCCTGCTCCGTCATGTGCGGTAGCGCCGCGTGTACCGTGTAGAAGCAGCCGTTGAGGTCCAACTGCACGACCTGGTTCCAGCTCTCTACGTCGAGCTTATCCAGCGTGGCGTCGATGTTTGTGCCGGCGTTGTTGACCAGAATGTCCACGCGGCCGAACTGCTCTACCGCCTGGTCGATCAGCTTCTGCGCGTCCTCCGGGTCCGAGACGTCGGCCTGTACCGCCACCGCCTCGCCTCCGCCCCCGATCTGGTTGACCTTGTCCACGACCTCCTGGGCGGGACCCTCGCTGCCAGAATAGTTGACCACGACTTTCGCGCCCCCGCGGCCCAACTCCTCACATATCGCGGCCCCTATGCCCCGGCTTCCGCCCGTGACGACCGCAACCGCACCCTGCAAGTTCAAAACGGCCTCCCTTTCCCTAAAGACTTTACTCAGTCGGGAGTTTATTGCCGCTCTCGACGCGAATCAAACTATATGCTCAACGCACCCAAACCGCTCACGTCTCCCACCTGCTCTCCCGTAGGACCCGAACCTATGAACAAAATCCCTTCTCCGATCCCTGACGCCCAAATTTCGAGTCCGAAACGTTACAATCCACTGGGAAAATAAATGATACCGGCAATCCAGCCGTTGATAATCTAGTATATATGTGTACAATACACATAGGTTGGTATGGAAGCGGGTGTTTTGAGCAAAGAGGAGAAGAAGCGCGAGGTCGAGGTCCGGCCCAGGAACTGGCTGGTACCGGTGATCCTGTTAACGTTGCGCGAGTGGAACTCTTACGGGTACGAGCTCATGGAGCGGACGGCAGCTTTTGGGTTCGAGGCGATGAACCCGGGCACGTTATACCGGACGCTCCGGCAGATGGAGAAGGACGGCGTCGTGGAGTCCAAGTGGGAGACGTCCAGGGGTGGGCCGGCGCGTAGGATGTACACCATCACCGATGCCGGAGAGGCGTACCTCGACTTCTGGGCCGAGGCGCTGGAGCAGTACCGGCGCAACATGGATGCCTTCTTCCGTCTGTACACCGGTCGCCCGTTGATGAATAACAAGAACGATAAAGAAGAAGAGAACGAGTAGCGGCGGCTGAAGGTCCGACGAGGACCGATTCCGGCTATGGTTGGCGCGTACGGAGAAAGCAGTTGATGGACTGCGAGAGAAGGCGCTGGAGCCGGCGAACAGCGCGAAGGCCAACTGGGCGACCGAGAAGCTCTTGAAGGCCGAATGTTGCCCTTCGGGTGAAGAACGCACGTTCGCGTTTGAGGGGGGCATGCGCGGGGTAGGTGCGGTTTTGAGCAAGAAGAAGTAGCAGAAGGGGTTTCAGGATCGTGGACGACAGGCAGCAGAGGCAGGTCAACGAGGCGGCGGAGAAGTTTGCCGAGGCCATTAGAGAATCGTTCGAGGCGGTGGCCGAGCGTGGTGTCTCGGCCCAGCAGCTCAACGCCGAGCTAACGCAGAACTTCTTCAACAGCGTGATCGACAACCTCCAGGCCCAGACGGAGGGGACCCGGAGGCTGACCCGGGAGTTGGCCGATCAGCAAGAGCGCCAGTGGGAGGCCTCGCAGGCGATGGCGCAGCAATCCGTCGACGCCTATATGGACTTCATAAGCTCCATGTTCTCTTACTATCAGGAAATCGCAACGCAGGCTCAGAGACAGGCCGGACCCCGGAGATAGCCCGGCAAGTAGTGCGGGCGAGCCTTTCGGGGGCCCGGATCCTGGGGGGTCTGGCTTCCTCTCGTGCTTTGGCTTGTTCGGGCTCGAAAGTGTATAGTAGGCTTCGAGGAGTAGGAGTGGCCGCGGGGGACCGCGGACTAGACAGGAGGGACCGGTGGCGAACGGGCCGCAGAACCCCGCGGAAGCGGGCATGAGGGCTATGCAGGACGCGGTGGGTGGGGCCGTATCCGCCCAGCAACGCAGCATGGGTCTCGCTCAGGATTGGGCGGAGAGCGTGATCGAGTCTTACAAAAGCCAGGCCGAGAGCTACCGGGCTCTGACCGATGCCATGAGCTCGTCCATGACCACGCTGCAACGGACGCTGGAGAGCCAGGAAGAGACCAACCGTGCCCTCAAAGAGAGCCTGGACGCGTACAGGAACGTAGTCGAGAGCGCGAGCGAGACCCAAGAGCGGAACATGAAGCTCGCCGAGAACTTCTTCGGCAACATCGTCGAGACGCTGCGCGGCCAGCTCGAGAGCAGCCGCTCGCTTCTTCTGGAGCCCGCCACCAAGCAGCAGGAGTACTTCCAGAACCTCACCCAGGAGTGGATGGACGCTTACGTGAAGCTCCTCAGCAGTCCGCTCGAGTTCTCTCGGGCGAGCGCCGAAAGAACGAGAGGTGGAACCGGGGGCGAGGGCGGCGAAAGATAGCGCGGCGGGCCGCGGGACGTTTGTACTATTAGGGCTTTTGGTAAGATATCCTAGGTGGTAACGGAGTAGAGGAGGAACATGAGTTTCGGCAACAACGGCAACAGCACGGAGATAGTAATCTCCACACCCTTGAGGACGGCTATAGGGACCTTCGGCGGGGCGATCAAAGACGTACCGGCAGTAGACCTCGGCACCACGGTTGCCAAGGAAGTTATCTCCAGGTCGGGCATCGACGTCGAGGAGATAAACCAGGTGATAGTTGGCAACATCCTGATGGCTGGCCAGGGCATGAACCCGGGGCGGCAGGTCGGGATAAATTCAGGGGTTCCGAACACCTCCCCCGCCATGACCCTCAACAGGATGTGCGCCTCGGGGCTGCAGGCCATCGTCTCGGCGGCCCAGGAGATCGCGCTCGGGGAGTCCGACGTCATCCTCGCGGGCGGCATAGAGAACATGGACATGGCGCCGTTCCTGCTGCCCAAGGGGCGCTACGGTTACAGGATGGGACTCCCGGAAGCCAAGATGGGACTACTGGATCACATGGTCTACGACGGGCTGTGGGACAAGTTCAACGACTACCACATGGGTGTCACTGCGGAGAACGTCGCCGAGCAATACGGCCTGAGCCGTGACGAGGTTGACGAATACTCTGCACGTAGCCACCAGCGTGCCGAGCAGGCTAGGGATGAGGGCTACTTCGACGACCAGATAGTGCCGGTCGAAATCAAGCAGAAGAAGGAGACCGTCGAGTTCACCAAGGACGAGCACATCAGGGAGGGAGCTACCAAGGAGGACCTCTCCAAACTCAAGCCGTTCTTCAAGGAGGACGGGGTGACCACCGCCGCCAGCGCTAGCGGCGTTAACGACGGAGCGTCGATGGCGCTAGTCACCAGTGCGAGCAAGGCCGAGGAGCTGGGGCTTCCGGTGGCCGGCAGGCTAGTCTCGGCGGCGGTGGCCGGGGTAGATCCGTCGGTCATGGGCATAGGAATGGTCCCCGCCTCTCATCAGGCGCTGAAGAAAGCCGGGCTCTCGATAGACGACATGGACGTCGTCGAAGCGAACGAGGCATTCGCTTCGGTTACTGTTGCTGTTCAGCGGGACCTGGGGATATCGGACGAGGTGATCAACCCCGTGGGTGGCGCGATCTCCTTGGGCCACCCGGTAGGGGCCACCGGCGCCGTCCTGACGACCAAGATCCTGCACGAGCTCGACCGCATACAGGGCCGTTACGGCTTGGTCACCCTCTGCGTCGGTGGCGGCATGGGCATCTCCGCTATCTACGAGCGCGT
Organism: Rubrobacteraceae bacterium; assembly: GCA_030448125.1. Taxonomy (GTDB): domain Bacteria; phylum Actinomycetota; class Rubrobacteria; order Rubrobacterales; family Rubrobacteraceae; genus Rubrobacter_F. The sequence continues at coordinate 44,310 of JAUJNO010000017.1, read as the reverse complement.
CTAGGGTAAACGACAGGCAGAACCGCTCCGGCCCTCGTGGCTCGGAGACGGAGAGGGGGCGACCATTTTAGAGGTCGCCCCCTTTCACGTTCGGTAGATAGTTGCGGAAGCGTCGAGCTTCCGAAGGGCCCGCCCGGCGACCCATTAGCTGTTTTTGGAAGCCTCCGCCGACTGGTCTTCGGGGAAGAGGTTTACCGAGACGTGCTTGACGCCATCCTCCCGGCGCGAACTCTCGGGCAGGTCCAGGCTGCGCAACAGATGGAGCATTGCCCTGTTCTCGGGTAGGACCAGGGCTTCGAAGTCCCGGATGCCTCGCTCTCGCGCGGCCCCGACGAGGCCGCGGGTGAGGGCGAAGCCCAGGCCCAGACCTTGCAAGCGGTCCTCGACGAGGGCGGCGTACTCGGCCCGGTTCGTGCCGCCCTCCCGGTCGTAACGGACGACGGCCACGATCTCCTCTTCGTCCTCCGGGTCCAGCGCGACGAGCGCGTACCGATCCTCGCCGTCCACATCGGCGAAATGCCGGGCTTGCTTATCGGAGAGCTCCTTCATCGGACCGAAGAAGCGCAGATGAATAGTTTGGTCGCTGAGCCGGCCGACGAGCCGCTGCAGCGCCGGCGCGTCCCCCGGCTGGATCTCGCGTACGTAAACACACGTGCCGTCGGCCAGCGCCAACTCACGGTGCTCCTCCTGACCGTTGTTCTCCTGCCGCACGTCGTCCTCCCTGGCCTCGTCGGACACCGCCGCACCACTATACGAGCGGAACGGAGTGTAGAAAAGGTTCAGGTAAGCCCCGGCAAGGTTCCACTGCCGCCCGGTCCCCTCAGCGAGGATCCGCCCGGTCCGAACCTGACCCTCCATAACCTCGGCCCCGCCCTCGAAGAGTCCCTTCGCCAGCCTCCTGCTCAACCTCTGGGCGCCAGCGAGCCTATCCAGAGACGCCCGGTACGGGCCGAGAGCCGTACCAACAGACCTCCCGGGCCCCGCGGCCGCCAAAGGCGCCACTTTATGTCTATATGCTAAATGCACATAGAGATTCTAACCGGGGCCAGGGTTGAAGACAAGGTTGGGGAGCGTCACGGCGGGGGTTACGGGCCGGTAGGTGTTAAGAAGATCACACCTGATATTAAGAAGATCGTGGCTACAAACCTGACCGGGCCCGGGCTTATTCTCGTTGGGTGTGGGGTTTCCGGGCTCGGGGGAGTGCGTTCGGAGATTTATCTTTCGGGAATTTTCGCGGGTTTGAGCATTCCGGACTTGATGAGTTCGAGGAACTGCTCCTGGGAGATCTCGAGGTACTCGGCGAACTGCTCCGGACCCATGCGTCCGCTCATTGCGCTTTGCAGGGCCTCCCGGTTGGTCTGCATGAGATCGAGGGCGCGGCGGTGGTCCTCTTCCAGGGAGCCTGTCCAGGCGGCCTCTGCTTCCCTGCTGGCCTCTTCGAACGTCTTGCCCTCCAGGATGAGGGCGGCGAGCTCGACGGCCCGGTAGGTGGGGGTCGCGAGGCGGCGTTCGGTGGGGGAGAAGAGCCCCGCGGTGGTGTTCAGGCTAACGACGTAGCGCAGGAGGCTCGCTATCCTGCGGGCCTCTTCGCTCGTTACGCGCAGTTCCACGCTGTTGGCTTCATTCTCTTTTTCTACCTCTTTGTTCGCCACGAGTCTCTCTTCCCTTTTTACGGTTGTGTAACGGATTTTAAACGCTATAGAGGCCCACTTCTAGCCATCCGGCTCATCCCGGGGGTATAGCCTCCCGCCCATATCGACCTGGAGGGAGCCGGGGTAGCGAGTCTTGGCAGGGAGCAGGGTTAGGCCTGGTGGGAGGGCAGGTCCTCGGTAAAGCGTTGGAAGCCCTTGTTGAGTGAGCCGCCGCCGTCGATCGTCAGGGTGGCGCCGGTGACGTAATCGGCGTAGTCCGAGACGAGGAAGGAGGACACGTCCGCTATCTCTTCGACCTCCGCGAAGCGGCCCGCCGGTATCTCTTGGGTCATCTCGTCTATGTACTCGCCGCCGCCGAAGAGTTGCTCGGTGGTCTTCTCTGTCGCCACGAGGCCGGGAGCTATGGCGTTCACCCGGATGTCGTGGGGCGCCCACTCCACGGCCAGGGTCTGGGTCAGGTTTAGCACCCCGGCCTTGGCCGCGCCCGAGTGGACGACGCCGGGGGCGCCGCTGGCTGCGTAGGTGGCGATCATGTTCACGATGGCGCCGCCGCGGCCCTGCGAGATCATCTCCCGAGCGGCCGCTTGGGAGCAGAACCACGTCCGTTCAGCACGATGCCCACGACGGCGTTCCAGGCGTTCGGCGAGAGGTCTATGGCGCGGGTGAGGAAGTTCCCGGCGGCGTTGTTGATCAGGATGTCCACACCGCCGAAAGCTTCTTTGGTGCGCGAGATCATGGCGTGTACCTGCTCGGGGTCGCGCACGTCGGTCCCCACGGGCAGAACCTCGCCGCCCGTCTGCTCCGAGATCTCCTTCGCTACCTGCTCCAGGTTCTCCTCGTTGCGGCTCGCGATAACGACCCTGGCCCCCAGCCGGACGAAGCGCTCCGCCATCACCTTGCCCATCCCCGTCCCGCCGCCTGTGACGACTGCGACGCGTCCCGCGAGGGTCCCCTCCGGCAGCATCATCTCTCGCCTTCTCCCCTCACTCGGGCTTCTGTTCGGCCCGCTCCGCCTTGCCGTCCTTCTCCGGCTCGGGGTTCTTCGGGGGACGGGGCGCGAAGGCCCTGTGGCCGGTTATGGCCTGGCCGACGATGAGGGTGTTAACGTCGTGGGTCCCCTCGTAGGAGTAGACGCCCTCGAGGTCTGCCATGTGCTCCATCACGCGGTAATCAAGCAGGATGCCGTTGCCGCCCAGGACGTCGCGGGCCAGCGCTGCTATCTCCCGGGCTTTGGCGACGTTGTTCATCTTGAACATCGAGACGGTCGCCGGGTCGAGGTTCCCCGCATCCTTCATACGGCCGACGTGGATAGAGAGGAGCTGCGAGAGCGAGATCTCGTTGACCATCTCGACGAGCTTCGCCTGCACGAGCTGGAAGGAGGCTATCGGCTGGCCGAACTGCTCCCTCTCCTGAGCGTAAGCGAGCGCCGTCTCGTAGCAGTCCGTCGCCTGTCCCAGGCCGTCCCAGCCCACCCCGTAGCGTGAATGCGTCAACACGGAAAGGGTAGAGCCCAGGCCCTTCGCCTCCGGCAGGCGGGCCTCCGTGGGGACGTGGCAATCTTTCAGGGTGATGTGAGTCTGCCAGGCGGCCCTCTGCGAGCCCTTGCGGGGCAAGACCTCGGCGTTATAGCCGGGGTTGTCGCCCTCTACGAGGAAGCAGGAGATCTTCTCGTCTTCGGTACGAGCCCAGATCACCGCGACATCCGCGAAGGAGGCGTTGCCGATCCACTTCTTCTCCCCGTTCAGGACGTAGCCGCCGCTTTCCTCGACCGCGGTCGTCGCAAGAGAGCCGGGGTCGCTCCCCGCGTCGGGCTCGGTCAGGCCGAAGCAGCCGATCTTCTCGCACTTCGCCATCGGGGGTAGCCAACGCTGTTTCTGCTCCTCGCTCCCCAGGGCGTAGATGGCCGCCATCGCCAGACCGCTCTGGACATGCAAAAAGGTCGCTAGAGACCCCGAGCCCCGAGCTAGCTCGGCTATCGCGAGACCGTAGGCTACGTTGCTCCACCCGGCGCAGCCGTACTCCTCCCCTATGGTGCCGCCTATGAGCCCGAGCTCTCCCAGGCCCGGCAGAAGGTCGAATGGGAACTCGGCCTTATCCCAGTACCCGGCCGCCGTGGGGATCACCTCCCGGTCCACGAAAGAGCGGACCCTGTCCCGGATCTCCCTCTCCTCCTCCGAGAGGAGGCTACCGACGTTGATAAAGTCAACCGGCTGCGTCCCGCGCCGGATCGTATCGGGTGTGATGGCCATGCCCTCCGCCTCTCTGTGCTCGAAACCGCCGCTCTTCGGTCACCCTGCTGCGGCGGCATTCCCTCTTCAGGCAACATACGGCTTGGTAGCGCCCGCGTCAAGATGCCTGAGACCGACCCAAACGGTAAAATGAGCCAGAAATGGGTAAAGTGTAAGACGTAGCAGAGAAGTTCCCACAAGTGAACGAGGAGGAGCGAGCATGACTGATTCTGGAGGAGATAGCGGGAGAATGATGGGGGCTCCGATGGGAGGTCCCGGGATGGCCTTCGAGCCGTTCTTCAAGATGTGGTCTGAGTGGCTCGCGAACAATATGGGTCCCATGACTACGGTTCCTGGCGCCAGCCTCCCCTGGCTAACGAAGCCCGGCACCACCACCGGCGAAGAGGTAGAGTCTTTGCCCGAAGGGGCTATGGCCAACGATCCCCTGCTGTCTGCGATAAAGCAGATATCGGACGCCAACCCCTTGCGCAACATAATCCCTCTCGACTGGATGGAGATCACCCGCGCATTGCAGACCCTCTGGATGCGCGAGTTGTCCAACCCGCAGCGGGCGATGCAGGTGGCGACGGAATACAACCAGCGTCTCTTCCAGACAACGATGAACGTCTGGACCGACGCCGTATCCCGCTTCTGGGGTCTGCAGCAGAAGGAGGAGGAAGAGGAGGAGGGGAGCTCCGATCCGCGCTTCTCCGCGCCGGAGTGGGATTCCAACCCCTACTACGCGATGCTAAAGGAGTCGTACTTCCTCGCCACCGAGTATCTCCTCAACGAGGCCCAGGAGACCGACGGCCAGGGAGACACCGAGGAGCAGCAGCGCCTCAATTTCCACCTCAAGCAGTTCGTGGAGGCGATGGCCCCCGTAAACTTCCTCTTCACCAACCCGGAGGTCGCCAAGCGCGCGTTCGAGACGGGGGGGGCGAGCCTCGTCCAGGGCGCCCGCAACCTCCTCTCGGATATAGAGGATGGAAGCCTTAGCATGGTCGACGCGGAGGCCTTCGAGGTGGGCGAGAACCTGGCGACGACGCCGGGCAAGGTGGTCTATCGCAACGAGATCATGGAGCTCATCCAGTACGAGCCGCAGACCGAGCAGGTCTACGAGACACCTATACTCTTTATCCCGCCCTGGATCAACAAGTACTACATCGTCGACCTGCGGGAAGAGAACAGCTTCATGAGGTACCTCGTGGAGCAGGGCTTCCAGGTGTTCATGATCAGTTGGAAGAACGTCGACGAGTCGCTGGCGGACACCAAGTTCGAGGATTACATGACCCTGGGGCCTTTAACGGCTGCGGACGTGGTGCGCCAGATCACCGGCGTCGATAAGAAGGTCAACCCCGTTGGGTACTGCATCGGGGGCACGCTGCTGGGTACAACGCTAGCCTACCTTGCGGCTGACGAAGGCGACGAAAAGAGAGAGGCCTTCGGTGCACCTACCTTCCTGACCGCGATGTTGGACTTCTCCGACGTCGGTGAGCAAGCGGCCTTTACGGACAAGCCCCGGGTAGAGTTCATGGAGCTGCAGATGAAGGAGCTGGGCTACCTACCCGGCGAGCAGTTGGACAACATGTTCAACCTCTTGCAGCCGACCCAGTTGATCTGGTCGAACGTGATCACCAACTACCTCATGGGCCAGAAGCCACCCGCCTTCGACATGCTCTACTGGAACAGCGACGGCACGAACGTGCCCCGCGACGCCCAAACGTGGTACATAAGGAACACCTACGTCGAGAACAACCTCGTGGAACCGGGTAAGGTGGAGTTCAACGGCCGCCCCATAGATCTCGGCAAAATCACGGGCGACATCTACTCCATAGGCACCCGTACGGACCACATCGCACCCTGGAAATCGGGTTGGATGACCTGCAAGCTCACCAACGGGAACATCCGCTACGCCCTCGCCGGCGGTGGGCATATCGCCGGCGTGGTCAGCCCGCCGGAGAAGGCTAGAGGCTACTGGGTCAGTGATAACTGCGGCCAATCCGAAACCCCCGACGAGTGGCTCGAGAACGCCGAGGAGCACGAAGGCACCTGGTGGGACGACTGGACGGGGTGGCTCGCGCAGCGCTCCGGGGAGCAGGTCGATCCCCCGCCGGTGGGGAGCGAGGAGTACCCGCCCATAGAGGACGCTCCTGGCACCTACGTTAAAGAAACCACCTAAAGGGCAAGTTACGCTAACGAAGAAGGGGCGGGGCCGAGAGGCCCTGCCCCTTCTAGTAGTTGCCTGCTAACTCTCGTTGCCGGAGCGCTCTTCGAGCCAGGAGCCGACCTTCGGCCAGAGGTCCTTTTTGGCACTGCGCCCGGTCAGGAGGCCGACGTGGCCGGCGTCCAGGACTAAGAACTCCTTGTCTTCGCTAGACACGAGTTCCGTCGTGGACTCGGTCTGGGGGAGGGGACAGATATGGTCCTGTTTGCCGGCGATGTTGAGTATCGGACAGGTGATGCTCGAGAGATCGACCCTGTGGCCGCGCAGCCTGATCTCGCCCTTTACCAGCTTGTTCTGCTGGTAGAAGTCCCGGATCCACTGCTTGAAGGCGGCTCCCGGGAAAGGTGTTCCGTCCTTGACCCACTTGTTCATGGCCTCCCACGTCTCCATGGGTTTCTCTTCGAGGATGCGCTCCCACATGGTTGCGTAGGTGCCCACGTAGTTGGTTACGGGCTTGAGCATCTGCATGGCGTTGTCGATGATCTCGCTCGGTACGTTCCCGAAGGATTCCACTAAAAGGTCGGGGTCGAGATACTTCTCGTTTGTCCAGAGCCCGAGCAACCCTATCTTTTCGGGGGCAAAGTCGATCGGCGTGGTCAGCAGGATCAGGTTCTCGAGCTTCTCGGGAAAGAGCGCCGCGTGCATGGCGGACATCGTACCGCCCATGCAGTACCCGAAGAGCGTGTACTCCTCCGCCCGGGACGCGCGGAGGACCCTCCTGGTTGCCGGCTGCAGGTAATCGAGGACGTAGTCGTCGAATGAGAGGTTCTCGTCCTCGTCGCCGGGCACGCCCCAGTCGAGCAGGTAGACGTCGAAGCCCTGGCCGACGAGGTGCTCGATCAGGCTGTTGCCCGGCATGAGATCCAGGATATACGGCTTGTTGATGAGCGCGTAGACCATGAGGATGGGGACGGGGTGCTTCTTCCCAGCGGACGGCTCGTAGCGATAGAGCCTGGCCTTGTTCTTGGCCCAGACGACCTCTCTCGCCGTCTGCCCCGTGCGTGCCTTGGCCCCCTCGAACATTATGCGGGTTCCCTCGGCGTACTTTTCGAGCGTATCCTCGACCTCGGGCGGCATGGTGCTTCCCCGTTCCATCTCTAGTCTTCCTCTTTTGTCTTTGTGCCTTCCATGGCTCCTTGGGCGCCGACTCCGACGTGCCCCGCCTCTATGAGACCTAGGCTCAACCCCTCGAGCGGCGTGTCGGTTTTGTTCGCGTCTCTCTGCGTGCCCGGTCCCCGCCCGGTCTCCGGGAGATCCCGTTCGTCGCCGGCCCCCAGCTTCTCGAGGGCGGCGAGGATGCGGTCCATCTTGCCCTCCAGCCGGTCCATGCGCTCCTCCAGGCCGCCCACGGCGCCGGCCGTCGCGGGCTCGGAGTCGCCGTGGATAAACTCCTCGAACGCTTCTTCTATCCGGTCGACCTTGTTCTCGACGACCACGACGAGCCCCGCCACCCGGGCGACGTCGGAGCGGGTGGGGACCTGGAGCTTCTTTAGCCTCTCCTCCGAAACGCGGCGTAACTCCCCCTGGGAGCGGGCGTAGGTCTCGAGGAAGTGACTCACTGCCTCCAGGACCTCGCCCTCTCTCAAGAGCTCGTCGGCGGCCTCCGACCATCTCTCGTTCGTGTCGTTGTACCACCCCAGAAAGTACCTCAGTGGATCTTCTGGAAAGGTCTCCTCGGAGAGCATCTTCGCCGAGAGGTCCTCCGCCATCTCCGCCCACAGAGGGGCCACGCTCTCGGAGAGGCCGCTCTCTGTTCCCAGCCCCTCACCCTGGAGCCCGGCCGTCGCCTCGAACCACCGTCTCCACAACTCCCCGAGCTCGGCGGGGCTTACCTTGTCTTTGCGCACCCCGTCCGAAGCGTCGAACCACTGCTGGTATAGACCGTAAGGGTCCGGGTATCGCTTTTCGTGGGACGACGAGCCCCCAGCCTCCTGCGTCTTGGCCTTATCCGTCACCTTCGGTCCTCCTCACTCCGCCCCGCCCGGCGTAACGACCTGTACCACGCGGCGCCTGCAGGCACTAGTAGCGTCTCCAGAGTAAACCTATTCCCGACATGCAACCTAAACAGTCCTTTCGCGTCCGTCACGACCCGGTGGCATTCTCTCCAGGGCAGACTCTTACACCGTATTACGTTGCGGACCGAACCGTCAAATCCGGCGCATCGTCTAGCTAACGGAAATTTTTCGTCAGCATCGGGGTCTTGACGACCAGGAATATATGTGTAAAATGCACCTAGAGACAATGGGATGAGTTAGAGCGAGGTGCGGAAGGAGGGAGAGCAGGGAACGAGGCGTTCCCGGGCGGTTGCCGCGGGAGCGGAGTGGCGATATTGGACGGTTTGTGAATGGCCGTCGTAGGGTACCTACGACGGTAGGTGGAAAGTAGTAGTGAACGCGCAAGATCGTGGAGGAAACAGGTAATTATGGATGAACAGCAGAAGCAGAACATCAATCAGGCGTCGGAGCAGTTGACGGACTCGGCCAGGCAATCCTTCCAGATGCTGGCTGACAGGACGGTGGCGCTGCAGGAGAGCAACCTGAGGCTCACGCAGAACTTCTTCCACAACTGGGTAGAGCAGATCCAGAACCAGGCCCAGGGTACCCGGGAGGCGACGCAGAACCTGCAGGAGCAGGGCCAGCGCCAGCGGGAGGCCTTCGAGACGCTCAGCCAGGAGGCGACCAGTGCCTACTCTGAGTTCCTCAACTCGGCGTTGTCGTTCTACCAGGAGGCGTTGAGCACGGCCACGCAGGTGGCGCAGGGGAACATGCAGCAGGCCGCGCAGGCGACCCAGCAGAGCGTGCAGGCTGGGGTTCAGGCGGCGAGCCAGGCCGGGCAGCAGGCGATGGAGGCGGCGAACCAGGCTGGGCAGCAGGGTGCGCAGGCGGTCAGCGAGGCGGGGCAGCAGGGTGCCGAGGCGGCCAACCAGTCCGCCCAGCAGGGCGCTCGTGGCGCCGAGCAGGTCGGCGAGCAGGCCGCCCAGGAGACCAAGAGGGGCTCCAAGTCTTCCTAGCTGAACGGAGCTAGAGTAGATTTACGGAAGGGGGTTGGGCGTACTCAGGCCCGGCCCCCTTCGCACTTTCGTGTAAATACCCGGATCGTGTTCGCGGCCTGTTTTGGCGCAGGTGTTCTGGGCATGGACCCGCCTTATAGATGGCGACGGAGCGGGCGGCGAAGTGCTGCGGCAAGCAGCAAGAGGAGCGGAGGAGGCGGAAAAGCTGTACGCCGAGGCGGAGAGCAGTGATGGATCAGCAGCAGACGCAGAACATCGAGCAGGCGTCGGAGCAGTTGACGGACTCGGCCAGGCAATCCTTCCAGATGCTGGCCGACAGGACGGTGGCGCTGCAGGAGAGCAACCTGAGGCTCACGCAGAACTTCTTCCACAACTGGGTAGAGCAGATCCAGAACCAGGCCCAGGGTACCCGGGAGGCGACGCAGAACCTGCAGGAGCAGGGCCAGCGCCAGCGGGAGGCCTTCGAGACGCTCAGCCAGGAGGCGACCAGTGCCTACTCTGAGTTCCTCAACTCGGCGTTGTCGTTCTACCAGGAGGCGTTGAGCACGGCCACGCAGGTGGCGCAGGGGAACATGCAGCAGGCCGCGCAGGCGACCCAGCAGAGCGTGCAGGCTGGGGTTCAGGCGGCGAGCCAGGCCGGGCAGCAGGCGATGGAGGCGGCGAACCAGGCTGGGCAGCAGGGTGCGCAGGCGGTTAGCGAGGCGGGGCAGCAGGGTGCTGAGGCGGCCAACCAGTCCGCCCAGCAGGGCGCTCGTGGCGCCGAGCAGGCCGCGCAGAGCAGCGCTGAGGCCACGGACGGCGCCACACAGGCTAGTAGTGTGCAGTCAGCCGATCAGGCCGCGCAGCAGGGGGAAGAAGTGAGGGCCACGGCGGCGGCCCGTCGCAGGGCCGAAGAGATGAGCGTGGACCTCTCGCAGGTCGAGGGGACGGGCCAGGATGGCCAGATCACGGTGGACGACGTGCGCCGGAGCGCTCAGGAAGGGTAGTCTTAGAGAGACTTGCCCTGTCTCCCTCGCGAAGCTCACGCAAGGAGAGAATCGGAGAGAAGAGGACGAGGGAGCCTTTCGGCCCCCTCGTCTTCTTCTCTCTGCTCTGGCTTTTTTAGTTCTTAGGCGCCGGAGCGGGTCTCGAGCCAGGAGCTGACCTTTGGCCAGAGGCCCTTTTTGGCGCCGCGGCCAGTCATGAGGCCGACGTGGCCGGCGTCGAGGACGAAGAACTCTTTGTCTTCGCTCGACACCAGATCCATCGTGGCTTCGGCCTGTGGCAGGAGGCAGATGTGGTCCTTCTTGCCGGCGATGGAGAGGAGGGGTATCTTTATGTTCGAGAGGTCCACGCGGCGGCCGCGCAGCTTGACCTCACCCTTCACCAGCTTGTCCTGCTGGTAGAAGTCCTTGATCCACGTCTTGAACGCGGCTCCTGGGAATGGCGGGCCGTCGTTGACCCACTTGTTCATCGCGAGCCAGCTCTCCATCGGCTTGTCCTCGAAGATGCGCTCCCACATGTTCATGTAGGTGCCGACGTAGTTGGTAACGGGCTTGAGCATCCGGTTGCCCGTGTCGACCATCTCCCCGGGGATATTGCCGAAAGCATCGGCGAGGAGGTCCGGGTTGAGGTTCTTCTGGCTCGTGAATAGGCTGTAGGTGCCCATCTCGTCCCTCGGGAAGCTCACGGGCGTGGTGAGCAGGACGAGGTTCTTGAGCTTCTCGGGGAAGAGCGAGGCGTACATTGTGCTCATCGTGCCGCCCATGCAGTAGCCTAGCAGGGTCAACTCGTCAGCCCCTGAGGTTCTCAAGACCTTCTTGACCGCACGGGGCAGGTAGTCGAGGATCAGATGCTCGAAGTCGATGTCCTTGTCCTCATCGCCCGGGATGCCCCAGTCGAGCAGGTAGACGTCGAAGCCCTGGCTGGTGAGGTACTCGATGAAGCTGTTGCCCGGAAGCAGGTCCAGGACGTAGGGCCTGTTGATGAGGGCGTAGACCATGAGGATGGGGACGGGGTGCTTCTTCTCGGCGGACGGCTCGTAGCGGTAGAGCCTGGCCTTGTTCTTGGTCCAGACGAGCTCCTTGGGGGTCCGGCCCGTGTCGGCCTGGGCGCCCTCGACGACGACCCTCATACCCGCGCTGTACTTGTCGAAGAAGTTCTCCACTTCCGAGGGGACCACGCCCCCGTTACTCGTACGCTGCTGCGCCATCTAGCTAACTCCCTTCCTGCGTACGTCGTACGTCGTCTATGGTGATCTGGCCGTCGCTGCCCGTGCCCTCGACCTCCGAGAGGTCCACATCGAGCTCCCGAGCCTTGCGCCGCGCCGCGGCCGTCGCCGTGATCTCGTCCGCCCCGTCTTCCTGGGCGGCTTCCGCCTCCTGGGCGTTCGCTTGGTCGGCGCCGTTCTGGGCGCTCGCCTCCTGGGCGGGAGCGTTCTGGAGCGCGGTGAGGATCTGGTCGAGCTTCCCCTCGAGGTCGTCGAGCCTCTTCTCGAGGCCGCTCACCGAGTCGGCGGTCGCGGCACCCTCGGTGCTGCCTTCGATGCTCCCGAGCGCGCCCTCGAGCTTGCCTATCCGCTCCTCTATGGCCCCCACGGACTCGGCGGTGGCGGGACTGGCGTAGCCATACTCGAAGTCCTCGAAGGCCTCTTCGAGGCGGTCCATTTTATCCTCGAGCGCGATCACGAGCCCCGCGACCCGCGTGATGTCCGAGCGCACCGGAAGGGAGAGGCCCTTCAGGTACTCCTCGGAGTTGCGCCGGAAGACCTTGTAGAAGCTGGCGTAGTTCTGCAGGAACTGACTGGAGACGTCAAGGATCTCTTCACGCTCTATCAGGTCGCCGATGAAGTCGGAGAGAGGGCCGCTCGTCGCGTTGTACCAGCGCGTGGAGAGCTGCAATGGGTCGGTCGGGTACCCCTCCGCGCTCAGGAAGTTGTTCCGGATCTGGTCCAGCATCGTAAACCACCGGGGGGTCAGATCTACGGCTTCCTGCCCGACCCCGATGGCTTTCTGCCAGGAGTACTGGGTGGCCTCGAACCACTGCTTCCACAGGTTCTGCGCCTCGGCTACCTGCCCCGCCATCGCGTCGGCGACCGGCTTCTGGGCCGCCGCCGGATTGGCCGACGCAGCCGGGTTCTCCACCGACGCGGGACTGCTGGGGACACTATCCCCTAGCGCCGCGCGGCTACCGTTCTGCGACGCCGGGGCCATGCCCATAGCCCCGAACATCTGCCCCTGCAGGTTCTCCAGGCCGTTGAACCACTGCCGGTAGAGCCCGTACGGATCTATAAGGTTCTCCTGCCCGCCTCCAAAGACGCCCGACCACATCCTGGTGCTCGTCTCGAACCACTGCCTCCAAAGTTGTGTCGGGTCCATCATGGACCGGCTGCGCCTCTCCTCACTCACCTGCAATAGCTCCTCTCCGCGCACCAAGCGGCACCATAGCGGTCACGACAGATATCGATCTGTTTGTGCGTCTTATTATACTAGAGAATGTAAGCAGTTTGTTAACTGCACATAGCATCCTTGTGCATATAGCTTATCCGTTGTAGGGGCTGGGGTCCACGGCTCTCCAGGCGACGGCCGCGAGCGGTACCTGTGGCGGTCGTCGTCGCCGGGGAGGAGCAGGACGGCTGCCAGGAGCGTCAGGAGGATGGCCGGCCCGGCCACGCGGAAGAAGAGGCGGCTGTGGTCGGTCTCGTAGCGGGAGAGGGCGTCCTCACCCACGCGGTCAAAGAGGGGGGAGTGGACCACCTGCATGGTCCAGATAAAGCAGGTCATGAACAGGACCGCGGCGGCGTTGACGAGCAGGATCAGGAATCCCATCAGCCTATCGCCCGGGTCCGGGGATCGAGACGAGCCGCCATTCTACAGCTCCCGGCGTGGTGAGCCTGTTCTCCTCCGTCTCCTCCAGAGCGGCCGGTCTCCAGGGAGTCGTTCTCTCGGAGATCGGCCGCTCTCCTCCCCCTACGCCTCCGCTCGCTCCTCGTCCCTCAGCTCGCGCCGCAAGAACTTGCCGGTCGCGGTCTTGGGGAGCTCGTCGAGGAGCTTGATCTTTCGGGGGTACTTGTAGTCGGCCATCCGCTCCTTGCAGAAGGCGATGAGTTCTTCTTCCGTCGCGCCGTCCTCTTCCTTGAGGGCGACGAAGGCATGTACGGTCTCGCCGCGGTACTCGTCCGGGACGCCGACGGCGGCGGCTTCCATCACCTGCGGGTGCTCGTAGAGGGTGTCCTCGACCTCGCGCGGCCAGACCTTGTAGCCGGAGACGTTGATCATGTCCTTCTTCCGGTCCACGATGTAGAACCACCCGTCCTCGTCCATGACGGCGACGTCGCCCGTGAGGAAGTAGCCGTCGTGAAAAGCTTCTTCCGTCTCCTCGGGCTTGTTCCAGTAGCCGGCGAAGATCATTGGCCCTCTGGCCGCAAATTCCCCGGATTCGCCGACCGGGACCTCCTCCGAAGGGTCTTCGACGTCTACGAGCCGGGTCTCGCAGTTTGGGACCGGCACCCCGACGGAGAGGGCGCCGCTCTCTTCGTCCACGGGCGCGTGCGCTCCCCACGGGACGAAGTGGGTTGGGGAGTTGCTCTCGGTCAGGCCATAGGCGTTGTGGATGTACATGCCGAACTTCTCCTCGAACTGCTCGGCGACGCTCGGGGGGATCGGCGCGCCGCCGCTGTAGCACTTTACGAGCGAAGACAGGTCGCTGTTCTCCGAGCCCGGCGTGTTCATCATCGCCATGAAGGCCGTTATGGAGGCGATGGTCATCGTCGGTTGCCACTTCTCGACGAGGCGCAGGGCTTCCTCGGGGTCGAAGCGGTGGAAGAGGACGAGCGGGACGCCGGCGAGCCCGGCGAGCCCAACGTGCCCGATGAGGCCGGTTATGTGAAAGAGCGGCGCCGCGCCGAAGACGGAATCATCATCCCCTATCCGCATCCAGGTCCGGTAGACCTCGGAGTTGAACGCGACGTTGGAGTGCGTCTCCATGGTGCCTTTAGGTTGGCCCGTGGTCCCGGAGGTGTAGACGAGGTAGGCCGTGTCCTCCGGTGAGACCGACTCGCGTGCCCCAGGGTCCGGCTCCGTCGCGCGCAGCGTCTCCAGGAGATCCGGCACGCCCTCGAACCGTCGCCTGGATGCGTCCGCGAGGGGGGCCAGATCCTCCTCGGCCCCCTCGGGCAGGAAGTCGAGTTCACTGGTGGTCAGCACGTGCTCGACGGCGGTGTCCGGTACAGTTTCCCGGGCGACGCTCTCGTACAGGCTCTCCAGGCAGACGAGCACCTTCGCGCCGGAGTCGTTGAGGTGGTAGTCGAGCTCCTTCTCCTTGAGCATTGGGTTTACCGGGAGCACTATTGCGCCGCGCTTCCAGGCGCCGTACTGGGCTATGAGGAACTGCGGGTTGTTCTGGGTGTAGACGGCGACCCGGTCGCCCTTCTCCACACCTCTGTCGGAGAGCAGCGTCGCGAAGCGGTCGGCCAGGCCGTTCAGCTCCCCGTAGGAGAGACTCTGGTCGAAGTACCGGACGGCGTCGCGGTTGGGGGCGCGTTCGACCGACTCCTCGAAGAGGTCCGCCATGCTCCTCTCCGGTAGCGGCAACTCCTTCGGTACGTGATCCGCGTACCTCTCCAGCCACGGCTTGCTCTCGTATACAGAGGACACGCGAACCTCCCTTTCTCCTCGCTTTTCAAACTCCCTTGCCCCAAGCTATTGCATTGTTTCTTGCTATCGCGCCTCTGTCAACGCAGCAATGAAGCGAGCGGACCGGGGTGGGGCTGTAGTCGAGAGTTCGGGTTGGGTTGCCGCGGATTTTGGGTATGAGTATATTTCTTGCGAGAGACGCTTCGCGGGGTGGGGAACCTCGCTGGGGAGAGGAGAAGCATGGCTGCGAGTGGTAACGGTGGATCTGGCCACGAGACCATCTTTACGATGGAGGCCACGCCGCTGAAGTATGGGCAGGGGGCCTCCGAGGAGGTCGGCTGGGAGGTGAAGCGGCTGGGCGTAAGCCGAGTAATGCTCATCTCGGATCCGGGGGTCATCGAGGCGGGCATAACGCCTCGCATACAGGAGCTCATCGAGGCCGAGGGGGTCGAAGTCGAGCTCTGGGATCGCGCGCGCGTGGAGCCGACGGCAGATTCGTTCCAGGAGGCGGCCGACTTCGCCGTTGAGGGGAACTTCGACGGGTTCGTGGCGGTTGGGGGCGGGACCAGCATCGACACGGCGAAGGTCAGCGACCTCATCGCCACGCACGGCGGCGAGATCATGGACTACGTCAACCCGCCGATCGGCGGCGGCAAGAAGCCACCCTCGCCCCTCAAGCCGCTGCTGGCGGTCCCGACGACCTCCGGCACGGGCGCCGAGGCCACGACGGTAGCGATCCTCGACATCCCGGATCAGAGGGTGAAGACGGGGATTTCGCACGCCTACATGCGGCCGGTCCGGGGCATCGTGGATCCGAACCTTACGATGACCCTGCCGGCAGAAGTGACCTCCTCCGCTGGCCTCGACGTAGTCTGCCACGCCGCCGAGTCCTACATCTCCAAGCCCTACGACGAGCGCCCGAAGGCGGAGAGCCCGGACGAGAGGCCGCCGTACCAGGGGGCCAACCCTATAGCGGACATGTGGTCGGCGAAGGCGCTGGAGTACGGCGGCAAGTATCTCAGACGCGCCGTCGAGAACGGCGAGGACGTGGAGGCGCGGGGGGCAATGATGCTCGGAGCGTCTCTGGCCGGGATTGGTTTCGGCTCGGCGGGGGTGCACATCCCGCATGCCTGCTCTTATCCGATCGCCGGCCTCAAGCACGAGTACCAGCCGCCGGGGTATCCGCAGGACCACCCGTTCGTGCCGCACGGATGGTCGGTGATCGTCACGGCCCCGGCCGCGTTCCGGTTCACGTACGACGCGCAGCCCGAGCGGCACCGCCGGGTGGCGGAGCTTCTCTCCGGCGAAAGTATAGAGAGGGCCGACGAGAACACGCTGCCGGAGATCCTCATCCAGCTCATGAAGGACGTGGGCGCCCCCAAAGGGGTGCGGGAGCTGGGCTACGACGAGGACGACATAGACGACCTCGTCGAGGGGGCGATGAAGCAGCAGCGGTTGCTCGTCGGGACGCCGAAGGAGGTAACGGAGGAGGACCTGGCGAACATTTTGCGTGAATCGATGGATAACTGGTAGGGAGTTGTTAGTTATCAGTAAGGCGACGGGCCACGAGACGCTGTTGGAACTTTGGGGCGGGCGTGGCTCGACGAAGGCCGGAAGGTTTGGTGGCGGCCTGGCGAACCGCGCACCGCTCATCACGGCGAAACTGAAAACTGAGAAAAAACTAACAACTTCTCGACGAAAGGAGAGATTGTGGCGCAAGACCTGAGGCTGTACTTTCTCGACGGCGGGAACCTGAGGACGCAGGTGCAGTTGATCAAGATGAACCAGGGATTGGGAGACCCGTACGAGGTCCCGGTTCCGTACTTCCTGATCACGCACCCCAGGGGCAACGTACTCTACGATGGCGGCAACGCCCTGGAGGTGGCCCAGGACGCCAACGCTCACTGGGGCGAGGCCGTGGTAGAGGCCTACACGCCGGTGATGACGGAGGACGACTTCGTCGTGAACAGACTGCAAGCGATGGACATAGACCCGGCCTCGGTCCGGTACGTCATCCAGTCGCACTTGCACCTCGACCACTCCGGGGCCATAGGCCACTTCCCGAACGCCGAGTACGTGGTGCAGCGCCGCGAGCTGGAGTACGCCTACACCCCCGACTGGTTCCAGAAGCCCGCCTACATCCGCGCGGACTTCGATCGAGACGTGGACTGGCTCTTTCTAGACGGCGAGAACGACGATGGATACGATCTCTTCGGGGACGGCACGATAAAGACACTCTTCACCCCGGGACACGCGCCGGGGCACACCTCGCTCATCGTGACCCTGGAGGAGTCCGGGCCGATGATGCTCACCGCCGACGCCTGCTACACGATGGACCACTACGACAACGCGGCGCTCCCGGGTCTGATCCACTCGGCCGCCGACTGCGCAAGCTCGGTCCAGAAGATCCACCGCGCCGTAGACGCCCTGGGCGCCACGCTCGTTACCGGCCACGACCCCGACGAGTGGCCGAACTTCAAAAAAGCACCCGAATACTACGCGTAGAACCACCCTCGTCGGTCTTCGAGGCAGATACGCGAGTGCCGTACGCGAGGAGGCGTACGACACTCGCGTGACGGCAGGGCAAATAAAAAACCTTAGTACAGAAGTGTCATACGAATACACTGTGTAACACAAATTTAACGTTCGTTTAACGCTGGTGTAACCAAAAGCCGTGGTATATACTCTATAGTCCCGCGTTGCAGACCCCGGCTGGAGACTGGGTCGTTGCGGGTTTGGGATCGTATGCTATGGTAATCGAAGAGGAGAGAGTGGGGTTTGGTAGATAGAGTCCTACGTTTGGTTCTGTTAGAAGGGGTGCTTCCCTGGCGCTGGCCCTAGCCGGGTGCGGGACGGTCGAAGGAAACAAGAGCAGCAAGGGATGGGCGAGAAGAATCATCCTCGCTTATTGTCTATTAGATAAGCTAGCATCGTGCATGCGCATCTGCCTTGTATACCCATGCGAACCAGGAGGACTTAGACCATGCATAATAGTGACGCTCTACACCAGAAGTCTGGCAAGACCAACTTCGAGATCATCTACGACATGGAGGATCCGAGGGAGTACTTCAACACCCTGGGGAGTTTCGACTACTGCATCCCCCGACACGGCCAGCGCGTCTTCTCCGAGCTCATCGAGGCGCGCCGCGCCAATGGGAGCGCCAATGGGAGCGGCGAGGGGCGTACCAGAGTCGTGGACGTTTGTTGTTCCTACGGTGTAATCGCCGCCCTGCTCAAGCATGAGATAACCCTCGACGATCTCTACGCGCGCTACGGCTCGGAGGAGCTCACCGGTCTCTCGAGCGAGGAGCTCGCGGAGGCCGACGCCGCTTTTTACCGGGAGCACTTGAAGGAGGCGGCGCCTGAGGTCATCGGTGTGGACGTGGCGCGGAACGCGGTCTCTTACGGTGTGCGCTCCGGCGCCCTAGATGCGGGCTTCGCCGAGAACCTGGAGGAGGAAGAGCCGACGGAAGAACTGCGGCGGGCCGTTTCGGGTACGGATCTCCTAACCATAACCGGCGGCGTGGGGTACGTATCCAAGCGCACCTTCGAGCGGCTGCTCGAGTGCATGACGGAGGGGCCGCAGGGTCAGATACCTTGGGTGGCGGTCTTCGCGCTGCGTTGGGTCTCTTACGAGGACGTCTCCGAGACCCTCTCGAGCTTCGGCCTCGTCACCGAGAAGCTCGAAGGTCACACGTTCACCCAACGCCGCTTCACCGGTGACGAGGAGCGCGAGTACGTCCTGGAAGAACTCGCCGGGATGGACATAGATACGACCGGCAAAGAGGACACGGGTTGGTACCACGCCAACTTCTACCTCTCTCGCCCCGCCGAGGAGTCAAAGATACCGCTCGAGGCGCTGCTCTCGCTTTAGTTATTAGTGGTCAGTTTTTAGTGAGCAGATAAGGGCACGGCGGCACCGGGACCGCCGTGCCCGGTCGTGGCGCAAACCGGGGCCGTCGCTCCGGGCAAGTCTGGGGTCATCCCCGTCGCGTGCGAAGAGGGGCCGGGCCGAGGGAAGCCTGAATACTGACCACTAATTTCACGCCGTCGCGAAGCGGCCCACGGTCTGTTCGGGCCGAACCTCTCCGAGGTATTCGCGGAAGATGCGGTAGTAGGCGACCTCCTCGCGGGTGCGTAGGGGAGGCTCGACCTCGTTGCGCTCGCGTTCGAACTCCTCCTCGGTGACGCTCTCCTCCATCTTCTCCTGTAAAACCGTTACGGCACCGGAGCCGTCGCCGAACTGGGCCTTTTTACGCCAGAGGAAGTCTTCGGGGAGCCAGCCGTCGAAGGCCTGTCTGAGGAGGCGCTTCTCTGGTTGGTCCTCGCCGGCGAGCTTCCAACCGGCGGGGAGGGAGAGCCCCAGCTCGATCATGTCGAGCTCCAGGAACGGGACCCGGGCTTCGAGGCTGTGGGCCATCGTTACCCTGTCGCCCCGCTGGAGGTTCAGGTTGTGCAGGCCCTCGATGGTGCGGACCAGCTCGTTGTGCAGGTCCTCTTCGGTCTCGAACTCCTCGAGGTACTCGTAGCCCGCGAAGATCTCGTCCGCCCCCTCGCCGGTCAGGACAACCTTCACGTACTGGGCGGTGAACTCGGCGAGTATGTAGTTGGGGACCGCGCTCCTCACCAGCGATGGGTCGAAGTTCTCGATGACCCGCACGACCTCGGGCAGGACCCGCAGGGCGTCCTCCGCGGTGTAGATGCTCTCGTGGTGTTCCGTGCCGAGGTGCTCGGCCACGGCGCGGGCCGCTTTGAGGTCCGGCGAGTCCTCGAGGCCGACCGCGAAGGTCTTGAGCGTTTCGTCGTGCTTTTCGCACCAGCGGGCGGCGATGGCGGCGATGAGGCTCGAGTCGAGGCCGCCGGAGAGGAAGACGCCGACCGGCACGTCGCCCATCATCTGCCCCTCGACGGTCTCAATGAGTTGCTCGCGCACCCTCTCGAGGATCCCATCCGGGATCGGGGCGCCGGGTTCGGAGGGCCCTTCGAACTGCTCAAGGTCCTCTTTGTCGTGGGGAACGGCGGTGGCGAAGCACACGAGGCCGTCCTCGGGGGTCCAGTAGTGGCCGGGGGGGAAGGCCTCGGCGTCGGGTTGCCAGTCTTCATCGTAGGCCCCGAGCTCGGAGGCGAAGCGGACGTGGCCGTCCCGGCGGGCCCAGTAGAGGGGTTTGATGCCGACCGGGTCCCTGGCGGCGGCGAAGCGGCCGTCCTCGCCGGCGATAATGAAGGCGTACATGCCGCGCAGCTCCGAGAACGCGTCGGGTCCGCGCAGGTCGAAGAGGTGCAGGGCGACCTCGTTGTCCGAGTGGGTATCCAAGCGGTCTTCGGGGAGGGCCTCCCGGATCTCCTCGTGATTGTAGATCTCGCCGTTACCCACGAGGAATAAATCACCGGACTTCGTCTTGAGCGGTTGCTTGCCACCCTCCACGTCCACGATGGAGAGCCTCCGGTGTCCTAGCCAGTTGCCAGCGGCCTCGACGCTGCCCTCGCCGTCGGGGCCGCGGTGGACGAGGCGCTTCAGCATTCGTTCCGCTGTGTCGGATTCGATACCTCCGTAGTTACCAGCGATTCCGCACATAACGTTCTACGCTCCTCTCAGTTGCTCGCGCATACCGGATCTTCGAAGCGGTTCGCGTCTGAACAAGGTTCGATCTTATTGTGTAGCAGTAGCTATATTTCTTTCTCGACGTGATCCAAAGTCCCTGACGCGCCAGCCTTTCGCTCCGGCAGAGTTCCACGTAAGCATATCATGACCACGAAACCGTACACGAAACATCTTGCTCGCGACCGGAGACCCTGTCAATTCTACGCCTGGACAATTAAGTTTCGGTTAACTCGATAGATCCTCATCCTCAGGGCCGATTCGGGGCTCGCATCGAGCGGTTAGAATACAGCAGAGTCCTTGTAAGGAGGAAAATCTTTCCACCTTTCGCCGTACTGTGGGGACCCGCAGTACGCGAAGTTGCAAGGAGCAGGTGACGGCGAACTTGAGGAGAGGAGTGAGCGTGGCGCAAGTAATCCATGGCGAGTTCGGAACTGCCAACGTCGAACCGGCGGCCGCGCTCCAGAGAACCTACTCGGTTGCTACCTTGAACCTGAGCCCGAAGCCCGGGGACGTCGAGGGCAACCTCCTCCTGGCTGAGAGCGCCGTCGTCGAGGCCAAGCGCGCACATCCGGACCTCGGGTGGGTCGTGCTGCCGGAGCTCTTCACCTCGGGGTACTCGGACCTCGCGTCGGTCCACCGGTACGCCGAGGATGCCGAGCAGGGCACGAGCGTCCGCTTCTTCGCCTCCCTCGCCCGCGACCTCGGGCTCTACGTAGCGTATGGCTTCCCCGAGAGGCTTCCGGGCACCGCGGGCGCCGGCGGCGTCTGCGACAGCGCGAACCTCGTCGGGCCCGACGGCGTGACGCTAACCTACCGCAAGCGGCACCTCGTACGGACTAACGGGGAGCATCACGTCTTCGTTTCGGGGACGGAGCTTCCGGTCGTGGAGGCGGGTGGCTTGAGGGTGGCGTTCGTGATCTGCTGGGACCTCGGGTTCCCGGAGGTTGCCCGTGAAGCCGCGCTCGCGGGGGCAGACCTGATCCTGGCCCCCGCCGGCTGGAGGGAGCCGTGGGGAGCGCAGTACGAGCTCTCGTGCGCCGCACGCGCCCTGGATAACGCCGTCTACCTGGCGAGCGCCAACCAGATCGGCATCTACCCCGAAGCGCGGTTCGGCACTTTAGGACACGTCTACGGCCCCGACGGGCTGCGCGTCTCGAGGAGTGAGGGCGAACGGAGCGTCGCCGGGGTAGATTCCATGGCTCCCGGGCGGTGGAGAAGGTTCTACGGCGGCACGCTCCTCCTGGAGAGCGCCGAAGCTGTCTCCCTGGAGGTCTGTTCCTAGAAAACCGGCTCCCGTTGGTTCTCTGCCCGACGTGGAGGGCTGTTGCTCGCGAGACTACCTCCGATGAAAAAGACGGGAGGTAGTCTCTGCAAGCTCTACCCGAGCCTGCCTCCGCCGCTTTCGGGCGAGACCAGCTTGTCCCTGGCTTGCCTATGCGTGTCTTTTATTGCACACGCAATTAACGTATACTTCAGCGGCGGTGGTGTGCCAACCGAAGAATTTACGAGTTTCTTCGTGCAGCAGCGTATAAGGGAAGGGGTAGCATCGTAATACGCGAGCAGGGGTATAAGGGAGAGCATGTCGTTCCTTAACTATCTGGCGAGCCGCTGGGACCACTTACTCGAGCTTGCCATCGCGCACGCCCAGGTTGTGTTCATCTCTTTGTGCATCGCCACGGTGATCGGGGTGACGGCCGGTGTGCTCGTGTATCGCAGAGAGAAGAGCGCGGAGGTGGTATTGGCTGTAACGAGCACCTTCTTGACCATCCCTTCTTTCGCGCTATTCGGGCTCTTGCTCCCGGTGTTTGGGCTCGGCTGGACGCCGACCATCTTCGCACTGGTGATCTACGCGCTACTGCCGATAGTGCGCAACACGGTCGTGGGCTTGCGCAGCGTGGATCCGGCGATAGCGGAGAGCGCTCAGGGGATGGGGATGAGCCGCTGGCGGCGGCTATTCAGCATCGAGTTGCCGCTCGCCTGGCCGGTCATAATAACTGGCATACGGGTCTCGACCCTGATCATCATCGGTATCGCCGCCATCGCCGCCTACGTGAACGGCCCGGGGCTGGGGGAGGACATCTTCCAGGGTATCTCCCGCATCGGTAGCGCCGTGGCCCTCAACCTGGTGCTCGGGGCGGTACTCGCCATAATCGT
Organism: Rubrobacteraceae bacterium; assembly: GCA_030448125.1. Classification (GTDB taxonomy): domain Bacteria; phylum Actinomycetota; class Rubrobacteria; order Rubrobacterales; family Rubrobacteraceae; genus Rubrobacter_F. The sequence goes on along the minus strand of JAUJNO010000017.1, from coordinate 21,828 downwards.
GCTGGCTCTGCTCTTCGACGGGTTCTTTGCGGTGCTAGGAAAACTTACTACTTCGCGAGGTTTAGATGGCAGATAAAAGTTTCGAGAACAACGGTTCGGCGAATGCGCCGGAGGCCATGATCCGTCTGGAGAACCTGACGAAGGTTTTCCCGGCGCAGGAGCAGCCGGCGGTCGAGGACCTCTCGATGGAGATACCGGAGGGCGAAATCGTGGTCTTTGTCGGGCCCTCCGGGTGCGGCAAGACCACCACGATGAAGATGATCAACCGCATCATCGAGCCGACTTCCGGCAGGATCTTTTTGCAGGGCGAGGACGTGACGAAGGTCAACGGCGACAAGCTCAGGCGCCGCATAGGCTACGTTATCCAGCAGATCGGGCTCTTCCCGCACATGACCATCGCCGAGAACATCGCGACGGTCCCGAAGATGCTCGGCTGGGAGAAGAAGCGTATCTCCGACAGGGTGGACGAGCTCTTAGAGACCGTCAGCATGGACTTGTCCTACCGGGACCGTTACCCGAAGGAGCTCTCCGGCGGCCAGCGCCAGCGCATCGGTGTGGCCCGGGCGATGGCCGCGGATCCCCCGGTCTTGCTCATGGACGAGCCGTTCGGGGCGATAGACCCGATCACGCGCGAGAGGCTGCAGAACGAGTTCTTGAGGTTGCAGGCCGAGATCAAGAAGACCATCGTCTTCGTCACCCACGACATAGATGAGGCGATAAAGATGGGCGACAGGATCGCGATCCTGCAGACGAGGTCCAGGATAGCCCAGTACGACACCCCCGAGCGTATTCTGACCGATCCCGCCAACGAGTTCGTCGAGGACTTCATCGGCGCTGGGGCGTCGATAAAACGCCTGAGCCTCAGCCGGGTCCGGGACATCGAGACGGCCGACTGGCCGGTCGCCCTGATCTCCGAGGGCCATGAGGCGGTGGGCGAAGTGTTGAGGAAGTCCGGCAAGGACTACGTGCTGCTCCTCGACGACCGTCGCCGCCCCAGGCGGTGGGTTGGCGCGGACGACCTCGCGCACGGCGGCAGGCTCGAGGAGGCCGGCTGGCCGGCCGTCGCCATCGTCGAGGAAGGGTCCAGCCTGTACAGCGTGCTGGACACCATGATCACCTCATACAAGGGCTCCGCTATAGTCGTGGATGGCGAGGGACGCTACGAGGGTGTGGTCGACTTCGAGACGGTCCTCGAAGCCGTCAACGCCATGCGCCCCCCAGAGCAAGAGCGCCCGGAAGATTCGACGCCGCCGGAAGTCCGGCCGGGTAGAGGGGCTGATCTCTAGATGGCGCTCGCCCCGGCTAAGACGGGAGGTACCCTGCCCCGTTGGGTGGGCTATCTGACGAAGCCCGTCCTTCTCGGGCTGGCGTGCCTCGCGCTGTACCTGTACGTCAGCGGTCTGGAGCTAGACAGCATCGAGCAGCGCGAACTGAACGCGGAGACCATAACTCAGCGCTTTATCGAGCACCTCCAGCTGACGGCCGCCGCCACGGTGGCGGTCGTCGTGCTGGCCGTCTCCGCCGGCGTGCTGCTCACCCGGCCGTTCGCCCGCCGGATAGCGCCTTTCCTGGTGAACACGGCCAACATCGGCCAGGGCTTGCCGTCCATCGGGGTGCTCGCCTTGCTGGCCATATTCTTCGGCCTGGGCTTCCGTTATGCCCTGGTGGGCCTTATCGCCTACGCTTTCCTGCCGGTATTGCGGAACACTATGGTGGGGTTGAGGCAGGTGGATCGCTCCGTCATCGAGGCCGGGCGAGGGATGGGGATGTCCAAGAACGCGGTGCTGTTCCGCATCGAGCTGCCGCTAGCCGTCCCGATCATGCTCGCCGGCATCCGGACCGCGCTGGTCATCACCATCGGTACCGCAACCCTCGCGACGTTCATCGGGGCCGGAGGGTTGGGCGCCCTGATCGAGACCGGCATCTCCCTGAACCGTACGCCGGTCCTGATCACCGGCGCCGTCCTGACCTCGGTTTTGGCCCTGTTCGTGGACTGGCTTGCGGGCGTGGCCGAGGACATCCTGCGGCCGAAGGGGCTGTAGCCGGTCCCTCTCGAAATTTCGTGCAACCGGCCTTTAGAAGGAGGAGATGTTTTGTTGGATAAATACTTGAACCTGTTGCGGTTGTTGGGCATCGTGGCCGTGGTGGCGCTGGTCGCCGTGGGCTGTGGCGGCGGTGGCGGCGGCGGGGGTGGTGGGGGCAGCGTCGCCCAGGGCTACGACTTCTCTGGCCAGGAGTTCACCGTTGGGTCCAAGGAGTTCACCGAGCAGCTCGTCCTCGGGAACATAACCAAGCTGGCGCTGGAGGAGAGCGGGGCGACGGTCAACGACCAGATCGGGCTCGCCGGTTCGGACGCCGTCCGGACGGCGATGGAGTCGGGCGAGATCGACATGTACTGGGAGTACCTGGGTACCGGTTGGATCAATATCCTCGGCGAGACGGGCAGCATCCCCGAGCCTGCCTACGAGACCGTGGCCGAGCGCGACGAGCAAGAGAACGGCATCCACTGGCTCGAGCCCGCGCCGGAGGAGAACAGCTACGCTATCGGCACGAACCGGGAGACTGCCGACCAGTACGGCCTCTCGACGCTCTCGGACCTCGAATCGTTTATAGCGGAGAACCCGGATGAGGCTTCGATCTGCGTGGGCAGCGAGTTCGCGGTGCGCGACGACGGGCTGCCGGGCCTGCAAGAGGCCTACGGGTACGAGTTCCCCGATATCCAACGCATCCAGGACGGGCTCGTCTACGATCAGGTCGCAAACGGCGACGGGTGCAACTTCGGCTCGGTCTTCACGACCGACGGACGTATCGCCAACCTGGACATCGTGATCCTCGAAGACGACCAGGAGTTCTTCCCCGCCTTCAACGGGTCACTTACCATGCGCCAGGAGGTGTTCGAGGAGAACCAGCAGCTCGCGGACCTGTTCGGCGAGATCTCCCCGCTCCTCACCACCGAGCAGATGCAGCAGCTGAACCTGGAGGTCGACGTGAACGGGGTGCCCCCCGAGGAGGTCGCCGAGACTTTCCTGCGCGACAACGGTTTTATTAGCTAACGTACGCAACACGAGCTCCGCTTGGTGCTCGGGGGAGAGGGCCGCCGGCCCTCTCCCCCTTTGCCGTTGGCCTGGCTCCCGCCGGTTAGAGGAAAGCGTGAAAGCGCCGCTGATGGACCTGGATCTACGCGGTTTCGATGGTGCCCTTGCTGGACAGAGGGGTGATGGGCGGCGAAATCCGTAGCGCGACCGCCGAAACCGGATAAACTCTCCTATATCTGAGGAGATCGCAACGATAGGGGTTCGTCATGAACTTGGGGCACCGGCGATGATACACGAGAGATCCAACTCCCACGCGCAGCGGCTGCAAGAGGCCCTCGAAGGCAAGCTCGACGGGTATCTGAGGACCGACCCCGCCTCCCGGGCGCTCTGGTCCACGGATGGTTCGATCTACTTGAGAAGACCGGTCGGGGTGGTCGTCGCCCGCTCGGAGGAGGACGTGAAGAAGTCGCTCGCCGCGGCGCGGGACTTGAAGCTCTCCATCACCCCGCGTGGCACCGGCACGAGCCTCGCCGGGCAGGCCACCGCGCCCGGCCTCACCCTCGATACCTCTCTGATGCAGCAGGTGTTCGAGGTAGATCTGGAGAACGGGCGTTGTTCGGTGGAGCCGGGGGTGATACAGGGGGAGCTCAACGAGCTAGTCGAGCAGCACGGCCTCGTCTTCGGGGCCGACACCTCGACCTCGGACGTGGCGACTTTGGGCGGTATGCTCGGCAACAACTCCGCCGGTATGCGCTCGCTCTACTACGGGACGACGGCTGACCAGATCCTCTCCTTACGTTGCGTCCTCGCGAGCGGCGAGACCGTCGACCTCGCGCCGCTCCCCAGAGACGAGGCCGAACGGCGCGCCGGGGGAAGCGGGCCCGAAGCGAGGCTGTTGAAGAATGCTCTGGAGATCGGGGAGCGGTACGGCGACGAGATAAAGCGCCGCTATCCGAAGCTTATACGCCGCGTCTCCGGCTACGGTCTTGACGCTTTGATAGACCCGGAGACCGTGGACCTGACTCGCCTGGTCTGCGGCTCGGAGGGCACCCTCGCGGTCGTGACCCGGGCGGAGTTTCGTCTGCAATATCTTCCCCCGGAGCGGGCGCTGGCCTCCTTTGAGTTCGACTCTCTGGCCGCGTCGGCGCGGGCGACGGTCGCGTTGCTCGAGGAGAACCCGTCGGCCATCGAACTGCTCGACGACGTGGCCATAGGCCGGGCGGACGCGACCCCCGCCTACAGGGGCTCGACCGGCTTTATCCGGGGGGAGCCGAAGGCCGTTTTGCTCGTCGAGTGGAGCGGGACGAAAGAGGAGCTCGACGAGCGCTTCTCGAAGCTGGACGAGCTGGCGCAAGAGGTCGGGGCGCGGGAGGCGGCGGCGCTGCGCTCGCAGGATGAGATGGCCCAGACGGTCAAGCTACGCAAGTCCATCCTGCCGCTCCTCCTGGGTACGGCCGAAAAGGAGAAACCTGTCGCCTTCGTCGAGGACGCGGCGGTGCCGCCCGAGCGGCTGGAGGAGTTCATCACGCGCTTCGAGAAGATAGTGGAGGAGAATGACACCTGGGCCTGCTTCTACGGCCACGCGTCGGTCGGCACCCTGCACGTCCGACCGGCGCTCGACACGAGCGATCCCGAAGGCGTGGCGAGGATGCGCAGGATTGGCGAGGAGGTGGCGGAGCTCGTCGACGAACTCGGGGGTTCTATCTCCGGCGAGCACGGCGACGGTCTCTCGCGCTCGGAGTTCCTGGAGAGGATGTATGGGCCGCAGCTCGTGCGGGCCTTCGCCGAGGTGAAGAGCGCGTGGGACCCCGAGGGGATGCTGAACCCCGGCGTGATCGTGGACCCGCCGCCGATGGACGAGCAACTCCGGATTGGTCCGGGACGTAAGCGACTCTCCCTGGGTACCAACCTGGACTTTACGGAGCAGGGCGGTTTCGCCGCCGCCGTCGAGCTGTGCAACGGATCCGGCTTCTGCCGCAAGAAGAACACGGGCACGATGTGCCCCTCGTTCATGGTTACCCTGGATGAGCAGGATTCGACGCGCGCGCGGGCGAACATGCTCCGCTCCGTACTCGAAGGCACCCTCCCGCCCGAGGAGCTGACCGGCGAGAAGATGAAGGAGGTCATGAACCTCTGCGTAGCGTGCAAGGCGTGTAAGAGCGAGTGCCCTTCGCAGGTGGACGTTGCCAGCATGAAGACCGAGGTCCTCTATCAGATGGGCCAGAGGCACGGCTTCTCGCTGCTCCAAAGGGTTGTCGGCCACATCCGCTCTCAACTCGCCCTCGCCGCCCTCGCCCCGACCCTCTACAACTCCGTCGCGGGCACCAGCCTCGCCCGCCGCGCCGCCGGGCTCCTGGGCATAGACCCGCGCCGCGAACTGCCGAAGGTGGTGGAGGAGACGTTCTCGAAACGCTTCCCGAGCCTGCCGCAGGGCGAGGGTCCAGCGGAGTTGGCGCTCTTCAACGATACTTGGAACGAGTACCAGTGGCCGGAGATCGGGGAAGGGGCGGTGAGGCTCTTCGCCGCCGCCGGGGCGAAGATACATCTTCCGGAGGTCGTCTGTTGCGGTAGGCCGATGCTCTCGGAGGGTCTTGTGGATGCCGCCCGCGAGAACGCCAGGCGCAACCTCGACCTCTTGATGCCGCTCGTCGAGCGTGGGGTACCGCTCGTCGGTCTCGAGCCGAGCTGTATCCTCACGATGCGCGACGACTACCGGAAGCTCCTCCCGAACGACGAGCGTGTGAGCAAGCTCGCCGAAGCTACCCGCCTCTTCGAGGAGGCGCTGCTGGAGCTTGACGCGGAGTTGCCGTTGCGGGGCGGGGCGCCAGTGTTGTTGCACGGGCACTGCCACCAGAAGGCGCTCGTCGGCACGGGGCCGACCGAGAAGGCGCTCGCGCTCGCGCCAGGGACAGAGGTGACCATCGTAGACTCCGGGTGTTGCGGGATGGCTGGGCAGTTCGGGTACAAAAAGGGCCATTACGAGGTATCGATGAAGATGGGGGAGAGGCGGCTTTTACCGGCGGTACGCGAGGCCAACGAGAGCGTCGTTATAGCTCCGGGGACCTCTTGCCGCGAGCAGATCTCGGGTGGCGCCGGACGCCGCGCTCAGCACCCGGCCGTGTACCTGGCGAGCCGGCTCGATGGGCACGATTAGCCGGTTGGCGGGCACCGAAGCGCCCCTATGGTTCGCGTTTCGCGGAGACCAGCTGCTGATACTGGATAACGGCGGTTCGGTAGGCGTACCACGGGCGGCTTCTCTGGAGGATCTCGGCCTCGAAGCGACGTTCCAGCGTGAGGTGGGCAACCTCGATGGCAGCCGGTGTTGGGCCGCCGAGCTCGGGTCCGGCGTTGAGGAGCCCGAGGGGATGGTGTTCCGGGATCTGCGAAGCTTGTGGGGCGTAGACGAGAACTTCTTCCTGAAGGCGGGGCGCGCGAAGCAGATCGTCGAATGGAACCGGACGCACCGGTTCTGCGGCAGGTGCGGAGCAGAGACAGTGCCCGGACCAACCGAGTTCGCGAAGGAGTGTCCGCGGTGCGGGATGATCTTTTACCCTCGGTTGAGCCCGGCTGCTATCGTGCTGGTCCGGCGCGGGGACGAAGTCCTGCTCGCCCGTTCGCCAGGCTTTCCGCCGGGGATGTATAGCGTGCTGGCGGGTTTCGTCGAGCCCGGAGAGTCTATAGAGGAGACCATAAGCCGGGAAATATATGAGGAGGTTGGGGTCGAGGTCGCGAACGTGCGGTACTTCGGGAGCCAGCCGTGGCCTTTCCCGAACTCGCTCATGCTCGGGTTCATCGCCGATTACGCCAGCGGCGAGCTTCGGATCGACCCGGCGGAGATAGAGGACGCGGGCTGGTACCCGGTGGGCGACCTCCCGACGCTCCCGCCCAGGGTCAGCATAGCGCGGGCAATGATCGACGTGTTCGTGGCCGAGCACAACCGCCACCCGGAAGTCTCCAAAGCGTCCGAGCAGGATGCGCTCTCGCGGTTGAGAATGCGAAGGCCGTCTTCGTGATGGCTAGCGGATCAAACGTACGGAGACCGCCTCGATCTCCGGTTGGCCCACGCCTGATCCGTCGTGAGCGCCGGGAGCCTGAGCTTCCTGAATAGTGCGAGGCAGGCCCGATCCGCCAGCGAGAGCCCGAACCCCGCAGTCTCGCCATGCAGCAGGGCCGAAGCTTCGGCGTCCTCGACGGCGAACGGCGCGATGGCGAGCCCCAGGGCTTCCAGGTCTTCCCGCAGGCCTTCTAACTCCACGCCGCAAGCCAGGCTCTTCTGTATCACCTCGGACCAGTTGACGCTGGAGATCACCGCTTCCTCCAGGAGCGGCTCCACGATGTCGGCGCCAGGCTCCTCGTGCAGCAGAGCCAACAGGGTGGAGGCATCGAGTACACAGGAGTAGGGACGAGCGGCGCCTACTACCCCGCCTGCTCTCGCCGGGCCTCTTCTCGCCGCTCGAAGATCAACTCGTCCGCCAAGCTCACCCCGCGAGATACGCTCCCGAAGCGTCTTCGTATCCGGGCCAAAACTTCTTCCCTCTTCTCCAGGACTAACCGCCTCTCCTCGGATCGGACGACCAGAGTGTCCCCCTGCTTTATGGCGAGAGACCTCCTCAACCGGGCGGGGATAACGATCCTCCCTTGTGGGCCTACGTTTACCCGTGTCTGATCTTCAAAGTGCTCCATGGTTTCAGTATTGTGCCGCGAGTAGAGATATGTGACACAAATCGTGAGATCAAAGAGGAGAAGAGATGGTGGATTTTCGACGAAAGAACGTATCCAGCGGAGCCCGGTGGGAGTCCGCCGTAGGCTACTCGCGGGCGGTGCGCGTGGGACCGTTTGTGTACGTCTCCGGCACGACCGCGACCGGCGAGGACGGGGAGGTCGTGGGCATGGGCGATCCGTACGCGCAAGCTGTGCAGGCACTGAGGAATATCGAGGCGGCGTTGCGAAAGGTGGGGGCGGGACTTTCGGAGGTGGTGCGGACCAGGATCTACGTGACCAACATCGAGGAGTGGGAGGAGGTGGGAAAGGCCCACGGCGAGTTCTTCGGGGAGATCCGCCCCGCCACCAGCATGGTCGAGGTGCGGCGGCTCATCTCGCCGGAGATGCTCGTGGAGATAGAAGCCGACGCCGTGGCCGAAGGCACGTCGGAAGGCCGATAGCCTCCACCGGACTGGAGCGCCTTCATCCAGGAGCCGGGGCATCCGGAACGCTCGAGAACGGCCCGGGGGCTGGCTCGCGTCACAACTTGTTTACGGCCTCTGCCAACGCCTCCAACTCTTCCTCCGAGTTGAAGAGGTGCGTGCTCGCCCGAACGTAAGGGTACGGCTCCGGGATGAAGCGGACGACGAACTCCTGCGCGAGGAGCCTCTCGGCGGCTTCCTTCGGTGCCACGCCCGCGACCTCGAAGCTTACGAGGCCCGAGCGGGCGGGGCGGGGGGAGCGGAGCGTGATGCGGGGCATCTCTTCCAGGAGGCCCATCAGAAGATTGGCGCGGCGCCGTATCTCCGCGAAGCCCTCCTCGCCACGCTCGTGAACGGCGCCTGTCGCCGCGGCGAAGCCGGCCGCCAGGGCCGGGCTCATCGTCGAGGCCTCGAAGCGTCTCGCGCCCTCGTGGACATGCTCGTCGTAGCCGCCCTCAGCCTTGAACGCTGTGGAGTCCGAGAGGGAGGCGTAGCCGAGGCTCGTACTCTCGACCTCCAGGCCGGGACGGACGTAGAAGGCGCCCATGCCCTCCGGTCCCAGGACCCACTTGTGGCCGGTAAAGGCGTACATATCGACGCCGGTCGCGGGGACGTCCACGGGGATGTTTCCTACGCTCTGGGCGCCATCCACGAGGGTCAGGGCGTCCCGGTCGCGGGCGAGTGCCGAGATCTCCTCTAGCGGTAGGACCTCGCCCGTAGTCCAGTCCACGTGCGAGACGGAGACGAGGCGCGTCTTCGGGGTCATCGCTGCCTCGACCTTTTCGGCTGTGATCGGGGGCTCGACGAGCCTCAGCCGGACGCCGTAACGCCTCTCCAGGGCGTGCAGAGGGACGAGACATCCTGGGTGCTCGGAGCGGCTCGAGACGACCTCGTCGCCTACCTCCCAGTCGAGGGCGAAAGCGCCGAGGTTCATGCCGTGGGTGGTGCTCTGGGTGAGGGCCAGGCTATCCGGGGCCGCGTTCAAAAGATGGCCAGCCGCTTCGCGGGCGCGGGCGTACATGTCGCGCTGGTGGGCGTAGAAATCCGTCCCTTCGAGGTAGGCGGGACCCGAGCACAGATCGTCCGCCTCGCGCATGGCCCCTATCGTCTCGCGGGAGGGTGGGCCGCTGCCGCCGGAGTTGAGGTAGACGTAGGAGTTGCCGGCGAGGGCGGGGAACATCTTACGTGGAAGGTTCATGAGGGTACGCTCTTTCTCTAATTCAGCTTTAAGGTCGAGGGCTTTTACCCTTCTGTATAATAGCCGCTTCATGGACCACGAAGGGTTCGCCAGGCTGAGTCGCCGCCGGCAGAGGCGACAGGTAAAGCGTCAGAAGCGGGAACGGACGTGGAGCGTCGTGAGGATTGCCGTCGTCGGGCTCGTCTCGGTTTTCCTGGCTTCGGTCGTCGCGCTCGTCGGCACCTTCGCCTACACCTACGCTCAGGTCGCCGAAGACCTGCCCGAGCTCGACCAGTACTCCGCCACCGAGCTCGCCCAGACCTCCGTCGTCTACGACTCGGGCGGCAACGTCGTGGACGAACTGCACGGCGTGCAGAACCGCTTCGTCGTGGGTCTCGACGAGATCGACCCGACCTTGCGAGACGCGGTGATCGCCATCGAGGACCACCGCTTCTACGAGCACCGGGGCATCGACTTCGAGGCGATAGGCCGGGCCGCCGGGGAGAACGTAAAGGACCTCTCCGTCCGGCAGGGTGGCTCGACCATCACCCAGCAGCTCGTCAAGAACACTTACATAGCCCAGGAGCAGCGCCAGATCCCCTCCTTCCAGCGCAAGATGACCGAGGCGTCCCTGGCCTGGCAGTACGAGGAGGCGCACGAGAAGGACGAGATCCTCGAGCAGTACCTAAACACCGTGTACTTCGGAGCGAACGCCTACGGCATTGAGGCGGCCGCCCGCACCTACTACGACAAAGAAGCGGCCGAGCTTACCCTCCCGGAGTCGGCGCTGCTCGCGGGAATCATCAACCTACCCGGCACCTACGACCCCTTCACCGACCCCGAGAGCGCGCGCAAGAGGCGCGACGTCGTCCTGGATAGGATGCTGGAGCATGGCTACGTGACCCCGGAGGAGCACGCCGGGGCGGTGGCCGAGGACCTTTCCTTGAGCCGCGGGCAGGTCGAGCCCGAGAGCGAGAACGCGTACTTCCTGGACGCGGTCCGCAAGGAGCTCGCCGAGCAGTACGGCGACCGGGCCCTCTACGAGGGCGGGTTGAAGATCTACACGACCCTCGATCCTAGGTTGCAGGAGCACGCAGCAGCGGCGGTGGACAAGGTGATCGAGCCGGAGTCGGACGACCCTTCGGCGTCCCTGGTCTCCGTGGAGCCTTCCACGGGCGCGGTCAGGGCGGTGGTCGGGGGCTCGGACTTCGAGCAGGTGAAGTTCAACCTCGCGACGCAGGGCAAGCGGCAGCCCGGCAGCTCGTTCAAGACGTTCGTGCTGGCCGAGGCGATCCGGCAGGGCCTCTCCCCCGAGACAGGTTACGAGTCGAAGGACCTGAGCATAGACACCGGCGGCGAGCCCTACCAGGTCCAGAACTACAACTACGTCCAGCGCGGTCCGATCTCCGTGAGGCACGCCACCGAGCAGTCGGACAACACGGTCTTCGTCCAGCTCGCCCTCGACTTAGGGCTAGAGAACGTGGCGGCCCTGGCGAACAGCATGGGTATCCAGAGCACCATCGACACCTACCCTCCGATGGCCATAGGGGGCATCGGCGAGGGGGTAACGCCACTCGACATGGCCTCCTCGTACTCGACCCTCGCAAACGGCGGCACCCACATGGAACCGTACCTGATCGAGAGGGTAACCAGGGAAGGGGAGAGCGGAGAGGAGGTCACGGTCCAGGAGTACGAGCAAACGGGAACCGGGGTCCTTACCAGGGACCAGGCAGCCGCCATCACCCAGACCCTGCGCGGCGTCGTGGAGCGGGGCACAGCGGGCCGCTACCGGAACCTGGACGCCGAGCTCGGCCGTCCTTCGGCCGCCAAGACCGGAACGTCGGAGCTATTCGTGGACGCCTGGTTCGTAGGCTACGTGCCGCAGCTCGCGACGAGCGTCTGGGTCGGCTACCCCGAGGAGCGTCGCTCGATGACGTACGTCCGGGGGTTCCCGGAGATCAACGGCGAGAACTTCCCGCTCGACATCTGGTCCCTGTACATGCAGGAGGCCACGAAAGACCTTCCTGTCCAGCAGCTCGACACCCCGAGCTCGGACCTCAATCTCAAGATCGGGGTGGGCGGGCGCGCCTACGGCAAGCTCGATCAGAAGGCCTTACAGAAAGAGAAACAGGAGTCCGCAACCCCGCCGAAACCACTCTATGGCCAACCGCAACAACCGCCGGAGAACCCGAAGCCGCCGCCGATTTACGGGCGAGAGGCTGCCTCCGCCACGCAACCGCAGCAGACGCAACCCGCCTCCCCGCAGCCCGCTCAACCGCGGCAGCCACCAGTCCCAAACCCACCGCAACAACTCCCGGTCCCCACGCGGTCGCAGCCTGCTCTCCAACCGGTCTCCGGACAGGCGCAACCCGCTCCCCAGTAGTAGCGATATGCTTTGGTAGTGAAAGGAGAGGAGGCGGTTAGCCTCCGGCTATGAGCCTTAGTACCTCTGTTTGGAGGGTTTCGTTGTTGGTGGCGACGAGGCCGTCGGAGTCGTAGGTCCAGGGTTCTCCGGCCAGGCCCGTGACGCTACCACCGGCCTCGGAGACGAGGAGGGCGGTGGGGGCGTAGTCCCAGGCGGTGTTGCGGGTACCGATGGAGACGTCGAGGTAGCCTGCCGCGAGCCAGGCCCCCCGGATGCCCGCGCTACCGAGGGAGCGAACCTGCCAGCAGGAGCGGAAGACCTCAAGGATATTGTTCTTGGCGGGATCGCTGCCGCCTTGATAAGAGAAGTCCACCCCGACAAAGGAGTCCTCGAGCCTCTCCGCCCGCGCCACGCGCAAGGGGTAGGTCTCCCCGGAGGCCGAGTCTCGGAAGGCCCCGCCGCCCGAAGACGCGTGGTAGACGTCGCCGAGGCGCGGGGCGCCGACCGCCGCATGCTTCACCTCGTCGCCCTCGACGACGGAGATGCAGACGCAGAAGAGGGGGTTGGCGCGGGCGAAGTTGGCCGTGCCGTCCACGGGGTCCAGGAGCCAGGTACGGCCGGTTGGGGAGATTTCGCCGCCCTGCTCCTCGGAGAGGATAGCGTCGTCCGGGTAACGTTCGCGGATGCGCGAGATCAAGAGCTCCTCAGAGAGGAGGTCCACCTCTGTGACGAGGTCCTTGGGGGCTTTCTCCTTGATCTCGCCGGGATCCGTCAGGCGCGAGAGGTGCAGCTCCCCGGCCGCCCGGGCCAACTCGCGGACGAAGGCGTCGAGCTTCTTGGGAGACTCGTCGCCGGGACCCCCGGGGAGAGGGACGCTACCGGAGGTACTCACGCAGGTTCTGGGTGCGGCGCTGCTCGCGGAGGAGATTGAGGGTCTTCATCTGGATCTGGCGCACCCGTTCGCGCGTGATGTCGAACTCGCGGCCGACCTCCTCGAGGGTGCGGGGCCTGTCGTCCTTCATCCCGAACCTGAGCTCGATGATCTGGCGTTCCCTCTCGGGCAACTCGTCCAGAGCTTCTCTAAGGTGCGACTTGAGCAAGGCCTCGGAGACCGCCTCCGTGGGCGTTACCGCGGTCGCGTCCTCCAGGAAGTCGCCGAGGTGGGAGGAGTCCTCGTCGCCGACGGGGGTTTCGAGGCTGATGGCCCTCTGGCTGATCTCCTGCAGCCTCAAGGCTTCCTCGATCGGCATCTCCAGCTCGCGGGCGATCTCCTCGTCGATCGGCTCGCGTCCCAGGGTCTGCGTCATACGGCGGTGCGTCCTGTGAAACTTGTTTACCTTCTCGACCATGTGGACCGGGATTCGGATCGTGCGGCCCTTGTCGGCGATGGCGCGGGTTATGGCCTGCCGGATCCACCACGTCGCGTAGGTCGAGAACTTGTAGCCCTTTGTGTGATCGAACTTCTCGGCCGCCCGGATAAGGCCGAGGTTCCCCTCCTGGATCAGGTCCAGGAAAGAGACCCCGCGATTGCGGTACTTCTTGGCGATCGAGACTACCAGCCTCAGGTTGGCCTCGACGAGCCGGTCCTTGGAGCGTTTACAGCCGCGGGCGATGCCTTTGGCGAGACGTATTTCGTCGGCGTGCGTGAGGAGCTTGACCCGCCCGATCTCCGCGAGGTACATCCTGATCGAGTCACCCGTCGCCACCGCGTGCGCTATCTGCACCGCGGGAGTCTCCGGGACCCCCTGCGTCGCGCCGGCGGAGGCCGGGGAGACCATGGGCGCAGCCTCCGGGGGCGTTGTACCCTCGCCCTCCACGAGGTTTATCGCCTCCTCTTCGAGGGTGGCGTAGAACTCCTCTACCTCGGCTGCCGAAAGCTCCCCCTCCTGCAACAGATCCGCGACATCGTCGGTGCTTATAAACCCCTGGCTCCGGCCCCGGTTCAGAAGCTCGTCCGTCCGTTCCGCCAACATCGAGGTGCTTTCGGCCGACATCCGTCCCCTTTCTGGTAGAGAGGCCGCCACGTGTCGCGGCTGCGCCCTCAGTGCCTCAGTTTCCTACGTTTGTTAAGTCTCCGTAAAAAATGACCCGCGTAGGCTAACACACAACCTGAAGGGCGTCACCGAAAATTGGAGTAATTTCGTTCACTTGATCTACAGATGGGGTCTCGCGGTGGTAGCAGCGGGCGCTACGTGGGCGTGTACACGGGCGTGCGCGTCGCGGCCCTTGCTACACTACGGGTTGTGGTCTCCCTTCTAAACGCACAGCTGGCCCGAATCCTGGGAGCGGAGCCGCCGTCGGGGGTAGAAGGCGTCGGCGGCGTTACCCACGACTCGCGTCTCGTCGAGCCCGGCTTCGCCTTCGTGGCGATCCCCGGCTTCCGGCGCGACGGCGCCGAGTTCGTCCCGGAGGCCCTGCGGCGTGGGGCGGCGCTCGTCGTGACCGAGCGCGAGTTGCCGCCGGGTTCCTCGGGCGTGCCCGCCGTCGTCGTACCCGACGCCCGGGCGGCGCTCGCGGCACTCGCGTGCGCCGTGTTTGGGGACCCTTCCGCGGAGATGGAGGTCTACGGCGTAACCGGTACTAACGGCAAGACCACGACCTCCTATACCCTGTACTCGATCCTCGCCGCCCACACCTCCGGTAAGTGCGGCCTCATGACCACGGCCGAGGTGATCTTCGGCGGGCCCGGGGGAGCCGGTGGAGAGCGCGGGGGTGAGCGGCGCCCTACCGTCCGCACCACGCCCGAGGCCGTCGAGGTGCAAGGCACCCTGCGGGAGATGCTCGACGCCGGGGTCGAGCACGCCGTTTTGGAGGTCTCCTCGCACGGGGTTGCCTTGAAGCGAGTCGCGGGTACGCGCTTCGCGGGCGCGCTCTTCACCAACCTCACTCGGGACCACCTCGACCTCCACGGCTCGATGGAGGAGTACTATCGCGCCAAGCGTGAACTCTTTCGCTGGGTCGGGCCCCGAGGCCCGAAGCTGGCCAACGCGGACGACCCTTACGGGCGCAGGCTCGCCGGGGAGATCCCGGGCGTGAAGACGTTCGGCGTCGCGCGGGACGCGGACTACCGCGTCGAGGGCGTAAGGCCGGTGCGGGGAGGGACAGCCTTTCTGCTCCGTCACCCGGGAGGCGTTCTAAAGGTCGAGAGCCCCCTGCTCGGTAGTTATAACGTCGAGAACGTGACCGGGGCGGCGGCGCTCGCGCTGGCGCTGGGGGTAGAGGAGGAGGTGGTGGTCCGAGCCGTGCGAGAGATGGGGCAGGTGCCGGGCAGGTTCGAGCGGCTCATCTCGAGCGGGAGGCTCGGCTTCGAGGTGATCGTGGACTACGCCCACACCGACGTGGCGCTCGAAGCCGCTCTGGACGTCGCTCGTGAGGTCGCGGATGCCGGCGGTGGGCGCGTCCTTTGCGTGTTTGGGGCGGCCGGGGATCGGGACGTGGCGAAGCGCCCCTTGATGGGCCGGGTTGCGTCGAACCTCGCGGAGTTGAGCATAATAACTACCGACGACGCCTACACCGAGGACCCGGGGAAGATAGCCCGTGAGGTCGCCGCGGGCTCCGAGGGCGGCCCGGGACGGTACGAGGTCGTGCTGGATAGGCGGGCGGCGATCCGGCGGGCGTTGAGGGCGGCAGGACCTGGGGACGTGGTGGTCGTGGCGGGCAAGGGACACGAGAGGATACAGCACCTGCCGGAGGGCGACGTGTCCTTCCACGACGCGAGCGTCGTCCGGGAACTTTTAGAAGAGCTCGAACGGGAGGATGACTGATTTGCAGGATGGAGCCAAGAGCGAGGTGCTCCGGCGTTTGAAGAGCGTCGAGGGGCACGTCCGCGGTGTCGCGAAGATGGTCGAGAACGAAGACGTGACCTACGCCGACGTCGTCCAGCAGACCAACGCGATCTTCTCCGCCATCCGTCGTATCAATACCGTCCTCTTGAAGGATTTTGTCGAGGAACGCGCCGAAAAGGAAGGAGTCTCCGAAGAGATGGTCAAGGATCTCGTAAAAGCTATAGACCGGGTGGTGAAGTAGGATGGCAAGTTCATGAGACGCATCTCTCCAACCGTTTTTCCGCTCGTCCTGCTCGGGGCCGTGTTGCTGTTGTCGCTCTTCGGCGCCGGTGCGGGTCTGGTTTCTTTTCTCCTGCTGCGCGCGGGGTACGGCTTTCTGGTGTGGGGGCTGTTGCCGTTTCTCGCGCTGATTCTGGCCGCCCTGGTCCTCGTCGCGGGGATCTGGTGGCTCTCGGGGGGCAACCTGCCGGGCATCGGGCAGTCCGGTAATCCCGAGGAGAAGCCGCGCGAGGATTCGCAGCGTAGCGGATCACGCAGTGGGGATGATGTATAGTCGGGAGCTTATGGACGACGGGCGAGAGATGGACGCGGGGCGACTCGAGGAGCGGCTCTCGGAGCTAGAGAAGCTCGCGGAGGATCTGGAGGGCGTTCCGGACTCGGAAGTAGTGGGCATCCTCGACCGGGCGGTGGCGCTCCTCGCGGAGGTCAATGCGCGTATAGAGGCCGGCCTCTCAGAGGCGGAGGGCGAGGCGCGGGAGCTCGGCGACCTCCTGGAGAAGATCGACTTCGGACCGTTCGACGCTGCCCTGGAGGATCTGGAGGACCTGGAACAGCCTTCGGGTGGTCCGGGTGGGGGCTGACCCCGGTCCTGGCCCTGATCCTGGCCCTGGTCCTGGCCCTGGTCCTGACCCCGGTCTCGCCTCCAGGGTGAGAGAGGCGGCCCTTTTAGAGGGTGACTTCGTGCTTTCGAGCGGCAAGAGGAGCCGGTTCTACGTGGACAAGTATCTCTTCTCGACGGAGCCCGGGCTTCTGCGGGAGCTGGCCCGCGAGATCTCGGCCAGGCTCCCGCCCGGCGCCCGGAGGCTCGCGGGGGTCGAGCTTGGGGCCGTGCCGTTGGTTGCGGCCGCGTCTCTTCACAGTGGTCTTTCTTACGGCATAGTCCGAAAGAGCGCCAAAGAATACGGGACTGGCAACAGGATCGAGGGGCGGCCGCTCGAGGCCGGGGAGAAGGTCGTCCTCATCGAGGACGTGGTCACCACGGGCACCCAGGTATTGCGGGCGGCGGCTACCCTGGAGGAGGCGGGCGCGGAGGTGCTGGGGATCGTGGCCGTCCTCGACAGGAGAGACGAAGACTCCGCCAGTCTCGGCGGTTACCCGTTCGGGGCGCTTCTCAGATTAGAGGATTTGGGAATAACTGGTCGGGATTGAGGCGCATTTGGCCCTCTGGTATAGTCCCCGGCAGGTTGCGGGGAAGGGGGCTGGAAGTGGAAGCGACAAGGGAGGCAACAGGTACATGAACAAAACGGAGTTGATCGAGAAGATCGCCGACGAGGCCAACGGCTCCAAGAGCGAGGCTCAGCGCTTCTTCGAGGCGTTCACGAACGTGGTGGAGTCGGCCCTCAAAAAGGACGATCAGGTCCAGATCACCGGCTTCGGCAAGTTCTACGTCCAGAAGCGCGAGGCCCGCGAGGGTGTCAACCCCCAGACGAAAGAGAAGATGAAGATCCCGGCCTCGAAGGTGCCGAAGTTCACCGCCGGTAACGGCCTGAAAGACTCCATAAAATAAGCTGCAAACCTTCTTAATGCCGCGGGCTGCCCCCCGCGGCTTTTTCGTGCCCGCCTCCGCGCTAGCGTTGCAAGAACCCCGATCGGGGAGGTCCTAGCGGTGGAGGCCTTTATCTCCTCCGCGCGCCGCAAGAGGAGCGCCGTCGTAGTGGGTCTCGACCCGGACCCGCGCCACCTGCCGCTGGAGCTTCTGGAGCGCGTACGCGAGCGCGCCCTTACGGAGGCCGGGGCGGTTCGGGAGTTCTGCCTGGGCATACTCGAGGCGGCGGGGCCGGAGGCGGCGGCCGTAAAGCTGCAGTTAGCGTACTTCGAGTGTCTGGGACCCGAGGGGATGGGGGTGTACAAGGACCTGATCGCGGCGTGCGACGCTCTGGAGCTCCCGACGATAGCGGACGCGAAGCGCGGGGACGTGGGGCACGTAGCCGCCGCCTACGCCGGGGCCCACCTCTCGGTCTACGGCGCCACGGGTGTCACGGTCAACCCCTACATGGGCGCGGATGCCGTGGAGCCGTTCCTCGACGAGGCGCGACGCCTGGGCCGGGGTGGGGGCGCCTTCGTCCTGGTCGCAACCTCGAACCCCTCGGCGCCGGACCTCCAGGATTCCTCGACGCCACCGCTCTACGAGGCAGCGGCGCGGCTCGTGGCGTCTCTGGGCGAGAGCGGGGCGTCGGGTTACCTCGACACCGGGGCGGTAGTTGGCGCTACCCGTTCCGAAGTAGGGCGGCGGGTGCGCGAGATCCTCCCGGAGGCGCTCTTTCTGGCCCCAGGCTATGGGGCGCAGAAGGGTGACGCCGCTGGCGTCAGGGCGCTGCTCGACGCCAGCGGCGCGGGCGTCCTGGTCAACAGCAGCCGGGGCATCCTGCGCGCCTTCGAGGGACCGGTCTCCTCCGGAGACGACTACAAAAGCGCCGCCCGGGACGCGGCCCGCGGGATGCGCGAGGATCTGGCGGCCGCGGGGGTCCGAGCGTAACGAGCCGGGGGCCGGCGCCTGGAGGGCCTCCTTTTTAGGCGGCGCTGAGTTCGTGGAGTATGGCGGCGATCGTGATCGCTATCGTCGCCAGGACCACCACTACTCCTATGAGCTGTACTATGCTCTCCCTTTTCATGTCCTCCTCTTCCTCGTTATCCCGGGTTGCGTCTTCAAGTCTTGCCGGACAGGATCCGGTCCAAATTCTCCCGGAGGCGCTCTTCGTTCTCCTGATAGTAGCCGTTCTGCACCAACTCTATCGTGCCGTCGTCGATCAGGAACAGCCTCGGCACCCTCTTTACGTTGTACATGGCGGTCAACTCCCCGGAGCCGTCCTGGAGCACGTCGTAGGGGACGTCCTCTTCGCTCTCGGGCACGTTGCTCACGTAGACGACGGCGAAGGAGACTCCTTCCTCCGCGTAGTCGCGGGCCATCTCCTCGAACTCCGGGCGGGCATCGGCAGTGTCCTTGTTCAAAGTGCTCCAGAACGTGAGTACGTACACGCCTTCATCGGAGAGCTCGAAATTCCCGCCATCCCGCCGGTCCGCCCCGAAGTTCGGCGCTTCCTCACCCGTGTTCGGGGCCGGTTGGGGGAGCGTGAGGCTGCCCGTCCCGGTCTCGGGAGAACCGTAGACCCGGTATCCCGAGGAAGCCGCGAGCACGAGAAGCGCGACGACGAGGAGTCGCTTCACGGGCTCGAAGAACGGGGCATAGCACGCATGGCGTCCATTTTAACGCCCTGCGGGGGCCTTGTCTTAAAGCACCCGGGGCGCCGGCGCGAGCCAGCCCGTAGCGGCGCTTGCCGCGGCGTCCGCCGCGAAGGAGTCTCCCTTCCTCCGGGAGGGTATGGTATACAGCACCGAGAACCTTCGGAAGGGGACCCTGGGGAAAAGGGGAGGTGTGCATAAATGATCCTGACCGTCACCCTCAACGCCGCCGTGGACCGGACCGTCGTGGTCCCGAGCCTGACGCTCGGGCACAGGCACCGGGCGTCGGAGGGCATCGCGCTCGCGGGCGGCAAGGGCATAAACGTCGCCCGGGGGTTGCGCGCCCTCGACGTGCCGGTCCTGGCGACGGGGCTCGTCGGCGGTCGCAACGGCGACGCCATCCGGGATGGGCTCAGCGAGGCGGCCATCCCCTTCGACTTCGTCGAGATAAAGAGCCCCAGTCGTACCTCGACCGCCATCGTGGACCCGACTACGGGTACGCAGACGGAGATCAACGAACACGGTCCGGCCGTCTCTCCCGAGGAGGCGCACGAGTTCCAGAGGCGCCTGGAGTTTCTGATGGAGTACGCGACGGCGGTCGTCTTCGCCGGGAGCCTGCCGGCGAACCTGGACCAGAGCTTCCTCGTCGCCTCCCTGCGCAAGGCCCGCGAGGAGGGCCTGTACACGGTCGTCGACGCGCCCCCGACGGTCCTCAAGGCGGGGCTCAAGGCCGAACCGTCCCTCGTCAGCCCGAACCAGCACGAGGCCGAGAGCGCCGTCGGGTTCGACTTTATCGAGGGGGAGGACTTCCTCCGGGGCATCGGCAGGCTCGTCGAGTTGGGCGCCGGCAGGGCCTGCGTGACCTCGCCCTCGGGTCACTCCTACCTGGCGGTGGAGGATGGTGTGATCTCGGCTCGAGCCCCCGAGGTCGAGGCGCTCTCGACCATCGGTAGCGGCGACGCCTACCTCGCGGGGATGCTCGCGGGCCTCTTGCACCGCAAGCTCTCGCCGGTCGAGGCCGTGCGTCTGGCCGCCGGATGCGCCGCCGCGAACGCCGAAACCCTGGGCGCCGGCGTCTTCGAGGCGCGACGGGCGGAGGATCTCGCCGAAGAGGTTCGGGCGGAGGCCCTCGCCGAGTATAGCGGTCAGCCGTCGGCTTTCGGCTTTCAGCAGAGGCAGGACTGAAGCCGGAGCCGCCGCGCACGCTCGTCACCCCGGGCAAGAGACCGCAACCGCACCTGTCGTGGCGGAGAGGGGCGGATCCCCAGGCCGGGCTGACGGCCGTAGGGGGCGTGGTAGACTGAGGCGGTTGGAGAAGGTTTAGCGTACTTCTGGAGGTGCTGTTTATGGCGGTCGCTGATGTCACGGACGCCACGTTCGAGAGCGAGGTCTTGGGGGCGGAGAAGCCGGTCATAGTAGACTTCTGGGCGCCGTGGTGCGTGCCGTGCCGGCGCGTCTCCCCGATCCTGGACGAGATGAGCGAGGACCGCGAGGACGTGCGCTTCGTCAAGCTGAACGTGGACGACAACCCCGCCACCGCGATGAGCTACCAGATAACGAGCATCCCGACCATCGCCCGCTTCGAGGGCGGCCAGGTCACCCGGCAGGCCGTCGGCGCCCTGCCTAGAAACCAGCTCTCCTCGCAGCTCGGCCTGTAGCACCGCCGGTAACACCGCCGGAACCGCGGAGTAAGGCGGCTACAGTGGCCGCGGCTCTGTATTACGAGATGCCGCGTGTCTCGCGGTGCGCCTTCGCGATTGCTTCTCGTAACCCGGCCGGTTACAATCCGGGGTGGAAATCGAGGATATTCGGCGCGTCCGGGAGGCTCCGGGGTGTGCTGGAAGCGTACACGATTGGAAGAGCAAAGGAGGTAGTGGAATGAGATTCAAGCCGCTTGGTGAGAGGGCGTTGGTAAAGCTCGTGGAGCGCGAGCAGACGACGGAGTCAGGCATCGTGCTGCCGGACACGGCCAAGGAGAAGCCCCAGACGGCCGAGGTCGTCGCGGTTGGGCAGTTCGAGGACGGCGTCCAGGTCGGCGAGGGCGACGTCATCGTCTTCGCCAAGTACTCGGGGACCCAGATCACGCTCGACGGCGAGGACTACATGATCCTCGACGCCGACGACATCCTCGGGGTAGTCGAGGGCTAGTCCGGGAGGTACGGGAGAAACCCCGCCCGTGGCCCTTCGCGCCGGGCATTCCGTAGAGGATGCCCGGCGCGCTGTCATTTAGCGACTACCCGGAGCTTTCAATGCTTTCTGCTATGCGCTTGTGCCGGAGCCAGCCGTTCGAGGGGTCCTTCTAGCCTATGCGTGCTCTGCGCAAGGGGGATAGGGGCCGGGAGGTCGAGGACCTCCAGACCAGGCTCCTGGCATTGGGGTTTGATCTGGGCAACCGGGGAATGGACCGCGTTTTCGGTCCCTTGACGGAGTTGGCCGTGAAGGCCTTCCAGCAGGAGATGGGCATCCTCGCCGACGGGGTGGTGGGTGAGCTCACGTGGAACGAGATCGTCGAGGCCGATTATAGGCCGGGTGGACGTTTGATCTACGTGCGCCAGCCTCCCTTTAGGGGCGCCGACGTCACGGAGTTGCAGCGGATGCTCAACGACCTGGGCTTCGATCCCGGCGCCGTGAACGGCCTCTTCGACGAGCGCACCGCCCGCGCAACAAAGGAGTTTCAACGCAACGCCGGCCTTGCGGACGACGGCGTCGTAGACGACGGGGTCTTCAAAGTCCTGAGAACGTACGCCGCCCAAACCCTGGGCACCCACCAGTTCCCGGACAAGAACGGCGGCTACTTCCCCGAGGACCTCTTCTCCGGCACCAT